>JAJFKE010000010.1 GCA_021773355.1 Gammaproteobacteria bacterium | reverse complement strand
ACTCTCGCATCATCTGTATTGCTTCGAGTTTGAACTCCTTCGTATAGGTCTTATAAGGTCTTCTGTTCTTGGTCATTGGGATACTCCTTAAGCGACATTGTCGCTGATTTAAAGTATCCGTTACACTGGGGGAGGTTCAATCTGACCCTAATAATTCCCGATAGTTAAATTTGTCCCAATTCCGCCATAAGTCGAGGTGGGTAAAGCAATATCACTCATACCTTAACGCGATAACCGGGTTAGCCCGTACAGTTCGTACCAGCTGCATGGAAACAGTAGCAAGAGCAATTATGAATACTACCAATGTCGCTATGGGTAAGCTAAACGGGTCAAGAGCTGCCCTATAGGCAAAGTTTTCCAACCATCGGCTCACCACCGGTATTGTGCCTATGGGTGCCAGGGCTGAGGCTATCGCTGTCACTATCAGGATATTCTTGATCAGCAACCAGAATAATTGAACGGCTGAGGCACCTAGAATCTTGCGGATGCCAATTTCCTTGGTCCGCTGTTCGGTGGTAAAAGAAGCCAGACCGAATAGCCCAAGGCAGCTAATAAATACACAGACGGCGGAAAACAAGCTTACCAGGAGGATAGCTTTCTCCTCGGAGCGGTACATCTGTTCAAGCTGGTTATCCAACAAGGTAAACTCAAAGGGCTGATTGGGATCGAAGCGCGCCATGACATCGGCCACATTGTTTATAACCTGTTCTCTTTCGCCAGCCCTTATATTGAGAATCAGCTTTCTCGATACTCGAGAGCGTTCACCAGCAGCCATTGCTGAAAAATCATCGCTTAGGCCGACCAGGATCTGCTGATCGACTTCCTGGTGTAAGGATGCAAAATTAAAATCTTCAATCACACCCACCACGGTTCCATCAATAAAACCCTGAATCTGCTTGCCGATTGGCTGAGTCCAGCCCATCCTTTCAACTAGTGCCTGGTTCACTACGATATCGCCGTCTGAATCGGTTAACTGGTCCACCGAGAGACTTCGTCCCTGCGATAGAGGCATGCCCATAGTATCGGTAAATTCAGCACCGACCCGCATGACTATCATCATTTGAATCTCTAGCTCACCATTTTCATTTTCGACGTTCAGCCCATAGGCGCCGAGCCGGTCGCCTGGAACATCCTGAGCAATGGATACATTCAAGATATTGGGATTGCTTAATAACTCGTTGCGCAAGGCGGGATAATTTTCGATCAGGTCTGCCCCCTGCAATTTCACCAGTAGCTTATTTTCCTTTTCGAAACCGATACGCAGGCTAGCCAGGTATTGCATCTGGTTCACCATCAGGAGCACGGTGGCGATAATGCTTATGGAAACCGTAAACTGAGAGAGTACTAACAGGTATCGAAGGACGCCAGTAGCACTCTTGCCTCGCTCGCGTTGAGTAGCGAATGCAGTGGCGGGTGACACCGAAGAGAGATACCAGGCTGGATAGAGACCTGAGAACAGAGCAACCAGGAGAGAGATGCTAAAAACTGATAGCAAAACAGTTGGCCGAAACAATATATCGGCATTGAGAGGCTGACCAACCACAGTTTCGCTAATTGATAAATGCAGAAGAAAATTCACCAGAATCAAAGAAATTATCAGCGCAATCAAAACGAACTGAACCGCTTCGCCAAGAAACTGCAAGATCAGTTGGTTTCTATTGGCGCCCATTACTTTACGTATGCCAACTTCCTGAGCACGCTGCATGAATCTGGCGGTGGAAAGATTCATGTAGTTAATGCACGCAGTGACTAAAATGAGCATAGCGATAGCGGCGAAGCCTATGGGATATACGATATTTCCGGTAGGCTCATCCACATCAACCGTAGATTGCAGATGAATATCCGCAAGGTTCTGGGCCCAGAATCGAATGGAGAGGTCTTGCAATCCCATTTGAGCAAAGACGGGTGCTAACCGCTCCTCGCCCAGCCTCTCAAGCATTGGTCCAAATTGTTTGCCGTCGAAGCCCTCACTCATCAGGAAGTAAGTATATAGGCTAGCATCAGTCAATCGTCGGTTCAGGGTAGCCTCATCTTCAGGCAGGGAGTTCATTTGGTTAATGGAAAGAAGCGCGTCATATTTCAGGTGGGAGTTAGTGGGAAGATCCCCAAAAACCAAACTAACCTGATAGTCGTCCTCTCCTGCCGAGAGAATTTCGCCCACTGGATTGATGTCGCCAAAATAGGCGCGCGAAAAAGATTCACTAATGGCAATCGACGAGGAGTCCTGCAATGCGCTGTGCGGATCACCATAGATTACATTGTGACTGAACACATCGAATACATTGGGATCGGTGATGAATACATCGTCCCAACTAAAGGCGGTAGAGCCGTGCCGGAACGTGGGTCGTTCATCTAAGGTAAGCGCTCGGAAGCGGGTATAGGTTTCGACCGATTTCGGGTAATCTCTTTGTAACAAGGGCCCAAGCGCTCGTGATGACAGCGCCATGGCTTCGCCCCTTCCCTGGATTACGAATTCGTTAACAACACGATATATACGCTGGTGATTGCTGTGATGCTTGTCATAGCTAAACTCGTTATGTACATAGAGCCCCAGAATTAGGCAGCAACTGATACCCAGGGTTAGACCTAGGATGTTTACCACCGTATAGAGCTTCTCTCGGCGAAATTTACGAAATGCAAGAACAGGATTTAAATGCAATTTGGTTTCAGCCCATAATAATAAGAAGTGGACGGAGAGTGCATATTTTGATGCTGTTAGTATCGCACTGAAGTAGCTGCATTTCTATCTTGGTAGCGCGCTATCAGTATCAAGCTCTATTTATTTCTGCCTTTGTAAGTCAAAGATACCGATCATACCAATCGAGAATCGCTGCATGAGCTTCACTCAATACGGGTTCGGGAAATATCTCATGATCCGCGTCAACAGCTAATAGTCTGTTTTCAACCCCTTCATCTTCTAATAGGGACTGCATCCTTAAGCTGTTCTGCTCGAAATTTACAGCCCATCGCGTGTGCCATGAATAAGAAGGGCCGGAGGATCATCATCACTCACATAATCTACTGGAGAAACTACCGGAATTAGTGCTGGATCAAAATCGAGAAATCGTGCGCCGAATAGTCCTGCCTCTGGATCTGTGTCCCGAACATCGACAATTGGCGGTGATCTCAACTGGTCGTTGCAACACTTTAGATTAAGGATGGGGTGTTTATTATGCCATATAGAACTCGAATCAATTACACAGCTAAACAGAAAGAAGATATGTGGGATCGCCGGCAAAGGAGAATTAATTTGGGTTCATGCAGTAAAAACAGGCTCCCTGTCAAAGAACTTACACTTTCACTGTCAGGCCCTTTCTACCAGCCGGGGTCGTTGCTGCAGATGATCCGTAACTTTCTCGTAAGCCATGGCAAACTCCAGCACTTTTTTGTCTTCGCCGAAGCGGCCCATGATTTGCATCCCCATGGGTCTACCCTGAGCATCAAATCCGGCAGGCACATTCACAACCGGATTGCCGGCCAGGCTGCCGCCTATAACGACTTCCATCCAGCGGTGGTAGGTATCCATTTTTCTGCCAGCTATCTCGCTGGGCCAATGAATTTCTTTAGGGAAGGGAAATACCTGTGCCGAAGGTAGAGCCAGAAAATCATATTGCTCTAAAAGTCGAACAACTTCTCTATACCATCTACCACGTGCCTGACCGGCCTGATAAACCTGCTTGGCGCTTAGCTCGAAGGACTGTTCAATTTCCCAGATATACTCCGGCTTCAGTAGTGCCCGTTGAGCGGGATCGTTATACATGGTTTGCGCGCCTATGCGTGACCAGTGCCTAAGGTCTACCCAGGTTCGCCATAGTTCAGCCATATCGAAATTGGGCATGCAGAATTCTACACCGGCACCTTCCGCCTCCAATGTGCGCAGACTTGCTGCACAGAGGTCTAACACTCCTTCTTCTGTCGCCAGATAGTTTTCGAAATCACCCATCCAGCCTATCTTGATGTCTCGCAGATCAAGCGCTGCAAATTGTTCCGCTGCCGGTAGCCGGTCTTGCAAAGAGTGAGGCTGATCCGGCACCGGCCCGGCGATACTATGTAACAGACGAATCGTATCTTCCGTGTTTCTCCCCATGGGCCCGGAGGTGGAAAGACGCTGATAGAATGGATCGCCACCTGCGACACGACCCTTGGTGGGCCTAAAGCCTATGACATTATTAAAGGCAGCCGGGTTTCGCAAGGAACCCATCATGTCGCTGCCATCGGCCACCGGCAGCATTCTTGTACCTAGACCGCTGGCCGCCCCGCCGCTGCTGCCGCCTGCGGTAAGCGCAGGATTGCAGGCACTTCCGGTAGCCCCGAACACTTCATTATAAGACTGCGACCCTAGCCCAAATTCCGGTGTGTTGGTCTTGCCAATAAAGATGGCACCCTGCTTTCTAATATTGGCCACTAGGGAGCTGTCACTGGTTGCCACACGATTGGCAAAAATACGTGAGCCACTAGTGGTAATCATTCCTTCGACATTGGTGAGATCTTTAACCGCATGAGGCATACCGTGCATCCAACCCCAGTATTCATCCTTATCCAGAGCCCCATCGGCGAGAGCCGCCTGACTCAGCAAATCATCTTCTGGGGCTAAATTTACGATGGCGTTGTAAACCGGGTTGTAGCGATTAATTCGCTGCAAATACGCCTGCATGACTTCGGCGCAACTGACTTGTCGCTCTCGAATAGCCGCTGACAATTGGGAAGCAGAAAGGTCTGTAATATCTGCTGGCAACTCACTAGCCAACAATCTCAGCGGTAGTAGCATCGAGCTTCCAGCGGCAAGGGAAACAGTCATGGATCGATTTAAAAATTCTCTGCGCTTCATTTTCAGCAACCTATGGCTAACTATTTTTTAATTTGAACTTTCTATGTTGATTGGTAGTTAAAAATCTCCAAACATTTCAAAACCTAATTTCTCAGCATAACGGGATTCCAGGACGTCGTCTTTTTTCAGGCCACCTACTAGTATCTGCTCAACATCTTCGGCTATTACTTCAATGGATTGCTTCTGCATATGGAAATCCTGAGCTAGCTGAATGGTTGAGCCCCAAAGGGATAACATACGCGTATCGATTAGACGTATATCATTGTGCTTGGCCCACTCGCTGCCAATAGCCACCCCGAGATCGCTTAGCAGGCCTTGCAGTTGCTGGCTTAGTTCTGGCGTTGGCGCTTCAAGCACATAACTTTGAATGTCCTGCCAACCGGATTGATAGGCCAGATTTCCCCGATAAAAACTCAGCGTCCATCCTAAATACTCAGTTTGGGATTGTCGTTCCTGGTTTTCCTCATCGGCTAAATAGGCTTCGATGAAGTAGTGTTGACTCGGAACCGATTCTGGCCAATTGGCAATATTCGGGCTTATGCAAGATGCAAGCAACAGTACCAGCGCTGCTGTCAGGCATTTATTCCCGTCACGGCAATATTGAAATCTAATTTTTCTGGCTAGTTTTTGCATTGGCTATCAGTCAATTGTCACTAAACCTACTTGATTGGAGCTACTCTGATGAATCAGCAAGTTGCCCGCCTCTGTAACCCAGACATTTCTTATAATGCCAGCACCGGACGGTATTGCCCAACTCTGAAAAGACTCGCTCTTTGGATTAAAGCGCACCAAGGCATCGGGACGCATACCCGATTCGTTATACCATATAACATCATCTATGACGGCCAAGGCATAGGGATGCGAGTTTGGTCCGCTGGGCGAATCCCACTGCTTAATCTGGCCAGTTTCAGGGTCGAGACGCCCTATCTTGCCCATGGTTGAATTGACGAACCACACCATGCCTTGGCTGTCCAAACCCAAACGGCGCACACGGGTTCGTGTATCCGGAACCTCATAGTACTTCACCTCCATGCTGTCCGGATGCATGGCGCCGATCTTGTTGGTGCCATTATAGGCTACCCAGACCGTGCCATCCGGGCCTACCTGAATACCGTAGGGGCGCGGTTCAGTGTCGATTTCTTTCAAGTCGCCGGTGAGCGGGTTCAGTCTGCCCAGAACAGCTGCACCCTGAGCGGTGAAATACAGATTGCCATTAGGATGGAAGCTTGCCGAGTGAGGATCTCGCGCTTCGGTTTTGAACTCGGTAACCAGACCTGTTTTTGGGTCCAGCTTACCGATGGTGGCGTTGCTGTTACCGGTGTACCAGATATTACCCTCTTCATCGGGTACAATGGTGTGCGGCCGTGATGTTGGCGGCAGGCGATATTCTTCCATGACACCGGTTTCCGGATCCAGCCTTCCAGTCAGACTCGCCCACATGCCAGTCCACCATATCGACCCATCCGGCGCCTCAATGGGGTCTCGGGATCGTTGGCCCAGAGTAGGCACAGTCCATTCTGTAATCTCGATATTGACGTCTCCGGCGATTAAATTGGGTCGCCGAGATTCATCTTCCGGATAGTTTTCAGCCAGATAATTAGCGATAGTGTTCGCCTGCGCGTCGGGTAGTTCAATCATGGTAGAAAACAAATGGCGCCACTGTTGCATCGAACTAAAACCTGCCGCTCGGCTTATGGTTGCCGTGCTGTGGCAGGTGGAGCACAGGTTTTGAACCAACTCCTTGCCTGGACCTTCAGGGAGCGGAGACGGCGTGCCTCGCTGAGCCAAAACAAACGAGGAAAATAGCAAACAACAAACACCAAGCAACTTCGCGAATAGTTTGATCATGTCAATTATCCCTTGGAGAAAATATTAGTGATGACCATTAAGGCCATACTCGGCTACTTCATTGCGGCACGGCCACAGCAGCTGAGATGAATCATCGTCAAATAATTTGCAGTCAGGCTACAGCGACACCTGACATTCTAGTCAATCAGCGTTAAATCGCTACCAGCCCACAGCCTGACCATCCTTGCGATGATCCGATCCTGCTCTGTACACACCATTCACAGGATGGTCTTCATCTATACTGCGCTGACCAAATATCGGCTCTGGCAATGATGGGTCCTTGCTGAACAAAATTCCCTGATAGCCTCCAACCCTGCCACCGTTCACAGATCGTACATCGTGCCCCTTCGCCTGCAGGGAACGCCCCACCAGGCTATAAAGATTATCTTCCAGTGAAAGCACATTGTTGTTCTGTCCATGGGTAAATCTAGCGGCATCTGTGGTCATCTGCACATTCATGCCATTGTCTATAACGTTTACCATATGTTGCACATGGGTTTCCGGTTGTACCGAGCCACCCATATTACCAAATGTCATTAGCGGCTCATCGTTCTGCATAACAAAGCCGGCAATGATGGAGTGGAATGGACGCTTACGTGGCGCAACTACATTTGGATGATTTTCATCGAGAGAGAAAGCCACACCCCTATTGTGCAAGATCATCCCGTAGGGAGGAACGGTAGCGCCGCTGCCATACACTGAAAAAATACTGTGAATAAACGACACCATGTTTCCCCACCGGTCTGCGGTAGTAAGGTAAATCGTGCCACCATCGAGCCCGCCCTTCACTGAAGGTTCGGCGGCGACCTCCATATCGATGCGATCACAAAGTGTGGCGGCATAGGATTTAGATAGCAGTTTATCCACCGGTATATCGGAAAACAGAGGGTCGCCGTTGTAAGCCTGCAAATCAGAATAGGCTAGTTTTTTCGCCTCAACCAGAAAGTGCCAGTAGTCCGGGTTTGATGGCCCCAGGGCTGACAAATTAATGTCGTGAACCGGCGCGCACACCTCCAGAATATTTAACATTTCCAAAGTGGCGAAGCCCTGTCCGGGAGGTGGCAACTGAAAAACATCATAGCCATGATAATTGGTGGTGATCGGCTCAACCCATTCCGACTCAAACTCTGCCAGGTCTGCGTGAGTCATCACCCCGCCGTCGACCCGCATCTTCGCTACAATCGCATCGGCAATCGGACCTTTATAAAATGCATCTCTACCCTGTTCCTGAATTAGCCGTAGCGCATTCGCCAATTGCGGATTGCTAATTATGCTATAAAGCGCAGGCACCTCACCGTCATGGAGAAACACTTCCCTTGAGTCCGCATCTCCTAACAATTTTTCCTGAACAGAACTCAAATCTGAGTGACGCCGCTCTGCTTGCCCCCAGCCCTCCTCCGCTATTTGCGCCGCTCTAGCGAAAGTTTCCTGAAACCCCATAGTACCGAAGCGATTCAATAACGCGTCGTACCCAGATATCGCACCCGGAACAGTTGCCGCATTGACACCTGTTCCCGGTACTCTCTCCACACCCAATGTTTCTTTGAAGTATTCAGGCCTCCAGCCAGCCGGTGCCCAGCCCGCAGAATTTAGCGCGTACAATTTCTTATCCTGTGCACTCCACACCAGGGCAAACAGATCTCCTGCAATGCCCGTATCATTCTGTGAGGTTACGTCTAAAACGGCGGCTGCGGCTACCGCTGCATCGATCGCATTGCCGCCGTTTTTCAGAATCTCCAAACCTGCCTGGGCAGCAAGGGGATCACTGGTTGCCACCATGCCATGTCTCGCAATCACTTCAGAACGACCCTGGCCCAGCCAGCCTTGCCCCCGCGAACCTGGCGCCGCGACGATGTTTGCCGCCGGATTGCTCACTTTCTCGGAGGGAACACCGAAGGCGTTAGGGGACTGAGCCTGCAGCAAGCTTAAGGGAAGCAGCAGCAGAGTCATGCTCGCAAGTGTTCGCGCAATTACTCGTGATACAGGTTTAGAGTCTACAGCCATGATGACCAATCTCCATGCTATGCATTTTTAATGTGGATGCGCTGCCAAATGTTGAGCTAGCAAATCTTTCCCATAGTCATTGCCATTCGGTGTTCTAACGACGGTATGAATATGATCTCGTGTAGGTGTTCCCGGTGTATTTACCTGTGTTGTGCCCACCGGGTTCTGATGATCAAACTCAATCAAGATTACCGGACTGTGAATACGGTAGTAGAACACAGAATCATCTTCGGCATTTCCGATCCAGGAGAAATAGGTGTCATTAATATGCTGACCAACTTCATCCATGGTCACTGTCGCGTGCGCTTCACGTAAATTGGCGATGTAGACGCGAACAAGATTAAGCAGCTGCGACTTCTGTGCGCTGTTCAATTCGCTGCCCACTAGACCCGCGTAATCTAAAGTTAGATTGTCTTCGTTGGCTGCTGCCAATTGATTATTGCGCGTCTTATTGGGATCGAGTGTGGCTGCAGAACGCTGCTTAGTATTGAGGGACTGCATGAACGCCAAGCCCTGGTCCTGCTCTTCTTGCATTATGACATTACCAGCATATTTACCGCTGGTGGTAAGTACTGGTTCACCACCCCAGAATGCTGGCGTCATGACTACCTGATCACCGAGCACGAAGAAGTTTATTACCAGGTGATGGCCATCCAATTGCCAACCCCAGGGCTCGGTACTCGATGGAATTCCCATAACCGTGAAGTAGTATTTTTCTTCACCGTAGCGAATTGGCTCTGCATTAATTTCCAACAAGGCTTGCTCGGTTCTCATAATACTTTGAGTCTGCGCTATACCATCCGCACTCAGGGAAGCACGCAGCAAATTCCAGGCGGCGGTTTTCTGTACCTCGGACATCTCTTCCAGAGACACACCGTGACGAGAAAAAATTCCCACATCGACGTTGGACCAATTGCGCCACTCGGGATCATCGACAGCGTATTGAGTTCGGCTCAATTCGGCGTCGTCTAAAGTGACAAGAAACTCGGAGGCGGCAGAGACGATTGCGGCGGTGGAGACCCCGGTAGATTTAAGCGGAAACAAGCCGCTGATTACACCATCTGAAGTCGCCACACCACGAAAGGGTTGTCCGATGGCGTTGGCGAGTCCGCGGGAGAACACACGTTTGGTATTTAGCAGAGATTCCGGATAACCACCGGACTGTGAGTAAACCTGGCTGACGGATGCTAACGCTGTGCCGAGCAGGAGCACAGCCGTGAGTATGATTTTTTTCATAGATAACTCTCTGGGGAGCCTGAATAATGGGTACTCTGAAGGCTACCTGCTCACAGAAGATGCTGCAAGCCGAGAATTGTTAAGGATCAGACCCTGAAATATCCCTACAAAATTCTGAAAATGGCGCTTTGGTTTTATCTTGAATTCAACGCTGGGCTAAGCCCGCTGTCATAGAGACGTTTCCTGGGAACAATCAGGGCCATAGGCCCGTGAACGGGGAGCATCTCTATGACAGCGGGCGATGCGGCGTCCTATCCCTTCAAGCCGCCAGAAACTGGGCTGTTGTTAGCTCACGGACCTTCGGTCCTGATTGTTCGCAAACTACAGCCCAGCCCTTGGCTCAGCGTTCGAAATTCAAAGGTTTCTATGCCGTACAGCCGAAAATAGTAGTTCAAAACAAGTAGATTTCCGAAGAAAAGGGTAAGACCAAATCTATTCCGCCATGACTAAACGCAAGGCTTCCTCATCACGCCAACGGCCGCTCCGCAACCTTCCGACGAATACAACCGCGATGGCCAATATCATCACCACAAAGGCTAGCCAGGAGGCCTTCGGCCCCCATTCGAAAACACGAATAATCAGATACTGAGCCACCAACATGATCCAGTGCAGGGTAACCGAGGTGTACATTATCCAACGGGTATCGCCGGCGCCGCGAAGCACACCCCCGCAGACCTGAATTATCGCGTCCGCCATGGCATAGCTTGAGAGCCCAACCATCATAAATCCTGCAAGTTCAACTATCTCACTGAAATCACCTGCAGGCGGCGCGAATACCTCAACCAGTGCAAAACGGAATGTAATATAGATGAAGGCCAGCGCGGCAGAATAGGACAGACCCAATATAAAACCAGCGGCGATAGCCTCATTGGCACGCTCCATATCCTGCGCACCGACGAAGCGACCGATCATGCTGATCAAACCGATATTCAGTCCCACCATGGGCACGAATGAGAGAATATCCCAGTTGAACACGATCGCAGCGGATGCTCCTTCGACGATGCCGTAACCCTGAAACATCAACAAAAACAGATTGAATGCCGCGACGTTCAGAAATAACTCCAACCCCGATGGAAAGCCAAGCCGCACAAAGCGTTTAAGTATGCCGCTATCAAGCTTAAAGGATTCCATTACTCTAAATCTTTCGCGATGCTCCTTGCGAAAATAACAAAAGATAAAAAGTAACAAAGCAAACAAGGTAGAAATTAGTGTGGACACACCCGCGCCGATAATACCCAACTCAGGAAAGCCGAACTTTCCAAACACCATGGCGTAACACAGCGGCACATTGAGTATTAGCCCACAGACATCACAGATCATGACAAGTTTGGTGCGGGCGATACCGGCGAAATAGGAAGAAATACAAATCTTGGACAGAGTCAGCACAACTCCCAACATCAAGATTTGATAGTAACTCTTCTCCAACTCCACCTGTATCGGGTCATGATCCATACCTTCGAATATTCCTGCCACAAGCAGAGTAATAACAATCAAGATGGGCACGCTCATGAGCACCATGATGATCCCTTGAGTGACTACCTTGGGACACTTCTCTATTTCCCCGGCGCCCAGATATTGCGCCGAAAGGGCATTGGCGTAAGAGAACAGCCCAGAGAAGAAACAGAAGGAGAAGAAGGCGGCCACGCCACCGCCTAGCGCCGCCGCCATGTGTATTGGGTCGATTTGTGACATGAAGTAGCGATCGGTGAATATCATCACCGCAAAAGCGCCCTGAGAAACAATCATCGGGATTGCGATTCTCATCAGCTCTATCATCGTGTCTTTATTAAAATGTAGACGGTCCAACAACATGATTTTCACTACTGGCCCAGGAGTCGCTGCTATTGGCAAAAACGGCTGCGGCATGAAACAAAAAATAGCCTTGATGCGACTGGGGAATGAAAAATTACGCCGAATAAATGTGCGTCTGCGGCAATCAAGTCGGCGTGAATGGTACGTGATTGCTGCTTCTAAAACAACCAAGGCGAAGTCATAAGCAGGCGCAGGATCAGCTCGTTGCAGCAGCTATTCGCAAGGGCTGACTGTTTTTATAGGTCAGGCTTCGCCACAGCCATTCGGCAGGGCCAAAACGGAAAAAGCGCAGCCACAGGAGACTAAAAATGATCTGGAAAACCCATACTGCCAATACCACCAGATAGGCCTGATAACGTTGCAACTCTCCAAACAGGCCGAGACCAAAACCCATGAAAATGAAATTACAAATAACAGACTGGGACAGATAGTTGGTCAGGGCTAATTGCCCTACTGCTGCCATTGCGGATCGCAGCCAGGGTAGTAGCGCCAGTTTACAAACGAGCATGATCACAGCAATATAGCCGACAGCAAGAGAAAGACGCCCGATGTCGTAGCTTGGTCTAAATCCGCCAGCCCAGTAGATTTGATAACCACTGTTGATGTAGGCAACAGTCTCAACATAGTTCAACGGAATGCCTAAGCCTATGCCAGCAATCGCCAGCAGCCAATAAACGCGCAAACTTCTTGACGCATCCAGCAGACCCCATTTGAAGAAGGCCATGCCCAATAGCATCATCCCCAACACATCCCAAAGCGAATTGAATAACAGCACTACCGTCTGCAGCAGCAAATTAATGGGAGCAACAAACTTGATATTCTCTATGTAGCCTAATTTCTTTGTTTCGTATTCCTGTTGAATCTGTGCGGGCGATGCAAATTGATCCTGTAAAAAAACTTCCCAATCTTCCAACAGCTGTTCCTGTTCTTCGGTCAAGACGGTTCCCGCCGGCAATGACTCTACAGCGGCTGTGGCAGCACGCACACTCCTGGCATCCATATGCAGAGAAATATGCAGCAATCCTAATAACAAAAATATCGCTGCACTGTATTTTGCCAATCTGGCAGCCGAGAAATCGCGAAAGAAATACAACAGCAAACCCGCAACACCGTAGGTGTACAGAATGTCTCCCGCCCAGACAAAGATGTAGGCATTTACCAAGCCAAACACAATTAGTAACAGCGTACGTCGGTAAAAAAGCTTTCTTAGATGATCCGCATCGGCATCCGGCTTCGAGAGAAATATCAGCATACCCGCACCAAATAGCATGGAGAATATGGCGCGCATGCTGCCCTCCACCAAAACATCCATGGACGCGAAGACGGTGAAATTCAAACCTTCCGTGGCGCCATCAATATTCGGATCGGTATAGGTGGCGAAGGGAAATGCAAATACCAGGATATTCATCAGTAGAATACCGCAAAGGGCGAATCCTCTGAGCACATCGAGTGATTGAATTCTGGCTTTTCTAGCAGTAGGTACTGTAGCGGGACTTGAGAATTCTGCGGTCATGCTCGCAGCATAGAGAGGTTTATCAAGAGAAGCAATTTTGTTCTTTAACTTACTATTTTTCCGCAACCACCATGGCTCCGTTCCAATCATCGGCAGGCTGCGTCAATAAATTGTTGACGGAGTGCTTCAGGTATATCTCTGCGGCACCGTCCCGTTCATTGGCATTCAGAACTCGCCTAAACAGATCAGCCGCTGCGCCAAACTCTCGGCTAAAATACTGCTGTAAGGCCTGCTCGAAGTCTTTTTGTGTGTTCAGCTTTAGCTGCCGATTGCTGGCATCCTCCACTTCGAGAAGCTCATAGATGGACACCTCATTCTTCCTACCCTTTACCACCACCTGTCCCAAATATCGGGTTGCGGGCAAGGTACTGGTTGGCTGCAAATTATCCAAAACAGACTGGCTTACGATAATAGAAGAGCCATAACATTTATTCAGTCCCTCAAGCCTTGCAGATATATTCACATCATCTGAGATAACGTTACCGCTCTTTCTAAATACGTCTCCGATAATTCCAAAAATTACCTTACCAAAATGCAGGCCGATTCCAATCTTTATCTCTTCTTTGTGCCGCTTCATTCTCGCTGCGTTGAAGTCCGCCAATGCCTGAGACATTTCAATGGAGGCAGTGACTGCATCTTCTGCACACTCTGGAAACAAGGCCATCAAGCCATCGCCCAGAAAATGATTCACGAAGCCATTGTTATTCTTTATGCAGGGTCCCATTACCGCCAAATACTCATTAATGAAATCGAAATTCTCCTGTGGCGACATGCTTTCGGACATACTGGTATAGGATCGAATGTCGGCAAACATTATGGTCATCTCGCGGTTAATATTGTCGCCAAGCTGAACATCCAGGATGCTCTCGTGGCCCAGAAATTTTAAATATTCCGAGGGCACAAAATCTGAATACACTTTATTGATCTTGCTGAGTTCCAAATGAGTTCGAAGTCGAGACAGCAATTCTTTCTTGGTAAAAGGTTTACTAATGTAATCGTTTGCCCCAGACGAAAACCCTTCTGCTAAATCTTGCGCCTGATCTTTCGCCGTCAACATAATTATTGGCAGGCGGTTGATCGGTACTTGCTCACGAATCTTGCGACATACTTCATAGCCGCTCATTCTGGGCATCATTATGTCTAGCAGAATCAGGTCCGGCTTCTCCTGTCTAAACAACTGCAAGGCTTCTTCCCCATCACTGGCGGTAATAACCCTATAATCATTCAGACTCAGATGATTATTAAGAATGGTCAAATTAACAGGCTCATCATCGACAATCAGAATCGTGTAGCCATTGCCCGTATTTTTGCCCGGCAGGCACTCTAGCTCTACCTCATCTTCGCTATTTGCAGAATTAGCTAATAGTTCCAGGCTTTTCCCACAACCGGACTCAGCCCTGTATTTGGCTACCGGCTCATCATCAATAAGCTGTGTTTCAGCTATTCCCTCGGCGCAAGGCAGGGCAAATGAAAATCGAGAACCAAATCCTGGCTCGCTCTCTACCCGTAAAAAACCACCATGGAGTTCAATCAGATTTCGCGAGATGCTGAGTCCCAGACCCGTTCCTCCGTACTCGCGAGAGATAGAGCTGTCGGCTTGTTCAAATGATTGGAATATGAGCTCTTGTTTATCGTAGGGGATACCGATACCGGTGTCGGTCACCGCTATCTCAATCTTGCCGCCATGATTTTCCGCAGTTATGGCTATCTCACCTTCGCTGGTAAATTTAATGGCATTGCCCAATAGATTGAACAGCACCTGCTGTAGGCGGTTTTCATCCCCCTCCGCCGCTGGCAAGTCGGGAGGAACATTATTGACCAGCTGCACATGCTTATTGCCTAACAGAGGACGAGATAGTTCAAGCACTACATCGCTAAGTGTTCTGAGGTCTACTGGCTTAAGAATCAGAGCGATATCGTGTTCACGCAACTTGGAGAAATCCAAAATATCATTAACGAGACTAGTCAGTCTGCGACCACTTAGATTTATTAATTGCAGGTTTTTCTTGGCGAGTTTTGGCAGGATGCCGGCAACACCATCGACAAGAGACTCACTAATACCGATTATTCCATGCAGCGGAGTCTTTAGTTCATGAGTCACGTTAGCAAGAAACGCATCCTTCACCTTGTCAGCTCGCAGTAATTCCTCGTTTACCTGTTCGTTGTAGTCGAGAATGCGATTAAAATCCACAGCGAGCAGAGCTGTCTCGTCTAGACTGGTGATATTTAATCTACCAGAAACTGACCGGTTATCTGACAGCATTTCCTCGATCTTCTGCCGTATCAGGCGCATCTGCAAACTGAAGGCCTGAGAAAAGATGAAGCTCATTATTAGCCCCGCTAGCATGGTGAGGGCAATAAAGGCGTAGCTCACCGTGTTCTGCGTATCCATTCCCTCTTCGAACGCGCGCATCAGAGGCAGGTTCTCGTAAAGTGCAGCCACATTATCCTCGATCGAATCCAGTAGGTCCTCGGAATAGTCATCTGCTGCTAATTGATTTTTAAGAAAACTGAGAGTGTTAGTAAAGTCATCTCCTGCCCGAAGAAATTGTGCGCGCTCTAACTCTAATTGCGAGATCATCAGCGGAATATCCCGTGCCAAATTCTTATCATCGGCGACGTTGATACTCATGGATGGTAGCGACTCATCAATTAGCCTATCAAATCGCATGGTAGAGAAAATGGGAATGGAGCTTCCCAGAAATAGAATCAAGCTTACCAACATCCAGGAGAGCCGCTTGAACAATCCTATAGTGTTAGCGGCTACCCCATAACGAATAGAGAAGCCGTTTCTAAGATGACTAATAGTTTTGTCGAATAGATTTCCCTGAATGATTACCACTAACAGGAATAGTGACCCTCTATTGATCAATAGACTCCAGCTATCGGGATCCGCAAGAAAATCCATGCTGCCATCTTCAATCCGCATGGTAAGCATATGAATAATGACGGTGCTCACTATGATCAGGGGGTACAATCCATAAACCAGAGAATAATGTTGTGAATTGAGCAGAGCCTTCATCTCGTCATTCAGAGGTACAGAGTCACGTTTGAGGCCTTGTAAAAAATCCAAAGGTTTGGCGAGATAATACACAGCCAGCAAATTCAAAAAGATAAAGCCTAGAAAAGGTGCCGCAATTATCAATGCATATTCATCCATATCCGGATTTACAAATAATGCAATCGAGAGGCAGTACAGGAGACAGCTGATACCCGATACCAGCACACTGTAAAGCATCAAGAGCCGGCTAGGCCTTTCTCGTCTTATGGATTCAACCAAAATCTTTTCTCCGCCAATGTCTCTAGGTAATTGGACTCCAGCTAAGCGGAAATTGCACATTACCATTTGGTTAGAGAGCCCAGGAAAAGGATACCCAGTTCACAAATCTGGAGAATGTGGCGAGACAGCTGTCTGTTGTGATACCTTAAGACCACATTTCAGCGTGTTTACAAATCGATTGCTTGCTCAGCTGGCGGCCGATTTCGCGAAAAGAGTCCCACTGCTGAAAAGAAAGAAATTGACAATGGTTACGGAACGAGGAGTCGACAATGAATACCAGCTATCGCCAACCATCCACCGCGGCATTACTAGCCTTCCTATTTTGTGTGATGGCTGCATATTCTGCGCGCTCGGCAGCACAGTCACTGGATGACATCACTCTGAATGTCTACAAAGAAGAAACTTGTGGTTGCTGTGTTGGCTGGATTGCCCACGCTGACGACCACGGATTTGAATCCACCATATTCCACCCGAAAGATCTGTACGCCGTTAAGGAAGAACTGGGTATTCTTCCAAAATGGCAGTCCTGCCACACGGCTGTGACCAAGGAAGGCTATTTATTCGAAGGACATATTCCTGCTAAATATATCAGCCAGTTTCTGGCGGCACCTCCGCAAGGCGCACTGGGTTTAGCGGTCCCCGGCATGCCAATGGGCAGCCCCGGCATGGAAATCGGTGACCGCTTCAACGCCTATGACGTTATTCTGATGAAGAAGGGCGGTAGCTCTGAGGTCTATGCGAGTATTAAGAGCAAAGCCGACCAATAGTAGCGGTCGCCGCTTATCTCTCTCAGCAATTTATTCTTTAGGCAGTTGCCGAGGCAATAGAGGTATAGAAACTCATAGTCGCCCCTGAGGGATTGGTCTCGTTTTTTATTAGCTTCAGACTTTCTAGCACGGCGCCAGTCTCAAAAACGCGTTTACCACTCCCTATAATCACTGGAAATGTCCAAAGCCTGAACTCGTCGATTAATTTGTGCATGAGCAGAGTTTGAATTAATTTCCAACTACCGTGCACTTGCAGTATTGGTCCACCCTGCTGCTTAAGTTTAGCTATTTGCTGTGGAATATCTCCGCAGATTATTTCCGAATTTTGCCATTCCAATTCACGCTCCGATGAACAGACAACGTATTTTTTGGCAGCGTTAAGCCTAGCCGCAACCGGATTTTCGGGCTCCGAATTAGAGAAGCTCGATGCAAAACTATCGTAGGTTTTACGTCCAAGAAGAAGATCATAGGGCTGGTCCATCGCTTCTCGTTGAACTTGAGCCATAACCTCTTCCCAGCAATCCCTTGCCCAACCGCCATTGGTAAACCCGCCGGAAGAATCTTCACCAGGTACACTTGGTGCCTGCATGACTCCATCCAGTGATTGAAAAGTAAGGATTGCCAGTTTTCTCATTTCTGAGCCTTTAGTTAATTATAAGATTTTTGACGTCTGGGCGTTAAATTGGCCAAGTGGCCCTTATATTTCGCCCCGCCTAGCGGCTTGAATCATATGGTCGGCGGCACGGAACGCCAAGGCCATAATCGTCATGGTTGGCTGGCCGCGACCCGAGGTGACCAGGCTACTTCCATCCACCATAAACAGATTCGGCACGTCGTGAGCACGATTGAACTTGTCGACAACTGATGTAGTGGGGTCATCTCCCATGCGGCAGGTACCGAGTAGATGTACGTTCCCCTCCTGACCATTCTGCGCATAAAAACCCACGGACTTTGAAGCGCCTGCCACCTGCATAAGCTCCATGGTTTTTTCATAGAAAAACTTCATGGTAGCTATATCATCGGGATGGTCCATATAAGTGCCGCGCAAGGCCGGACGTCCCCATTTATCCTGAACATCAGGATCCAATGTAACTGTATTGGTAGCCAGGGGCAGCGATGTCGTATGGCCATCGAATGCCGCCGTATGAGTAAATTCCTTTTGCAGGTTTTTCTTGTACTCACTTCCCCATCGCGCAGTGCCGAATAAGCCACCAGCCAGCGCCATGTTCATCGGTCGTCCGGCACTAAAATGCCGCGCATCGATTCCGCCGCCGCCGTAAAATCCGAGGCCTGGATCCAGTTGGTAAAAGTCATGCATAACCCTTGTCGCGGGAACACTCTTATACGCGTTTACCGGCTCATCAAATAGACCGGCAACCGTGGAATAGCCGTTAAACATTAGATTGGTTCCCACTACGCCGCTTGAATTAGCCAGGCCGTCAGGATGACTGCTGGATTCCGATAGCAGCAATAGTCGCGGAGTCTCGGCTCCATTTGCACATAGCACCACCGCCTTCGTCAGCTGCGCCTGTTCTGTTCCATCTTTTTCCCAGTAGACGACTTCGTTTGCGCGTCCTTGCTCGTTAGTGTTTACACGGGACACCGTACACTCTGTACGCAGCTCACAATTGCCTGATGCCAAGGCAACCGGAATCATCGATGCCATGGAAGAGGACTTTGCATTAACCTCACAACCGTAGCCATTGCAGAAACCACAATGAATACAGCCAGGTCGGCCATTATGAGGCTGAGAAAGTATGGCCACCGGAGCCGGATAAGGTGTATATCCCAACTGTTTCGCCGCTCGCTCCAACAGCACGTCGGATGACTTCACCGGCATAGGAGGACAGGGGTAGCCACGTGATCGAGGCGGATCCCATGGCCCTTGTAGACCTGAGACGCCGACTTCCCAATCAACTTTCGTGTAGTAGGGTTCGAGGTCTTCATAGCTGATTGGCCAATCAGCAAAATTGGTTCCTGCGATGGGACCGCGAACGCTGGCCTCCATGAAATCTATGGGCCTAAAGCGCCAGAAGTTTCCCGAGAAGTGAACACTGCTGCCACCCACATTATGCGCATAACCAAAAACCTGTTCCCGAATGGTCGCCTCTTCATCTACAGACTTGCGAAAAGTTTGCGGATGTCCATGCCTTCTGTTCCAGGTGAGATCATTGTTTACGTCGTAGCCCCATTCGTCGTGCTTAAAATCGGCTGCTTTCAGATGAGGGCCCTGCTCCAAAATCACCACGGAAAAACCAGCGACAGATAGCTCTTTAGCCATAACACCACCGGCGGCTCCAGAACCGACGATGACGAAATCTACTTCCTCGCGAGTGGAATAACTGGGAGAGGAGTTTGCTGCTTGTGCCATGATTATTCTCCTCTCTCGGCATAATCGGCATCATAGAAACCGTAAGGTGCTTGCCAGGCATGGCGGTCTTCGAAGCCGATCAACTCATAGCCAATTTTATCCCGATTACCACCGTATTCTGGTAAAGAAAACATACCTGCAATAGTGAGAAATCGCATAGTACCGAAGAATTGCGTATCCTCGATTTCACTTAGCAATTGATCCTGTTGAATTTCCTCCAATTCATGAAAATAGGACGCACCGTAATTGAGCGCAGTCGCCACCTGTAGCTCTCGCATACCAACGCGCAGAAGTTCATGCTCGGCCTCTCTGTCATCGGCCAGTACATTGTCGATGAAATAGATAACGCCCGCTTCGCTCGCGCCAGGGGTCTCATCGCTTGGGATAATTCGAGCAGCGAAGGCATAAAACTCCTGAGCCTCCTCTTCGCTCAATACCGCGAATTCTTCGTTGTTAAGCTGCGCCTGCCTGGAACGTTCGCAGGAAACCAGAATCATCGGCAGGCTGAGTACGATACCGGAGGTACGCGCCGCTTTCCCGGCAGATCTCAAGAAAGCACGTCGAGATAGCTGTTGATTAATCACTTCTATTCCCCCAGGTTTTCTCACAAGAGAACCTAATCCAAGACCTCTAAAAAGTTGCAGCAGTCTAGCACAGGGCATGGCTTTTCAATACGTTAGTCCAATAGGGAATGCGCTCTGCTTAGCAAAGTTTCCATAGAATCTTTACTTGTTTCCCACATGGGATCATGGCGCTTGCCACGCCTGTGCAACATTAGATTAAAGCCAGTAATAATTGCGAATTTATAGGCCGCCAAGGCTCGGTACCAATTAGTGTTTACCAGCTTGCCGCCATAAGCTTGCATATAGAGTTCGATCAATTCCTCAGCCTGCGGCATATACAAGCCTCGCTTCTGAGAATCGAACCAGGCCAGAGGATCGTTAAAAGTAGCAAACCAGCCAATGTCATTCAGAACTGCGCCCACCCCAACCAATTCCCAATCGATTACCGCGAGCAAGCTCCCTTGTTCTGAATAAAATAAATTAGACCATTGGAAGTCTCCATGAAAAATTCCAACAGGCGCATCTGTAGGCAGATTTCTCAAAAGTAGTTTTCGAACTTCGGGAACCAATTCCAGACGATGGGGATCGGCGACTTTCTCGATAAACCTATCCCAGCGAGTAACATCTTCTTCGAACGCCATTGGCGAACCCAGGTAGCTCGCCGATCTCCAATCCACCTTGTGAATAGCAGCCAGTGCCTGTACTGCCTGCCTAGCCATGTCATTTCGCTGTGACTGATCCAGTTGAGCAACCCAACCAGCCCCATCCAGTCGCACCACATCACCGCGTAGTTGAGGAACAATAAAATAGGGTCGCCCAAACCACTTGGAATCTTCACCGGACCATTTGACTTCGCAGTGTGGCACTTCCTCTGGCATGACCTGCAGAGCCGCGACTTGGCGCAGCACATCGGCCGTGCCCTGCAGTTTCACATCCGGCGGCGGCAGTCGTAGATACCATTTGTCTGACTGCCCATTGGATTCGACGGTGAAACCGTAGGCGAAGCCTGCATGGCCGGGCATTTTAAACAACTCGACTATGTTTAAAGATGGGTCTTCATATTTTTCTCGGCAGAAGGGAATAAGCCTTTGCTGTAATTCGTCCAGTTCCACTAAGCTTTCCTTACATTATTATTACAGTTACAGATCTACTCTTGCTGCTTCTTTGTGATCTCAACTCAGAGTACTATTTCCCAATCATCAATAATAGTTCCCGCCAGGCAAGCTTACCGAAATAGATTGAGGAAGAGTTTTGAGCCATACAGACTACGAAATAGAAACTACTGATGCTTGTGTAATCTTCAAAATAACACGACCACATCGGCTGAATGCCATTAGTAGTGAAGTATTGAATGGACTAAGCGATTGCATCGAAACTCTTGAAGCACAAAGCGAGAACCGTGGGCTGGTGATAATCGGTGAGGGCGAGCGCGCATTTTGCGCAGGCACCGATCTATTCGAACGCGAGAGTCTTACTGAAGAACGACAGAGAGAAAAAACAGATCGAGCACGCGATCTATTAGTTCGACTGCATAGAGCGCCCTTTGTCAGCATCGCGGCCCTTAATGGCCTGGCTTTTGGCGGCGGCCTGGAATTAGCACTCGCCTGTCTGTTTCGAATCGCCGCAGCTCATGTCGAGTGTGCCCTACCAGAGGTTAAGATCGGTTTGATTCCGGCCTATGCCGGCACGCAATTGCTACCCGCCGTGGTAGGGCCATCGAGAGCACTGGACATGATGCTAAGCGGCCGCCCGGTGAGCTGTGAGGAAGCGCTTGCTATGGGTCTGATAAACAGAGTCAGCAACGATGAACAGCCGCTGCTGGAGCAGGCGAAATCTTATCTAAACTCAATTAACAAACACAGCAAGATTGCGATCAACGCCATTCGCCAGAGTGCGGCAGTAGCCGAGACACAGCTCAGCGACCACGGACTTAAAATTGAACGAGATTGGGTAATCAAAGTCGCGGCAAGCGAAGATGCGAAAGAAGGCGTGGCGGCGTTTCGAGAGAAACGCTCGCCCCAATTTAAACACCGCTAGCACAAAAGTCAGAGAACTAATAATCAGTTCTAATTAGCTCTCTTTTTTCGTCTTAGCCCGCTGATCGTTCAAGTATTTTGTAAGTGTCAAAGTTTCTTCTGGGTCCATTCGTCCCACAGGAGAATTGCTATAGCTGTCAAACATCACCTTACCACTGTGCGATAGTACAAATTCCGAGGGTTGGATATGGTCTCGACGTTCTTCCCACCAGGCACCAATAGCATCCCCATCGACTCGGGTCATTCCATAGGCCAGGGGATAACCCAGGCCTGCTGCTATATCAACTAACTTCTCCTCCGGATCTACAGTACCGGCAACGATAGATACCCCCTGTTCTTTGAACGCGGCACGGCGTTCTTCAAAGCCAGCCAACAGCCGACGACAATAGGGTCACCAGTGGCCCCTGAAAAATAGCACTACCATCATGGGAGAATCGAGATCGGCAGGCAATGACAGAGATCCGCCGCCTACCAGATTGAGTTGCATATCAGGAAAACGGTCACCAGGATTTAGCTTAAACATCAAGGGTCAACCAGAACGTTAATTAAGATGGCTAGGCTATCACGACCCGTGAATTCCTGTCGCACTCTCCAGGCTAAGGCAAATCAGGCGGTTTGTTTCGAGGGGTTAAAGAAATCGATATCCTCTGCATCCAACGGAAATTGTAGCGCGGCCGTACTCTGCTCGACACCTGCCAACTCACGAATAGCCTGTTGCAAATGCTTGGGTTCGAGAGCCACCCCAGCACCGGAGCTATCAACTTGCAGAGTGCCCGGATTAATTTTTAAGGCGTTGTGCAACTCATCCGTCGCACCAACCACACGGTTTCCCCAGGCGGCGCCTTGCTGTATGAAGACTGCGCTGCCTATGGGCCAATGGTCCTTGCCACCGCCGGGGTTGTAATAGGGCTTGCGGCCGAAGTCCGATGCCATGGTAACCACAAGCTTATCAGCGAAACCACCCTGCTCCGCCGTATCGAATAAATAGCTAACCAGATCGGTCAATTCCTGCATGGAATCGAAATGGTCCTCATCATGGTCTTGATGGGTGTCGAAACCACTTAGGCCAAGTTGACAGGACACACAGAGACCAGATTGATAGGCAAGTAGTGCCAGCTGCGCCGCTCGATTATCGCGACTGCCCTCGAAGGTATCAGGCAACAGGTCGGCGAATGCTTTGAGATCGCCGCGTGTTGCATTGGCCAGTTGCAATGAATTCATATTTTTTGTTTGTCGCGGTAATAATTGATCGCTGCTCATTAGACGGCTCAATCGAGCGTCCTGAAACTGTGTAATTAAATCCAATTCATTGGTTTCGAACAGGCCGTAGACGGCATCGCCATCCTGTACCGTCGAATCGTTGACCAGATTACGGAGCACATCGGGGTCTTGAAGCCGACTAAAGCGCGCTATCCCCGCCGTCTCGCTATAACCCGCGGCATGTACCAGAGAAAGAGGCAGATCAGGCGCTATGGCATTGGAAGCGATGGCACCGAAACTGGGATAGCCGAAACCTAATCGTCCACTCCAGGTATGTCTTCTGCCGTCATCATGGGAATTCGTCTGCGTATCGATACCGTTTATCACCAACATGTCTTGATAGAAGCGCTCAAAGAAGGCCTGATTGCCTGCCACCGGCGCATAGGAAATATTACCCACCTGCTGAATGCTGGCCGAGTCAGCCCAATTATTTATGGTGCGCTCACCGATGATGTTCGCTTTAGGGTCGCAGAAGCTGGTTACATCCCAGCCTCCAATCGCGGCAATGTTAATATAGAAAGGGCCGGTGTAAGGCTCCGCTGCGGAAGCCATTCCGAAGGGCAAAGGCGTTACAGCACTAAGCCCTGCCATTCCTAATAATTTGTTAAATTCGCGTCTGTTCATAGTCTGTGATATCCACTGAGAATAGTTATGAGTTTCTATTCATGAATGAAGCTATAGTCTCTGATCATGTAATTAATGATCGCCGCCCAACTGCGTAAGGTTTGAGTCGAATCAGTTAGTACCGGATTTACCGCATCATCAACAATGCAGATTTCCGTTTCACTGAAAACTGATGGTCCTTTGCCAGCAGCGATGCGTGCATTCCAAACTGCCTCAAATAAAGAGAATGTCGCGTCGATTTCCGGATCATCAATCGCTAAGTCTTCACCCAATAACTTATTGTGCAGATACTGAATATTGCTGCGAATCGCACTCGCTGAGTTTGTAGGCAAGTTAGCCAACTCTACAAAAGGAAACAGATTGCGCTGACTCTGCGGCAAACCAAAATCCTGTGCCGTGATGGGACAAGACACTTCATTCGCCATGGCTGTTACCACAGTGCTCATCAATGTCGTTAGATCGGTTGCACGATCGGTAATGGCGAATGAATCGATGCCACCGTAGGTTAGGCTGTAGACAGCTTCCAGCGCACTAAAACTTCCGTACTGCCAGGAAAAGCCCGTTGTGGTTTCAAGTTTTCGATTCAGTTGTTCCGGCGTTAATAATTTGCCGGAGCCCACATCCTTTAATTCTTGTTCCTGCTGCGTGGTCATCATATCAACCGAAAACGCGCGGAAATGATCGCTAAGCGCAAGGTCAACCAGCATATCTTTTAAATTGTGATCGCCATTGCCCGCAGTACCGGCAACGAAACGTGCCGCCACCTCATTCATCATTTGCTGCTCGGTAGAGTAAGCAGCAATTTTCGATTCGTAATCAAAATCTTCCGGGTTTTCGGGGGCAGCATAGGGATCCCTACCCATTACTGCTGGATACCAAAAATAGACAGCGCCGTAGCCGAAGCGACTGTCTTTAACAAATTTTTCTGCGAGCCATTGAATGGAGTTGTCACTATTCGGGGCCAATTCATCGCCAAAGCCCGGGGCTAGCATGTCGGAGTACCAATTATCGCCCTGTTGGAAGCCACTTGTAGGATCGTTGCGATAGGAACCGGGCAGCGAATTCAAGCCACCGGGTTTATCTTTATAAAAACCTTCGTCACCATAGTTTTGAAAGGCCCCGGCGACAGGGTCCATGATGTTGTGACAAACGGTGCAATTTTCATTGTTCAGAGTTGGGTTGTTCTCATCAGCCAATGCGGCCTGATCGGTTGTGCGGTCTGCTAATCCCTCGATATCGACACCCAGAAAAAAATAGTAGGCCCAGCGAGAACGGGCGCGATTACGATTTGTACTGGTAGAGGGAAAACGACTTAGAAAAGCTGGAGAGTTTAGTATGCCTGCATGTGGATATTCAGTTGGTATATCGAAATTGGCGAACTGCTCATTCTGTGCACATATAGTGCATCTAAAATAATCGGTGATCCTACCTTCACGCCATTCGTCAGGATCACCTGGATTGTCGAAGCTAACATTTCCTCCGTAGACCTCTGCCGAATAGGGATTTACCATGACGTAATCTGCGGTCAGCACCTCGGTATAGGGCCGCTCGTTGGTGACCACATGAGAGATCAAGCGCAGAGGTTCCTGCGCAAGAGCTTCAGAAGTCAAACTCTTATCAGAACCCGCAGGGCTTGGTACCTGATAGTACTGATAAGAGTTTGGATAGTAGAATCTGTTAACAACGCTGAAAATACTGCTAGTAAACGCTTCTGTTAACAGTCTATCGTTGGCCGACTCCATGAGAAAGTTTTCAAAACCCTCACCGTTCATTAGGTCACGTATCGTCCCCGCCAATTCGTCTTCATCACCTGAACTGACGCTGTCGATTTCCTGCTGAGTTGGTAGCCGTCCCGCAAACAATAATGAAGCCTTGCGAAGGGTCTGTTCGTTATCCATTTTAGCGACGGCTGCGAAAATGCTCTGCTGATTAGAACCACTGCCGTTGCTGGCGATTTCGCTAAGACTGGTGGAAACGAATTCGGACCAAGCAGCAAGCTCGGGACTACCTGGCAATAAGGGAGCAAGTCCACCATGAGTGTCCCCGCCCTGTGGTTTCGACAAGATGAAAGTCTCGCCATTTGGGGCATTCTGAATGTAATTTATCAGCGTGTTGTAGTTGGTTTGTTGATAACCTTCCACGCTGCTATTCACGTAGTGCAATGCACTGGCTGACGCCACACCGGTAGTGGTATGACAGACGATACACTTCGATTGCACAATCGGTGTCGATATATTGGCAATGTAGAATGTGAGGCTGGCAGGATCTCCCACCTCGGCTTCGATGCCAAAACTCAGAGGCACGCCACTGTAGTAAAGTTCACCAGGTGCCGCGGTGGTGTCATAGGCTAGGAAGATACTTAGAGCCGCCCCTGCCAATCCCGCTGGACCGAAGGGTACATCTTCCAATATGGTTAATGGCTCACTGGCCTGCAGAGTTCTGCCGGGAAGAGTGGCCTGCAAATTCGGCAGAGTCAAATCCCAGATGACATAATCACCGGATTCAAGTCGCATGAAGATATCTTCACCTAACTGTATCAGCAGATATACATTACCCACGGTATTTACATGAGCAGCCTCAACCTGTATCTCGGTGTAAACGTCCAGTGGTTGATCGCCACCGAAGCTATTACCAAAGCTACTGCTGTTGTCAGCAGTAGCGCCGCCGAAGAATTTTGCAGTGGTTGGCGCGCCAGTCGCCGTGGACGGGTTTGCCAGCTCTGGAAGCTGAGCCGAAGCCACCGTGGAAAACAGGCTAAGACAGGAGAATAACAGGCTACAGAGCAGCAGCTTTCTCCTCGATGGTTTTACCTTAATCCCTTGATTTCTCATATTCATAATCGCTCTATCCCAATAAACATGGGCCATTTAATCATATTTGCCCATTCTAACTGCCAAGTAGTCCACACTTTTCAATAAGTTGTTACACGCGGAAAATCACTCTTGCCTAACACTTATTTAAAAGACGTATCGTTCTGCTGCAAGTTACTTCTCTGTTATTTCTGTATTTCCTGTCCTATATAACGCGGGGCTTATGGTTTGGTTTACCTGACAGGACAAACAAGTGATCTACTCGTTGAAATGCACGAAGGTGGTCGCAACACCGTTTTAAGCATGAAGTGATGCTGCTGTTTCCCGAGAATAATCAGAGCCGAAGGCTCGTGAGCCGGGAATAACAGCATCACTTCGTGCGAACAGAAACCACAGATGTGCGTGAATTGAATATCTGCCGCCAGACCCGGAGGGAACTTACTCGCGAGCCTGCGGCTCTGATTGCGCCTAAGCAACCCTCCGAATCTAGCTTGAAAAGTCTACATCTCTTGGTTTTTTCAGTCAGGTTTCTTTATTTAGGGCTCGACTGACAACTCGATGTCAACGGATTGAGCAAAAGTAACTCGACGAATTCGTCTAGCCAGGACTGGCATCTACTATCATGAAAGTAGCATTGGTTTTGGCGATAAGCTTTTCATCGCAATAAATTGCAATTTCAGTCCGGAATAAACGTTTACCGGCATGGATTACTTCTGCATGAGCCTGCAGGGATGTGCCCATAGGGGGCCTGATAAAGGAAATGCTCAGATCAGTGGTTGCGGATAGTTTCCCCTCGGGTCGCACAGACCGAACAGCCACTCCTGCCGCAGTATCTGCTAATGACGTAAGCACTCCTCCATGAACGCGGCCACCATTGTTCATATGGTGATCTTTCAATTCCAAGTGGCAAACAGCTTTGCCCCCGGTGAACTCAATTATCTTGATACCGAGAAAATCACCATAGGGACTCATTGGTATTTCATTGTCAGTCATTTTTTTCGATTCTATTACTATTGCTCCTGAGGAGCTTCTGCCATTGCCTGAATCAAATCGATCAGCTTGGCCACGTCTCTGAGGTCGGCAATTTCGGCAGGAGAATGACTATATCTACCGGGCCAGGACAAACCAGCATTGGGTGCACCGTAAACCGTAAAGGTTGTGCCGTCGGTGCTACCTTGAGTCAAACCAATTTGTGCATCAATGCCCGCGTCAGCCGCTATGCGCCTATTTCGGTCCAGCTCGTAAGGAGTGGCCATGCTCGCACTCTCTATGGAGCGCAGCACCGGACCCTTGCCTAGAGGAGCGTAAGCAAAATGGGGGGATTCCAGCGGGGTATCTGAAGAAACGAAAGTGTCGATACTATAAGCCCTCCTGGTACGAGGACTCAGCACGTCCGCCAGCGTGGCAGCACCACGAAGTCCACCCTCCTCTCTTACAGTCCATGCAAAGATGACTCGGTGCCGAAGTTGAGAGGGGTCTATTTGACGCAACGCCAGCAGCAAGGATGTGGTACCAACCCTGTCATCGAGGGAACGCGAAGAATATCTATAGGCACCCATTCTATGTCCTTCTTTATAGCCAGTGACACCCATTCCAATCTCGACTCCAGCGGCAGCTAATCGTTCTGCATCCATGCCGAACCATGCTGTTACCACATCTGGTCGCTTTTGAGTTGCTTCACTTCTGCTTTGAAATACACCGCGAAGTGAGGGAGCTTCAGACTGAGATTCACTGTTTATGTAAGGATCAAGTTGCAGAACTGCGGGCTGCCCTTCCCAGGCTGTAGTGACAACACCACCTAGACGGGTCAAGTTTACTACTCCATTGCTTTCAATACTTTCTATTTGATAGCCAACCTCGTCCATATGCGCTAAAAATACCGTAGCTTCACCAACCGGGCCAAGCTCAACCCACATATTCCCCATTTCATCGACCTGTGCCAGTTCCCTAGCCCAGCCTGGCATTGCGTTATAGATGATATTTCTGATTGGTCCTTCATGACCGGGCACCGCCGATTTTTCGGCTACTTGATCCAGCAGTTGTTCAATTTCCATAAGGCGATTGATACTTTGACCGGAGCCCCAGCGCGAGAGTTCATTGTTTAGCACCGATATTTGTTCAGGTGCGGGGAGCCATGATGGAACTGAAGCGCCGGGATCAATTGCAGCAAGCATAGCTTCCATCAATGAATTTGCGCTGGCCAGATCGATTCTCTCCATCAGTGCGCCCGGGTCTAAAACCTGAGGAGTGATGAGTCGGATTTCTGATCTCCCACTTCGTCTTAGTACTATATCCGCCCTGGTTCCAACTCCCTCAACGATCTCATTAACAGCCTGCGCCTGACCTTCCCCCAATACAATAATTACATCCGGCCTTAGATCTCCGCTGATTTCTGCGGCCATGCCTATCCAACCAAAAACTTGCTGCACACTTAATACATATTTGGTGCTTCCGCTTTCTCCGTTGAGCCCAGCTTCGGCCGCCGCCACCGCGGCAGCACAGCCAACTCGGGCTCCAGCTCTGGGACCAGCAATTTCATCCGCGTAAGACCAGGCTGGAATATGACGCAGCACCGGATCGAGTAAGGCGATCCCCATTCCCGCCACTTCATCGGCAGACTCCGCTCCCACGTCCAACCATAGGTCGTCTTGCGTTATCAGCGCCGTCTCATTTCTATGCTGGATCGCAAAATGGCCATTCGCTACAGCTGACACTGCTACCACCGGCCCGCTTCGAGTTAGTATTCGTAGTTGCTGTCCTTCATGCGCTTGATCCCAAAGCGGGTGACGTGACCCGTTGCCTATTCTATGCAGGCGAAGATAGCCATCATCGGTTATTTGACTGACGGCATAGCTGAAGGAGTCCAAGCCACAGGCTACGACACGATGCGGCTCGCCTGTGCCAATAACTTTGACCAGGTTTCCATATCGATCACGATTCCAACCATTGTATTTGAGCTGAATCAGCTCAGTGGCCAGATGCTCATGCCCAGTTGGAGCATCCAGTGCTACCCAACTCGATAGTTCTGCCACATCGGAATTTTGAGCATGGGCCGTTGCACAACAAAGAAACAGCGCAAGCAAAATGAATAAATTTCTGCTAACAAGAAAATTATGCATTAGTTTGACAGCACCTAATTCGCCAGACGATAAGCAATAATGTACCCACCCTCTGGATCTTCCTGATCCGCAGGCAGCACTCTAAATCCGCTACCACTGGTTGAATTAAAAACCGGGACCGTAATTACCACGGTCTGCTCTCCCGCCGGTGACAAATAACTCATCGGCGTTGCGTGGGCTGTAAACGGCAAGTCATCATGCCAGAGCTCTTTACCGTCGCTAATATTAGTTGCGCGAATGGTGTTATCGAAGGTACCAGCACTAAATATCAGACCACCTGCGGTGGTAACCGTGCCGCCACTCTGAGGCGTTCCTACAGAAATTGGTAGTCTTGTTTTGATACCCAATGGGCCACTGTCTTTTGCAGAACCAATGGGTCGCTCCCACAGTAGTTGTTTGGTTTCTAAATCTATAGCTGCCAGTACGCCATAAGGCGGCTGGTTACAGGGTATACCCAAGGGCGACATGAAGCGCACCGTAGTGTGTGAATAGGGTGTGCCAAGTTGATTACCCTGCACTCCCTCGGGCAGTTCGTCCCTGGGAATAAGAGTAAGTTGATTGCCGACAATAATCGGGTTTACCACCATGATATTGTTTGCCTGGTCAACGCTGACACTGCCCCAGTTATGCCCACCGGCATTGCCAGGGAATTGTAGAATGGTATCTGCGCCCGGCACGGTGAAGTGTCCTTCGTAACGCATCTTCTTGTATTCAATACGACACCAAAGCTGATCGAGAGGGGTAACCCCCCACATCTTGGCTTCAGACAGATCGGCACGAAAGTTTGGTAAATCAACTGAGAAGGGTTGAGTGGGGGCTACATAGTCTTCTGGAACACCTCCTTCCTGTGGCACCGGTCGTTCTTGTATATCAAAGACAGGTTCACCGGTTACGCGATTGAGAACAAATACCTCCGCGCGCTTCGTCGGCACCAAAACTGCAGGTATTTTCTCGCCATCGTCTCCTGGCAAATCTATTAAGACTGGCTGCGATGGCACATCATAATCCCAAAGGTCATGATGCGTGGTCTGAAATGACCAACGCACCGATCCAGTCTCACCATCTATAGCGACTATCGAACTGGCATACTGTTCGCTGGATTCCATGCGTTGACCGCCGAAATAATCGGGTGTCTCGTTACCGGTAGGTGCATAGATCAGACCTAAGTCTTCATCGACGCTAAACAAGCTCCACACATTTGGAGTGCCACGCGTGTACACTTCACCTCGAAGTGGTTCGGTGTTAATTCCTGGCCTACCCATATCCCAGGCCCAGGCAAATTCACCGCTAATAGCATTGAAGGCACGGACCACACCGGAGGGTTCACCCACACTTCGATTATCAAATACCCAGCCACCAACGACCGCGTTGCCACGAACAATCCCCGGCGGGGAGGTTTGGAAATTAAATATCAGCGGATCATTGCCCATACCAATTGTTAGGTTAATCTCACCCTGATCTCCAAACTGCGAACAACGCGCCCCACTGATTGCATCAATAGCTATCAAACGTGCATCGGTGGTAGCAGTGAGTATTCTCTGTTGACATTCGCCGTCGTAATCTATGGGCGCTTCATAATAGGAGACACCCCGACAACCCGTAGTAAAATAACGTGCAAATTCCAGATGCTCTGGGTCCACCAAAGGATCAAATTGCCAGCGTAATTCACCACTGTCGGCATCCAGCGCTATTACACGGTTACCGCCGGTGCAAACATACAGCAGTTCACCGACCTGAAGCGGCGTTGCCTTGAAGGCGCCACCTGTATTCGTTCTATAGGTCCAAGCCACTTCCAGATTATCTACATTCTCCCGATTGATTTGATCCAGGGGTGAATAACGACTGCCACCAAGTGTATTCCCGTAACTCGGCCAATCTGTTGCTGTATTCACAGTATTGATACCACTTCGTTCTGTGAGCGGATTGACCTCATAGCCGCTTCCATCAACCGCAACAAAGATAGTAATAGCTGCTGCGGCCACGGCCGCATAAATAGAAATCTTTGAAGCGAATAGTGGTGGCGGATTTCCCTGATACAGAGAACGACGTAGCCAGGGGCTTAAGAACCATGCCCCTAAAACAGCGAATGGCAGAATTCTAGGAGCCAAAGCCCAATAATTTGACCCCGATTCAAGCAGAGCCCAGGCCACGGTTGCTATCATCAGACCGCCGTAGATCAAAGACGCCATCGGATCAAGTTTCCATAAACGTATTGCGCTGGCGACGAGTAATAGCCCCGCCAGCAAGTAATAGAATGAACCACCCAAAAGCACCAGTTGCAGGCCGCCCAAAATCATTGGCGCGGCAATCAGGCAAAGAAGGATCGGGAATATCCGTGGAGCTTTGTGGGTAGCGTCGGCATTCATAGTATTAGCCTTTTCATTATTCAATATTGAAATCATATTCACGCTGCTTTCAAAGACTATACCCAAAAAGCCACAGGGGGGCTATGTTGAACTAGGGACCTTCTGATTAACTCCGAAGATTATCAGGATCGCAACCTGGCTTTATCTCGCCTCCTTTGTTCTTGCTTGAAACGCAGTTTTTCCTGTTTGCCACGCTCGATCGCAGATTGCATAGGCGCACCAATATGAGCTTCTCCACGTTTTTTGGCGAGCTCCATCTGCCGCTCTCGCTCGGCAAAGCGCTTTACCTGCTCCTTGCTGTGCTTGTCATAGCAGTGATAGCAGCTGACTCCCTTCAGGTAATTCTCGTTCAGCTTATCCTGCTCAGTAATGGGCATGCGGCAGGCATGACATTGGTCATAATCACCTTTTTCCAATTGATGATTTACTGTAACTCGATTGTCGAAAACAAAGCATTCGCCTCGCCACTTGCTGTTCGCTTGGGGCACATCTTCCAGATACTTGAGTATGCCACCCTTTAAATGGAACACATTCTCAAAACCATGTTGCTTAAGATAGGCTGTAGATTTTTCACAGCGAATGCCGCCGGTGCAAAACATCGCAACTTTTTTGTGTGCCTTGGGATCCAGATTCTTCGCCACATACTCAGGAAATTCTCGAAAAGAATCGGTTTGCGGATTTATAGCAGAATCGAATGTGCCAATTTCCACTTCGTACTTATTTCGAGTATCTAAAAGCAGTACTTCAGGATCATCAATAAGATCATTCCAGTCGGCAGGCTCAACATAGGTGCCAACGATGTGGGTAGGATCAATATCCTCCACTCCCATGGTGACAATCTCTTTCTTTAGTTTGACCTTGGTTCGGTAGAAGGGATTTTCGTCGACATAAGACTCTTTCGCGGCAATCGCCTCGAATCTGCTGTCAGTGGCAAGCCAGGCCAGCACCGTATCTATTCCTTCGCGCGATCCTGCGATGGTGCCGTTGACACCTTCAGCTGCCAATAAAACCGTGCCGCGCACTTGCTGGCTTAGCATGAGTTTAAGTAAGGGCTGACGAAAAGTTTCGAAGTCGGGGAATTTTGCGAATCTGTACAGCGCGGCCACAACCACATTGTAGGAGGGAGTATTCATACTATCATCCTTCGCTAACCGGAACGTAAATCCGGCGCATTTACCAGGCGGGAGATTGTACAAAAATAGCACTTGCTTGTAAAAACCCTTATTGATGCTGTGGAAGCCGGTGGATAATCGCGCGCGGACCAAAATGGAGAAACCCGCGCCGTCACCAGGATGTCCAATCATTCGCACTACCGAGCATACAGGTCGAAGGCACGTAGGGCTCTCGGCTCGCCAATTCATTAATATTGCAACGAAAGTCTAAGGTATTATCACTGCGCAACCTGATTTGAATATGCAGCCCGATATCGGAATTCCCCCACTCAGGCTTACGATATGCACGTAGAACTAATATTCGATGCGGACCTTTTGGTTGATATTCAATCGTCTCCCACATATCACTTGTGCTACCAAATAAGGTTGAATAATTATAAAACGGCCCGCCAAATATTTGGCCATCCGGTGCCGGAGATGATGGGATTACCGTATCCAATGCACGAGTCCTGTTGAAGCCAATCTCTACGCGGCGTCTTAATTCTGACAACAACAAAACGCCCTCCGTGACTTGAGCCTTGACGTTGTACCGAATAATAATGGGAAATGCCACGCTAGCCAGAATTCCGATGATGGCAGTAACAGACAGCAGTTCGATGAGAGTAAAACCTGCATTATTACGGCGCTTGTTGTTATATGTGCTTAGTATCATCAGAGTACCTGCACCCTTGGAATTGGATTGCTTTTACTAACCGAAAGCTCACTAAAACCCAGTAGGCGGGGGTTAGGATGAGTCACAATAATGTCGTCACCAACGCGACTGATAATATTGGGTACGCCTAGTTCACCGCAGCGTAAAGACTCATTGGGCAGTTCACCTTCCTGTAGAAGCGCCGCAATTTCCCAGAACACCTGCACGCAAAGCGTGCGTTGTTGTATGGCTAATTCCTCAGCCTGAACCTGTGACTGATTAAGAACCCCAGGCGAGCCTATTGAGGTAAATAATCTTACCGCTATAAACACACAACTAAGAATAACAATGGCGATGTGCATTTTTTCACGTTTTTCAATACTTTCTTCGATGCGTTGTTTCTTGGGAGCCAGAGAAACTGCAGCAGGCTCATTGAGCATTTTTTTGAAGTCGTCAGAGGGTTTGTTCTGGGAATCGACAAATGCCGAATTCACTTGATTTTGGACGCAGCGCTCACATAAGACGCCAGAATCAGTAAAATTTGCGCAAATCCCACACAGAGGCACGGAGCAAACCGCGCATTGATCTATTGAATCCACACCAGGATGATTTTCACACTTCACGCTAAGCAGCCAATACTCAGGTAATCAGTTGGCAATTAATAAATCCTTGCTTGCTGATATTATTATTAGAAAATGGATTTATACCGCGAATTAACCCATTTAGTCAGTAATCAACGTAAAAATAGGAACAGAAATAGGGTAAATGTTAGTAATGGCCACTCACTAGCGGTTTAATCCGTAACCACCGGTAGTTTGGAGGGGGCTCCCCACTCTATCCAGGAGCCATCGTAGACAGTTAGCTTGCGATGCCCGGCAAGATAGGCAGCAAACGTTAGTACGCAGGCAGTCAGCCCGGAGCCACAGCTGGTGATCAATCTATTATCTTCAGTGATAAACTTTCTGAAAATCTCACGCAGTTCAGCAACCGGCTTCATGGCTCCAGCTTCCAGCACCTCGGGGAACGGCAAATTTTTTGCGTTTGGCATGTGGCCGCCACGAATTCCCGCCCTAGGCTCTGGCGCCGTTCCATGAAAGCGGCCACTGGAACGGGCATCTAAAATAACGCAGCTAGAATCATCCAAGGCTGATAACACCACAGAAAAGTCACAAAATGTTTGCTCGTCGAAATTACTAATAAAGTTGCCGCCGGCTGTTTCTTCTTGCAAGGCATTCACCGTCCTGTATCCGGCATCTATCCAGGCGCGTAAGCCACCGTCGAGCACTGCAACCTGATCATGACCCATGGCCCGCAACATCCACCAAGCCCGAGGGCTCGCGTATAAACCCACATCATCATAGATGACTACCACACTGTCTTTATTTATACCCAGCCTTCTAACTTCCTGCTGAAATAGTTCCGCACCAGGCATCATATGGGGAAGAGACGAATCAGGCTTGCAAATCTTGGTGTCGTAGTCGAAACGTCTGGCACCAGGTATGGCTAGAAAATTTTCTTCGTTATTGAGAGAAACATAGCCCGGGACAACCGGAGGAACAGAGGCATCCAACACCACCAGCTGTGCTGATCCCAGGTGTTCTTGCAACCAATTGACATCAACAAGGGGAGACGGAATTTGAAGCATTAAACCCACCTGCAATTTTCTCGTCTTAGAGAATACTGTTTCACAGCCGCAGCGAGAATTCGCGAAGTTTGGTTTTTAATTTCTCCGCATTCTCTGGTCCAATGCGTATCAATTGCTTGTGAACTTCTTCAAGATTTTCAATATTCGCATCTGCATAGAGATACATTACAGAAGGCTTAACTAACTGATAAGGCCCTTCAACATTGGGTGAACGCAGCACAGTATTTATGGCAGAGCGCAAGGTGTCATCGAAATTGACATTTCGAAAACCTATTTCCGCATAGGCTTGTTGAAATAGTGGCGACAGAGTTCGATACAAGGTCATCGCCTGATCGGTATCGATAGAGACAAATAGTTCCACGACTTCATCGAAACGCGCGTGGGCACTTTCATCCATTACAAATAAATTATCATCAATATTTCGAACCTGCATTTCTTGCTCAATTCGCTTATAAGGCAGGCCGGTTTGCGGAAATTCACCGCGACTAATATTTTCCACAAATACCACGAATGATCGCAGCAATTGCTCATTCGCCAACACCCGCACTAGAGCCGCACCATTTTGCAACGCACGCAAACCTTCGAACAGGAATTCATCACTATTATTCAAGCTAGGCAGCTGCACCAGTTCTGAATCTGATTCTTCCACTATGGCCTCGGGCATTTCTACCTCATCCGGGGCTTCGTTAATTACCGGTGTTGCCGCAACCGCTGGTGGCTGGTCGGGAGGCTGCAAACGAGTTTGGGGTAGGCGCGGTTGGGCCACCAGCGCAGGTTCCTGTACCGTTTGCGTGACTGTAGCGGGTACGATTACCGTGGTTGTGCCCGTTGGAGCTTCAAAAGTGGCAGCCAGATAAACTAAATACAGTAGAGTTAGCACTGCTATCGCTGCTATAGCCCAAAGGCCGAATTTAGACATAGATGCGCTCCGTTACTGCAATATAGAGAATAGGGATAGCTGGCATTCTGTCACAGGGAATCAGAGGCCACAATACAATGACAGGGGCAATCAGCCTATTGCCAACAATGGCCATAATTTGGACAGAGTTGACTGCGACACCTCAGCACTAAACCGCTATCTTTACTGTGAAATAAAAAACCCGAGTACTTCCAAGTACCCGGGTTTGTCTTCTTGCGATCTCAACTGGAAAGCTTGAGAACTTATACTTTTGGAAAACCCAATTCTTCCATGGTGCGGGTTAAATCCTTGCCTGCCGTTGCTGGCTTGGTTTCTTTGTCGATCTTCAAGATCGTGCCATCGGCACCTATATAGTAGGTCCAACGATTAGCGAAACCAGCAGCCATTAACACACCATATTCACCTGTCATTTCCTTTTCAGGATCTGCAAGTATAGGAAAACCAGCCTGATGCTCTTCAGCGAAGGCCGTATTGTCTTCCAGTGTGTCTACACTGGCCATGAAGTATGCAACGTCAAAACTTTGAATTTCTTTGGCACTGTCACGCAGCGCTTTACATTGCATAGTTCATCCGCCGGTAAAGGCTTTTGGAAAGAAGGCAATTACTACAGGCTTCTCACCCAGAAACTGGGACATGCTGTAGGTCTTACCATCCGATGCCTGCAGTGAGAAATCAGGCGCTTTATCACCCACTTCCAATGCGGCAGCAAATTGACTTCCCAGCGCTACAGCAGCGAATAATGCTGCAAGCGTAAGCCGAGATAGTCGATTAACAAATTGAGACATAATCTCCTCCGGTTGTTTGATCCAGCTCCGGGCGCGAAAACGCCACAGAACAGCCACATTGAACACTTTGTGTAGAGTTTTTTCCAGCAAAACAGGTCTGAATCCCCATAATATTGCGGCAGACAGAGAGATTTTAGGCTGAATTGGCTGTTTCCTGAAATAAGCAGCGCAGCTTGCCCGCTGCCAACACTAGGGAGCCTCTGAACAAGTCTATGGTCACTCTGCGGGAGTCTGGCGCGCGCTGAAGCAAGGCGTCGTGCGCACCAAGCGCGCCAACGCCGCAGTACGGCGCCTGCTTAGGCCCCGCCGGTCGGGGGTTTACACCGAGTGCGCTCTGTGCGTTGCAGTTTCTTGACAGGCCCGGCGAAAGTACGTCTTGATAGCAGAATTGGCTGTAGGCCAGAGAGGTCATAGACTTGTTCAGAGGCTCCCTAGAATAGGCGTCGTGAACGAGACTGACGGGCCAACATCACATTCTGGGTTTCTATTTCGGCAATATCGGATTCCAGCTGATCCAATTCCTGTTTTCCAAGGTCATTGCTTTGCTGATGAATTTGCCGTAACCGATCAATCGAATTTTGTACCGCTCTAGTCCTGCGGTTCAGAGCATACTGTTTTGCGTCCTGCTGTGACTGACGGTAACGGGGATTTTCAACTTGCACATTTACACACTCTCTAACAATTTGGCCGCTGGCGTTTCGAACGTTACGGCATCGTGACTGTGTAATATAGCGACTGGCCGTTCCCTCAAAAGCTGTATAGGGGGTACTAGCAATGGCGCGGGCTAATACTAAATCCGCCTCGGATTTGCCATACAGCATCTGTATTAGATTCTCCGGCCTCAGCTCAGCTTGAATTTCCAAATTAGCAATAATCCGTTCGTAGAAATCACTCAAGTCCTCAGCACTGCGCGAATATGAACGGTAATTTTGATCCAGTAAATTTTCACGTAATAGCCGTAGTTTCCATTCACCATAATGTTGAGCCGCCAACAAGTATGCGAAATCATCAACCTCATAGAGACGACTACTGATGTGATAACTCAACTCATGAAGATCATCAGCTTCTTCCCAGTTTCTCAAACGACTGTTACTACCAATAAGAGATTCGATGATCGGCAGTTGCTGATCGCTATACAGACCGGTATTAATTCTGCTTATCTGCAGCGCATCGGAATAGATCGAGATAGCCGATTCGAAATCTTCTAACTCTTCATAAAACGCTGCTAAATCGCCATAGGCTTCTTGCAGTTGCGGAGCATAGATACCCTGATTGCTCTGCAACTCACCAATGGCTTGCTGGCGTTGAGTCAATTCTCTGGTGATTTCTAATTGACGAGCCTTCTCTTGCTCCGTTTCCCGTTGATTTTCTAACGCGTCTATCTCAGCGTCCAAACCCGGCTCAACTGCAGATTCCTGAGCGATCACCGGTGTCAATAAGGTCGCTGTGAACAGCAATAGTAAAGCGCACAGTGAATACCCCAAGAATAGTTTGGCGAATTCCGATTTAGATTTCAGTATCACTGTGCTCATTTGTTACTACTGCTTTAGTTGCTTCAGAAAATCAAAATAAAATAAAGCTAGTTAGTCGCCGCCAATCTCTGCAGCCACCGACAGGTCAAATAATTAGGGTTGCCAGCGAACTCCATCTACCAAGCCTTTCTCACCCAAGGCTGTTACTTATAGTCGGATTGACCTGAATCAACACTGAATCAACTAGCTATTCCACAATACTACTGCTCAGAGCTCAAGGAAAATTTTTAAGCTGTTGAATTTACTCTATTAATACTAAGTTCAGATCAAAAGCTATGGGACCTGGCGTGACAATATGCCACAGGCAGGGGGCTGGACTCTATCACTATAATCCTCAGCGTGACTTATTCCAGAAAATTATCAACCTTTCATCCAGTCTGAACCATGGGAGTTTGCAGTGATCCAACTAAATCCAAGGCATCGATTAAAAAACCTCATCGCACTAAGTTTACTTTTTCTTTCGACAAGTGCAGCTGTACACGCTCAGGACCGGATTGAGGAGGTTATCGTCATTGGTAGACAGGAATTTCTGGAAACAGAATTTACCGCAAGACGCACCGGTGCCAATGTCGACGCAGCCAAGCTGATGAACCAGGTACCTGGTGGGGCCGCAAATAACAACGGCCCATTAACAGGGCAAATTCAGTACCGAGGGATGTCTGGTCCGCGTATCAATGTCCGGGTAGACGGCATGCTTATCCACGGTGGCGGCCCGAACTGGATGGCCCCGCCTCTGCATCACATTCCTGCCGGCCTAATGGAAGAATTAGTGGTGGAACAAGGTATCCCTTCCATTGCCACCGGCGGTGGAATAGGCGGTGCGGCCACGGCTTATTGGAAACGACCCGACTATGCCGCGGGAGATAATTGGGTATTCAGTGGCGACACTGAGGCTTCCTTTGGCACTGTTGATGAAGGTACCAGCTACTCGGGAGTGTTTGGCCTAAGCTCAAATGCGCAACGCATTTATGCGGTGGGTAGTTTCGATGACGGAGACGATTATGAAGCGGCCGCAGGCACAGTCGATGCAACTCAATACGAAAGAGATGTTTTTGGTATTGGTTACGGGTTTCGATCCGGAGTGCACGAATTCGAATTGAACTTGCACCGCTTGGAAACTGAGGACACCGGCACCCCCAGTCTTCCCATGGATATTGACTGGTTTGACACCGATGTCTGGAATGCGAGCTACCGCAGCGAAATCGGCGCAGTGGGACTCGCCCTGCAAGTATACGGTTCTGATATCGACCACGGCATGAGTAATTCCCTGCTGCGCCCGACACCGAATTTTTCCAACATTCCTCTGCCTCCATTTGTTGGCGACGACAATCGCTCAGTTTTAGCCAGGAGTGAGGAATCTGGCTTCAAACTTACGCTCGATTGGGCCATGGGCAATGGCTCAGTAATCGCCGGTGTTGAGGGCAAAGACGCGGAGCATGATGCAATCGTCCACGATCCCGATTTTGCCCCTTTCTTTGTCAATAATTTTAGCGGCTCGGAAGTGGAAAGTTTATCGGTGTTTGCTCAGTGGTCCTCTTTTATCGGCGCGCGAGCTTATCTGGAGCTAGGTTTTCGTTCCGAGAACCTGGACATGAGTACCGACCCCGTGGATGCATTTCCGGCCAGGCTGGTAGACATGAATCCAGCGATGTGGCCCATGGGTACTCCGCCGCGTGCGGTTTGGATGTTACGGGAAGGCTTTAACAATGCGGATCGCAGTCAGACTGATAATAATCTGGACTGGGTAGTTAAAGGACGCTACCAGGCCACAGACAATCTGGTAGTCGAGCTGGGCTTCGCACAAAAAACCCGCTCACCAATGTATCAGGAACGTTATCTGTGGATTCCATTAGAGGCCAACGCGGGAATTGGTGACGGTAACAACTATGTGGGGAACCCCGCACTGAAGCCGGAAGAGTCCCGTCAGATTGAATTGGGTTTCGATTGGGTGGTAGGAGATTTCTATTTCTCGCCTCGCCTGTTCCATCGAAATGTGGATGACTATATTCAAGGGGTGGCCGCCACCAATATGGCAGTCATTGGGGTTAGTGCAAATGCAAACGGTGACCCTACACCATTGATATTTGCCAACACAGAAGCAGAATTTGATGGCGTTGATCTGACCCTGGGTGCGCGAATAAATTCTAATTGGCGGCTGGAAGGAATAGCCTCAACCGTAAACGGCGATCGCGAGGACATTAGTGACAATATTTACCGTGTTGCCCCAAGCAGCGCGCGAATTGCCCTGTACTACGAGACCAACAATTTCAACGCCAAGATCGAACAGGTGTTCGTTGCCGAACAAGACGACTTGTCCAGAACCAATACCTTTGACCCTGCCAGCCCCAACAATTCTTTTGCGGCAAGCGATAGTTATGCGCTAACTAATGTATTCCTGACCTGGTTGATCAATGATGAATTTACTGTATCTGCCGGTGCCGAGAATCTTTTCGATGAAGATTACACTGATCATCTAAGCGGCTTCAATCGAGTAATTGGCAGCGAGGTTCCAGTCGGTAGCCGCATGTTAGGACAGGGTGTGAATTTCTTTGGCCGACTACAGTATAAGTGGTAAGCGAGAGTTCGATTTCAAGTCAGCCTGTCTTGGTGGCCGGCTGCTATTCAAGCAGCCAATGGAAATCGTGATCGCCCCTTAGCCCCTGCAGGAATGCGCTGCTTTTCCTCAAATTTGTCGGAAAGACAAGCGTACTAGATCTAACTAACAATTAAACATGGCGCAGTCGCAGCGTCACACTCCCCCGTAGTTCTGGCATTCAGCGATGGTTCTCTCTGTGCAACTTAAAATAACGTCGCTTGTGCTAAGAGACTTCAATGTTGCATGACAAAAAGCCATAGCTGCGTTACTCTCAGAGCCTGTAACTGCCGGACTCTTGGTGAAGTTTTACCCTGCTGTTGTTGATCTCGAAATGATCTGCGATTGAGTTCAATCTCGAGAGATTAGCACTCAGCAACCTTCTATAACGAGGTACTAATAATGATAAAAATGCGTCAATTATTGAATTCCCTTGCAACTGTCATGCTTGCATCGCTGGCTTCCCTAGCGTCAGCCCAGCAGGATACGGTTGAGTGGACTACCTTGGGCAATGACTTTGCTCATACTCGCTACTCTCCGGCGGAGCAAATAAGCGCCGAGAATTTCAATCAACTGGAAGTAGCCTGGCAATGGGATGGTTCCAGCTTTCAGGCCCAGAGTGGTCGATCTACACCCAGCTACATCAATGGCCGTATGTACACCGTAGCCGGTGCACGGCGTCATGTGATTGCCATCGATCCCAAGAGCGGAGAGACAATCTGGTCCTATCGCGAACCAAACACTGAGCGCTACCAGTACTCAATGCGTGCCGACTACGGCAAGGGTGTTGGTTATGGGCAGGTGGATGGCAAGGACATTATTTATATAATCTCACCCGGGTTTTTCCTCACCGCGCTGGATGCTGAAACAGGCGCACCGCTGGAAGGTTTCGGCAAGCCAGTACCCATCGAAGGATTCCCCGATACAGGTGTTGTCGATTTGCTGGCCGATCTCGGTCACCCCTATGACCCTTATGAAGGTATTCCCCTGGAACGAGGCTACATAACTTCTTCTTCTCCACCCATCGTGGTGAATGATGTAGTCATCGTTGGCAATTCTGCTGAGCAGGGCTACAACCAGTCCAGAATCGAAAACGTACCAGGAGACATGCTCGGTTACGACGCCAAAACAGGCGAATTCCTGTGGAAGTTCAATGTTATTCCCCAGCCTGGCGAATATGGACATGAAACCTGGGAGAACGATGCCTGGCAGTACACCGGTGACATCTCCTCCTGGGCGCCTATATCCGCCGACCCTGAACTTGGTCTGGTGTATATTCCGACCAACGGCGTGACTATCGACTACTATGGAGGACACCATCCCGGTGACAATCTGTACGGCACTAGTCTGATTGCATTGAATGCCCGAACCGGCGAAAGAGCCTGGCATTTCCAGATGGTGCATCATGACATTTGGAACTTCGATACGCCCACTGCACCCATACTATTGGATGTGAATACTGAACAGGGCCTAGTTCCAATCGTGGCACAGCCTACCAAGCAGGGTTTGGTGTACACCTTCAACCGGGAAACCGGTGAACCAATCTGGCCTATCGAAGAAATACCGGTACCGGCCTCCATCGTGCCTGGTGAGAAGTTGGCAACGACTCAGCCAATCCCCACCAAGCCTGCACCATTTGATATGCAGGGACTGAGTCTGGATACCCTGGTTGATTTTACGCCCGAAATTCGAGCCCAGGCGATAGCAGCCGTAGCCGACTACCAGCTAGGACCGGTATTCAATCCTCCGCTGCACAGAGACAACCCATTGGGTAAAATTTCCTCAATGATCTGTCCCTCCGGCGCGGTCAATATCACTCACCCTTCTGTGGCAGATCCTGTTACGGGCATCCTGTATGTAACTTCTCGTTCCAGCTGCTCCGCCAGACCGCTGGTCACCGGTGAAGAGGCAGATACTTACTATGACGCGCCGACTGGCACCACCCTGTCTCAGTATGCTGCTGGTCGGGGTGGTCCTACACCTAGACACCCATTAGGAATTCCGCTGTGGAAACCGCCCTATAGCCGCATTACCGCTATCGATATGAACACAGGCGAGCATCTATGGATGATTCCAACCGGTGAGACACCGGCGCGCATAGCGAATCTACCTGAACTGCAGGGCGTGGATATTGGCAACACGGGTACCGGCAATGCCGTGGCCATGGTGGCCACCGCAAACCTTCTCATCTATTCCGACGTGGACACTGATGGTACACCGCAATTATTTGCCATCGACAAGGCTACTGGCGGGGAAGTCGGCAGAGTCGAAGTTCCTGCCGCCAGTCGCTATGGCATGAGTTCCTGGACCCACGAAGGGCATCAGTATGTCATTCTGCAGACTGGAAGCACGCTTACTGCGATGGCACTACCGGGAGCAGCGGAGCAACAGTCAGCTGCTCACTAGAATGCACGGGGGTCTGCTAAAATGGACCCCCCGACTCACTCTCCACAATTAAAAAATGTTCAATTTAAAGAGAAAGCAATCAAGGAGTTTGTTCATGAACAAGAAATTAATCCTGGCATCTGCCATCGCCATTTCGGCAGCAGCTACATTCAGCACAATTAATTCACAAGAAAACGAAATGAGCTTTTTTATCACCAGTATAGGCTCCGGTGACGGTGCCAATTTGGGTGGCTTGGCAGGTGCCGATGCACATTGTGCAACGCTGGCTCAAGCAGCCGGCTCGCGCGGCAAGACCTGGCATGCTTATCTAAGCGCCCATGAAACCACAAACTCACCTCGAGTTAACGCCAGAGAGCGCATAGGCTTTGGCCCCTGGTACAACGCCGAAGGTGTCGAAGTTGCCAGCACCCTGAACAATCTGCACAGCGACTATATGCAGTTGGGAAAAGCCAATTCTCTGACAGAAAACGGCGATCAGGTTAAGGGTCGTGGCGACAGCCCCAACCAGCACGATATTCTTACTGGCTCTTCGCTAAGTGGTCGACTCATCGACGATGGCGCCAACCATACCTGTAATAACTGGACCAGCAACGATGAAGGTTCTGCCCAGGTCGGACATTTTGACAGACAGGGTGGCGGCGCAAATCCAAATTCATGGAATAGCGCACACGGCTCCAGAGGCTGCGGTCAGGAAGACCTGGTAGCTACCGGTGGCGCAGGATATTTCTATTGCTTTGCCATTGATTAATTTATTGCTATAGCAGCTCGCAGCAACCGAATGGTGTTGTCCTTGTGACAACACCATTTGTTTTTTCGAGACAGGAATACATTAAATGAAACTCTACGGCATGGCTCAATCCCGATCCTTCCGCGCCCTCTGGGCCCTGGAAGAAAGTGGTCTGGAATACGAATATGTGGCGACTACACTGAGAACCGATGGCAGTGAAGCCGATAGCGCCAAGCATCCAAACTATCTGGCGCTTAATGTTCAAGGCAAGGTTCCTACCTTAGTCGACGGCGAGCTGATCCTGACCGAAAGCATTGCCATCATGAACTATATTGCCCGCAATGCTCCAGAATCAGGCTTGCTACCGAAAATGAGTACACCTGCCTATGCCCACCTTGATGAGCTGGTGTTTTTTGTGTTGGCGGAACTGGAGCAACCATTGTGGACCAAGGGAAAACATATGTTCGCCCTTCCCGAGGAATATAGAGTACCGAAAATATTTGAAACAGCCAAATTCGAATTCAAGAAAGCCGTCAACACGCTAGATCATTTGTTAGGGGAAGGCGAGTATGCGATTGGCAATAGTTTTAGCATGGTAGATATCCTATTGGCCCATACCTTTAACTGGGCTATTCGTTTCGAGTTTGAAGTGCCAGAGAAATATGTCGCCCTACGGGATCGACACTACCAAAGAGCATCCGCGCAACGAGCCATGGCTGTCATCGAATAGACCATGGAATATGGAACTACGCTGCGAATGAGCAAGATGTTTGTTGCCGCACTATTGTCAATATTATGTTTAGTGGTGCTGCCTGCCAGCGCTCAGATCGATGGTGACGGTCTTATTCCCGATAGCGAACTCGAATTCTATTTACTTCAGGCCTTCGATGCCGATACTGCCGCCCAGCGCATCGCCTTAAACCACATCGGCATCCAGGTAGCCCTAATCAATAATGCCTATATAGTGAGCGCAGCCCTGGAGGGCTATCCCGCGCACCTGGCCGGCATACAACGTGGCGATCAGATCGTTTCCGTCGATGGCCAGCCCTTTCACCCGATTAATTCCTTCAATAGCCGAGCATCAAATTCTTCCCAATTCAGTCCTGCAGCGAACAGCTACGAAATAATATTCAGCAGACGTGGAAATGCAGAAACCGTTCAGCTGTCGCCTGTCTATGAAAACCTCTATGACAGTTACCGTTCCGCCACCATTGAAAGTGTTCAGGTTTTCTCGTCCGGTAATAAAACAATTGGCTATTTGCGACTATGGGGGCTTTCCCGAACCACTGCCGATCTATTTACTTTGGAAAAGATAGTGGGTCTGTTTGAGCACTGCGATGGCTTGATTATCGATCTGAGAAATTCCTACGGCTATTTGAGCAGCAAACATTTAGAATTGTTTGTGGCAAATGGCCGCGCCTACTTTAGCTCATCTTCGCCCACCAACAGTCACAGCAATATAGCGCATGGTTTTGCAGCGCTTAATGGACGCCCCTATCGGCGACCGCTGGCAGTAATGATCAACTCTGAGACCCGCGGCGGAGCCGAATTATTCGCCTACGGGCTAGCCAAGATAGAACGGGTAATTACACTGGGAGAAATCACAGCCGGGGAGATCGGTTATTACAGTGATGATTCGGGCACGCTCACCGAGGGTGATGGACGAACTCTGCGCTATATTCCTGCCGATAAACTACGAATAGATGGACTCGAATTTGAAGACGTCGGCGTAATTCCTGAAGAGTCGGTCCCCTACCCTTTCGAACAAAGCAGTCGCAGTGATCCACAATTTGAAACTGCCGTCGCCCTGCTCTTAGATATTATCTGAGTTCTTGGCTTCAATTGTCGAGCACCACCCCTGGCTTTTCACTCTCTTCTTTCTTTTCTTCCCACAAAAGACTGTGGTGGTCGAAGCCACCTTCTAAGGTTGGTTTAATAATCCGAAAATAGGGAGAGAGGTCAAAATCTCTGGGCGTAAAATGGGTGAAGTGGCGCTTATAGTAACGCGGGACCTCCCCTGCCTCTCCTTTTTCCCCGTTGTGCCTTGGCAGTATAGGATAATCAATTGACTGAAAAGATTCCGCGATCAAGGTTGAGCAGATCGCCTTGGTGGGCTCGCCACTACCTAAACTTAGAAGTGAGCGCCGATAACGATTCGGCACAGCCGGCTTTTGAATGACATAACGAATCAGGTCGATCACATTTTTCAAGTCATATAGATGTCCTAAGCGTTGCTTTGCGAAATCCACTAAGCACTGGGACTCTTTCTCACTTAGATTCACCGGCCTGCAAATGCGCAGGTTGAAGTTGGCGTAGTGATCGAGATTCACCAGATGCACACCATCCTTCAAATCTGCCTCCAGCAAATTAAGCGCCGCGCTGCTATCGCCATTCTCTCCAACATACAGGCAGGCATGGGACCAGGTGGATTGCGTCAGATACTTTATGGCGGTACTGATGCGGGAATTTCCATCGATCAGTACGATATCTCCTTTTTCCAGCACCGCCGCGACATCGGCAATGTCAATCGTATCCAGACGCTGATATCCCGGCAAACCCTTACTCAGAAAATTGGCCAGACGCTGCCCAATGGCGCGTTCTATCGAGTTAAACATTACTACCTTCTATGGATTTCGGTTGATAGTAGATTGGCCCTTATAGGGCAGTAAAAATCGGGTATACTAGCTAGCCCAAAATGTAGCCAGTACAGTGTAATCGAATAGACAGGAGTAGGAAAATGACCAAGGCTTATAACAAATTCTTTATCAACGGCGAATGGGTAGAACCGACAAATCGGTCCACGCTGGATGTCATAAACCCTGCTACCGAAGAAGCCTTCGCGACCATCAGCATGGGCACCGCCGATGATGTGGACGCCGCAGCAAAGGCCGCCAGAGCCGCGTTCCCTTCCTGGTCACAATCTACTATCGAAGAGCGTAAGGCGGTAATTGGAAATATCATTGCCGGCATGAAGGCTCGCGGTGAGGAGATCGCTACAGCGATCTCCAATGAAATGGGGGCACCCATGGGTCTGGCGAAGACGGCACAGCTAGGCAGTGGCATGGGCCACTTCGCTAATATTCTGGGCATATTGGAAAATTACGAATTTGAAGAAGTACGTGGCACTACAAAAATAGTGAAAGAAGCAGCGGGCGTCTGTGGCTTTATCACCCCATGGAATTGGCCCCTGAATCAGATAGCCTGCAAGGTTGCGCCGGCACTGGCTGCGGGTTGCACCATAGTATTAAAGCCTAGCGAGATTGCTCCGCTCAGTGCCTATATTCTGACAGAGATTATTGCCGAGTCTGGACTGCCTGCCGGCGTTTTCAATCTGGTTAATGGCGATGGTCCAACCGTTGGCGCTGCAATTTCCTCCCACCCTGAAATAGATGTGGTTTCCTTTACTGGTTCCACGCGCGCCGGTCAGGAAGTTGCAAAGGCAGCAGCTGATGGTATCAAACGAGTCACACAGGAACTGGGTGGCAAATCTGCCAATATCATTCTCGACGATGCCGACCTCAGTAGAGCCGTAAGTGGCGGCGTTATAAGTTGCTTCGGCAACAGTGGCCAGTCATGTAATGCACCAACCAGAATGTTAGTCCCCAAGGCACGCATGGCAGAAGCTATTGAGATAGCGAAGGCCGCCGCCGCTAAAGCCAGTGTGGGCGATCCGGCTGATGAAAACACAAGGCTGGGCCCTGTGGTCAGCGAGTTGCAGTTCAACAAGATTACCGGCCTGATCGAGAAAGGCATTGAAGAAGGTGCCGAATTAATCGTCGGCGGTCCCGGCCGACCAGACGGCATAGACAAAGGCTACTTCATTCAGCCTACCGTGTTTGCCAATGTAACGAATGATATGACCATCGCCAGAGAAGAAATTTTTGGGCCGGTATTGTCTATCCTGGGTTACGAAGATGATGCCGATGCAGTACGCATCGCCAACGACACCGAGTACGGCTTGTCCGGTTACGTATCAGGCGAACCCGCACATGCCGAGAAGATTGCGCGACAAATCCGAACCGGCATGGTGCACATCAATGGCGCGGGACCTGACTTCTCCTCTCCATTCGGTGGCTACAAGAAATCAGGCAATGGCCGTGAATGGGGCCTCGAAGGTTTCGAAGAATATCTGGAAACCAAAGCCATGTTAGGCGCTGCTTGATTAACAAAAGGATATTGAGATGACTGTTGAAGTTAAAAAAGCTGCAATCGATATTGGCATTGTCGCAAAAGACATTGGCGCCATGATGGCTTTCTACGGGGAAACCCTGGGTTTGGAATTTGACGCATCAATCCCCATGCCCGGCGGCGGCACCATGAACCGTTTCAAGGTTGGCGACAGTGTGATTAAAGTCATCGAACTCGACCCTGCTGCGCCTGCCGACGCGGCACCCGGTGGAATTCGCGGAGCCAACGGTTATCGCTACTGGACGATTACCGTAGGCAATCTGGAGGCCAGCGTCGAGAAAGCGGCTGCCGCTGGAGCAAAGATCGTAGTGCCAGCCAAAGTTGTGCGTGAAGGAATTACCATTGCCATTATTGCCGATCCGGATGGTAACTGGGTAGAGTTGTTAGAGACTTCCTAGTGTCTTTGAAGGGGCGCAGGGTCAGTTGCCCCCCACTTTGATTCGTTTGTTAACTTTCGCTATCTCGAACATAGGTTAATTTAGCTGCGAGCCTCCAGTTTGTCGTACAGCAATTCCTTCAGCACTGAACCCTTCTAAATAAAATACATTTACCCCATAGTGATCTGCGGCTGTTCGTTTTCTATGGAACGGATATATTCCACATTTCCTGCAAAAATAGTGTTTCGCTGTTTTCGTGTGAAATTGGTACTCTGACAAGTAATCCTTGCCCTCAAGGAGATTAAATTGATTCTCGTGCACCTTAACCATTAGTGCATTCCTTCGCTTACAAATCGAGCAATCGCACACGGTCAATTCAGAAAAGTTGCTAACAACCTCAAACTTGATTTTTCCACAATGGCAGCTTCCTATGTGTTTTTTATTCTTTTGACTTGGCATGGTGTCTGAATAGGAAGTCAACGAACTAGGCAGCGGAGCGTTGCTGTCGCGTCCGATTGCATGCGTTTGCTATGAGCCTTTGTGCACTTTGTTTTAACTTGCATAGTTAGTCCTGATTGAGACCAAGTTCTTTTTGCCTTTTCTTAGTTAAGCTTAATGAAGCAATACGATGAGATTCCTTTAGATAGTACTTGAGCTCATCATCTTCCGAACCACGCACTTCAAATTGTTGTATCCACTTCATTCCGCGTGAAGCGAGGTAAGGAGCTGGTCGATAACCGGGCTGGTCACTTAAAAAATAAAAATTGAGTTCGGACGTTTTAAATGTGAACGCTGGTTTATCAGCTTTCCCCCAGCCTCCAATGGCAAATACTTTCCCCCCAACCTTCCACACATGAGAGCCACCCCATTGAATGACGTATGAAGTAGCCGGAAGGGAGCGGCAAAATTCATTGAGTTCTTGATAGGTCATGCTGAAATTCTACTGGCACATAACGCCCATAATAACGGGCAGGGCGCTAGCTCTGTCATTTATTGATTTGTTCGTTATGTGTCGTTATCTCTAATTTGGATTCCCTAATTTTCTATCAAACCAGTCTGCCATTAATGAAGCCTCTTCAGATATACCCTGCCAGACATGTCCACCGCCTTCCTCAATATGAAATTCTACGTCTATACCTGCTTCAATCAGTTTTAGAACAAAGAATTCAGACTGCTGAATAGGTACTATTCGGTCAGCATCTCCGTGCCAGATAATGAATGGTGGAGCGTCCCCAGTGATGTTCAACGCTGGTGATAGTTCTCTGGCCTTTGCAGTGATCTCAGCATCTGACAATCCGCTAGGCACTAATGAATCGATGTCTGGATAGAGCTGTCCCTCTGCTCCCCAATCCAAAAAGCTGGTTGGCGGAAAAAATAGACCGGCGGCTGCAATCTTAGTTGTTGGTTGAGCTGGTTCTATTGAAACTGAGTCAGGAGCAACTGACGCCATTGAGGCTAGGTGCGCACCAGCAGACCAGCCTATGATACCTAGTCGTTCTGGGTCGATCCCATAACTCGCTGCGCTGCTCTTAACATATCCAATGGTAGTCTTTACATTCTCGACCATTTCTAGCCCAGTGAAGTTAGATTTTGAACCTGGCCTGACTGCAAAGACTAGGTAACCCCGACTGCACAAAATAGAATAAAGATTGGCTGCTCGTTCATATCCGTCAAGCATGGAACGATCAGAATTCCAACCACCGCTAGCAACGACAATAATTGCCAAACCATTCTGTTCTTCAGTTGGTCTAAAAATATCTACTGGAAGTCCCAACCCACCGATATCAGCTATGACGACATCGGTCTCTTGTTGATAAGGTTTCTCATCTGCCCCAAAGGCAACTTGAGTAGACAAGATGATGAACCCCAGACTAAGCATAAACTTCAAAATCATCATCATTTCCCATTTAGCACTGACTCTAATAGACACATAGCTGTTGTTAAGGAGCAAGCCACGCAGTAGCTTGTCGCATTCGAATTGACTGTTATGCGTCAACTAACTGCGGTCAGTCCTAGTCGAACACTGTAGCACTAAGTTCATTATCGACAAATTTCCAGGCCAATAATAAGTCTTCTTCCACAACTCGACCAGTGGATAAGGGTGGAATATTGTTTCTATCAAAAAACCGGGCGTCAATTGTTTCTATTCCGGGAGATAGTTCGTTCTCATCTGTCTGCTCGCAAATGAAATACAATTTGTAGAAATCACGAACATCTTGGTTGAATTTTCCTTTCGATTTGTGTCGCACGGAATACAATTGACATGCCTGTGTTTTAATTCCTGCCTCTTCTTCAATTTCCTTTTCAATATTCTCCGCCGCAGACAAGCCCACATCGGCAAATCCACCTGGTAGTGCCCAGAGACCATCGGTGTTTTCCCTAACCAGTAAAAGTCTGTTGCCTCTAAAAACTGCTCCTCTCACATCTATTTTAGGAGTGACATACCCTTTGGAATGATTAGAGACCAAATCTTCAATCCGTCGTATCGGAATGTGGCCAATAATTGACATCATTTCTATGGCTATTGTTGATACTTCCTCGTATCGCTCCTTGTCATATTTATCCTTGGTAAATGAGATACCGGTATTGGATATTGATTGAAGACGTTTTGCATAATTAAGCCAGATATCTTCCATACCTATCTCTCAGTTTTAGTGAAACTTCCGGCAAACACATAACACTCTGTAATAATAGGAGCAAGCTGTACAATCAAAAGGGTCAGAGTCTGAGATATCCCCAGAAAATATTGAGCCAACTCAATAGATTAACTTGTTTTGAACTGCTGTTTTCTGCTCAGCCGTTAAATTTTGAACAATGAGCCAGAGACTGCGCAGAATATCTCATCTCTCGCTGTAACGCAGATGTTTCCTGGGGATATCTCAGACTCTGAACCCTTTGATTCTCTGTGACCTCTTTGATTTTTGATTCTTTGATTTCCTAACTGTTTGGCAGTTCGCACCGAGCCCGCGAAGGATCATCGGACAAAGCATGAGCTTGTTCAAGGACTCGCAAAAAATTTTCACCGGCTATTTTTTTAATTTGAGGCTCAGTAAAGCCAGCATCCATCAGGCCCTGGATTAAGCGAGGAAAACCTGAAACGTCCTCCAGCCCTTGAGGGAGAAATAAAGTACCATCGAAATCGGATCCAAATCCTACATGATCAATTCCAGCTACTGTGACTATATGTTCTATGTGATCCACAAGCATATCGATTGTCGTCGCAGAGATTCTGCCGTTTCGAATAATATCCCATAGAATTTGACCTACATTTCGTTTATTAGGATCAATTGCGATACCTCCGAAATTGACCATGACAATTCCACCATTTTTACCGATAGCGGCGAGCATATCGTCGGATAGGTTTCGTGATCTATTTACTAAGGCCCGCGCCGATGAATGTGACGCAATTATTGGGGCCTTGCTTAAGCTGATAACATCCCAAAAAGTTTCATCTGAGGCGTGGGATACGTCAATTAACATTCCCAATTTGTTAAACTCCGTAATGAGTTCTCTACCGCTATTGGTTAGTCCAGGATTCCTTGACATCTCAGCAGAAGAATCCGCCCACTTATTCGCATTGCTCCAGGTCAATGTCACATAACGAACGCCCCTGTCAAAAAAGTCTGATAAGCGATTGCTATCAGATAAAGCATGTCCGCCTTCAAGCCCGAATAGGACCGCCAAGTGGCCGTCAGAGACAGACTCACGAATCTGTTGGACATTGCAGGCGAATCTGATCTGTTCGGGGTACCTGGCAAACTGAGTCTGCATAGTTTCTATAATCTCAAATGCCTTCGACTCTGCTGCCAATTCTGTTTCGAAATCGTCGGGATCAACGAAAATTGAAAACAATTGAGCATTCAATCGACCCTGAGTTAGCCGATTAAGATCCGTATGAGTTCTTAACTGATCTCCAGCAGGTTTAGGCATCAACCAATCAATCACCCAGAGTAGTTCAGCATTGGTCTTTTCGAACGAGCTTCCATCCATGCCTAAATCAAATTTATATTTCGAGATCCAATGCGCCACATCGTTGTGCCCGTCGATGATAATCGAATCGCTTGCCAAAAGTTCAGCCCGGTCCGAAGCCTCCAACATCGGTAAGCCCGTATTGAGTTTGCAAGCGCTTAGCCAAAGCAGGCTCAAACCGACTAAGCAGCCTCGAAATATTGGTTTCAATTTCGTCTCCCAATTCCATTAATGGATGTCTAGTCTGGTTACCGCAAATGATTGATTGAACGATTAAAGGGGTCAGAGTCTGAGATATCTCCATTCGCCAAATTGCCTCGCTACTTCGATTGAGAATGTACGCATTGCTTCAGCGCGATCTGTTGCTGTATTCTGGCGTACTTGCGGGGCCAAATAGATAACTGAAATAACCACGACCAAAGCGCCTGCTACTTCACCAATTGCTTCCCAATTCATATATGTGTTCTTCTTTATCCGCTTGCAGTTATTTGATCAAGGAACATAACGCCCGCAGTTGCGGACAGATTGTAGCGACGAAGGAGCGGAAATCTGTTCTGACAACCTGCGCTTGTTAGCTATTGAATAATCCACCTTGCTATATTACTTATCGTTTTTTGAAAAATGTTCATTGGTGCTACTATAAATTCGTTCAATATTACGTTTTTCGGCTTCTCTAATTTCATGAGCTCTGAATTTAAAGTGGCCAAGTTCTCTGGCAGTAAAGCGAGGGGGGCTTCATTTGGTTGATAAATAGTACCTATTGGATAATATTCACTAGCCTTGTCGGTCATTTCAATATGAGCTCCCAACACAGTGCTTACGTCATGTGTATTGGAAAATGAAACTAAACGCGCGATGCTTTTTCTGTAATCATCCCAATCTTTAACGTATATATAACCAGGATAAAAAGTATCTCCGGTAAGAAGCCATTTTGTGTGAGGGTCGTAAACAGTTATCGCTTCTTCCTGGTGCCCTGGAGTTGGAATAATAGTTAGTGTTCTACCACCCAATTCAATATTAGCCGAACCATTTGGCCACTCATTAAAGACAAAAAACTGAACCACAGCCTCATTATTTGGCTTTACGAGAGTGACATTCGGTTTTCCCTCGAACTGAGAATCACCTGTATAATGATCGTTGTGGCTATGGGAGTGTATTACTAACAATTCCTTCTCGGTTTTTCCATCTTGCTCAGACTGCTCCGCGATTAAGGACCGTACAGTTTCATATAGTGGGAAATCCAATTCACTTTCAGTTGCTCCTGTGTCTAAGACCAGCACTTTCTCATCACCGAACAGTACATATATGAAAGGAGCTTCATAACTGAGGCACTTATTTTGGCGAAGTATGTAACTTGATTGATCGTAACGAAAAACTTCAAGTGCCGGATCCGCATTCGATTTACAATCAGCAGAGCCATGAATCCACTTCTTCTGGTGCAATTGCAACGCTAAAGCTTTAGAGCTGTAGTTGGAGCTATCTCTGACATCGATTGTCTGGGCTGAACTCAAGCCTGTCGAGATTACGAGTAATCCTGCTAACAATAGCTTTTTCATAAGCCCTCTCAAATAGCTTAGCTAACGATAAAGGATAACGGTTAAGGAGCAAAGCGACTTACCCCGTTGATCGTATTGTTGATGTGCCTCAGTACTACGGACAGAGTTTTTTTGCATTAGACATTCCGCGTGTATTATTTATTTTCTAAGCGCATAGGACTGCAGCATTTAAAGGCGAGAAGGCGGAAAATGAGCTGGCGGGGCAGCAAAATTCGCTTGCTACTATCGTGAAATAAATTGCGTCCGCTTGAACTTCGTTCATCGGCGCGAAATTCACTTTACGATAGCAGATAAATGGAGTCTTGGTAACCAAGCTCATTTTTCGAATTTTCGCCACTTATCGGGAAAATTATTTTTTAACCCCCTCACTGTGCTTCTAGAAACCCCGTTGGCCACTTCAACATTTGTATATGAGGCGCGCACGCTTTGCAAAATACCCAGGCACGCTCCTTTGTATTCGAGCCAATGCAGTATCTCACTGAATTGATTAGATTTCTAGAAACGGGAAGTGTGTAAACGAGCTAATCCTGATGTATCTAAAAGCTTAAGAAACGACACGGAGTTAAAGAGCCCAAACTATGGCCTTATCAGCTACGGTAGTGTCCGTCTCCGGCTGCAATTCATTTTCAGACTTCAAACACCTATACTGGCCGTATGTTTGGAACCCTTATTGTATTGCTTGTGCTGCTGGCTGCCATAGTCTGGATCTACAACCTATTAGTAAAAGATCGAAACCAGGTGCTGGCCGCATGGAGTGATATCGATGTGCAGCTAAAACGTCGCCATGACCTGATCCCGCATCTGGTCACTACCGTTAAAGCCTATGCCGATTACGAAAAAGCGACTCTGCTCGCAGTAACTGAACTGCGTAGCAAGAGCGAAGCCGCCGCCCACCTGCCTGAGAAGGCGCTGATCGAAAATGAGATCGAAGCTGCCATCTCCCGTCTCACTCTATTGGCCGAGGCCTATCCCGATCTTAAGGCGGATGAAAACTTTAGACAGCTAAGCGAGAACCTCAGCGAAGTTGAAGATCATATTCAGTATGCACGACGCTACTACAACGGCTCGGTACGAATATTCAATACGCGAATTCAATCTTTTCCCCACTTTCTTATCGCTAGACCTTTCAATTTCGAGAATGCCGAATTTTTCGAAGTAGATAGTGCAGAACAAAGACATTCTCCTTCAGTGGAGTTAAATTAGATGCGTGAGCAAAGCTGCAAATTATGGCTGACCCTGGCTGCCGCCCTGTTTTTGATTACCGTAAACCTGGCCAGTGCGCAGGAACATATTATCTCCTACCATAGTGATATCGATATCGCTGAAGATGGTTCTATTGTGGTCTCGGAAACCATACGAGTGCAAGCCGAGGGCAGCGAAATTCAGCGTGGAATATTTAGAGACTTCCCGACTGACTACCGAGATAGATTGGGCAATCACTATATTGTCGAATTTGAGGTACTGGGAGTGACTCGCGATGGGCTGTCGGAACCCTGGCGTAGCGAGCGCAGAGGAAACGGTGTAAGAGTATACATCGGCAGCGAAAATATTTTTTTACAACCGGGAGAATACAGCTATCTGATTCGTTATCAGACGGATCGACAAATAGGCTTCTTCGAACAGCACGACGAACTGTACTGGAATGTTACTGGCAATGGCTGGAGCTTTTCTATTCTTAGTGCGAGCGCCACGGTGCATCTGCCGGCCAACGTTGCTGCAAGTGATCTAAGCATGGCCGGGTTCACCGGCTATGCGGGAAGTACAGCACAGACATACACCAGCAGTGTCTCGGACGGTTCAGGCCAGATTGCAACCACCGCAACCCTGGCACCACGACAGGGCCTCACCCTGGTAATGGGCTGGCCCAAGGGTATAGTCACTGAACCCGGCAATATTCAGAAAGCAGGCTATTTGCTTTTTGACAATCGCGGCTTATTGCTGATGTTGTTGGCCCTGCTGTTTTCCTTTTTCTATCTTTACAAGAGCTGGTCGATCGCTGGCCGCGACCCGGAGGCCGGGGTTATCTTTCCTCGCTATGCTCCGCCCAAGGCTTACTCGCCCGCCTCCACGCGCTATATCTCAAAGATGGGCTATGATCAAAAAGCCTTTAGCGCGGGCATCATCAATCTTGCGGTAAAAAAACATTTGAGCATAAGCAAGGTCGACAAAGAATACACACTAATAAAAGCCGACTCCGATGAAGCACTGGCACCGGGCGAACAAGCATTGATCGAGGAGTTGTTTAGTGAAGGCAAGGCACTACTTCTAGACAATGAGAATCGACTCATAGTCAGCAGGGCAAAAAAAGCACATAAGAGCGCACTCGATAAAGACTACAATAATATCTATTTCAATTTAAATGCAGCTTTGCTGTTGCCGTCGTTGTTCGCCTCCATAACCATGCTGATAATAGTGGTGGTCATTGGTGCTATGACGCCATTGACAGGAATAGTCTTCGCGATCATTGTGCTAATGCATGCTGTCTTTCTCTTCCTTATGCGGGCTCCTTCAATTAAAGGGCGATTGCTGTTGGATAAATTGCAAGGCTTTAAACAGTATTTAGAAGTTGCCGAACAAGACGATCTAGATCTTAAAAATCCTCCAGATAAAACTCCCGAATTATTCGAAAATTATCTTCCCTACGCCTTGGCTCTCGGAGTTGAACAAGCTTGGGCCGAACAGTTCACTGCCGTATTCGCTGCACTGGAAGCCAAGGAGGGGAGAGACTACCATCCAGTTTGGTACCACGGCATTTTTCATAGCTCCAATATTAGAGACTTCACACAGGACATAGGCAGCAGCTTTAACAGTGCTATTTCTGCGGCAAGCACCGCGCCCGGAACGACTTCTGGTGGTGGTGGCTTCTCCGGCGGTGGCGGCGGCGGTGGTGGCGGAGGCGGCTGGTAGCCAGGAGTTATTCATGCCTACACTAATTCACGAACGGGTCAGACAATGTCAGTCTGATAGTTATCCTAAAAAAATCAGCCGACTAAGGTCTGGCTGGGTAGTGCTGGGGGATGTGCAATTCCTCAGAGCTTATAGTCTGTTACTGCCGGACCCGGTGGTGGGGAACTTAAACCAAATGGATCCCGAGGCGAGAAAAATTTTTCTATACGAGATGTCGGTAGTGGGCGATGTAATTCTCGAAATTACCGGAGCGTTGCGCATAAATTATGAGATGATCGGCAACGTGGAACCAGCACTGCACGCACATATTTTTCCACGCTATACCGATGAGCCTGAGGAATTTCGTCTAAAACCGGCGTGGTTTTACGACTGGGATGCTGCGCCTCCTTTCGATCCTGAACGTGACGCGGAAATTATGCAAAAAATAGCAAAAGGGCTTGAACAACGAGGACTCGTAGTCTGAAAATTAGAACAAAAAAGGAGTTCAATCGAACTCCTTTTTGCTTTTTACGTTCCGTGTTTCACTAAATTGCTCGCTTCCTTATTTCCAAATGCTACGTGCTTTCAAATTGATGTCGAATACCGGGCGACCTGGGTTCTCAACATGAATAATAAAAGTATCGGCATCTGGATGGCTGTAGCCCAGGGAAGCCATACCGCCTTCTGAAGTGGCCTTGAACTTCACGCTGTTTTCACTGATCTCGACCAATTCCATTTCCTGTGGCCCGTCAGTGCGAGCAACCATGCCCGGATCCCACTGTTGGATATGTAGCACTAAGGAACCCTCTACCTCTTCGATGGTAATCATCTCGAACATACTGGTTGCATCATTGCCTGTCATTCTAACCATGGCGGCAATGGAACCCGCTTCTCCCATGATCCAGTTTTCTTCCAGCTGGTTGGGTCCTAAATTACCTGCCCAGTTACCTGTCATCCAGGCAAGATCTGCTACTGTGGCAGCTGGGCCGGCAAAGCTTGAACTACTCACTACTGAAAGTGTAAGCAATATTAGTGCGGATATAAGTCTTCTGATTTTCATGTGGTGCTCCGTAATGTGACTAGTGACCAGCACCAGTCGTTTTTAGTATTTTCGCCTGTTGCCTGAATAATTCAAACTTCATTGCAGTCGGTCTAGTAGCTGCGTAGATTCGAACTATCTAATCTCTTCCAGCCAGAGTCCCAATGTACTCCAGTCCATTCTAAACATATGGGGCGCCCCTTCAAGAATATCCGCGTTCAGCTGCACTCCCGCATCGGTCAGGCTGGCAACGGTGGCATCAAACTGATCGGCCCAACCTAATTGATCAGCACCACCGATTCGCAGATACACAGGAAAACCATTCAGTGATTCGTTGTGGGTTTTTGCATCTGCTACTGCCGGAATAGCAGCAACTCCAAAATAATTTTGTGGATTGCGCCGGGCTATTTCCAATGCCGACATTCCTCCGTTGGAGACTCCCGCTAACAGTACTTTGCCAGCAGCTACATCGTCACGTTTCTGCAGCTCGATAATGAGCTGAGCTACCAGTGCGTTATTGGTCTCGCCACGAAAGGAGCGGTTATTTGGAGAGATTGGTACGGCAACCATCCACCCTCGCTGTGCAAAACCACTGCCCAACCACTGAGAGGTATCTCGAGATATGGACGCATTGCCCGGACCGCCACCCATTAGAATAACAAGAGGGTGTTGACCATCTGCAGATGAATCTGGCTCAACCATAAACACATTCAGCACGGTTCCATCTTCAAGGCTAATTCGTTCCTGTGCCTGCATGTTTAGTGGTACTAGAGCCCATAATAGAATCAGTGTGTGTATCAATTTTTTCATGGCCTGCCCTCGTCTTTTGGGATGCTTAGTCATCTTGAGACTCTTCACGCTTCTTGTAAACATCTTCGAACTGACTCTGCAAACGACGCATTCCACCCAGCCAGCGATCATAGTCGTCGGTTTTGCGACGCATATAGGTCAACACCTCGGGGTGGGGCAACACCAGAAAGCGTTCTTGCGCCAGGGTTTCAACCACCGTGTCCGCTAATTTATCCGGTTCCAACATACCATCCAGACCAGCCACACCACCATCTCCACCGGCCGTCATCGCAGTGCGTACAGCCTGTGGGCATAGCACCGATACCTTAATGCCACGATTGCCATAGGTTATGGAAAGCCACTCGGCAAAGCCGATTGCAGCATGCTTGGTCACTGAATAAGGGGCGGAACCCACCTGACTCAATAAACCCGCTGCAGACGAAGTATTCAATAAATAACCTTCACCACGCTCCAGCATAGCTGGCAAGACAGCTCTTGCTGCAAACACATGAGACATCACATTGATATCCCAGATAGTTTGCCAGGCATCGGTGCTCACGTTTTCTCCGCCAGCGGTGAAGATCCCCGCATTGGAACAGAAAAGATCGATCTGTCCAAACTGCTGAATAGCCTGCGCCACCAGTTCATTCATTTCATTTTCATTGCCCACATCGGTCTTGATACCCAGGGCCTGTGTATGCGCTGAAATATCTGCAACAGTGGCATCTATTCCTTGCTGGTTGATGTCAGAAACTACCACGGCTCTGGCACCGTCTTTGGCGAATCGTTCGCACAGAGATTTACCGATACCGCTAGCACCACCTGTTACCACAACTACTTTGTCTTTTACTTGCATGCTGGTTTCTATTCCTGCTGTCTTGTTGGTTTTTTCTAACTGATGGTATTAGGAGTTAGACTTAATTTGTGTATTCGTTCGCTCTAGTGCGCAACCATAGCACTTAGCCTTTCAGAAATAATCTGCTCAGCCTCTTTAACAATTCTGGAGATAAGCTCCTCACAGCTGGGATTATCATCGATCAAACCCACGATCATCCCCGCAGACCAGATGCCTTTGTCCAGATCGCCGCCATCAAATAGCTCTCTGCCCTTAACACCTTGCACCAGGGACTGGATATCTTCGAATTTGGTATCCCCTGGCCTGGACTCGATTTCTACCACTTTTTCCGCCACACTGTTCTTGAACACGCGAGCCGTATTCCTAAGGGAGCGATAGATCAGCGCAGTATCCAATTCCGTGGCTTCTATCATTCGCTGTTTAACATTTTCATGTATGGGCGCTTCCTTCGTCACCATAAAGCGCGTTCCCATATTAATACCATCTGCTCCCATGGCCAGGGCCGCGGCCAAACCTCGTCCATCACCCAGACCACCGGAAGCCAGAAAGGGTATCTTCAGTCTTCGCGCCGCCAAAGGCAGCAATATCATATTGGTGACATCATCCTCACCGGGATGACCCGCACATTCGAAACCATCTACACTGACTGCGTCACATCCGATCTTCTCTGCCTTGAGGGAATGACGTATCGATGTGCATTTATGAATAACCTTGATTCCGGCCTGTTTGAACATGGGCAGATAGGGTTCAGGATTACGTCCAGCAGTTTCCACTATCTTTACTCCCGAGCTGACAATTGCCTGCGCATATTCATCATAGGGTACTGGCTTGATGGTGGGGAGAATGGTTAGATTGACCGCAAAAGGCTTGTCGGTCATATCCCGACAACGCTCTATCTCTTTAAGCAAATCTTCGGGCGTAGGCTGTGTTAGACCTGTCAATATTCCCAGGCCCCCGGCGTTGGAAACCGCCGCAGCAAGCTCAGCCAAACCCACCCACTGCATGCCGCCTTGCACCACCGGGTGCTGTATTCCCAGCATTTCCGTAATTCTTGTTCTCATTTGACTCTATTGCTCCCTGTCCCGATGGCCAGCACATCTCTCTAGCGCAGTATATACGCGGTCCGTCTCGAAAACCGAGAGATAGTGTACGTGGTAAGTCTCGGGGGTGCAAAGACAGAGGAATAGGTCGATAACCTGTGCTATATTGTCGTGCCTTAAAACTAGCCGCCAAACTAGCAGGCCGATCTGACAGCCAAACTCTAACTACCGAGTGAAAGCCATCGATCTGGACCAACAGGAAGAACTGATAAAAAAACAACCCTTGGGCTTAGTGAATCACCCCAGAGTGAACTACAAGTCGGAAACCGGGTTTTCCCACAACGGAGTTTTACTATGATACGCAAGACACTAGTTACCGGTATTGCTGCAGCAACTGCATTGTCAGCAGTTCCTGCTCTTGCCCAGAATGGGCAACAGGCCATTGAAGAAATTCAGGTTATTTCCACTATGCGAAAATCAGAAGGCCTGGCTGATGTTAATGCAGCCGTGTCCGTGCTCACCGAGCAAGAATTAGAGCTAATTGGTCATACTCATCTTCAGGAAGCACTAAACAGACTTCCAGGTGTAAGCATTCACCGCAACAATGGTCAGGAAAGCCTGACTGCAATTCGCTCACCGGTGCTTACCGGCGCCGGCGCCTGTGGTGCATTTCTGGTTGCGGAGAATGGTATTCCCGTTCGCTCCAGCGGTTTCTGTAATGTAAATGAAATGTTCGACACCCATTCCGAAAGCGCAGCAAGCGTTGAGGTAGTTCGCGGGCCAGGAAGTGCGTTCTGGGGCTCGAACGCCGTTCACGGTTTGATTAATGTGGTATTACCGCAAGCCGGAGATGCCGGAGCGATTACCCTGGAACAGGGTCCACGTGGTTCACAACGACTCAAGGCTTCAATTGGCCATGATTACGGCAATTTCAAGCAGCTGCTATTAGTAAATGGCGTTAGTGAAGAAGGCTATAGGGACAACAGTGGCGTCGACCAACAGAAAGTCTCATGGCTTTATAACTACACCACTCAGAGCGGAGCGACGCTTGATGGTGGGTTTACCATGATAAATCTGAATCAAGAAACTGCGGGTTTCGTTACCGGCCTCGACTCATTCGAAGATAGCGACTTACGCGATACCAACCCAAACCCTGAAGCTTACCGCGACAGTGTAAATGGCCGCGTGTGGACTACTATCACACAGCAAGTGGAAGACTGGGAACTGGTTATGACTCCTTACTTTCGGGAAGTGAACATGAACTTTGTTCAGCACTTCTTGCCCGGACAACCAGTCGAGGATACCGAGCATCGAAGCATAGGTTTCCAATTTGCGGCCTACAAAGAACTGTCCAACGGCGCAGACCTGGCCCTTGGCTTCGATATTGAAGACACCGATGGTTCCTTAAAGCAGTTCCAACCGAATCCAACTACGGGTTCATTCTTCATCCGCAATTCTATACCTCAAGGCCGGCACTATGACTATGACGTAGATGCGCGCCAAATGGCGGGATTCGTTAACTACGAGCAGAATCTGGGCAGCGGCTGGGAATTGTCTTTAGGACTACGCTTTGAAAACATGAAGTATTTCTATGACAACAAGATGCTTGATGGCCGCACTGATGAATTCGGTGTTGCCTGTCGATTCGGCTGTCGTTACAACCGCCCAGCGGATAGAGACGATGGTTTCTCTGACCTCTCACCAAAATTAGGCTTGAGTTATGCGCTGAATGAGAATCACGACCTGCAGCTTCGCGTTCAACGCGGTTTCCGCGCACCACAGGCGACCGAACTCTATCGCTTACAAAACGATCAGACCGTAGCTGATCTGGAATCTGTGGAACTGGACAGCTATGAATTAGCGATCAAGGGCTCGGGTGATAATTGGAACTATTCTGCCTCTTGGTACTACATGGACAAAGAGAATGAAATTTTCACCAACAGCGCCAGAGAGAACCTGAACGACAACCACACTGCGCATCGGGGTATCGAATTTGCCATGGGTTACGATATTACCGACACCTTGTCAGTACAGGGCGTATTTAATCTCGCCAAGCATACCTACGAGAATTCCCAGATCTCCGGTGGTATCGATATCGAAGGCAACGATGTGGACACAGCGCCAAATACCTTTGGTAATCTGCGTCTACAATGGCAGCCAACGAATTCCCTACTCACGGAAATCGAACTGGTAAATATGGGTGACTACTACACCAACCCGGAAAACACAGCCAGCTATGAAGGCCACGACATTATCAACTGGCGTACGCAGTATCAGTATAGTGATGATCTGACCTTCTCTCTCAATGTTCTAAACGTGTTAGACGAAGAATATGCAGAGCGTGCTGACTGGACAACGTTTACCGATGATCGATACTTCCCTGGTGAGCCGGTTCGAGCATTCTTTGGCGTAACCTGGAATTATAGATAGATTGCCTGCATGTTTGAACAAAGAAAGCTTGCAAGGCAAGCAAGCGCCTTGCAATTGAATAAAAATGCCGACTTGGAGTCGGCATTTTTATTTTCGGATAATGAACGAATGGTAGTACACAGATGAGCAATCAAGAAAGCAGCGAAGAGCAACACATTTTTTTTGATCTGCTGAACCATTTCTCTGAAGATATGACTGACAGTTTGGAACCAATTTCACATCCCGATAAATCGGTCAACAGGATGATGGAGAACCGTGGAACCCCCCTGCGTAAGGCATCTGTTCTTATTCCCATAACCAGACACCAAGCTGACAAGGAAAGCAAAATTGTACTTACGGTTCGCTCAGAAAACCTGAACAGCCATGCCGGTCAAATCAGTCTGCCGGGAGGTTCTATGGAACTCGATGATGCCGATGCCGCCGCCACGGCACTACGGGAAAGCGAAGAAGAGATTGGCCTGCCACGGCACAAGGTGGAAGTTATTGGGCAATTAGGCGAAATGTCGTTGCCTTCGGGCTTCCAAATCACTCCCGTCATTGGCCTGATAGATCCAGATCTGAAATTTATTCCCTGCCCCATTGAAGTCGCGGAAATATTCCAGGCGCCACTGTCTTTGATTTTAAATACTGATGCCTATAGCTCTTCATCGATGACCTATGACAATCAATCGCGAAAAATTCTTGAGCTACAGTTTGAAAAATTTCGTATCTGGGGAGCTACCGCCGCTATTCTTTATCACTTAGCGCAATTGGTGGCGGAAACAAAGAATAGAAAATAATGATTCTGAGAAACTTAGCCAGCAGCCGGGCTGCTGGTCTCGGGCGTCCCACTCTTGGCAGAGGAAGCTGAGCCTTCTTCGTCGCTAAAACTTTTGTGACAAACTCTGTTGCGACCTTCTTGCTTGGCAAGGTAGAGATACGAGTCTACTTTCTCTACAAATTCTTTCTCCGTTAGTTGATCGCCGCGCATGTACACATCCACACCAAAACTAGCCTCTACGCCTAACAGAGCATCACTTGCTTTGGTCGGTGAGTTTTCAATGATAAGCCGGAGACGATTGGCAAAGCGCACGCCTTGCTTCAGAGTAGTATCGGGGAGAATAATCGTAAATTCTTCTCCACCATAGCGACAGGGAATATCCAGTCTACGAACTGTCTTACGGACCAGGCTGGCGATGTGTCCCAATACGATATTGCCGACTTCATGCCCATAAGCATCATTAATCGATTTAAAATGGTCCAGGTCTAACATTATTAGGCAGGTAGGTTGGCCGGAACGTCGCGTACGTTCCATCTCAAGGCTTAGCGCCTGATTAAAATAGCGAAAATTAAACAGCCGTGTGAGCTCATCAGTTCTGACTAGTGCCGCCAACTGCTTTATTTCTTCTCGAAGCCTTTCAACCTCAGGAAGATTTGTGCACTTGTCATCGCCTGCGGGACAGGCACTGGCCATCGATTTATTGTCTGACTGCTTAGCGTTCATAGGACTTTAATTGTTAGTTGTTATTCTGGCTGGAAGGCCTCTAGCTGCACCAACTCTGATTTCTTGTATGACTCACCCCAGTATTTTCCCGGGTTCTGCAACCCCTGGATTGTGCCAACATCTGGATAATTTCTCCTAACAGCCCAAAACATAGCACAAAGGCGATGTTGCCAACACAACTTCCCTCATTTTTTGCGGATTTCAGAACTAATTACTAATAATCAATAGGCTAAGGGGCAGCCCAATCGGGGAATGCACCCAGCACATCGAAGGTCAAATGGCCCAAAGTATAGACAAACAGAGTCAGCAGCAACACAGAAAGGATGTCCAACCAAATCCCGGCGATCACCATCTTCATGATGGGGACACGGCCCGATCCATAGACAATTGCATTAGGGGGTGTGGAAACGGGTAGCATGAATGCACAGGAAGCTGCCAATGTGGTGGGAATTAATAACAGTAATGGATGCACCCCAATGGCCTGTGCCAGGCTTGCCATTATCGGCAATGACAGTGAGATAGTAGCTGTATTCGACGTCACCTCGGTTAAGCCTGTTATAAAGCCCACGGTGCTCATTACAATTACTAAAGGGCTGGCATCACCCAGCAGAGACTGTAGTTGTCCCGCTATATAGGTACCTAGCCCTGAGGTAGTGAAACCTTTGGCGATGGCTAAGCCTCCACCAAACAGTAACAAAATGCCCCATGGCACCTTTTTGGCATCCTCCCAATCCATCAGTCTCCCACCAACTTTTTTACTCGCCGGAATAATAAACAACAATAAGGCCATGGCTATTGAGACAGTTCCATCATCTATCATGTAGCCAACCGGGTTTGAGCCCAACCAGACTAGAAACGCATCCAGGTAATGACTCCATCCGAAGATATCCACGTCGGGACCAAATAGGCGATCCTTGCGGGTCATCCACAGTATTGCGGCACTCACAAATACAAAGGTGACCCTTTTTTCTTCGCTAGACATGATCCCCAGCTTTGCAATCTCATTACGGATGAAATCACGCCCGCTAAATGGAGTCGAAGCCGGAAGCGGAAAAACGAATCGAGTTAGTACAAGCCAGGCGATTATCATATAGGTTGCACTCATCGGCAGCGCAAACACCATCCAGGAGGCGAATGTGATATCTGGCGCTTCGGGAAACAATTGAGTCATCTGCGTAACCAATACTCCATTGGGTGGAGTGCCAATAAGCGTAGCGAAACCACCTATTGAGGCTGAGTAGGCTATGCCCAACAATAATGTTAGAGAGAAATTCTCTGCTCGTTCATCCAATATGGCACCATTCGCAACCGCCTGCCGATTCAGATCTTCGTATAGGAGAATAAGCGACATTCCCATTGGCATCATCATCATTGCCGTAGCTGTATTGGAAAGCCACATGGAGAGAAATCCGGTAGCTATCATGAATCCCAATACCAATCGATGCGGCTGACCACCAATAAGCTTCAATATGTGCAATGCGATACGCTTGTGCAGATTCCATTTTTCAACGGCAGTAGCGATGATAAAGCCACCGAGAAATAACAAAATAATCCAATCCATATACTGTCCAGCCACATTTGGAAATATGATATCCAAATCTGATGGACTTAAGCCGTTACGCATAGTGACCGTGCCAAAATCAATCTGACTATCAGCCGGTACTAACCGTCCGCGCATTATTCCCATTAATGGAAAAAGTACAATAGGCACCAATGCTGTAGCCGAAAGGGGAATTGCTTCGGTGATCCACCAAATAGCCATGAGTAGAATTACGGCAGCCATTCGTGTCACTAATGGATTATTGGGATCAAGGTCAACAAATAGCAACATACACAAAAAAACCAATGGCCCCAGCCATAGACCAACCTTGTTGCGCATTGACGTGCCGATGGTTTCTCGTTCTGTAGAATTCGTTTCAGCCGTCATGGATATCCCTTATTCTTGTTATTTGCTATTAGCTTTCTGCGCTTAGAATTGAAACATAACAGCTGTTAAAATATTTCATCCAGAAAATTTTTCAAAGATTGCTTGGCTCGGCGCGCTGCCGTTTCACTGTACACCGTACCAAAGGCTGGATTGTTTGCCGCCGGATTAGTAAATGCATGCATGGTTTGGCCGTAATTGTGTAACTGCCAATCGACCCCTGCTTCATTCATCTCCGTTTCGAATGCCAAGACCTGATCGGGTGAAACCATAGGGTCATCATGACCGTGCAAACACAGAACCTTGGCGGCAATCTTCTCATTGCTAATTTCGCCGGGCGCCAGAATGCCGTGAATACTCACCACACCGCGAACATCGGCGCCAGATCGTGCCAGTTCCAACACACACATTCCGCCGAAGCAGTAGCCCATTGCTGCAACCTCACTGGCATTTACCTGAGGTATAGCACGCGCGGCACTCAAGGCAGCGGTCATGCGTTTGCGCAGAACAGATCGATCACTGGCAAAAGGATTCATTAAAGCCGCATTACCTTCAGCATCACCATCGGCGCCGTACACATTCTTTCCATACATATCCAAGGCAAAGCCAACATAACCCATTGCCGCTATCCGTTCCGCTGCCTTGCAGGCAAATTCCCGTCTACCGCTCCAGTCATGAGCCACCAGAACAACAGGCTTCTGAGACTCCGATTCCTGATAGGCCACATAAGCTTCCAACAAAACATCATCGTCCTTGTATTCAATATTTTCTGCGATCATATTTCACCCTGCATCTTTGCCAGTGATTTTATTCAGTTGTTTTTCAATTCGGGATTGAGCGGAAGTCCTGCCCTCTTCTTTTCGTTTATCTCCTTTATCGCCTGCTCCAGAGCCAGAAATCGCTCCGCCGTAGCGGGATGCGAGGCGCTATGGGAATCAATACTGGCTGGGCTCTCTACCGCCATTCGTCGCCAGAAATTACTGGCCCCGTCGAGATCCATATTGGTGCGGGCCATCAGGTACATTCCCACATAATCCGCTTCCGCTTCGAATGCTTGGGAATATGCCTTGCCAGTAAGATCGCCAAACATGCCGGAGGTATCAACGCCCTGACTTAGAGCGGCCAAATCGAGCAAGGCACCCAATGAGTAGTTTTGTCTCTGTTTGCTGACGTGGTTCATTATGTTGTGGGCAAGCTCGTGAGCAATAACCAGCGTCAGTTCTTTATCGGTATCGGTGAAGCGCAACATGCGCCGCGTAATGTAAATGCTATCGCCATCGGCGTAAGCATTCAGATCGTCTTCCAGCGCCAGTTCAACATTCTGATCACAAATACTAACTGCGCGAATCGCGAAATCTAGATTTTCCTCGCCACGCTGAACCCTTAGCACAATATTTTCGTCGTTGGCCAACTCTTCTTCTAACAAATTATTATAGATGATTGATGAATTGGGGCCGGTAACAATTGGATTGTCGTTGATCGCAATAATCGAGTCTTTTACTTGCAGTCCAGCTTCAGCTGCTGGCCCATCGTCCACCACAGCAATTACGGTGACGACCTCGGCTGCGGACAAAACTTCTCTGGCGGAACGTTGGAACGATTCATCGAAATCATTGACTGTTGCAACATCCAATCCGATGCTGAAGACAACATCTGGCTCACAAAATTCGGTGCTTGCCTGCAGCAATGGAAATGCCACATTCTGAATACGATTTCTATCTTTGGTATTTTGTTCGAGAGCGATGTTGCGTTGAATATGTCGTTCTTCAAGTAAAGCTCTGCCTTCAATCTCGGTGCGCGGGGTTACCGTCGTCGCACATGCCGCTAGCAACAACAGTGAATTGAGTGCAATGCAGTGAGAAATCCGACAGAGCATGAATGCCTAGAGCTGTTCCAGCATTGTTTCTGCAGAGCTAACTTTAATTTCCCCGGGCGCTTCAATACCGAGGTAGCTAACCGTACCGTCCTCTACAATCATTCCGAAACGCTGTGCGCGTTTTCCCATGCCGAAACCGCTGGCATCAAGTTCCAGCCCAATAGCAGAAGTAAAGTCGCCATTTCCATCGGCAAGCATCAGGATTTCCTCGGCGTTCTGCGCCTGACCCCAGGCTCCCATAACAAAGGCATCGTTAACGGACATACAGACGATTGAATCCGCGCCCTTGGCTTTTAGCGCGTCCGCATTTACCACAAATCCTGGCAAATGAGTCATGGAACAACCAGGAGTAAAAGCCCCAGGTACGGCAAAGAACACTACCTTCTTGCCTGCAAAAACTTCATCGCTGCTTATATCTTTCGGTCCTTCCGCAGTCATATGCTTAAAATTAACCGATGGTACCTTGTCTCCGACTTGAATCGTCATGCCTAACTCCTGCTTGCTTGTAGTTGTTTCAGTCAATAGATAGTAGCAAATTCATTGCCACAAACCGACCTAAAATTGTCGATGTGCTCTTGGGTAAATTAGGATAGCATTCAAGACCTTATTCACAGATTAAGCGCCAAAGCGGGTGTGCATGGATACTGTTTTCTTTTTCGCCTCCAAGATAGTCTGGGCGTTAATCTCCCCGGATAGCCTTATCGTAATATTGGGAGTCTCGGCATGGCTGGCAGCGCTACTAAAATGGCAGAAGCTTTCTCGCTCCCTGTTGGCGGCCTGCGCTCTGCTGCTATTACTTATAGGCTTCTTCCCCGTCGGTGAATGGCTGATAGCACCTCTGGAAAATCGATTCACTAGCAATGCTGCCTTGCCGCGCGAAGTGGAAGGGATCGTGGTTCTGGGTGGTGCAATTTCTCCGCGTATGTCGAATACATGGCAGCAGGCAGAATTAGGCGGCGCTGCCGATCGGATTACCAACTTCCTGTATCTGGCCAGGCTATATCCCGCTGCACAACTGGTATTCACCGGTGGCAGTGGCTCCGTCACAGAACAGGAATTCAAAGAAGCAGAAATGGCCAGAATTCTATTCGATCAACTGGGTTTGGCCGAACGCGCAATCATCTATGAAAGTGAGTCGCGAAATACTTCTGAGAACGCACAGAATAGCAAACTATTGGTTTCACCTCAGGCAGGTGAAAACTGGCTATTGGTGACTTCGGCATTTCACATGCCACGCTCTATCGGGGTATTCTGCAAGGAAGGGTGGGCTGTGCAGCCCTATCCAGTAGATCACTACTCAAACAAAGACAACCTGATGCGAGTGGAGTTCGCCTTCGGAGGTAATCTCTCAACGCTTGGCGTTGCTATCAAAGAATGGGTGGGACTGGTGGCCTACCGTGTAAGCGGCAGGACCAGTCAATTTTTACCCGGTGAACAGAACTACTGCGGATCGGAAATTGCTGATTAAGACCTGAACCTTGGGCGCTGCACTTAACCCTCATCTCTAACTAATTTAATATGCCGCGCAGGCGCCCGCCTAATTCCTCAACAGTTGCGCCAACCGCCTCCTCCACCTTCTCTACACCGTCCTCTAATCGATCCTCTACAGACTCGCGCAGCGTATCGAGACTGGGCAAATCGGCATTCAGGATTGAGCGGCTCAGTTCAGCCAAAACCAAACGTGCAGCATTCACCATACTGGTAGATTCACCTTCTGCACCAATATTCTGCATGTGAATATCAGCTAGCGGGACAGGGGCAGTCACCACTGCCGCGACAAAATTTAGCTGCGAATCGAGAATGCGTAGTTCGCGAATTATGATTTGTTTCCCATCTTCTGCGGCCGCCGAAGCCTCCACTCCTGAGGAACCGTCAGAGGATAGATTGGCTAATAGAGTTCGAATATTATCGCTAGTGATTTTCGTTTCATAGGTAATCGTTGGCTGTATAACAGTTATGGATTCAATCTCTATTACATCGGTAAACACAGACCTCGCATTGATATTTACCGATACAGAATCCAATTCAAAGGCGTATTGCGAGTTAAAGCCCTCAGGGTTATCGATTCTAAGTCCACTTATGCTTCCCCTTCCGTTTAGCGGAAATACCGATACTGAATCTACTGTTACTGCAGTGCCCAATACGCTGGAGCCTGCTACCTCGATACCGCTTTTCACTATAGAGTCGAAGTAAAAAAACATCCCTCCAACCACAAGTAGCAGTAGAAATAAAATCGATATAAATATTTTCTTAATCATTGCTTTAATTTTCCTGTTTCCAGCCAGGCCGTTTCCTGCTAGGGCTAACGATTTCTGTAAGTGACGCTGTAATAGCTTAGCTATCGAAAGGCGCTGAGCTACCTATTACCGTTTCGATCCAGTCTATATGTTGCGACACCCTTTCGTACACTGCGACAGCACCATATTTTCCCTGTGTTTCCTCGGAAAAATCGACGCCTTCAAGTTCACCTACGGTGATTCCCGCAAGGTGCAAGCCTGTTTCGGCATGCAAGAAAGCGGGACCACCACTGTCGCCCAAACCAGGCATTCCCTCAAGCGGCAGAGCCAAGTCAGCTGCATCTCTTGGGTCGTCGAACACTATCTTCAGATGGCGATCCACCTCGGTGATTCGATTCATGGCAAGACGCAACGTTCCATCGTTGTACTGTCTGCCGGTTGTGCCTAATCCGAAATAGCCCCAGCCAAGTATGCTGACTGTGGCACCTATCTCGATTTTGCTTAGTTGCAACGGCACTGGCCTGGGAGAAACAGAGGGCAGTTTGAAACGAAGCAAAGCAAGATCCACATCCGAATTCGCTAGCACATCGAAATTTGGATGCACGATCACAGCGTCGATATCTCTTTTCTGACCTGCAACCCTAACTCCGAAATTAAGCCCGTTGCGCATGGCGTTAGCCATCATGGTTTGATTCACACAATGTGCCGCGGTAAGCGCCCATCGCTGATGAATAACGGTGGCCGCACAAACTTTTCTATTACCTTGTTGTTCCAGAAAAAATACTGCAGGGTATTCGCTACTTCTTACCTCATAGCGCGCCGGCCCCACGTCATGACGAATGATAATTGCATGCGGGCTCGTCATTACCAAACAACTGAGCATCAGCAACAATACCCGGTAGGCGCTTCCCAACTTAATCTTCATCATCGTGCTTCGTGGATTCAACTTCATTTCGAAAACGTCTTCGCCTTAACGGGCGTAGGTTGGGCTGATAGCTGGACTTACGTGTCATGCGGAAAATTTTGAGCATGCGATGCAACACCACTAGTATGGACAATACAGCGAATAACAAAATACTGGCTGCCAGCCATTGTTCATGAGTCCAGTTTGAAGCATCTATGAGATTGGACAACATAATGCTGGCTTACCTCTTACTAAATTCTCCATTCTCTATGCAGGAGCCTGACAAGCAAGTTTAGGGAGCCTCTGAACAAGTCTATGACCACTCTGCGGGAGTCTGGCGCGCGCTGAAGCAAGGCGTCGTACGCAGGTAATGGTTATTCCATTGTCAAGCGCGACAACGCCGCAGTTTCTTGACAGGCCCGGCGAAAGTACGTCTTGATAGCAGAATTGGCTGTAGGCCAGAGAGGTCATAGACTTGTTCAGAGCCTCCTTAGGTTTCATTGGCTAAATCTGACACCAGCTGCTCGATGTTCTCGATCCGCTCCCAAGGATCATCCAATTCCAGCAAATGCTGTTTCTTGGCATTCTCGACAGGGATCAATTCTGCCAGTCGCCAACCGAGATCCCAGAGGTTGTCGTAGTCGATCTTTAGATTTTTCTGCTCAACCAGGGGGTGGCTTTCCAAGCTCTGCAATAGATCTGACAGTGCTACAAAATCATCATCCACAGGTATTGTCTGTTTGCCCACACTATCGTTCTCACTAAACAAGACCTTAGCCGTCAATACACCGCTTTCGGCCTGCCAACAATCGTCGATGATAAATTTGGCACTGCCTTCGATGGTAATTCCCAGTAAACCGCTAGGCAATTGATCCCAATCGATGATGCGCGCATAGGTGCCGGCTCGGTGAATCGTCTGCGTGCCCCCACCCTCGATTGTTTCCATGCCTTCCTTCAGCAAACACACACCAAAACCCGTCTCTGTGCGCATGCAATGTCGCACAAGATCGATATAGCGACGCTCGAATATCTGCAGGTCCAATCTACCTCCTGGAAACATAACAAGATGTAGTGGGAACAATGGAATTTCTTGAAGCTTACTCATACGGTACTCGGGATTCTCCGATTAACTCCAAATTTGCGTGACCTGAAGCGTACAGATTCTAGACGCCGTTTGCCGCTAATGGTCACTCCCTTAGCAACAACGGCAACGGCGAAGATGGGCGCTTCAGGCCGCGCCCTTCGAGGCACCGGCTTGCCCCAATCTTTTCCTTGTCTCTTCTCGACAGGCCAACGCATGCCTTCAAAGAGACGCCTCAACCTCAGAACAAGCCAAAAGCCAGAGGCAGTTTGGAGTTAACCAGAGGATCCCTTGACCTTTGTCTATGAAATTGCCACAAACTCTGGACAGACACAACTCGTGAAGTCTTCCTCTGTAATAAACAATCATTTCCCTAATAAATAGAAGCACCCGACGGGCTATGATCCAGAACTTGCAACAGTTTTTCATGTATGCCGTCGAAGCTGCCATTGCTCATTACAACAATATGATCTCCAGCCAGTGAATTTTCTTCGAGGAAGGCAATAATTTCATCGACAGTAGAAAACGCATAACCCGGCACGTTGCTGTCAGCAACCAGAGCGTTAAAATCGAGACCAGATTTTTCCGGCTTCTGCCAAACCACCATGTCTGCTTCCTGGCAAGCATCTACCAACTGCAATTGATGAATACCAAGCTTCATGGTATTTGATCGAGGTTCGATCACCGCTATCAGGCGCGACGAACCTGGCTCCGATTTTAATTTAGCAGCCATGCCTTGTAAGGTAGTGAGTATGGCGGTTGGGTGATGAGCAAAATCATCATAAACCTTGATACCTTCCATTTCGCCACGAAGTTCCATGCGACGTTTTACGCCCTTATAATGCTGCAAGGCCTCTGCGGCCGCAGGGACATCAACCCCCACATGGTGTGCCGCCGCTATTGCCGCCATTCCATTTTTTACATTGTGGACACCGGTCATCTGCCAATTAATCTGGGTACGACTCATAACCTCGCCGGTGGCACCCTGACCATATTTTATTAACTCAAACTCAGAACCCTGGCCGTTCCCAAGCTTGGCATTCCAGAATACCCCGCCATTCGCTGCCAACTTCCTACATACTTCTTCAGGCACAGCTATTCCAAATTGCTGCTTTCGGGTCCAGCTACCCATGCGTAACACCATCTCTATAGTAGCTTCGCCATGGGGCACAATAAGCAAACCATTACCAGGAACTGTTCGAACCATATGGTGAAATTGTTTCTCGATCTCCTCCAGGTTTTCGAATATGTCGGCATGATCGAACTCCAGATTATTCAAAATTGCCGTGCGTGGCGAGTAATGTACAAACTTTGAACGCTTATCGAAGAAGGCACTATCATATTCATCTGCCTCGACTACGAAAAATGCTGAATCGCCAATGTCGGCGGAATGGGGCATATTATTGGTTACGCCGCCGATGAGATATCCAGGCTTCATACCTGCATACTCGAGAATCCAGGTTAGCATGGCGCTGGTACTGGTCTTGCCATGAGTTCCCGCTACACCAAGCACCCAACGGTCGTGCAGTACGTATTGAGCCAACCACTGTGGCCCCGAGGTGTAATTCAGACCCTCGTTCAACACATGCTCCACCGCCGGATTGCCTCGTGAAAGCGCATTGCCGATGATAACTAGATCCGGTTCTGGATACAGGTGCTCGGGGCGAAAGCCCTCCATTAGATCGATGCCCAGATCTTGTAACTGGGTACTCATGGGAGGATATACGTTGGCGTCGCTGCCAGTAACACGATATCCGAGCTGCTTGGCTAATATCGCCAGACTGCCCATAAACGTGCCACAAATGCCCAAAATATGTACGTGCATGGACTGCTCTCGGTGTGCACTAGCTTAGATCTATGGAGTGCTGTTTATAGCATAAAACTCCGGTAGCATAGGAGCCCTAAGACAGTAACGAGTCCAATAATGCCAAACAAAGCTCAATTATTCTGGGATTTTTCCATCGGACTGTATGAGCAGGAAGGGGTTGCCGATGCCTGCCTAGAATTACAGGACGAGTTTCACGTCGATATAAATCTAATCTTATTTTGCTATTGGTACGGAAGCCGCTTCGGCGAAGTGGATCAAAGGCTGTTGCGAGAAATTATCGATTTTTCCACCGAATGGCGAGACAAGGTAGTGCAACCGCTTAGAAACGTTAGGACCTGGATGAAGACAAATCCCGGGCTCACTGAACAACTCGAAAGTTTAAGGCAAAAAATCAAGGACTCTGAACTGGCGGCTGAAAAGCTGCAGCAGGAGGAGATGGAGAGACTGACCGTAAAAGTCGCGGGCTCTGAACAAGAAATGCATGTGACTAAGAATATTCGTTCTAACCTTGAAAGTTTATTGCAGGAATTGTCGATAGATTTCAATGAGGGTATTGAATCAAAACTGCAGAGAATCAGCGCTGGCCTTAGTAAATAAATCTAGACCGCAAATTGACCTGTCGATGACTTACAAGTCCTGCCACATCTGGAGAGCTATTTGCAGAATCGCAAATAGCTGGTTCTAGAATAACTGGATACGACTAGCCGTCATCACTTTCAGATTCAGCTGAATTTCGAGAAATAAAATTCGCCGATACTGCGAAAGCGATTGCACCTATAAGCCAAAGTATCCCGTTGACCGTGGAATTCTCACTTTCTCCGGTAAATGCCAATATGGAGAGAGTCAACCAGATAAATGCGACTATCCAACAAAGTGATTTTGAATATTTAGCGAAGCCTGTACCTTGTGTAAGCATAACGTCCTCACATAGGGTTATTGTTTTGATAAAGTAATGTGAACAGTGTCATTGACTGCCCCTTCAGTCAAGTCTGTAGCGCTGAAATTGCCTGTCACCTTGCAAAATATACCCGCATTTACCCGAAAATATACTGGCTGGGAAATTGTTCACGGCCTGGATAAAAATTTTGGCTGAAACAAGGTGCCAGCAACTTAAGCTGAAGCTGCAGCCTTCGGTTTCGCTGACCTCCACTTATTGCCGCCAAAACTCTTCTTGGCTGGCTTGCTCACTGCTCCACTTCGTTTGTGGCTGGGGCGACGAGAGTCGCCCGCCCTGTGGTTACGACTGCCAGTGGTATCGGTATTTTTACTAGGGGGCAGAGGAACGGCCAAGGCAAATTGGAACTCCTCGCTTGCCCCTGTTGGTATAGCAAACTTGATCAAGCGTTCTATGTCCCGTAACTGCTTGCGCTCCTCACTGCTAACCAGCGAAATAGCCTGTCCAGAAGCACCCGCTCGCCCGGTGCGACCAATTCGGTGTACATAGTCCTCAGGCACATGGGGGAGATCGAAATTGACCACCCTTGCCAATTGCTCGATGTCTATGCCACGAGCAGCGATATCCGTCGCTACCAAAACCTGGACCTTGCCACGCTTAAAATCGTCCAGAGCCTTGGTTCTTTGTGCTTGTGATTTATTACCGTGAATAGCAGCCGCGCTAATATTGTCCTTATTTAAGCGTTTCGCCAGGTTATTGGCTCCATGCTTGGTCCGGCTAAATACTAAAGTTTGAGCAGCATTTGCCAGCATCATTTCGGTTAGCAAGTCAGCCTTGTTAATTTTTTCCACGTGATAGATATTTTGCGCTATCGCCTCTACGGTAGAATTTCTAGGGGCCACGTCAATCTCTATGGGGTTTTTGCAGATGGTCTTGGCCAGGGTTCGAATATCATCGGAAAAAGTCGCGGAAAACATTAGGTTTTGACGCTTGCTGGGCAACAAGGCAATTATCTTCTTTATGTCACGAATGAAACCCATATCTAGCATGCGATCGGCTTCGTCCAGAATCAATACCTCAATATCCCTAAAGTCGATACATTTCTGCTGATACAGATCTAGCAATCTACCGGGTGTGGCAACCAGGATATCCAGACCACGGTTCAAGGTTTTCTTCTGCGGATTGATATTCACGCCGCCAAATACCACGCCGTACCGCAGGTTTTCGTTTGTTCCGTAGGTCTGAATACTGTCTTCTATTTGAGCAGCCAACTCGCGAGTGGGAGTAAGCACCAACGCACGAAAGCTATTTCTGTTTCTATTCGCTCGCCCACTTAGCAGTTGTAATAGCGGCAGTGTAAAACCAGCCGTTTTCCCTGTACCAGTTTGAGCTGCTGCCATTACATCCCTGCCATTAAGAATTTCGGGAATCGCTTTTTCCTGAATAGGTGTGGGGCTCGTGTAACCTGTTTGTTGCACCGCGTGCAACAGAGAGTCGGATAAACCGAGTGTGTTAAAAGTCATTCAATATCTCATTTATTTACATGCCAATGGCATTAAGTATTTTTTTACAAACGAAAAGCACACTATCCTCCAGCTTTTGCTGTTAAGGCAGGCTTCTCATTTGTCGTTAAGTGTTTCCCGAACATTAAAGTCCGGTTGCACGACTGTGCAATCGATAACTAGCGGTTGAGCTCTGACGCTATATATAGTCTGGCGGCAAACTCAAAAGTGGGGTGATGACTTTAAATCCAGACCAAAATAAAGAACTAAATTGATGCGAACTAGAGTCTCATGTGACCGCGACTTGTCGCAGTAAGATGACCTTATCTAAATATGATGCACCATCAAAAAGAAAGCTTACAAGTGATTTCGCTGCAAGCACTAGTTCTGACGTGGCGGCACTTTAACATAAAAAACCAGAAAGTATCGATTTTTGTTGATTATCAACAGGGTCGCGCTGTGCAGGGCTTAGTAAAGAAAGAACCCACCATCAATAAGCAGGCTGTCGCCGGTATGATAGCGACTGGCATCGCTCATCAAGTATACGGCAATTCCCTCGAAATCTGATCTATCGCCCCAACGCCGGGCAGGAATCCTGGGTAAGATCGCATTGGCAAACTTCTCATTGGCATAGTTGTCAGCTGTCATCGCGGTCTCAATATGGCCAGGCAACACCGAATTAGCGGTGACTCCATGACGGGCATACTCCACCGCCAGAGCCTGCATCATCGAAATGACCGCGCCTTTGCTGGCCCCATAGGCTTCCACTCTAGCCATTCCCATTAACGCACCCAATGAAGACGTCCCAATAAGGCGGCCACCCGGGTCTCCCGCTTCCGCACGTTGTTTCATATGTCTGGCAGCACAACGCAAGGTGTAAAATAGACCGTTTAGATTCACATCAATCACATGACTCCAATCTTCGGTGGGAAAATCCTCAAAGCGCCCCGACCTGGCGACGCCGGCATTCGCAAAACAACTGTCCACCCGGCCAAACACTTCGATGGTTTCCGCGAAGGACTGCTCCACTTCTTTTTCGTTGGCCACATCACATTGAATCCCATGTACCTTAGCGCCAAAGCTACTTAACTGCTTCACCACATCGGCATTCTTCTCGACATTGCGGCCCCAGATGCAAATATCTGCACCATGTTTTGCCACGCCCTCGGCAAAACCCAGACCTATTCCGCTATTACCCCCAGTGATTAAAGCCACTTTGCCAGTTAAATCAAAAAGCTTATCAGTCATCAGTAACTTTTCCCTGTATTCCCTGCCAACGTTTCACCAAGCCTGGATCAAGATCAAAAAGATCAAGAATCCTGCCAACATGGTGGTCTACTAAATCATCCACAGATTGCGGCTTTATGTAATGAGCTGGCATAGGTGGTGCGATGATTGCTCCGTTCTGGCTTGCCCGATAAAGTAGTTCGCAATGTCCCGTATGCAGAGGTGTCTCTCTAGGCACCAGAACCAGCCGTCTTCTTTCCTTGAGCATCACGTCAGCTGCGCGCGCCATGAGGGAGTCTGCATAGCAATTGGCTACCGCCGATAATGTCTTAATAGAACAGGGCGCGATGATCATTCCGTCTGATTTAAATGAGCCACTGGCGATGATAGCTGCAATATCTTTATTCGAATGCACATGAGTCGCCATGGCATTGACTTCTTTGGCGTTCCAATCAGTCTCTATAGCAATATTCAACTTGGCGGAATCTGACATTACCAAGTGAGTCTCAATATCTGACTCCTGCTGTAATACTTGCAATAGTCGAATGCCATAAATCACACCGCTGGCTCCAGACATTCCAATAATCAATCGCACTAGTATTCACCTGCTCACAATCGGGGCTTGAATGTTGCATCAATCTTCAAGTACTGGCAAGCGATTGAAGTAGTATCTCGCAGCTTGTAACATGTCTGTCCCGTTAGCACAGAGTCAGCGCCACTTAGTCAAAAGCGATCAAAAACTATGAGCAAAGCAAATCTCTTCTACGCGCAATCCGGCGGCGTGACCGCCGTAATCAATGCCAGTGCCTGCGGCGTGATCGAAACAGCACGCAAACACAAAGACAAAATCGGCAAGGTCTATGCCGGGCTAAACGGCATTGTCGGCGCGCTCAATGAAGACCTGATAGACACCAACAAAGAATCGGCGAAAGTGGTAGCAGCACTGCGCTCAACCCCGGCAGGCGCCTTCGGCTCCTGCCGCTACAAGCTCAAGTCCTATGCCGAAAACAAAAGGGAGTATGAACGTCTAATGGACGTTTTTGTGGCACATAATATTCGCTATTTCTTGTACAACGGTGGTGGCGACTCACAGGATACTGCCAACAAAATTTCGCAACTTAGCCTCGAAAAAGGTTATCCGATTACCTGCATTGGCATCCCCAAGACTGTGGATAACGATTTACCGATTACCGATAATTGTCCAGGCTTTGGCTCGGTGGCGAAATATGTCGCCGTATCGATCCGCGAAGCAGGATTGGATGTTGCTTCCATGTGTAGTTCCTCCACCAAAGTATTTGTAATGGAAGTCATGGGCCGGCACGCTGGATGGATAGCCGGCGCGGCTGGATTGGCAACCGAACAGGAAGGCGATGCCCCGCATATTATTCTTTTCCCTGAGATAGCATTCAACAAGGAAAAGTTTTTGCGTAAAGTAAAAACCTGCGTAGTTAAGTACGGCTACTGTGCCATAGTGGTATCCGAAGGCGCGCAGAATAAGGACGGATCTTTCCTCGCCGATGCCGGCGGCAAAGATGCCTTCGGACACGTACAACTTGGCGGTGTAGCTCCATTCGTTGCCACCATGATTAAACAAGAATTGGGCTATAAATACCATTGGGCCGTTGCCGATTATCTGCAACGATCCGCCAGACATATAGCCTCAGCCACAGACGTCGAACAGGCGTACGCGGTAGGCGAAGCCGCTGTCGAATTCGCACTCGCCGGCAAGAATGCGGTAATGCCTGTGATTATTAGAGGCAAGGGGAAGAAGTACCGCTGGCGTATTGGTGAAGCCAGGCTTGCTGATGTTGCCAATGTCGAAAAAATGATGCCGCGAAATTACATAAGTCGCGATGGCTTTCACATTACCGATGCAGCACGCGACTATTTTTCTCCCTTGATTCAGGGCGAAGACTATCCAGACTACAAGAACGGCCTTCCACAATACGCACGATTGAAGAAGCAGCTAGAAAAGAAAAAACTTAAGAAATGGATCCCTAGCTAGAAAAATGCAAGGCTTGCCAAGTTTGTAGATTAAGGCGCGAGGCGATCTACTGTCCAGACACCTTCGCTATCGCGCAGGTAGCGGAAACGATCGTGAAGCCGGTTTGCACCACCCTGCCAAAATTCCATCTCCCTTGGAACGACACGATAGCCTCCCCAGTGATCGGGAAAAGGTATGTCGCCGTTTTGAAATTTTAGCTTGAGGGATTCGAACTGGTTCAGTAAGAAGCTGCGCGACGAGAGCACACGACTCTGCTCCGATGCAATAGCAGCTAATTGACTTTCCTTGGGTCTGCTAATGAAGTATTTCAGGGATTCTGCTGCAGAAATCTTGGTGGCTTCACCACAAATCTTTACCTGCCTGTCTATAGCATGCCAGGGAAAATGCAGACTGATTTTCGAGTTTTTCCTCAATTCGTCCGCCTTACGACTTCCGTAATTGGTATAGAACACGAAGCCTTCCTGGTCAAAATGTTTAAGCAGCACAATACGTTGGCTGGGCTGGCCATCTGCCGCCACGGTGGCAACTGTCATCGCACTGGGATCACCGATCTTCAATTCGATAGCTTGCTGCATCCACTTGGAAAATTGATCCAAAGGATCTTCAGCAAGCTCATCGCGACTTAGTCCACCATGCAGGTATTCGCGGCGAAGTGATTCAAGATCCATTTTGAATTCCAGGAAATGGTTGCGGAATTAAAATCCACAATAAAGTTTCAGCGGTTGCGGCAGCAACTATCTCAGGAAATCGCCGTATTCCCACACTTGCTGTCTCGCGGTGCCGGTAACGTAGTAGTAGGTGCCAGGACCATGCTTCTCATTGGCGAAAAATCCGCCTACATATTTTTGGCCACCCGGCCAACGGTAGCTACCCTGTCCATGATAAAAATCATCAACAAAATTACCAGTGTAATTTTCAATATTTTCTTTCAGCCAGAACTCGCTGTGTTCGTTCTCTCGCCATTCCCTTAGGCCAAAAAAGTAGGAGCCATGCCCATTGCGTTTATCATCCCGCCACTGACCTATATATAATTTGCCACGTCCATTCCAGTAGGTTCCCCGGCCGGAGCGCACACCCATGTCCCAATTTCCCACGTATACGGTTCTTTCGGTAAAGGAAATCGGGACTGTTAAGCGGCCATTTCCGTGAAATTCTCCATCCCTGAAATTACCGTAGTACTCGCCCTTGCCCCAGGGCGTGGTGAGTTCTAACCTTCCTCTGCCTTCGCTACAATCACCATAGACACATACCTCCGAGGTGACTTCGGCAAGGGCTTGTGCATCGCTCGATATTGAGAACAGTGTCAACAATACCGCTGATGCAGATTGAATAAGCGTGAGTCGATTAATATTCATAGGAATAACCACTTACTAAGGGTTCAAAATCTCCGGATCATGGCTTGGTCGTTAATTATAACCCTTAGCTTGCTGCGCTCAAGTGCTGTTATTCCTTGATCATCCAATCACCAGCTACTGCCGTCGCATTCAGTGCTGGGGTAGACTGGCTGTATGCCTGATACCAGTGCTCAAATCCGACAGAGTCTTAGCGATTTAGCTTACGGCGAGATACTTGCCTCTACAAGTCTCGCGGGTGGCAGCATTAATTCCGTAGTTCGACTGAAATTCAGCGGCGATAGCTCACTTATACTTAAGCGATTTCGCGCGGCACCACCGGGCTTCTTCGAGGCCGAAGCCTCTGGTCTGCTGGCTCTGGAGCAACGCAGTGCTTTGCGGGTACCTAAAATTATCCACGTCGCTCAGGATTTTCTGTTGCTGGAAGATTTAGGGGATGCAATGCCCAGGCAAGATTACTGGCAGAGTTTAGGGCGGGGACTGGCCATTTTACATAGTGAAATCCAGCCCTTGTTTGGATTTAACAGGGACAACTTCTGTGGATCCACAACACAGATCAACCGAGCCACAGCAGATGGCTTCCAATTTTTTGCAGATTGGAGAATTCTGAACCTCGCCACTATGGCGCAACAGAAAGGACTGCTGAGTAACAAAGATATGGTTGCTTTGGAGTTCATTGCACAGAATCTGGACAATTGGATTCCACAGCAGGCAGCCGTTCTCATTCACGGCGACCTTTGGTCGGGAAATATTCACGTCGATAATAAGGGAGAGCCAGCCTTAATTGATCCTGCGACTTATTGGGGCTGGGCAGAGGCAGAGCTGGCAATGACACTCTTGTTTGGAGGGTTTCATGGGCAGTTTTACGATAGTTATACTGAGATTTCCAAACCAGAGCCGCAATGGCAGGAACGTGCCCCTCTGTACAACTTGTACCATCTTCTCAACCATCTACTTCTGTTCGGCAACAGCTACCTAAACCAGATTAGAAGCATCACTGCACGCTTCGCCTCGGTAAGCTAAGAGCGGCCCTAGACGACTCTGCGCAGCACATTAAGCGGGCTGGTGTTTACCACTTGCCGCGTGGAATTCAGGCCCAGGCCGGCAATTATAACCATGCCCAGAAGCGGACCTGCGATCCATACCCAATAATGAAAATTAAATTCCTGTTCGAAAACGTTTTCCTGCAAATAGTAGAGACTGGACTCGGCGCCGATAGTAGCGACTATTCCGGCCAGAGCTCCAATAGTTGCAAACTCGATTAACAAGCTGGTCAGAATAAGTCTTTTACCTGCTCCTAAAGTTCTTAGAATAGCGTTCTCGTGAAAACGTTCATCCAGGGTGGCATTCACGCAGGCCAACAACACCAAGGCACCGCACAGCAGAACCAGTAAAGAAATTAACTCAATGGCCGAGGTAACCTGAGCAATAATTGTTTGAATCTGCTCGATCAAACCATCTATTTCTATAACAACCATTGTAGGGAACAAGCGTACCAGGTCATTAAGCAAGACTTTCTGATCTCTCTCCATTAATGCGGTAGATAAGAACGTAGCGCCCAAATGATCGATTGTGCCAGGAGAAAAAATTATAAAGAAATTAGGTTGCATATTATCCCAACGCACACTACGAAAACTGCTTACCTCTGCGCTGACTGTCTGTTGATTAATCTCGAATTCAACTCGATCTCCGATCTCGATATTAAGCCAACCGGCATATTCATCTTCTATAGAAACATAGCCCGCGTCGGCGCTCTCACCCCACCAACTGCCATCGGTAACCAGATTGTCCGGCGGCAATTCATCGGCCCAGGTGACTTGACGACGGCTTAGTCTGCCCCGTACCTGACCTTGCCCCTCTGTCTGAGCTTCTGCGCCTGCTTGTGATGATGCTGGTTCCGAATCTGGATCGCCCAGCCCTGGACCTTCATCGTTTTCCTCAGACTGCACACCCTCTGCCAGGGTACTGCGCTCGCCTTCTGCATCCAAATCTTGCGGCTCAGGCAGAGCCCCATTAACCGCAGTGACTCTAGCGCTAATCAGTGGATAGAAAGCATTACTGTTGACACCGTTTTCAGCAAAGAAGGCTTCGATTCCTTCGATCTGTGATGCGGTAATATTCATCATAAAGTGGTTTGGCGTGTCTTCTGGTAGTTGCCCCTGCCAATCTTCTATTAGATCTGTGCGCAGCAAAGTTAAAATTAGCAAAGACATTATGGTTACGGAAAACACCATCACCTGCAGTACGTTTTGCTTTCGTCTTCTTCGCGCTGCAGTCATTGCCAACTTCCACGCGCTTCCTGCTTTCATGCCCACTGACCCACTCGAATGCAATAATAAATAGGAAATCACAGAAAGAAATAGAGCTATCGCCGCCACGGAGCTCACCAGAACTGACGTAAGGATAAGATCCTGACTGTACCAATAAATCAGGAAGACAGTACCCAGAACACCAAACAGATAAGGTACATTAGCTCCAAATTTTTGCTGGCTGAGGTCCTTACGCAAGACCCGAAGTGGTGGCGTGGCCCTTAGAGCTAGCAAAGGCGGCAAGGCAAAGGAAAGCAAACATATAATCGCCGTTAAGGAACCAATTACGAAAGGTTCATAGCCCGCAGCAGGAAGATCAATAATTAATACTGACTGCAGTAGTCGCAAAATGGCATGATGAACCAACCAGCCCAATATGCATCCTATTACAATTGATATAACCGCCAGGACAGATTGGATTGTCAAATAGATTATGCCAATCTCGGTAGAAGTACAGCCGAAAGTCTTGAGAATCGCCACATAATCATAGTGGCGCTCACTGTAACGTTTCGCGGTGAGCGCAATTGCAACACCGGCAAGCAGAACGGCAAATAAAGAACCCAACAGCAAGAAGCTTTCAGCCTTGTTCAGAGCATCGCTAACTTCTTCGCTTTCTTCGCGAACGTCTCGAATAAAGTAGTCGCCGTCGTATTCTTCACGTATCCACTCACTAAACAAATCCAGAGTTTCCACTTCGTCACCGGCAAATAGATAACGATAGCTGACACGACTACCCAACTGAACCACATTGGTTGCGCCCACATCCACCAAGTTAAGCATCAGCCTGGGGCCCGCATTGTCCAGCATGCCCGCTTGTTGGCGATCCGGTTCTGCGATAATAATCTTACCAACTCTTAATTCGGCCTCACCCACAGACACAGAATCGCCTACTTCGATATCCAAAGCAGACAGTGCCCGAGATTCTATCCAAACCTCACCCGCTGGAGGGCCACTTTCGATAGGTGTGCCACGCACGAAGGCTTGGTCGGCTATTATGACTTCGCCACGCAAGGGATAGGCATCACTCACCGCCTTCGCCGCAACCAACATATTGCCCGACTCGGAAAACACCATTGATGTGAAAGAGAGTGTGCTCGCTGTTCGCAAGCCACGAGACTCAGCTTCCAGTAGAATTTCCTGCGGGGGTTGTTGGCGGCTTCCCAAAACTCTGTCTGCCGCGAGCATATTGGCAGACTCCAGAATTAGAGCCTTCTCCAATCGATCGGTAAAAAGCGCTATACCAGTAACCGAGGTAACAGCCATCACCAGGGCTATCAATAGAAGTCGAATCTCTCCGCCCTGCCAATCTCGCCACAAAAGCCGCAGTGCCAGCCCAAATAAGGTGCTCAGGGGTTTGCTCTTATTAACCATCGGCTGCACTGCTTCAGACACTAGCTACTTCCTCTTCACTAGCGCTATTTGTCTCATCGCTTACTGCTTCTCCGGCAACAAGTTTGACTATTCGAGCACATTTCTGCGCGAGACTTTCATCGTGAGTTACCAGGACCAAGGTTGTGGAGTATTCCCTGTTCAAATCAAAAAGTAATTCAACAATTTTGGTGCCAGTAGCAGTATCTAGATTACCCGTGGGTTCGTCGGCAAACAGGATTCTTGCCTCAGTAGCAAAGGCTCGCGCGATGGCAACCCGCTGTTGCTCACCTCCGGATAGTTGATTTGGGTAATGATGCCCTCGCTCCTCTAATCCAACTCTGGCGAGCAGGCGCTTGGCTTTAGCGTTCGCCTCAGGGTCGCCTTTTAACTCGATTGGAAGCATGACATTTTCCAATGCCGTAAGGCTGGGCAAAAGTTGAAAGGATTGAAACACGAAACCTACTAACTGACCGCGCAATACGGCGCGCTGTTCTTCATCCATGGCATTCAGACTTTGACCATCAAGCACAACATCCCCAGATGTTGCACTGTCCAGACCAGCCATAAGTCCCAGTAGAGTCGATTTACCTGAGCCTGAGGCGCCAACTATTGCCACGGTTTCAGCGGAGTCGATCTCCAGACTGACAGATTTCAGGATTGTTAGAAGCCCTTCGCTGGTTTCAACACTTTTGGTTAAATTCTCTATTCGAATCATGTATTCAAGGTCTCTCACGGCTCTGCTTCATAGCGTACGGCAGAGATTATAGTCCAAATTTGCACATCAGTATGGATTGCAATAGACGATTGTCTCTATAGAATACAGTTACTGCCTATATTGTTATTTACTGTACGTTTACCAACACAGAGCTGGTTTAACACATTCTTCGTTTACTTATGCTATTGATGCGATGAGACCCCTTTTAATTCGACTATGCGTTTTTTGTTTAGCCTGTTCGATAGTTTTCGGCAGTTCGGCAGATGACCAGAATTTCACTCTCTTGGTGTATGGTGACAGCCTGAGCGCAGCCTATGGTATTGAGGAAGACCAGGGCTGGGTTCACCTGCTCAGTCTAAAACTGCAAGCCCAGAATGCCCCGTTCCAGGTAGTGAATGGCAGTGTCAGTGGAGAAACCACCACCGGTGGACTAGAGCGACTACCAGCAATGCTTGACAGTTATAAACCCGAATTGCTGATTCTGGAATTGGGGGGCAATGATGGCCTGCGTGGGCTGCCGGTTAATCTTATACGTGAAAACCTGGAGAAAATGATAGACCTTGCCGAGTCTTCCGGCACACAGGTCATTCTAACGGGGATTCAGATTCCACCAAATTATGGCCCCAGATACACAATTCCCTTCTTTGAAACATACGCAGGGCTGGCTGCGAAAAAGGCGCTACCTTTAGTGCCATTCTTAATAGATGGAATTCCACAACAGCCCGAGCTTATGCAAAACGACGGCATTCATCCACGCGCCGAAGCGCAATTTATGATTCTCGACAATGTATGGCCAATTCTCGAACCCTTTTTAGACGAAGTCTCAGGGGTATAGAATCGGAAATTTGCAACTTACCCAGCGAGTGAATAGCCTGAAACCAGAAGGGAAGAGTTAACAAACCGCGGGGCAATAGCGCGAAGCGCGCGATAGAAATCGAAGGACCTAGAAGGAGAGTTGTATATTGTCCACGCTGTCCATCTCGAAACCCTTGCCTTGATACCAACGACGCAAATCCTCAGAGTCGCCCTTGGCTTCGCCGTAGATAGAACCTACTCTCTCGTCTTTACAGAATCCGATAACCTCATCCAACAGCGCCGATCCTATACCCTGATTGCGGTAATTTTGGCTCACCTCGATTATCTTCAGGCAATAACTCACGCCTGGGGCAGTATCGTCATTTGCCGTGCGTCTGGACAAGGAACGTCTGTGGTTGTTCTCGGAACGGGAACTCAATTGAGCAAAGGCTATAGCGTTGGTGCCGCTATAAACATGGAAGAACAAACTTGACGCCAAGCCTTTAGGTTTGGTCATGGTTACATCGGGAATGCCACATTGTAATTCTTGAAACATTGGTACGATCCAATCAAAACTCAGTTTTTGACTGCCGCATTGAGCTAATCTCGACAATTCAAATCAGCAGCCTTAAAGTTGGCGCCTTCACATTTGTGCATTCTCATGCAGAGAGCTTAGGAAAGCATGAGCTTAGGAATAAATTGTGAAGAGCATCACATAAATAATGTCGATTTAGACCAATTTATGCAGCTATTGGACTGTGCTACTTAAGTCGCGCCGCCATAACTGAATTTTCATAGACTGCGACTTAAATCGGCGGCCGCGGTGTTTTTCATGCGAAATAACAGGATTGCCGAGGCTATATTGCAGAGCGCAATAGCCAGCAGAGCAAGATCGTAGTTCCCCACCACGTCGTAGTAATAAGCCACTAGTATGGGACCCAATGCGGACATACCAAAAGTAAAAAGCATCGCAGACGATCTAACCGATCCCAGATAACGGCGGCCATAGTAGGTTGCCCAGATAACTTCCTGCAATGGTAGCAGCCCTCCCCAACCGATCCCCATCAATAGAAATCCACTGTATACCAACATATCAAGCTGCTGCGACACGCTGAAAACGATCAGCATCACTGCACTACCGGTAACCGCGGCACCCAAGGCTGCTAACTTTTTGGGACTGTAACGGTCAATCAGTATTCCCCAAATTGGTTTGCTAAGAAATGCTGGAACGGAGGCCAAAGAAATCATCGAAGAAGCAATGAGACGCGAATAGCCTGCGTCGGTCATTAGTGGAATTGATTGCAGCAACATTACGGTGATTGAAATTTGAAACAATCCGAAAGCGAGAACCAAAAAATAGAAACTTGAGGTACGAATAGCTTGCGCGCGGGTCATGGAATTCTCAAAATCAGCTTTCGCTGCCTCTCCATGCCCCGCTAGTATGTCAGCTGCCGATTTTCCATCAGGAAACAAACTATGATCTTCCGGACTGCGCCTTACTATTAGGGCCATGGGCAGGGTGAGAGCTCCGGCAGCTATTCCCAGAATTTTCCAGGCACTGCGCCAGCCGTATTCATCCACCATCCAGGTAGAGATCATGGGCAATAGTATTCCTGACAGGGAAATACCCATGCCTGCCAGGGCAACCACTCTGCCTCGACGCTGGACAAACCATTTCCCAAGAGTGACGTTCACCACCAAATTGCCGATCATGGCGGCGCCTGCCGTCAACGCCAGTCCGTTTAGAAACAGCCATTGTCCCAGGTTGTTGATATTGCCGAGAGAGTAGGTCGCAGTTGAAAGAATCAAAGCGCCCACGACAATAAATCGGCGCCCACCATGGCGGTCTATATAAGAGCCAATCACGAACCCGGTACAGGCCAATACTATCTGGCCGATTGAACGTGAAGCACTGAATTCGGCCCTAGTCCAGGCAAATTCTTCCGTCATCGGAATCAGAAAGGAACCCACTACATAGTTAGACATTCCCACAGCGACAAATTGCGTGACAAATCCGGCTATGACAATCCAGTAACCATAATAAAGACGATTGTCGCTCAAGCTGATGCCCTGCAAGACTAGCGTTTGGATTTTAGAGAGGCGGCCATCACCTTGAAAACCGAATTGGGAGCATTCTGCCGTAAAAAGTGAACAGCATTTCCGTAGCACGAAGCCCACAGTTTAATCGATCACATCTCTAGAGTATATATAGATCAGGCGAGCAGCCCAGAATAGTGTTATTAATAAGATACCTGACCCTATAGGGCCAACACGGTTTTGCTAAGCAGTGGCAGGTCCCTACTCGTAGTGATTGCGGCGTCTTGATTCGGTGCTGCCTCCGCGCCTTCCCACTACTCGTCTCTCGCTACCACGGCTGTCGTTGCTAAGGCGCTGGCCTCTACTGCCAGAAGATGATTGGCGAACCCGGTTTGGAGATCTATTGTTTCGCGCCTGGCTTTCCAATTCGCGCCGATTGGCATTTTGTCGACCTTGCCTGTCCAAGACCCTGCTTCCATGGTCGTAGGTATGCGGTCGTTGCGCCGTGCCAGCATTATTGCCAAATCTGCCACCAGCCCCATTGTTACGATTATCGTTGCGCTCGGAATCCGCCCTTCCATTGTTGCCACGAAAAACCGGCGGTACCGCGGTTCCTCGATGTTGCACAATGCCAGCTGACGGGCGTGCATTACTGCCAGAGTGGCGTGAACCATTGCGACTTGAATTATGACGACTTGTACCGGAGCGACCCGAATCCCAGCGACCCGAACCAGAGTAGCTTGGACCATAGCGAGGCGACTCATAATAGCGGGAACCAATGTAGATTGATGCCCTATCGCGCTGGCCGTAACCAGCGTAATAGAACTCATCACTGAGCCTGGTGAATAAATTGCTCAATACGCTCACCTCTTGATACAGCTGAGGTTCGTGATCCTTACGGTCGGCCCTCAAGAATGCTTGTTCCAATTTTTCGTAGCCACGCCGAACGTCTTTAAATTGCGAGCGCACTCGCGAATTACTGCGATTTCTGCCAAGTACGTCGACCAGTTGCGAGGCTTCTCTGCTCAAGCTCACGGCTCTCTGTCGCACCGAACCATAATTTCTTGTATAGCGCAGATCAAAGGCAAGCTGGCTACTTAACAAGTCGATCTGACTCGCTAATCTCGACAGCTCGAAATGGGATGCGAACAGCGAACTGGGTGTCAGCAGTAAAAGCACCGTCAACAGAGCAACACAGCGAGAAATTGCCACTTTTCTGATTTCTTGGATGGTCATGATAGCCACTCCTGCAGAAATATTATTGATTATAGCTATACAGTATAAATGCCTGGGCTGAACCCTAACTTAATAGAGCCTGATCAAGCCTGTCAACGGCCAGCGACGATCGCGTGATAGCGTGCGATTACTGCCTCCACTCCTTGCTGAAGGGACTCTACGACCAAGGCATGACCAATTGACACCTCTAGTACATTGGGAATTTCTAGAAATTTGGCAAGATTTAACAAATCAAGGTCGTGACCAGCATTTACACCTATACCCAGTTCTTGCGCTGCCCCTGCTGCCTCGCGGTAACCTTGTAATACTGTGTCTTGCTCAGGTCCGCCGAAATTACGAGCATAGTCCTCTGTATATAGCTCAATTCGATCCGCGCCAACTCGTGACACATTCGTCACTGCAGCAGGATCGGGATCCAGAAAAAGGCTGCTACGAATACCGCTTTCGCGTAGATCGCTGAGAGTCCTCGCCAAGCCACTCTCGTTCGCTAAAATATCCCAGCCGTGATCGGAGGTAAGTTGATCAGGTTTATCTGGCACCAGAGTGCATTGGGCAGGGCAAACTTCTTTTACCATCTTGATGAAATCGTCAGAGGGATAGCCCTCTATATTAAACTCGACCTCAGGCTTGTCTTGTAGAAACTCGGAAAGCTCATACACATCACGGCGGCTTATGTGCCGCTCGTCGGGCCGCGGGTGAACAGTAATGCCCTTAACCCCTAAACCAATAAGCTGCGCGGTAAAGCCCAGAACGGAGGGGACATCTCGACCTCGGGAGTTTCTTAACAGGGCGATCTTATTTACGTTAACACTAAGTACTGTCACAGCTAATCCTCTAGGCCACTAGTAGGCGAATCTCCCTCAGTCTCGCAGAAAATTCAACACAATTCTTTGCAATGCCTGGGGCTGTTCTGCATGCAACCAATGCCCCGCTTGCATTACTGTCTTTACGGTTGCCGCTGGAAACAATCTCAAAATCTCGACCTCATGCTCTGCCTGTACATAATTTGACAAACTACCTCTTACAAACAGAACAGGCTTAACAAAACTATTATCAGCCTCAATATTCGCCCGAAGCTGGGAATAGTTATTTTTGATTGCCGACTTATTCAAGCGCCAACTATAAGACCCTCCTGTATTTCGCACTAAATTTGTCAACACGAATTTTCGGGTTGCGTCGTCGGCGATGTACTCTTTTAAAATTTCTTCAGCTTGTGCTCTGCTTCGAATTTCATCGGGTTTGATAGAATCCATTCCTGCCAATACGTTCATATGACCATCAGCATCTTCGGGATAGGCTACGGGCGCAATATCAACCACAAGCAATTTCTCGACCAGATCTGGATAACTAAGCGCTAGCTGCATCGCGACTTTGCCTCCCATGGAATGTCCTACTATATAGCTGGACTTTAAACCCAACTCAGCCATCAACTCACGAACATCCTCCACCATCAGCTGATAATTCAATTCATCATCATGTGGCGAGTCACCGTGATTACGCAGATCGACGCCATAGACCGCGAATTCATTAGCCAGCTGTTTACTGTGCCATCCCCAATTACTCAAACTTCCGAAAAGTCCGTGCAAAATTAGCAGCGGCTGCCCCGCGCTTGAATACTGTCGATAGTTCAATTTCATAGCGGCAGAAATTCAGCCCAGAACTTTCAGTATTTCAATAACGTCATCGTGGTGCGTCTTGGTCTTAACTTTATCCACTATGTGAGCCAGGCGACCTTGTTTGTCGATGATAAAAGTCGTGCGCAGTATGCCCATATATTCGCGCCCCATAAATTTTTTTAAATCCCAAACACCATATTTATCAGCCACCGAATGGCCCTCGTCTGCGAGAAGGTCAAAATTCAGGCCCTCTTTCTCCGCAAACTTTGCCAGTTTTTTAACAGGATCAGGACTGAGCCCCAGTGCAACAGCTTCAAGCTTAGCCAGTTGTTTCTTTGAATCACGCAGTCCGCAGGCCTGAACTGTGCAACCCGGCGTCATTGCCTTCGGGTAGAAATAGAGTACGACATTGGATTTATCCCGGAAGTCTTTCAGGCTCACATAATCTCCCGCCTGGTTCTGTAGCGTAAACGTGGGAGCCATATTGCCCAATTTTAAAGCGGTCATAGGATCTACTCTCCATAGCAAACTAATTGTGTTGTCTTCTAGCAACCAAACGAGGCTTCATTATACCGACTCGGGTTCTATTCACTAGCTCGCTATGTATTGAGGGCCTGGCAGCAAGCAGTTTGCTTCACAGAGGACCCGACTGTCATGCTAATATTCGAGCATGAGTTCAACACTAAATTCCGTCGTCGTATTAACTGGAGCAGGTATCTCAGCAGAATCTGGCCTCAAGACATTCCGCGCCGCTGGTGGACTTTGGGAGAACCATCCGGTAGAAGAAGTTGCCACTCCTGAAGGTTTCGAACGCAACCCACAACTGGTTTACGAATTCTATAACCAGCGCCGACGCCAACTGCTTTCTGACGAAGTTAAACCGAATCCCGCACACACTACCCTGGCTAAATTTGAACATGATTTCCACGGCAGCTTTCTTCTGGTAACTCAGAATGTCGACAATCTCCACGAACGGGCTGGCTCACAGAATCTATTGCATATGCATGGCGAACTACTAAAAATGCGCTGCCTCAATTCGCAATTGGTATTTGACACCAGTGAAGATTTTACTTTTGATACTCACTGCAGATGCTGCCGCTCAGCTGGCAATTTGAGACCACATATTGTGTGGTTTCGCGAAATGCCTTTTCACATGAACAAGATCAATCAGGCCTTGGAAAGCTGCGACTTGTTCGTCGCAATAGGAACCTCGGGTAATGTGTATCCTGCATCCGGCTTTTATCAGACCGCCAAAATACGCAAGGCATATACGGTTGAGTTAAATCTTGAGAATACCGGATCAGGCTTTGATAAGCGTATTTACGGCAAGGCTTCGAAAATTGTTCCGCAGTACTTTGAAAGCCTATTGGTCTAAATTTTAAATATTATCGTAATGCAATGAGAATATTATCGGAGTAATTATGTTACGTAAGATCGGTTTAGCTATTGCTGGTTTTTCCGCTTTGCTTGTGCTTGTGCTCATATCTGCTTATCTGTTAACCATGCCTGAGTCCTTGCCCGAAGATTCTAATAGTGCACAGTGGCTACGACCTGGACCATTCTCTGTCGGCGTAGCCGACACAGTCTTCGTCGATGAAAGCAGAGGAACTACCGCTAATAACGAAGCCCCCAGCATTGCCAGCAGGACATTTGCAACCAGCATTTGGTATCCTGAGGACGGCGAAGGAAACTATCCACTGGTACTGCACAGCCACGGCTTCGTCTCCGAGCGGAGCGACTTGGCCTATGTGGCTCAACATTTGGCCAGTTACGGCTATGTTGTTGCGGCGGCGAACTTTCCGCTGACTTCTGGAGCTACTGCAGGCGGGCCGAACGCCAACGATCTTGTTAACCAACCGACCGACGTCAGCTTTCTGATCGATTCCGTGCTGAATCTTTCGGGCGGTGAAAAACCCTTTGCAGGCAATATCGATGCATCTCGTATTGGCTTAATGGGCTATTCTTTGGGAGGTTTGACTACCAGTTTGGCTACTTTCCACCCTCGACTACGCGACGAGAGAATCAAAGCAGCCGTTTCAATAGCCGGGCCGTCGGCGGGTCTGGTGAGCAAATTTTATGAGTCTACCGCGATACCTTTTATGATGATTGCCGGCACTCTGGACGCACTGATCGATTTCGATGCTAATGCGGTTGTCATTCCCGAACGAGTTCGCAATAGTGTTTTGGTGGAAATTAGTGGCGGCACACATTTAGGCTTTTCTGCTATCGCAGAACCCTTGTTGCGCTTCATGAATCATCCAGACAGTCTTGGTTGCACGGCCGTGCTGTCCAGTTTAGACGAAGATCCCAACGCAGCGCTTATTCCCTTGGGCACTGAGGCAGATGGCATCGTTTTGGACCCCGATATTCCTGCGGTGTGCGCAACCATGCCAACAGAAAAGGCTTTGCATCCAGGACGTCAGCATATGATTACAAACATCGCCGTGCTCTCCTTTTTCGACTATGTATTCGATGCAGACCCTGCTCGACAGCAAGATGCCTATCGGCAACTTAGCAGCTCACTGGCTTCAGAATTTCCCGAGGCTAAATTCAGGGCTGCGACAAATCAATTGCCACGGTAAATACTAGGGACCCGCTGATTAACTCCAAATTTGCGTGACCTGAAGTGTACAGATTCTAGACGCCGTTTGCCGCTAATGGTCACTCCCTTAGCAACAACGGCAGCGACGAAGATGGGCGTATCAGGCCGCGCCCTTTCGGGGCATTTGGTTTGGAGTTAATCAGCGGGCCCCTAGACTACACTCTGAACAGAACAGTTTGCGGTAATTGGCATTGTTCCTGGCTACACAACTGTAATTTGATTTGTAATTCTGCTGAATAGGACAAGCTATCGATAGACAAGGAAGTGCGTTGCAGAACCAAGTTAATGTTAAAGCTGTTCTCGTAGATGGCGATGCTACCCACCCCTTTCAAAGTTAACTCCCCGTCTGCCGGAGGAAGCTCACACTTGGCGAGTGTCCAATAAGATTCAGATTCGGGCAGAGAAACTTGTAAGGGATAAACGCTCTCCGCTGCTTTGTTTGGCGCGCTAATATGCCAACCAGGCTGAAGAACAACATCGATTTCAATTTCTATTTCATGGTTTTCTTCCCCGCGCCTACTTCTATAGCTAAGTTTGGCTGTGCCAGCATCCAGCCACTGTATCGGGTCTCTGCTTCCCTGATTCAGGTCGGTCATAACTCTGAGCATGCCAGGATGGCTCAGAGGATTGTCGTTAATATGACCCAATAAAGAGGCTATCCCACTATCGATCTTCTCCCCTAGCTGCAAGCCACTTTTCCCAAAGTCATCTGACAGCAACGCACTGCGTCGATGCAGCTGAAGCAAACATTGAAAAGCCGTCGCCACCGGTGAAAGGCTGGCACCATCACTGGCATTTCGAGACCGAGTAAGTTGCGGTCCGGTCTGCTGTTCGGGGCCAAGGAAAAATCCTCCATGTTCCGTGTCCCAAAATTCTTCTACCGCCACACACATCACCTTATTTGCTTGCTGCAAGTATTCAGCTTTGTCTGTCACGTCGAACAGGACTATCAGTGCTTGAGCGAAATTGGCATAGTCTTCCAACTGACCAGTTATGGATACAGCCCCGTCAAGGTATATTCGCTGCAACATACCATTTTCATTTACATTCGAATTCCAAATAAAATTTGCAGCTTTTTCTGCGGTGGCCAAATAGGCTTCACTATTTAGCGTATAGGCAGCCTTGGTAAAGCTGGTAATCATGGCCGCAGTCCAGGCCACGATGAGCTTGTCATCTCTTAGTGGATGAATCCGCTTCTCTCTGACTGCATACAGGCGATGCAGAATGCGATCGAGCTTTTGGTAGAAATCAGGATCAGCTGACTCCTCAGCGAACTGCATCAATGACTTGGAAAGATTCAGTATATTCGAGCCCTCGAAATTTCCGAATTCGCTTGGCCCATAGAGTAAGCGAACAAATTCGAAATCCGCTGGCGGCAATGCCTGCCTAAGTTCGTTTATGCTCCAGGTAAAAAAAGTACCCTCTTCCCCCTCACTATCGGCGTCGGTTGCCGAGTAAAACCCCCCCTCTGGCAGCTGCATATCGCGTTGCACATAATGCAATATTTGTTCACTGATTCGTCTGAAGAAAACATTACCGGTTAATTCGTAGGCTTCCAGGTAAATCAATGCCAATTGCGATTGGTTGTAGAGCATTTTTTCGAAATGAGGCACCAACCACTGGGCGTCTACACTATAACGATGAAAGCCCCCCGCAATTTGATCGTAAATACCACCGCGACCCATTCCTTCCAGCGCTCGATCCACGAAGCCCATCGCCTTTTCATCGCGCTGTCTTCGAACATGATCCAGCAACAATAGTAGCAACGGTTCCTGAGGGAATTTGGGTTCGCCTGATAGGCCACCGAAGCTGCGATCCTCGCGCTGAAGCAGGGCTTCAATCGTATCCTCTACAATATCTTCTTGCAGCGAAGAGGCCTGCTTGCGGTCACTTAGTATACGATCGATGGCTTCTGCTATTTGCTTGGCACTTGATGTTAGCTCGTCGTGTTTCTCAATCCAGGCTTGTGATATTTGCTTCAGCAGGGATATGAAAGAAGCCGCGGGAAAATAGGTAGCCCCAAAAAAGGGTTTGCCGTCGGACAATAAAAAACTGGACATGGGCCAACCACCCTGACCCGATACCAGCTGCACGCCGGTCATATAGATTTCGTCAACGTCAGGGTATTGTTCTCTATCCATTTTGATGCAAATAAAATCCTTGTTGAGCACCCCGGCAACTTCTATGTTGTCAAAGCTCTCAATTTCCATGACATGACACCAATGGCAGGTTGAGTAACCTATAGAGAGAAATAGCGGTTTATTTTCTGCCTTTGCCTGCGCGAAGGCCTCGCTGCCCCAGGGAAACCAATTGACTGGATTATGAGCGTGTTGCAACAGGTAGGGAGAATCTTCACGAATCAGGCGATTGATGAACAGAGCCCTGCCTCTCTCATCCAAATGTTCTGTACGCTTGTCATAACTACCTTGTTTGGCGTGCTCTAGATCCCGTAATTCGGTTTCAATTTCATTTTTGGCAAGATCGGTCATACAGTTTCTTTTCCAGCTCTCTCAGTTTATTTGGCGGCTCTTTATTTTGAATATCCCAATTGAGTAGGGATCTTACGCGGGTTTGCTGCTTTCGACGGCATGCGCCCAGACCGGGCCAGGCTACTCATTAAATACTCTTAAAACAAATTTCCGGGCGAATGAAATAAAAATACGGTCTTCCTGTTCCCTTATGATGAATTGTCATGTTTCTGCGCATGCAATTCATAATTACCCTTCAAGCCTCCGCTCCCTCGGGGGCTTTTTTTTGTGTAGGGATCTCACCCAGGGCTGATAATTACGCCAGCTGGCAGACATCAAAATAGCAGGCTGCGCAATTCTTCTGGAAAGTAAGGGCGTTTCCCGTCCTTTAGGGAAACACCTGTAATTCGCGCTTCTAGCATCAATTCATTGGAACCGGTCTTTCTGATTTCTTGTTCAAACACTATTTTCAAACGTCCCTGCTGCCTGACCTTAACACTCACCGTAAAATAATCTCCTGGTCGCAAGGCCTGCTTGTAATCAAGCTCTGCACGAATAACTACGATGATTACGCCAAGCGCTGTTAACTGGGCAAAGTTCAGTCCTCTGCTCAACAAAAATTCGTGTCTAGCGTGCTCCAGATAATTCTGATACACGGCATTATTAACGATACCTTGCAGATCGCATTCATAGTCACGCACTTGCATTTCTGCACAAAAAACGGAATTCGTCACTCGTCGCCCCGTTGGGAGAAGTGTATTGATCGAGCCTGCTTGGGTTAGCAAGCCTACCCTACTTCCCTGCACCGCGGAAACTAACTATCAGAAAGCCCAGGCTTGTCGTAGGGTCACAGCAGTAGGCAGCAAGGCCCAATAACATTGGCCTGCTTCACTGTTTCATGCAAGAATCGACGTCCAAGCACCTGCCACTTCAAAAATTGCGAAACTGAATAAACAGCAATCAAAGGAAATCAATAATGAAATCTCATAAGTCATTGCTAAGAATTCTATGCGCAGCCATTGTGTTTAGTATTACCCAGCTTTCTCAGGCCGATCACCACGCGGGGGCGGCTATGCAGACTCTCGAACAATGGTCAACCCCCAGCCATAGAAGCGAGACCAATATTGCACGAAACGAATTTCGACACCCGGTAGAAACGTTGGAGTTTTTTGGGCTTGAACCTAATATGACAGTGATTGAAATTCTGCCTTCAACCGGCTGGTATACAGAAATAATCGCACCCTATGTTCGCGACCACGGCAAGTACTACGCGGCACATTTCTCGCCGAATGCGTCGCTTTCCTAGATGGCACCCAATTTAAGAAATTTCGAGGAGAAGATTACGGCGCAACCAGACCTTTACGGTAAAGTCACTGTAAGACATCTGGGGACCCTCCACATGAAGTAGCCATCGCACCACCGGAATCGGCAGACATGGCTCTGACTTTTCGAAATGTGCACAACTGGATTATGGCGGGTCAGGAACATGAATTCTTTGCCTCCTTTTACAAAGCCCTTAAACCCGGTGGTGTGTTGGGCATCGTTGAGCACCGAGCGAAGCCAGAAGCGGGGATGGAAGTAATGCGCACATCCGGTTATGTAACAGAGGCTTATGTCATAGAAGTCGCCGCTGCAGCAGGTTTTGAATTTGTCGAGAAGAGTGAATTAAACGCAAATAGCAAAGATCCGGCTGAACACCCTAGTGGTGTTTGGACATTGCCTCCTAATTATAGACTAGGCGACGAAGAAAGAGCCAAGTACGCGGCCATTGGCGAGAGTGATCGCATGACTCTGAAATTTGTTAAGCCAATGTGATTTGCAGCTCTAAGCAACACTAACAAGCACCTAGTTGAAACAATTAGTTCGGGAATTACATCTACCATGAATAAGCCGAAACCAGTTTGCATAATCGTCGGCGCCGGAGATTATATCGGAGCGGCAATAGCACGCCGATTTGCCAGCGGCGGCTATAGCGTATGTCTTGGCCGAAGAAATAGCGAAAAAAATGATGCTCTCGTCAAGGAAATAATTGAAGCCGGAGGTCAGGCTTATAGCTACACCCTGGATGCTCGCGAAGAAGCGCAAATAGAACAGCGTTTTGCGGCCATAGAAAATGAGATAGGCCCAATCGAGGTCGTGATTTCAAATGCCGGCGGCAACGTGAATTTTCCTATTCTGGAAACAACGGAAAGAGTTTTTTATAAGGTTTGGAAGATGGCCTGCCTTAGTGGCTTTTTAACCGGGCGAGAAGCAACAAAGTATATGCTGCCTCGCAAGAGAGGCTCCATCTTCTTCACCGGCGCCACTGCCAGTATTCGCGGAGGCAGCGGTTTTGCAGCCTTCGCCAGCGCCAAATTCGGTCTGCGTGCGCTGGCTCAAAGCATGGCTAGAGAACTAGGCCCGGAAAATATTCATGTTGCCCACCTAATCATTGATTCCGGAGTGGACACCGCATTCGTACGGGAACGGTTTTTAGATCGTGGTATCAACCCAGATGAGCTCTCTGCCGATACTTTGATGAACCCTAAGTCCGTCGCCGACACTTATTGGATGCTACACAATCAAAGCCGAGATGCATGGACTCACGAAATGGATATAAGACCATTCGCTGAAAAATTCTAAGATTCTAAATTTGAACAAGGGATACTCATGACTGCTAAAGTAGAATTCCATTTTGATTTCGGCAGCCCCAATACCTATTACTCACACAGGGTTATACCAGAAATTGAACAACGTACGGGAGTTTCCTTTGAATATTTTCCCATATTGTTAGGCGGTGTATTCAAGGCGATCAATAATAAATCTCCGATGGAAGCCCTTGCCGGAATCAGGAACAAAGCGGAATATAATGCCTTAGAAACAAAACGTTTTATCGAAAAACACAGCCTTGAGAAATTTCGCTTCAACCCTCACTTTCCGGTCAATACCCTACACATCATGCGCGGCGCTATTTACGCAATTGAAAAGGGAATCGGTGCTCAGTATATTGAAGCCATGTATCGGAGTATGTGGGAACAAGAAATGGACATGGCTGACCCAGATGTAATACACGGCGCATTGACTGATGCTGGACTGGCGGCGGATGAAATTATAGCCGGCAGCACTGACCCTGCTATCAAACAGAAATTAATAGAAAATACTGAAGCGTCTGTAGCCAGAGGTACTTTCGGATCGCCGACATTCTTTGTTGGCGACGAAATATTTTTCGGCAAAGATAAATTAAGAGATGTAGAGGATGAAATAGTCGCTCAATTAGCGCGATCGTAAACTCGTACCAAGTTTATGGTGGCGCGAAAAGAAGCCGGCTCAATAGTCATCTCAACTCTCAGTCGATTTCCTTCGGCCTCCAGCGTATAAGTTTCCAGTGTAAAACCACCATCTCGCGGCCGCGCTTCGACTATTAACGCACCCTGATCCCAGTTTGCAAATGAAAAATCTGCCCCGCCTTCGGCATAGAAATCATTGGCCGTAGTTCTACGCCTACGACCATCGGAATGAAATACACGTTGGTAGTTATCGGCATAGGTAAATGTAAACTCCGGCTCTGTGTATTCGATACTTAGTACATCATCATAAGAAATTCGATCATAAAGCTCCTGCTCCTGCGGCCCACCTCTATAGAAATCCTCTGCTCGCTTACTGAACCAACGCCTGGGAACTTTACCTCCACCTTCCTTGATAGCGGCTTCCACTTGATCATCACTGTTGTCACTTAGATCCTCGTTGATGAGCCAGCTCCCAACTATCTGAGTTCTCATTTCCAAATTCTTTGTTGAACTAAAACTCGAATTATTCGATTGTTGGGCTAACGCAAAGGCACAATTCAATACCCCAAGCAATAGTACCGTTAGCTTATATGCCCTGCCTATCCTTCCGAAGGTGTTAACCAAACTAGTCCCCTGATTAATGTTATGAATTTTGTGATTGCCTAATTAGGAAATTGTTTTTCGCCAATCTGCAATCGCCTGGCCAATCTCGTCCGGAGAATCCTCTTGCAGGAAATGGTTTCCAGAAACTGTTATCTCGGTCTGATTCGGCCAGGAGCGACAAAACTCACGTTGTGGGCCAATCAATATAGCGCCTGGATCAGCATTGATAAATAATTTCGGCAAATCTGACTGCGATAGCCAATCGGCGTAGTCTTGAACTATTTTAACCACCTCTTCAGGCTCTCCGTCGATGGGAATCTGACGCGGCCAGGTGAGTGTAGGCCTGCGATCTTCTCCGCTGTTTAAAAAGGGACGGCGATAAACGGCCATCTCTTGTTCCGTGAGGTCCCTGAGAATGGAGCCTGGCAAGACCCTTTCCAAGAAGGTGTTCTTCTCAAGCACCATTTCTTCACCCGCTTCAGAGCGAAACCCCTGAAATACACCCCGCGCCGCCTCTGGCCAATCGTCCCAGCTTACCGGTCTAACTATGCCTTCCATATAAGCGATCCCCTTGACCGCATGACGATGGCGATTAGCCCAGTCGAAGCCCAAAGCAGACCCCCAGTCATGAATAACCCAAGTTACATTACTGCTAACTCCGAGCGCCTCTAAGGCACCGTCCAAATATTCTCTGTGCTGCACAAAGGTATAACTACCGGCATCCGAATCATCTAATTTATCGGAATCACCCATGCCAATCAGGTCGATGGCTATACAGCGACCCTGATCCTGCAGATGGGGCATGACATTGCGCCAGAGATAGGACGATGTCGGGTTACCGTGCTGAAAGATAATAGGGTCGCCCTCGCCCATTTCCACATAGCTCATGGTCTTCCCTTTTACGGTCACAGTTTTCTTCGGATGCTCTTCAGCGCTTATCATTCTTTACCTCATGGCTTGTTGGGTATTCAAGGGATTGAGCTATAGACTCGCAGAAAGAATAAACCCCAAGGGCATGCAATTCAATCGCTGTCACCCTGCGATTTCACAGAGCTAGGGACCCACTGATTAACATCAGATTGCTGGCTAGCCATATCATCCTCCGAAACTTCGACCACTGGCACGTATTGTATGGAAACGGCGACTACAAACACCAGGCCTGCTGTTGACTGAGAAGCATCCGTGTTCGTCAGCATTTGAACAAGCCCCTATTTATCGGCTATGCTCCAATTCCTTGACCAGCGCAGTTATTACAGGAGAGCAGCAGCATGACAATGCAAAAAACACCTCTACTAATGTCCAGAATACTAGGCAGGGGTGCAATCCTGGATCCCGATATTGAAGTGGTAACCATGCAGGCGGAAGGCACTCACCGGCAGTCACTCAAACAGACCTGGGACAGAGCCAACCAAGTAGCCCATGCATTAAAAAATCACGGCATAAAAGTCGGAGACAGGGTTGGCAGCTTCATGTGGAATAATTACCGCCATCTGGAGCTATACCAAGCAGTGCCCTCCATGGGTGCCGTATTGCATACACTGAATATTCGGCTCTCACCCACCGATCTCGAATACATCATCAATCACGCCAACGATCGAGTCATCTTCGCCGATGAAGATTTGTTACCACTGCTTGAACCTCTCTGGGGCAAGATCCCCTGTGTAGAGCTGTTGGTAATTTGCCGACATGGCGAAGGCGGGGAAAGCTCATTTGAAAACCAAATAGACTATGAAGATTTCATCGCGGATCAAGCCACAAGCTACCCGTGGCCAGAGATTGATGAAAACTCGCCTATGGGTCTGTGTTACACCTCTGGAACAACAGGCAAGCCAAAAGGTGTAATGTATACAAATCGCTCTACCTATTTACATACCCTGACCGAATGTCTAACAGATTCTATAGGGTTGTCTTCCCTGGATTCCCTGCTCGGGATAGTACCGATGTTTCATGCAATGGGATGGGGGCTTCCATTCTGTGCCTCCATGCTCGGCTGCAAACAAGTTATGCCCCACCGATTTATGGTACCGGATACATTCTTGAAACTTATGCATGAAGAAGAGGTGACTATTTCTGCGGGAGTGCCGACAATTTGGCAAGGCGTTAAAGCGGCCCTGGAGGCCGAACCTGACAAATACGATCTCAGCAAACTGAGCCGCTTGACCTGTGGTGGCTCTGCCCCACCGGTGTCTATGATGCGCTGGTATTGGGACAGCCACAATATTGAGATGATCCAGGGTTGGGGCATGACAGAAACCAATCCGCTGGGCACGCTCTCCAGAAAGGTGGCGAAACGTTCCCACATCAAAATCTCCGAAGATCAACAATTCGAAAATATCGCCAAGGCAGGCCTGGCCATGCCTGGCCTTGAAATCGAAATCTTCGACGAACAGTGGAACCGACTACCCCATGATGGCGAGGCCGTAGGTGAACTATGTATTCAAGGCCCCTGGATTGCAGCGGAGTACTTCGACGATCCGCAGCCGGACAAGTTTCATGACGGCTGGTTAGTAACTGGCGACGTGGCCAAGATCGACCCGGAACAATACATATTGATTGCCGATCGCTCGAAGGATTTAATCAAATCCGGTGGTGAATGGATTTCATCGGTGGATCTGGAAAATCATATCGTCGGCATGGCCGATGTAGCACAAGCCGCAGTGGTCGCCCAACCTCACCCGAAATGGGATGAGCGCCCGGTGGCCCTGGTCATAATGGCGGAAGGAAAGTCATTGAATAAGGCTGCCATAATCGAACATTGCAGTCAGATATTTGCAAAGTGGCAACTTCCTGACGATGTTATCGAAACCGAGTCGATCCCGCTGACATCAACCGGTAAGATAGACAAGAAGGCAATTCGCGCTAAACTGGACGCTGAAGCTTACCAGCTTCCAGATCTACGCTAATCGCCGATGCCAGGGACAGATCACAGGTCGGGGTCGGTAGGTGCGTAACCAATGCCTTCTGCATCTGCCCGCCTTGCTCCAGCCAGAATTCCAGGTAATGCATAATTGCCTTCGTGACAGGCATATTCAAATACCCGCTCGCCATTTGCATTCATTGGCAACTCACCGCTCCAAGCCTGGCTGTATATCTGCGGATCATCCACGGTAAATTGGTACAACATTGTCTGGTCTGATGTTCGTGTAAATCGCTCCGTTACTTTCATCTCGGGTGAACCATAGAAACGATGTTCTAATGAAGAACGCATACTCTGCTGCGGATGAAAATTGGTAGTTTCTACCACCAGAGTATCGCCTTCATAATAACCAATCGAATCACCTAGCCATGGGTACAAGGGTGGGTCCTGGTGTTCAGCATTAATTCGAATTATACGCGCGTCGTGATTCATTTCTGCGAGTAAAACGACATGGGATTCCGTCTGCACAATTTGCGTGAGGTTGTTATACAAAACTGGAAGCTTGGGTGGCCCGCCGGATGATCCAAATCCAACCATGCAGCGCTCACCCAAGGGTCGAACTTCTGGCCCGTCGTAGGATTGTCGCTGTCGCATTGCTGCCGCGAGCTTGGCTCGTCCCTGCTCACTATAGGGCAACTGACCGTCAGCCGGATCAACTAATACCGATGTTCTGATTTCGCCATCAACCACGGCCAATCTCTCACCGGGATCCATCCAAAAAGTATTGTAACCTCCCACATTCTGACCGATGGTTGGTGCTTCGCGATTTGGGTCGCTGGGTTGGTTACTGGCTTCATTGCGTGCCCGCACCCTGGCCTCAATCAGAATGGCTTCTTCTTCAGAGATAATCAGCTTGCCGTCGAAACGGGAGGAACGCTCCAAATTAGTCTGTGTGGCTAATGACCATGTGCCTTGTAGATCCGCTACGCCAAATTCAGTGCGCGGTGTAATATACCCGGTCTCCGCAGCGTAGCCATGGCTAGTCAAGCTAACAAGCACGGCAGTACAGAATACCTTTGCCCATGTATGTTGGTGTCTTTGGTTTTTCACTGAAGTTCTCCTCGTTAACAGCTTCTACAACAAGATACTAATGTCCTGTAGCTAGAATTTGTGTGACAGGGATTATGCCACCGATCTGCTGCTGGTTTCTAACGCCCTTTTCATATTCCCGAGAGTCGCCACAATCTTCACCGACCCGGTATTCCGAGGCGAAGAGCACTTAAGCAATTTAACTTCACAAATTCTCACATTAGTGCCCCGAGTTCGATGTAACTCCGGCTCAAATCTGTTATAAGAGGGTAATTTCGTATCAGATTATGGCTCATTGCCCCAAATTGGTGCAAAAAACCGTTGCAGTATAAGGATTAAGCAGTCTCAATGGCTAACACCAAACAAATAGCGGGCGCAGTGGCCTTTGTTGCCAGCATCGCAGCTCTAGATAGATATGTTGTAGTCGAATCCGAACCAAGTTTCGACAATATGGTATTCATCGATTCAGGCGTTTTCCTGATGGGTTCTGAAAAAGGCTTAGCCGATGAAAGCCCTGTTCACGAAGTGAGACTGGATGCTTTTTGGATAGATAAATACGAAGTAAGCAATGCCGACTACACAAAATTTATCGAAGCAACTGGGTATTTAACCGAGTCAGAAAAACAAGGTAGTGGTCTGGTATTTGCTACCCCAGCTGAAAATCAGGCGATGAGTTTGAATCCCAAAGACTGGTGGAACCGTGTTGCGTATGCGAATTGGCATAAACCAACAGGATTAGAAGCAAAAACGCAGGACAGCATTGCTGACCACCCAGTTGTTCAAGTCAATTTTGCCGACTCTCTGGCTTACTGCAATTGGCTAGGCAAAGAACTACCGACCGAAGCTCAGTTCGAATTTGCAGCCAGAGGTGGTAGAGACGGAGAAATTTACAGCTGGGGAAACTCCCCTCTCCATCATCGCGAAGCCGTGACCAATCACTGGCAAGCAGATAATCTAGCTGATCCATCAGTTGATGATGGTTTTGCCGGCACCGCACCGGTTGGCAGTTTTCCTCCCAACGACCATGACCTATACGATATTAGTGGCAATGTCTGGGAATGGGTTTCCGACTGGTATGATCCGGAATATTATTCAGTGAGTGAATGGGAAAATCCACGTGGCCTGGATTTAGAACAGAGCCTTGGTTCAACTGCCAGCATCGAAGCGATGCGCAGTATACGCGGCGGTTCATTTCTTTGCAGTGATGATTACTGTAGCGGATTTCGAGTAAGTGCTCGCATGCCTGCCAACCCTAATTCGAGTACCAACCATACCGGCTTCCGATGTGTAAAGAATGTGAAGTGGACTGAAGATCTTATGCATCAGCTTAACTAGTTGAATGACAGCTGGCACAGGAATTATCTAAACCCTAGCCGATTTATCCTTCTCTTAGGGGCTCTAAATTTCTCTAGCGATAAGTAACTTCATTATTTCGTTGCTACCACCGTAAATTTTCTGAATGCGGCTATCGGCATACATTTTTGCGATTGGGTATTCCATCATATAGCCATAACCTCCGAAGAACTGCAGACACTCATCGACAATTTCGCACTGCTTCTGTGTAGTCCACCATTTCGCCATGGCGGCGGTTGCTTCATCCAGCTTTCCTTCAGCCAGTTTCATGGCACAGTCATCTACAAACACTCTCGCCAATCTTGCTTCGGTGTAACGTTCCGCCAGTCGAAACTGTGTATTCTGAAAGTCCAGTATGCGCTTGCCAAACGCCTTTCGTTCTTTAACATATTCGCTGGTTATCTTTAATGCCTTTTCTATCGCTGCGCAAGCGCCAGCGGCAATGATCAAACGCTCCTGAGGTAGCTGTTGCATGAGCTGGACAAAACCTTTGCCTTCTGTAGCCCCTAACAAATTTTCACGCGGCACTGTTACATCATCAAAGAAAATCTCAGCGGTATCCTGTGCCTTCAAGCCAAGCTTCTCTAAATTTCGGCCGCGGCTAAAACCACCCTCGCCTTCAACCGAATCGGTCTCTACCATAATCAGCGAGATGCCCTTACTGGATTCCTTGGGATCTGTTTTTGCAACCACGCAAATAAGATTTGCAGTCATGCCATTGGTCAAAAATGTTTTCTGCCCATTTAGCACATAGACATCAGCCTGAAGTATGGCCGTGGTTGCAACGGATTGCAGATCCGAGCCGGTTCCAGGTTCAGTCATTGCAATAGCGGATACGATTTCTCCGCTGGCCATTTTAGGTAGCCATTTTTTCTTTTGTTCTTCGGTGCCATAGGAGTTTATATAGTGAGCAACGATTCCAGAGTGCACACCATTACCGAAGCCAGTTACATTGGCGTAGCTGAGTTCTTCTACGAGCACCATTTCATGTTTGAAGTTACCTCCGCCGCCGCCGTATTGCTCGGGAATGGAGGCGCACAATAGACCTGCATCTCCGGCTATCCGCCAGGCATCGCGATCGACAAAACCCTGCTTTTCCCATTTTTCCATTTTCGGTACGAATTCCTTGTGCAGGAATTTCGTCACAGAATCACGCATGATCTGCAATTCTTCATCCATCCACGGAGATTTGTAAGATTCAAACATAGTAGGGACCCTCTCTTAAGCAGTGACTTCGCTCATGCGCTCAATGATCATAGCGTTCGCCGTACCGCCGCCCTCGCAGATAGCGACAAGGCCATAACGACCCTGTCTACGCTCCAATTCGTGCACCAGGGTAGTCATAAGCTTGGCACCGGTGCCACCAAGCGGATGCCCCAGAGCCTGCGCACCACCGTTTACATTAAGCTTATCCACATCAGCACCCACAGCTTTGGCCCAGGCTAGGGGTACCGATCCAAATGCTTCGTTCACTTCATACAGATCAATGTCATCAATACTGAGACCAGCTTTTTCCAGCACTTTTTGAGTTGCTGGAATCGGGCCTTCCAACATGATCACTGGATCGGAGCCTACAACAGCTAAAGCGTGTATCTTCGCCCGCACCGGTAAATCATATTTAGCTATGGCATGCTGATTCGCGATCATGACAGCCGCAGATCCGTCGCTTATTTGACTGGCAGTACCTGCGGTAATGACACCACCCTCTCGTAGAGGATTTAGCGATTCCATACCCTCTAAGGTAGCGCCGGGTCTAATACCTTCATCTACGTCATGAACATCTGCAGAACCGTCTTCCAGCTTAATATTCAAGGGCACAATTTCTTGCTTGAAATAGCCATTCTCTGTTGCCGAGCTGGCACGCTGGTGACTCAACAAGCCAAAGGCATCAAGCTCGGCCCGGCTAATATCGTATTTTTCCGCCAGCAGTTCTGCTCCATCAAATTGGCTGAATTGAATGCCGGGATACTGAAGTTCCAATCGCTCTCCCTTTGGCACACCACGTCCATGCTCCAGGCCGTCGCGTATATTGGAACCAATCTCTACTGTGCTCATAGCCTCCACACCACCGGATATGATTACATCCTGAGTGCCGGACATTACCGCCTGTGCACCGAATTGAATCGCCTGCAGCGAAGAACCGCACTGCCTATCTACGGTGGTACCTGGAACAACGAGATCCAGTTTTGAAGACAGGGACACGTTACGTCCCAAATTACTCGCCTGTGAGCCAATTTGCATGACTACACCAAATATCACATCGTCGACAGCATCGTTGGGGATACCAGTTCGGTCTAACAATTCGTCAACTACTATCGCACCCATGTCCACAGGATGTAGATTGCTCAATCTACCTTTCTTCTTGCCTGTAGCGGTTCTTACCGCAGCTACTATATATGCATCAGCCATGTTGTTTGCCCCCCGGCATTAATTACTTTGTCAAATAGAATTTTTGGATTCATTCACAATTTTTGAATCACGAGAAATCAAAATACATCTACTAAAGTGCAGGCATTCGAATACCGGAATCCAGCCGAATGGTTTCACCATTAAGATAAGAGCAGGTGACTATATGAGTCACCTGCTCTGCAAACTCTTCTGGTTTGCCCAAGCGCTTGGGAAACTGCGTGATCGCAATCAATGGGTCGCGAACCTCATCGGGCGCAGAGGCCAGCAGAGGTGTTTCAAACACACCCGGCGCTACGGTCATTACTCGTATGCCTTGTCTTGCCAGATCTCGTGCAATCGGCAAGGTCATCGCTACGATGCCGCCTTTGGATGCCGCATAAGCAGCCTGACCAGTTTGACCATCGAATGCGGCAATTGAGGCCACGTTTACAATAACGCCTCGCTCTCCATCCTGGGTCACTGGCTCATTGTCTTGCATGACTTCCGCGCAAAGTCGCAGCACATTAAATGTTCCAATTAGGTTTACTCGAACTATATGTTCGAATTTTTGCAATGGCATCGGGCCATTTTTACCGACTGTTCTGGCAGCCCCACCGATACCCGCTGAATTCACATTAATGTGGACTGTTCCAAATTGTTGTTTCGTTAATTCGAGCGCTGCGGCTACTGCCTGTTCATCGGACACATCCCCAGCGTGGAATATCACCTTATCACCAAGCTCAACCGCCGCCGCTTGAAGCATTTCAGCGTTTAGATCAAACAGCATAACCCTGGCGCCCGCTGCAATAAAATTCCTGGCAGTTGCCAGTCCTAAACCAGAAGCACCACCGGTGATAAAGGCTGATTTATTTTGTAATTCCATAATCGGCTAGTGCCTTTTATTCGTAATAAAGGGACGCGAAAGGATAATGTATCCGTTGCAAAAGTGAAACATCTAATGAATTAGTGCTCACAAGGCGAAATTACGCAAGTTATTGGCCTTTGGTTTTATTTTCTGGCTGCAATCCCCTATGATTCATGGGGAGTGCTATTCATGGTTACAGCACGACAGCAAATTTTTGGGAAAACAGGATGGGGCCACTTAAGGGATTAAAAATTTTGGAAATGGCTGGAATAGGTCCGGGTCCTTTCTGCGCCATGATGTTGGCTGATATGGGCGCTGAAGTAGTGCGCATTGATCGGCTCAACCATAAAGGGTCTGGTCATCGAGCCAATGTGCTGAATCGAGGGCGTCGCTCCATAGCCTTGGACCTTAAAAATCCAGCCGCAGTTGAAACCGTATTGAGAATGGTAGAACAGGCCGATGCCTTGATCGAAGGTTTCAGGCCTGGAGTGATGGAACGCCTGGGCTTGGGTCCCGATATTTGCCTGCAAAGAAATCCAAAATTGATATTCGGCCGCATGACAGGCTGGGGTCAAACTGGACCTCTAGCTCAGGCTGCGGGTCACGATATAAACTATATATCCATAGCTGGGGCGCTGGGTGCCATGGGTTATGCCGACAGGCCTCCGGCTCCACCTCTCAATCTAGTGGGTGATTTTGGCGGCGGTGCCATGTATCTTTTAACTGGTGTACTGGCAGCTCTGCTAGAACGTAATAACTCAGGAAGAGGTCAGGTAATTGACGCCGCGATGACCGATGGCACTGCCAGTTTGCTAAGTCCTTTTTTCGGATTGATGGCAATGAATATGTGGACCACCGACAGACAAAGCAACAAGCTGGACGGCGGCGCGCATTTTTATGGCAGCTACGAGTGTAGTGATGGTAAGTACATTTCTATTGGATCCATTGAACCTCAGTTCTATGCACTACTTCTGAGTAAATGTGAAATAGAAGATAAACAGTTTCTAGCACAGCAAGATCAACAAGGCTGGCCTGGATTAAGAGAAAAGCTTGCCGAACTTTTTCTAACAAAAACTAGATCTGAATGGTGTGAGATAATGGAAGGCACGGACGTATGCTTCGCCCCCATTCTTGATTTGAGAGAAGCGCCAAGTCACCCACACAATGTCGCCAGAGAAACATACGTGGATGTAGAGGGTGTTACGCAACCTGCTCCAGCACCAAGGTTTAGTCGCACCCAATCGAAAATTCAGTCGCAGGCAGCAATGGTTGGCGAGCACACCGAGCAGATTCTTGTGGATTGGGGTTATGAAGAATCCGAGATAGAGCAATTGCGATCGGCGAAAGCGATTTAGAAAGATAGTACAACTATGGAAAATCAAACTTTGACAATAGCTTTAGTTTTGGTCTCGCTAATCACTGGTTTGGCATTGCTGGTTAATTGGGCCAGCAATCGACATGTCCCCGGGTTGCTGAAAATAGCGCTGGGCTATTCGGCGACCAGTATAGGAATTCTATTGGTTTCTCTACAGGGCAGTTTGACTCCAATATTGTCTATATTGATCGCTAATGCCTTGATCATGGGAGGGCGCATTCCCGTGCTCATGGGTTTAGCCAACTTCTGGAATCAGGAAAAGACTCGTCTGCCTCTGTTTTGTTTCATTTGGTTTTTGGGAACGATGGCTGGATTCTATTACTTTACCTTTGTCGATGAGTCCATGCTCTGGCGCATTCGCATTTATACGGTAATGATGGTTATCTTCTCAGCTTGCGTTGTCTATATACTAGCCAAAGGCCTGAAGATCGAGCGGAAACTGCGTCCGATAATGGCCATAACAACAAATTTTGGCGCCTACCTACTGCTGACTCTTTCCTGTTTCACTGCGGTTACCGAATTTATTCTAATGCTGTTTCGAGATGGACAGCCCATATCTTCATCCGAAGAGGCAACCACTCTACTGCTGCTTGGATCCATAGTAAATATGATCATATTCACCCTCGGCGTTATTATCATGACGATGGAGGAGCTAGCGGTCGAATATCAAGAAAACGCCATCTACGATCCTATAACAACGATATTGAACCATCGTACCTTTCTGGAAGTAAGCAATCGAGTCTTAGGCGTGGCACTGCGTTATACGAAACCGGTTTCCTTGCTAACAATCGAAGTTACTAATCTGGATGAAATCGTCGATCAATACGGGGTTAAGGTTGGCAATAAAATGCTACGCCACTTTGCACTGATGGCCACTGATAGAAGGCGCAACGAAGATGTATTGGCCCGCTCTAGCTATAATGAATTCAGAATGCTATTGCCCGGTGTTGACGAAGAAGGCGCTCAGGTAGTTATTAGAAAAATAGAAGCCTCATTATTAGGTGAGGAGTATATCTACCGTGGCAAATCTATTAAGACCGAATTTTTGATTTCCTCTACTACCAAGAGAGAAGAAGACTTACATCTTCAGCAAATGCTACAGGAAGGCGAAGTCGAGTTGTTCAAACTGAAGCACGCCCGTGAGAACAGAGAATTTTCTTAGCAAGAGCCTTACCCTCATTTATACGAAACTGGCCTATCATTGGGTTGGCACGTCTCCACTAAGCCGCATCTTGAAACTACTATCGGACTTTGCTCATGTCTTTTAATTCCATTCTTTATCAGGTTGAAGAGAATATTTTAACCATCACCCTTAACCGCCCCGATCGCATGAACGCCTTCACGGTGGAGATGGCCTACGAACTTATCGAAGCAGTGAATCGCGCAAGTGAAGATGACGAGGTGCGCGCCATCGTGGTAACCGGAGCCGGTAAAGCATTCTGTGCGGGCATGGATCTAGGTAGTGATGGCAATGTATTCGGCCTCAATGAGGACCTGCAACCGACTCTGAATGACATGAAGACCAGACTCGACGACGCGGAAATTGCCTCAGGTGTACGCGACACAGGCGGGCAACTTACGCTGGCCCTGTACGAATGCAAGAAACCGGTAATTGCCGCCATAAATGGAGCGGCTGTTGGCATTGGCGCAACCATGACCTGTGCAATGGACATCAGACTGCTTGCAGAGAAAGCGCGTGTGGGTTTCGTATTCAATAAGATAGGCATCACTCCGGAGGCTTGTTCCAGTTGGTTTTTACCAAGGATCGTCAACATGGGCACCGCTCTGGAATGGGTATATAGTGGCGAGCTAATTAGCGCAGAGGAATTAAAATCCCGCGGTTTCGCAAACTCGGTAGAATCCAGTGAAGATTTATTGCCAAAGGCCTACCAGTTGGCCAAGCGAATTGCTCAACACAGTCAGGTAGCAATCGCCCTAACGCGACAGATGATGTACCGCAATGCAGCCCAAGACCACCCCTTGGCGGCCCATCAAGTCGATTCCCTGGCCATATATTACACGAGTCAGTCCAGTGGCAAGGAAGGAGTGAAAGCTTTTCTGGAAAAAAGAATACCCGAATACCAAGACAAAGCCTCAACCGATATGCCACCCTTCTACCCTTGGTGGGACTAAAACTAGGAACGACTATGCTGAAAAATTTTGAACTTCTTTGCTCTACCGCCGGCCGCGTAATACTGGGCCTGTATTTTATCGGTCCGGGAGCACTCTTAAAGATCACCAACATGGATGGGACCTCGGCGTACATGGCAGAGCATGGAATGATTTTCATCTCATTCTTTCTGATCCTGACCATCATCATTCAGTTAGGAGGAGGGATCGCCATGGTAGTGGGTTATCAGACCAAGCCGGTCGCCTTTGTACTCGCCGGCCTGACCTTGGTAATCAGTATGGTGCTGCACGATTTTTGGAATTTTCCAGACCAGACCCAGAACTTTGTGAAAAACATGGCCATCATGGCCGGGCTACTGGTATCTGCAGGCCTGGGAGCCGGACCCTGGAGCCTTGACAGCAAATTCGCCAGAACAGACTGAGGAAGCGTTACACTGCCTTGACAGGCCGATGCCTGCCTGCGAAAGTGCGGAATGCTAGTAAAATCGCCTTCTAGGCTGTATGACCCTGAATTAATACGGATTTCTTAAGTACAAAATTCAGCTGATTTTAAGTTTAGAGTCCGTATAATAAAAATCGATACCGAGAAGTATTACTTACTGTCACCCTAACATAGGTTCAGCAATATCATGATCATGGTGCAATCTACATTCCATCTCGCCGCTGACACCAAGTCCGAGGCTATCGAACTAATGAAAAACATGGTGCGCCTATGTCGACAGGAGCATGGCTGTCTCAGTTATGAATATTTCGAGGGTGTCACAGATACTAACCAGATTGTGCTTTTGCAAGAATGGGAAGATGCGGAATGCCTGCAGGGTCATTACCAAACCGCACATATGGAAGACTTCCTCGGCAAACTAGGTAATTACTTAGAGCGCGAAGTGGTCACTCGCAGCTACGCCTCCCATGACGAGCCAAGAGCCTCCTCACCTGCCAGTGAAGAACCAGCCAAATCCGAACAAACTATTCACTAAGCCCATCTGGCAAAGTTAGATTGGTGGCCACACAAGACCACAAGCAGCTAGCGTTCTACAGAGACCCGTAAATGTTCTATACGCTGCAAGGTGATCACAAAACTCCTGTTTCTCCTGACGAAAACCGCCTCCTGTTACGCTGGAGGATATCTACCTTCTGGGTCATGTTAGTAGGCTATGTGGGCTACTATATTTGCCGCGGGAACTTGGCAGCGGCCTTCCCCTTGCTGGAACAGGAGTTTGGGTATTCCAATACTCAACTCGGCCTCATCGCATCCTTGTCAGAAATAGCCTATGCGGCGGGTAAATTTATCAATGGTCCCTTAGCCGATCGAATTGGTGGGCGACGCATATTTTTGATCGGCATGGCGGGAGCTATCTTCTGGAATATAGTCTTTTCCATTTCCGCCAGCTTGACCGCCTTCATCATAGTCTGGTGCTGCTGCCGCTATTTTCTCTCAATGGGTTGGGGTGGCCTTACCAAGACCATAGGCAATTGGTATCCAAGAGAACGCAATGGCACTGTCATGGGTCTGATAAGTGTTAACTTCCAATTTGGCGGTGTCGCTGCCACCCTCTTCGCCGGCACTCTGGTAGCAATGGGCGTACCCTGGCAGGGAGTTTTCATCTACCCCGCCATGGTACTTTCACTAATTTTATTGTGGTCCTACTTCGCTTCACGCTCAAACCCTTCAGATGTAGTAGCGGGTGCCAAAGCTATTGAAGGCGAAACAACGAAAGCTCAAATAGCGGATTATGGCGATGAAGAGCAACCTGCCGTCTCCACCATCTTGAAAACCCTGTTGCGCCTACCTATTTATCGCCAACTGCTGGTTTTCAGTTTTCTTACTACTTTGTTACGTTCGGTGTTTCTGTTTTGGACACCGAAATTTCTGTTCGATATCGGCCTGGGCGCCAGCTCCGCTATTCTTCGCTCTGCCATCTTTCCTCTTTTAGGTGTAGCTGGCACGCTCTTCATCGGCTGGTACACAGACCATCATGCTCGCAATGGAGATCGCGCACGCATGATGTGGATAATGCTCTCGGTACTGGTATTTTGTATGATTGCCATATCACTACTCAGCGGATCCAGTGAGCCGAATTTTAATCTGATACTGGTTTTCCTCGGCGCCAGTGGATTCTTTTTACTGGGTCCCTACTCAATGAGCAGCGGCTGTCTTACTCTTGATATTGCCGGTGCCAAGGGTGCCGGTTCCTGCACAGGAATTATCGACGGCATGGGTTATATAGGGGGGGCGATTGCTGCATTCGCAGCGGGAATCATGTCTGATTATCTGGGTTGGCCTCAGGTATTTTTAGTTCTATCTGGCTTCGCGGTAATTTCTACTGTTAGCGCCTGGCTCATGAGTCGTGGCTTTCAAAAAATGGCAAGAGAGCCTGCCGCGTAGTAGCGAGCAGGGCTGCCAGCTTATTGCTGCGCTTCGTATTCTTTAATCTGATTCATAATCTCGCGTACCATACCGTTGGGAATTGGTAGAGTCAGATGGTATTGAGAAATTTTCCAACCTTGCTCGGTGTTTATTAAGATTCCCGTACCGCGACTGCTGCCAAAACTCTCGCTCAGTAAAAGCTCATCAAACCAGGCACTCATGCCATCCGGTGTGATATCAATATTTCGCCGCTGTGGCGTATAACGCCAACCCCTGCTTCCGCGGGAGTATTGTTGAAATTCTGTTTTGGTCCATCGCTCTGAAGCGTCTGTGCCTATAAAAACACTGTTCTCACTCATAAGATCGAAGTATCGATCCCATTCTGCGTTTGCGGCAGCTTGATGATAGTTGTCTAACACTCGATTTATGGATGCAACAGCCGCTTCCCGTGTCGGCACTCCTTGTACGCAAGCAGATAAACAAACCGAAAACGCAATAGCGGAAACCAAGTATTTCATTTTAGGCCACTCTTTCCGTCGCTGCTTCGGAATCGAACTCAGCCGGAGGTAAATCAAACTCGCCAGCATCGAGACGAGAGAAATAATCGCTGGCAACTTTCTTGACCTTGGGTGCCAGCAACAAAGTAGAGATCATGGTGGGAATTGCCATAGTCGCGTACATTCCATCCAACAAATTAATAACCACATCCAGTGAGACCACAGCCCCCACAGTTATGAGACCCATATAGGCGTACATATAATATTTCTGTTTCGCGCTGCCGAAAAGAAAACCCATGCATTTGCTGCCGTAATACCAGTAAGTCAGAATTGTAGTTGTACTTAGCACGACAACCATTATTAATAAAAGATACGCACCAAAGCCGGGAAACACCTGTTCATAAGCTTGTGTTGCCAGACTGATACCCACAACAGCATCGCCCTTCCAAACACCAGTTACCAGCAAGGCCATGGCAGTACAGGTGCAAACTATAAGCGTATCTGCGATTGGACCTATCATTGCGACCAGGCCCTCCCGGGTAGGCTCATTGGTCTTCGCTGCACCATGAGCCAGCGACTCTGTGCCGATACCCGCCTCATTGGAAAACGCCCCACGTTGCACGCCTATCAAGATAACGGCGCCGAGCACGCCACCGGAGACCGCTTGACCGCTAAAGGCATCAGTAAAAATAAGTGCAAACATGGCTGGAATCTCACCGATGTGACGCGCCAGTAGTACTCCAGTGATCAGAAAATAAAATATAACCATGGATGGCACCATCTTGCCGGCCACTGCTGATACCCGCTTAACTTTTCCGACTGCTACCGTGAGCATTACCAGGGCGAGCACAATTCCGGTGACTAAGTCGAAACTAAAATGGTTGTCAGAAGTTGCAAAGCCCGCTGGTATGGCTACCACATTCCGCAATATCTGTACTAGCTGGTTAACCTGGAATATTGGCAGTGTGCCTACCATGCCGGCGATGGCGAACATCCAGGCTAAGGGCAGCCATTTACGGCCAAGTCCTTCTCTTATGACGTACATCGGTCCGCCTTGCAGCTTTCCACTGTCATCCTCACCGCGGTACATAATTGCCAAAGAGGCTGTATAAAATTTCGTGGAGATGCCGACAATGGCGGTTACCCACATCCAAAAAACTGCGCCAGGACCACCAATGGTAATGGCCACCGCAACGCCGGTTATATTACCCAGACCCATTGTTCCTGCCAGTGCGGTGGCGAGTGCGCGGTAGTGACTGATATCTCCCGATATTGCATCTGAGCGATCATCGTATTTGCCCCTCAATAGCGCGAAGCTGTGTGAGAAATAACGAAAATGCCTTAGCCTGGAATGCACCATGAAGAAAAGGCCGCCACCCACCAGCAAAATAACCAGCGGCAATCCCCACATGAAATTGGTGTAGGCGGCGACGGCCGCTTCGATTTGACTCATGACGGAAACGCGCAGTTGGAGTAGCTTGGCTTGAAATAAAATAAGGAGAGGATAAGTTTGGCCATTTATTAGTTTTCAAAAAGTCAGGGATCGAACGGCGACCCCTGACTTATATTCATTTCGCTAAGGCTGCGTCAGACTCAAGTCTTCGAGCCCCGGCCAGGATCGCCCGCATAGCGTAGTTGCCCTCATGGCAGGCGTATTCATACAGGTCCTCGCCAGTATACATGGGCATTTCTGAAGTCCATGGTTGAGTATACAAATCAGGATCATCAATGGTGAATGAATAGTGCAATTTGTTATCAGCAACTCGAGTAAAACGCTCCGTTAGCAAGATATTGCTGGATACTAAACGTTCTTTAGCGACTTGCCAGGGATTAAAGTTTTTAGTTTGTACCACCAGAGCATCGCCCTCGTAATAACCAATAGAATCTCCTAACCATTGCTCGTAGGGAAGATCACGGAATTCTTCACCAATTCTTACGATGCGTGCGTTATGCACCATCTCAGCCAGCAACACCACATGCATGGGCGACTGAACTATTTGCATGTGGTTATTGTAAAGACTACTCATGAAGGGGGCGGTGGATGCAAAACTCACCAAACAACGGTCCGAGAGAGTTCTACCTTCCGGCCCATCACTTTCCGCCATGCCCATGGGTAGTTCTGCTCGTTGCGATTGGCGCACGGCCTGGCCGTCTTCTCTCCAGGGAATCTTTCCATCTGCTGGATCTACAATCAGAGAGGTTCGGAACTTGCCATTCATTTGTGCCAGGGCATCTCCCGGTGTTATCCAGAAGCCATTATAGCCACCGACATTCTCGGGTCCTGGGGCTTCGGCGCCAGTAGCCTCAAGAAAAGCGATGAAATCAGGCGTGGACACCATCTTTTCCAACATGGTCGCTTCATCGACTTCCAATTCACCCTCATAGACATCCGCTCGCTCTAGTCCAGTGCGGGTCTTATAATTCCAAACCCCTTGCACATCCGGCACTCCAAAACCTGTCTTAGGCGGAATGTAGGCATCGGCTGCGAGCACGGTGGTTGATAGCAGTGACGCAATTAATAGACCGGTCAACATAGTAAACCGTGATACTGTTTTCATGAATACTTCCCCAACTATCAATAATTTATGAGCGTATTAACGTACTGCACCAAGCTTAATGCAGCTGTCTACACCGTTGCAAGCGAAGCCGAACAGGCTTATTCAACTAATTAATCTTGGGCCAACAACACCTGCAGATGGCTTAGCGTATGTTATCGGCAAATGTAAACTCTGACGGAGGCTGAAGACCACGCAGATTTTCCACAAAATAATCCCAGCGCCGCTTCATGAAATAGCGTCGGTTGCCGAAGCCATGACTGGCATTGGGCAGAACCACCAGATCGAAATCTTTGTCCGCCTGTATCAGCGCATCGACAACCAATAAGGTGCTTGAAGGGTGTACATTGGTATCGAGCATGCCGTGTGCTAACAGCAACTTCCCCTGTAGGTTCTCTGCCAATAGTTGATTGGCCTGATTGTCATAATTGGTGCTGACAACTGCTTCGTTGGAATCACCATCGCCTGGATTGGTTTCGGGATAGGTCTGTAATAAGCCCTGCCACTTCTCTCCCCAATCGTCTTCGTAGTTGCGATTATCATGATTACCTGCCCCAGATACCGCGACTTTATAGAACTCTGGGTAGCGCAAAATACCTGCCGTTGATGCAAATCCGCCTCCGGAATGCCCCCAGATACCAACACGCTCAATATCCATCCACGGGTTCTCTGCCGCCAGTTGACGAATTCCCGCTATCTGATCGGGTAGTCCGTTATCACCCATATCACCATAGTAGGCATCATGGAAAGACTTCGACCTTCCAGGTGTGCCCATTGCATCGAGTTCCACCACAATAAAGCCAAGCTCGGCCAGTGATTGTTTATCATTTCGAGAAGCTCTGAAGGAACGAGTTCCCACGCTGCCGCTTTGCGGGCCGGGATATAAATAATTGAGAATCGGATAAGACTGGCTCTCATCGAAATTTGAAGGCTTGTACATCAATCCAAAAATATCGGTAATCTGATCGCGTGCTTTTACACTGAAAGGGATGGGTGGCACCCAACCACTGAGTAGAAGTTCTGTTATATCAGTCTGTTCCAGAGTTAGTAGCTGCTCCCCCGTTTTAGCACGGAGCACAGAGACGGGAGCCGTAGTTGGTGTTGAATAAATATCCGTAAAATAATTTGCTGACTCCGACCAGTTAATCTCATGATTCGCTATTTCAGGCGTCAAGTTTACCAGGCCAGATCCATCCATATTAATTCGATACAGGTACTGAAAATAGGGATCTCCAGCTTCCTTATTCGACCCAAGAAAATAGATCTGCTGATTATCCATATCCACTTGCTGAATCTGTAGTACCGCCCAACTGCCTTCCGTTATTTGTCGTTTCAATTGGCCGTTCTGCAAATCGTGCAAATACAGATGCCCCCAATTGTCCTGCTCAGAGAACCAGATGAATTCGTTGCGTTGCGGAAAGACACGCCAGTTCGCGGCGTTGTATCCAGACTCGTAATAGGTTTCGACCTCTTCCTTAAATACCGGTCTCACCACGCCTGTTTGCGGGTCGGCTATTTGTAGTTGTGCAATCTTGTGATCTCTTGAAGAAGAAACAAAAGCCAGGTTTTCACTATCTTTACTCCACTCAACATCGAGAAACACACCTCCGCTTCCAGCCACATGGTCACTGGTGGTCGACCTATGAGGGTCAGGTGGCATATTCAGTTTAACTATTTTTGGCTGGTCACCCAGATGAATCACCATGCGCTCGATCATAAAGATAGTGTCATCGCCAGGAAGCGGATATTTCCAGGCATCCAGTTCTACATGACCCACTCTTGTGGACCATAGATACATTTCACCGACGTTTCTACCATCGTGTCTAAACGTGGCTATTTTGCTTGAGTCAGGCGACCACAGAAGTACAGGACCGTCGTCACGGAGCCAACCAGCGTTATTAGTGGCATAGCCGTAATTCTCTTCACCATCGAAGGTAAGCTGCGTTAACTGGTTGCTGGAGGTGTCTCGAACCCAGAGATTATGATCATCTATGTAGGCCGCCTTGCTGCCATCAGGAGAGAGAAATTCATCCTCCGGTGTGCCAGCAATTTGGTTTAACTCGTAACTATCCAGAGCCAGCGAATAGCTTTCGCCCGAATAATTAAATTCCAGTTGATCTCCTGCAGTGCTCAGGCGCAGCGCCGACAGACTCAAGTCATCGGCTGCTATCTCTTCCTCGTCGAAGCCGGCCAGTGCTGAGGCCAATCGGGAAGAATCGAACAGATTCGATTTCTCTGCTGTCGCAGCGTCAACCAACACATATTCTGAGCCTTGCGCCGTAGAAGACCGATAAATCAGCCGATCGTTCTCCTGCCAATACTGAGCGAGGACGTTGCGCTGGACCAGATCGGAGGTGTTAACCGCCAGGAATTTTTCCGCACGCTCATAGTCCGCAACACCGATACCTGGAATACTGGTTTGAGGTACACTGGCAGTATCGTTGCTCGGGGATTGCGGTGAACAGGCAATAAGGGCAGCCAGAATAGATGTTGCCAGCACAGACCACCCAATTTTTTGAAATTTCATAATAGGTCTCTCTGTGCGCCTCGGTTAACTAATTTGGTCTTGGCAGCTTGCCTCATGATCAATGGCATAGTCTGCAACGGCCCTATAGCAGTGTGTCCAGAATTAAATTGCAGGAATCAACAATACGCTGATCTCTGCCACGCAAATCCGGCGCAAACTCAACTCCGGTAAGATGTTGTAGGCCGAGAATGTATCGAACCGCGATCTCATTTGCCTGATCTTCCGAAAATTGTTGATCCATTTCTTTTACCATGCCGCGTGCAAACTCCTTGGAAAAGGAAACCGGCTTGCCGTCACGATGGAGCACCTTGCCGTTATCATCCAGGCGCCAGAAACGAGAAGAATCCATGGTATACAATTCATCGGCGGCAACAATCTTGCCCGCGTGATTTATGCCATGTTCGGTCTTGGTATCAACCAGTACCATACCTCGCTCAGAAAGATACTGAGAAATCATGCCGAAGGCCATTAAGGAGGAATTTCGAATCTGGTTGTACTGAGCTTGGCTACATACACCACGGTCGATTAGAAATTTCACATCAATAGTCTTGTCTACTTTATCCTTGGTACTGGGCGTATCCATTACGTAGGGCAGAATGCCGTTTGGAACCAAATCAGCGACCTTCATTTCATGCCCGGCATAGTTCAACACAGTCTCGCCCGACTCTTTTGCCTGTAACCAATGCTGATACAGCGAAGTGGACGTGGAACTCTCTGCCATGAACAGGCGCAGCACATTCTCCAGGCTCACCAGCTTCAGATTTTCTGCAGGAATAACGGTTGAACTTGGCAGCAGGCCCGCAACCTCAAACTGCGAGGAACCCAATACGTCAACGACGAGGCGCAGCATATGATCATGGTTAAACGCCAGAACCTGATCCTTAAAGGGTATTGCCCCCCGATTTACGTCATGGGTTGAGATTCGGTTATTGCGGAACATAAGACGCAGCGCAACACCCGAGGAGTTAACGAGGCCGTCGCCGAACACAGAGTCAGAGACTTTGCCTTCCAAAACGGTGGCGCCATTCAGTCGCGGCAGATCACCATCTTTAATAATCTGTGCAATGGATCGGCCTTCATTTACGGTGCCGCCATGCTCGGCAACTAATTCTCGAATCTGCTTCTCATCTAACATCGGATTTTTCGCTATGTCCTGTAAAAATAGTCAAGCATCGAAGAATAAGTGAATCGGTGATCGACTACAAGATAGCCAGGGCCGTGGACTGAGAAATGCGCTAAAGCGTTCTCTCAGCTAAAGAAAGTAGATCGTTTTATTGCTATGCACGAAAGATCCACTACTTCCTCTTACCTTCAGGTTTTTATATAAGGAATCCAACACTGATTAAGCAGGAAGAGCTGGGGAGAAAGTGGTGCCACCACCAAGAGTCGCGTATTTCCAGAGAGAGTGGACCTGCTGATTACAAGTCAGAAGGTCTTTCAATCCATACCCTCTCATAGCATTTCAAATAATATTTTCTTTTTATTTATTAATATGTTACAGAATCTACTCCCTCATAGCTCCTCACCCCAACACAGCCATTCTCTGAGTCTATGATGAGCCTAGGAGGATCAACTGATGCCATCCATTCGACTCACTGATGTAATTATTAGAAACGCACAACCCAAGACTGGCCAGTACACCATTTCTGACTCGCTCATTCACGGCTTCGGAATACGCATTTCACAAGGTGGTATCAAGTCGTTTGTCGTCGTCTATGGCGCCAATCGACAGAGAACGACAATTGGGAAATACCCTATTATTTCTCTCTCCGACGCTCGGGCAAAAGCTAAGCAATTTCTAGCCGAGCGGACATTAGGTAGACAAACCATTGTATCCATCACGTATGACGATGCGGTAGGGCAGTATTTAGAGCACTGTCGCCAAAACCGTCCTAAAACACTACGAGACTATGCGTGGCTGTTACGTGGTTTCAAATTTTCCAAGCGCACTGTGGGCGATATCTCTCAGCAGGACATCATGAGGTATATTACTGCGCTCAAAAATACACCGACGACCCCAAAATACGCTTTCTCGGTCGCCCGCTCTTTTTTCAACTGGGCCATACACAATCAGTTTGCAGAAGGAAATCCACTTGCAGGGCAAAAGCAACCTAACTCGCTCTCAGCGCGTGATCGAGTATTGTCAGATGATGAGCTCAAAACTCTATACTCCCATGCACACCAGTACAGTTATCCCTATGGTCACATTATCCTCTTCTTGATTCTCTCGGGTCAGAGAAAAAACGAAATAGCCTCCCTTAAGTGGAGGTGGATTGACCAAGAAGAAATGATGATCACTCTTCCTGCCGAGATAACTAAGAATAAACAGGAGCATACCTTTCCGTATGGTGCGCTATTCCAGAAATACCTCGCTACCATTCCTGAGCAAAACGAGTATGTCTTTCCTGCGTCGGTATCCCATGTACGAGGAAAACCCACAACTATATTTAATGGATGGAGCAAGCCCTTGATCCATCACTCCGACAGAGGGCTGCAATACTGTTCTGCTGACTACCAAGAGGTTCTTAAAAAGAATAACATCCAACCGTCGATGACTGATTGATATGGCTGCTACCAGAATACGTTGGCCGAGAGAATGAACGGAATTCTGAAGCAGGAATTTTTACTAGAGAGATGTAATAGCTTCAACGAGTTGAAGACGGTGATCGCTCAATCGATCGAGCTCTACAATAACCTAAGGCCACACTTGAGCCTGGGCATGAAAACCCCAAATCAAGTACATGAAAAAAGCCGGCTACCTTAGGTAACCGGCTTCATTAAAACCGTCAACATATTTTAGGACGAGACACAGTTCACTATAAAAAACGGGATTAAGGCCTGTATACGGTATTGGATGTATCTAGGCAATGGGAGTTTTTGTTACATGCACAAGAATTTTCCCAGAATCTCATTATTCATAATTCTGGGGTCGGTGGTTCAAGTCCACCCATTGCTACCATTTTTTGTCGGTGTATACCGGGCACATAGGTGACACTTTATACCGAAGACATGGGTAACACTTTTGGAGCAAATGGATTTGTTCCCACTGGCTCCACCCTGTTCTCATCTTCGTCAAAAAAGCCTATATCAAACTCCATAAAGCTGACAAACCAAATTCTGTCAGCGACCTCTCTAATGCCGATATGTTGGCCGCCAAATACAGTGCTGAGATTAATCTTTCGTCGGCCCATGCATATTCTTCCACACTGAGTCACTAGAATAGTTCGATCATGAAAAGGATACTCTGGCACCTCTGGGCGGAAGTACTCACGAGCCGACGGCGTATACACTTCACCTGGGTACATGCCGTTTAGTGCCTGGTGAGGGCGCTCGTTGTTGTAACCCTCGATGAACTCATCAAAGTGGCCTTGCTGCTGAAGAAAGTTGTAGCTGGCAGGTTTAGTTGCTTCGTTTTTGAGAGTCAGATGCATACGCTCATGACGTCCATTCTGTTCGGGGTGTCCAGGTTTTATTCTCTCGATACTGATACCAAGGCGTAACCACCAGATCGAAAGACGGCTAAGGCCGAACAGTGCCTGTGGTGATGAGAACGGAACACCGTTGTCAGTTCTAATTATCGGAACAGAGGGACTAAATTTAAATCAGGTATAGGGAGGTTTCAGGAGATGCTAGTTGGATAACAGTCAAAGTTTAGAAGCATGTGTTGATTGGATAAGTAGTGCTCTACCGCAAGTCGTAGTGCCGATTACGCCTATACTCCTACACCCAGACAACAGAAAACACATAATCACCTATAACACGAAATCTTACTTTCAGCTCCAGGTCCAGTGTGGAAAACAGTTTTTTATTGAATAGTGTTATTGACGCAGTGTTGCCTAGGGGTTCCATGTAAATCGATACATCCTGAAAATCAAATATCTGCTGCACCACAGGAAAAAGGCATTTGTAGACAGATTCCTTGATGGAAAATACCAGTTTGTAAGGGTCTGTTTCAAAATTCGACTCACCTGTATTCTCTATATTTTTAATATCATCCTCTGTACAGATCAGCGGAATTAAATCGCGATCTAGGGGCTCTCTCACTGCAAGGTCAATACCCAGATAAGGGATAAAATCCCTGTTTGCGGCGCAAGCAACACAATGATTGCCATCATGGGTGATTGATCCTGCTACACCCTGCGGCCACAGTGGTTCGCGAGTTGATCCTACAGGAATAGGGCAAGGAGGACGGTTGAGTTTTACCAAGGCCTTTCTTGCACAGATTCTACCGGCAGTGAATTCCCGTTTTCTTTTTTCCACAGCATTGTGAATAAAGTGCAATTCTTCCTTGTACAATTCTCCTTCGCATTCGTTAATTTTCTCACTATGAACTACTATGCCCACAGCAAGTAGATCGGTGATAATGCCAGCCATAGAAGAATTGGTATCGAGTCTGGAACTTTGACCAAAGACTGAGCCTTCCATTACTTGTTCCCGTTGGACGTTTCTTCCACAGCAGGTGACAGCAAAATATTACAACAAACTTCTTCCTCTGATTCCAACGACCTCTGAAATTCATTCAATCCAAGACGTAAAGGCTCGACCGAAGAGTCCAGGTGATAAATCAGGTCTCCTCCAGCCGGGATTCCAAAACCCTTGCAAAACCCTTCCTTTTGTTGGTCCGTGAGTCTAATCTGCGCCCAGTCGTTATCTTCGTCATGTACGCTGATATAGTATAGGACTAATTTCAAGGTCTCAGTAAAGCTTTCACGCGGATCGGTATTGGAGCCACCCATACCCAGTTGCAAAGCCCCGGCCGAGACACTGAGAATGACTGCCCCTTCATAGTATTTGCGAGAAATGATTTCTGCCATTCCTGTTTCTCGCAGTATTTCCCAGCCTGCCTCAAAATCACCACCGGCAAGTAGTATTAGGTCTGCTGACTCAAGAAAGTCTCGGTCTTCATCGGGAAATGAGGATTTGATCATCTTGCTTTCATGGGTATCTATGTTATCCATAACCGCTGTGAGGAGATCGTAAAACTCTGGATTATCGCCATTGGAGGCACCAATGAGCCCGCCCGAGTAATTTTTGCTTGCTCACCCTGAAGACTCTCTCTAACGGAAGTAACAAACCTGTTGCTTGGGCTATTCCAGAAAAGTAATCGGCTATCTGCAAGAAGATAGAGCGATCTACGATCGCTATTTGAGCTTATTTCTGTATCCATACTATTCACCAACTAACAGACTTTCGACGCTATCATTCCATATTTCCTTGGGTAATAGAATGTCTGGACTGATTTCGCCATTTAGTCGTTCTTCCTCGTATCCCAGGCAGCAGGAGATATAACAGACACCGTCGAGATGGCGATGTCGATTCCGGTGTTGATGCCCATAGACATGGATCGATGAACCCAGCCGACGAATCTGTGCATCCAGTAACTTTGATCCTGCCACACGAGTAAAATTAAACCTTTCATTACGGTGAGGCCACTTGAATATCTTGCTTTCATCTGCTGTCGAGATAATGATGTCTGACCTGGGTAAAAAATGACTGAACGAGATGATATGGCCATCGCAGGATATTGATAAATGTTTTTCGTTCAGCTGCAAGAAATAGTCATTAATCTTACCTATCGCCGTATCGGGCCATTGAATAAGGTAATTGTCACTCCACATATCAAGAGAAGCGTTATCTTTATCCTTAGGCAGGTATAAACTGTCCACGCCCTCTTCCGGGCGTGTATACCAGGAAAACAGAGGAACAATCCATACCTTGCCAGAATTGGTGCCAACATATTCTGGTTGAGTTTTTACATTCAACCTTTCACAGATTTCAACAATGTCTTTGAATTTCTGTAGTGAATTGGAATCGCTTCCTGGCATTACCCATAGGTCATGATTGCCAGGAACAAAGAATAAATTCTTGAATTTGGACAGCAGAATTTCAAAGGTTGCTCTAAGCAAACTTAAATCGTGCGTAACATCTCCTGCCAGTAACAAAGTATCTTCTTGAAATTCACTATTCGAAAGTCTGGCTATCCAGGCGTTGTTTGCCTCATGATCGACATGGATATCTGATAAGGCAAACACTCGCATTTCAATTAGCCCAGAAAAATAGTTAAACCGCTGCCCTTAAGCGGGCCCAACGTTATACGAATGAGAAAATGCGAATCAAGCCATAAGTAGTGCCAGGAAGGCTACTTTATTCACACCATAATTCGACTATTATATTGCACAATTGAAGAACGATCTATTAGATTGGCAACCGCTCTTGCCCGTCTCCTGGCTTTCGTTTTGATACGGCCTAGAGGCTGGCTTCTATGGGTAAAAGCAAAGTCTTCGTTTTGCCTCTCTGACGATCGATTATTGCCTTCGCCGCCACCATCGGTAGGTGTAAAAAAGATAAACACACCTTTTGAATGTCGTACCCGGTAGCGATCTTCCATTTCATGTAGTTGTTCGTGTATTGCCAAGATAAGTCCTGAAATTGACATTTCGCCCCTGATTCTAATTTTCATACTACACATCTCTCTGCCCCATATTTCCATAGTACAACTGGAAGTTCTAAATTGGTTTACGACAGCTTATTGAAATATGGTTTGAGAGATAACCTAGAAGTCGCAATGCATGAGAATTGCGTGAATGAGTGCTCTACAGTTGTGCGATCCGCTGTGATTATTGCATTATAAAGTTAGTGTAATCAAACAACTAACGATCTCACTCAACCTTCCACATGCGCACGAACTAGCAAACTTTAATTTCAAGGAATCACCTCTGGCAACACAAGAATCTGGGTAAGAGGCTAAACAGGTGGACGCCCAGGTATTGGATAAGCTTGGCTACATGCAATTTAAGAAGCCAGGCAGGGCGCCGCTCTACAGCGGTTACTCACCATTGCTTAATATTGGAAATGACTCCTACTAGTTTAAGTAGAGTTATTGTCAAAAGTGGTGTTCCAGCATTTGAGTCAAGCGGCGGCCTGGTCGGTTGCTGTCACCTCGATTCCATCTTTAAATTTAATTCCAGTAAGCACCTTCGCCAAGTAATTAAACCCGCGTAAGCGTCTCCGTTTT
>JAJFKE010000009.1 GCA_021773355.1 Gammaproteobacteria bacterium | reverse complement strand
CCGCCATCAACCACGAGTATGGCCTGTAGCAATTCAGTGACCGGCACACTCTTGGTAATAAAGCCCATCGCGCCCGAACGCAGCATCTGCGAGGGTATGACCCCCGTTGTCACGCTCGACATGGCCACGACTTTGCTCTCGGGAGACTGCTTCAGTATTGCGCGCGTCGCCTCTATACCACCGATACCTGGCATGCGTGCATCCAATAGGATGATGTCCGGTATCTGTCGCATTGGAGCTGAGGGAAATTCCACTAAATTCATATTATTGGAATGGCATTGTGAAAGATATTCTAGAACTTCTTCGCCACTACTCAATTGCCCAATCACTTGCATGTCCGGGGCATCGTTCAAAAGGCGGGCAATGCCTTCTCTGATCAGTTCGTGATCGTCCACCAGTAAAATAGAAATCAATTTCTTTGGATTATTTAGCACGGTCAAATCCTCACAAAAGCATTCGGTCAGTTAGTCGCTACAGGTAACCACTTAAATCCCCACTAATATCCTAGCAACATCTAATTAGTAGCATAGTGTGAAATGGGGCACAAATTTGAGAGGGTAAAACGGGAACTGGTTCACAGTTCTGAGCAGAACTAATGGATCGGGCAAAAATATTCTAAAGTAATCTGCGTTTTATACAATCCTGACTTCGGTCTGCAAAGCAATACCAAAACCCTGCAAAACGGAGCTGCTCATCTCTTCGGCCAACAACACAATATCCTCACCGCTGGCATTATCCTTATTCACCAATACCAGGGCGTGATTCTCATGCACAGCAGCACCGCCGCGCTGCTTTCCCTTCCAGCCTTTTTGCTCCAGTAACCAGGCAGCTGGCAGTTTTACCAGATCCGAATCTTCGGTGTCCCAACCGGGAATACCAGGATGGGCTCGGCACAATGTCTCATATTTGCTGCGCGATACAACAGGATTCTTGAAGAAGCTGCCAGCATTCCCAATTAGCTTGGGGTTAGGCAGCTTGCTACGGCGTATATCGCAGACCGCATCAAATACACGCTGAGGCGTGGCCTCTTCACCCGTCAGTGCTTCTTTCAAACCAGCATAGCCCAGAGCCGGTGTCGGCTGCTGTGACAATTGCAGGCTAACAGAAAGCACTACCAGTTTTTGCCCGGGGTCTTGCTTAAAAATACTATCGCGGTAAGCGAACTGGCAATCGCTCTTGCTCATATACCGGGTCTCGCCAGTCTTTAAATCGAAAGCCTCCAGCTCTACAAAGAATTGCTCCAGCTCCACACCATAGGCACCTATATTCTGTATTGGGGCCGCACCAACGGTACCGGGAATAAGTGCCAGGTTTTCAAGTCCATACAGACTTTTCTGCAAGCAAAATATTACAAGCTCATGCCAGTTCTCACCGGCGGCCGCGCGCAACATTCCGGCGCCGGGAAGCAGCTCTTTACCCTTGTTATTCATGTACAGAATCAGACCCGGGTAATCCTTGATGAACAGGACATTACTGCCCTCGCCCAGCACCATTATCGGTAGATGTCTGCTAGCGACAAACTCTCTTGCCTGATGCAAATCACTGGCTTGCTGAACCTCGGCGAAAAAGGCGGCTCTCTGACTGACGCCAAAGCTGTTATAGGGCGCCAGATCAACTTGTTCCTGAATATCCATACTTCGTCTAAGCCTCCGCCTGTGCAGCCTGTAATCGATGCTCCAGATGAGCCAGGAATTTCAGGCAAGCAGCTTCGACTAAATCCAGCACTAATTCGAAGCCATGCTCGCCGCTGTAGTAAGGGTCTGGCACGGAATCCTGAGAATCCGGCGAGTAATCCAGCAATAGTTGAATGCTCGCCCTGCACCCCTGTGGGGAAGCCTGCTGCAATTCCTTTAAATTACTCCTGTCCATGGCCAGTATGTAATCGAAGTCCTGAAAATCTGACTGCCTCAGCTGTCGTGCTATTTGCGTATGTAGTTGATAACCACGCAACTCAGCGGCGGCTATGGATCTCGGGTCCGGGGGTTGTCCGATATGGTAGTGGCTTGTTCCTGCAGAATCGACTTCAATATTTTTATATAAGCCTTTATTTTGTATTAATTTTTCAAGAACACCATGTGCAGTGGGGGAACGGCAGATATTCCCCAGGCAAACCATTAGTACCCTTAACTTTACTGGGAAGTCTGCATTATTGGGCTGGAGGACATCGGTCACGGCGATTGCGGTCAGATCTAGTTGGCGCCGACGTGGGAGCGGACCAATTCCAGATCATGCTCGGTATCCACACCCGGGGGAATATTCTCGCTCGATACCGCAACGTGAATATCAACATCGTTGTACAAGGCCCGCAGTTGTTCCAATTTCTCGGTGACTTCCAACTCACACACCGGCCACTGAATGAACTGATTGAGTACGGCGACGCGATAGGCATAGATACCGATGTGGCGATAACAGTTCTTCGCCGAAGCACTGCCCTGCCAGGGGATGGTGGCGCGGCTAAAGTACAGGGCATGACCCTGACTATTCATAACCACTTTTACGCTATTGGAGTCGCAGATTTCTTCTTTCACAGTAATAGTCTCGCATAGCGTCGCGATACCAACTTCAGAATGCTGTTCAAGGTTTGCCGCTACCTGGTTGATTACATTGGGTGGAATCAGAGGTTCATCAGACTGCACGTTAACCACAATATGCGACTCGGCCATAGCCAGTTGGCAACTCACCTCCTGAATGCGATCGGTACCCGAGGCATGACTGGACTTGGTCATACAAACCTTGGCGCCAAAATCGGTAGCCACTTGCTGGATACGTTCGTCATCGGTGGCCACTACTACCAAATCTGCCTTGCTCTGTAATGCTCTCTCGTAGGTATGTTGTAACATCGGCTTGCCCGCTATATCTAATAGGGGCTTGCCCGGCAGACGGGTAGCAGCATAGCGCGCAGGGATAACCACGGTAAAACTCATCGATATTTCTCGGTTTCTTGCAAGGACATCTCTCTTGCTTCGTTGCTTAACATGACCGGCACATCATCTTTTACGGGAAATGCCATCGCGTCCGCAAGACAGATTAGTTCCTTAGCTGCCTGATCATACTGTAAATCACCCTTGCAAACCGGACAGGCAAGGATACTCAGTAGTTTTTGGTCGAGCATGATTGAACACTCCTGGCCGCTTGATAGTGATAAACCAACTGCAGTTTTTAGTCTAAGATTTTGATTCTAGGGAGCCCTCGAACACGATTGACAATACGCTCGATAAATTTGCTCTCCAGCGTGACATCCACCGACAAATACCAAAAGTTTGGCTTGGCGAACTGGCGACATTTTACCGCATCCTTCTCTGTCATTACGACCGGTTGATGGTCATCGATACCCAACTGCTCAAAATCCGCCGCGCTAAATACATGATGGTCTGGAAAGCTGAAGGTATCCACTTGGTATGGCAGCCGCTCTAACAAATCGTAGAAACGTTGCGGGTTGCCCAGTGCTGATACCGCCTGCAATTTATTTCCCATATTAAACGGCGCCCCTGTGAAAGGCCGCTTTTCACCGCTAACGAGATTGACAAGAAAGCGTGGTTCCAATTGCATAATGCTGGCGCCGCGCAACTCCGCCAGTTCTTCCGAGGCGGGCCCATTGAGCACAACCTCATCCACATTTTTTAAGCGCCCAACAGATTCTCTTAAGGGTCCAGCAGGCAGGCAAAAACCGTTGGAGAATAGGCGTTGACCATCTACCACTACAATCTCTATGTCCCTGTAAAGCTTGTAATGTTGCAAACCATCGTCACTTAACACCACATCTACATCTGCAGATTTTATTAAGGCTTGCAGCGCCGCGTTTCGATTGGGATCAACATACACAGGACAGCCAGTCTTCTCAGCGATAAGTAAGGCCTCATCACCTGACTCCAGAACATCGCAATATGCATCGACTAATAATGGGTAAGCAGCAGCGTTGCCGCCATAACCACGGCTAATTATTCCGGGCTTAAATCCCTGTTGCTGTAATTGATTGGCAAGACTAATGAGCAGCGGCGTCTTCCCGGTGCCACCTAGGGAAATATTGCCCACGACGATAACTGGCAGCTTGAGATATTCCGGTGGCCTACTCGCCTGTTGCGATAGGCGACGGAATCTGCTCAGTAGTTGAAATAGCAGCGACAGTGGCCATAACAAAATCAGCCACCCTGCTTTTTTGTGCCAAGCCCGCTCTAGAAAACTCATTCAGGTGTTGCCGCAGCATTCTCCGAAAACTGTATTGCATAAAGCCTTGAGTAAGTTGCCTCATTCGCAAGCAACTCCTCGTGGGTACCAGACTCTACAATTTTTCCTTTCTCCATGACTAATATCAAGTCGGCTTTCTCGATGGTAGACAAACGATGGGCGATTACGAAGGTAGTGCGACCCTTCCTCAAAATATCTAAAGCCTCTTGAATGTGCAGCTCAGATACAGAATCCAGGGCCGAGGTGGCCTCGTCAAAAATTAAGATAGGCGCATCTTTTAGCAAGGCCCTGGCTATCGCCAAACGTTGTCTTTGACCCCCGGATAAGAGCACGGCGTCGTCACCTACCTGGGTATCCATGCCTTCCGGTAGCAGATCAATAAATTCCATTGCATGCGCATCTCTGGCGGCTTTCAAAATTTTATCGTGGTCGATGAGTTCATCGCCATAGGCAATATTTTCTTCCACTGTGCCATTAAACAGCACCACCTGTTGGGTAACCAGAGAAATATTCTCACGCAGGTTGTTAAGTTTAAAATCTTTTAGCGGTACACCGTCAAGATGTATCTCACCTTCAGTGTAATCATAAAAGCGCGGTATCAAACTCACCAGGCTGGATTTACCACTGCCGGATTTTCCCACCAAGGCAATCGTTTGCCCGGGTTCCGCGGTGAAGTTAATATCAATCAGCGTGGGCACAGCATCCTTGTAGGAGAAATTAATATTTTTGAATTCTATCCGACCCGCCGCTCGTTCAATGGTATGAGAGCCAGTATCGCGCTCGGCATCCTCATCCAATAGTTCAAAGATACTCGCAGCCGCAGACAAGCTTCGCTGAATCACTGAATTAATTTGCGTTAGCTGTCTGATCGGTTTTGCCAGCAATCCGGCAGCACTTAGGAAAGCCACAAAGTCTCCCGGCGTATTGTTGGCGAAAAAACTCGGCGACATCGCAAACCAAACCAAGGCGGCAATGGCCACGCTGACAATTAATTGTATGATTGGTGTGCTGGCACTTCGCGTCAGCACCATCTTCATGTTCTGTTGTCGATTACGCTCACTGGCCACGGACAATTTTTGGCTGACGAAGTTCTCCGCATTAAATGTTCGAATAACTCGATGGCCCTTAATGCTTTCATTAGTAATCTGCGTAACATCTCCCATGGAATCCTGCATCTGCGTGCTGTAGCGGCGGAATTTTTTTGATGCGATAGCGACAACCTTACCCACAACTGGTGCAATTATTACGAACGCCAGACTCAGCTTCCAATCCATATACATCAGATAACCGAGCAGGCCGATAACTGTGAAACCTTCTCGAACCGAAACAGCAACCGCATTGCTAGCGGCACCGGTTATCTGCATCACATCATAAGTTAGTTTCGATACCAAACGACCGGAGGAGTTTTTGTCAAAATAACTGGCGGGCAATCTGATCAGGTGGTCAATCAATTCACAACGCATTTTGTGTACGATGTGATTGGAAATACTGGATAGAAAATAGCTACCCATAAAGCCGCCGCTGCCACGAACTGCCGCTAAACCAATAAAAGCCAGTGGGCTAAGAATTCGCAGTGCCTCATACTCACCGGTAGTAATGGCATCAACCGTCCATCCTAACCACCAGGTTGCCGCCGGTGCGGTAAGTGCAAAAATTATATAGCCTAACATCGCCACTGAAAATTCCGGACGATGGGGAAGCATATAACTGAACACACGCCTATACAGACGCCAACTTTCTTCCTTGCCTATTTTACGGTCTTGTTTACTCATGGCCTGTTTGTCGTGGTCGATCCCGGCTGGTCAAGCTCCTGCGGACGTTGCGTGGCAATACTTAGTCGAGTAAAACCGGATTGACCTATAGCGTCCATCGCCGTAACAACAGATTGATGTGTGGCTTCGGCATCCGCTATTAATAGAACTGGTAATGTACGGTCGCCAGTAGATTCAATCTCCAAGCCTTGAACCAGTGTTTCGATTTTGGAATTCACCAGAACCCTGCCGTTGATTGAATAGCTACCGTCTCTGGCGACCAGTATTTCAATCTGGGAAGGATTGCTTTCCGCCGCCTCGGCATTGGCTTCGGGCAGATTAACCAATAAGCGAGTCTCTCGACTAAAGGTAGTGGTAACCATAAAAAAAATGAGCAGCAGAAACACCACATCAATCAGCGGCGTGATATTGATGGCGAGTTCCTCTCGCATTGCTCGTTTGAATTTCACTGTGTATCAGGGCTCTCTATTGCAGATTTGAAATTTTTCGTTAAGACGCCAGCTATTTCACTTCGACTTTGCGGTCACTATGCAGAGCATCCACCAGTTTGATCGATTCCTGCTCCAGATTCAGCACCAAAGAATCCACTTTCCTGGTAAAGAAACGGTGAAACATATAGGTGGGAATCGCTACCGTAAGGCCTGCAGCAGTAGATATCAATGCCTCGGAGATACCTCCAGCCAGAGCATTTGCATTGCCAGTGCCCTGCAACATAATTTCACTAAAAACCCTTATCATGCCTACCACGGTGCCAAGAAGACCGAGTAAGGGGGTGATCGCGGCAATGGTGCCCAGCGTATTCAGATAGCGCTCCATGTCATGAACTACCTGCGCCGCTGCCTGCTCAATACTTTCTATCATTGCCGACCTGCCGTATTTGGAACTAAGCAGGCCGGCGGCCAGTATCTGGCCCAGTGGCGAAGACAATCTTAACTCCCGCAATTTACTGGAGTCCAATTGGTTATTTTTTAACCAGGTCCATACCTGAGCGAGGACATATTTTGGCGTTATGCGCGCCTCACTTAAACTCCAGAATCGTTCTATCACGATGGCAATTGCCAAAATGGAACAAAGAATAATGGGCAACATCAGCAATCCGCCAGCCCGAATTATTTCTACCACGCCCTTCCTCCAGATAATCGATTGATAACTCTAACATATTCAACCACGCGCAGCTTAGCTGCGTTTAAACCTTATCGGCATCCCCAGGGGGTCTGATTAATGCCAATAGCGGAAATTTTCCTCTCGATACAGTCTTGGCCCGGCCGAATTTGCGAGCATTTTATTGCCTGCATTGAATTCGAAGCTAACCATGCCGCTGGACGCTGTATCCAGAGCCTTGCTGCCAAATTCCCCATAGCGTGCAAGCACCTTCTCGTTGGGGTGATTGAAGCTGTTTTTATAACCCGCCGAAAACACAATATATTTAGGCTTGGCATGCTTCAATAAAGCATAACTGGAAGAGCTGGCACTGCCGTGGTGTGGCGCAAGCATGACTGTGCTCTGCAACTTCTCGCCGTAACGCCGCACCAAATTATTCTCTGCTTCCGTCTCTATATCTCCGGGCAATAATATTCTGATTGCCCCGAATGCCAGCTGTAGTACACAGGAATTATTGTTTTCTGAGGCATACTCTAGCCCAGTCTGCAGAAACTGAAACTCGACCAGATCCCATTTCCAGGCCTCTAGCTGAGTACAGAGGCTAATCGGCAGCGAGCTATTTAAATTCAAATTATTGCTGACCAATTGCTTGATTTCGATATTCGACTGCAAACCACTGAGACCGCCTGCGTGATCATTATCACCATGGCTCACCACCACCATGTCCAGCTTCTGTATTCCCAAAGAACGCAACACTGGAAACAACACCGCCGCGCCCATATTGAAATCAGCACTGAGATTAGCGCCAGTATCGTATACCAGCGCGTGCCGATCCGTTGCAACAACCACGGCGAGACCCTGCCCTACATCAACCACATGCACAGCCAGTACTGCATCGGAAGTGCGAGCCCGTAATGCTTTTCCAGAAAGCGGTAACCAGCTTGTTAGCATCGGCAATATAATTGGCAGACATAGGGGGATTAGCAAACATCGTCCTGGCACCGCGCGCGGCAATAACAACAGCAATACGGCAAAACTCAATGGTATTAATTGCCAAACCGCAACACTGGGAAAGCCAATCACAAAGCTAGCGGCTCCCACATCCAATAAATACTGCATAGATTCAAGCAGCAATCTGAGAATGTGCTCCGCCAGGGAAAACAATATGTCGCTAAAAGAGCCGCTTACAAAATTACATAACAGACCCAGGAAGCAAAGCGGTACCACTAGGAAACCAACCACGGGAATCGCAATCATATTGATCAGTGGCGAGGCTAGCGACAGTTGCTGAGTCCAAAATATTAGAGGCAGAGATAGTGCCAGAAAAACCACAAGCTGCGGTTTTGCCAGATAGTTAAATGTCCTGGCCGATTTTTCTGTAGGCGAATAATTCGACTCAGGTCGATACTGTTCGACGCTCTCAAAACTTGTGACAAGCAATAGTGCCGCAACTGCAGAAAAGGAGAACCAAAACCCAGCGTTGATAAACGCTAGGGGATTAAGCAGCAAAACCCCTGCCAACGCCAGCAGAAAACGAAACGACACAAGAACCCGACGGTTGCTTAGGCCGCCCAGTATAAAAACCACAATCATGATCAGGGCCCGCTGCGTGGGCAGGCTAAAACCAGCCAGCAAAGCATAGGCGACGGCCGCCAACAGTCCAAATAGAGCTGCTACTTTCTGCGCAGGATAAGCAAGGCGAAGCGGAACAGCCGGAGCCAGTCGTAGTAACAGGAACACAAGCCAATAACTGAATGCGCTAATCAAGCCTATGTGTAAGCCGGATACCACAAATAAATGATTACTACCGGTAGCGCTGAATAGCTGCCAGTTTTCTTGTGAAATGGCGCTTTTATCGCCCAGGGTGAGCGCCAGTACCAAACTCTGATAGGGAGAATCGGCTAAGGACTGACCTATTCTGAATTTCAGTGAGTAACGCCATCTGTTTGCCGTTATCAGCGGATGTAGCCAGCACTGCGGGATGAGCTCTGCCAACAACTGGTTACTCATGGAATTTCGCACATAGCCCTTGGCAGATATTCCTTTTTGAAATAACCAGCCTTCGTAATCAAATCCACCGGGGTTCGAGAAACCATGAGGGCGATTCAATCGCACCGAGAAACGCCAATGCTGTCCTGGAGTGATGTGCTTCTCGCCATAGTAATTGAGCAGCACTTTGCTACCAGAGAAGTCTGACTCGCTGCTTAAAATTATAAATTCAAATTGCTGGGCAATGTTCGATACCTCGGGAAGATTGGCCACTACTCCTTCGAGCAATAGGGTCGTGCCCTCCAAATCAGCAGGCAGGCGCTGCTGTAGCAGCCTATCGGCCCAAGCCAAATGCCAGAGAAAGCCGATCAACATACAGGCTACTGTGAAAATCAATCGAGACAAGTAAGAGGAAGGAAAACAGCGCTGGAAAGCGGGAAACATAACAGCCAGTAAGCCGAGAGCAAACGAGGCAGCCGGCAATACACTGGAAATATCAGCCACGAAAACGGCGCCTGCAATACCAGCGCTAAACAACAGCAGAGCGCGTCGCATCACCAGCTCTCCATCACGTCAATACTGTAAAGCTAGTGAAGGCTAGAGCAGAATGCGAGACTGCGGGAAAATTACTCGCAGCGTAGCGCTTCAGCCGGCTGAATTGCAGCGGCGCGCTTTGCTGGATAGATTGTAGCTAACAGAGAAAGCCCTAACACCCCAGCAGCCACCAAAACAACATCGACCAGGCTAAGCTGAGAAGGCAGGAAATCGATGGGATACACTTCCGCATTCAATAATTGAATGGAAAAACTATTTTCTATAAAAGCAGCTAACTGACTGATGTTCAAAGATCCCAGAACACCCAATACGACGCCAATAGTTATACCTAACAAGCCAATGAAACAGCCCTGCCACATGAAGATGCGATTAATTATCTGCGGGCTGGCACCCAGGGTTCTAAGGATGGCTATGTCGCCACGTTTATCTCGCACAATCATGATAAGGCTAACCACCAGATTAAAAGCTGCCACACCGATTAGCAGCCATAGCATGAAACTAATAATAGTTCGTGAAAACTGAATGTTCTCGTAGATAGCACCCAGTGTTGCCACCCAACTCTCGCTACGAAGTCCGGCGGGAAGAACCTGAACAAGTTCCGCGCGTACCGCCTCGGCTTGCAATACGTCGACAGTTCGCAGCTGAAGAGCGTTGAAGGGAGTGCGCATTTTGAAAAGGGAATAGGCAGCAGCCAGATTGACTATCACCAAGTCGCTATCCAATTCCTCGGAACCAACTTTATAGATGCCCACGACCTCAAAACCTTTGTATGTGGGCAGTGGAGTTATTGGATTAATTGATATCGATGTTGAGAAAAGATCCACGCTGGAGCCTAACTCCACTCCCAGGCGGTTCGCCAGGCTCTGACCCAGAACCATGCCCCATTTTTTTTCTTGCAGGCCTTCAAGATTACCGACCGACATAAACCGATTAATTGCAGAAGATTGAGCTTCTAGCGCGGCATCTACCCCATTAATGATGACGCCTTTATTGCCCACAGCTGTGGCGACAACACCTAGAGCCTGTATTACCGGAGATGCGGATACAACTGAAGAGTTTTGCATGACCGCCGCGCCAATTTCCTGCCACTGCTCTTCGTTCAGGTTCTCCTCAGAACTAATAGTGATATGTGGCACTATTCCCAATACGCTCTGACGCATTTCCTGATCGAAGCCATTCATCACAGACAGAACGATAATCAGAATCGCGATACCAAGTGCCAGTCCAAATATCGAGATAGCCGACATGAATGAAACCAGATGACTGCTCTTGCCGGCGCTAACATAACGAAAAGCGACAAAGCGAGAAAATGCCACCGATCTATCACTCATGTAATTTTCCATCCGCTAGAGTCAGTCTTCGCTGCATGGAAGATGCCAATAACTCATCGTGAGTGACGACTATAAAACTAATCTGCAAACTTGAATTCAGCTCATTCATTAATGCGTGAATGCTTGTTGCCGTTTGTCTATCGAGGTTACCGGTTGGTTCATCCAACAATACACAACTGGGCTCGGTCACTAATGCGCGCGCGATCGCCACACGTTGCCTTTCACCGCCAGACAATTCAGAAGGCTTGTGTTCCAGTCTGGATTCCAGCCCAACGCGCTGTAGCATAACTCGCGCTCGCTCTAGAGCAGCGTCGGAACCAAGCTTGGCAATCAGCAAGGGCATACATACATTCTCCTGGGCGGTGAATTCTCCCAGCAGATGATGAAATTGATATACAAACCCCAGATACTTATTGCGTAATAAGCCCCGCTCCGTTTCATTTACTTGCGCGAGATTTTTACCAGCAACGGTGACCTTGCCAGCTGAGGGAAGATCCAGGCCACCCAATAAATTGAGCAAGGTTGTCTTACCGGACCCAGAGCTGCCTGCGATCGCTATTTGTTCACCACGACGAACCTCCAGATTAACGTCTTTTAATACCTCAACCACCTGTGGGCCTTGTGAGTAGGTTTTTCCCAGGTGCTCGCAGGCTAGTACTGTTGTATTTTCTGTCATTTGTTATCGGTTTTGTTAAGGTTTACCCAGCTAATGGCTTGCGTGAGTTGTCTAATCTGCCTATTCATACCTCAGCACTTCCGCTGGTTGTATTTTGCTGGCGCGATATGCTGGATACAAGGTGGCGAGAAAACTAATCGATACAGCGGCCAAACAGACTAATAGCACCTCCTGCCAATTAATTTGAGTTTGTAAATGCGAAATAAAATACACATTGGAATCGGTGAATACCGAATTGACCAGCCTCTCCAATACAAGACTCAGATCGGTGATATTCGCGGCCAAAATGATTCCCAGCGCCGCACCAGCCACGGTACCAACCAGCCCTGCCACCAGTCCTTGCACTATAAAGATTTTCATTATGGTATTTTTACTGGCACCCATGGTTCGCAGAATCGCCACATCGGCGCTTTTATCCGCCACCACCATAACCAGAGTAGAAACTATATTCACAGCACCAACAACGACGATCATTAGCAACATGAAACTGGTGAGTATCTTTTCCATTCTGAGCGCATTAAACAAACTCGCCTGCGCTTCATTCCAGGGCTGAATATCGATATCAGGGTATGAATCGAGTGCGTTTTCTGCAATCGCTTTGGCATTAAAAACATCGCTTACTCTTAGACGCAGCTGCAGGCTAGATCCCGAATTACCCGCAAACAAACGCTGAGCTTGCTCTAAATTAATTAGCGCAGTATCGCTATTCCCGTAGGCGCCGAAGTCGGCAAAACCTACAACTGTAAATCCTTCGCTGTCAGATAAATTCCTGGATAGCAGGCTGCCTAATGCAAGCACGGATATCTCGGCACTACTGTAAATACCTAAACTACTTGCCAACTGCGCTCCCAGTATTATGCCATTCTCTGTCTCAGCCAAAACCTGCAACAGTTCTTCATAACGCGAGCTTGAGTTATCCACGACATCGGCTTCCAGACTGCCAACCACCCCCCGTAGACTAATAAATCTATTTTGACCCTGATACAAAATATTGGCCTCTCCTTGCAAAAAAGGAGCAGCAGCAACTACCATCTCGGCAGCCGAGGCAGTGCCAGCAATTTGCTGCCAATCTGCAACAACTGATGGGCCGGACACGGTAACATGAGGAATGGATTTCAACGCATCAGCACGTAAGGTAGAGATAGAGCCGTTCATCACTGATAGCGCAACGATTAAAATCATTACACCCAAACTAACACCAAGCATCGAAATCAAAGATACGAAGGAGAGAAAGAAGTTTCGTTTGCGCGCCAAGGTATAGCGCAAGCCGACAAAAACAGAGAACGGTTTAATCATGGTGAAGCCTTGCAGCTGCTCCCTGGTGACTGCACTGAAGCTAGCAACTGGCAGTTGGTATCTGTCTGGCCATGATCTGTGGTCTGCGCTTACATTTAAAGACAGATTCCATTAATAATCTGCGCAGCCTGTGTCCACTGGCTTAATATTGTTCTGCGTGTCGCTGCAAGAGCCTCTGCACCGTCTTAAAACTAATGGGCATCACAGGGGTAGATACTTCGCTGGAAATAGCGCGCAAAGATTTACCCTGCTTTTTTAAATCCATAATCTTGCGAAGCATTCTCTGCTCCATGGGATTTTCGATAAGTCGACCATTCTCGTGAATCATATAGCCGAAGGGACGACTGCCACCAAGGTAGCGACCTTGCTTACGCTGTCGCTGCTTAACACCTTTGATTCGCTCCGCCGACTTACGCTTTTCTAATGCGCTAAACAAGCCTGCGACTTGAGCGAAATTGACCGCCAACTCAGAGTTCGTAATATCGCCGCCCAATTCTACTATGTGCAGCTGCACTGATTTTTCTTTGAGTTTTGCTAGCAGCTTTATGACTTCATGGCTGGAGCTGCAAATACGTTCCAGTTTGCTGCATAAAACGACGTCACCGGGTTTCAGCAAATTAAGCAATCGTCTGCCTGCATCCCTTCTGGCAAATTCATTATTCCAGTTACAGTTTTCATCCTTCATGGTTGCGGTCATAAACCAGCTTTGCTGCAGACAGTATGTCTGAATTGCCAACAATTCCGGCTCCAGGATTGCGTCCAGTTCATCTTGCTCTAACGAAGCCTCCAGCTCGGAAGTTCGACAGTAGGAATATATAGTCATTGATCTTGCCCCTGGCGGATGCAGTGCTTAAGCCAATCATGGCCCCACTGTTATCTTTATTCTTGTTCTCATTGTTCAGATATTGCTCTGAATCAGTCTTCCGCAGCTTATTCGAATTCTGCATTTTGCCAGTATCTGCTTGATTTTTGTGTCTTTGTACTGGCAAAGCCACTGCGGCGGCTATTTTAAACACAGGGCTTTCGTTTTATCAAGCCAGGCCCCTCAGCAATATGGAGGTAGCCCAAGCTCTGCTCAATCTCTGGGCTGGATATGAAACTGTGCTGCTGCTGCCCAGAAAGCCAGACTTGGGAAGTTAGGGGCCAAGATTTAAACATTGATGCAGGTTATTGTTTTTTTTAAAAATTTAGCAAAAATCTCAAGCTATTCAATTGAGTCCTGAGCACAATGCTGTTATATTCCACGGCCAAGACCCCTCTGAAATCGTAATCGAGGGTGTTTACTGCAGTCTAGAGGCGCCATTATTTCGCCAGATGCAGTGGCAATGAATATCGACAGCAGCTATTCGAGAGCCTACGGGCAGTATCTAGCCTGGTGATATTCATAACGGCCTAAGGCCAAAGAGGCAGAATTATAGCTTCATAAGACTGACTCCACTTACAAGGTAGGTCAGCAGATAGCTCCAGAGACTGCCAACCCATTAAACAGTTATTTCAAGCCATGTCATTACGGACATGGCCAGATAAACCGGATAAGTTTAGGAATTTATACTCGAACAAGCCCGCTGCAGTAGCGCTGAAATTCAGCTCTACTCTAACGAACGGCAATGAACCACTACAAAGTACGATTTTTTTAATTAAAACAATAGATTATATGCAAATGAAAGAGCCTAATACAGGCAAGTAAGTGAGCACGAGGCTAGCCACTGTGTGTCAGTTGGTGAGTTTATTATTGTTGATATGTTAAGAATTTAATGTAGTTGCAGCCAGATCTATCCGATCTGCTTCTTCATTGCCCCTGTTGCGATTACCCAGTAATCGTGGCGGCCCAGTCGAATATCCCTCCTAAGTTTTCTTATCTGGTTCAACAGAAAGTGAACCTATTATGAAAAGAATGCTTATTAACGCCACACAGGAAGAAGAGCTTCGCGTTGCTCTTGTCGATGGCCAGAGACTTTACGATCTGGATATCGAAAACCGCACCCGAATTCAAAAGAAAGCCAATATCTATAGGGGCAAGGTGACTCGTGTTGAGCCCAGTCTCGAAGCGGCCTTTGTTGATTTCGGCGCAGAACGACACGGTTTCCTCCCGCTCAAAGAAATATCCCGTCAGTACTATGCCAGTGACGTAAAAGGCAACAACATCAAGGAGCTGATACCCGAAGGCACACAGCTTATCGTGCAGGTAGAAAAAGAAGAGCGCGGCAACAAGGGTGCGGCTCTTACTACCTATGTGAGCCTTGCTGGTCGTTATTTGGTGCTGATGCCAAACAACCCTAAGGCTGGGGGCATTTCGCGCCGCATCGAGGGAGATGATCGTTCTGAGCTAAGAGAGGCCTTACGTGGACTGACAATTCCTGATGGCATGGGCATGATTGTGCGCACGGCGGGAGTTGGCAAAGCACAAGAAGAACTACAATGGGATTTGGACTATCTGCTAGCACTGTGGAAGGCAATTCAAGAAGCCAGCACTGAGAAACCGGCACCCTTCCTGATTTATCAGGAAAGCAATGTAATCATTCGCACCATCCGTGATTACCTGCGAAAAGATATAGGCGAAGTGCTATTCGACACGCAAGAATCCTATGACGAGGCCATTAACTTCATTAAACAGGTCATGCCTCAGTACGAAAACAGAATAAAGCTGTATGAGGACAAACTACCGCTATTCAACCGCTACCAAATTGAGAGTCAGATAGAAAGTGCATTTGAGCGCGAAGTAAAATTACCCTCTGGTGGATCAGTGGTGATCGACCCTACGGAAGCGCTGATCTCCATCGACATTAACTCATCACGTGCTACACGTGGCGCCGATATCGAAGAGACTGCTTTAAACACAAACCTTGAAGCCGCCGATGAGATTGCACGACAACTTCGTCTGCGTGACATGGGTGGACTGGTGGTCATCGATTTCATCGACATGAATTCCAGTCGCAATCAAAGGGATGTGGAAAACAGAATGCGCGATGCCCTGGAAGCCGATCGTGCAAGAGTGCAAGTGGGGCGCATTTCTCGTTTTGGGTTGTTGGAAATGTCCAGACAACGACTGCGTCCCTCCCTGGGCGAAACCAGCGCCATAGTCTGTCCACGTTGCAGTGGCCAAGGCAGCATCCGTGATGTCGAATCTCTCTCCTTGTCTATTTTGAGAATTTTGCAAGAAGAAGCTAACAAACAAAAGTGTCAGGAAGTCAGGGCTACCGTGCCATTGATAGTCTCTTCCTATCTATTGAACGAGAAACGAGTCGCCCTGGCAGAGATAGAACAGCAAAGCGCAACCAAGGTAGTAATCATACCCAAGCCAGAGTTGGAGACACCGCACTACGAGATCACTGCTGTTAACCAACAAGATGAAGTCTACGAGGTGGATATCACTGCCGCCGTTGAGCCCGCGCCTAATGCTAAGCCAAAAACACCGTCTGCCACCGCCACCGTTCAGAAACCACTGGTAAGCAATATTCCAGAGCAGCGCAGCCCGCCGCCAGCGAAGAAAGGTTTTTTCGCCGGCCTATTCGCCAAACTTTTCAGTTCTTCTGAGAAGGAAGCTGTATCACCGCCAAGCAGAAATCAGGGCAACAACCGCAATCGACCTCGTCAGAATTCAAGAAATCAGAATCAACGAGGCCAACAGGCTCGTGGTGGCAGCCAACAGCGAAATGAACCACGACGTGAGCGCGGACCCAAACCGGCAAATCAAAATCAACAAAGGCGAGACTCTTCAGCCAAGACAGGGAATGACGCGAACAAGAGCAAATCTGAAACTGCAAATCAAAGCAAGCAGGACGCAGCAGTGTCAGCCGAGAGGTCGGAGTCCAGACCGCAGCGCCGACCAGCAAACAAGCGACCACGTAATTCTAATCAACGTAAACGCGGCCCAAGACCTGAACAGACTGAGGCTAGCGGAAACAAAGTTGAAGACAATGCAACGCCAGGCAATCAGCCGGTCGCCTCGGCAGCAGTGAGCAAGGCAGATGGCAATCAATCTGCAACAGCCAGAACACAGCCACAGCAGAGCCAACGCAATACCGTGCAAGAGAGAGCAGAAGCTGCTGAAGCGCCGACCAGCAACGAAGGCAATGTGCAGGCTGCGGCATCTTCACCTGGTCAGGTCGCGGTACAATCAGCTGCGCCGGCTACTGCTGAAGTTCAATTAGACAAGGCAGAAGCAACGACGCTAGCAACGACGCAGCAAAAGCCGGCAACCAGCAGTAACTCGGCACCGGCATCCCAGACTTCCACCTCTGCTGCCGAAAAGCCGAATGTGGCTCCCCCGGGCAATCAGGAAAGCAACAGAACTGCTTCTCCAACACAAACAAAAAGCTCGGAACCCGCTGCAGAAAAACCTGTACAAGTCGCAAGGGTTGAAACTGTCCTTGAAAAACCTGTCCAGCCTGCATCACCGGTAAGAATGAAAGCTGCCGTTGAAAAACCTGCTCAGCCTGCTGCTCCTGCTACAAGCAATAGCGCGCAGGCAGCAGCGCCGAAACCTGCACCGAGTGCGGCTGTTAGCAGTGTAGAAAAAAGTGAGTCTAAGGTTGCCCTTTCTGAGCCCAAGCCAGAGCCGGTAGCAGCGAGCAAACCAACAAGCGCTCCCGTGGTACCAGTAGCTGCTACAGGTAGAGCGCCCAACGATCCGCGTGAAATAAAACGTAGGCAGATGGCCGAGCTCAATAAGCAAAATAATGAGGGCTGATTCTTAGAGCCTTGTAACTGATAGATAGCAAGACAAGAAGCCCGGTCTCCCGGGCTTTTTTATAGGATAGTCAGAAAACCCCTGTCAGAGAGCTGCCTCGAGTTCAGGCAGGGCCTTGAATAAATCCGCAACCAATCCATAATCTGCAACCTGAAATATCGGCGCTTCCTCGTCTTTGTTAATCGCCACAATAACCTTACTGTCTTTCATCCCAGCCAGATGCTGAATCGCACCAGAAATGCCCACGGCAATGTACAAATCAGGTGCCACGATTTTACCAGTCTGACCTACCTGCATATCGTTCGGCACAAAGCCGGCATCCACTGCGGCTCTGGAGGCACCGATTGCTGCTCCTAACTTATCCGCAACTTTTTCCAGTAGCACAAAATTTTCACCGTTTTGCATGCCCCGGCCACCCGAGACGACAATCGATGCAGCTGTTAATTCTGGCCGCTCCGATGCTGACAGTTGTTCACTGACAAAAGTAGATTGCTGCTGTGCGGTGACGAAGTCACAGTTTTCTATTGCCGCGCTACCACCTTTTTCCGCCTCAGCATAAGCTGTTGTTCTTACCGTAATGATTTTCACCGTATCCGATGACTGCACCGTAGCCATGGCATTACCGGCGTAGATCGGCCTGACAAAGGTATCGGCATCTTTTACTTCTACGATGTCAGATATTTGTGCCACGTCTAGCAATGCTGCCGCTCTTGGCATTATATTTTTACCGGTGGTTGTCGCTGCGGACAACACATGGCTGTAGTTCTTCGCCAGTTCTACCAACAGCGGAGCTATGTTTTCAGGAAGTTGATGTGCGTATTCTTGTGCGTCCGCCAGGATGACTTTGCTAACACCGGCGATATCTGCCGCCGCCGCTGCTGCCGCCTGGCAGGAAGCACCTGCAACTAACACATGAATATCATCGCCCAGGGATGTGGCTGCAGTTACCGTGTTGAGAGTAGCGGCCTTGATCGTACTATTATCGTGTTCTGCAATTACTAAAATTGACATCATTACCACCTATATGACTTTAGCTTCAGTCTTCAATTTGTTAACTAGCTCTGCAACGGAGTCAACGATAATTCCCGCACTTCGTTGTGCTGGGGCAGCTACGCTTAGGGTCTGCAGCTTGGAGGAGATGTCCACACCCAATTCTTCTGCTGTGGTGGCATCTATAGGCTTCTTCTTCGCCTTCATGATATTCGGCAAGGAAGCGTAGCGTGGCTCGTTAAGACGAAGATCTGTGGTAATGACCGCAGGCAAACTTAGCAATACTGTTTGTTCCCCACCGTCGATTTCACGAGTAACCTCGATCTTGCCGTCCTTTAACTGTGCATCACAGGCAAAGGTCCCTTGAGGGAAATTGCACAGCGCAGCCAACATCTGACCCACTTGATTATTGTCTGTGTCGATTGATTGCTTGCCCAGAATCACCAAATCGATGGCTTCTTTCTCCACCACGGATTTTAAGATCTTGGCGACGGCTAATGGCTCCACCTGCTGATCAGTCACAACCAGAATCCCGCGATCCGCGCCAAGTGCCAGCGCTGTTCGAATTTGTTCCTGGCTGACTTGAGGACCTATGGAGACGGCGATGACTTCGTCGGCAGCACCTGACTCCTTTATACGAATTGCTTCTTCGATGGCAATTTCACAGAAAGGATTGATAGCCATCTTGGCATTGGTAAGATCTACCCCAGTGCCGTCACTTTTCACCCTGACTTTAACGTTCGCGTCCACGACGCGTTTTATAGCAACAAGAATCTTCATGGATTCTCCATAAGTAGTAACTAACAAGAATGGTTCTAGGGATTGCTGAAAATTCCATTTTCACCACCCGAAAAAAGGTGGCAATAATGCCGTTTTTACCCGGTTAGGTCAACCGAGACGGCTATTTCTGTAAAGCCATATTGGTTCTTAGCGCGTCGTGCAGGGCGCCGATATTGCCAGCATTACTGATGCTGCGAATCTATCTCGAAAAACACACCACCGCTCCAGATTCCCGTCATTTGTTCTCCGGACTCAGATTGCAGCTCTTGCACCAGATCTACTAATCGGTAAAACACGGCTCTATTAACAAGCGCATTAAGTCCGCTGCGCATGTGCAAAATTGGATGTGGTTCGCCTGAAACTGCAGCAACTTCGATACTTAGCTCATGGCCTTTTCCGGCGTTCACCACCTCTCCTATATTGCTGGTGAAAGACAATACCTGCTGTTTCCCCGTTCCAGTAACATCCATGTCAAGTATCACAAAGGGGCAGTCTTCCACCTTGATCCGAACTTTTTCGACCGGGGTTACCAGATAGTATTCGCCATCTTTATCCAACATCAAGATAGAAGCGAACAGTTCAACCATTGCTGTGCGGCGGATCGGTTTTCCCTCATGAATCCACGTTCCATCTTTGCGGATCAGCATATCCATATCACCACAAAAGGGCGGGTTCCAGAGATGCACCGGAGCCGGTCCCCTGCCCTTTATTTTGCGCACTAACTTGAATGGATCAATATCCGCAGTCCCGCCGTTGTTCTTAGACTCTGTAATCGATTATCTCCTACATGCGCCAGGTTATTTATAAAGGCCTCAATAACAGCTCGATAATAAGCCGACCAGCGTCTTCATCCAAGCCTGATGACTAGGGCATGCCTGAGCCAGGTGTTACACTTCAAATAGCTTATTACCGATCCTGGAATTAGATATACCAGCCAGCCAATGCCAGTAACCATACCCGAATCAGCCTTTAGCGAACTCCTTATTAACGATACGCCCATGTTGGATGTTCGAGCACCACTTGAATTCCAACGCGGCAGCTTTCCCACCGCCCGGAATTTACCGCTGTTGAATGATGACGAAAGACAGGAAATAGGCAAACAATATAAAGCAGCGGGACAGCAGGCCTCCATACAACTCGCACACGAGCTGGTCAGTGACGAGACCAAGGAACAGCGAATTCTGAATTGGCAAAAATTCGTTGAGGAAAATCCCGCTGCTGTCATCTATTGCTTTCGTGGCGGACTGCGTTCCAACACAGTTCAGCGATGGCTGCAGGAACTGGGAATTTCCGTCCCCCTGATCGAAGGTGGCTACAAAGCATTGCGTCGGTACCTGATCCAAAACATAGACACGGTCAGTGCAGATTCGCAATTTATGATCGTTGGAGGGAAAACCGGCAGCGGCAAAACCCATTTGGTCAACACATTAAAGTTCAGTATCGATTTGGAAGGCCTGGCGAATCATCGAGGCTCGGCCTTTGGCAGGCGCATTCGACCGCAACCCACGCAAATCGATTTCGAAAACCGCCTTGGTATCTCACTACTCAAGCTTCCGTTCCAGCGCGCGCAGCATATTTTTCTGGAGGACGAGAGTCGCGCCATAGGATCGCTGTCTATACCCAAGACCTTTCACGACAAGATGAATGCCTCTCCGCTGGCGATGCTGGAAGTATCCTTACAAGATCGTGTGGAAACCATCTATAGAGACTATATTTATTCCAATTATCAGGATTTTCTTAACAGCGAGCCGAATAAAGCCAGTGCCGATTTTTCAGACTTCCTGTTAGGAAGCTTGCTGCGCATACAAAAGCGGCTAGGTACTGAGAAATATCAGCAGTTGAAATCCATCATGGAAAACGCCCTGCAACAGGTAGACGAACAAGAAGCGGCGGCACTGCACAGACGATGGATAGAATGCCTTCTGCAAGACTACTACGATCCTATGTATGAGTACCAAATGAACAAGAAACTGAATCGAGTTATCTATCGCGGTTACAAAGATGAGTTTATCGCCTGGGCCTCTCACCTGAATAACAGGCAGGTTTGAACGACATGGCCATCCGCCGTTTTAACATCGAAGCTTTACTGCAATCATTGCACAATGGACACACAGTACTCACGCCGAATAATCGTAGCGTCGATGGTATCTTGCGAGAATTCGCCAGCCTTAATCAATCTTCCAGCAACAAGAAATCTGCCTGGGTTCGTCCCGCCGTATTTGCAATCGATATTTACATACAACAGCTCTGGCAGGCAGCGGCGACCCAAGGCATTTCACCTTTCTATGAAATTGACGTGCTGGATCGGTTTAATGAGCAGCAGTTGTGGATTCAAATTCTAAAATCCAGCTACGACGAGTATCCCTTATTAAATATCGAAGAGGCCGCGAATTCGGTGGCCAGGAGTTATCGATTTTCCAAGCAATGGAACGTCACCAGCCATAGGGATATTGAGCACTATAAAGGCGCCAAGGATTTTCAGACTTTTTTGAAATGGAGCGAGCAATTCGAAACCTTGTGCTCCAGGCACAAGCTGGGCAGTCTCAGTGACGCCAGCACCATGATTGTCTCTAACATTGAGAAGTTGCGAGGACTCGTACCCGAGCACCTGGTTCTTGTTAATTTCAAACAGCCTCCTCCCTTATACTCAAAATTATTCGATGCGCTGACCTCGGTAACTGAGGTCGATTGGCAAACAGAGATAACGGGTGACAACGCGCAGGACCTCGAAACGGCACTGCTTAACAAACCCAGTCTGCGAGCAAACTATCAAGACAGTTCTGCGGAAATTAGGGCCTGCATTGAGTGGTGCCAACGCAAATCCAAGGAAAATCCTCAAGCGCATATTGGCATTGTAATCGATCAAGGCAAAACCCTTGAGCCCTTGATCGACGAGGCAATATTCAATGAAGTTCAGAAAAATAACAATAAGCAGTTAGCTATTTCTGGCTTTTTAAATCGGTTTCACAGCAAGGATACTTTGGCTGACTCTCCTTCATTTAGTTTCGCTCTAACTATACTCGACATGAATAATGAGTTAGTCGATAGCCAAAGGTTTTGCAGGGTATTGCAATCAGCCAATACCGTTGGCGCAGAAACAGAGTTACAAGCCCGCATCGCTCTGGAAGTTTATCTGAGAAACAATGTGGAGGCGAAAGTCCGGCTTAGTCATTTACGAACAATTATGCAACGCAGTGATAAGGCTTATTTTTGCCCTATCCTCGTCGAAGCCCTGTTACATTTCAGTGAAGCTCAGCGCCACGAAAAATCACGGCAGCTGTTAGGCCATTGGCTACAGCTGTTTACCCAACAACTTGAAATTCTCGGCTGGCCGGGAAACAACATGGACCATGCCGATGCCGCGAAACGACAGTGGCAGCAATGTGTACAGCGCTTGTCGGCCTCATCCAAGCTGCTCGGTGAGCTACCCCTAGTTACGGCGCTGAGCAAGCTAAACTCATACTTACGGCAAAGCAATTCCAATTTACATTTTGATGACCGCTTACAGATATCGCTGGTAGACATTGAAGAAGCCCAGGATTTCGAGTTTGACGCAGCCTGGGTTCTGGCTGTCGATGATCGTAATTGGCCTCCTGCTATCAGTCCTGTTTCCTTCTTACCTTATAGTTTGCAGAATCAACTAGGCATGCCGGGCGCTTCAACTAGTCTACAGCTGGAGACCACGGTGACCCAACTCATTCAGCTGCGCAACAAAACCAGCGATGAAATGATCATCAGCTACCACCTTCTCGAAGAGGAATTGGAAATCAGACCCAGTGCTCTGTTTAAGAACTCTGAAATACGCAACGCACACTCGCAAGACCCCGCGTTCAATGCCGAGTCGACACCCGAATTATTGAAGTGCTTGGAAAATATCCGAGATCAACTGCACATCCCACTTGGCGCAAATGAAGAAATTCGGGGCGGAAGCAGCCTGCTAAGCAATCAATCCAATTGCCCTTTCAAAGCATTCGCGAGCAACCGCCTGAAGGCTTCCAAGTTAAACGAGTTTACTCAAGGGCTAAATCCAATCGACAGAGGCAACGCACTGCATCTGGCGCTGGAGAAACTCGGCAAGGCAACGGAAAGCTCGGATAGGCTGCAGCAACTATCCATGGAGGAGATTGACGCGCTGATTGCTCGCAGTGTTTCTCCCGCGATAGAGCTATTAAGAAAAAGACATCCTGAAACTATGTCACCGGCGTTTTCAAAGCTGGAGCAGACCCGACTGTCTAATTTACTTCAAGGATTTTTGCAATTTGAAAAAGAGCGCTCAAGCTTCTCTATTCAATCCACAGAAGAAACTCTTAATTGGAACCATTCTAGTCTTTCGCTCACATTTCGCATCGACAGGATTGATCAATTAGAAGACGGATCGCTGGTACTTATTGATTATAAGACCGGCAAGAGAACCAATTATAAATGGTTCGACGACAGACCCGACGATTTACAATTACCTCTGTATCAGATTGCTGTTGCCGACAAGAACAATCAAAGCGTAAGCGCAACTCTCATATGCCAACTAAATGCTGAAACTATCGCTCTATTTGGCACGACGGATCTGGACACTCTACATCCCTCGACAAAATCCTTGTCTTCGCTCAGAGACTTCTCCGGTAACTGGTCTGAACTGCGCCAGCGTTGGAACAGTATTATCTATTCTCTCATCGACGAGTTTGAGTCTGGCTTAGTCGCTATCGCTCCTACCCGTGGCAGACTGAGTTGCCAATACTGTGAGCTGACATCTCTGTGCCGAATTAGCGAATTTGAACAGAACCAACTACTGCATGTTGAAGAAGAAATTAGATGAGTCAGCCACAGAAAATTAGTGACTTTGAGGCCCGCCAAACAGCGCTGGATATTAGCAACTCCTACGCTGTACAGGCGCCTGCAGGTTCTGGAAAAACTGAGTTATTAAGCCTGCGCTTTCTGCACCTTCTGGCGGTATGCCAGCAACCGGAGGAAGTATTAGCCATTACCTTCACCAAAAAAGCCGCAAACGAAATGGCCGACCGGATACTCAGCACCCTGGACTGGGCCAGCCGCGTAGATTCCACAGAAATTGAAAAACAATTGGATCAAGATAGATACACAGCAGCACAAAGCGTGTTGGCACAAGATCGAAAGCATGGCTGGTTACTACAACAGTCTCCGAATCGTCTACGAATTCAGACAATAGATAGCTTCTGTAATTTTTTGGCAAGCAGATTACCAATTCTCTCTAATTTTGGTGGCCCCCTTAAAATTAGCGAACAAGTAGACGATTGCTACCGCATGGCTATACAGGACTGTCTGCAATTACTGAACGATGACAGCGCGCTTTCCGACTCCATTGCAAAATTGATGCTGCACTTCGACAACGATAGTAACAAGATAGAAGGCCTGCTTCTGGATCTATTAAAACAACGCGAACAATGGATAGAAGCCATTGTGGACGTGGCCAGCTCGCCAGAACAAGCTCTGTATTATCTGACAGAAAATCTCCTGGAACTGGTCGAGGAATCACTGAACGCCGCGCTATACCATTTGCTGCCGGTTCAGTCAGAATTAATTCCATTGCTTCGCTATGCCACGGAAAACCTGTCAAGGGAGGTTAATGGTTCTGCCCTGCTACGCTGCGCCGATCTGGACGAACTCCCTGACTCAGATCCCGGCAAACTTTCAATCTGGGTCGGCCTGGTAGGACTGTTACTCACCAAAGATAAGAAAAATCCTGCGTTTCGCAAGCAGGTCGATAAAAACTCAGGTTTTCCTGCCCCAAGCGGTAGCAAGCAAGAGAAGCAGCTAAGCGCAGAAAAGAAACAAGCGATGAAGGCCCTGCTAGGCACCTTGTCTCAGTCGAATGCAGCATTAGAGGCATTGGATTATTTACGCCGTTTACCGCTGCCCGATGACGACGCCCTTTCCTGGGATTTTCTGGGAACACTTACTGCCATACTGCCAACGCTGATTGCACAACTGGAACTTGCCTTCACGCGGAAAAACAAAGTGGATTATCCGCAGGTTAGTCTAGCTGCCCTACGCGCATTAGGCACAGATGAGAACCCCACGGATCTGGTATTAAGCCTGGATTACCAAATAAAGCACATCCTAATAGATGAATTTCAGGACACCTCGTCGACACAAATGCAGTTGCTCCACAAGCTCACCGCCGGCTGGGAGGCCAACGACGGCAGAACCCTGTTCGTTGTCGGCGATGCTATGCAGTCTTGCTACAGCTTTCGAAATGCGAACGTCGGTCTATTCATCAAACTGAGAGAGGTCGGTCTTCGCAATATCAACATTGAACCCATAGATCTGATGGCAAATTTCAGATCAGACGCAGGCGTGGTGAGCTGGGTGAACTCGGTGTTCTCGAATGCCTTTCCGGGCCTTAATAACATATCACGCGGCGCGGTCAGCTATTCTGAATCGCAGGCGGTTCATGGGACTGGCCTAGAGACGGCTGTAAGCACACGCTGCTACCAATACGATGAAAACAGTAAAACAGAGGCCTATTTAGAAGAAGCTGCTTTTATCGCTGATGAAATTTCTCGTCTGAGAACGGACTGTCCTGAAAGCAAGATCGCCATACTTGTGCGCAGCAGAGCGCATTTAGAATTTATATTGCCGGCATTACGTGAAGCAGAGATTCCCTGGCTTGCGAATGAGATTGATAGACTCACTAGCCTGGAAATTATTTCAGATATCATGAGCCTAACTAATGCCATATGTAATCAGGCGGATCGGCTGTCCTGGCTTGCACTGTTACGAGCCCCCTTTTGCGGTTTGCAATTACAAGACCTGTTAATAGTCGCAAACTGGAACACCGAGACTAGTATTCTAGAGAACCTGAGCCAGCTCAGCGCCGAATCCACGCACAGCGATCTGAGCAATGACGGTGTTCTGAGACTTCGAAGGATAATTCCAGCTCTGGCTAATGCAGTTGTGCGCAAAGAGCAGTATCCACTTAGCCGAGTAATACAATCGCTTTTTAAGGAATTGGGCGGCAATAAGCTAGTGCATTCAGTTTCGGAGCTCGACAGCCTTGACAGATTTTACCAACTTATCAGAAGCGCGGAAGTTGCCGGAGAACTGGAAAATATCGCTGAATTTAGGCACAGGGTAGCAAGCAGCTTTGTCTCAAGTTTACCTGTCGGTGGAAATAGCAACCCCGTACATGTGATGACAATTCACAAATCCAAAGGTCTGGAATTCGATCATGTTTTTTTACCAGGCTTAGCCAGACCGAGCCGAGCTGACGACAAATCACTCTTGCTGTGGCATCAGCGGCTAAATCAGCATGGTGAAGGAAAATTATTCCTGGCAACCCTCTCCGCCACCGGCAGCGCAGATAACAATTTGTATAATTTGCTGCAGTTTGAAAAATCTGAGAAATCAAGATTCGAGAACACGCGACTACTCTACATAGGAGTTACTCGCGCAATGAAGTCTGTCTATCTTTCTGCAACATTGGCTGACAAGGATGGAGAACTAAGCAAGCCTGGCTCGCGCACGCTGCTACACACAATTTGGGACAGCTTACTGTCGAGTGAAGAAGCAGTAGCAGGCCTGAGCACCATAGTCGTTGGCTCAAGCCTACTAGCAAGCCAGTATCAACAAAACCCACTTTTAGCTGCTCCAAAAATTTCGCGCTTGCCCAGCAGTCACTTTGAGGCGGAGCAAGCCGCGTCCAGCCTATCGATAACAGAAACCGCCAAATTCATGGACCTGGACGAAAAAACAGCTGTGGAGCTAACGTTGAACAATCAACTTCAGATTCAAATCGGCAACCTGGTGCACGAAGCCTTGCAGGGCTACTTGGACAATCCGAAAATATTGTCTGCGGGAAATATACCGAGACTGCAGCATCATTGGCGCAAACAATTGGATAGTTTTTATTTTAGCGGCGAAGAAATAGACGCAGCACTAACAACCATTAGCAATTCTTTGCTAGCAACCATCAACAACGAAGATATCAATTGGATATTTGACCACAGTCTTGAACAGAGTGCCGCCGAGTTATCTATGCAGATCTATGCAAATGGTTATCTGGAAACCCATGTCGTGGACCGAACTTTTTTAGACGACTGCAGGCAACGCTGGATTATTGATTACAAGTCTTCCAGTAAGCCCGACAATCAACCTTTAGCTGAATTTATCGACGAACAAATTCAGCTCTATCGCCCACAGCTGTCACGCTACAGTTCTCTGTTCGCCGACGAAGCCAATAAGGGAATCAAAACGGCACTGTTGTTTACCAGTCTTTCTATTTTGGTGGAAACTAACTAAGCGGCTGCAGTCTATGGCGCCCACTGGCGCTTACATATCTTCTTCTGCTATGGCGTAAATGCCTGCGGCATTGCGCAGATATCCCTTATAGTCCATGCCATAGCCGTACAAATAATAATCGGCCACTTGCAATCCCACAAAATCCGCTCTGACATTCGGTGTTTTCCGATCGTGCTTCTTGTCGAGTAATACAGCGGTATGTACTGAAGCGCACTGCTGTTGTTTGCAGTAGCCAATTATCAATTCCAGGGTCGTTCCTACATCCAGAATATCATCGACCAACAATACCGAACGGCCTTTCAATGGCTCACTGGGGTAACATTTCCATTGCAATTCCTTGCCGCTTGTTGCGCCCCTATAACGTGTGGCATGCAAATAATCCAACTGTAATGGAAAACTTAGTCTTGTTGCCAGCTTGCCAGTAGTAATCAAACCGCCGTGCATAATGCAGACAAGCAGTGGATTTTTATCTTGCAAGCTGGACGTAATGGAAAGCGCCATACGATCGAGAGCTAACTCAATCTCTGCTTCATCGTGTAAGCATCGCGCTCGATTCTGAACCTGATAAATCTGCTCTGGCGTCATCAGGCTAGGAAGCTTCCTTTTTATCACTACCTGCGATGAACCCTTCCAAACCATCGAGTGTTGTCGTTGGGAATGCAAAGTCGGCGCCATGTGAGTGAACTATCGCAACTATCTTTAACAACACATCTTGCTTGATCTCATGGAATTGAATCCAGTTGGTCGTCTTGGTAAAGGTGTAGATGAAGAAGTCAAGAGAGGACGATGCATAGCTCAAGAAATTTACGATCAGCGTTTGTTCCGTGTCTATCTCTTCATGAGCCAACAACATGGCCTTAACATCTTTTACTATTGCCTCCATCTTCGCTGCATCCTGGTAACGAATGCCGATAGTTTCTTTGATGCGTCGGTTGGTCATTCGCGAAGGGTTTTCCAGGGAAAGTGTATTAAACACCGAATTAGGTACGTACAGCGGACGCTTATCGAAAGTCCTCACCACCGTTAAGCGCCAGCCAATAGTTTCTACGGTTCCTTCGATCTCTCGATCTGGCGACCGAATCCAGTCGCCGATGGCGAAGGGTCGGTCCAAATAGATCATCAAACCGCCGAAAAAATTTGCTAACAAATCTTTCGCCGCGAAGCCCACGGCTATACCGCCCACACCCCCGAAGGCTAACAAGGCGGTTATTTCTATTCCCAGGGTCGGCATGGCAATCAGGATTGCAGAAATAACGACCGATAGTCGTAGCAACTTGGCCAAGGCATGCAGGGTCGTAGGATCGAGCTGCGTGCCTAATACGGCAGCTTGCGTCTCCTGATTTTTAAGCAGGCGCGATTCTGCTCGGGTGATAAAGCGCACCAGAAATAGCGCTATTAGTACAATTAAGGCTAGCTGCCTGAACAAGCCCATATTCTCGGCAGAGAAAAGCTCTGTATCAATATAGCCCTCACCTACGTCAACCGCCCAAAGCAGGCCCATAATCAGAATAAACCAACTTAGCGGTAAGCGGGCAGCGTCGAACAAGGCATCGTCCCAGGCATTGCTGGTGTTCTCAAAATGTCGCCCCAAAACTTTCAGAAGGCGTAGCGCGAAATAGCGACCTACAAGGGTGATGGTGACCACAGCAAAGAGTTCAGCTGCCCAGCCTAAATCTCTAATCGCGCCCAAAGACGCTAACAACTGTTCCACCGTCTATTTACTCCTATACCCTGTATAAATTTCGCAATTGCTGTTATTGGCTAATCTGAAAGCTCGGCAATTAGCTGTTTGGCAGCCTGCCATTTTTCCGACTCCGTTAAATCTTTCTGTTTGAGTTCTGAATTAGCCAGCATACGCCCTATTCTGACATTCCCGGGCTGAGCTTGCCGCTCCAGGTATTCGAGTAATTCACTCGCCTGTGAGGGGTTATTACACAGCAGTAGCATGTCGCAACCTGCTGCCAGTGCCAGTTCAGCACGCTGGGCAACGGTACCCGCACTATGTGCCGCGCTCATAGTCAGATCATCGCTAAAAATTACCCCGTCGAAGCCGAGCTCGTCGCGTAGTATAGATTGAATCCAGACCCTGGAAAAACCGGCGCAGTGTTTATCAACGGCTGGATACACAATATGCGCAGGCATGATGGCATCGAGCACCTGAATACAGGAAGCAAATGGACGCAGGTCTTCAACTCTAATCTGCTCGATGCTGCGAACATCCGTCGGCAGTTCGGTATGAGAATCTGCCATGACGTTGCCATGACCTGGGAAGTGCTTGCCCGTAGCAGCCATCCCTGCCTCGTGCATGCCCGCAATATAAGCCATACCAAGACCGCCAACTTGCGCTGCGTCAGCTGAAAATGCACGCTCTTTAATAACAGGACTATCGGCATTAAACAAATCCAGTACCGGAGCAAAACTAATATCGATATCAAACTGTAACAACTCCGCTGCCATTGCCCAGGCACAGAGCTTAGCTGCCGCCAATCCCTGCTCAGGATCCTGCTCATAGACCTTGCCAATAGTGCGCAGGGCAGGCAGCCTTAGAAAGTGTTCTCGAAACCGTTGCACCCTGCCACCTTCTTGATCCACCGCAACCAACAAGCGAGGGTTACATTGTTTTATTGAGGCTACTAAATCAGCCAGTTGCTGCGGCGAAGCATAATTGCGGCTAAACAGAATCACCCCTCCAACCTGTGGACTAAGCAGCAACTCTCGCTCTGCACTCGCCAGGGTCAAGCCGTCGAGATCGAGCATCAGTACACCAGTTTCCAGATTGTCTTGCTTCATCACGTTTACTCAAGAATTAGAAATGCGATTATCACAAATATGTTCAACGCTAGCAAAAATCAGAATCCCTATTGACTCAAGCGCTTAGCCTGCGCTATTAATTTGATTCGTAAAGAAGCATAGCAGAAGCAAAAAATTTCGCTTTCAATTTCTAGTTGAATGTCACTATAGTTGAATAGTAGCGGAGTACTATTTCCTTTTATTTTTGCATTACAAGGAGTTCACTCTTTTAATTCTGTACTACCTGGAGACAAGGCAATGAACAAAATCCTGCCCGAAGTTTCTGCCTGGTATCAAGATTTAGTCAGCGGAAACCTGTTCGAAGTTGTCGCAGTGGATGAGGACAGCAGCACTATAGAGTATCAATTGCTTGATGGCGAACTTGGTGAGTATGATTTCAGCACCTGGGAACAGCTCTATATTAGCAACGCGGAAGCCCCGGAAGACTGGCGCAGCCCCTATGAATTAAATTCCGAAGACTCGGCCTATTCAGATCAGGTCTTTGTGCCAGAAAATTTCTCAGGAGCTCTGCTGGAATTAGAACCTGATTCATTCGACCTGGGAGATGACTTCCAAATTCCCTGAACAACTCATTAGCGCCCCAGTAAATCAAAATCTGTGTCCTAAAGTTTTAGAGCTTTATCCCCTTGACTCACGTACTGTGTTTTGATACATTAGTTTCCACGTTAAGAGGAAATCAAAATGTCTAAGCAAATCAGTGTACTTGAGTTTTTTAAGCAGTTTCCAGATGATGATACTTGTCTTGAACACCTTATGAATGTGCGTTTTGGCAAGCAATTTGACTGCCCCAAGTGTAAGAAAGCCTCTAAATTTCATAGAGTTACCAAGCGTCCTGTCTACGGTTGCCAGTATTGCGGCCATCAAATTAGCCCTATGGCTGGTACGCCCTTCGCTCGATCTAGCACGCCTCTCCAAAAGTGGTTCTACGCTCTCTATCTGTTCACCACTACGCGCCACGGTGTCCCTGCTAAGGAGCTGCAACGTCAACTGTCTGTCACCTACAAAACAGCGTGGAGAATGGGTCACGAAATCCGCAAGTACATGGGGAAAGTTGACGGTGACGACGGTCTGTCGGGTCACGTCGAGATTGACGAAACTTACATCGGTGGCCGTGGCGGTCAGCGCGGTAGACCTGATCCCAAAACTACTCACAAAACTGTTGTCTTCGGTATGGTTGAGCGCGGCGGCAAGATCATGACTAAAGTTGTCCCCGATGTTAAGCGTTCTACTCTGGTTCCGATCATCAAGGAGAACGTAGAGCAAGGTACTACGCTCAGCACTGACGAAATGACTAGCTACTGGTATCTCTACAAGCAAGGATTCAAACACGGCATGGTCAACCACGGACAAGAAGAGTGGGCGAAAGGAATCCACCACACCAACACTATCGAGAGTTTTTGGGCGCGATTGAAACTGTCTATTCGTGGCACTCATGTTCATGTATCCAAGATGCACATGCCAAAGTATCTGGCTGAGTTTGAGTATCGATACAACATGCGTGGCGCTAACGCTTCTTTGATGTTTGATCAGCTATTGGCAAGTTTTTAGCCATGCGCTCCAGAGCATTTTCAAACTGTTTCTTATTGCCTTCCGAGGGGTGAGCTTCCGCAAACCCCTTTAAATCCTTGGCTTCTCGCGCTTCTTCTAAACTGTAATATTTACCCTTTGACATTCTCTAATCTCCTAAACTCATCGCGCCGCAATATTGAGTTCGCACTGCAAAACATATTTCCGTTTTCATACCTGATTGAAAATTCGACCTCTAAATCGATGTGGTATTCTCTTTCAATTCGAGTTTCTTCTAGTCCATATGCAAAGGTAATCATGAATCGCCCTGCCATACTTGTGCTTATGCTTACATCAGGTATTGCTGGAATGTTAATTGTGTATTCTGTATTTGGGGCCAAGAATATTGGAGTTCTATCTATCACGAAATCTTGGTTAACACGGCCTCCCATCGAAAAAAATGGTTCACGCAGGCTTATATACAAACCATAATTGGTAATATTTTTAATTTTTGCGTAACTGAATAATTGAGCGACCGGGCTGTCTGCTGGTACGCATCTAAGAGGGCCGATCTCCAAGAATTCAATCGCGTTTTCAAAAAGCTGATCGTCCACTAACTGACGGAGCAAGGACGGTGCAAAGAATTTTTTCAACCCCCAATCGAGCCATGACCAAAAGAAAACCCCGGCAATAAACCATATAGCCTGCGTCCAATAAGGCCATTCGACAATATTAGACATAGACGCCCTCGCGTCTGCAACGGGTGTCTCGCTTAGCCAACCGACCTCCACCGCGCCGTTGATAGCGATTTGGCCTAAAATAGCTACCAACCCAATACCCACAAAGGTAGAGGCAATCCACCGCACTGAATTTCTTATTTTTGTATACATGCTTTGGCCTCCCCAAACCTTGAATTGGGGGAGAATACCATACTTGATCAGAGGGGATAAAACTCAAGTTTTATTGTCATTGCCAGATAACTGTATATAATTACAGTAATCGTTTCCGCAAAGGACACCAACATGCTTAAACTCACGTCCAGGCAAGAGGAAATCCTCGCCTTTATCAAGGACTACTTGCAGGAGACCGGTTTTCCGCCGACTCGTTCTGAAATTGCCAAGAAAATGGGTTTCAAGTCGCCAAATGCCGCCGAAGAACATTTGCGCGCACTAGCCAGAAAAGGCGCTATTGAAGTACTTCCAGGCACATCAAGGGGCTTAAGACTGCCAATCAACGAACAACTCGGGCTGCCGATTATCGGGCAGGTCGCTGCCGGTAGCCCAATCCTGGCACAGGAATCCATAGCGGATTACTGCGATATTCCGCCAGATATGTTTTCTCCAAAAGCCGATTACCTGCTCACCGTAAAGGGTACCAGCATGATTGATATCGGTATTTTCGAAGATGATTTACTCGCTGTGCATAAAACTAATCTGGCGAATAGCGGAGATATCGTTGTAGCGAGAATAGATGACGAAGTTACTGTAAAGAGACTGGAGAAGGGACGCAGCAAGTACAAAATTAATCTGCTCCCTGAAAACGCAGATTACCAACCTATTGAAGTAGATCTGCGCAGCAGCGATTTTTCAATTGAGGGGATTAGTGTCGGGGTAATTCGGCGCAGCATCTGAAGACTTGCTCGATGTCTCGGCAAATCCTCTTGCTGTGACAGTTTGGCAGCTGTCACGCAAGGTGCTGTCTATTTCTTTTTACTTGTTTTCTTACTCACTTTTTTACTTGGCCTAGCCTTCTTCTCCGGCTTGCTTACCACCCATTTACCACCTTCATAAAAAGCTTTCCATCCGGTTGCCTTTTTATCAACTTCGGTCTGTACGTATTGCTCTTTAGTTTTTCGACTAAAGCGAACCAGGCTTGGGTTTCCCTCATCGTCTTTTACCGGCGCTTCCATTAGAAAAGTGTACTTCGGATCTATCTCATCTTTATGCGGCAGTAATTCTGCAATCAATGGTGCCCGTGTTTCCCGATTCTTTGGAAACTTACTCGCAGCCAGAAACATACCGGATGCACCATCTCGCAGTACGAAATGGTCATCGACCGTATCGCAGGCAAGTTCTGGCATCTGTACCGGGTCCATCTTTGGTGGGGCGGCTTCACCATTACGCAATAATTTTCGGGTATTCTTGCAATCTTCGCTACTACAGCCAAAGTATTTTCCGAATCGTCCGCTTTTCAGCTGCATGTCCTGACCGCACTTATCACATTCGATAATCGGTCCCTCATAACCACGAATCTTGAACTCGCCGTTCTCTACCTCGTAACCAGCACAATCAGGATTGTTGCCACAGACGTGCAATTTACGCTTCTGGTCGATCAGATAAGATTCCATTGCAGTGTTGCAAATTGAACAACGATGCTTCTGCCGTAGAAGTATATTTTCCTTCGCTTCCGCCTCCTCGGCAGTATCGGTGCGAATGGCTTCCTCACCTGGCGTTAGATTTATCGTCGACTTACAGCGTTCTTTTGGCGCTAAGGCGTAACCGGAACAACCAAGGAAGACACCAGTTGACGCTGTACGAATCTGCATATGGCGACCACACTTGGGACACTTAATGTCAGTATCCGTGGGATCATTGGTACGCATACCACCATCTTCTGCTTCGGCTTTAGCGAGTTCGCTAGTGAAACTGGAATAAAAATCATTTAGTAACTTCTTCCAATTTTTCTCACCACCGGCGACCTCATCCAGAGACTCCTCCATTTTTGCGGTGAAGTCATAATCCATCAACTCAGCAAAACTTTCCTGCAGACGCTCAGCGACGATGTCGCCCATTTTTAATGCATAGAATCTTTTGTTTTCAGTTCTTACATAGCCACGATCTTGAATGGTGGAAATAATCGATGCATAGGTGGACGGCCGACCAATACCACGCTTTTCCAGTTCTTTGACGAGACTGGCTTCGGTGAAACGGGCCGGGGGTTTGGTGAAATTTTGAAAAGGTTCGAGCAACTCCAGATTTAGCGTCTGCCCTTCTTCGACATCCGGCAAGACTACATCTTCATCTTTAGATGGCATCACCCTGAGATAACCATCAAACTGCATGATACGACCCTTTGTTCGCAATTCGAATTCTGCTGCAGCTACGGTGATGGATGAGCTTAAATATCTGGCGGGTGGCATCTGACAGGCTACAAAGTACTGCCATATCAGAGCGTACAGACGCACAGCGTCCGCTTCCATACCCATTAACTTGTCTGCGGCCATCTTGACATCAGTTGGTCTGATCGCCTCGTGCGCTTCTTGCGCTCCATCTTTGGAACTGTAGTACATGACTTTTTCGGTTACATACTTTTCACCAAAGGTTTTCTCTATGTAGCCACGACACATGGTGATGGCATCGCTACTCAGATGCGTGGAATCGGTACGCATATAAGTTATGTAGCCAGCCTCATACAGACGCTGAGCCATTATCATGGTCTTCTTGACCCCGAAACCCAGTCGGGTACTAGCTGCCTGCTGCAGGGTCGAGGTAATTAAAGGAGCCTTAGGCTTGGAAGAAGTCGGCCGATCCTCACGCTTGAGAACCTTGAATTCTGCCGATTCCAGTGTTGCTAGCGCCGCGTCGGTATCTGCTTTATTGTCGGGACGAAAATTACCGCCGTCCTGCTTGATCAATTGGCAGCGCAGCTTTTCTTTCTTACTTGTCTCTAGCTTGGCGAAGACTTCCCAAAATTCTTCAGGTATAAAGGCGCGTATTTCTTGTTCTCTCTCAACCACGAGTCTGACAGCAACAGATTGCACCCTACCTGCAGAAAGGCCCCTGGCGACTTTCGCCCATAGCAGGGGAGAAACCATAAAGCCCACAACCCGGTCCAGAAATCGTCTGGCTTGCTGTGCTTCCACATAACGCATATCGAGTTCGCCAGGCTCTTTAAAGGCATCAGTGATCGCTCGTTTGGTAATTTCGTTGAAAACAACACGCTTATAGCGGTCGGAATCACCACCGATAGCCTCTTTTAGATGCCAGGCTATGGCCTCTCCTTCTCTATCAAGGTCTGTCGCGAGATAAATGTGATCGGCATTTTTCGCAAGCTTCTTCAGTTCAGAAACAACTTTCTCTTTACCTGGTAAAATTTCGTACTGGGCTGCCCAATCCTTGTCTGGATCGATCCCCATTCTTTTAACAAGTTGTTGTTTGGCCTTCTGTTTCTTGAAGAGAATTTTTTCTTCGGGAGCCATCTTGCGCGTAGCTGCCGCAGCCGCAGCACGGGCTTTTGTGTCGACAGGCTTACCGCTGCCACTAGTAGGCAGATCACGGATATGTCCGACGCTGGACTTCACGATGTACTCGGAACCCAAGTACTTATTAATAGTCTTTGCCTTTGCAGGTGACTCAACTATTACTAAAGATTTCGACATTGGCTATAGATTTTCTCTGTTTCTTGGGTTTGTGGCAGCTCAAACAGCGCACATATATAAGGATAAGTTGCAGACGGGTCAAGTTTTCTCTTAAAAAAACTTTTCCCGCGGGCTTACAGATAGAGCGAGTTTACAGAGGCAAGTCGGCAATATCTAAGGAGTTTGTAGGGGCTGAGGGTGAAGAATCCACTATCAATTTTTTCTTTCTCGGTTCCGAACTTATACTCAAGATCACAAAAGCTCGCTAAGAATGTTATCGGTATCTCTCACATTTAACATTGGGTAGCACCGCACTTATATCGACAAGGCTTCGATTACGACAACGAGAGCTGTGCATCTAGGGACCCTCTGATTAACTCCAAATTAGCGTGACCTGAAGTGTACAGATCCTAGACGCCGTTTGCCGCTAATGGTCATTCCCTTAGCAACGACGATGATGGGCGCTTCAGGACGCGCCCTTCGGGGCATTTGGAGTTAGTCAGAGGATCCCTAGCTTGGATCGGATTAAATGGCGCCAGATAGAACTATTTCCATCGCTGGGGATGAGGATTAATTGAATAAAAACCTAAATACTAACCGCGTGCAGCCAGCCGTGATTATCTTGCAACTCACCCTTTTGAATTCCGATGAGAAGATCGTAAAGCTTTTGCATGACAGGCCCCACGACTGATCCTGCATCACCCACATCATGCCACTGCCCGTCAAACCAAATCTTTCCAATCGGCGATAATACGGCGGCCGTCCCACAGGCAGCAGCTTCCTGAAATGTGGGAAATTCAGCACGCAAATCGATCGCACGCTCTTCGGTAGGCATTTGCAATTCGTCTTCGGCCAGGATCATAATTGAGCGCCTGGTAATGCTGGGCAGAATAGCATTCGATTTTGGGGTTAGCAGAACCCCTTCCTTGGACACTATTAGAATATTCGCCGAACCCGCTTCGTCGATGTAACGACCTTCCGCCGAATCCAAATATAGAGCCTCATTTGCCCCTAACTCCTGCGCTAGCTTGGTAGCGAGCAAACCACCGGCATAATTTGCCCCAACCTTGAAACTGCCGGTACCATTCGGCGCCGCACGATCTACTTCGGAAACCGCCAGACTGATTACGGACAAGCCCGCTTGTTTGTAATAGGGACCCACCGGGGAAACAAAAACACGAAATTCAAACTGCTGTGCTGGTTTCAATCCGAGATTTTCCCCCACGCCGATTAACATGGGACGAATGTACAGCGAGGCACCGGAACCGTAGGGCGGTATCCAGGAATAATTTGCCCTCACCGCCTCTTCCACTCCCCTAAAGAATAGCTCCTGAGGAACTTCAGGCATCAGCAATCTTGATGCCGCAAGATTCATGCGCTCACTGTTGAGCTCAGGCCGAAACAGCAGCACGCGGCCGTCTGCCGCCGTTTGTGCCTTCATACCCTCAAAGCATTGCTGGGCATAATGCAGAGCTGGCGCGCCTTCATGCACGACAATACACTCGCTGTCGGTTAGCCTGCCCTCATTCCAACTGCCATTTTCCCAGTTCGCTGTGAAGCGGAAATCTGTACGTTGGTACTGAAAACCGAGATTGGCCCAATCGAGAGCTTTTTTATCTGTATGCATGTTAACTTGTGCGTCCAATGTAGTTCGACCTACTGCTAATTCAGCGCGCTATTATCGAGTAAAACCCGCGAAATATCTAGCGTTAGGACCTATGGCCGCTAGTCCTGAAGACGCTCATAAGTTAGACTCTCTGCGTTTTTATGCTTGAAGTACGGATCCAGAAATGAACCTCGTTGATATAGGCGCCAATTTAAGCCATGGGTCTTTCGATCATGACTTTAATCAGGTAGTGCTTTCCGCCCTGGACGCAGGGATCTCCCATATAATCATTACCGGCAGCGACAAAGAATCAAGCGCGGCCGCACTGCGCTTAAGCAAACAACGGCCGCAATACTTCAGCTGCACTGCTGGATACCATCCCCATGTTGCGGACACATTTGATGCCAATGCCTGGAGGTCTGTGTTCGAGCTCGCCGGCGAGGAGAAAGTGGTCGCAATTGGCGAAACAGGATTGGATTTTAACCGTAATTTCTCCAGCAAAGAATCGCAGCTGCACGCCTTCGAACAACATCTTCAACTAGCAGCCCAGGTACAGAAACCGTTATTTCTACATCAACGCGATGCACATACTGATTTTCTTGCTCTGCTGCGGAAATACCGTGACCAACTGGTTGGTGGGGTCGTGCACTGCTTCACCGATAACGAAGCGGCACTAAAGGACTATCTGGCGCTGGACATGCACATTGGCATTACTGGATGGATATGTGATGAGCGTCGCGGTGCAGAGCTACAATCACTGGTGGCAAATATCCCTAGCGATAGACTATTGCTCGAATCCGATGCACCCTATTTACTGCCCAGGACGCTGTCACCGAAGCCAAAGAGTAGGCGCAACGAGCCCAGGTATCTGGTCGAAGTCCTTGAATCAGTGGCTCGGCACTGTGGCCGTTCGGCGCAGCAGATTGCCACAGAGACGAGCGCCAATGCCGCAGAACTATTCGGTATTAAGTTATTGGCCCCGACCTAAATAAAACTCGCCGCGATGCGAACGGATTCTCATAATTGCAATAGATTCATAGGCCTATTAACCATTTGCGTTGATTTTGTTATATTTTGGCTTTAACTATGTTGAATGCGAACGATAAATCGACATACATCGATATCGATGTTAAAAACCGATACATATATATAAAAGAAGCAAGACACGGGTCAAGCATTGAATAAAAGAGCATTTCTTGAGGGCTTCTTTACCGCAAGCACGGTTGCTTTCGGCGGCCATTTCATGTGGCAGCGAATTAATCAGCAGAGCCCGCTGTTGGCCAAGTCTCCAGTAGCAATAGACTATACCGGCCCCACAGCGGCGGGCATGGAAAACAGCCAATCATTTCAGTTTACTTCCATACAACTCGAATCCGTTCAACCAGTCCAAGGCATTCCCATCCCTGCTCCTGTTCTGACCCCTGGGCGGGACTCCGACATCCCGTTCGAAGTTGCCGAACTCGATGATGCACAGGTAGAAAATTACCTGCGCAAGATTCGAAATTTTGATGCCATATTCGCCAGTGACATCTATCTCGATGCGCGCTATGAGTCATTACTGCTGAAAACCACACAGCATATGTCTCGAGTAGAGAAGTACATAGGTCATGGCAATTTCAATCTAATGAGTTTTGATGAAATGCTGCAACACGGTCGGGACTTTTCGGAAATAGGTAAATTCGAAGCAGACGAGCTGAATTTCCTCGAGGAGGTATTCTTTGCCAATCCTCATCGCTACGGGTTTTTTGGCAAGAAAATCAGTGCAGAAATTACAGACTTCATACCTCGTACCGAAGTAGCGAAAATTTCAAATACTGGGCACTTCCTACTCAAGGGCCAATCTGAAAATCTTTATACACAAATTAAGAAAGACGTGGGAGATGAAGTTATTTTGACTTCAGGTGTACGCAGTATTGTAAAACAAATGCATCTATTCCTGGCGAAGGCGATACAGGCTAACGGCAATCTGTCCAGAGCATCCCGCTCCTTAGCGCCACCAGGTCATTCCTATCATGGAATCGGGGATTTCGATATAGGCAAGACCGGTTATGGTGTCAAGAATTTCACGGCTGATTTTTCAGACACAGCTGAGTACAAGAAAATTGCCAGACTCGGTTACGTGGACATACGCTACCCTACCGATAATCTGTTCGGAGTCCGTTTTGAACCCTGGCACATCAAAATAGCGTAAACAGTTCCTGCGAATCGAAGGGCCAGCCTACTTCCCTTTCTGTTACAACATTCTTTACCACCGGTATACGAATACCGTATTGCTCAACCAGACTCTCATCACTACTAATATCAATAGCTTCAAGTTCAAACTGTATGGAACCCGCCTCTGCAGATGCAAACGCCTGAAGAAGTTGCTCGGCCTGTTCACAGAGATGACAACCAACCGTGGTATAGAGGATTAGCTTATTCATGGGCCAGACTGCTAAGGATTTGCTGAATAAGTACCGGCCCCTCGTAGACAAAGCCCGTATAAATCTGCAACAAATCTGCTCCTGCATCCAGCCGCTGCTGCGCCTGCTGCGCAGACATGATCCCCCCCACCCCGATAATGGGCATCTTCTCTCCCACCTGCGCTTTGATTTGCTTAAGCACAGAACAGGACAGATTGCTCAATGGCGCACCGCTTAAACCGCCAGCCTGGCCCGCATGGATATGAGAAGACACCAGGGATCTATCCAGGGTGGTGTTAGTGGCTATAATCGCATCCATCTCCCTGCTGATCAAACTCTGACAGCAGGATTCTATTTCTTCCGGCGACAAATCTGGAGCCAGTTTTACGGCAATAGGTGTATAGCGGTCATATTCTTTTCGCAGTTTAGCTTGTTCTTCTTTTAGTGCATCCAGCAAACTATTAAGTTCATCACCGAACTGTAAACTGCGCAGACCCGGGGTGTTAGGAGAGGAGATATTGATGCTTACATAGTCTGCCAATGAATAGCAGCATTGCAGACATTCAATATAATCTTGATTGGCCTGGCTCACTGCAGTATCAAAGTTTTTTCCAATATTAATACCTACCACTCCAGGTTTCTCTAGCTCGCTAATTCTCTCGCAAGCATAAGCAATGCCCTTATTATTAAACCCTAATCTGTTGATAATCGCCCGCTCAGACGTCAATCTGTACATTCTTGGTTTTGGGTTACCAGACTGTGGCCGCGGTGTTAGGGTTCCCACTTCGACAAAGGCAAATCCCATGGCGAATAAGGCATCTACATAATCCGCATTTTTATCAAGGCCTGCTGCCAGACCAAGTACATGAGGAAAATCTATGCCCATAATATTTTTAGGCTGAGCGATACCCCGGGTATTTGCTGCCAGCAGGGGCGACACACCAATTTTATTGCCCAGCTTCATTGCACGCAGGGCAAAATTGTGTGACGCCTCAGCGGGCAGGCAGAACAGAAGACTTCTAAGCAGTTTATACAAATTGGAATCGCTGGTTTGGATGTCTATATCAAGTTGAAATTGTACGCAGTAATCGCTTCAGCTAACAGTCGAATTGGTACTGAATTTGGATTAGACGAATTCAACAGATTATAGAACACCGAAGATTTCCCTATTCTCTATTGGCCGTTTGCTGCGCCAGGGATTGCAATTCACGCAATACCACAGAGAACATTGAGTAATCAGGCTCTTGCTCTGCTTGCAGGGCGTGCAACATTTCTCTCGCGCGATGCATCGATGCCTCGTGCAATTTGCTCCATCGAAGAACCCGGGCATCGGCGGAACCAGCCTTCTTAATGGTCGCAACAATATTGGCAGTGATGATGCGTTGCTGCCAAGATAGATCATCCAAATAGGTTTCTCTGGCAAGTGCCTGCCAGTTATTACTCACCTTAAGTTGATTAATCATCTTGCCCAGCCAGTTTAGCTGAAGCTCTTCACCCACGGCATAGTAGACTTCTACTACTGAGGTCAATTTTTCACCGGTGCGGTTACTGATATCTATAAAACTGGTTGCCGGAAATAGAAATTCACAACGAGTAAGCTCTAGCGCCAATTCTTCGGGCACTTTATTCTCGATAAGATTTTCGTACTTTTCGCTAAACATGGCCTGGAAATCGGGAGGAAGCTTTAATGGCAAAAGCTTTCGAACTGCCGCAATTTGTTTTACAAACCTAGACTGGGCTTCAGAAAAACTTACTACGTTTTCATGGTTCCGCAATAACCAGCGTGTTGCTCGTCGCAGTAGTCTGGTCAATCTCGTCATCATAACTGCCTGGATATCTGCCCGGACTTTGTAGTCTAGCGCCTCAACCTGCTTCCAGGTCTTGTCAGTCTGAAAAATGTCGTTGGCTATTATCGCCGCTTTCACCACCTCATTGGCGGCAGCTCCAGTGGAGTCAACCATGCGATAGATAAAGCTGGGACCAACCAGGTTCACCACAAAATTTGCCAACTGTGTGGCCACTAACTCTCGCCTCAATGGATGTTGCAGAATCTCGGATCTATATTTTTTGCCTAAACTTTCTGGAAAAGCATCAAACAGGTAGTTAATCAAGTAACTGTCGTCAATGTACTCAGCACTGACTAACTGCTGCTTTAGATACATTTTCATATAGGAGGTTACAATCGAAATTTCGGGTCGGGTGAGATATTTTTGCTTGGCCGTCCTCTCTTCTAATTGATCGACGTTAGGCAGAAATTCAAGCTCTCTTGCCAGGCCAGCATTCTCCTCCAGGTAGGAGATTAAGCCAGCATACTCTTTACTACGAAATTCCATTTCTGAATTGGCCAAACCGATAGCCTGAACCTGTCGATAATTGTTCTCCAACACTAACTCTGCCACCTCTTGTGTCATGCCCTGTAATAAATTGCTGCGCTTATTCTCGGTCAGACTCACTTTCTGCCCCAAAGTATTCAGCAGAATTTTTATATTAACTTCATGGTCCGAACAATCGACACCCGCCGAGTTATCAATAAAGTCCGTGAGAGAGATTCCACCACCCATCGCATACTCAATTCGGGCGAGCTGCGTGAGACCAAGATTTCCACCTTCTCCAATAACTCTGCAACGTAATTGCTTGCCGTTTACTCGCAGAGAATCATTCGCCTTATCTCCCACTTCTAAATGATTTTCCGCCGCTGCTTTAACATAGGTACCAATTCCACCGTTCCATAATAAATCGACCGGGCTAATTAACAGTGCTGAGATAAGCTGATCCGGAGTGAGGACATCCTGCTCGATATTAAAACAAGCCTTCATTTGCGCGCTGATTGCAATCGATTTCGAGTGACGTGGAAAAACCCCCCCGCCTTTGGAAATTAATTGCGAGTTATAGTCAGCCCATGAAGAGCCTACTTTTTTGAACAAACGCGAACGCTCAACAAAACTTCTGGCGGCATCAGGCTGAGGATCGATGAATATGTGCATGTGATTAAATGCGGCAAGCAAACAGATGTGTCTCGAAAGCAACATACCATTACCGAATACGTCTCCGGACATATCACCTATTCCAACAACGGTGAAATCTTGTTGCTGTATATTGATACCGAGCTCTCTAAAGTGTCGCTGCACTGATACCCAGGCGCCTTTAGCGGTAATACCCATTTGCTTGTGATCGTAGCCATTGCTACCACCCGAAGCGAATCCGTCTCCCAACCAGAAGCCGTATTCTGCAGCGAGGTCATTGGCAATGTCCGAAAAAGTAGCCGTACCTTTGTCTGCCGCTACCACCAGGTAAGGGTCGTCATCGTCTCTTACCGAAACTGAAGGCGGGAGCAGTATCTTATCGCCGACCAGATTGTCAGTAATGTCCAGCAATCCACGAATGAAAGTCTGATAACATTGAATACCCAGTTTGCCCAGCTGTGCTCTATCAAGGCCGACGGTATTTTGCTTGATAACAAACCCACCTTTGGCGCCAACTGGCACTATTACGGAATTCTTGACTTGCTGCGCCTTTACCAGGCCTAACACTTCTGTTCGATAGTCCTCGCGCCTGTCTGACCAACGCAGTCCGCCGCGAGCGACCTTTCCGCCACGCAAATGAACTCCTTCTACCAGTCGTGAAAAAACAAAGATCTCAAACTTTGGTGTTGGTCTAGGTATCCCTGTTATCCGAGTTGGATCGAATTTGAACGAAAAATAATTCTTGCGCTGAGCACTAACTCCATCAGACTGAAAATAATTGGTTCGCAGTGTAGCATCGAATAAGTTTAGGTAAGCTCGCAGCACACTATCCTCAGAAAGAACAGTGACCTCGTCTATCGCGCTAATCAGCTTCGCCCTGATTGTGGTCGCGCTCTCCTTAGTCTGCTTTGCTGAAGAGGGGTTGAATAATTTGTCAAAATAGCGAATCAGCAGACGACAAATATGCCTGTGGCATGAGAGGGTTTCCGCAATATGTGCAACACTGTAGCCGAATTTAATTTGTTTCAGGTAAGAGGCGTAAGCTCTTAGTAGCGCGGCCTCACGCCATTCAATTTCAGCTGTAGTGACTAGTTCATTAAAACTGTCATCGTCGATCTCTTCATCCCAGATGGCGGCGAAGGCGTCCTCGAATATTTTCTTCGTCTCAGCGGTGAATTTACCCAGAGCTTTGTCTCTATACAGCGAGAAATCGTGTAACCACACCCGATCGTCAGCATTAACTTGCAGCTTAAAAGTCTTTTCGCTAATTATATTCAGACCCAAATTTTCAAGGATTGGATCTACATCAGACAAATATAACTGCTCATCGTAGCTAAATATTTTGAAGCTAAATTCAGCCTGGCCATCAGAAGCACAGGGGGATAAATTTACTACCAGTTTTTTTGTTTCAAGCACACGCTCTATGGATGAAACGTCGACTACTGCTGTTTCGGCGCGGTAAGATTCCTTATAGGCGAGTGAAAAACAATTTACGAAGTCATTTACATGCTGAGCTGCTTTGACGTCTGAATAGGTATAGTGCAGCGCTTCAGAGAAATAATCGTCCCATGGTTTAATCAACCGAGCCATTTCGGTTTCTATTTCCTCGGCTTTATAGCTAATTTTTTCTATTTCCGGGACCCGAAGAATGAAATGTATCCGTGTAAAAGTAGACTCAGAGGCATAGGTATTAAATTCAACCTCGGCACCCTGTAGTCGCTCCTGTAACAGCCGCTGAACCTGAGTTCTAACTTTGGTAGAGAAAATGTCTCGTGAAATATAAACCAGGCAGGAAAAGAATTTGCCGTACAAATCTCGACGAATGAATAAACGACTATCCCGCGTATCTTGTATCCTGGCGATTTCGGTGGCGGTATGCAGTAGTTGGCTTCTGCTAATCTGAAATAGTTCATCACGGGGAAAAACATTGATGACCTGCAGCAGTTCTTTAATATTATGGCCATTCTGTGCAAAACCCGATTGTTCCAGAACCGTCTTAACCTTCTGTCGAATCAGGGGTATTTCTAGAACTTCCTGAAAATAGACTGACGAGGTGTATAGACCGAGGAAGCGATGCTCTACGGCGACCTCGCCATGTTCGTCAAATTCCTTAAGCAACACATAATCACAATAGGCCGGCCGATGCACTTTCGATCGAGTACCAGACTTGGCGAAATTGCATACCTTCTTTTTAAGTATTAGCTCTCCGGCACCTTTAGTCAGACTGGATATTTTCGCCTTCGGTATGATGTCGGATTTAAAACGAGAAACCCCCAGCAGTGAACCTTCATCTAACTCGATGAACTGACCCCGCCCGCTGCGGCTAATATGGTATTTCTCGTACCCCAAATAGGTAAAATGGTCAGCTAACAACCAGGAAATAAATTTCAGGGATTCACTCAGATTAGTTTTTGATACTGGTATCCGTGCAGCATTTTTAACCAGATCTTCCTGAATAACCACCATCTGCGCATACATGGCAGGATAATCTTTGACTGCAGCGGCAACGTTTTTTAGGGTGCCGCGAATTTCTTTTTCTATGTACTTACATTCAGCATTATCGATTCGGACACAGTCGAGACAAATCAAAGCTTCTGCCCTGCCGGCCAATCCAGCGTTCGGCAACAGTTTCTTCAGCTTGCCCAAACCGGAATTAGCTCTAGTTCGTTCGTTGTACACAACGGCATTGTTTAAATTTTTGATAATAACCGAAGATCGCAGCAATGCCTGACGAGTAGAATCCACCACAAATGGCATATCATTCAACAGAATTAGAATTCGGGTACCACTACGTTGATCGTCAGCGCTCGTATCGAAGTGCGTCAATTCGATTTTTGGAGTGTTGGAATCGCGATTCTGTAGAAACTTCCACGCCTGCATCAGATTGGCGTAAATAAAATCATCGCTGAAGTTATTTAAATCTGCTCTTGATGTGCTAGCAAAATACTGGCCGGCAAATAATTTTAGAAGCTCTGCTTTATTCGCAGAAAATTTTTGATCCAGGCTTTTACTCAGATGCAGCAGTTTCGAGTGTCCCAGCAAGTACTTTGTACTCATATTCATTTGCCTGGTTGCTGGTAGCGCACATACAGCTCTGGCAAAGCACGGCTTAGCAAGCTAATCAGAGCGAGGCCCTGTGTACTGATTGAGATGCCTGGACTACTATCTGCACTTCTGGACCTAATTTGTCTGCGTTCGAATAATAGATTCAATATTGATCTCGCCCCAACTCTCATCAACTGCTTCTCCGATAAACCACACATTTCCAGTCCAGGCATGAGCAATAATTGAAATCACTGCTCGGGCCCAACGATAGCTACATTCAGCTACAATCTTGACCTAGACATACTTATTAAAACGTTTAAAATCCCTGACTTCGCCTTACGCGCAGCATTGACTATAGAGAAATATCAATATGAGCCACCACGCAATAATAACAGAACTCAAAAATTGGTTATCGCATCAAATTATAGGCCAGGAGCGCCTCATTGATCGCTTACTAATTGCATTATTGGCTGATGGTCACTTACTGGTGGAAGGGGCTCCGGGGCTAGCAAAGACTAAAGCCATCAAAGATCTATCACGAGCTATAGAAGGCGACTTCCACCGAATTCAATTTACTCCCGATTTACTTCCCAGTGATATCACTGGAACCGAGGTGTATCGACCAGAAGACGGCTCTTTCCGCTTTCAGCAGGGTCCTATCTTTCATAATCTGGTATTGGCTGACGAGATTAACCGAGCTCCAGCCAAAGTACAGTCCGCACTTTTAGAAGCCATGGGTGAGCATCAGGTCAGTGTGGGCCGGGAATCATTTAAACTGCCCCCTCTGTTTTTGGTTATGGCGACACAGAACCCTATAGAACAGGAAGGAACTTACCCACTACCGGAGGCACAGCTCGACCGCTTTTTGATGCATGTAACCATCAGTTATCCACTAATCGAGGCGGAACGAGAAATTTTGCACCTGGTGCGCAACGAAGCCGCCAACAAAGTCCCTGAACCGCCTAAAGAAGTTGCTCAAGACGATTTGTTTGCCGCCCGACAAGAAATACTCGCCATGCACATGGCGCCGGAAGTTGAGGAATACATTATTCAACTCATCATGGCGACAAGAAAGCCTGAGAATTATGGGGAAGACATCGCATCCTGGCTGGAATACGGAGCCAGCCCACGTGGCACCATCTCGCTGGATCGCTGTGCCCGAGCTCATGCCTGGATTCAGGGCCGCGACTTTGTCAGTCCCGATGACGTGCAGGAAATTCTGTTCGACTGCCTGCGTCATCGTATCCTGCTAAGCTTCGAAGCTGAGGCAAGCGGCATAACCCCGGATAAGGTTTTAGAGACCATTCGCGCACGCGTTCCATCAGCCTAAGCGTTTAGCCAAGGCTCATCATGTCAGTCAAGCAACAAATTGACCCACACTACGCCCGCTACCAGAGCACGGGGGCGGTAATCACGCTGCAGGAAATGTTGGTGCAGCGTCATGCTGCAAAGAATCTCGATTACCTAGCGCATACGCGCTCGATTGCTGGAATCTCTGGCCTGCATCTCTCCAAGATGCGTGGCCGCGGCCTGGACTTTGAGGAGTTTAGACCCTATCAGCCCGGTGATGATATTCGCCTTATAGACTGGCGTGTCACCGCCCGCACAAATAGACCTTTTACCAAAGTGTTCCGGGAGGAGCGCGAGCGACCCGTCATTATCGCGGTAGATCAGACGCATAATATGTACTTTGGCAGTCAGGTAGCTTTTAAGTCTGTTCTCGCCGCACAGGCGGCTGCCCTATTCTGCTGGCTTGCCATCGATAACGGAGACCGAGTGGGTGGTTTGGTGTTTTCCGATTGGGATGCCTCTTTAGTGCGACCCAAGCGTAGTAGGCGCTCTGCCTTGCACTTGCTGAATCAGGTGTTCCTTTATAATCAGGAACTGCAACATGTTAAGGATCCTGAAACCCATCGCCAGCCGGAGCCCGGCTTTAAACCAGGCTTGGCACAGGCATTGGGTCAAATCAGAAGGATTACCAAGCCTGGCAGTACCCTGTATGTTATATCCGATTTTATGACCCTGGATGAAAAGGCCCTGCAATATTTGAATCAGCTGTCCAGACACAATAATGTTATCTGCTGCATGGTTTACGATGCCCTGGAAGAATCTCTGCCAGTACCGGGTATCTATAGCATTACCGATGGATCCCGTAAGGGAGCCCTAAATACTCATAGCAACAAAGCACGAAATCGCTACAAAGAACAATTTCAACAGCGTATGCAAGGCCTGGAGTCAGAATTGGATAAGCTGAAGATCCAGCTTATCAAGATGCGTACCAACCAATTGGTCGTGGAGCAGATCCGTCAATGGATAGCGAAGAACTATTAGCGCAACTAGCAGATATTCACCTTCCGGGGCCGGTGAGCTACTGGCCACCCGCCATTGGCTGGTGGATTCTGGCACTATTCGTTTTGGTCGCGCTGGTATTTTTGCTACGCAAGTTCAGTAGCTACCGACGACAACAGAAAATTTGCCAATATGCGCTGGCTGAACTGCAACTGTGTTATGACAACTATTCTCAAGCTGAACCCGGCGATGAAGCTCAGAGCAAGTTAAGCTACGTCAATCGCTTCAATACGGTTATCCGACGAGTGGCCCTGGTACACTACCCACAGGCCAATGTTGCAAGCCTGGACGGGATTTCATGGGTTGATTTTATTCGGCAAAAAGGGGAATCTTCTCTGATGACTGATGAAATCGCTGCAGCCCTGCAGTATGGGCGTTTTCAGACCAAATGCGACGTCGATGTGGATAGCATGCAAGACTTTGGTCAGCAGTGGATAAAGAGCCTCTATAGCGGCAGCCCCAGCTCAGAAGACGAGGCCACCGCCGACCCTCAAGGATTAAGCACAAATGCTTGAATTTACCTGGCCCTATGTGTTCCTGGCCCTGCCTCTGCCGCTGATAATTTACAGGTTACTCGCCCGCGCCCCGCAACAAGACGCGGCCTTGTATGTGCCATTTTTCAGCATCCTCAGCCGCCTACAATCCGATAATGAAAATATGACCTCCGGCAGGCTGCTTAACCTGATTTGTTGCACACTGATTTGGTTACTCGTCGTTATCGCATCAAGCAGGCCGCAGTGGCTTGGCGATCCGGTACAACTGCCATCTACTGGGCGTGATCTCATGCTTTCCGTCGATATCTCCGGCAGCATGGAGGCACAGGACATGGTAGTCGGTAACCGTCAGGCCTCCCGTATCGATGTGGTAAAGGCAGTAGTCGGGGATTTCGTGGAACGCCGCGAAGGCGATAGATTGGGGCTAATTCTGTTTGCCGCCCATGCCTATATACAAGCACCACTTACTTTTGATCGGGAAACCGTGGGCACTCTACTCGCCGAAGCAGAAATCGGCATCATTGAAGAATCGGCTACTGCCATCGGCGATGCGATTGGATTAGGGGTTATTCATCTGCGAACCCGGCCAGAAAATAGTCGAGTACTAGTACTTCTAACCGACGGAGTTAATAACGCTGGCGCGGTATCTCCGGAACAGGCAGGACGATTGGCAAGAACAGAAAATATTAAAATTTACACCATCGGCATAGGTGCTGATCAGGTAGTACAGCGTACATTTTTCGGCGCCAGAGCTATCAATCCCTCAGCAGAATTGGACGAGGCTGTATTAACTCAGATAGCAGAGTCCACTGGCGGACGATATTTCAGAGCTCGGGATGTCAACGATTTGGTAGAAATTTACGAAGAGCTGGATCGACTGGAAACCATCGAGCAAGATGAACAGACCTACAGACCGACCCGGGTCTTGTTTTACTGGCCACTGGGTGCGGCAGTGCTGATTAGTTTCCTGCTTGCACTATTCTCTATTCCCTGGATGTCTCTGGCAGGCAAAGCAAGGTTGACCGATGACGAAGATGAAACCGCAGCTGGCGTGACCAGTGGAAGCAAAGCCTAATGGATATTCTTATACCCGTAAGCTTGATCGAAAATTTCCATTTCCTGCGACCGATTTGGTTGCTGGCTCTAATTCCTGTGCTGCTTTTCTTTGTGGCGATGTGGCGGGTTAATTCCGTCGTTACGGCCTGGGACAAGGCCATCGACAAGTCTCTTCTGCCCTATCTATTGGACCGCAGTAAAAATGCCTCTCAGCGAACACCCCTGGTACTCCTGTTTGCCGCCTGGTTATTGTCCATTCTCGCCCTGGCAGGGCCGGTATGGGAACAACTGCCACAGCCGGTGCAGAAGCGCGAAGATGCTTTGGTTATCGTGCTGGATCTATCTCTTTCCATGTTTGCGCCAGACCATGCGCCTAACCGCCTGGATTTGGCCAAGCGCAAACTGCGCGACATTCTCGATCTGCGTCAAGAAGGCCAGACAGCGTTAGTAGTGTACGCCGGTGATGCCCATACCGTTACCCCTCTCACCGACGATGTTGTCACTATTGCCGCCTTGGTGCCCTCTCTCAGCCCTAATATCATGCCGCTGTTCGGCAGCAATCCTGTTTCTGCCCTGGATTTGGCAATAGGCCTATTGGATGACACCGAGGCGACGCGCGGCAAAATTCTATTGATGACTGACGGCATCAGCGGCTTCGATGAAGAACTGCAGATTACCGAGCAATTCGCAGACAATGATTACGAATTATTAGTCATGGGAATCGGCACCGAGGAAGGCGCTCCGATCCGCACCAACGATGGCAATTTCCTCACCGATGACGCCGGTGCATTGATAATTCCCACCTTGAACAAAAATGTACTGCAATCACTGGCGAATCGCGTTAATGGTCTTTATCACGACATTCAACTTGCAGACTCCGACCTCGCCTACCTGCTTACGGATTTTGAGCTGCTTGATGAAGATCAATTATCCGACGTCGAAGAAGAGTTTGATGTCTGGTATGAGTTTGGTCCGTGGTTGCTATTGCTGGTACTTCCCATCGCAGCACTCAGTTTCCGCCGTGGCTGGTTGTTCAGTTTCGTACTAATTACCGGTTCCGGCATGATGCTACCTAGTCAGCAGGCACAAGCACTGGAATGGAAAGACCTTTGGAAAACCAAGGATCAACAGGCAGCAGAGGCATTTGCAAGTGAGCAGCACTCCACCGCGGCAGTGTTGTTTGAATCCATTGAATGGCAGGGCGCTGCAAACTATAGGGCGGAGAATTATGAAGCCGCTGTAGCCGCCTTCAGCGCCAGCGATACTGCTGATGGACACTATAACCGCGGTAATGCGCTAGCCTTGGCCGGGAATTATGCCGAGGCCATAGCTGCCTATGAACTGACCCTGGGTATTGACGATGTTCACGCCGACGCCATCCATAATAAGGAAATTGTAGAGCAACTATTGCAGCAGGAGGAGTCAGAGAGCGGCGAACAACAGGAAGGTGACAATCAGGAGAATCAATCGGAACAAAATTCCGAAAATGAGTCGGAACAGGATTCAGAGAACAGTGAACAACAGGATCAGGAGAGCCAGGAAGGCAATCAGGATCAACAGGATCAGCAGCAACAGAATCAACCCCCCGAAGAGCAGGAAGGCTCTGAGTCCAATAGTGAGCAGAACACACCAAGTGAAACCACTAATGAAGAATTTGAAGAACAGCAATCCTTGGAACAATGGTTACGGCGCATCGATGATGACCCCGGTGAACTATTGCGTCGTAAGTTCCGTTATCAATATCGTCAACGTCAACTCAACGGCACCGCAAATAGCCTGCAGAATGGAGGACAGATCTGGTGAGAATATTCTCTAAACTTGCAATGCTCTGCCTTTTACTCAGTGCGACATTTTTCTCGACTACAAATGCACAGGAAGTCGAAATCTCGCTTGACCGTAATGAAGTAGCCAGGGGCGAAACTGTAATCCTGACTATACGAATTTATGACCAACGCCAGGGCATGCAGTTAGACTTGACCCCTCTTACCAATCAGTTTGACGTGCTTGGCACCAGAACATCGAGCCAAATTAGAAGCGTGAACGGTGCTGTTGAAGCCTGGACTGACTATGTTGTCACTCTATTCCCCTTGGAAGAAGGCGAACTACTGATACCGTCACTGGACATAAATGGTCAAACTACCGACCCAATTTCTATCACGGTTGTAAATGAAGGACCTCGCTCTAATCAGTCCAGCAAGGAATTGTTTCTGGAGATCGAAACAAACAAGGATTCCGTTTACGTTCAAGAACAACTGCTATTTACTGTTCGCCTGCATTACACAATCGCCGGAATTCGCAACCCGCAGTTTACGGAATTGGAGATGGAAGATTCTGTGATTCAGTTAATTGGTTCACCCAATCAATATGATAAACTGATAGATGGTGTTCGTTACGGCGTCTACGAAAAACGCTATGTGATATTCCCACAACGCAGTGGGCCATTGCAGATTCCCGATATCCTTTTCAGAGGTGAAGTAACCGACGGCTCTAGCAATTTCGTTTTCAGAAATCTAAATACCAGGCGGGTCACCGCTTTTATAGAAGGTCTCACCATTGATGTAAAGGAAAGGCCAGGCTCTGTTCAGAACACAGATTTTTGGCTGCCTGTATCAGGACTCACACTTGAGGAAAGCTGGAGTACAGATATCTCCAACCTGAAGGTAGGCGACAGCGTGATACGAACCATCACCATGACCGCCGAAGGACTAGACGGTGCCGTACTGCCTCCATTCAGCGACACCAAAATCGACGGACTAAATTTGTACCCCGACCCACCGCAGATCGAACGCACCTTTGTTGACGGAGCAATAGTGGGCACACGCATTGAAACTACATCCATGGTTCCCATAGATAGTGGCAATGTTGTCATTCCTGAAATATCCATACCCTGGTGGAACATCGACACCGATCAACTGGAAGCCACAGTAGTCCCAGCAACTCGATTAGTTATAGCGACAGTCACTGGAGAATTACCGGCCGAACAAACAGTTGCCAGCACCGAGAACCTGGAAGAATTGTTGGCACAATTACCGGTGGTCGATCAGGACATGATAGATGAGCAGGCGCAGGCGGAATTTATTGAGGTGGAAGCGGCCTGGCTGAATTATGCAATTGCTATAGCGTTCATAATTGTAGCCTTAAGTATCTACAAACTCGCCATTGCCGGAAATCGACGAGAGATCGATGCTTACCTACAGCAACTCAAAGCTCAGATCACGGCAAGATACAGCCCCGAAAACAACGAGCGCGTCGCCTACAAGCAGCTGCTACAAGCCTGCGGCGGCAATGACCTGAATAACATACGACAAACCCTGATTCGCTGGTGTGATCATTACCTCGATGGCCGCCGTGTTATCAGCATGGAAGATATCTTACAGCAAACAGAAGCCCCAGAACTGTACCAGCATATACAAAGTATTCAGTCTGCGCTGTTTCAAACCGACTCCGAACAAAGTGCCGCCGGCTCATTCGATTCGCGAGAGCTGTTATCACTTATTGCTCGATTGAGAAAAGAAAAGCAACGCCTGCGCAAAAAACACCAACGTGAGGACCTGTACACTCTTCCTCCTCTCTACAAAACTTAGACCACTGCAGTGAAAGCTAAGCCCTGATGAGTGAATCACGACTGGTTTACAGCACATCCAACTCCTCCACCTGCCCCGGCTGTAACAAGCCGCTGCGTAAATGTCTGTGCCGCCTGGTTCAGGATAAGGGTCAGCCAAGACAGGTACTTGAGCCCATAATCCGCATAGGCCGGGAGTCGAAAGGAAGAAAAGGCAAAGGGGTTACATTGTTAAGCGGTTTCACACTGCCGGAAGAAGAACTGAAGGCCTTGGCAAAGAAACTAAAAGCCCTATGCGGGTCTGGCGGTACGGTAAAGCAAGGCATTATTGAAATTCAGGGCGACCACCGTGAACTGCTAAAACGGGAATTGGAAAAAGATTTCAAAAATGTGAAGTTGGCTGGTGGTTAACGGCTCCGCTGATTATCCTGTCTCTGCGGCCGACGCGCTATCTACTATCCCAATTGGCGCAGCCTGGCCAAAGCTGGAATTTTCGACTTCAAGCGTGAAAATGCCTTATTCAAGGCCTTCAACTCTGTTTTTTGCTGGACTTCGTTAACGGACTTCTCCAGGTAATTCAATTTTATATACAGATCGGTAAGCTCAGTCATCGCTTCGGCCAAGTCCGGGCGTGCCGCGCATACTCGATTGCTAAAGGCTATCGGACCTTCCCCCTGCCGCCGCGCCAAATTTATTTTCGCTAATTCTTTGCAGACTCCAAGATAGAATCGATTAACTGGGCTGCGTCGAATTCTCGGCTCCAGATTAATTACCGTGAGTCCCACGGCAAAGATTACTATTGCCGCCAAGCTACCCATCAATATTAGTACCTTGCGCTCAGTAACCTCTCCAAACAGCCTTTCAAAAAGGTCAAATTGTAGGTCTTTGTCGTAATTCACGACACGGCGATTCCACTCATATTCAATCGCATCCAGGCGCAGCCTTATGGAATTCAACCAATCAATTCCACCGAGTCGTGCAGCTGAAAACAGCCCGTCTTCCATAAACGCAGGATCATCACGCAACGCTTCCTCTACACCCAGTTCAATTCTCTCGGGCGAGACTGCGGCTGTTGGATCGAAGCGCACCCAGCCTTCACCTTCCAGCCAGACCTCGGCCCATGCATGGGCGTTGTACTGATACACCATCATATAGTTTTCATAAGGATTGTATTCAGCGCCCTGATAACCGACCACGACACGAGCCGGGATGCCAGCAGCACGCATAAGAAAGGTAAAGGAGCTGGCATAGTGCTCACAGAAACCAGCCAGAGAATCAAACAAAAACTCGTCCACTCTATTCTCACCCAATAGAGGAGGATTTAGGGTATAGAAATATTCATTCTGCTGGAAATGCCCTAATACCGCGAACACGAAATCCCTATCCGTGGAAACGCTGGCACGCAAGTCTCGTGCGAACTGCCAACTTCTCTCATTGCCCTGTTCCGGCAACCTCAGGCTTCTTGCTCGCATCCTATCGAGCAGCAGCAAGTCGGTTTGATTTTGTCTATAGGAACGCAGGTCATAGCTTAATCGCTGGGTAATAATTCCATTATTAAACAGTTCGAAATTGCGACTTCGAAAAAGATCGGCATCATCCGGCTCTGCCAGATGCAGACCATAGATCCAGCGCTGCTGGGTTGGCTCAAGAATGACATTATAGTTTATCGGATTGCCAGTAGTTCTAACTCTGTCTTCCCGATCCATGCGGAAATCGGCTAAGGCAGAGGCAGCTGAATAGGAGGAAGAAGAACGAGTTCGACGCCAGGTTTCTCCATCGAAGTTGTCAAGCACCAAGCCTCGCCAATAGAGGAACTCATGGGCAAGCACAGGTCCATTTTCAAATTGCACTCGAAAAGCCAAGGCGGTAGAACGACCGAGTTGACTAATATCTCCCGCAGACATCTCATCGGTCACACCGGTTGAGTTCACCCCGGTCTGCATGGGAACTGACCAAAGCGGAGCAATGCGCGGAAACATGACAAACAGCACAACTGTCAGGGGCAAAGCCTGAAATGTGATTTTCATGGCGAGCCTGGCGGTGCCCGCGTTATCCGTAACCAATGTGCTGCGATTTAAGGCAATCATTGCAGCGGTGGTAACCGCTATCACCAGCGCTATATATATAGTGCTAAGCACGCTCTGGGAATACAGAAATGCAACCATGGACATGATGAAGCATAGGGATATCACCACGTAAATGTCACGCTTTTCCCGCATTTCAATGAGTTTGAATACAAAACCCAAGGCTAACAAACTCGCCGCAGAATCCAAGCCAATACCGATGCTACGAATCTGGGAAAGAGAAACAAACAAAGTAATTAGCACGATGAAAACACGTATCATCCGACTGGGATATTTCAGTCTTCCACTAAATATAAGCACTCTCCAGCATACACAAAGCAAGGCGATACCACTTATCCAAAATGGCATGCGAACGCTCTGAGGCAATAACACCAATACTACTGCTGCCAATATCCAGATTAGTGCCGGCCGTGGTATTTGATAAGCCAATTCCATTAGTCGCTTCCAAATAGTGCTAATGCTTTCAGTAGTTTTTGCCGATGCTCAGCCCCGCACCCTGGAGTAAATTCACTGCCGGGAATTCGCATACCAAAAGTATTGCCTGTTTTAGACAATTTCAGCACACAATAGCAGAGCCTGGACAAACGCTCCTCAATACTAAATCCGTAGAACATATCCCAGTCCAGCCAGATCTTGTTGTCTACATAGTCGACAAATTGCTTTAGCTGCATTCCCTGTCCTCTGGCAACATTTTTCCAGGCAACCTGTCGCAGGGAATCCCCTGGTACGTAATCTCTAAGACCATAAAAATCTTCACTACCTTCTCGGTTAATTGCAGAATCATCACTGCCGCTGGCACCTGATTCAAATTGATCCATGGCAAACGCTATCGGGGGAGGATAAACCAGACAATGCAAATTGAGGTCGATAAGCGACCAGGCACGACACAAACCCAGCGGAAAACGTGTTAGCACTCTAATTCTTGGCGCCTTAAATTCGCCACGCTTATCGGCAACCGTGAAGATCTCAACCTCGTCCAAGTCCAGTTCGGAGAGGTCTGTATAGCTGGTAGCCGAACCCGGGAAGCTCAATTCTAAAGATTCATGGCGGCGTTTCGGTGAACGCGACAGTAATACTCGAAAGCAGGCTTGCTCACCACAAAACACATCCTGAGCCGGTCGGCTTGACAGGGTAAGTTGATTAAGATTATTGAAGCTATGAAGAATGGAAAGAATAAAAATACTAACCATCAAAAATGCCAGAGCAAAGGCTAAACTAACGGCGTAATTGATTGCTGCGATAAAAACCAAACCGGAACAAAAAACAAAGAGTAGCCCATTCCTGGTGGGCACTATAAAAATATTCTTTCTGTTCAGGGTGATCTGGTCACGCGGCGGGATATTCTTGGCTATCCAACGCTGATAGTTCTTGCTGAATGCTGCTGGTAGACTGAATGCCATGACTGTTACTCAGATATCCAAGTGCAAAGCGAAGTATTTGACGGATAGCTAGGGACCCTAGTTCTATTCGATTGTGTCTACTTCGTTCAACAGGCGCTGCACAAGTGATGCACCACTGTGCCCATTGTCATCCGTAGTCGCTCGCAGCCTATGCTCAACCACGGCGGGCAGGATAGCTTGAACATCCTCCGGCACCACATGCTTGCGCCCACACATCAACGCCCAAGTTTTCGATGCCCTCATAATCGACAAACTACCGCGCGGGGAAAGGCCAAAATGAAACTCGTCCTTGCCCCTGGTAAAAGCGATCAAACGCTGAACATAATCCAATAAAGAATCGCTGGCATTCACCTCAGCCGATTGGCGCCGAAACTGAATGACATCTTGTAATGACAGACATTGCCGTATGGATTCAACCTTATCACGCTCTGTGTTCATTTCCAGTAACTCACGCTCGGCGCGGTGATCTGGATAGCCTAAACGCAAGCGCATCAGAAATCGGTCTAGCTGGGATTCAGGTAGCGGATAAGTGCCGGCAAGAGTTACCGGGTTTTGTGTCGCTATCACAAAAAACGGTTCCGGCAGCTTTCGCGTCTCGCCCTCTATAGTCACCTGCCTTTCTTCCATCGCCTCAAGCAAGGCACTCTGCGTCTTCGGTGTAGTTCGGTTTATTTCATCCGCCAATACTAACTGGCTAAATATTGGGCCCGGATGAAAGGAAAACTGACTGCTAGTTTGATCGAATATTGAAATGCCGAGTATATCTGCTGGCAGCAAATCACTGGTGCCTTGTATTCTGTTGAAGCTGAGACCCAGGGCCTTGGCCAGCGCATAAGAAAGCGTGGTTTTCCCCATGCCCGGCAAATCTTCAATAAGCAGGTGACCACCGGAAAACAAACAGCACAGCGCCAATCGGATCTGATGATCCTTTCCCAGCAACGCCTTTCCCACTTCATTGACCGTAGCTTGAACTTGCTGAGACAATTTGTTGTCCACCAAATTTACCTGGTTTTCAGCTTGCTTATCAATATTGATTGAGAACATTAACCACCTACTTCTCTAAATCTGCGCGTCTTCGTGAAACTATAAGAATTAACTACCTTGTTTGGCGTGTGCGCTTTTTTTGCTGGCCTTTTTAGCGGACTCGCTGCGCAGGTTTTCCAAACGCTTTAAATATACCTCGTCAACATCTCCAGTCACGTATTCGCCGTTGAATACTGAACATTCGAATCGAGTAATACTTGGATTACCTTCTGATGCGGTTGAGATTAAATCATCGAGATCCTGATAGATGAGCCAGTCCGCACCTATAGCCTCCTCGATCTCCTTCTCTGTTTTGCCAGAGGCAATCAGCTCTGATGCTGCTGGCATATCGATGCCATACACATTGGGATAACGAATTGCTGGAGCTGCCGAAGCAAAATAGACCTTTGCCGCACCTGCGTCTCTAGCCATTTGAATGATTTGTTTGCAGGTTGTACCCCTGACTATGGAATCATCAACTAATAAGACATTTTTCCCTTTGAACTCAAGATCGATAGCATTCAACTTTTGTCTAACACTTTTCTTACGTTGACTCTGGCCAGGCATGATAAATGTACGACCAATGTAACGATTCTTAACAAAGCCCTCGCGAAACTTCAGCCCCAATCGGTTGGCCAACTCTAGCGCAGATGGTCGGCTGGTATCAGGTATCGGGATGATCACGTCGATATCGTGCGCGGGTCTAATTCTTTCAATCTTGTCCGCCAGCCTCTCCCCCATACGCAATCGAGCTTTATAGACGGAAATTCCATCCATCAAAGAATCCGGGCGGGCAAAGTAAACATGCTCAAAAATACAAGGGGCATGTTCTCCCTGCTCGGTGCAAATTTCGGTATGAAGATTGCCGTTAACGTCTACATAGACAGCTTCACCAGGCGCAACATCTCGCTCAATAGTAAAGCCCTGAGAGTCTAAAGCCACGCTCTCGGAAGCGATCATATACTCTGTGCCCTGATCGGTTTTTCTACTGCCGAAGACCAGTGGCCGAATACCATTGCGGTCTCTAAAACCTACGATCCCATAACCGGAAAGCATAACGATAGCTGCGAAGCCACCACGGCAGCGATTGTGTACACCGGCGACTGCGGCAAACACATCCGCCGGAAGAGGCTTCATCTTATTGCGGCGCTGTAACTCATGGGCAAACACATTTAACAGGACTTCGGAATCGGAGTCCGTATTAATATGGCGCAAGTCTTCCTTAAACAAATCACGGCTGAGTTCTTTGCTGTTGGTGAGATTACCATTGTGTGCAAGGCTTAAGCCGTAGGGGGAATTTACATAAAAGGGTTGTGCGAGCGCCGGACTTGAGCTTCCCGCCGTTGGATAACGAACATGGCCAATACCCATTTGGCCGGTCAGTCGGCGCATATGCCGGGTGCGGAAAACATCCTTTACTAGGCCATTGTCCTTGCGCAGATTTAGTTTGCCATTGTCACTGGTCATTATGCCTGCCGCATCCTGACCGCGGTGCTGCAACACTGTTAATGTGTCATATAGACAAACACCGACATCTTTGCTTGCAACTACACCAACCAATCCACACATATGATGCTCCGCGACTAAGTAAGTATTACTGCGTCGGACTGACGCTACTAATATCTCCGATAAAAATCTGCGACCTCTCAATCAAGGTCATCCCATAAGGGATTAACTGCGACTGCTGCCACAATTCTGTTTCTGACACGAACATGCTGGTGATAAACAATATAACCAGAACGATGATCACGCCCCGTGCCACTCCAAACGCTGCACCTAACAAACGATCTGCTAATTTCAAACCAGTAAATGTCAGCAACTTCGACATCAGGAAATTTAGAAACGTTCCCAACATCATCACCACCACAAACAGCAAAGCGAACGCCGTAACATAGCGGATGCCATCGTTCTCAATCATGCCCAACATCAATTCTGCCAGGGGCTCACTGTACACTCTGGACACCAGCAATGCTGCGATCCACGTCAACAATGATAAAACTTCCTTGATCAGCCCTCGCCACAACCCAAATAGGGATGACAGCACCGTTATGATCAGAATTACTATGTCTACCTGGTTAAATGCCATCTGTTGAAAATGCCGCTATAACTTGTCGAGTTCATAGCGCACAACTAGGCCAGCCAGATTAAATTCCTGTTGTAATTTTTGCTGGTATTCATTCACCTGAGCACGATCCAGCCAAGGCCCAACAAACACGCCTGTCAGCGAACCCTGCTCGCTCTCTATGCTACGTGTGTATGCTTTATAGCCAGCAGCCTGAAGTCTCAGTATCAGCTTGTCGGCATTGTCTGCATCCGAGAACGAACCGAGACGAACACTCCAAGCCTGGGGAAGACCCGAGTTCGTGAGTTGCGGAACCTCGCGGCTGAATACAGGTTCAGATTCGGTTACTTCTACAATGTCTGTAAGTTCTGCAACCGGCACTTCAACAGTTGCGGTGTCTGTGATATCCGACCTTGAGTTTGTAGCCGATGTAGTTGGGTTCGGTTCAATATCGCCAACTATTACCGGTCGCGATTGCAGCGGCTCGGGAAGGATGGAAATCACTGGGGCCTCAGGAATCCGACTACTAACAGGCGCCTGATAGCTGCCATTTCCATCAAAAATAATCGGCAAAAAGATTAGAGCCAAAGCGAGTAGCACAACGGTACCTACGATTCTCTGTTTAGCGCCCTGATTCAATCCCTAAACACCCCAAATTTTATAAGATTGCTAATGCTTCAAGCCTGTTCACTGTGGCCATGAACAGCTGCCACAGTGAAAAAAGAACCGGTAACCAGAATCATATCCTGCTGATCCGCTTGAGAACATGCAGCCATATACGCCGATTCGACGCTATCAAATTGCAGATAACGTGGCTGCTCAACAGTATTGCCCACGATTTTCATGGTTTGTGCCACTTTATCTACAGCCATACCACGGGCCTGATCGACCTGCGCAATATACCAGATGTCCACGCAGGATTCTAAGGCTGTGAGCATTCCTACTACATCTTTATCTGCCATCAACGCCAGTACTGCAATAAGCCGTCGAAAGCCAGTCCCCTGCGCCCTAAACCGGCCTATATTGCTAGCGAGAAGCTGCATTGCGTCAGGATTATGTGCAACATCGAAGATTACAGTCCTGCCACTGGATATATCCCTGCGACGCTCAAAGCGTCCGGCTAGCTGCAAGCGAGACAGCACCTGCTCGAAGAGCAACGAATTCAGGGAAAGAGGCAGCAGTTGAACCGCTTGCAAGGCCGCAGCCACATTAGCCAGCGCTAGTCCTGGCATGGGCAAATCGGACAACACAACCTGCTGTCCGCTAGCATCTAAACCACGCCAGTTCCATGTAGATGCCGATGGTTCTTCGGAGTAGCCAAATTCACGCCCCTGTACAAACAGTGGAGACTTAAAGCTTTCAGCCTGTTCATCGATCGCTCTCGGCAGCTCTGTACCACCGAACACCAGCGCTGTCCGCGGGCGCATTATCCCAGCTTTCTCTGCTGCGATCGTTTCGATGTCGTCGCCCAGCCATTCCCTGTGATCAATACCGATACTAGTGATTACGGTAACATCGGCGTCTACTATATTTACCGCATCCAGACGACCACCCAGGCCTACTTCCAATAAGGCGATATCAACGGCAGCCTTTTTAAACAATAACAATGCCGCCAGCGTGGCAAATTCGAAATAACTTAGGGATTCGTCTTGTCGTACAGCATCGATTTCTTCGAAGGCCTGTATGATCGATTGGTCGTCAACACAGATTTCATCGATACGTATACGCTCATTGAAACGATGAATATGGGGAGAAGTATAGGCCGCCGTTCTTATTCCTGATGCTTGCAAGATAGCTTCCAGGGTCGCTATGCAGGAGCCTTTGCCATTGGTACCAGCAACGGTTACAACCAGGGGTGCGGGTTTAATAATGTTCAGTCGCCGGGCTACGGTCCGGCTCCGATCAAGACCTAATTCGATTTCACGCGGATGCACCGTAGCAATATACTGCAACCAGGAATCTAGGGAGCCTCTGAACAAGTCTATGACCTCTCTGGCCTACAGCCAATTCTGCTATCAAGACGTACTTTCCTCGGGCCTGTCAAGAAAGTGCAACGCAAAGAGCGCACTCGGTGTAAACTCCCGACCGGCGGGGCCTAAGCAGGCTCCGTACTGCGGCGTTGTCGCGCTTGATGCGCACGACGCCTTGCTTCAGCGCGCACCAGACCCCGCAGAATGGCCATAGACCTGTTCAGAGGCTCCCTAGAGAACTTCCTATAGCCGGCATTGATCAAGCTCGATTGAGTTAGGATGCGGTACGTTGGGAATACAACAGTTTTTCCAATATCGAAGCTATCTTATCGCGCAAGTTACTGCGATGCACAATCATATCGATGGCACCATGTTCCAACAGAAACTCACTTCGTTGAAAACCTTCCGGCAGTTTAACGCGTACGGTCTGACGGATAACGTCCGGTCCGGTAAATCCAACCAGCGCATTCGGTTCTGCTATATTCACATCACCGAGCATCGCCAAAGACGCCGAAACGCCGCCGTAAACAGGATCGACCAATACCGAAATGTACGGCAGGGAATGCTGTTTTAATTTTTCCAGTGCAGCCGAGGTCTTCGCCATTTGCATTAGTGAGATCAGGGCCTCCTGCATGCGTGCCCCGCCGCTGGTAGAGAAACACACCAAGGGTAAACTTTCAGCAATACAGGTATTAACTGCCTGGGTAAATTTCTCTCCAACGACAGCTCCCATGGAACCACCGATAAAACTAAATTCGAAAGCGGCAACGATAACCGGGATGCCGTTTACCTTGCCCTTGATCACGATCAGTGCATCTTTTTCACCAGTGCCCTTTTGCGCCGCACTCAATCTGTCTTTGTACTTTTTCAGATCCTTGAATTTCAACAGATCAACCGGCTCCATATCGACGCTTAATTCCTGCTGATCAGACGCATCCAGAAACAATTCGACCCTTCTACGGGCGGTTATTCGAAGGTGATGATCACACTTAGGGCAGACATCATAGTTATCGCTAAGAGATTTTTTGTACAACATTGCATCGCAACGCGGGCATTGCTTCCATGTTCCCTCAGGCACGGCAGACTTCTTCGTGTCCTTGGGGGCGGCTGCTATGGAAGGCAGTATCTTATCTATCCAGCTCATTATTTAATCCGACTTTTCAATAACATAGGTCTTGCTCTATTCTATCTATTGCTTCTCTGGCAGCAGCAATAACCGCTGTCGTGCGTTTTAGGTCTGACGCGTCATGCAATTCTTGATCGCCCAATTGCGCTATTTGTTCCACTAAGGCACTGCCGATAATAACCCCATCTGCTAGCCGCCCCATTGTGGCCGCACTCGCAGCATCTTTTATTCCAAAGCCAATTACAATGGGAAGGCTGGTTAATTCTCTTAACTTCGCGATATTGTCAGTAACCGAAGCATAATCGGTCAGTGCCGCTCCAGTAACTCCCTTAAGAGAGACGTAGTATAGATAACCGGAGCAATGGGCGGTAATGCTAGCCACCCGCTCTTCTCGAGTCGTTGGCGCGACTAAAAATATAGTATCAATCTCATTCTCTCGAAGCAGGTCATGCAGTTCACCCGCCTCGGCTGGCGGTAGATCGACAATTAGCACACCATCGACTCCCGCATTGCTGGCGTTATTAACGAAGGCCTCATAACCCATTATTTCTATAGGATTCAGATATCCCATTAGGACTACAGCAGTGCCAGCATCGACTTGCCGAAATTCAGCGACTATGTCCAACACCTGTTGCAGTGTTGTGCCCTTGGTCAGCGACCTTTCGACACCACGTTGAATTACTGGCCCATCTGAAGAGGGATCACTAAAGGGTATTCCTAACTCAATTACATCGGCACCCTGCTCCACTAAATTATGCATAAGCGCGATGGTGGTTTTCAGATTGGGGTCGCCGGCGACCAAATAGGGAATTAATAACTTCCTGTCTGCCGCCGCGGCGTTTTTTGCGATACTGGCTATTCTGCTCATTGCTGTGTTGGTAAATCCCTTAATTAATTTTCGATAGAAGGCTGTTCAAGCTGGTATTCAGTCGGCCATGACAGACTGAACTCAAAGCTAGCGCTGATTCGCTTCACAACACTATCCCTTCAATCTTGGCGACCGTCTCAATGTCTTTATCGCCGCGTCCAGACAAGTTAATCACAATATTTTGATCCGGACTCATGCTCGCTGCCAACTTCATGGCGTGGGCAACAGCATGACTGGACTCCAGCGCCGGAATGATACCTTCCAGCAAAGTCAGTTGATGAAACGCTTGTAGTGCTTCCGCATCGGTCGCCGCCACATAACTGACTCTTTTCAGGTCTTTTAACCAAGCATGTTCAGGCCCGACACCGGGATAGTCCAAACCGGCAGACACGGAATGTGTCTCCTGAATCTGACCCGCTTCATCGGACATCAAATAGGTTCTATTCCCGTGCAGTACACCGGCAGGTGATCCAGCGCTAAGGGGAGCGGCATGTTCGCCGGTTTCCAGGCCGTGGCCGCCTGCTTCAACGCCGTACATCGCTACCGTCTCGTCTTTTAGAAACGGATGAAAAAGGCCGATGGCATTTGAGCCGCCGCCTACACAGGCAACCAGGGCGTCTGGCAAGCGGCCCATCTGCTCCAGGGATTGCTCTCTGGCTTCCCTGCCGATTACGCATTGAAAGTCGCGTACCAATTTTGGATAGGGGTGTGGCCCGGCCACGGTGCCAATGATGTAATAAGTATTGTCCACATTGGTGGCCCAATCTCGTAAGGCTTCATTCATGGCATCTTTTAAGGTTCGAGAGCCTGAATTTACCGATACAACATTCGCGCCTAATAACTTCATTCGGTAAACGTTTGGTGCCTGTCTGACAATATCGTCCGCTCCCATATAGACATGGCATTCTAATCCTAACCTGGCGGCAACCGTGGCACTGGCCACACCATGCTGACCGGCTCCCGTTTCTGCAATAATTCGGGTCTTCCCCATGCGCTTGGCGAGTAAAGCCTGGCCAATGGTGTTGTTCACTTTATGAGCACCGGTGTGGTTTAAATCTTCCCTTTTTAGATAAAGTTTCGCACCACCCGCCGCCGCAGTTAGGCGTTGCGCGAAATAAAGGGGGGAAGGCCTTCCCACATAGTGCTTCAAGTCCGAGTCATACTCCGCCCAGAAATCTTTATCTGCAGATAGAGTCTCGTAAATTTCCGCCAGCTCTTCTACTGCCGCTATTAGAGTCTCTCCGACAAATACGCCGCCGTAGGGGCCAAAATGCCCCTGCGCGTCCGGTCCATCCAACGTTGCTGGATCAGTCGCTGCATGGCTCTCATCAAGCTTAACCACTAGTTCTTACTCCACGAATAAACGATTTCATTTTACTCAAGTCCTTAATTCCCTTGCTTGCTTCGACGCCGCTGCTAACGTCGACTCCGAATGGTCGAACCGCGCGAATAGCCGTCTGAACATTGTCTGCATGTAAACCACCGGCTAGCACTAAGCGAGCCTGTTGACTACCAGCCAACTGCCTTGTCTTTTCCCAATCAAAAGTTTTGCCGGTACCACCGTGCAAATCTGGATCGTAGCTATCCAACAGGATGTATTTAGCAGAGTTATACTGTGCCAGATCATCATTAAGTTTGCGGCTGTCTTTTACGGCGATAGCTTTCATATAGGGCGTTGAGAATTGTTCACAAAACTCAGGTGATTCGTCACCGTGAAATTGTAGTAAGTCGATCAGATTCGATTTTACAAGCTGATACACGAATTCGGCATCAGGGTTTACAAATAGGGCGACCACCTCTATTTTCTGCGGTAGATCTTTAACGATGGCTGCCGCCTCCTGTAGCGTAATTGACCGAGGGCTCTGTGAATAAAAATTCAGGCCTATAGCATCGGCCCCAAGCTCAGCTGCCGCCAGGGCGTCTTCAGCTCGGGTTATTCCGCAAATTTTAATCCAGGTATTTGACAAGGTAGGTCTGAATACTGATGAAAGGTGCTTATTCTAGCAAAATCATAGTTAGGCGACTATCTGACTAGCAAAAAAAACTGTAATTATGCGACCTTCCTGGGCAGATAAATCAGGCAGCCAATAGCAGTCCCGGCAGGGCTAACTCACTGGGCAGGTTAAAGCCCGCCGCATAATCAACTGCCGCTAAATACAGTCCATCTGGAGAAGCGGTTGCGGCAGCTAGAGTACGGTCTTTTCCTGCTAGCAGCTCTGCCATCCAACCCGGTTCTTGCTCTCCTTTTCCTACCAGCAGCAAGGAACCCATAATATTACGTACCATATGCTGCAAGAATGCATTCGCCTTTACGTCGAAAATAATAAAGCCACCCTGCTTATAGACATTCGCGTGCATGATATTTCGATTAGCGGTCTTGGATTGACATCCTGCGGCCCGAAATGAAGTGAAATCCTGTTCACCCAACAAATATTGAGCTGCCCTGTGCATTGCGGCGCAATCCAGGAGCTGCCTTACATGGCTAACCCTGCCAGCAAAAAAAGCAGACTCGACATTGCGTTGATAGAGTAAATAGAGATAACGTCGAGACAAAGCGCTAAAACGAGCGTGGAATTCCTCGCCTGGCTTGCTTGCCCATAACACCCTAATCGTTTTCGGCAACAGACTATTGCTACCCTCTATCCAGGCTTTGCTTCCGCGATCGATGTCGCAATCAAAATGTATTACCTGGCACGTAGCGTGCACGCCTGCGTCCGTTCTTCCAGCACAGGTAACATCTACCTTATGGTTGGCTATTTTACTTAGGGCATTTTCGATGTGTTGTTGAATTGTTTCTTGCTGGGGGAATTTTTGTTTCTGCCAACCGGAGTAGTTGCAGCCATCGTATTCAATACCGAGTGCTATTCGATATTTGCCATTACTTGCTTGCTCAGATTTTGACACGGTTTGAGTCTAGCTACACTCAACTATTTAGCATTGTCGTCAAGCGTTAGTAGTAGTTTACCAGCCTCAGCAACTTGCTCGTGAGAGCCTTCTTTAATTACTTCTTGAAGAATTTCTCTGGCCCCTTCTATGTCGCCCATTTTCTGGTAGGCATAAGCTAATTCCAATTTGGTGGCGGTTTCATCGTCATCAGAAAGCAACTCTACTTCTTCGATATCATCTACTGATTCGATTTCCACTTCATCGTCTGATAAGAATCCCAGGTCGTCATCGTCGACTAGATCATCAACATCAGAGCTTTCATCTCCACTGCCTGCGTCAGCATCCTGCTCGATTTCATCATCTAAATCGAATTCGATTTCCTCGTCCAACACTGAATTTTCTTCGGTCGTATCAGGCACCACTGCTCTTTCATTGGCGACGGTTTCATCCTCGCCATCATCAAAACTTAAGAAATCGTCTTCATCTGCAGGTGACGATGCGGTCTTTGTCTCTGCTACAGGCTCGGCATCGAATTCGTCTAGATCGAAATCAAAGTCATCAGCACTGACTTCGTTATCATCCAAGCTCTCACTTTCCTCAGATGGCTTTTCTAAGACGGTGTCACCAGTGTCGTCATCCAAATCGAAATCAAATGTTTCCAGCTCTTCGTCCTGCTCCTGCCCTTTGTCTGACTTATCTTCTGTTATCTCAGTTTTGTCAAAGGCAAACTCTACCGCATTTTCATCGACATCTAACTCGCTATCGTCCGCTTCCACTTCCACCGCTTCATCGCTAACTGAAGCAGGCTCTGCATCGAATGAAAACGTTTCCAGATCCAGGTCCTCTTCTTCCACCGGTGTATCGCTTGCCGTATCGACTGGCGCCTCAACATCGAATTCCAATGTGTCAATTTCTAAATCTTCTGGATCACTGGACTCACCCTGCAGCGCATTCGACTGATCATCATCCAGGTCGAAATCAAAACTGGCTGGCTCGTCATCATCGCCACCTTGTTCCGTAACAACCGCGGCGGAATCATCCGCTGATTCTTCAGATACAACATCTTCATTTATGGGCTCGTCGCCGCCACCGAGGTCAAAGGTGAGGTCCATATCATCGGGCTCAAGATTTGCTGTCACTTCCTCTGCATCCACTGCCGAATCAGCAGTAGCGGAATCAGATTCAGAGCTTGCCTCATCCGCACTCTCTTCATCATAGTCGAATGAATCCAAATCAATGCCCAAATCATCCAAAAATGATTTGGTTTCGGACTCGCGGCTCGCTGCCTCTCGTGCTCGCGTGGTTTCTGCTTTCAATTGCTCGGCGGCAATAAATTCTTTCTCGGCCGCTTCCACTTCCTCTATCTTGTCGCGCACATCGGGATTATCTCCCTGCTGTTGCAGTGAAGTAGTCAGCATACTCAGTGCACGCTCAAACTGATTATCTTCCAGGAACTCATCTGCTCTTGCTAGAACGTCTAGATGATCTTCTTCGCCTGCAGTGTATTCTTCCTCATCAACATCCAGTGCGTCGCTGTCTTCGCCATCATCGGCAACCTCAATAATGTCATCTAACTCACTATCCAGATCTGCCGAGTCATAGTCCTGGAATTCAGTCTCAGACTCGTCTCTCTCTGAATCTTCAGTCAGTGCTTCATCATTGCTGCTGCCGAATTCTTGCTCGGCGATTTCATCTATATCATCCTCGCCCAACTTGGCTGCTCGATTGCGACGCAGCATTAATACCACCAATAGCAAGATCACCAGCACCACGCCGAAGATCATGAATACGCTGTTACCGGTTAATATTCTCAACACATCATCAAAAAAGCTCGAAGGTGATGCTACAGGCTGCGCGGCCTCGGCTTCGGCCGCTGCCTGAATCGCTTGTTGCTCTGCAAGCAGTTGAGCTTCGGCGGCCGCGGCTGCCAGAGAATCTTGCAACTGAGCTAATTGAATATCCTGCAGACGAATAATTTCCTGCGCCGCTGCGATTTGGGCTTCCAAATCCTGCATGCGAGAATCCAGCTCCTCACGCTCTATTCTGGCTCGATCGGCCTCTTCCTGACGCTGAGCAAGCTGTGTTTCCAGTTCCGCTATTCGCTGGTCCAATGCCTCGTTTTCGGCGTTACCCAGCTGCGTGGATTCGGCAGACACGTCGATCGTATCATCAGAACTGACTACACTTAACTGGCCCTGGGGCTCATCTTCTTGAGTATCTTGAGCATCTGCTGGTGCCGCCAGAGGCTGTACATCGATAGCGGCAAAATCCTGATTTTGTCGCGCCACGTCCTCTACTGCATCACGCGGATCTATGGCTTCTATTTCTGCCAGAGTAGGCACACGCAGTACCTGGCCACTTCTTAATCTATTGATGTTGCCATCGGCAAAGGCGTCAGGGTTTAGCTGTTGAATCGCCAACATAGTCTGCTGCATGGACACTGAGTTATCAGGTCGCACTCGAAGAGCTATGTCGGAAAGTGTATCGCTGTCACCCGTTTCAATGCCTGCAGGTTCCTCAGGTTCAGCGGCCGCATCTACTGCTTCGACCGTTTCATCAACTGCTACCTCTGGCTCAACTTCTTCAACTGCAACTTCAGGCTGCTCTTGTGCAACACCTACTTCTGGCGCTGCTTCTTCAACAACCGCCACCTCTGACTCTGGCTCTGCTTCTTCAACAATTGCCGCCTCTGGCTCTGGTTCTGCCTCGTCCACTTCCTCGGGAATGTTTTCTTCAACAACTGCGACTTCATCCGCATCTTCTACAGGATTCACAGTTTCCAGTTCTGGCTCTGTTGCCTCTGGCTGGACGTTTGCCGGTTCAGACTCGGGCTCAGGCTCAGGCTCGACTTCGTCGTTTGCTGCCGGCGCAATCTGTTCCGGCTGTATATTTGCGGCTGAGCTTGTAGAGCTCGGTGTCACCAGCGTTGGCGTGGTCGCGGCCTCGACGAATGGTTGTGTAGCGGGCTGATTGCCCGAAGGTTGCTGCAGAATTGGACTTATAGGTTGTCTGAGCTCTGTAACGCTTCGCTGATCGTTGAAAACAGGCAGGTCCAAAAGAATGGTGTGCTTACTCAGCAAACGGCCACTGGGCCAGCGAGTATCCAGAACGAAACTTAGGTAGGGTTCGCGAACAACCTGATTTGTAGTGAGAATGACAACGTTGCCTTGCGGGCCAGACTCAACGCTGAATCGTACATTCGACAAAAAACTAACGCGTTCAATCTCAAGACGTTGAAAGTCATCGGTAGACGCCATTTGCACACGAACGTCCTGCAAACGCGTGTCACCAAGCTGGAGTAGCTCGATCCTTACTCGGAGCGGCTGATTAAGCGTAGACTCAACAGTAACCGCGCCGAGCCCTAAGGCATACAGCTGTGTCGCCATACTGCATAGCAGCATGGTCAGAATGACGACGAGTTTACGTAGCATAGTCCCTTTTTCTCTCAACAGGTTGCTGGCTATTGCTGTATTAGAACAATCCCAGCACCTTCAATAACTCTCTTAATCAGCTTAACCGGTTAGTAAACACTACTGTCGATGCTACAAACATATTAAGAATGTTTCTTCACTACAGCGTGCAAGTATTCATTATAAATAGCTTTTTATCAACTCTTCGGCTATCTGAACTGAGTTGAGAGCCGCCCCCTTTCGCACGTTATCGGCAACCACCCACAGATTTAAACCATTCGCAAACGAGATATCCTGGCGGATTCTACCTACAAAAACTGAGTCCTGGCCCGCAGAATCATGAACAGCAGTTGGATAACCCCCGTCCATGCGCTCATCGATTACCGTCACACCGGCTGCATTTGTCAATAAATCTCTTACTTCTTGCTCACTTATCGGTTTATGGGTTTCGATCTGGACGGCTTCGGAGTGTCCATAAAACACCGGTATTCGCACGCAAGTGGCACTCACCTGAATACTATCGTCTTCAAATATCTTCTGCGTCTCCCAGACCATCTTCATTTCTTCCTTGGTATAACCATTATCCAGAAAGACATCGATCTGCGGCAGCGCGTTAAAGGCGATTTGCCGGGGATATACCTTGCATTCAGCGTCGCGGCCATTGAGTAGTTCGCCGGTTTGCTTCGCCAATTCATTAACTGCACTCTTGCCAGTACCCGAAACCGCCTGGTAAGTAGCCACGGAAATTCGCTTGATGCCCACGGCATCGTGGATTGGCTTCAGAGCTACCAACATCTGAATGGTAGAGCAATTCGGGTTCGCTATGATATTTCGCTCGGTGTATTGTGCTATAGCGTGGGAATTTACCTCGGGGACCACCAGTGGAATATCGTCGTCGTAGCGGAAATGCGAGGTATTATCTATGACGATACAGCCGGCTGCAGCAGCCTTTGGTGCAAATTCGGCGGAAACGCTTCCCCCGGCTGAAAACAGTCCGATTTGTGTCTGACTGAAGTCAAATTCGGCCAGATTTGTCACCATGATTGGCTTATTCTTAAACATCACCGTGCTGCCGGCGGATCTCTCGCTGGCCAGGGCAAAAATTTGCTCTACAGGAAAATTACGCTGTTCCAGTATGCTTAGCAGAGTTTCCCCTACCGCACCGGTAGCGCCTACCACTGCTACGTTGTAGTTAGTCATCATTGTTCTCTCTAAATTCTTGAAATATATTAAATTTGGAATACCGCAGGCTAGCGATGCCGACCGCTCCTAAACCTGTGTAGGCTTGACTGCGAGCTAGGTCGTCGTCGCGGTGCTCGTCGTGAAGTACCAGGGAGCGGCTTTACGCCACTGTTGTTCGAAGGCGGTAATGCTATCGGCATCCTCAAGTGTGAGGCCGATATCATCGAGGCCGTTAAGAAGACAGTGTTTGCGGAACTCATCAACGGAGAATGGGATGCTTGAGCCATCCGGCTTGGTAATTACTTGCCGCTGTAAGTCCACTTGCAACTGGAAACCTTCATTGGCTGCAACTTCAGCAAACAGCGCCGAAATGATTGCCTTATCCAAAACTATCGGCAGTAATCCGTTCTTAAAACAATTATTGAAGAAGATGTCGGCAAAACTCGGTGCCAAAATAGCACGAAAGCCATAGTCTTCAAGCGCCCAAGGTGCGTGCTCGCGACTCGAACCGCAGCCGAAATTATCTCTGGCCAACAAGATCTTCGCACTCTGATATCTCGATTGATTTAGGACGAAGTCTGGGTTTAGCGGTCGTTGGCTGTTATCCGCGTCTGGCAAACCCTTGTCCAGATAGCGGTGCTCATCGAATAGATTAACGCCGAAACCAGTTCGCTTTATGGATTTCAGGAACTGCTTGGGGATAATGAAGTCCGTATCTACATTGGCTCGATCTAGCGGCAATACCAATCCCTCTTCAACTATAAATTTGTTCATGTTTATCTCTTAATCCACTGATTTAACCCGGTTAATTATAATCTCTTATATCGACGAAGTGGCCATGTATGGCTGCCGCAGCGGCCATGGCCGGGCTGACTAAATGGGTCCGTCCACCGAAGCCCTGGCGACCTTCAAAATTTCGATTTGAGGTGGATGCACAATGCTTGCCCTCTCCCAACTGATCGGCGTTCATCGCCAGGCACATGGAACATCCAGGCTCTCGCCACTCCAGGCCCGCAGCAATAAAGATCTTGTCCAGGCCCTCTGCCTCGGCCTGTTTCTTAACCAGTCCAGACCCTGGAACAACCATTGCTACCTCTACTGAGGATGCGACCTTCTTGCCCTTTACCACCTGCGCCGCCGCACGCAGATCCTCGATTCGAGAATTGGTGCAGGAGCCGATAAAAATGCAATCCAATTTAATATCCTTAATCGCCGTTCCGCCCTGCAAGCCCATGTATTTCAAGGCCTGTTGAATATTACTGCGCTTGGTTTCGTCAGTTTCCGCGGCGGGATCAGGCACATGACCCGATATCGGCGCCACCATCTCCGGCGAAGTACCCCAGGTAACTTGCGGCTCAATATCCTCTGCCTGTAACTGTACTACGGCATCGAACTCGGCATCCGCATCACTGACCAAGCCTTGCCATGACTCTGCGGCTTGTTCCCACAGTTCTCCAGAAGGCGCGAAGGGCCTCCCTTTGATATATTCCAAAGTGCGCTCATCCACCGCAATCAAACCGGCTCTGGCGCCGGCTTCGATAGCCATATTACAGACAGTCATTCGACCTTCTATGGACAGCGCCATAATCGCATCGCCGCCAAACTCAATGGTGTAACCAGTGCCGCCCGCAGTGCCAATCTTGCCGATAATCGCCAATACAATATCTTTTGCCGTGCAAGCACCTTGCAGCTGGCCATCTACGCGCACCAACATGTTCTTAGCCTTCTTTTGCATGAGGCACTGAGTTGCCAGCACGTGCTCAACCTCTGAAGTACCTATGCCATGAGCCAGGGCGCCCAAGGCACCATGGGTGGAAGTGTGTGAATCGCCGCAAACTATAGTCATGCCGGGCAGGGTAGCGCCCTGCTCAGGCCCAACTACATGCACGATGCCCTGCCTGTCATCATTCATTTGCAGCTCAAAAATGCCGAATTCGCGGCAATTGTCATCGAGTGTTCGTACCTGAATCTTTGAAACTGCGTCTTTGATACCCTCTAGTCCCTGTTTACGTTCTTCTGTGGTGGTGGGGATATTGTGATCCGGGGTCGCAAAGTTAGCATCGGCCCTCCAGGGCAGCCGATTAGCAAGGCGCAGGCCTTCGAATGCCTGCGGCGAGGTCACCTCGTGAATCAGGTGCCTATCAATGTAGATCAAGGCGGTACCGTCCACTCTTTCTGTAACCAGATGGGCATCCCAGATTTTGTCATACAGGGTTTTACTACTCATTTTTCTCACCGGTTTTATATCTCACAACAAGTTAACTTTCATCTTTAATTAGTCTAGCTAAGTAACTGATTTAATTAATTACACTTTTAGTCGCAGTTCTAGAAATTGAGCTAATCTCAATCTCTATACTGGAGTCTTGGATCCTGATCGCATTGTTCCTATCTGGCCGCGATCCCGCAACAAATGATCCATCAGTACCAGGGCGAGCATGGCCTCGGCTATGGGTGTAGCTCGAATACCAACACAGGGATCATGCCGCCCGGTGGTAATCACCTCATCTGCTTCGCCGGCAATATTAATCGATTTGCCAGGTAGTCGGATACTCGAAGTCGGTTTTAAAGCAATGCTGGCAATTATGTCCTGACCGCTAGAAATACCACCTAGCACACCGCCGGCGTTATTACCTTGGAAGCCATCGGGCGTGATTTCATCGCGATGCTCGCTGCCTTTCTGGCTTACAGAGTCGAAACCGGCGCCGATTTCCACGCCCTTTACCGCATTAATACTCATCAGTGCCTTGGCTATATCTGCGTCTAAGCGGTCGAATATCGGCTCGCCCAAGCCTACCGGGACGCGGCTGGCACACACTGTGATTCTTGCGCCAATAGAATTCCCTTCCTTGCTAAGCGCCGCCATATACGCTTCCATTTCTGCCACTTTGGATGCATCGGGACAAAAGAACGGATTATTTTCGATTTCCTGATAGTCCACCGAATCAATAGCTATGGGGCCAAGCTGGCTTAGATAAGCCCTAATCTCGGTGCCGCAGCTTGCAGCCAGGTATTTCTTCGCAATAGCGCCGGCGGCAACTCGCATAGCGGTCTCCCGCGCGGAAGCTCTGCCACCGCCACGATAATCTCGAATGCCATATTTCTTCCAGTAGGTGTAATCCGCATGGGCAGGTCGAAACTGGTCTTTTATCTTGCTGTAGTCCTTGGAGCGTTGGTCGGTATTCTCGATCAATAGTCCTATGGGCGTGCCGGTAGTCTTGCCTTCAAACACTCCGGACAGGATCTTAACCGCATCATCTTCTCGGCGCTGTGTGGTAAAACGACTCTGTCCAGGCTTGCGACGATCCAGGTCCCGCTGCATATCTTCTTCGCTGAGTTCCATCCCCGGGGGGCAACCATCTACCACGCAACCGAGTGCAGGCCCATGGCTTTCACCAAAGCTGGTTACTGTAAACAATTTACCGAAACTATTGCCCGACATTTGAATACTCAAACTGAGGAGTTAAAATCTGCTGGAAACAAGGCCGAAAAACACGAGATTGTACACTAATTAAACTGTTCCCTGTACTGCTCTAGCTGCTGTGCGCCCAGTGCCAGCACCCCTTCACCGCCATGTTCAAACTCTAGCCATAGCAATGGCAGCTGACTGAGTCGCTGCGACAGAGCTTCATCGCTATAGCCAACTTCCATCACCAATTGCCCTGAGGCAGATAGGTAATCGACCGCTTCACGCAAAATTTGAAGTGGTATTTGCAGTCCGTCATCAGCACTAATGAGCCCAAGTGCGGGTTCGTGATTGAACTCGGCGGGTAATTCCTTATATTCCTCACTGGAAACATAGGGCGGGTTGGCGACAATTAGATCGTATCTAGCCTCGAGCGCAGCGAACAAGTCGCTATGTATACAACGCACCCGATTCTGCAGGCCGTGCAACTCAACGTTTTGCATGGCCAGGGCCAGTGCCTGTTCCGAAATATCCACTAAATCCACCGCGCATTCAGGCCACTGTAAGGCTATCGCGATACCGATACTGCCACCACCGGTGCAAAGATCGAGCACTCTGCGCGCAGGTTCGACCAAGAAGGGCTGAAAATTACCCAGTATTAGTTCTGCAATTGGTGATCTTGGCACCAGTGCTCGTTGATCACAGTAAAATTCATGACCGGCAAACCAGGCCTTACCAACAATATAGGCCGCGGGCAAGCGCAGTTCGATTCTGCGCTGAACCAACTCTTCCAATTTGGAAATCTCCAGCCTGCTCAATACACGCTCAGCACTGCGAGTATCAGAAAAGTTAATTCCCATAACCCCATAAACAATATAAAACGCCTCATCTAAGGAGTTACTGGTTCCGTGACCATAGCAAAGAGCCGAGTTGTCCAGGCGCTCAGCGGTCTGCTTTAGGTAATCCTTTATTTTCATTTCGTGCTCGAAAGTCTGCGCCTAATCAGAGGGTCCTTGGACGTCTCTTCGCTATATTGGTCGGTAGTGTAATCTACTGCGCGATAATTTACGTAGTGACCCATCAACTACTTGGAATTTGTGCTAATCTCACGCCCTTATAAGGATGCTGACAGTACAGTGACTGCAGGCAGCGGAAAGTGATGGCATACTCAACGATCTAACGCAACGGTGAAAAAAACATGGAACAGGCTTTTCTGGAAATCCTTGATCAAATTGGTGAGGACCCCAAGCGCGCAGGACTAGTGGACACCCCTAAAAGAGCAGCGAAGGCCATGCAGTTTTTGACACAGGGCTATTCCATGGACATTGACGAGGTAATCAATGATGCGCTGTTTCCATCAGACACGGACGAAATGGTTATTGTCAAAAATATTGAGCTGTACTCGATGTGTGAACACCATTTGTTACCGTTTATTGGTAAGTGCCATGTTGCCTACATACCAAAGGGAAAAGTCCTGGGGCTCTCCAAAATTGCCAGATTGGTAGACGTGTTTGCCCGTCGTCTACAAATTCAAGAAAACCTGACGAATGAAATTGCTAACTGTATCGTTGAGAAAACGAATTCTGCCGGAGCTGCGGTAATAATCGAAGCTCAACATATGTGCATGATGATGAGAGGAGTGGAAAAACAAAATTCGATCATGACTACATCATGCATGTTGGGTGCTTTTAGAAATAGTCAAAGTACCCGCGCAGAATTTCTGTCGTTGCTAAATAAATAGCAGCGCATTAGGCTACAATGTTAACGCAGCACTAATTCGATACGCTGCTCGCAATTAATGCCATCGCAACTTGGCGCCAGCGGCCCTACTCCTGCAGCAATTATCCTGGACGCTTCTATACCTTCAGTGATTAATGCCTGCCTTAATGTGTTAGCTCTGGTATTTGAGCGCTGCATTAGCATCTGTAGAGCTTGCGACTCTTCATTCAGATGAGACACCAGATAAACCAACACAGATCGATCCAGATTCAATAGGGAAACAATCAAGGATAAGTCAGTATTCTGAGCTAACTGGTTATCCGATTGAAAGCCTATATCCGGCAGAATAATGCTTCCCCGTTGTTGCAATTGCCGAATAAGATCAGCCGCTTGCAGCGCAGCATCAGCAGATCCAGACGACTCTGGATTAGCACTTTCCAACTGCCGGGAAATAACTTGCGGCGCTTGCTGCTCAGGCTCCTGAGTACCACCGGGTTCAACGATTTCCACGTGGGCATAAATTTTACGATTAGCCCTGGTGATTATATAAAGCGCAAAATAAACCTCGGTTTCTGTGCCCCTGTTGGTTCGAAACGCCAGATAAAACTGATTTCGTTCAGGGCCATACAGGATTCGATTTCGAAAAATATCATTTGCCCAGTAATTACTACTGCCACAGGCTCGGCCTTCACAGCTAAACAACTCAGAATAGTTTCTACTCTCTAATTGTTCTCGAAAATACTGATAGACATCGTCCGCGGTAAATTCTTGCGATACTTCGTAGGTTATTTTTGTGACATCACCCCGAAGCCTTTCAGAGTTTTCAGGGATGACCTCACCGCGTGTTCGCTGCAAGCCGCCCAACACTATGGTGTAGTTGATATCTCTAGCAAGCAGGCGAGCGGTGATTTCCGAGTCAGAAAAACCAGCAAGCAAGGAATGGTCGGCAAATCCTGTCGCAGGGTCCTCGGGCTGAGAGTAAGCGTTGCCAGCCGCAATCAGGGCAAGCAATGGCAGCAATCTCAGGTAAATGAATGAATCGCGAAAATTTAGAATCATGGCTCCAAGGTATATAAAATTTCACCGCAACCCGGTGCTACAAAGTCCATAGAAACACAAATCAGGGTGCTATTACCAATATTTCTATTCGACCCCAAGGTTCCATCCACCATCACCGACAACAAGTTCGACAACAAAGGATTGTGACTTACTATTAACAAATGTTGCACATCAAAGTTTTCTATGGCATCTAGTGTAGCGTAGACATCACCATCAGGGGTAATGCTTGGATTGACGTCGAATTTCGTGGTTGGAAACAAGGTACGTAAACATGAAGCTGTTTGTCTGGCTCTCTGATAAGGACTGATTATCGCCAAGTCCAAGGTTGGGCAGTACATCCTAAATTTTTCAACCATTGAACGAGTCTGCGCTATCCCCTCGCGAGTGAGTTCACGAGCAGCATCTGACTCCGCCTTTGCTTCAGCAATCCCATGACGTATCAAATATATCAACATTCTTCCGTATCTTCCCCATTAACAGCTCTTTCCTGAACGCTTCTTGCCTAATTTTGTAGTCCGCCTAACATTATTCCGAAGCAGTTCATTGGAAAATAAGCTGATCTGAGCCGCTGCAATCAATTGCCAGAAGACAGTAACAGGGTCCAACTAGGTTTTACTTGCCGAACCCGATTCTGAGCCCTTGCTCGCAGCTTCTTTTTTCGCAACAGTTTTCTTGATCGGTTTTTTCTTGCTTGCCGCCTTCTTCACGGCAGGTTTTTTCTTTGCCTCTGTGCTTTTATCACTCGCCACCTTGTCAGTGGTGTCATCGCCGGAATCACCAGAACCATTATTCCTGCTGCCAGCTCGGCCGTTCGTCTGCTCTGTTCTTTCCTTGGCAGGCGATCCGTCTTCTACTTCAGGGAAATCTGAGAATGGAAAAGGTTTTTCCTCAGAATTATAAGTAAGAAAATTTATAATTTGGGAAATATACAATTCAAGAGTAGCGGAAAAATACCTCAAATTTGCATTGCTGTCGCCGGTGAGAATAGAGAACAAGGCCTGCGCAATACTTAGCACCAATATAAGGGGCAGGATGATAAAATATAGAGCTGCTGCGAAGACCAACATAAACAAGACCCTAATCCATGCGGAGGACTTCTTTATATTATCCACAATCTCTTCTAATTCGTCTGACATGGTTAACCCCTCAAATCCAGTAGTTCATTACTAATATTTCGGTAAGGCCCAACTAATCCAGTACTTTGTCTTCATTAGCAGCGAACTCGACATCGAGCGCCTGTTCACTCAACATCAATGAAGAAATTATATTCTGCAAGGAATCATTTTCATAAATAATTTTGTATAAACCATTAGCCAGTGGCATGTAGACGCCAAGTTCATCGGCCTTCTGCTTCACCAATTTTACCGTATTAACACCTTCCGCCACCTGCCCCAGCTCCGTGATCGCCTGCTGCAATGGGGTACCTTTTCCTAATGCCAAGCCAATTCTATAATTCCGACTAAGAGGCGTCGAGCAGGTTACTACCAGATCACCGACTCCAGCCAGCCCTAGAAACGTCATTGGATCTGCACCCATTTCTTTTCCGAATCTAGCCATCTCTGTCAACGCCCTGGTTACTAGCATACTATTGGTGTTATGCCCCATACCTAGTGCTGCTGCTATTCCCGCTATTATCGCGTAAATATTTTTTAGCGAACCTCCCAGCTCTACACCAAACATATCGTTGTTGGCATACACTCTAAAGAACTTGGACTTGAGTGCGCTCTTCACCAGCTCCCTCACTCCTTCATCCGGGCTTGCAATCACGGTACCAGTGAGGTCTTTTGCGGCTATTTCCTTAGCCAGGTTTGGGCCGCTCAACACGCCTACTTTGGCCCAGGGAGCTTCCTGACTCAGTATCTGACTCATTAAGTTGAAGCTACCACTTTCGATACCCTTGGTAGTACTAACCAGCACTGCATCGGAAGATATGTGCTTAACCATGTCTCGCACAACCTGGCGGAAAGAGCTACTCGGTACCGCCACGAAAATCAGCACGCTATCTCGAACAGCGGCGGCCATATCGTGGGTTGCGGAGATTCTCTCACTGAGCTGGTAACCGGGTAAATAGTGGCGATTTTCGTGCAGCCTGTTTAATTCTTCGGCCTGTGGCTCGCTACGCATCCAGAAGCTTACATCATGACCATTTTCAGCTGTTATATTGGCTATTACGGTACCGAAGCTGCCACCGCCAATTACCGATATTTTACTTGATGACATTACAATTCCAAACAGCCTTTGTCAGGCTGCCAATGATAGTCTGATTGAGTCTTAATACCAAGGTAGCTCAATTCTTGAAATTGCGCAGAGTCAATAATCACGGGGCAGCTACATAAACTACTCTTACTTCTTCGCGAGTTTTACAATTAGTGGCCAACTTAGCTCAATCGCCACACCGGAATCGCCCCCCCAAGCGGCAACAAGCTCATCGTAAATCAAGTGCAGAGGGTTATCCCCCTGCGCAGCCATGTACCGCTGCAACGCCGACCACGACGTAATATAGTTACATAATTGCTGTAAATTCCATTGTCGCGACATCTGGAATTGCTGCTCGAAACAAGTATCGAAAGGAAACTGGATATCGCGATACTGCCTCTCCACCAGCCGCCTTTCCGGTGGCCAATAGTCTCCCAATACATCTTCATAGAGCCTATGTACTAGTTTGTCTACGTCATCGTTAATCTGATGCGGACCATAGCACCAGGCTGCGATCACCCCGCCCGGCTTTAAGCAGTGTGCGACATTAGCAAAGAAAGCATCTGTATCAAACCAATGCAGAGCCTGAGCCACTGTCACCAGGTTACAAGACTCTGGCTCCAGAAAAACTGTCTCTGCAGCCACCTGACGGTATTCGATATTGGGCAATTGACGGGCCTGTTGAATTTGCTCGCCGCTGGCATCGGTAGCGACGACATGCTTAAAAATTGCAGCAAGTGAAACTGCGGCCTGGCCATTGCCAGTGGCACAGTCCCAAACAAGATCATGAGCGGCGCATTGGGCACGCAAAAAACTAAATAATTCATCTGGATAACTCGGCCGGGCATCGGCATAGCTTGCTGCATGCCCCGAGAAATGATCTTTAAAACTCATGACTATTTCCTCTCATCAATTCAATTCGATTAGATTGAAAGAAAACCAGCGCATCATATATCTGGTTGGCAACAGATTTCGGCGTGACGGAAGCGCCGACAAATTGGTCGTACTCATTCTCCGCTGAAATTGTCTGCCAGCCAAGACGTAATATGTCACGCATACTATTTCCAGTGAACTCCTTCATCCAGCTTGACTCGATTACATCTACCACGCCATATAATTGATTCGAGCTAATATCCTGAACCACACGCGCTGCGCCGATACGGCCGTACATATCTACCGAGACCAGTAAATCGATAGTGCCGTTGAATCCATCCTCTGCGGTTGCCGGAACGGCGATCGCAATTGCTTTTCCGTTCTTCCTTGCAATGTAGGCAAAGCGATCACGCTTCAAATTAAGCAGTTGCAGATTGCTGAGTCTTTCATGCTGTCCACTAGCTGGCAGTAAGTAGGTATCCAATACCACGTCGTTATCAAAACTTTCCTGCTCGAAAAACTGATACAAATTGTGTCGATCAAATTCCTGCCGAGCAGCAATCAGCCCGTCACCGCTGTACCAGTTCAATACACTCAAGACCAACAACAAGAGGCAAAGCAGCGCCATCTGTTTAGCGCGAATGTATTGGAATAATTGAATTCTCATGCAGGAAAAATAACGCAGTGATGAATGAACAGATCAGGCAAGAGCAACTGCACCAGAACAGACTGCTGTCTAAATAAATGAAGAGGCAGTAGCAACTATGGACATAATTGGCGCAGGATAGACTCCGAATAACAGGAGTAAAATTAGCAAAATTGCCAATACTCCATAGGAACTAACGCTTTCCACTCCGCCAATTCGATACGCCATAGTTTCTCGTTCTGGCATAAGCATTCTGTAGACGATACGCAAGTAATAATAGAGACCGATGCCACTACCCAGCACCAATACCGCCAATAGCATCCACAGCCCCGACTCTACACCGCTGAGGAAAATGTAAAATTTACCAATAAAGCCTACGGTAAGCGGAATGCCTGCAAGTGACAGCAGCATTGCAATAAAAATGCAGGACAACCACGGGTTTCGCCAAAACAGACCTCGATAATCACTAACTGCATCAAATTCTTTTTCGCTGCAAGAAATCACCGACGCCACACCGAAGGCACCCAGAGACATAATCACATAAGCAATTAGATAGAAAGTAACCGCTTCGATACCGATAGTGCCTGTAGCGTAGTGGCTGGCGATTATCGCTATTAGCAAATATCCCATGTGGGCAATGGATGAATAGGCCAAGATTCGCTTCAAATTGTCCTGCAATAGCGCCAATAGGTTGCCAGCCAAAATAGATGCCGTCGCGATCAATGTCAGCACAGTGACAATAGATTCAAAGCTCAGTGCTTCAGTGATTTCTATAAAACGTAATAGCACAACAAACATGGCGGCCTTGCCGATAGTCGCCAGATAAGTAGTTGCCGGCATTGGAGAGCCCTCGTAGACATCTGGTGTCCACATGTGAAATGGGGCTAAGGACAACTTAAACGCCATGCCAGCCGTAATCATCAGCAAGGCTATGACGGAGTAATTTTCACCCAGTGAATTTTCAGCGCCTGGTAGTTCTACCAAGCTGGCGAATGACAGGGTTCCGGTTTGCGCATAAACCAATGCCATACCGAATAATATGAATCCTGATGCTGCCGCAGACAATACCAAATATTTTACCGAAGCTTCGAGTGGGTATTTTGCCGAGTGTTTGCTATGAAGCGGATAAGCCACCATCCCATACAGGGACATGCTCAGGGTTTCCAAACCCAATATCGCACTGACAAAATGGTTGCTACTCACCATCACGATAGCGCCTATAGTCGCTATGCTCAGAAGCAAATAAAATTCTTCCCTATGATCGTCCAATTCGAAAAAATAGGGAAAACTCAATATGGCTATAAACATGGCCGCCGAGCACACCACGACGGTAAACAGCAGACTGTACTGATCTATGATTAGCAGTGGCGTAATCTGCTGGTTAGTCCAATCCATCATCAACGCCGCAACAATAGTCGCCGCTAACAGACCGGCGATAGTTATGGTCCCAGTAGTTAGATAACTACGACGAATACCGATCATCAGCATGGTCAATACTGAAGTCGCCGTCACTATTAATAACGGCATTAGAGGTAATAAATCGTCAAAAGTCATAGACATTACTCAGCGCACCACTGCAGAAACTACAGGGTCGGTTTCATTCAATAAAAGCCCTAAAGTTTCCGCCGAAAGGTCAAGGAAGCTTTGTGGATACATGCCCATCCATACCAGACCGAACATCATCGCGCCAAAATAGAACATCTCTCGCCGACTAAGATCGCTTAAATGGCTGTCATCGAAATCGGTATTTCGATAGGCGCCATGGAAAACCTTTTGAATAACCCACAGTGAATACACCGACGCGAAGATTAGTCCGAAAGCCGCGAACACAGTTAAGGTAATATTGGTTTTAAAAGCACCCAGCAGCGCCAGGAATTCGCCAACAAAATTACCCAAACCAGGCATGCCTAAAGCTGCAATTGAGAAAAACAAGGCGACAAAAGACATACGCGGCACCTTCGCCCAGAACCCGCCCATGTCGTCCATATTTCTAGTGTGTATGCGATGTTGCAAGCCACCCGCTAACATAAACAATGCAGCCGCGCTTAAGCCGTGGGCCAACATGGTCATTACTGCACCCTGCAATGCTTGCTCATTCCAGGCATAAATTCCTAATAACACAAAGCCCATATGACTAACACTGGTATAGGCTATAAGTCGTTTTATATCGGTTTGTGCAAAGGCCACCTTGGCGCAGTAAAGAATGCTGATCACTGCCAGGGTCATGGCCACTGGAGCGAACTGCTGCGATGCTGCAGGAAACAGTGGAATGGCGAAGCGAATCAGACCGTAAGCGCCGGTCTTGAGCAGCACGCCGGCTAATATGACACTACCCGCGGTCGGTGCCTGACTATGAGCATCGGGCAACCACGAATGAAATGGAAAGCTGGGTAACTTGGTGCTAAATGCCACGAAGAAGCCCAACATGATCCACATTTCTATACTGCTACTGGTATTGACCTTTAGCAGATCAAAGTAATCAAAGCTGAACCAACCAAATTGCACATAGTGAAAATAGGCCAACACCAATATGGAGACCAGCATTAACATGCCGGTGACCTGGGTGAAGATGAAAAATTTCATGGCGGCGTAGTTCTTGTTTTCATGCCCCCATATGGCAATGATGAAGTACATGGGAATCAGCATCACTTCCCAAAAGAAGAAGAACAAAAACAAGTCCAGGGCGGTGAACACACCGATCACTCCAGCCAAGGTCCACAGCAAATTAAAATAGAAGAAGCCGGCCCGCTCGGTAATCTCACTCCAGGCTGCACCTATTGCAATCGCGCCAAGGAATGCGGTTAACAGCATCATCAACACGCTCAATCCATCGGCTGCCAGATGGAATGACACACCGAACCGCGGCATCCACTGTGCATTGAGCGAAACAATCCAACTTGAATCTCCTGCCTCTGCACCTACAAGCGTCAACATCAGTAACAAATCAATCACTACTGCTGCTAGCGCAACCACGCGCGGAAACCTTGCATCCAGGCCTTCAGAAAGCCAGGCCAGCACGCCGCCTAAAAATAATATACTGATGAGTACAACCAGAATCACAGCAGCACTCCCAAAGTAATTATGATCACCACACTGCCGGCGATGCTGAGCGCATACCAGCGCAGTTGGCCGGTTTGTGTTTTCGCTATCATGCCGTGGGCTGTTCGAGTAATTTCCACGATCAGGGCATAAGCGGCATCAACAAAATCCTGCTTATTGATGCGTGCCAGAAATAGAAATGGTTGGATAAACAAAAAATTATAGAGCGCGTCCATACCCCAGCCACTGAACCAAAATCGGTGCAAAGAGGCAGCTAAAGGGTTGTCCATCAATTTGTCTACAGAAAAAGTCTTTGACATAAAGAATAGATAACTCACCCCTATTCCAAGAAGCGGAACTGCAATCATGATTCCGTGCATCAGCAAACTGATGTGATGTTCTTCAGGTACCTCACCATGACTGAATACTGCGTCTACCGGAATATTGACCCAGCCGCCGAAGAATGCCAGAAACATCAATATAAAAAGTGGCGCGGCCATACTAAAGCCAGCTACTTCTTTTTCCTCGTGATGCCCCTTGCTTTCGCCGAAGAACACTACAAACACCAATCTAAAACTGTAGATGCCGGTAAAGAAGGCGCCTATCACACCACCTATCCAAAGTAGTAAACCAGGCCCTTCCATCTCCAGCGCCGCTATCAGAATTTCATCCTTACTGAAATAGCCGGAGGTAAACGGGAACGCCGCTAGCGCAAGACTACCGATTAAAAAAGAAGCAAATGCAATGGGTAGTTGCTTACGCTTGCCACCCATCTTGAAAATATCATGCTCGTGGTGAAGGCTGAGAATTATTGTTCCGGCCGCGAGGAATAGAAGCGCCTTGAAGAATGCATGGGTCATTAAATGAAACACCGACGCAGAATATGCACCTACTCCCAAACCGAGGAACATATAACCAATCTGACTCACCGTTGAGTAAGCCAATATGCGTTTGATATCGTGCTGAGTCATAGCCGTGAAACCAGCCATCAGCAAAGTAATCAAGCCAATCCAGGCAACCAGTAACTGCACGTTGGGCGCTAGCTCGAATAGCACATGGGTTCTGGCAATTAGATAGACGCCGGCTGTAACCATTGTTGCGGCGTGAATTAATGCGCTGATTGGAGTCGGACCGGCCATGGCATCGGGTAGCCAGGTCTGTAGTGGTAGTTGCGCGGATTTTCCCACAGCGCCGCCCAGCAATAATAGCGAAGCAGCAATGGCAAGCCCTGAACCGACTGCCCACTGGCTCTGCGCAGCGTGCAACATGTCTTGAATATTAAGAGTGCCCAGTTGGGCAAATAACAAGAACAGGCCAATCGCCATGGAGGTATCGCCGACCCTGGTGGTGACAAACGCCTTGCGCGCGGCGTAACCGTTTTCTGGCTTTTCATACCAGAATCCGATCAACAGATAGCTGCATAGTCCAACCCCTTCCCAGCCCAGATACAGCAGTACCATGTTATCAGCCAGCACTAACATCAGCATCGATGCGACAAACAAATTCATATAGGAGAAGAAGCGACTGTAGCTGGGATCATCCAACATGAAGCCGGTGGAATAGAGATGAATCAGAAACCCTACTCCGGTAATGATTAGCATCATAACCAGGGAAAGGCCGTCCAGGTAAAAACTGAATCCCGGGTTGAAATTTCCAACCGACATCCAGGTCCAAACTTCGAGTACATAATATTCTTCGCCAGATCCGATAAACTGCATGGCAATAATCGCAGCCGTCAGAAACGACAGGCCGATCGAGCCTGCCCCAATGAAAGCCACTATTCTTTTGGGCAGATTCCCACTAGTTAGAACCAGACTAAGAAAGCCCAGTAATGGAAATGTAGGTAATAGCCAAATTAATTCGCGCACGCTAACCTTGCCTTTAGCCCTTCATCTGACTTAATACGTTGATATCAACGGTATGAAATCGTCTATACATCTGAATTATCAGTCCCAAGCCTACGGCCACTTCGGCTGCGGCCAGAGTTAGGATCATTAGAAACATTACCTGGCCGTCTGCATGCCCCCAACGAGAGGCGGCAACGATAAACGCCAGCCCGCTGGCATTCAGCATTATCTCCAACGACATCAAAACGAACACGATATTACGTCTGGTTAGAACACCAACCAGGCCCAGCACAAATAAAATGCCGGCCAGAATCAATCCATGTTCTATCGGTATTGATTGCATCGTCTTCCTCGGCTTGCCTGTTTCTTTATAGTGATCATCGTCAACGCTTGTACTGCTTTATATTTCTGCTTGCTACTCTATTTCTTCGCCAAATGGTAGGCAGCCACCAGACCTGCCAACAACAAGATGGAGGCCAGCTCAACCGCCAGCACATAGGGCCCAAATAACAAGGCACTCACTTCCATCACATCGACTTTTGTAGGACTTAATTCGTAGTTATATTGACTCATCACGGTCAGCAGTTGTGCTAACAGTACTGCGGCCAGAATGGAAGGCACGATCCATACTCTTGGCCCCATCCAACTGCGTTCTTGATCCAGGCTTTGTTGCCCCATGTTCAGCATCATTATGACAAACAGGAACAGCACCATTATTGCGCCTGCGTAGACTATGGCTTCCAGCACCGCTGCGAAGGGCGCACCTAGCACATAGAAAACTACAGCTACCGCCAGCAATGACAGAATCAGGTAGATTAGCGCGTGTACAATATTTGTTTGCAGAATCACAGCTACTGTTGAAATAACTGCCACTGCGGCGGCGATGTAGAAAAGCATAATCACGGCAGTAGACTCCTCACATTTACCGGAACAGCCTCGTTCTGAGCTTCGCCCTTGTCTTTACCGCCTATCTTCTTCCCGGCGACGCGATAGAAATTGTAATCGTGGTATTTACCGGTACCGTCAATCAATAGATCTTCTTTTTCCCACACCATATCCTGACGAACATACTCTGCCATCTCGAAATCGGGGGTGAGTTGGATAGCATTCGTTGGGCAGGCTTCCTCACAGAATCCGCACATGATGCAACGAGAAAAATTAATTCGGAAAAATTCAGGATACCAACGCCCTTCTTCATCTTCTGTTTTCTGCAAGGCGATGCAATCAACCGGGCAAGCCACTGCACATAGATTACAAGCTACACAACGTTCTTCGCCGTCCGGGTCTCGACTAAGAATGATACGACCGCGCCAACGAGGAAACATATACGGCTGCACATCCGGGTATTCGACGGTATCCGCCTTAACCCATAGATGAGCAAACACTCGCCAAAGAGTAACCACCTGACTTGTCAGGGTGTCTTTAACCAGAGTGAGCATAAATTTCTCCAGGAAGCTGCAACATTACTGTGTGCTCAAAATAATCACGCCGGTTACTAACAAGTTCACTAATGAAACCGGCAATAAAAACAACCAGCCATAGGTCATTAGTTGGTCATAGCGTGGTCGCGGCAAGGCTGCACGCATTAGAATAAAGAACGCGATAAAAGCCGAAGCTTTCAAGACAAACCAGATAATCGGAGGTAGAAACGACGGTCCCAGCCAGCCACCGAAGAATAGCACTGTAATGAGAGACGATATCAGGACCAGTCCTAAATATTCACCAACGAAGAACATGCCAAACTTCATACCGGAATATTCAGTATGATAGCCGGCACAAATTTCCTGTTCCGCTTCTGGAATGTCAAACGGCAAGCGATGACTTTCGGCGACACCGGCAATTAGAAATATGACGAAACCGATAAACTGCGGAATGATATACCAGCCATCGGTCTGTGCCAGAACAATCTCACGAAGATTAAAACTGCCGGAAAGAGCCACCACACCGAGAATCGAAATCCCCATGAAGACTTCATAGCTAACCATTTGCGCCGCGGCACGCAGGGCGCCTAACAACGCATATTTGTTGTCCGAAGACAGTCCAGCCAGCATTACACTGTAGGCACCCAATGAAGCCATGGCGAGAACGAATAACACACCGATATTGGAATCAACGACGCCCACGCCGGGTGCAAATGGGACAACGCTAAAACTGAGCAAGATCACCGACATGATAATGGCCGGTGCCAATACAAAACTAAATTTGTCGGCGAACGGGGGAATCCAATCTTCTTTTGTGAATATTTTGATCATATCCGCAACTACTTGCAGCAATCCAAAGTAGCCAACGCGATTTGGGCCGAGTCTATCCTGCCAAAAACCCAGCAATCGGCGTTCCACCCATATAAGCATCGCGGCAACAACAATCACCGTTGTTAAAATCACCGCTATGCTCAGGCCGGACCCGACTTCGAAAGTCATGAGCTTTTATCCTCGTCCTGTAAATCACTAAGAATTAGATTGCGCATACCCAGGCTTGCAGATTGCTTTTCGCACTTTTCTATTTCTATAAATTCTGAAAATTCCGCAGGATTCAAACTACCCTCACCACAGTACAACAATGCTGTGCCAGTTTTAATTCCAGTGCGTATACACACCGTCACATTGCTATCGGTGCCGCTAATCGTCACCGTGTCACCCTGCACCAGGTTTCGACTCTGGGCATCTTCTGGTGAAATACCTACATAGGCATCGGTCATCCGTGCCTGTATCGGCTTGCAACGTGCACTCAATTCATCACTGCCAAAAATTTGGAAGCCGAAGGCCAGATGCAACTGTTTTTCTGCGGCTGTTAAGCTATTAACTGGAGGTTCAAAATAAGCACCTACGGAGGTAGATTTCTCGAACATCAAGATGCCTGTGTGTCCCTGTTTTAACTCGCCGTTCACTTCATCCTGGAACTTGCTAATAGATTGATTCGAATTCCACTTCGGTGCCCAGGAGGAAGCCAGGATAGTGGAATCTTTCTGTGAGGGGACTCCTTCCATCGAAAACGACATGATGGACTCGTCGTCTACCATCTGTTTCGGCTCATGCACATTTATATTCGCTATCATTGCAGTGCGACCACTGTATCTATGGGACTGGCGCGGCACCTTCATGCCGGCTACGAACTGATTGTCAGCAGGCAGAACTTCACTGAGTTTAGTAAAACCCTTAGCTTCATTGCAGCAACGCTGTACCAGATCATCGATATGTTCGGCAGCGTTTAGCCATCGCCAGGATGGTTTCGCCATCTTTTGACACTTGTTTACTTGAAAACTAAGTTGCGCCCTTCCCTCATAATTTATGTAGGTCGCTTCGTGCTCGGAGAACGCAGTTGCGGGTAAAACAATATCTGCTTTTGCAGTTGTTCGCGTAGGCAATTGATCCAACACCAATATTTGTTCAGCTTTTTCCAGTGCTGCATCCACTTCAGTAGCCGTGGCTCTTCTATACAAGTCATTTTCCAGAACTATCAATCGTTTGGCATCGCCATCTTGTAGCCTTGCCAGAGCAGCACCAAGCTTGTTCGCCGGATCAACCAACATGCCCATGCCCAAACTATTTACTTCAGGAACCAAGAGGCAAAGGTCAATGCCAGCGTCATCATTCTTTTCTTGTAAGGCTTTAGCAATATTTGCTGCTGCTTTGATGAGTTCTCCACCATTACTATTGCCGGCAATAATCAGTGGTCGTTTTGCCCTCAGTAATTGCTGGGCGATCAACGCCAAGGTATCGTCATGCTCAGATGATGCGGAAACCGCCGTCGCTGCTGAGTCTGAAATTTTATTCGCGATCTGATGCCCAAACGCAATCAAATTCGGCAGTGAGTCAATAATGCGCTCTGATGCGACATCGTCGAGTCGACTTACCGCCGGACTGAGAATACTCAGCGGACTGCGTTCATGCTGCGCCAGTTCACGCACCGCCGCGTCCTGCCATTGCGGGATTCTATTCTCGTCGGCGAGTTCCTTTGCCTTATTACGCACGGATTGACGCAAGGCCAGAGCAATGCGAGGGGCTATATTGGTAACATCTTCTCCTAGAATAAGAACCGCATCGGCCTGCTCTATTTCGCGCACGCTGGGGCTATGAAACGCTGCATCAGCTGCAAGTGCTAATATCACCCCCAGAGATTCGTATTCTGCATCCGAACAACCCGCGTAAAAATTATCATCTCCTACCAGACAACGCAGGGCGAAGTTTGATTCATTGCTAGCACGGGGAGAACCTATTCCTATGGTTTCGGCACTGGAGAATTGCTGTATACTGACTTCTATCTGCGCAGCAGTTAATAGCTCTGCCTTCCCTTGCTTGCGCTGGATGGGTTCGAGCAGACGTTCCTCACTGTTAACAAAATCGAAGCCAAATCGACCTCGATCACAAAGAAAGTAACCATTGACCTCGCTGTTATAACGATTAACGATTCGTCTTAAACTACCGTAACGCTCTCCGGGAGCAGTATTACAACCCACGGAACAGCCAACACAAACCGAAGGTGCCGTTTGTAAATCCCACTTACGACTATAGTGCTCGCTAAAAACCTTGTCTGTGAACACCCCCGTTGGGCAAACCTCTACCAGATTGCCACTGAATTCACTCTCCAGAGTTCCTTCTTCGTGTCGCCCAAAGTAAACATGATGATGAGATGCCTGAACAGAAAGATCAGTGCCGCCGGCATAATTATCGTAGTAACGCACACATCGGTAGCAAGCAATGCAGCGATTCATCTCGTGGCTGATAAAAGGCCCGAGATATTGATTACGGTGAGTCACCTTCTTCTTATCGTAACGCCGGTAATTGTGGCCGGACATCTGCGTCATGTCTTGCAGGTGGCATTCGCCCCCTTCTTCACAGACTGGACAGTCATGAGGATGGCTTATCATTAAACTTTCGATGACTTCAGAGCGAAAGGATTTAGCTCCCTCATCTTCAATCGAGATGATCGTCCCGTCGCTAGCTGGAGTCATACAGGCCATAACCAGCATGCCGTCTTTGTCGTCCTCGTCACGGTACTGTTTTACCGCACACTGGCGACAGGCACCAACCGAGCCCATGCACGGATGCCAACAAAAGTAAGGCAGGTCCAACCCCTGCGACAGGCATTCCTGCAGCAGATTGTTATTGGGATTTACTTCGTAAGTCACCCCATCAATAACAATTTTAGCCATCTAAAACTCCAATCTCTGCCTCGCTTAAGCATCTAATTTCTTAGTGTTTATAGCTACAGCGTTGATCCTTAACATGTCTATCGAAATCTTCTTTAAAATGCTTTAAGCCACTTCCCAGCGGGGCCGTAGCTCCCGGGGCTAGCGCACAAAATGTTCGACCTGGCCCTAAGTAAGTGACATGATCGTGTAAAACCTGTAGATCCTTTTCAGTTCCTCGCCCACCCTCAAATTCTCGAAATATTTCATCGACCCAAGGCAGGCCATCACGACAAGGTGTACAAAAACCACAAGATTCATGCGCAAAGAATTTCATCAGATTGCCCACCATCCCAACTGGACAGGTCTTATCATCCAAAATAATCATGGTTCCCGTGGCCAGTCTGCTACCCACTTTCGCTATCTCATCATAATCTAGAGTGATATCGAGATGTTCCGGCAGCATAAAATCCGTTGAACCGCCCCCTGGAAGAAACCCGCGTAATTCCAGTCCGTCTTGCATGCCGCCGGCATAGTTTTCCAGTAATTCTCGTATTGGCAATCCCAGCGGTAACTCCCAACACCCAGGTGTTTTGACTTTGCCGCTCACACCAAACAACTTTGTGCCGTGATCATTGCCATTGGTTAGCCCGTGATACCAATCGACACCGTAGCTAAGTATTCCAGGTAAATTACAAATCGTTTCTACGTTATTCACTATGGTAGGTTTTCCCCAAAGCCCACTCACCTGAGGAAACGGTGGTTTGGCTCTAGGGTTGGCCCGCTTGCCTTCCAATGCGTTAAGCAAGGCGGTCTCTTCCCCACATATATAGCGTCCGGCACTGGTATGCATAATAATGTCCAGGTCGAAACCAGTGCCCAGGATATTCTTACCCAGGTAACCTTTTTCCTTTGCCTGCTTTATCGCCTTGCGTAAGACCTGCTCGGAGACGGTGTATTCACCACGCAAGAAAATATAGGCCTTACTCGCCTGAATCGTGTAGGCGGCTATAATCATGCCTTCTATTAATAGATGTGGATCCCCTTCCATCAGTAATCTGTCTTTGAAAGTCCCCGGTTCCATCTCATCAGCATTGACCACTAAATACTTTTGCGTGGGAGAATTTTCTCCCATGGGCACAAAGCTCCACTTCAGTCCGGTTGGAAAGCCTGCGCCGCCTCTACCTTTCAGCCCTGAATCTTTCACCAGCTGCAATACATCCTCGGGATTCAAACCCTTCGCTATTGCGTGCAAGCTTCGATAGCCCTCATTCGCTTCATAGGCCGCTATATCCAGCGGTGGACGGGACATATCGATATTCTTGGTTAAAGGCTTTGTTACCACTTTAGTTTCCGCTCAATTCTATTTACTGCTGTAGTCTGAAATTATTGTATTGATTTTCTCCGGCGTCAGATTCCTGTGCAAATCAGGCCCGACCATCATCACAGGCGCCCTGTCGCAATCTCCCAAACAAGGTACCGGGATCAGAGTAAAGTCACCGTCCTTACTTGTCTCACCGTAATCAATATCTAATTTGTCCTTGATATGTGCCTTGATGTTCTCACAACCCATGATCCAACAACTGACACTATCGCAAAATAAAATTACGTTCTTACCAACCGGCTGTCGATAAACCAAATTGAAGAAGGTTGCCACTCCCTCTAAATCAGCCGCAGGAATTTCCAGATATTTTGAAATTCCCAATAAGGATTCGTCAGACACCCAGCCTTGATGTTTTTGCACAATCTTCAAAGCCTCTAGCCCAACTGCCTTCTTATCAGGATACAGAGTCATCTCGTGTTCGATTTCCGCAATTTCTTCTGCGGAAAGTTTACGCGGCTTTGTGGCTGTGCTTGCTATTACTTCCTTGCTCATTATTGTATCGCTGCTACTCTTTGTTTATCTGATTTTTGTCGAACTCATATGTCACATAACTCTGTAATCCAGAGTCAGATTTTCTTATATCAATCACCGGTCCACATCCGCCATGACGAAATCTATACTGGCGATTATTGCGATCAGGTCCGAGACCATAAAGCCCCTGGAAATTTCTGGAATCATCTGCAGGTGCGCAAAAGACGGAGTGCGTATCCGCGTCCGATAAGATGTGCTGCTACCATCGCTGATCAGGTAATAACTATTTATACCCTTGGTTGCCTCAATACCCACAGTCACCTCATTTGGCGGTATAACTGGACCCCAGCTAACGCTCAGGAAATGATTGATCAGGGTTTCGATGTCCTGCATGGTCTTTTCTTTTCGTGGTGGTGTTGTCAGTGGATGGTCCGACTTGTAATGCCCCGAGGGCATATTATCCATACACTGTTTGATGATCCGCAGACTCTGCCGCATCTCTTCAACTCGTATGGCGCAGCGATCATAGCAGTCACCGTTGACCGCTATGGGAACATCGAATTCCAAATTTTCATAACCACTGTAGGGTCGCTGTTTGCGATAGTCCCACTCTAAACCGGTTGCGCGCAGCCCGGCGCCGGTTACGCCCCAATTAAATGCTTCCTGAGTATCATACACACCGACTCCTTGCGTGCGCCGCTTGAGAATGCCGTTATTCATCACCATGCTGTCGTATTCATCGAGTCTTGCGGGCATAAAATCCAACAGTTCTTGAATACGCTTTTCCCATCCGTTCGGCAGATCCTGTGCGACGCCACCGATTCGAAACCATCCGGGGTGCATTCGAGCACCGCAGATGGATTCAATTATATTGAAGATTCGTTCTCGTTCTACAAACATATAGAAGATAGGTGACAGTTGTCCCACGTCCTGAGCAAAGGTGCCATAGAACAATAAATGGCTACAGATTCGAAACATTTCCGACAACATGATGCGGATTACTTTTACTCGTTCCGGAACCTTAATCCCCGCCATTTGCTCAACTGCCATCACATAGGGCAGATTGTTCATCACACCACCGAGGTAATCTATGCGATCGGTGTAAGGAATATAGGTGTGCCAGGATTGTCGTTCACCCATCTTCTCGGCACCGCGATGGTGATAGCCGATATCGGGTACCGCATCGACTAAAATCTCGCCATCTAGTTGTAGAGCGATGCGAAAAGCACCGTGAACACTGGGATGATTTGGCCCCAGATTTAAGAACATGAACTCGGAGTTTTCAGATTCCCGCTTCATGCCCCATTCTTCGGGCTTGAACTTCAGTGCCGCCTGCTCATAATCCTCCTGCTCATCGCTGAGAGAGAATGGCTCCATTTCTGTCGCCCTGGCAGGATGCTCCTTGCGTAGCGCATGGCCTTTCCAGGTGGGCGGTAGCACGATGCGATAGAGATTTGGGTGGCCCGCGAACTGTATGCCGAACATATCCCAGACTTCGCGCTCGTACCAATTCGCATTGGGCCACAGCTCAATAATAGTGGGCAGACTAAGATCACTGTCCTGCAACGCCACTTTAACGCGAAAATCGCAATTCCCGGAGAACGACATCAGGTGGTATACCACGGTAAATTCACTGGCGGGCTGACCCGCACGGTTGCTCCTCAGTCGTTCATCGATAGCGGTAATATCAAACAACATTTCAAACCGCGGCCTGCTCTCATCTCTCAACGCGCGCAATATTGTCTTCAGGTGCTGACGCTCAACCCATACCGTGGGCATACCATCACAGGTGGACTGCTCTGCCACAATAAGTTCACCGTGATCCTGGCGTAACTGCTGCAATGAGGCAGCTACCTGGTCCGATGTTTGTAGATGATTTTCAGCGTTTTTCATTAATAGTTATTACTTTAGTTTTTCTGTGTATCTATTTGTTATTATTGAATTTACTAAACATCGTCAGGGGAGCGTAATTGCGTCGCAGCGATTCTATCCGGTGATCGAACTGCGCGCTGAATCGGGTTCGCTTCTTTCTGAATAATGCCTTGATCGTTAATCACCCAACTAAGCGGGCGTCGTTCTCGACCGATAGACTCTTGCAGCAGGATGAGCCCCTGTAACAAGGCTTCCGGACGCGGTGGGCACCCCGATACATACACATCCACTGGCAGAAACTTGTCTACGCCCTGCACCACCGAATAGATGTCGTACATACCACCCGAATTTGCACAAGAACCCATGGATATTACCCATTTCGGCTCTAATAGCTGTTCATACAGAAGCTTCACCACCGGCGCCATCTTACGAAATACGGTACCCGCAATAACGATCATGTCTGCCTGTCTCGGTGTTCCGCGGATTACTTCTGCCCCAAAGCGTGCCAAATCATGGCGACTGGTAAATGCTGTAGCCATTTCCACGTAACAGCAGGAAAGACCGAAATTAAAGGGCCATATCGAATTCTTTCGCCCCCAGGACACCATATCCTCAAGATTAGCCATCACTACATTGCGACGAATAAACTCATCCATGGCGCTGCCACCGGGCTTTGGCGATGAAGCATCATCTGCTTTCTGTAGTTCCCAGCTCATAATTTAAATTCCTTCTTATTGGTTACACCACCTGGACCCACGAGGGTTTTCAGCTCGCGCTTCTGAGTGAGCGTACGCCAATCCAGCGCGCCAATGCGCCAGAGATAAAACAGTGCGGCAATCAAGATAAAGATGAAAACACAGATCTCAATAAAGCCCGGCCATCCTGCTTCGCGGACAGATACCGCCCATGCGAAAAGAAACACGACTTCCAGATCAAAGATGATGAATAGTATTGCCGGCAGGTAAAAATGCACAGAAATACGGAATTGCGCGCTGCCAACAGAGACAATGCCAGACTCAAAAGGTAAATTTTTAGAATGGGCAGAAATTCGCTGCCCAAGAAAATAGGAAAGGCCCAGCATAATGACCACAACGGCCATTACCAGCGCGAAGTAAAAAAGAAACGGGGTTAAACCGTCCATTAATTCGTTAGTTAATTCCAATCACTTAACTCCAACCATCCCGACAAGCTCTGGACTTGCGGTCTATCGGATTCAGACTGGCAATCTGCCACATCATGCAGGCATCAACATCAGTCAGCGCTGAATCATTTAATTACTCAATAACCGCCCCTTCTGGGCCCATCAACAGAAAAACAAACCATCGCGATATCTAGCAAAAAGATTCTCTGCTTGTTCGCTGGTGTAATAGAAAGTGATTTAAGAAGTGGTCTTGATTGCAGGTGACCATACGAAATTTTGAGGGAAGGCAGCCCTATCGCATGATTTTTGACAAAACCATGACCTTTGGCAGAAAGTGCCAGGGGCTGTATGTCACTACCCATAGAGTTAATCCACTCTTATGTAGGAGCCCTGTTAGCTGACAATGTTCTGGACCACTGTAGTTTTCCAAGAACAGTATGTTAAAAGTCAGGCTGAATATTTGGACTCTATTATTGTGTCTATCTGGAACCCTGATAGTGCTCTGTCCAAGGAATCCACAAGGCCGGTCCGGCACTAAATATCGCTAGAAAATTTACACGGATAGTTTCGTGATAGCAAGTGTTTTGTCTTGCACAAACACAGGCAGGCAGCGGGCTTCAAGAAAAACAGATTACAGCCGAGAGCTATTAATGGTCGAGCCTCAGGCACTAACGTTGTGACTGAATTTCTTTCCAATTCTCGTAGTATTCCAGACTCACCATGTGATTCAATTCTTCGAACTCTTCATTCTTCTGTTGCAAATTCGCTTTCATCACATCACCCACTGATAACAACCCGATGTACTCACCTCCTTCTTCTATTAACAGGTGGCGAATACGTCTTCCGAGAAATTTGTCGTACAGTTGATAAGCCTGCTCATCGACATTGGCAGAAATAAGACTCTCACTCATATTATCTTTGAGGCGAGCGGTTTTCGGATCGAAACCCTCCTCCATGACACGGAACATCAGGTCCCGCTCGGTCCAGATACCAATAATTTTCTCTTCTTCTAATACAACTATGGAACCAACCTTGTTCTGGGTCATCGCGGTCAAGGCCTGAAAAACAGTGGCATCGGAATTGATAGTTACCATGTGACCGCCTTTTTCTTTCAGGATATCTCTGGCAGTTCTTATCATAATTACTCTCCTGCGAAATCGGGCGATGGCCGCGGATTCATTCTTACTATCTCTATTTATTTGTTCAAACTAACGCTGTTTCCTGGCTATGGCAAGCCATTGCTGCTGACACTCAGAACACTCGGTTGAGACCGTCCAGAGCAGCAGTCCTATAGGCCTCAGCCATGGTCGGATAGTTAAAGGTGGTTGTAAGAAAATACTTCATGGTATTGGCTGGCGCCGGTTGTCGCATGATAGCCTGCCCGATATGAACGATTTCGGATGCCTGGTCACCAAAACAGTGAATCCCCAAAAGCTCAAGCGTTTCAAAATGAAATATCAGTTTCAGCATACCCACCTGTTCGCCAGTAATCTGAGCACGGGCGGTATTCTTAAAGAAGGCTTTCCCAACCTCATAGGGAATCTTCTTTTTCGTCAACTCTTCTTCCGTTGCTCCTAAGGTACTAATTTCTGGAATCGTGTAAATCCCTGTGGCCACCTGTTCAACAGGATAACATTCCGATGGCGCCACTATAGCATTGCTGGCCGCTCGGCCCTGATCATAGGCAGCACCAGCCAGTGAAGGCCAACCAATTACATCACCGGCTGCGTAGACATTCTTGACCGAGGTTTGATATTTTTTGTTTACCGCAATTTGCTGCCTGGAATTAGTGCCCAGGCCTATCTGTTTTAGACCCAAGCCTTTGGTATTGCCACTTCTACCGTTTGCCCACAACACTATATCGCTGCGTATTTTCTTTCCCGACTGAAGATAGATAACAACGTGATCATCGTAATATTCCATTCTATGGAATTCTTCGTTGTGGCGACTGCGCACGCCCACATTGCGAAGATGGTAACTCAGCGCATCCGATATCTCCGTGTCTAGAAAGTTTAAAAGCCCTGCGGATGGGTTAATCAATTCTACTTTAGAGCCTAGTCCACCAAAAATTGACGCGTATTCACAGCCAATCACACCTGCCCCTATGACTGTCACTTTCCGAGGCGAATGACTCAGACTTAAAATTGTATCGCTATCGAAAACACAGGGATGAGAAAAATCTACAGCGGGAGGATGATAGGGGCTGGAACCGGTGGCAATTACAAAATAGTTGGCAGATAGCTTCTTGCGCTTGCCTATTAACTTTATAGTTTTCTTGTCGAGAAAGCTCGCCTTTCCTTTATAAATGGGAATGCGGTTTCTTTCGTAGAAGTCCGTTCGCATTCGAACCTGTTCGTATATTACTCGGTCGGTGTGTTTTAGTATTTGTTGAAAACTCAGCTTTCTGGCATCACCAAAATCCCTGAACATAGGGTTCGTATTAAATTGCATGACTTGTTTGACAGAATGACGTAGCGCTTTGGAAGGAATAGTTCCCAAATGCGTACAACTTCCTCCTACATATTCCAGATCGCAGACCACTGCGACGGTACTGCCCTTTTTCTTGGCATTCATAGCCGCGGCTTCTCCTGCCGGGCCACTACCAATGACTATGATGTCAAAATGATCTTTTTGCATTGTAGATGCACTACCTACGTTGTTTGTTAGCTAACGGGAGTCCAGTTTTACTCTGTTCACATTTCAACGGTTCACCACCACAAATTTCGCAATCACTCAGGCCGTTAATGTTATTCATACCTCCACAGGATCCTTGTACAGGTTTCCGTCCGAACAGAACGCCCACCGACATTAGAAGAATGACGGACGCTATTACGACAAATGTAATTACAAGACTGGCCATTGCTTAATCGCTCCTCGGCGCTTAGTTGTTGCCAAGATAAACTGCAAACTCATCGCTAACATAATCCTCAAAACCTTCATTTTCACTCTTATAAATAAAATAAACCGCCTGTCCTTGCCTCTTCGCCAGGGCTATAGCGTCATCCAGGCCCAACACTATATAAGTCGTAGCCAAGGCATCGGCCCGCGCCGCCGACTCGTCAATCACATACGCAGCCGCCAGGCTATGCGCCACCGGCCTACCGCTGCGCGGGTCAATTTCATGAGAATAGCGTACCCCATCTTCCTCAAAATAATTTCTATAATCCCCAGAACCTGCTACTGCGATCGTCTCGCCACGGCTATAAAATATCTGATACACCTGAGACGCCGTATCCAACGGTGTTTCGATGGCTGGGACCCAACCTTGGCTACCAGGTTTCGTCCCTTTAATCTTTAATTCACCACCAATTTCCAGAAAATAATTTTCGACACCCGCTTCATCCAGGTATTCGGCTAGCTGATCTACTGCGTAACCCTTTGCGATCGCACTTAGGTCAAGGTAGATGTCCCTGGTCTTGCGAATTTCCTGGTTGGATGGGCTAATTCTCAGGTACTGGAAGCCTACTAAATCTTTGGCGGATTCAATCTGAGACTGTGACGGCACCGATTCAAATACTCGGACAATTGGTCCGAAACCCCAGAGATTGACCAAAGGACCCACGGTAATATCGAAAGCCCCCGCACTCAGGGCCGATATCTCCTGAGCCATTAGCAACACCTCGATCAAGCTGGACGAGGCGATAAAGGGAACGTTCACAGCGTGCCGATTAAATCGGGACAACTCCGAATTAGCAGCGTAGGTTGAGAAAATTTCAGTATCCAGACCCGACAGCAGCTCTCCGATATCGATAGCCAATTGATCGGCAGTAATGTCCTCAGGCATGTCAACAATTTGCAACTCATAACTGGTTCCCATGGTGAAGCCATTCAGTCTTTGAATTTCACCGTCGCCGCCGGAAAACAAAAAGACCGAACCTAAGAACAGAACCAGAAAGGTCGCGGAGAAGCTATGACGTTTCAGCAATTCATTCATTCAGCATCACCTACGAGAAGCCTAATTATGAAAACTCATCGAGCGCTATATTTTCGTCTTCTACGCCCAGGTCCTTTAACATCTTGATAACAGCCGCATTCATCATGGGAGGGCCGCACATATAGTATTCACAATCCTCAGGAGCAGGATGCTGCTGCAGGTAATTCTGTAGTACTACATTATGAATAAATCCCGTCATACCAGACCATTCGTCCTCCGGTTGCGGATCGGACAGAGCCACATGCCATTCAAAATTATCATTCTCATCGGCCAGAGTATTATAGTCTTCCTCATAAAACATTTCTCGCAAGCTTCTGGCCCCGTACCAGAAACTTATCTTTCTCTTGGTTTTAAGTCTGCGCAGTTGATCAAAGATGTGTGAGCGCATGGGGGCCATGCCAGCACCACCACCAATAAACACCATTTCAGCATCCGACTCCTTGGCAAAGAACTCACCAAAGGGTCCAAATACTTTAACCTTGTCTCCGGGTTTCAAACTGAATACATAGGAAGACATCTTCCCAGGCGGAAGTTTTGTACCAGGAGGGGGCGTTGCAATACGTATATTGAATTTAATGACGCCTTTCTCATCGGGGTAATTCGCCATGGAGTAAGCGCGTGTGGTGGTATCGTTAACTCTTGAAACCACATCGAATAGAGCGAAATGCTCCCAGTCGCCGCGGTACTCTGGCGCTATATTAAAGTCACGGTAGTTTACTACATGGGGAGGTACTTCCAATTGAACATAGCCCCCCGCCCGGAAATCCACACTTTCTCCATCAGGAATTTCTAGTACCAGCTCTTTTATGAAAGTCGCCACATTGTCATTCGATCTGACCGTGCACTCCCATTGCTTGACGCCAAAAAATTCCGGGGCGATCTGAATTTTCATGTCTTGCTTTACTGCTACCTGACAGGAAAGGCGCCAGTTATCCTTTGCCTGCCCGCGGGTAAAGTGCCCAGCTTCCGTTGGCAGCATGGAACCCCCACCATCGACAACTTGGCACTTGCACTGCGCACAAGTACCGCCGCCTCCACAGGCGGATGAGAGAAAAATACCGGCATCGGCCAGGGTGCTCAGCAATTTCCCACCGGCGGGTACAGTAATAGATTTTTCCAGATCACCGTTTATTTCAATATGAATATCACCAGTGCTTACTAATTTGGAGCGGGCAAACAGAATCACCCCCACCAGCAACATCACAATTACAGTAAATAGACTAACACCACCAAATATTGTTGTGATATCTATCATCGTTTTTCTACAGCGAGACGCCACTAAGCGACATAAAACCCAGTGACATTAAGCCGACAGTGATGAAGGTTATTCCCAAGCCGCGAAGACCTTCCGGCACATCGCTGTATTTCAATTTCTCTCGTATACCGGCGAGCGCGACAATGGCCAACGCCCAACCAAATCCCGAACCAAGACCAAAAGCAATACTCTCAGCAAATGAATAATCGCGCTCAACCATGAACAAGGTGGCTCCCAGAATTGCGCAATTCACAGTTATAAGCGGCAGAAAAACACCGAGGGCGTTGTACAAGGAGGGCACAAACTTATCCAAGAACATTTCCAGAATCTGTACCATCGCTGCAATTACGCCGATGTAACAGAGAAACCCAAGGAACTCCAGGGACAACTCCGGCGCACCCAACCAATCCAGAGCGCCTTCTCGCAGCAGCTGGTTAAAAATTATATTGTTTACCGGAACCGTAATTAGCTGGACTACCACCACGGCCACACCTAGACCAATTGCTGTTTCGATTTTCTTGGATACGGCCAGGAAAGTGCACATACCGAGAAACATTTGCAATGCCATGTTTTCAATAAATACTGCCTTAACAAACAGGTTCAGTAGCTGTTCCATCAGAACGCTCCCTCTTCTGTACTGTGTGATGCTATACGATAATCCCGCGTTTCCACTTGATCTTTCTTCACGCTGCGAAGAGCCCAAATAAAGAAACCAATGATAAAAAACGCACTGGGTGACAATAGCATCAGACCATTCGCTTGATACCAGCCACCGTTCTCCACCAATGGCAATATCTGAATGCTAAACAGACTACCTGAGCCGAACAGTTCTCGTACCGAAGCCACCACAATCAATACCAGGGAATAACCCAAACCATTTCCTATACCATCCAGAAAACTGAGAGCGGGCGGGTTTTTCATGGCGAAGGCTTCGGCTCTACCCATAACGATGCAATTGGTTATGATCAAGCCCACGAACACGCTCAAATTTTTACTAATCTCATAGGCAAATGCTTGCAGGAACTGATCCACCGCAATTACTAGCGATGCAATGATAGTCATCTGCACTATGATACGAATACTCGAGGGCATGTGATTTCGTATTAAGGAAATAAACAAATTTGAAAAAGCCGTTACGGTCGTTAAAGCAACACACATAACCAGGGTAACGTTTAATTGAGTCGTTACTGCCAAGGCCGAGCACACGCCGAGAATTTGCAAAGCAATCGGATTATTCTCAAACAGTGGCGTGAGTAATATTTGTTTAACGCCACTCATGAATCTATTCCCGGCAGCAAATTTCGCCTGTTCTGTGTTGCACCAGCTTTTCCCTCACACCACAGTTCAGAATTGATTGTCGATTTCACTAATTTTGAACCCCGCTATTCCGAATTTGTGCTAGCACAGGAGCGTATCCATCTTCACCCAACCAGTACTGCAACAAGTTATCAACGCCACGACTAGTTAGAGTGGCCCCGGATAGGCCGTCGATCTGAAAATCACCGCTGCCCCGCCCCTTAACGACTCTAAGACCCACGCTGCCATCCGCCTCATAGATTTGTTTGCCCGGCCAAAGCGCAGTCCAATTCGGGTTTCTTACCTCTGCCCCCAAGCCCGGCGTTTCCTTTAGTTCATAGAATGCCAAACCCTTTACCGTATTGCCGTCCCCTTGCAAGGCAAGGAAGCCATACAAGATGCCCCAGAGCCCGTAGCCGTTAACCGGGACTACTATGGTTTCCAATTCCCCATCTTGCTCGACAACATAGATCATAGGGTAGATAACGCGGCGTTTAATATTCGCTACATCATAGAGTCGATCAATCGCTTCCGAATAATTTCCATCATTGATAACTAAACGTTGATCGTAGGTTTCAATATCTATTTGTAGTTGTTGTAACTCGGTCTCCGAGAGTATTCGGCCCGCATTCAGATCGACAATGTGCGGCATGAACTGACTGAATTTTTGTTGCACGTCTTCATCACTATCTCGTTGTGCATCGAACAAGCCAGCGGCACTCAAGATATTCCTGTTTCTGTCTAGAATGCGGTTAGCATCTTGCATGGGTTTCAAAATGACTGCCGTTCCTGACACCACGATGGAACAAACCACGCACAGACAGAAGGCCACCAGCAAAGTCTTGGAGGTAGAATCTTTAGAGGACACCACGCGCCCTCCTTCTGCCAATATTCGCCTTCACTACGAAATAATCTATTAGTGGTGCGAATAAGTTCGCAAACAAAATAGCTAACATGGTGCCTTCCGGGTATGCCGGATTCACCACTCGAATCAATACGATCATGAAACCGATTAAGGCACCAAAAAACCACTTCCCCGTATTTGTCATGGAAGCTGATACAGGATCAGTAGCCATATAAACCATGCCAAAGGCAAAGCCCCCAAGCACAAAATGCCAGTACCAGGGGGTAGCAAAAGCTGGATTTGTTGTCGAGCCCAAAAAATTAAACAAAGTCGCCGTCGCGCACATGCCGAGGAAAACAGCGAGCATGATTCGCCAGGATGCGATGCGAGTTATTAACAATAGACAAGCGCCCAATAAAATCGCCAGGGTTGACGTTTCCCCGATTGAGCCCTGCATCTGCCCGAAAAAGGCATCCAGCCAGGTGAGTTCACGGCCGGTGGCCACGGCTATTGCTGGCAGACCTTCTGCTGCAATTTGGCTCAAGGCGGTAGCACCGCTAAAACCATCTATGGCGGTCCAAACTGCATCGCCAGACATCTGCGGCGCATAGGCAAAGAACAGAAATGCTCGTCCGGTTAACGCCGGATTTAGGAAATTCTTGCCGGTTCCACCGAATACTTCCTTGCCTACAACTACACCGAAGCTGATACCAAGGGCAGCCTGCCAGAGAGGGATATCTGGAGGCACGATCAGGGTAAAAAGAATTGATGTAACGAAAAAGCCTTCGTTGATTTCGTGTCCACGCTTCATCGCAAACAATACTTCCCAGAAACCACCCACCAAAAACACCACCAGGTATATAGGAATATAGTGAACGGCACCGAAGACGATGTTATCCCAAACACTGGCGGGGTCATGCCCGGCCAGAATGCCAATGATAATTTCATGCCAATCGCCGCTGCCGTCCAAACCCATGGCCACTATGGCGCTGTTTGCCTGAAAACCCAGATTGTACATGCCGTAAAACATGGGAAAGAATGCAGCCACCCATACCGTAATCATTACGCGTTTCAGATCGATGCCATCGCGTACATGGGGCTGGGCAACAGTAACTTTGCTGGGTGTATAAAAAATCGTATCTACGGCTTCAAAAAGTACGTACCAGGCCTGATACCTGCCGCCTTTCTTAAAGTGAGGCTCGATGTCGTCGAGAATCCTGCGAAGTCCCATGGTGCGCTAAGCCTCTTTCTCTATGCGGGTTAGATTGTCACGAAGTATAGGTCCGTACTCGTACTTGCCTGGACAAACATAACTACAAAGCGCCAGGTCTTCTTCATCAAGTTCAAGAGCGCCTAAGTTTTGCGCCGTCTCAATGTCGCCCACAATTAATGCGCGCAATAATTGAGTAGGAAGAATGTCCAGGGGCATTATTTTTTCATAGGCCCCGATTGGCACCATCGCTCGCTCGCTACCTTGAGTACTGGTGGACATGGCGTGGCGTTTGTACTTGTCGATGCCGGAAATATAAATTCCCATAACCGAGTGGCGATTTGCACCCGCAGACAGATAACCCAACAGTGGCCGCTCGCGGCCTTCTCTCAGCGCGGACACTTGCATATGGTAGCGTCCCAGGTAGCACTCGCCGCCTTTCGCCGTGTGCCCGCCCAATACAGACCCGGATACTATACGGCTTTCATGGGGTTTCAGCTCGCCTGCGCAAAGCTCATCTAGATTTGCACCGATGCGGCTGCGTACCAGCCTGGGTTCTGCCACCTGCGGTCCAGCCAGAGAAATAAGCCGCTGCATAAACAACTTGCCGGTGCTAAATAATTTTCCTATTGCTATGACATCTTGATAATTGATCGACCAAATCAGCTTGCCTACACCTGCTGGCTCCAAATAATGAATATGTGTTCCCGTCAGCCCGGAAGGATGGGGTCCACGAAACTCATACGCACTTACACTGTCCGCAAACTCACTCTGTTTTAGCAAGGCATCTACTTTACGGTCCACACAGACATAGGTTTTATGCTGTGGCAATTTTGCCAGGAGATTGACGCCGATGGTAAAACACCTAAGCTCCGAAGCCATGAGTACCACAGGGTTGGCAGCAAGTGGATTGGTATCCATAGCATTGATAAACAGCGAATGAGCTTGCTGCGCCGGGTCGGCTACCTTGCTAAAAGGCCGGGTCCGCAAACCGGTCCACAAGCCAGATGTTAGTAGATCGTCGATGATGGTCTGAGTGGGCAGTTCGCGAAGAGTAGAGTCGGAGTAGCTATTCAGCTCAACCTGCTGTTCTCCCTCCAGATCGATAACTACGGAAATCAGTTTCCGCTTCAGTCCACGATTAATGGCAGAAATACGCCCGCAAGCAGGAGAGGTGAAACTTACGCCAGGGTTTTTCTTGTCACGAAATAGCGGCTGTCCGAGTAGAACCTTATCTCCCTCGGCAACCAACATCGTTGGCTTCAAGCCAACATAATCACAGCCAAGCAGCGCTACCGATCGGGTCGACCCGGCCTTTCCCGGCACCTGTTCTGGCGCTCCGGAAATTGGTAGATTCAGTCCACGTTTTGTTCTGATCATTGTGTCAATCTAACTTGCTGTGAGACGAATTCACTGTAATTAGTAAGCAACATCCGTTGCCGTAATGGTGCTGACAACGGAGTGCTAATTATGAGATTTGGAATCCAGTGGCTGTGTTTTGAGCGCGGCGAATTATAGGTCTAAGCCACTGAAATAGCTAGTGTGGCAGCTATTACCAGCAGAAAAATTGACTACAAGTTCTACTCTTCAAGCGGGTACTGGGGGTAGATGATGCCAGCCATTTTATAGACCATCCTCCCTACCTGACAGCAATAACCAAATTCATTGTCATACCAAAGATACAGAACCACATGATTATCGTTAACAATAGTGGCATTGCTATCAACAATCCCCGCCTCTCGAGTACCGACAAAGTCGCTGGACACGGCATCAGGTGATTCTGTGTAGCTGATTTGGTTCTGCAGTTTGGAGTGCAGCGCTATATCCCGAAGAAATTCGTTCAATTCCTCACGGCTAGTCCCTTTTTCAAGGGTCAGGTTCATGATAGCCATCGACACATTGGGAATTGGTACTCGAATGGCGTTGCCAGTCAACTTGCCTTCCAATTCTGGCACCGCTTTCACCACTGCCTTCGCCGCCCCGGTTTCAGTCAACACCATATTCAGCGCTGCCGATCGCCCACGGCGACTGCCCTTGTGGTAATTATCGATTAGATTCTGATCATTTGTGTAGGCGTGCACGGATTCAACATGCCCTTTCAAGATGCCAAATTTATCATTCACCACTTTCAAGACAGGAGCGATGGCGTTGGTGGTACAGGAAGCTGCCGTAATAATCGAATCTTCAGCGGTAATCTGATCATCATTTATGCCGTAGACTATGTTCTTAATGTCACCCTTGCCTGGCGCCGTAAGAATTACCTTGGCTGCGCCCTTGGCCTTCAAATGCCGAGACAAACCTTCGCGATCTCGCCACATGCCTGTGTTATCAATAATTAGTGCATCTTCAATGCCATATTTAGTGTAATCAATCTCTTCCGGATTATTTGCATAGATAACCTTGATCTCATTGCCGTTGGCGATAAGACTGTTGCTCTCTTCATCCATACGCAAGGTACCTTGAAAGGCACCGTGCACAGAATCATTGGAAAACAAACTGGCCCGCTTCTGTAAATCGCCTTCACCACCGGGTCTCACGACAATCGCCTTGAGCTGCATGATTTCCGCCGTACTAGTGCGCTCTATCAGTAGTCTTGCCATCAAGCGGCCGATTCGACCAAAGCCATATAGCACCACGTGCTGGCATTTTTCGATGGGCTTCTGGTTCACACCATCCAGATAGGCTAGCTCACCTCGCACAAATTCATCCACACTCAGGGCGGCATCGCCTTCTGCCTCCAGGTGCTCCATAAACCCTACCGTGAGCTTGCCAAGATCAATCTGCACATGCCACAAATCCAGCTTCGCCAGAGCCATCAATACCGGATGGGACTCGAACTCCGACATCTCATTGCGCTCGATCTGACGCACGAATCGATGAGACTTCATGATAAAAGTGACAGAACGATTATGCAGCGGCCGGCCATAGATAAACATGCCAACATTTCTTTGACTGAATAATCGACCGATTACGGGAATCATTTCCTGTACTAATGCTTCGCGCTGTTTCCAGTCACCAAAGTAATCATCTACGCTTGGACGGACCAAAACTTACCCCTTTTCTTACATGCTTGAATTGCCGGATTCGAGAAGGCGGCTATTATCTTGTGAAAGCATAGTCAGTGCAACCGAAGTGACACGATTGGATGCCCATGTCGAAGAATTTATTGAAGCCTGCTTAGCTTGGTGATTTGCTATACAATTACCGGCTGTTTTCGGGGCTGCCAAGATCGCCATGAGAACACCTACAATTCTGATTTGGCGAATTTCTTATTCCACCACCCATGGCAACTATTTTTTCTCCACCACTGCCGGAAAATGCGCAGCTAGCCAGCCACTGGAAGCCCGTGTTTGGCTCTGCAACAAGCTTGGCTATCGCCAATGCCGCAGGAAACAGCGACGGGCCCCTACTGCTCATTTGCCAGGACAATGAGTCCGTTGAACAGTTTAAAAGAGAATTACGCTACTTCTGCGCGAAGCTTCCCAATACCGACAAACCCGTACAGGTATTCAGTCTGCCAGATTGGGAAACTCTGCCCTATGACAATTTTTCACCGCATCAGGATATTGTTTCCGATCGTTTAAGCGCTCTCTACCACCTGCCTGAATTACAGCAAGGAATCCTGGTTACCTCCATCGGCAGCCTGATGCACAAGCTTCCTCCGCAGAAATACATAAGAGCTAATAGTCTGGATCTAGGAATCGGCCAACAGTTGTCTCTGCAAGAAATGCGCAAACAACTGGTGGATGCAGGTTATCAAGCTGTCGATTCTGTGTTCGAGCACGGGGAGTTTGCCGTGCGCGGGTCTATTCTCGATATTTTCCCCATGGGTAGCCGCTTTCCTTATCGAGTCGATTTATTGGGTGACGAGATAGAGACGCTTCGTATTTTTAATCCAGAAACACAGCGTTCTGATCAACAAATTGAGCAGATAAGGCTGTTACCGGGTCGGGAATATCCACTGGACGCCCAGGGTATTACCGCTTTTCGCAGCAATTTCCGCGAGCGCTTCGACATTGACCTACGCCAGTGCCCTATCTATCAGGATGTGAGCGACGGCATTAGTTCTCCGGGCCTGGAATATTACCTGGCCTTATTCTATGAAGAACTGGATTCATTGTTTGAATTTCTACCCGCCAACACCACCTGCTGCAAAATAGGCGATCTAAAGCTGGCGGGTGACGGTTTTTGGCAGGACATTCAGCGTCGTTATGAAGATCGGCAAATAGATCGCTTCCGCCCTATCTTGCCCCCCGACGATATATTCCTGCGCATCGACTCGGTGCTTTCCAGTTTGAAACGTTTTAAGCAAATCAGCTTCAAGGACAGCAGCGGTGCTGACTCACTGCACAGCACTATACTGCCGACCCTAAGCAGTGACGCCAAGCTGAAGAAACCCTTCATCGCCGTGCAAGAATTTATGCTGAACAACCCGCAGCAGAGAGTGCTGTTCTGCGCCGAGTCCGCGGGAAGAAGAGAAACTCTGTTGGAAGTATTAAAACAGATCGACATAAAACCCACGCAGTTTGAACATTGGCAGGAATTCGTAGACTCAACAGCATCCCTGGGCATTGCGGTAGCGCCACTTGATCAAGGGCTCTGGTTAACAGATCAAAACCTGGTATTAATTACCGAAGCCCAGCTATTCGGCAATCGCATAGCACAACGCCGTCGGCGCAATAAAAATCAGAGCAATACTGATTTCATCGTCAACAGCCTGGCCGAGCTACACATCAACGATGCGGTTGTACACCTGGATCACGGAGTGGGACGTTATCGCGGCTTACAAACCATTACCACCGACGGGCAGGCTACAGAATTCCTCACTCTTGAATACGCCAATCAGGCGAAACTGTATGTGCCGGTTTCCTCACTACATCTTATAAGCCGTTATAGCGGTGCCGAGCAAGACACCGCGCCTATTAATCATTTAGGCACGGACCAATGGCAGAAAACCAAACGCAAGGCTGCGGAAAAGATTCGCGACGTAGCCACGGAGCTACTCGATATCTATGCGCAGCGAGAAGCTAAGAAAGGATTCAGGTATGCCTTGAGTAGCGAAGACTACGATAAGTTTGCCGCCAGCTTCCCCTTTGAAGAAACCGCCGATCAAGAAAACACCATCGAAGCTGTACTTGATGACATGAAGAATGGTCGATCCATGGACAGGCTAGTTTGCGGCGATGTTGGTTTTGGGAAAACAGAGGTAGCGATGCGCGCCGCTTTCGTTGCGGTGCAAAACAACAAGCAAGTAGCAATGCTGGTGCCCACCACACTGCTTGCGCAACAACATTATGAAAGTTTTAAAGATCGATTTGCCGATTGGCCTATCGTCGTGGATGTAATATCCAGATTTAAATCGAACAGCGAACAGACTGAAGTGCTAAACAAAGTGGCGGCGGGCAAAGTGGATATTTTGATTGGTACCCACAAGTTGCTGCACGGCGAAATTGACTACAGCAATTTGGGCATGCTGATTATAGATGAAGAACACCGCTTCGGGGTGCGGCAAAAAGAGAAGCTAAAATCACTGCGCGCAAATGTCGACATTCTCACGCTGACTGCCACCCCAATTCCTCGCACATTGAATATGGCGTTGTCAGGCATTCGTGATCTCTCGCTTATCGTTACCCCACCGGCGCGCCGACTTTCGGTAAAAACTTTTGTTAGACAGGAACAGGACAGCCTGATCATTGAGGCCATCTCCAGAGAATTATTAAGAGGCGGGCAGATTTTTTATCTGCATAATGAAGTGAAGTCCATCGAAACGACGGCCGAACATTTGAGAAACATTATTCCTCAAGCGAGAATCTGTGTTGCCCATGGACAGATGGCTGAACGTGATCTTGAAAAGGTCATGGCTGATTTCTATCACAAGCGATACAACATCCTCGTTTGCACAACAATTATCGAGAACGGCATAGACATTCCTAGTGCGAATACCATCCTGATTCACCGCGCAGACAAGTTCGGGCTGGCACAATTGCACCAACTGCGTGGACGCGTAGGACGTTCTCATCATCAGGCCTATGCCTATCTTCTATTACCCAGTCACAGCAAGTTAGGAGCAGACGCACATAAACGTATAGAAGCGATTCAATCAGCAACCACTTTGGGAGCCGGATTCACCTTGGCCAGCCACGATCTTGAGATTCGAGGCGCGGGAGAGTTATTAGGAGATGAACAAAGTGGTCATATGCAAAAGATTGGCTTCTCTCTTTATACCGAAATGCTGGAGCAAGCGGTGGTGGCGATCAAATCTGGGCGTAGACCAAACCCGGATCTCGATCTGGATAAATCCATCGAAGTGAACCTGCGTATTCCTGCGCTAATACCCGAAGACTATTTACCGGATGTACATCTCAGACTGATTATGTACAAACGCATTTCCGCTTCTATGGACGCTGGCGACCTGGAAGAACTTCAAGTAGAAATGATAGATCGATTTGGTTTGCTGCCGAAGCCATTGAAACTGCTATTCCGTTTAACTCAGTTAAAGTTAAAAGCAGAACGCTATGGTATTAAAAAAATCGATGCCAACGTAAATAGCGGTCGCATCGAGTTTATGACGCAAACTCCAATCGATCCGCTATCTTTGGTGCAGATGATTCAGAACGAGCCGCAAACCTATAAGCTGGGAGGTGCTAACAGGCTTCAATTTACGCATAATTGCAGCGATGCCGATGATAAGCTGGACTTCATCGATGAATTGCTGGATAAATTCAAAGTCCTGGAACAAAAAGCAGCCTAAACCAATTTGTCGATGAAAATGTTACTCAGAAATAGAGCTTCTTCCCAGACCGGCAGCAAAAGCGCTAGCAGTTTCCTGCTCTGCCTTCTTACCCTGTTCACGTTTATTCAATCGGTGCAAGGGCAATCTGCGCAGCGTTGGTTCCAAATAGAAGTATCCATTTTCAGTAACGAGTCTTTCACGGATCGTGATGAAGAAATGTGGCAGGCAGAAAGACTGCAACTGGAATACCCCAGGCGCTTACAACGACTAGGTCAGCTCAGTGATTTATTGCTTACCGATGAATTGATTGCTAACTCAGTGCTTGCAGATGCTTCTCGTAACCTTGCCATAGGGGAGCCTAATCCAGAGTCAATCGGAGAAGATGCGGCGGCGCAGGCGGAAGCGAACCGCTTGGCTGCAATTTCAGCTACCGGACCTATGCCGGCCAGGGCAGAAGGTGATTTTCGCTTCTTCGATTTCCTGCGCGATCCGCTTTTACAACTGAGTCCTGAAGACAGTAACTTTCAACAAACTAATCGTGCTTTGCAGAGATCCTCGGAACACAGACTATTATTTCATGCTCTGTGGAGACAACCCCTGCCAGATTCAGACGAGGCAATACCATTATACGTACAGGGTGGTTTGAGCTATGGCGAACAACATGAGCTACAGGGTTCTATAACGCTTCGCTTTAACGACAACCGCGATAGAATTGTTATAGATACAAATCTTTGGCTGACAGAGTTTAGCGCCGTAGCAGAGCGCGACGGACAGTGGCAATTACCGGAAATACCCGAACAAATGAAATCGCCGCTTGATTCAATCAATTCAGCCGCGCAGCTGTTGGACTATGGCATTAACCGCGTTTTTCACATGCAACAGAGTCGGGACATGCGCAGTACGGAATTTCATTATATTGACCACCCCGCGATGGGTGTAGTGATTTTGGTAGAGCCCTATGAAGTGCCAGCAGTACCGATTTCAGAATTAAATTTCGAGGGCAGAAATTAAGCGGGCTGGCTGATCCACCCCATTAACTAAACCGCCTGGCGCTGTAATAAGTTCGAGTTTACTTATAAACACTTGCTAGCGATGGCTAGTAATTCTAACCACCTCGCCCAGTACCGCAGAAACGAAACTCATACCCCTCTCAATGACTGTGTGTATCTCATCAAGAGAAATTAAATCTTCGGACAAACCTGCCGCCCAATTTACCGACAGCGCCAAACTGGCGTAGTCGAGTTCTAACTCACGGGCCAACGCTGCCTCAGGCATTCCAGTCATACCCACCATGTCACATCCGTCACCTTCAAGACGTCGTATTTCTGCCGCGGTTTCTAATCGAGGTCCCTGAGTGCAGGCATAAGTTCCTCCTTCCATAATTCCCTGACGCATCTTCAGACGCTTGTTTGTCGTATTCGCTGCCCGCAATATGGTCTGCCGCAGAGTTTCGGTATAAGGATTTGTAAAATCAATGTGGCTTACTTGCTTAAGCTTACTCTCGAAGAAGGTCGACTCCCGCCCGTAGCTGTAGTCAATGAGTTGATCCGGCACCGCCAGAGAACCAGGAAGTAAATTACTGTGAATACCACCCACCGCATTTACAGCCACTATCTGCGTAGCCCGCAGTTCCGACAGCGCCCAGATATTGGCGCGATAGTTTATTTTGTGCGGAGGAATCTGATGCCTGGGCCCGTGACGCGGCAGAAACACAAATTCCTGTTGACCGATGCGCATGCGTGTAGCGCGAATCTTACTCCTGGAAAAAGGTGTTTTTATCGCCTCACTTGCAACTTGTTCAAAGTCTTCCAGTTTAGATAAACCGGTGCCACCAATAATAGCTAACATCACTATGCTCACAACTTATTTGGGCTGTGAACATACGACAACCGTGCAACTAAGGCAAATTCAAGACTGAGTTAGAGAGAAACAACATCGGGGAGTTTGAAGGTAAGCTACATAACCAGAGGAATCATTCTGCGAGGTCTGATTCCCCTGGCTCGGTAATCGATATCTAAGCGAGTCAACTAAGACTTAGCGAAGACTGTTTTTATCGAGTAGCTAGCCTATTATTGTTAAAACTTTAGCAATTACCAGAGCCCTACTGGCAGCAACTGACAGAAATGCAATACATATCACAAAAAGCACGGTTTTCTCGCTGCAAACTGTATCGATACAGCCTCAGCCGATCTTGGCACGGCGGCAGTGGCAAAGCCGTGTTCCTTGGCTTGAACCCATCGACCGCAGATAAGTGCCGGGATGACCCTACTATTCGCCGCTGTGTTGAGTTTGCAAAAGCCTGGGGCTGTAACAGCATGGAAATAGTAAACCTGTTTGCCTACCGTGCCACCAAACCCGTCGATCTAAAGCGTTTTCCCCAGCCCATCGGAGACGCTAATGATCGCAACATCGCCAGGGCGCTGAGCTCAGGGACGCTATGTATAGCTTGCTGGGGCAATCACGGCAAATTCATGAACAGAGCGGCCGAAGTTCAGACACGCCACCCCCGTTTACTGTGCCTGGGCATTAATCAAACTGGACAACCGAAACACCCCCTCTATATTCCATCCACGCAAACTCCGTTTGCCTTTTCGCCATAAGCTGTACAATAGAGCAATTCAATTACGCGGCAAACAAGAAAACCCGACCTATGAACCTAGCACATGGGCTCTTCAGATTTGTTTGGAAACAGTCCTGGATTGGCCTGAAGCATAAGAAAGCCGTCTATAAAAAACTTTGCAGCTATGGCGAGGTGCCGGACGCCCCTTTTAGCAAGGACTTTTTTGGACTGCAGTATCGCGGTAACCTCAACAACAGTGTCGAATTTACACTCTTCTACCTTGGCGCCTTTGAGAAGCCCCTATTATTTTTCCTGCGCGATACCATGCTGTTGCTAAAACAGTCAGCGCCCCATAGCAGCCAAAATTTTTTCGACGTGGGTGCCAATATCGGGCAGCACTCTCTATTTATGTCACTGTATGCTGACCAAGTCCACTCATTCGAACCCTATAAAGTAGTTAGTGAAAAACTGGAACGCCACATACGACTGAATCAGATCGACAATATTCAATTGCACCCAATTGGCCTCAGTAATAAGAAAGAACAGCTGGACTTTTTCGCCCCCACCGGGCGCAACCAAGGCATAGGCTCTTTCGATGCCGGTACGGTTAGTAAAGGCAACAGCAATCTGGGCAAGCTGGATCTGGTTCGTGGCGATGACTATTTACAACAATTGCAGTTACAGGAAATAGCACTGTTAAAAATCGATGTGGAAGGCTTTGAGAAAAATGTAATCGAGGGCCTGCAAGACACATTGCAGAAATCCCGTCCAATTGTAGTGGTAGAAATAAGCTACGGTAATACACTTTCCTTTGCGTCGCTGGTGGACCTGAATAGTAAGCTTCCGCCGCAATACTCACTGCTCCGCTTCGACAACCGCAAAGCAGATGGAAGCAAGGCTCGACGCCGCGGTGCCAAAGCCAAGCGTAGCGGTTTCTATGAACTAGTGCCTTTTGCTGAGTGGCGTAGCAAGGGTCAAGATGACATTATTGCCTGCCCGAATGAGAAACTGCCGCAGCTCAGCAAGGGCTATTCGGGCTGATCCGACAACCTGGCCCATTGTACTTGGGCAAAAAAAAAGGCCTAGCGCTAAGAAATCAATCCTAACCTAAGCCATTTCAACACGTTCTTGTGTAAATTATCGGTGCTGCTGTAGGTTTCTTTAGTAAATTATTGTTTCTAATGAACTTGTGGAAATTGGTATTTGCTGCAATGCATGTCAGATCAGCCGCTTCAGCGAGCCCTGCAGAGCAAATTCCCGACTGATCAACACGATTTTTGTGGATCCTGCCCACGCAATCCCCAAGAATGGTGCATGAAAGGCAGGCTCACCGGTGCCCATCTGCTATGTTCTGCACGGCAATAAGTACCGCGAGTAGAAACATCAAAATTGCGATCATGATTTAGATATCTTATGGACATTAATTTTTTCACAACCATCGAAATTAGCGAATTTCTTCAACTCCACCTGCAATTGCGCTAAAAATCCTTCAGTATTTTTCACTGACTGCTCCAAATGCAGGTGAAGAACATGGAACACTCCCTCCTTTCTAGCAGCCTTAGCGTCGAGTCGGGCAACAAAACGATTTCCTTTCAACACGGGCAAACAAAAATACCCGTAGAGTCGTTTTGCCTTAGGCACATAACATTCAATCTGATAGTCAAAATTGAAAAGTTCCGTCAGCCGTCTGCGCTGTATAGCTACGTTATCGAAGGGTGAAACAATCCTTATGCCGGGTCGTGGCATAGGATTTTCCAGAGCTACTAGCGTATCTGTTTCGCAATAATAGACTCTACCGGCAACTTCCAGCTGTTCGATCAAGCCCTGCTCTAACATGTCCCCTACGGTTTTTATCATCTGCGAACCCAAACCCTTGCGCAGATAAAACATTTCCCGAATCTGCGCAATGCCATGGGCACGCAAGTAACTACTTACCAGATGACGGCACAGTTCATCGGCTGAGGGCATACTGGTATTAACCTCATCCGGCAGCACTCTTTCGCGCAGGTCGTACACTTTATGGAAGTTCACGCGGCGAGGAATCATCAATTCCCCCTCCATAAACAGCTGCTCCAGCGCTCGCTTTGATGGCGATCGCGCCCACATGGCGTCGCTGCTCTTTCTATCCTTGAAATCTTTTGCTGTTAACGGGCCTTCTTCCCGAATACGCTGCAAAACTTTTTGAGTTTGCTTCCTGTCCTTCGGAAACCAATGGGTATCACCGTCAGCGATCTTCTGCATCATCGGCAGAGAGAATCTAAAATCTCGCATCGGAAGAATCGCCAATGCATGCGCCCAATGCTCAAACACTTTCCCCTGTTCTTGCAATTGATCTAACTGCTCCGGCTGAAAGCCAGCAACACGATTCCACAAAGTATGGAGGTGCGCTCTTACTACCACGGACAATGTGTCTATCTGCACATAGCCGAGGTGTTCTATCGCTTTTAAGGCCGCACTCTGTCCTTTGCCGAAACTACTGCGATTACAGAGTTTTTGGCTGGCAAGGCTGATCTTGCGAGCATCGTGAATCGAGAGAGATAGGGTCATGGGAATTTCAGGACTACTTACTGCGACAAATTTAGCCGTTATTAAGCGACTCGTGGCAAGAACAATACTCCACAAAATACATCGCCACCGAGCTGCTTCCAGTTGGTCGGGAGTTGTTGTTCGAAAACGGCTTAGAGGCGACCCTCATTAATCACCACCGCCGAGGCTACTTGCCCAACATTGCGAACACGGTAGGACTGTCCAGCTTTTCTCCAGGCCCAGTCTGCACGATGATCCAGTTCATCGATAAACTCATCGTCTCGACTTACCCGCAATACACCATCCGCAACCTGAACCACTACACTAGGCAGCTTATGCAATTGAATGGAGGTTTCCTCGCCGGGGGCAAGTTCAACTCTATAAGAGCGAAAATAAGCGTCTTCCAACTGTGGCTCTGCGCTCAAACCTGCGGGTCTGTCGGCCTGCAAATTGGCGTTTCCAGAACCGGCATTCACCAGGGCAATAATTCGAAGCAGGCCTGGACCGCTGTTTGAAACTTTGTGGGTGAGAGACTCAGTGGCATAGTCGGTTATGCTACTCACTTCACCGCCTCGAAGTCTGTCTCCACTGCTTATATAGGTCAGCATGATTGCTTGGTCGTGCACGTGAGCAAAAGATACGTCACCGGGATTAACCTGCACGTCCAACAAATAAAGATCGCCTTCCTGATGCACAGTTCTGTGTCTGGGCTCCTGTAACAGATGCACGATACGTTCGCCCGCGAATTCCTTATCCTCCGCTGCCAGAGTTTTGCCTGTGGGTAACAGCAACAGAAGAACCAGCAAGGCGAATACGCCTGCAACATAGAGACTGCGTGCCGGCGAGCGAAGTAGCTGCGCTGATTGAAAGACCGTAGATACTGATACAGGTTTGGACATTTTTATTATTTCCTCTCAAAAACTGGATTTCCAACAACTGTTAAAAACTACTCCTTCTTTGCGACATTTGCCAGAGCATTTGCCTGCAATAAGGCTTCGCTCAACTATCCAGGAGGAAAGTCTGGATAATACCAACACTGACATTCTGCTACCCTAGCCATGATTTCGATTCTAATGAGGACAGTGCCCTTGCGACTTATCCGTATTATTGGCTTGCTTGCCTTCTCATCATGGCTGCTGGTGACCTGTGTTCGAGCTGATTACCAGCACCAGGCTTTGCCAGCTGCTATTCAATGGTATACAGGCGCCGCTGGAATTGTCGACGACCAACGTGCTCACGATCTATTGCTGGACGCCGCCGCTAGCGGTGACACTCTTTCTATCATGTGGATTGCTCGGGTGCACTCTACCGGGAGGATGGGCTTTGAGCGGGATAGACATTTTGCTGAAGAGACGGCGGCAACAGTAATTCAAGATGTGCAACTGCTCACGGAGGCAGGCAACCATGAGGCCATGTTTTTGATGGGCACGGCCTATGCCGAAGGACTGGGCAAGACCGTGGACACCGAGGCGGCCGCGCTATGGTATGAGCGAGCGGCAGTTAAGGGCAATATGCTCGCGCAGCACAATATGGGCAATATTTACGCCTCGGGTACTGGCGTGGAACAAAGCAACGCCAAGGCTGTATCCTGGTGGAGGCAGGCAGCAGAACAAGGCGATGCCATCCCGCAATTTCGCCTGGCGGAAATGTTGGAAACCGGAAAAGGCACCGCTGTCGATTTACAAGAGGCGGTTCGTTGGTATCAGGATTCTGCGAGTAGAGGCTATCAGCCAGCCAGACAAGCGCTGCTCCGCCTTGATGAATAGAGGTTTTACTTTAGCTGGCCACCACTTTAGCGGCAGTTCCAAATCTCTGCTCGGCTCGTGCACGTGCTTTGAGTCTTTCCTCTTCCCTGTCCTTAGCTGCGGCGCTAGTTACCAGTTTATCCAGCAGCTCCCTGACGGTTAATGCGACCGCTGCCGTGGCCTGCGCAAACGCTGCCTCATTAACTCTTGAGGGTTTGCTTGTTCCACTGACTTTGCGAATGAATTGGATTGCGGCCGCATGAATTTCATCATCGGTAGCCGGCGGATCAAAATTGAATAGTATCTTGATATTTCTGCACATGATTTCACTCCAGGTTCTACATTTACTCTCGGTTTTATTGTTCCAGCTGCAACCATTTGTACATTACCAACGCATCGACATAGCCTAGCGTCGGATGCTCGAAGGCCTTTGGCAGACGACCTACGACGTCGAAACCCAACTTGCTCCAAAGCTTGACCGCGCCCTCGTTACTGCTGGCAACAAAATTGAATTGCATAGCCTTGTAAGCTAATTCCACTGCCATTTTCTGTGAATGCTCACACATTGCCGTGGCCAGGCCCCTTCCCCTGGCGTCAGCAGACACCATATAACCACAGTTACAAACATGACTGCCGGGACCATCATGATTGGGTTTGATGTAGTAGCTGCCGAGGATGGTATCGTTTTCTAGCACTACATAGGTTCGCCTGGGTTTGTCTAACCAACGAGCTGCCGCCTGCTCTTTTGTGATATCCCTGTCGTAGGAATAGGTTTCACCGGCTTGAACTATTTCTTGAAAAATTGGCCAGATTTGCTCGAAGTCGTCTTGAGTAGCTTGGCGAATTTGCATTTGGGGGCTTGCTCTAAGGCAATTGGTAATTGGGGAGGGTTAGAATTTTATAACTGTGCTGGATGATGTCAATGTAGAGACTTATGTGCCGCATGATTTGGATAGGAGCGTTTCCTGCAGCACCGCAGCCCTGTGGGCGGCTTGCGGCCGTGTGCGGAGCTTACGCTCCTTTGATTCAAGAATTATCGCAGATAATTCCCTCACCCTGCGGGCGGCTTTCAGCCGTGTGCGGAGCTTACGCTCCTTTCGAACCGCAGATTCTGCGTCTGCTGGCGGGCACGACAAACAAAAAACCATAACTTCGATAAATAGAGTAGTTGCTTGCTGGGCCAGGACTCATTCGGTATTTGCCTGAGGCAAATTCCTCACCCTACGGGCGGCCTTCAGCCGTGTGCGGAGCTTACGCTCCTTTCGAACCGCAGATTCTGCGTCTGCTGGCGGGCACGACAAACAAAAAACCCGCTTTCGCGGGTTTACTGTTTGGCGCGCCCGCCAGGACTCGAACCTGGAACCCCCGGCTTAGAAGGCCGGTGCTCTATCCGGTTGAGCTACGGGCGCGGAATGATCTACGGGGTTGCAGCCCCAGCTAGAATCGGCGTGTATTTTACACGAATTCTGCTGGCTAACCATTAGTAGTGCAGGTATCACCTAAATAGAATTTTTGCTGCGGGGATTTTGTTCTTTTTTGGCTTGATCATAGCTGTGATGCGTGTGAGGAGTTCCACCACAGCCAACGCCGGTATACATGCCAGCCATAACTTCGTTGAGTCTACGATAGGCCACTGCCAACTTTGCCAAGGGTCCAGTTTGTGAAGAGTTAAGTGCTTTTGGGGACCCAAGATTCAACGCTGATACCGGGGTGCGAGCACCATCTATCGTCTTGGCTTTTTTGTCTGACATAGCTGAATTCTAGCAGTATTGAATAAGAGTTGACCCTTAAATCAAAGATAACGATTCAATTTGAAACACAAATTCAGGTGCTAATGGGAAAGTTTGCTTAAAGCACGGGGTAATTAACAAGGTTCGAACCTGCGAGCAGCTAAATCATAGGCCAACGTCAACAACTAAAAAAGTCAACGCCTTACTTTCTACCCAAATTTGGAGGCGCTACTCACCACTAACCGAACGCGTATTGGTGACTGTTATGGTCAAAATACGGGCAACATTCCCCCTATTGACGCGGGTTTCACAATTACTGTATAAATATACAGTAATTGTGAAACTCATGAATCTTCGCAAAAAAATATTTAGCTACAACTAGAACTGATTATACCGGCCTGTGGCTAGATAGCCGGCTGTTTTCTCTATAGCGGCGACAGGAGCAATTGCAAGAAGTATTGAACCTTCGCTCGTCGAGGAGCAACAAATGAATGTACCTGTTCCCGACTGGGATCAACTAGCGGCCATAGGAAACCACAGCTTAGTCAGAAGCTCCTACATCTGGCTGCTCGTTGTACCCATGGGGGCAAAAGCCATGACCCTTATAGAAAATCCGCTTGACTTTACTCATCTAGTACCCGGTCTAATGCTTAATCTGGAACTACCATTTTCTTGGATAGTGTTCTATTTCAGTGCAGTATTCATTTCCCTTGGCAATTTCTTTTTCCAGCGAATGTGCCCAGAGATTGTACTCAAGTACCCAGCTATGAATATATTCTTAAATGATGGTCGAGACATGGAATATCTGAAAGAAACCTCTGAAAGATGGGGCATATGGGCAGGATTTAAAACCGCAATCGGTCAATTCAATCAATCAACCCCAGAGGATAGGCAGAGAGCCCTAGCTAAAACTTTTTGGCTCGTAAGAGACTATGCTAATAGCTCCAAAGAGGTAGCGCGAGGAGCTGTGGCAATCCATTTGCTCACCGGCATTGGACTGCTTGGCTGGATTTTGGGCCAGAACTTCCTCTTTGTTATTCACCAACTGCAACAAGCATAAGAAGAAAATATGAACAAGACTAGGTAATCGTTTATTAATGCGTCATGACACTTCTTATAAGATGTTGATAATAGGAAAGAACAATGGATGACTGACGGGGTTCGAACCCTCAACTACAGGAGTGACAGTGCTAAACCTACGCCCCTTGGGAAAATAAAACGGGCTAATTGACAGTATCCACTATCAGAGCACCAGACTCCGTTGTATTCCCGCTCGAATCTATAATCTTAATCACGCCGTTCAAATTAGCACCCATATCCAGTACCGCCGTCAACGCGTTTAACGAGAGGTTGCAGAGGACACCGCCACCTGAAGTAACAAAGCATGAGCCAGTAGAGGGCAACGACAAGTCGTTGCTCAAGGTCACTGAGCCATGCGCTCCGATGTAATTAGTTCCCACATCGAGATCATATTCAACAGAGACAATAGTACTCGAACTCAGCCCCGTGACATTCCAAGATACGGTAAAATCCGATTGCGCTGAAGCTGCAACGGAAAAGCAAAGTAGGACAAAAGTGAGCAGGTATTTCATGGCAGACCCCGATTGAATTGAGTGAGAAACGGGGATAGTGTGCGCCTATCGAATCGACGGGTAGAGTGCCGATTTCAAGAGCATTTTGAATATGAACAAATTATGGACAATCTCAGAATTGAGACACCCTGCCGAAATGCGATCGATCTATAACTAACTGTTTTTAGTTGGAAATATTGGGGTGACTGACGGGATTCGAACCCGCGACCACCGGAGTCACAGTCCAGTGCTCTACCAGCTGAGCTACAGTCACCATTGATCGCTAAACTGCCGAAGTTTCAAGAAATCTAACAGAAATCCGCAGATTTGAACTATAAATTGGTCGGGGTAGAGAGATTTGAACTCCCGACATCTTGCTCCCAAAGCAAGCGCGCTACCAGACTGCGCTATACCCCGATATTGGGCCATGAACTCTCAAAGGCGCTTCATTTTGAGAGGACGGCATAATACTCACGTCGCCGGAACCAGTCAATGCTTGATTCCAGGCGTTATCTTGCCAGGCCTCTGCAACTCTATCGCTTCAAAGTAAAATAGTGACAGGCTAACGCTCGATTCGCCAACCACTGCCACCGGCGCCGTCTTCTACTACCACCTTCATTTCAGTCAGCTTGTCTCTAATCTGATCCGCCAGAGCCCAATCCTTGTCTGCTCGGGCCTGCTCCCTGGCGGCGATAAGCTGCTCAACAATAGCCGTGTCGACCTCACTGGAAATATTATTGCGTAGAAACTCTTCCGGTGATCTCTGTAAAATGCCGAGCAAACTGCCCAACCTAACCAACAACGCAGCCAACTGATTAGCAGTGACTGGGTCATCCGTCTTCTGACGATTTATTTCTTTTACCATTTCAAACAGCACACTAAAGGCTTCCGGTGTATTAAAGTCATCATCCATGGCGGCGAAAAACGCTTTTTCGAAACGACTATTGGTGAGTGATTTGGCATTGGCAATATCAAGCCCCTTCAGGGCATTGTAAAAACGCTCCAACACACTAATCGACTGTCGCAATCCCTGCTCGGAATAATTGATAGGGCTTCGATAGTGACTGGCAATTAATAGGTGCCGCACTACCTCCGCATCGTAGTCCTCCAGAATTTCACGTACGGTGAAAAAATTGTTTAGAGACTTGGACATTTTCTCATTATCTACACGCAGCGGTCCATTATGCATCCAGACGTTGGCAAAACGTGTTTCAGTGGCTGCCTCAGACTGGGCGACTTCGTTCTCATGGTGAGGAAACAACAAGTCCGAACCTCCGCCGTGAATATCGAAATTATCACCCAGGCAACAAGTCGACATAGCCGAGCATTCTATATGCCAACCGGGTCGCCCATAGCCCCAAGGAGAATCCCAGCCAACCCCATCATCTGGCGACGCTTTCCATAACACAAAATCTCTGGGGTCTTTCTTAAGCTCGCCGACTTCAATGCGAGCACCATCGAGTAGTTCGTCCATCTTCTTTTTCGACAACTTGCCATAGTCCGGAAAATTCATCACTGAAAAATAAACGTCACCGTTATCAGCCCGATACGCCATATCTTTTCCAATCAGGACTTGAATCATATTCACAATTTCAGTGATATGCCCAGTCGCCCTGGGTTCCTGATCTGGCGGCAATACTGCAAGAGCGGCTTCATCTTCATGCATTGCCTCGACGAAGCGATCTGTTAGATCGGAGAACAACTCTCCATTTTCCTTGGCACGGTTAAGTATCTTGTCATCGATATCCGTAATATTGCGCACATAATTCACTTTAAAGCCTCTGGCGCGCAGATAGCGTGTGACCACATCGAAGGCGACCAACATCCGCGCATGACCAAGATGCAAATAGTCGTAGGTGGTTATGCCGCACACATAGATGCCAATCTTGCCTTCTTCGCGAGGTTTGAATTGTTCTTTAGCCTGAGTAAGGCTGTTATAAATAGTTAACACTTGCAGCTCATCTTAATTTGAATTAATTGAAAACAGGACTACCAAGAATCCCGCAGAGGGATAGTGCGGTTGAATACCAGTCGGCCGGTAGCAGACTCCTTGTCGTCGCGACAAAAATAGCCTTCCCGTTCAAATTGATATTTATCGGTTGCACCCTCATTCCCTATAGACGGTTCCGCCATACAGTCATCCAATCGAATTAATGAATCGGCATTTAGAACGTCTCGAAAGTCTTCTATATCTTTACTTTCCGGGTTCTCGACGGTGAACAATCGATCATATAAATTCACCGACAGAGGTATTCCCTTTGTTCTGGAAACCCAGTGGATGACTCCTTTAACCTTGCGCCCTTCTGGTTTTTTTCCAAGAGTGTCCATATCCACACTGCAATGCAATTCCAGAATTTCTCCATCCTCGCCCTTCACAACATTGTCGCATTTGATCACGTAGGCACCGCGCAATCTCACTTCTCCGCTGGCTACTAAACGCTTAAATCCAGGAGAGGCTACTTCTTCGAAGTCCGATTTGTCGATCACTATTTGTTTGCTCAGCGGCACCGAGCGCCGCCCCATCTCTTCGTTCTTTGGATGATTCGCCATATCAAGGTTTTCTAAATGATCTTCAGCCAGGTTAGTCAACACAACCAATAGCGGGCGCAGCACACACATCGCCCTCGGACTGTGTTTGTCCAGATCATCCCGAATAGCATGGTCTAACATGCCAAGATCGACCACGCTGTCGCTACGCGCTACGCCGACACTTTCACAAAAGTTTCGAATAGAAGCAGGCGTAAACCCTCTTCTGCGCATGCCAGCGAGGGTGGGCATGCGTGGGTCATCCCAGCCATCGACGACATTTGTGTCTACCATTTCCTTTAGCTGACGCTTGCCCACAATTGTGTAGTTCAATTTTAATTTCGCAAATTCGGTTTGCTCTGGCAGCACGTAGTCGCCATCAAAATCAGCAAGATCACTAGCGGCTTTTATCGACTCTATATCCAGATTATGCAATATCCAGTCATATAGCGGGCGGTGATCTTCGAACTCCAAGGTACATAAGGAATGTGTTATGCCTTCAATAGCGTCGGATATGCAGTGGGTATAATCATAAGTTGGATAAATACACCACTCACTACCTGTCTGATGATGCTCAATATGCCTAATACGATACAATACCGGGTCACGCATATTGATATTCGGGGAGGCCATATCAATCTTGGCTCTCAGACTGCAAGCACCATCAACAAATTCGCCGGCACGCATGCGCTCGAATAATTCCAGGTTTTCCTCTACGCTGCGATCGCGGTTGGGGCTATTCTTGCCCGGCTGCGTGAGCGACCCTCTAAATTCTCGCGCCTGATCCGCACTCAAGTCACATACATAGGCCTTGCCGGATTTAACTAACTGACCTGCAAAACCATACAAATGCGCAAAATAACTGGATGAATACCGCACCTCACCGTTCCACGCGAAACCCAACCAGCTTATGTTGTTCTTAATCGCGTCTACATACTCCTGGCTTTCCTTAGCGGGGTTTGTGTCATCGAAGCGAAGATTACACAAACCCGAATTTTCTTCGGCTACTGTAAAGTTTAGGCAGATAGACTTGGCATGGCCTATGTGGAGGTAACCGTTCGGCTCTGGTGGAAATCGTGTGTGCACGCGTCCACCGTACTTATTGTCTTTTAGATCCTGAGCAATTTTGTTGCGGATAAAATTAGACGATGTGCTGCTATCGGCAGCTCCTTGGCTATGGGCACTACCGGAATTGCTGTCTTTCATTGCGAGGGTTCTTCTATCTTAGCTGGTATTGGGCTGTAATCCGAATGGATGGGACTGTTGTGAGGTGCATAAAACGCTTATTATAGCGGTTTCTGCGTTGGCATAACAAAAAGTTTCCTTGGGGCGGTAAAACTCTAGTAGTTTAAGCGCCCTATTTTTGCAAAAATCCCTTGCCCGACAAAGCAAGATTGCAGCACTGAGCATAAAAGGGAGTAATCATGATCATCTTAAAGACCAATTACGGACCCATAACCGTAGAACTCGACTTCGACAAAGCGCCACTATCAGCCGCCAATTTCCTTCAATATGCTAAAGACGGTTTCTACGACGGTACTGTTTTTCACCGCGTAATTAACGATTTCATGATCCAGGGCGGCGGTTTTGAATCCGGCCTGAAACAAAAAGACAACGGTGCACAAATCGAGAATGAAGCGGACAATGGGCTTTCAAATCTAATTGGCACCCTTGCCATGGCACGAACTTCGGCGCCCCATTCAGCCACCTCCCAATTCTTCATAAACGTGGGCGACAATCACTTTCTGAACCACAGCGGTAAAACTGACCAGGGCTGGGGCTACGCCGTCTTTGGCAAGGTGACTGACGGCATGGAAGTGGTGAACAAAATCAAGGTCTGTGAAACCACGTCAATGGGTGGCCATCAGGACGTTCCAGTGAACGAGGTCGTTATTGAGTCCGTAGAAATTACCGACGCGGACTAACCTTGGCTAACAGAATCCTGCTCATTTCAGACCTCCATCTGGAACAATCGCGACCGGATATAACGGCGGCTCTGCTAGGATTTCTCGAATCCAACAAATCCAGCTGCAGTTCACTGTATATTTTGGGCGATCTGTTCGAAGTCTGGATCGGTGATGATGATAGAACGATGCTTAGCGACACTGTTGCGGATGCGCTTCATGCCTTTCAGCAGGCTGGAGCTGCTATTTACCTGCTCCACGGAAATCGAGATTTCCTGCTTGGCAGCGAGTACCTTAGTCGTTGCGGCACCACGTTAATAGATGATTCCACCATCATAGACTCTGCTATCGGACCCGTTCTGTTGCTACATGGAGATGAGCTGTGTACCGACGATGTGGACTACATTCAATTTCGCGACAGGGTGCGCCAAGCACAGTGGCAAAAAGATTTCCTCAGCCAGCCCCTGGATGAACGACGCGCCTTTGCCGAGCATGCCCGCCAGCAGAGTCAAAAAGCCACCTCGGCGAAAGATAATTCCATCATGGATGTAAATAGTGATGCCGTGGTCCAGCGTCTGATTGATAGCGGTCAGACGCTGATGATTCATGGACATACTCACCGGCCAAAAATTCATGAGATTCATCTAGATCAACCAATCGACGGAAAGCGCGAGGCACGTAGAGTGGTATTAGGGGATTGGGACAAACATGGCTGGTATGCCGAGCTAAGTAGCGAAGGATTGCGCCTGCAGAAATTTCCGCTGTAACAGCTGTTGCCGTTTTCTGGGCAGGTACCACCGTATGCGCTTCGCGGCATTCTGTTGCCACCGTCCCTGCTAGCGCTGGTCTACGTCATCCAGTGCAAAATAACGATCATGATGAGCCTCGCTCAGCAGCAGTAATTCTTTTTCGATGGTTTCACACAATTCCTGTAAAGACATGTCGGCATAGCTGGCAATGGCATACACGCCGTACTCTTCCAGGCCATGGATTCGGCTATGCGCCTTCTTCAACAAATTGTGCAACCAGCAATACGGCGAAAGGGACTCGTCGTAGGGTATCTGAAATCGTTCCAGGCCTGCCTTGAGATTAGGCACGGAAAATATTCGCAATTTGTTTTCAAGAATCTGCTTGTCTAGTCTCTCGATGCGTTTTAACACCGCCGACTTCGCGGCATCGTCGTAGCCGTTCCAGTTTATCACCTCAAAGGAATAACGCTTACAGCCGCGGCATACCAGATCTCCTAAGGAGCTTGTAGAACAAATACCTAGACAAGGTGTCTTGATGGCAGCCATGAGAAATACTAAAAGTGACTAGTTAAAATAATCGGAACCGAGGGCGAAGACTTTAACAAGTTCTAGCCAATTGTAAACTGCTTTAACGACCCATAGCGAAGCTGTTACAAACTTTTAGAAAGACCTTGGCAATTAGTGAGAACTCTGTCCAGACATCTGTGACAGGGCTTCGCCAACTGGATTTTTGCCTGAATTTACAGTACACTACGCGCACTTTTAAGTACCTGTCTTGATGCCAAATCTTGGATATTGTGAACAGCCAATATCAGACTTCAAGCAGATCGGCGCATGCCATCAATAAGATGACACTCCTGTTAAGTGACTCAACTGCCCTCCTCGATCGCGCGCATTGTGCCGAACGAACCGGCCCACTGACAGCTATGAATCAATGAGGATACTATTTTGTTAGAAGCTTATAGAAAACACGTAGCAGAACGCGCCGAGCAAGGCGTGGTCCCCAAACCCCTATCTGCTGAGCAAGTTGCCGAGTTGGTGGAATTACTAAAAACTCCACCCGCCGGTGAAGAAGAATTTATCCTGGATCTCATATCCAACCGGGTGCCAGCTGGCGTTGATGAAGCCGCTTATGTAAAAGCCGGTTTTCTATCGGCATTAGCGAAAGGTGAAACCCTATCACCCTTAATAGATCAGACCCAAGCGGTGAGCCTATTGGGAACCATGCTGGGCGGATACAATATCTCAACTTTGGTCGAGCTATTGGATAACGAGTCATTGGCGGTCGCCGCTGCCGACGAGCTCTGTCATACCTTACTGATGTTTGATGCTTTTCATGACGTAGCTGAGAAAGCAAAACAAGGCAATGAACAGGCCAAACGAGTAGTGCAGTCCTGGGCCGATGCTGAATGGTTTACCAACAAAGCTGAAATTCCAGCCAAAATAACTGCCGCGGTGTTTAAGGTGCCCGGCGAAACCAATACCGACGATCTTTCGCCGGCTCAAGATGCCTGGTCCAGGCCCGACATCCCCTTGCACGCCAAGGCGATGTACAAGAACCCGCGCGACGGCGTGAGTAATGCCGAACAGCAGATTAATGAATTGGAAAAAACCAGCTTTCCGGTTGCTCTGGTTGGCGATGTAATGGGCACCGGCTCGTCGCGTAAATCTGCTACCAACTCTGTGCTGTGGTATATCGGCGATGACATGCCCCATATCCCGAATAAGAGAGACGGCGGCATTTGCATCGGCGGCAATATTGCACCAATTTTCTACAACACCATGGAAGACGCCGGCGCCCTTCCCATCGAATGTGAAGTAGATGATTTACATACCGGCGATATCATCGATATCGATGTGTATAACGGCGCTATTACGCGTCATGACAACGGCGAGCTGATAACAAAATTCGAGCTAAAAACCGCAGTACTGATGGACGAGGTGAGGGCCGGAGGACGAATTCCTCTAATTATCGGCCGTGGCCTAACCCAGCGTGCCCGGGCCGAACTTGATCTGCAACCTTCTAGCATATTCCGCTCACCCGTGGCGGCAGAAGAGTCTGACAAGGGATTCACGCTGGCGCAGAAGATGGTTGGCAAAGCCTGTGGCGTAAAAGGTGTGCGACCGGGCAGTTATTGTGAGCCCAAAATGACCACCGTAGGCAGTCAGGACACAACCGGGCCTATGACTCGAGACGAACTTAAGGACCTTGCCTGCCTGGGATTCTCAGCAGATCTGGTGATGCAGTCATTCTGCCACACCGCGGCCTACCCAAAACCCGTAGACATAGAAACCCAACATACACTACCGGATTTTATTCAAACACGTGGTGGTGTTTCTCTGCGCGCTGGCGATGGAATTATCCACTCCTGGCTAAACCGCATGCTATTGCCTGATACTGTCGGCACCGGCGGCGATTCTCATACTCGCTTCCCCATCGGAATCTCCTTCCCAGCTGGTTCCGGTCTGGTAGCTTTTGCGGCAGCCACCGGGGTTATGCCTCTGGATATGCCAGAGTCTGTGCTGGTTCGATTCAGCGGTGAAATGCAACCGGGCATCACCCTTCGCGACCTGGTTAACGCTATTCCCTATGCGGCCTTAAAGAGTGGCGATCTAACTTTGGAAAAGAAGGGCAAGAAGAATGTGTTTTCCGGTCGAATTCTGGAAATTGAAGGACTACCGAATCTTAAGGTGGAGCAAGCCTTCGAAATATCCGATGCCTCGGCCGAACGTTCTGCCGGAGGCTGCAGCGTTCGCCTGGCGAAAGAGCCCATCATCGAATACTTTCAGTCAAACATCACCCTGCTACGCTGGATGATAGACAACGGTTACCAAGATGCCCGAACTCTGGAACGACGTGCACAGGCCATGGAAGCCTGGTTGCAAGATCCAGTGTTATTGGAGCCTGACGCCGACGCCGAGTATTACAAAGTAATCGACATAGATCTGAACGAGATCACCGAGCCTCTACTAGCTTGCCCCAATGATCCGGACGACGTTAAGACTCTGTCTGAAGTGCAAGGAACGAAGATCGACGAAGTCTTCATTGGTTCCTGCATGACCAATATCGGTCATTTCAGGGCTGCCGCCGAAGTATTGAAACAGGTAGAGGGTGGCTTACCAAGCAAACTTTGGATCGCACCTCCCACAAAAATGGACGAACACCAGCTAAGTGAAGAAGGCATCTACAACGTGTTTGGAGTTTCCGGCGCCCGCACAGAGATGCCGGGTTGCTCGCTTTGCATGGGAAATCAGGCACGGGTAGCCGCCAACTCAACCGTGGTTTCAACTTCCACCCGAAATTTTCCTAACCGTCTCGGCCAGGGAGCAAACGTATATCTGTCTTCTTCTGAATTGGCAGCGGTCTGTTCTGCGCTCGGCAAGATACCTACAATGGATGAATACATGTCCTATATGGGTAACATCAACACCATGGCGGATAGCATATACCGTTATCTGAATTTTCATGAGATCGCCGATTTCATGGAAGCGGCAGAAAGAGCGAAGAATATTCCCTTAACCAACGTGAGAGATGTTGCATAGAGAGTATATGCAAGCCTGCAGCAACTAAAAAAAGCAGATTGAGCCTCATGTGCCGGTGTGGGACAAATCTATCAGGAAAAACGGCACTTTCTCCTCAAGTGATTTTCAGTGGAATGAGGAAAAAGATGAATACCGGTGCCCAACAGGAAAAAGGATTAGACGTAACCATCGCAACTACGAGGTGCCGCGACAGGGGATCACCAAAGCGAACACTATTATATATCTTTCGAGTAAAACCGACTGTGATGGCCGCTCACTAAAAACCCAATGTTGCCCAAACATAACGACCAGGAAAATCACGCGCAGCGTGCATGAGAAAGCCCGGGACCTGGCTCGTACTATCGTGAAAACGGAGGAATATCGAAACGGAAGTGTTAAGGAACGCAAGAAAGTTGAGATGCTGTTTGCACACATGAAACGTCATCTGGGCTTTGATCGATTGAGGTTAAGAGGGATCGATAGTGCGAATGATGAATTCTTACTGGTGGCTACTGCTCAAAACCTAAGAAGACTTGCAAAATTATGTGGTCAACCACCACCATTGACGATCTAGAGGCCCAGCAGCCGGTAACCTTGGCAAAACACTCAAAATACACCTCTAATCGACTAGTGGTGATAATCTAAAATCTTAACTCGCTTCAAATAGAGGACGATTCATTGATTTCTACCGGGTTTTTCAACAGTATCGCTTGAAAGCTGAACTTGGGAGGGAGCCTAAAATTTGATATGTAGTAAAAAATGTACTAATTGAGGCTAACATAACCTCAATGAAGCTCATTATTGAAGCCGACCAAGGCCGCAAGTTACTGATTTATAATGGGATCAAACGGTTCAGAGTGCCCTCTATGTTTCAAGCGGTTGTCGATTTCTTCCAGATGCAACCGGGTAGGCTCATCGGCAGGGACGAAGGTCTCGATTTTAAGTTCAGATACAGTAACGTCCTGGGGAGCCGAGTAAGCGCTTTCCAGGGTAAACAGTTTCACCGCCATATCGTCTTTCTTCAGCTCCAGCACAATGCCCGGATATTCGGTGAATACTTTGGTAATTCCCTGCTTTTTGGCACCAACAATCTCAGGGTCGTCGCTGAAATCCTCTATGATTGACTTGGCGACCTCGTTGCTCTCATCTTGTAACATCTCCAGCCTCAGCATCATCAAATAATATTGGGCGTATTGTGGCCAATTTGAAATATAAGGCCGTAGCCCAGTCTTCTCAAAAGTACTGCGCATAATATTTGACGCTCCATTTCCTGTCACATTTTCGGTGCCTGCAAATTGGGTAAACAAGGCACCTGCATTACGATTAGCGCGTACGATGTTCCACTCTTTATCGATTAGAACGGCCGGAAACGGGCGTAATTCGTCAAGCAATTTGCTGAATGCCTGCAGGATGTGCTGCAGCTTCTCGCTGTCCAGCGGCTCGGCATCATAGATTTCAGCATAGCCGGCTGCGTTCAGCAGCGAATTGCGAACTCTAAGAGGAATCGACAAAGCTTCAGACAACACAAGTATTGTGTTTCGTGAGGGATTCGTATGCCCACATTCCAGAAAACTAAGATGTTTTTGGGAGAAGCCGGTTACCATGCTCAGGTCGAATTGGGTCATACCGCAGATCTTTCGCCACTTTTTCAGTAGCTTGTGAAATTCTACTTTCATACCTCTCTTTACCTCTCCCTTGCCGGAATTTCCTGCAGGTCGCCGGGTCACCCAACATTGCAACGTGAAATTCCTAACTCATTCAGATGTTCATCATTGTACAGACAGGCTTCTCGCTCGCCGCTCGTAACTATAACTTCACTTAGTCCCACAAAAAATTACCTTATAAGTAATATTGAACGAATTACTACCTGCAAAGTAATTGCTGTCTGCGTTGGCAGCTCCTACACTCTTCTTCAGTTGCTTGGCTTCAGTATTAAGCACACTCAACCCACATCGTTTACTGGAAATACGCCATTATGAATAATCCACAATCAGCTACGAATAATCAGCAATCAAATGAAGGTTGGTACTTTGCAGATACAGCATCGCTTCCCTGGGCTGAATCGAAAAGTGACCTGTTCAGTCTCCCTATCGCATTCAAAATAGTGGGCAAGGCTGACGATTATGTGATGCTCTTGGTAGATCTACCGGCTGGTGTGACGTCACCGGTTCATACCCATCCTACAATGGAGTTTCTCTATGTGCTAGAGGGCTCAGTGAGCTCAAACGGCATTGAAATGCTTGAGGGGCATGGATTTGGCTCGGTAGCAGGGTGCGTTCACAGCGAGTTTTCATCTGAGTCAGGGGCAAAAGTATTGGTGTTTATGCGGGCACCAGACCGGGAAGCCGCTGAATGATTGTTCAATAATCCCCAGCCTTAAGTCGGGACTATTGTCCCTAAATTGAAGTGTTCGTCAAACTGGTGGAGCTACAGAGTAATTAGCGACATATATGGACGCTCCGGTAGTGTCAAACAACACTGATCTTTGACCCTGAATTTGTCTTCAGAATAGGCATGGTACTTCCGTCTTCTGTTACAACAGATTGGGCATGAGAAAAGGCAGTGCTGACATATATCCAGACTCTATTTGAAGTGTTCTCTTAGTTCATGTCCTTGATGAGGTCCGCGCCTGGCCGCCTTCAACACTAAAACGGTCTTGATGTCCTTGTCCCCATCAGGCTTTGTCACATAATAACACTGCATTTCATCAGTTGTTAAAACCGCTATCGAGACATGGATTTGAAAAACTGGCAATGTTCACCATGTAGGCCACAAATTGCGTTCAGCCAGTCGCTGGGATCAATTCATCGGCATGTCGATGTCTCAACTTACTGGCAGGCAAAGCCTATGAGACATTCAGTCCAATCTGGAAAGCCAGCGACAGAAGCTCTATCACCTGGGCGCCAAACCAATAGCTCAATCAACATAGGTTTCTAACTAAGCACTTTGGTTTGTCAGCGTCGACCATTGCAGCCGTGTACAAAGACCGCTGGCAAGTGGAGTTGTTTTTCAAAGTCATCAAGCAAAACCTGAAAATTCACGCTTTGTTGGTTTATCCAAAAACGCGATATTAATGCAAATAAGGATCGCGATGATTACCTATTTGCTGCTGGCTTATGCAAGACATGGCGCTAAAACAGGCTGGAGCGTTCAGCGCTTACTATGGGTGATACAGTTAAATCTATTTGAACGGAGATGTCTCGAGAAATACTGTCTCCTGATCCTCCAAGGCATAAAAAAAGCGAACCTCAATTGAGATTCGCTGTATGATTTCAAACTATGGGACAGCAGTGGGCATCAGCCACCTTTTTATTGCGAATTGCCAGCTATTAAATCTCAGACAGTACTCTTCTCGACAACTTCAAACAGATCCTTGGAGAGATTCTCCTGCGCCTTGATGCGCTGTAATTGACTCTGCATTAGCGCCTGTCGCCTGGCATCGAACTTTCTCCAGCGTGTCAAGGGAGTAAGCAATCTCGAAGCGATTTGTGGATTCAATTGGTCCAATAGCAAAACCTGATCCGCTAAAAATTCATAGCCATCACCGGAGATGTCATGAAACCCGATATGATTCTGGCCGCAGAACGCACCAATCAGTGAACGCACCTTATTTGGATTACGAATATCGAAATCTGGATGCTGTAATAGCTGTTTCACCCGAGTCAAGCTGCCCGGTAACTGACACACTGCCTGCACTACCAGCCATTGATCGACAACCAGGGGCTCATGACTCCATTGACTATAGAAACTATCCAGTGCCTCACGCTTCAACTCCGTAGCTGCCGGCGCATCACTATTTACCAGGCATCGAAGTCCAGCGAGTTGATCGGTCATATTACTCGCCTCAAGAAACTGCGATCGACACAGCTGTAGCGCCTTCTCTTCGCCGCTACGCACCAAGTACGACAGTGCAAGATTCTTCAGCGATCTTCGCGCAACGGATCTTGCGTCAGCCGAATATTCGGTGTCGCTTGTATTATTCTCGTAAACTTTCAGAAACAGTGGCAATAGATTTTTCGCCAATCCATCTAGCAGAAATTCTCGCACTGCGTGAATACTCTCTACATCAGCCACATCGGCTTGCTCAATTAAAAAGCCAACCGTAGGCAGACTCAGCAGCTGTGCCAGCATCGCCTTGTCCAGCTCTGGATCAGCCAAAGTGGAATTCAGAACCCCCGCGTAGGTGTCTTGTAAGCTCTGCGGCAAGACTAGAGGTTTTTTCGCGGCCCATTCCGCCTGCAACTCGGCAAATAATTCGATCGCCAACAATTGAGAGGCATTCCAGCGATTAAAACCATCGCTGTCGTGCACCATCAAAAACATCAATTCCTCACGTGAATAGTTGTAATGCAGTCGAACCGGAGCACTGAAGCCTCGTAACAGGGAAGGAATCGGCATTGTTTCGATACCTTCAAAAACAAAGTGTTGCTGTTGCTCGGTCAGCGCCAGTACCCTATCGGTAGAATTAGTAATTTGTTCGTCACTTGACAGATTTAGTGCAAACTCGTTTCCATCGGCATCTAGCAGACCAAGGCGTAAGGGAATATAAAACGGCTGCTTGGCAATCTGGCCCGGGGTGTTCGGGCAATGTTGTTGCAGCAGCAAAGTATATTGCTTGGCGTCAGAATCGTATTCGCCCTCGACTGTCACCACTGGTGTTCCAGCCTGATAATACCAGTTTCTAAACTGACCCAAATCGATGCCACTTGCGTCCTCCATAGCCTTTACAAAATCTTCCGTAGTAACTGCTTGTCCGTCATGTCTCTCGAAATACAGATCGCTACCCGCTCTGAAATTTTCAGCACCGAGTATCAAATTAATCATACGAACTACTTCAGCGCCTTTTTCATAGATGGTAACCGTATAGAAGTTCGATATCTCCATGTAAGAGTCAGGTCTCACTGAATGAGCCATGGGGCCGCCATCTTCGGCAAACTGCACCGTCTGAAGAAAGGCTACATCTTCGACACGTTTCACTGTACGTGAACCCATGTCCGCAGAAAATTCCGAATCGCGATAGACGGTGAAGCCTTCCTTCAGACTTAGTTGAAACCAATCTCTGCAGGTGACTCTATTGCCAGACCAGTTGTGAAAATATTCATGGGCTACCACTGCCTCCACTCGTTGAAAGGAAAAATCAGTAGTGGTTTTCGGATTAGCCAGCACACATGAGGTGTTAAACACATTCAGTCCCTTGTTTTCCATTGCGCCCATATTAAAATCATCTACTGCCACAATCATAAAGATATCAAGGTCGTATTCCCTGCCATAAACCTCTTCATCCCAGCGCATTGAATTTTTTAGAGACAACATCGCATGATCGCATTTGTCGATATCTTTCTCTTCAACAAAAATTCTTAGATCAATAATTCTACCGCTAACGGTGGTGAAACTATCGTCCAGACTGACTAAATCACCCGCTACCAAAGCAAATAGGTAGCTAGGTTTTTTAAAAGGATCTTCCCAAGTGACCCAGTGCCTGTTTTCAGTACCTTCAACTGAACCGCTAGCTATTTTATTGCCGTTAGACAACAACACCGGATATTTCCCCCTATCTGCAGCTACAGTAGTGGTAAATTTTGACATCACATCGGGGCGGTCTAGATAATAAGTGATGCGCCTAAAACCCTCAGCCTCGCACTGTGTGCAAAACATTTTTTTGGACTTGTATAAGCCTTCCAGCGCAGTGTTGTTCTGTGGCTCTATACGGGTATGGCACTGCAACTGGAATTCATCAAACCCCTCACCCAGCAAGTCACCCAGAGCAGGAATGGTCAAGCTTTCATCATCGATTAGATATTGCTCTTTACTGAGCTCAAGCCCATTGATTAACAACTTCTCCAGAACCAGTAGTTGGCCGTGAAGCCGCAGACTGCTGGCCTCTAGCTCAGTCGCCTCTGGATTCCGCCGGAGCAGCAGCGTTGATAGTACGGCGGCATGGTCCTCATAAAGATCAAAATTAAGATCCGTGGTCTCGATGTTAAACGCAGGAGGTCTATAATCTTTTAGATAGGTGGTCCTGGCTGAAGCATTTTTCATAATTTAAAACTCATAATTAATATCTGTTGATCGTCGCTGACGCATAGCAAGGTCAGAAGCTTAACAATTCAGCGCAACTTCGTAGCCGGAGAAGCGGCGCAGGTTAATAACTCCGGTGTCCAGAATCAGGTATTGACCCTTGATTCCCAACAAGCACCCTTCTACAACTGGCGTCTTGTCGAAATTGAAAGAAGTGATTTTCTCCGGATAGCTAATAACCGGGTATTCGATAGCAACTGTTTCAACCCCGTTGAGCACGCTGATTGCAAAAAAACCAAACTTGTCTTCCAGCTCTTTCAGATCAGCCTTACATTCGCCGACCAAGCGCTCGGCTTCACTATGCATATTCAATGGAGTTGCGTCACCCTTTAGCATATCTCTCCAATTAGTCTTGTCAGCGACATGCTGTTTAAACATGACTTCCACTGCACCGGATTGTAGTCTGGAGCGGACACGTATTATCGCCAGCGCCTGTGTCGCACCCTGATCAACCCAGCGCGTTGGTACCTGTGTGGCCCGGGTTATGCCAACCTTTAGTCCTGATGAATTAGCCAGGTACACGATGTGATCCTGCATGCAGAAACGTTCTCCCCAAGCAGGTTCTCTACAACTGCCCTGGTCGAAGTGGCATTTCTCCGGATGGATAATACAGGAGTCGCACTGTGCGAGCTTCTGAAAGCAGGGATAACAATAGCCCTGGTTAAAGCTTTTATTCGTTTTCCTGGCGCAATGTACACAGTGAATTGCACCGCTGAATTGTAAGCTTATTTTTTCCCCCAACAGAGGATTCAGAGGAACCTCCGACTCGCCCAGACGCATCTGATAGGCGACGGGCTGTTCCAGTCGACTCGACATTTTTCTCAGTGTACCCTGCGCGATATTCTTCATGACTTATTCTCTGCTCTGAGTAGTTCCATCAGAATGATCCAAAACCTGAATAGATTGACTCTGTTCTAGCGTCTGCTTACTTTTACAGTCTGCTGTCAGATCAAATCCTGTACGCGCATTCTGGGGTAGATTCTTAGCTTCATACAAAATTACTGCCTGCATGCAAAATTCTAATTGCCGGGACTCCAGTTTTTTGCCATCTTTCCATTTGCCAATCTCTATGGCGAGCTTAAGCGATGCATAAATTTCAGGACTAATTTCATTAAGCAGTTTTCCCATCGATTCTGGCCGCTGCAAAAACAGCTGATCGAAGCCCTGTTCACCATTGTCTGACATTTACTTGTTACCTCTGAACATATTATCGTTTTTCAATTGCTGAACGCTTTAGTATCAAGCGATAAAAAATCACTACAATGACAGCAAACACCAAACCCGAAATCAGACCACCGACATGTGCGGCGCTAGCTATCCAGGATGAAGCAAGTACTTCCATGGCAATTAAGGCGATTACAAAAACAATAAACATACTATTACTTATTAACAGATGGCTTCGAGGCATGAACGTGTGAATTAACCAGGTATAAGCAACCAGTCCGTAAACGACACCGGACATGCCACCAAAATTGTTGTAGCCGCTAAATAGATACTGTGTTGTGTTAGCGATGAATGAACAGAGCAAAATCAAGGCCAGGAAAAGCCAACGGGGATGCGTGGCTTCCAACTGACGACCAAAATACCAAAGCCACAACATATTGAAAACAAGGTGCAGTTCCCCAAAGTGAAGCAACATTGGCGTAAAGCTTCTTAGCAACTCACCCAAGCTATTGATACTGAGCAGCAAGGGCAACAGGCCAGCCGTATCCAATAAAGGATAGAACAGTGAAGCAACCCTCTGCGGCTGTGACCCCAATGAGCTTATTACAGCTACGATGAGACAAGCAATTACCAAGGCCATACTTACAGGAGCGCGAAGGAAGGCATTTAAGAAATTGCGCAATGCTCTAGCGAGGGTTGCCTGTGCCTGTATGCCAAAATTTGCGCCGGAGTTTGTTGGATCTGCTTTTTCGAACGACCAGCTACTCAAAGACGTTCTTACGAAGGCAGCCTCTCCCTCACCTTCTACCCAGATCACTTGCTGGCCGGATTCCTCATTTATTCGATGCCTGATACCCTGGCTTTGCAGGAATTGACTGAAGCGAAGAAGATTGAATTCTGTGGCCAGGCTTGCAGCCTTAATCATCAACTCGCACCAAGCGACTACCCCAACCCAGCTTGCTACGACAAGCTTGATAAAAACTGTGTTCCGGAGGATGGATTAATTTCAGCTGTACGTCTTTCTTGCGCACAAGAATTTCATCACCAGCCGAAACGGTGAACATCACCTGACCGTCGCAGCTGACTTGGGGCTGTAGGTTTTCCTTGGCTGAGACCACGATGCGAATCTCGCTGTCGCCGTCTACGACTATGGGCCTGCTGCCTAAGGAATGAGGGTACATGGGCACCAGCACCACAGCATTCAAGCCAGGATGCATTATCGGGCCACCGGCAGAAAGTGCATAGGCTGTAGAACCTGTGGGTGTTGCTACGATTAGACCGTCGGACTCCTGGCTGTAGACAAATTTTTCATCGATGAATAGCTCGAACTTGATCATCTGCGCTGCCTTACCAGGATGCAGAACTACATCGTTTAATGCCGAGCCAAAATGCTGTTCTTCGATCTGCTTGTCTGCGCCTTGTCTGGCCGCTACGTCCAGCAAGAATCTGGATTCAACGCTGTAGTTTCCATCAAGCACATCGTTGATGCCAGTTTCTAGTTCATCCGGCAGTATGTCCGTCAAAAAACCAAGGCGCCCACGATTGATGCCTATAACTGGCACTTGATCCGAGGCAACATATTTGGCGACGTTCAACATGCTGCCGTCGCCACCGACAACTATTACCAGATCACAGCACTTGGACAACTCCTCTCGTCTGCATTGCTGTTGGCCGTGACCTTCAATCAGTTGTGCCGTTAGATCATCGACAATTATGGACAGGTTTTTTGCGGCAAGAAATGCCAGTAGACGGTGCAGTGTATCCACTACACCGGCATGACCCGGACGACCAACCAGACCGATATTGTTAAAATCTGCCATAGCCTAACCTTTAGCTCGTTAATTCTGAGGCTGTGTGGCTCACCGCCCTGCAAACGCTAGTGTTTACTGCGCTGCAGTATATCACAGCAACAGCCTAACAAAGCTCGAAAACACGGTGCCGAGGTCGCTAAGCCGACCCTATATCGAGTAGAATTCAGCTTCGAATAATCACCTGCATAGATTCTCAAAGATATGAAGCTCAGCCCACTTAATTCAGATACGCGTATAGCCGTGATCGGACTCGGCTACGTCGGTCTGCCTCTAGCCCGCGCTTTCGCCAAGCACTATCCCACGGTTGGTTATGATATCAATCAACAACGGGTCGACGAAATTTTGCAGGGCATAGACAGCAATAATGAACTGGAGGCCACGGAACTCAGTGCACACAGAAATATAGAATACAGCAGCGAGCAAGATGTGCTGGCAGAATGCGACATTTACATAATCACCGCTCCCACACCGGTGAACCAACAGAATCAGCCAGATTTGCAGCCGGTGAAGAACGCCACGCGACTGGTCGCCTCTTACCTGCAAAAAGGAAATATAGTTGTCTTCGAATCAACGGTTTATCCCGGTGCCACGGAGGAAGAATGTGTCCCACTACTCACTGAAGTTTCTGGCCTTAGCTATAACTCAGAATATTTTGTCGGCTATAGCCCCGAACGGATCAATCCTGGGGACGATGAGCATTCGCTCAGCAACATTGTAAAAGTTACCTCCGGATCTACGCAAGAATCTGCCGACCAGATCGACATGCTGTATAAAAGCATAATCGAAGCCGGCACACACCGTGCCAGCAGCATCAAGGTGGCGGAAGCCGCCAAGGTCATCGAGAACACGCAACGAGATCTGAATATTGCTCTGGTAAATGAATTGGCTATCCTGTTCGAAAAACTGGGCATAGATACACAGGAAGTACTCAAGGCCGCGGGGAGCAAATGGAATTTTCTGCCATTTTCCCCCGGCCTTGTTGGTGGACACTGTATCGGCGTAGACCCCTACTATCTCACCTACAAAGCCCAACAAGTGGGATACCATCCAGATGTAATTTTGGCTGGTCGTCGTATCAATGACTCTATGGGGACATATGTCGCGGAACGTGTAATCAAGTTAATGCTTGCCAAACGAATACATATTATTGATTCGCGCATCTTGATATTAGGCTTAGCGTTTAAAGAAAATTGTCCCGATACGAGAAATAGCCGGGTTGTAGATATCATTTCAACTTTGCAGTCATATAGTACTAAGGTCGATGTCTATGATCCTTGGGTGGATGTCGAGTCCTCCGAGCTACTAGTACAAAATCCAGAACAAAACAGTTATGACGCGATTATCGTAGCCGTTGCCCATGAGCAGTTTAAGACTTTGGGTATAACAGAAATTAAAAAGTTTGCTAAGCAGGACGCCATTTTGTTTGATGTGAAACACATTTTCCCTTCCAGCGAAGTCGATGGATGCCTTTAAGCACGAGTAAGCTAAATTGAAAATTCTGGTAACAGGTAGTGCAGGTTTTATCGGACACGCTCTATGTCAGCGCTTGTTGGATCGCGGCGATGAGGTCATTGGTTTAGATAATCTAAATGACTACTATGATGTGGAATTGAAGAAAGCTCGCCTTGCACGCCTAATGACTCATGCTAATTTCAAAAATTTCGAGTTAGACCTGGAAAACGCCAATGCAATAGCTGAGCTGTTCAGGCAACAGAAACCGCAACGCGTAGTCAATCTGGCCGCGCAAGCCGGTGTGCGTTATTCATTAAAGAATCCACAGGCCTACGTGAGTTCCAATCTTCAAGGCTTCGTCAACATATTGGAAGCCTGTCGTCACAACGAGGTAGAACATCTGGTCTACGCCTCTAGCAGTTCAGTATACGGCAGCAATACTTCATTGCCTTTTACAGTGCACAGCAATGTTGATCATCCGGTTAGCCTTTATGCCGCCAGCAAGAAAGCCAATGAGTTATTCGCTCATAGTTATAGTCACTTATTTTCCCTGCCCACCACTGGTCTGCGTTTTTTTACTGTCTATGGACCCTGGGGCAGGCCCGATATGGCATTGTTCCTGTTTACCAAAGCCATACTGGCCGGGCAGCCGATCGATGTTTTTAACAATGGCAAACATAAAAGAGACTTCACCTATATTGATGACATAGTGGAAGGGGTGATACGCACAATAGATAAGACCGCCACCGGCTGCGAACAATACGATAGCAGCCGTCCAGATCCCGCGACTAGCAGTGCGCCTTATCGAATTTTCAATATAGGCGGTAGCAATCCAGTAGAACTAATGCATTACATTGAGACCTTAGAGAAAGCTTTGGGCAAAACCGCTGAGAAGAATTATTTGCCAATGCAGGCTGGGGATGTTCCGGAAACAAGTGCAGATGTGACAGCACTTGTGGATTACATAGACTACAAACCGGAGACTGATATTGAAACGGGCATTGCGCGTTTCGTTGCGTGGTATCGCGCCTATTATAAAGTGTAGTACTACAATTTGTAGCTAATTAATATTCAACAGGAACGGCTTGCGGGTATATACCAGTTCTCCAGTGCTTTCTACCCAGTAGGCGATGAACACCGCCAATTGTTTGTTGGAAAAAGCTGACCCAAAACGAAAGCCATCCATAATTGTTAGATGCTCCAGATTTCTCAGCGCTCGCAGCCCACTGAAGGCAATCAGGCCCTCAACGGTGTTATCCCATTGCTCCAGTTCACCTGCTTCATTCAATTGGAACAGGCCCTGGCCTTCCAGGCCGATAAGCACGTAGATGCCTCCATTTTGCCCCAAGTGACGCGCATCTATTTCTACCTCTGCCTCCAGATTCACCGAATCGCTAATACCGACGCTGTTAGAGAAAGTCAGACCCCCATCTGAACTTGCTGCGATGGAAATAATCGCGTTGCTGGCCTCTCCGGACAATGTCGCGATGGAGGTGATCGGTAAATCTGCAACCTTAGTCGGATAATAGTTTGCTATTTGGTGTCGCACCAAATTCAATGACAGCACTGCGTCAGCTCCAAACTCACCATCTGCAGCAAGCCCGCAAGCGAAGCCGAGGCAGTCGACCAAGGGGTTGGAAAATTGCGGAACACGGGTATCGGTATTAAAGGCTCCGGGATAGGCCATAACAGTTACAAACTGGCCTTCCACTCCGTAACCGGTTGAGAAATTGAAAGTACCGCCAGCGCCGTCTTCCAAATGCGAATGGCTGAGGCCCATATTATGACCAAGCTCATGGGCTACAACCATATCCACAGGGCAGTCCACCGCTATATGGGAATAGGCATATTCACGCTCTGTCTCACTACTAAAATCACCATCGGTATTAAAACCACCAACCGGTGCCAAACCACAGCGCCCCTCACTTGCCTGTGATGGTCTAAACAACATCACCAAATCGGCGCCATATGTCTGACGTAACTGATCTACATTTGCAAAAGCGCCATCAGTTTTTTCGATCAGGTGGTTCAGTGCGGTATCCATGTCATCACTGTCATTGTAATCAACCATGCCATGATAGACGGGCCTCAGAGTAATGCTGACTCCACTATCCACATAAATTTGATTGGCCACACTAATCAACTGGTTTATTCGTGTTTGCACGCCGTTGGGATAGAGTGCAGCCGAACCGGGTGTATACAGTGCCAAGACGTCAATAACTGAATTACTACGATTCACAGAAAGCGGGTCTGCCGCGTCTGTGGCAAGCAGCATCTCATTAAAGTCACTTATGCCGTCGGCATCGCTGTCGGTGCGAATATCCTCTACTACATTGACAAAGCCATCGAGGCGTAAGCTTCCCATGATGACGGAACTTATTACGCGGGGCTTGGAATTTTGGTCGGTAGCAACACTATAGCTAAATGTTTTTCTCTCGCCGGGAAGAAAGTCGCCCAATTCACAATAAATTACTTCCTGCAAAGAAAGACTGAATTGCGTTCTGCACTCACTTGGCGCAGTCAGCAGTTTGCTATTGTCGAGAACAAAGAATATTTCCACATAAAGATCATTATGAGTCTGACTGCTTATATTCTCGAATTCCAAATTTACATCGACGCTATTGCCAACTAAAACACTGTTGCGGGAAAAGTCCTGGCTGATACGGAAATTACTCGAATTTATACCCACGGTATTGATTGCAACCTTTTCTTGACCAGGCACAGACTTAATAGCGGGCACTTCAACAGCAGCAGCTTGTAGAGGTAATATGGAGATTATTTCAGGCTTGGGCTTTTCTATAGCCGTGTCGCCGCTGGCTTGCTCGATTACTATATAGTCATTTTGGAAATCACGCTCAATACCGATCAGATTACCCGGCTTATACAACCAACCTTGATAAAGCGCGCTGTCGGAATTTGCGATGGCATATATTTGGTAGCTGGCGTCGCCACTGCTTAGGTTTCCAAACAAGCTGCGCTGCCCTAGCGTGAGGATCAGAGAGATAGACAGGTCATCATCTCTGCCTTCGGCCCTGAAGACCTTATCGCCATTGATATAAGTGCTTAGCATCACTACTTGCAGCTGTAATTGCCTGGTCTCACTAATTTGCAGAATTAATTTTGCGCCTAACTCGATTGTTTCAAGCTGCGAAGTATCCAGAGCTATGCGCTGTGAGATTTCAGCATAGGTGGGAGGTTTATGCTGGCCAGCTACCTGCTGTATGGGCACGATAAAGGCTTGTTGCCCCTGCGCCGGGCTCAAGTAAATAAACGACAGCAACAAACCCAACCAGGCCATATGACCTAGTGAGAAGCGAGTATTATCGCCCGCCGTCGAGAGGATTAATTGAGATAAATTGGGCATAGTGGCAACGATGAGTTAGCAGACGCGAAACCTTCCCGCCCTCCTAGCTGTGACTGTATGCGCGGTTACCAAGATTGGCCTATTTCATGCGCGGTATACAGCATAGGCTCCAACTGTATGCATTCTAGCGATTCATAAGAGTTTTTGCTATCAAGCAGTTCAACTGCCTATGCGCATCAATTTCCGTTGCCAAATACTAGCAATCTAGATTAATATATTTATGTATCTCTTTGTTATACATAAACTTAACTATGTATACCACCCGTATGTATTGCCAGTATTTCCGTTCCCGCAGATATCACTCCTCGTTGCACCATGTCGAATAAGGCAAAGAAGAGCTTTCCTGTATACACCGGCTCCAGGGGAATAGCCGAATAGCTCTTAAACTCTGTCAAAAAGGCGCTTAGGGCTGGACTCGAACGTGCATAACCCCCACAGTGATACGACTCTTCAACGGACCAATTTACTGCATTCGAGCAATCATTGGCCTGCAACCACCGATTTACCTCTTGGCTAATATATCCCTGAGCCTTAAGCACACTGATTCCCAGCACGCCTGGCGGCAGAACATGCTCCCGCTTGCTTAAACCAGAGATCAGCCCCGCCATACTCGCCCCAGTGCCACAGCACAGTGCAAGCACTCGCTTGCGGGCTGAACTCTGCCAACACACATTCTGCACAATTTCTTCACAGCCTTTGACCGCCAGTAAATTACTGCCACCCTCGGGTAATAGATGAAACTCCCCAAATTGCGCCTGTAATTGGCTGAGAAACTGTGGATCATGCTTACGCCGGTAATCACTGCGACTAACCGGGATGAGTTCCATGCCCTGTTCGCGGGCAAAGGATAGAACCGGATTCAGAGGTTCAACCAGTTCACCTCGCAGCACAGCGATGGTTTTCATGTTGAGTAGCTTAGCCGCAGCTGCTAGAGCACGCAGATGATTAGAGTAGGCACCGCCGAAGCTCAGAATAGGTAAATCCCTGCGCTCCTGAAAAACCTGCAGATTATGCTTTAGCTTGAACCATTTGTTGCCCTCTATGAGCGGATGAATCTTATCCAGACGCAATACATTTAAATTTACCCCTCGCTGTTCGAGTAGGTCGCAAATTACAGGCTCAATTGGCGGTTTGCTAAAAGATTCTTCTAAAAACATATCGAGGATCAGCTCACGCGGTTATGAGTGCCGAACAGTAAGTGCAGAGGGAGGGACTTGCTCACGCCCAGAACTGAGTAGCCGTGAAGAACCACTTGATTCACCGCTTCTTGCTTAAACTCATTCGTGTAACGAATTCCTCTGCTCATGTTTCACCTCTTATTGATAGATTACATTTTTACCATAAAAGGTGTCGAGTATTCTCAGGCCGTATCACGATAACCTCCAACGGAATGTTCGCTAATAAATATTTGTGGGACTGCTCTCCGTCCTGATTTCTCCATAACCTTCAGTATCAATTGCCGATCACCCTGCATATCGATTTCTTCATACTCATAGCCTTTACTGGATAGCAATTATTTGGCTGCACAGCAGTAGCCACAGAATTTTGACGGATAGACTTTTATCGAGGACATCTTATTCTATTGATAATAGTGGGAGGTAATAAATGAATTTTAATCCGTCCGTTTTCTCTTTTCCTTTTGTCGAACTTGTAACAAGTGCACTTAGGTTTCCTGCATCCAAGTCAACATCGTATTGAGAGCAAGTGTGAGGTTGCCTACTTGACAGTGATTCTGCGCTCCTGATGCCTCAGAGAATATAATATCCTTTATCGAGTTGGCGTTGGTCAATGCCTTGACCTGAAGCTTGTGCATCTTCAGGGGAATCATGTGGTCTTTGCTGCCGGTGAGAATCAGAACGTTCTGTTTAACAGAGCTGGAATTTAGATTTTCTTCATCTAATTGCAGCAAGACTTCGAATGCTTCGATCGGAACACTTTTATCTGTCATAAACATCAAGTTACTTGCGAACCATGAATAGGCCTGATCTTTTGCTATTTTACTTACTATCATCTTGTTGGTGAATTTTCTGAATTTTCGCATAAGAATTCCAACGAAAAGTTGAGCGACAGGATTTGTATATTGGGTTACGTCAAAAGTGACACTGGATGCAATAACATTTTTAATTCGTGGTTCAAACGCTGCAGCTCGAAGAGCCAACCATCCTCCCATGGAGATACCCAGCAAAGTAACTTCCTTGCACGCAAAATAGTCGAGAACAGCTGCGACTGGTTTTTCCCATTTGTAGTCGAATGCCTGACCAAATTTTCTCCGGGCGCTGCCCTGGCCTGGTCCATCAAAAACAATTACATCATAACCCTCGTCAGCAAAGGCTTTGCTCATGGAATAAAGCTCTTCCATGAAAGAATCAAAACCTCCGTGTATTACCAAAGTACCTTTCGACTGGTTCTGAGCCGGCAGCCGCATAGCCGGTAGATTACTCGTCCCATAAGGAATTTCATGTTTTTCAATTTTATCATCTCTAAAAGCCCTATAGAAAAGCTCTATGAATTTGTCATAGTAAAGCTCCTTCTTGGGGTCATCGAACTGGATGAAAAACTCAGCCGCCCGGAAGTAGAAGGCCGCATTTACAAGTCTATTTTCAGTTAGCGCCTTCTCTGCCAATTCTGACATTTCGATTTCCCAACTATCGAAAGAATCAATCTTCGGTGAAATCTCTTGTAGCTCACCCAGAACAGCATATCCCATGGAATGCCACCTGTTCATTTGAAAATTGTACAATTTGTTTTTATGCAGATTGTAGTAGCCTGTCGGGAACGAATTTTCTCGCATATAAATCCCTCTCTCTATTAAATTGCAACTTATTCAACCGTAGTTCGATCGACATTAAGATCGGCTATGATTGTGAAAAACTCTTCTCGTTTCGCAGGAAATTACACAATGAGTTGTCCTACAGATTCGGATGAACCCATTTTCGTATCTTTTCGAAACTGCCTTCACACAACCCTACTTAAATCCACACTAATTTGGAGCTGGTGACGCCACAATAAACCGAAAAAGACTTGTAACCTGGCCGATTTCATCTGCCAGAAAGGAATTGTGTATTACATTGCTTCTCATCAAGCGAAGTATATTAGTAGCAACCTCTCTCATATATTGACCTGGGCAAACCACATAATTCCGCATATAGCTTTGCCCTTAGCGCGATGACTCACTTGAGTATTAAGCGGGATTGGACTCCCAATTCAAATAGAAATTCGCAATCGTCTCAACGTAAGTTGATGTCGGTCGCTGCAGAGATCCTCTGCTAACGCCAAGCAGCTTCTCGACGTTGTCGAGATAAAACTCAAGCGCTGCAGCGATCTGAGTCGTAATTTGTTCTAATTCTGGCACGGCTTGTAAAGGCTTCGTTCCTGCGCTCTTTAGGTAGTCCCATTGACGAACAATCAATGCCGCCGTTCCTGCCGGGCTTGCTGTGTCAAACACCGCTTCCTCCACTCCCCTTGTGATGATTGGAGTAAGCACATTGGCGGACATAAGCGCAATCCTCTCATCGAATTTGTGACGTAAGACAACATCCCTATTTCCAAGCATAATTGGTGCAAGCCATTTACTTGTTCCAATATTGGCGAGTTTCCAATCCCATGAGGCCGTTAATAAGCTATTAAGTTGTTCCAGAGCCGAATGCGATTTTCCATCGACTGCTGTTTCGAGAGTCTGCTGGCAGGAGTCAACCACTCGTTCTACGCCTGCTTCTAGTAGCTCCTGCTTTGAAACAAAATAGTGGTAAAAAGTGCCTTTTGAGATGCCAATTCGCTCAATTATCCCGGTAACTGTTGCCGCATCGTAGCCACACTCGCCGAATAGCTCCCACGCCGCATCCAGTATTTCATCTCTTCTAAGCTTATGTTTTTCCACATTATCCCCGTGGTCAGAAATGCCATATTCAGATACCGACCGTTAGTCTAGACCGATGGTCTATTTTTTGTCAAGCCAATGCCAACCATTTTCGAAACGTAATGGCTTTCACGCTAAGATCCTGTGAAATGCGGGGGAAGTAATTGAATCATCAAAAAGAACTGAGTTTTAGGTGCATCAGATAATCAGCAGCAGAATGTGTTTAAGAACCAGAACTTATCAACTTCTAGAAGCAATAGCGGTAAAGATGGGTAATCGATGTGTGAACGTTTGCAGTGAAAGTGAATTCGCATTCCCCAATCGACCCCATTGAGAGATGCTGATTATCTATGAACAACAGTGTCCATTGGAGCGACTGCAGGCTGACAAGGCAACGACGAGAAACTAAAGAAATCTGAGGATTTTAGGACTAGAAGCAATCTAAGAAAGTTTGCAAACACCTTGAAAAATGGCGGACCGGACGGGACTCGAACCCGCGACCTCCGGCGTGACAGGCCTTTAGTCAGGCCTAGGGTTTTATTTCGATTAATCAATTACTTAACCCCATTCCAGAGGTCTATTTAGAGTGCCATCTTGCAATTTTCCTGCCTATATATATCAATCACTTACAGTAGAAACTGTTGCTAATTTACGGCAAGTTTATGGCGTTTCATTAGGCACTCACTTGATTAGAACCTGCTTTTGAAGTTTTCCATCATATCCAATATGTAGGCTCTACTTACTAATTAGGTGCTTCATTTCTCGCGCTATTGATATCTCAAGTATTCCCTGCCCCCACTGCTTGTAGTATTTCTGTTCTGAATCCAAGACAAGTACATTGCCATGCACAATATTTGATCTTATATCGTATAGCTTCTTAAATCTTTTTGTCACAGTACGTCTTTGTTCGAAATTTGTTCCAACCAGATAGCCGCATCGGTCCGCTAGAGTTTCAGTTAATCCTCTTTTTTCTGGGGCGGTTTTCTCCCCGTATATAGCTTCTAAACCGATACAAGCTTGGATAAATGACATCGTTTCGTGCTCGGTTGTGTAGGCATCAAAGCACCACTCAATTGCAGATTTTATTCTATTGGCATCTTCTGATGTATCACTTGCTAGCCTCGCCGTATTGGAAAGTGTGGAACTGAGAAACTCTTTCAAGCCATCTTTTTCATATGAAGACAAAAAGCCACCGTCTACCCAATCGAAATCTAAGCCAGCCAAGAATTTACACATTGAAAGTGGCAGATCAACCTGGAAGCCACCCACATCTCCCAAACTCTTATCCACAACCCTTATTACCAGTTTTGGAAAACTGTGTGTCTTCTTCAGAATTCCTGAGATGATCCCCTGGGACTCCTCACCCTGGACAGATTTCATGAATCCTCTGGCGATGCACTGCTGCAATATGACCTTAAGTTTCGATAGCGAATTGATGATGAGTGCATTTTCGAGCTTATTGGAGCAATACCCACTTGCCCGGCAAAGCAGATATGTCTTGTTAGTTCCCGGTATTCCGGTGCTCTCGGCACCGATAGCGGCTGACTGCAAACCTCTTCCTGTAGGTTCAAAATTCAAACCCGGAGGCTCCGATTCTAACGACACAAATTCGATATCATCGCCCAAAGGAATGTTGCTATTTATCTTCTTCGAAATATTTGGAATCGGCAGGTAAATATCGTAATCTCTCGGAATAGATTCGAAATATTCAAAGATCCCTTCAACGATTTTTGCTTGAGCCTTAGAATCTATGAAGTTGGACAACAATCCAGATGGTATTTTTCCATCTGTTACTTCAAACACCGCTCGATACCATTCCAGATAATAAATCCACCAAACATCATCTTCGTTGAGCCATTGGCTTTTCGAATCTAGCACTTGCTTCGTTAGGGTATCGAGGTGCGGTTTTATTGACCCTTCAGTAGGCCAGCCATCGTCTCGGATAACGCACTCTTCCAATGACCCTCTAATTGCATCCTTCATTTTATTTCGCGATTTCATTGAACTCACCCAGGCCAGATGTATACCCCATATCAAACGGGAAATTTAAGCATAGTTTTGACTTCCGATATAGCCTAGCTGCATAGTTGGTTCTGGGTTACGTTCCGGGGAGGTGTTGAGTGGGCATAGAAATTCAGCCCTATTTTGAAACCTGCTTTCGATCTGTAGGCTTGCCAGTATCAATTACGCCGTCGTCCTTCTTACCTGGAAACCTAAATACTCGCCCGTGCTCGTCTACTACAATCCAAAGCTTTCGCATAATGCTGTAGCTCGAAAATCTAGTTCGAGCCGGCCGATCTTCCATCCCTTTATTCCTTTAAGCTACATCGCATCTGCTAAATCTATCTCGGACAATCCCTCTTTTACAGCCTGCACTACGTGGCGAAGCCTTATTGCCTGCTCGACAAATATTACCGGGTCTGCGAATGGCGAACCCTCGAAATAGTTAACTCCATGATGGCACGCTATCTCTATTCGCCGTTCGGGAGTGCTGTCAGGCAAAATCAACCTCAATCGCACTTTCCCTCCTACCGCGCTCGCTCTAATTTCTGCCTCTGTCAAAGTGTAATCCTCATAGTTTTTGCTCCGCGACAACCGATTTAATATCTCACGAAGATTGTTAGGTCGAATCAGTGTTTCGGAACGGAAATATAGTGTCAAACGTTGGTATCTTTTAATTTGCATCCAACGATTTCGGTCAGGTGATTTCCTACTAATTCAAATAATCGGTAATTAATTCCTCAGTAGTAACAAAACCGTTGACCCATGTGTTAGAAGTTAGAATTTGGGGTAAACGATTTCTACCGCCTTGAAGTAAGAGCGCACATAATCGTTGTACCTGCCGTCCTTTCTACTTCTAAGAGGTGTTCCCATGTTAAAAACCAAAATCTATGGTGCTGGTAAGTCACTAGGCACGAATTTAATGTCAACTCGTCAAATCGTAGAGGATGCAGGGCTAGTGGAAAAATTCGGCGTCCCAGCCAGTGTTATCGAAGACAGCACTGGAATCTCTCATGTGGTCCAGTGCAATGAGCCAGTAACGCCAGGTGAGTTAGCCATAGAGGCCGCACTAGAGGCTCTCTCCAACTCACCTATTGAAGCGAAAGACATTGGAATGGTTCTCTACTGCGGGATCGAGGGGGATTTCAGTGAGCCAGCTACAGCCCAGAAGGTAGCCCAAGCCCTAGGTATACCGGACGATACTCTTCAGTACTGTTGGGACGTGTCAAACGCCTGTCATGGATTTACATCTGGCTTAATTACTGCCGAAGCGCTTATCTGTGCAGGGAGAGTAGAGTTCGCTCTGATTTGCACGGGTGAGCGATCCAGCACTAAGACGCGGTGGATCCAAGATCAATTCGTGACTGGAAAATACAAAGAGTCCGACATAAAGGACAGATTAGGGGCTTTCACCGTTGGCGATGCTGGTGGAGCCATGATCGTTGGAGTAAGCGAGGACAGCGCACAGATCAAACACATTAGTAATCGGAACCTAACAAAGAGAATAGACCTCTGTTACTGGCGTACTGGATCACAGACTAGCACTGGCATCCCTGATTTTGGCATGAAGATGGCGCAGATATGCGCTTCGACCAAGTCTCAAGTCAAGAAAATGGTCCCTGGCTTCCTCGCTGATGTTGGCTGGAGTCCTTTAGACATAGACCATGCAATATTTCATCAAGTCGGGGTGAGAGTTTGTAAAGACTGGACGCACTTACTAGGTGTTGCTCCGGAAAAAGTACCCATAAGCTATCCGCAAAGAGGCAATTTGGCCAGTGCCACCCTTCCCGTCATATGGTCCGATCTACAGGACAATGATCTGCTGATACCAGGTCAGAACGTGGCTATGATCTCAACCGGCTCACCAGTGATAGTAAGCATGTTGGGAATTTGCACTTAGGTCAGGTATATTGAAGTTAGAGGGTGCCATATGTCGCTAGAAGTGCTATTCACACTGCTATCAGTAGTTGCTCTTGCCTCTGCTGGTATAAAGGTAGTCATACTGGCACAGGTGGCTACGACTAGCCGTATTACCTCCGCTTTCAATTTAGTTGCCGTAACAATGATTTGTTACAACATTACTGAAGCACTCACCTATTGGTTCTACCACTCTAATCCACAGCTAGCTGCTATCACATTGGACTTACTTCTGTTCAGTGGCATAGCGATAGGTTATTCAATGGTGAGCTTCGTAGCAGAGGTTACAGAGAATCCCAACGCCAGAGACTACAGGCTGGGGTTTGCTGTGTTTGGCGCTGGTGTGACCGCCCTTCACGCGCTCGGTTATATCTCAGAAGGAATTCAGGAAGCTGGATATTCGGTAGTGACGATTAAGGGACCGCTGTATCCAGCATTCAGCGCGTTTATAATCAGCATGGTTATAGTCTGTTTATTTCTACTCGTTAAGGGATGTCAGCACAAGAAATACGTTGTACAACTGCATTCTAAGCTAACGCTAGTGGCTACTTCTCTATTTTTCAGCGCCGCCCTAACAATTATGATTCTAAAACTTCTTGGCTATAACGCTTCTTCAGGCGGGGTACTGCCGGTGGCCACATGCGCTTATCTTTTTCTGCTTATGTATGGAGAAAAGGGTGATGATGCCATTGTTACATTTAGCATGAAATGGATAAGAGTATGGTTTTACTTTCGGCTCGCCATTGATTCAATTACTTCCAAAGACCAGCTCGGGTTTGAAGACTTTGAATGGCAAATGGAAAAACAAATAGTTCTCAGGGCCATGAAATATTGCCGGAACAATAAAACCAAAGTGGCAAGGCTGCTGGTCACCAACACAACAAAATTAAACAGAATACTGGCAAAGATTAAAGAGGAAGAACTGAAAGCGAAGTTGGCCGCAAATAAGCAATTAGCGAGTGATGCTGAATAACTACCGCTTACTGGTTTCGAAGTGCCACTAATGCCAGAACATCGTTGCCAACGTTGTTGATAATTGCTTGCGCCGCCTGCAATAATGGGGTCAGATTTATTTTTCGGGTTCCATTCCGAAGAGCTCAAATCAGACAATAAGTCTGACCCTTTTATTACAAAGTTGTATCAAAGGGCGCCTATATTTCAACTCCAACCAAAGATCACTGAGCAAGGTATTTTACGATGGCTTGTCCAATTCCGTGCGCGCTAGCTGGATTTTGCCCTGTTATGACGCGATCATCTTCGACTATGAATTCCTGCCATGGTTGTACCTTGCCATAGCGAGCAGCATTACGCGCAAGAGATTCTTCTAACAAAAATGGGATATCATCAATGGTGCCAAAGTCTATTTCTTCTTCTCGCGTGAAACCGGTTACCGATTTGTTGGCTAGTAGTTTTTCACCGTTACTTAGGGTAATCGGCAAAAAACCTGCGGGGCCATGACAGACAGCCGTCAATAGACCGCCGTTTTCCATATTAGGTATTCGACTCAATCTTCGTAGTTCTGTCAATAACTGTACGGCACAGCATTAGGCTAATCAATAAATGCTATGTGCAGATGGAGACCTGACCCTCTAATTTCTCCCTAATTTCTCACCCTCCAAGAGGGTGTCATCACCAGCACCGCCAAAAAGAGTGTCGTTCCCATCGTCGTTCCCAACGATGGTGTCATCACCAGCGCCGCCATAAATAGTGTCGTTCCCATCGTCGTTCCCAACGATGGTGTCATCACCAGCGCCGCCAAAAAGAGTGTCGTTCCCATCGTCGTTCCCAACGATGGTGTCATCACCAGCGCCGCCAATAAGGGTGTCGGAACCATCGACGTCTTGCTTGGCGGCATAGGCGATTATGCCGCCGGATCTTACATTGTTTAAGGAGTTATGTGAGCCGTCTGACTCGCTACGATCATCTTTGTCGGAGTAGCCGACTTCCTGTACTCGAAGACCATCACCATCCAGATGAACCGCATCAACCTTCCTATTGCTGGCGGTCGCATTGACTGAAAAATTGGCTAAACTGCCTATAACCACTATTAGGAATCGAATTAATTTCATTTTTATTCTCGCCTGAAATAGTAGATTCGCTCTGAGGATTTGTTCTAAATGCTCAGGCCTTTCTCAAATGGTAAATTGTAACAATAGTTCATTAATCAATCGTATACACGTCAAACGCTATCTCACGCTACAGTTGAAATACTAATTCATTCTATACAGAAGGACAAACCGTGTAAATGCAGTTTGCTACGATAATACCCATTTTGATCAGAGATAGTGCTTCATACCCTTGGTATTGCCTGAGCGGTTCAATTGCATCACCATGATTGGCCGTCCTCTCCCTGGCTCAAGGGTACCGTCGGGCCACAATCTCTACCTTGCGTATCTTCCCGTATCGCTTTGGTACATCTTAATCCGAGGAACAGAAGCTATCGATTTACGCAGAGAAGCCTGTCAAGGTGTACGCCCACATCTAAAGGCAGCCGTAGATATTTGGAGGAATTTAGGCTCAAGCAGTTGTTGCGAAGACCAGACCAAGAAATACAAATTAGAGATTATGGCGCCGACCCACTAGCGATGTTACAGATCAAACTCAAATGCCGCGGTAACAAGTCCCTCTTATCATAGCCGTCTAGAACTGTCTGTCGCGCATTGTCTTTTATCTCCTGATACTGTTCACGATGATCGAGTGCATGTACCACCTTGAAAGCTATGACCTCTGGCTCAAAGAATGGAACAAGCACGCCATTTACACCGTCTTGTACTACTTCTCGAACAGGATCGGTGTCTGAAGCCAGTAGCAGTGCACCAGCGCTCATTGCCTCCAACATCGACCAGGAAAGAACGAAAGGTATAGTTAGGTAAATGTGTGCCGTCGTTATCTGCATTAACTCACGAAATACGTGAACCGGCTGTGGCCCCATAAAATGAATGCGAGACAGGTCTAACTCGAATTCCTCTAGTGCTGCCACTTTATGTGTTTTTCCGTCTCGCCTTCTTGCTCCATAAGCCGTACGGTCTGCTCCCACTACTACAACTTGCAGGTTGGGGCGCTGTTTTTGCAGTATGGCTACTGTTTCCATGAACTGAGGGAATCCACGGTATGGATCCATGCCTCGGGCGACATAGCTTACAACCTCATCTCGTGCGGTTAGGATCAGGCCATTGACAGCCAGTTTCGCACTCGCGTCGGGAGAGAAATATTCCGTATCGATTCCGTCGTGCAGCACACTAATCCTGTCTTTAAAGATTTCCGGGAATTGGCTGTGCTGATATCGTGTTGGGCACTGTCCCCAATCCATTGCCGCCAGGTCCTGCAGGAAAGCAGTATTCTGCATCCGAATGCGAAAATAGTACTTGTGGTCAAAGATTCTACCGGGCAGAAAATCCGAGTCTGATTCCTTGCTGTGATAATACCATTCAAAATAGGTAAGCAATTTGGCTTCGGGAAACAGGTCTCTGATGAACAAATTCGCGCCCCAACTCGAGTGCGCCATGATGACGTCTGGTTTGTAGCCCTTGTCCGCCAGAGGCTTAAGGGCGCCATAGGCTGCCTGCCCCATCAGTACTGCTCTTTCAGTTGAGAACAAGGAAGGATGGATCTTGGCGGTTGGATCTCGGTGCGGTTGATAGTAAACCCGCATTAACCTGAATTTTCGCGAGTTACTTTTAAGCGTTGCCGCTGTCATCTCCACGTCGGGACAGTTTTCGCTGATATACCGAATTAACCTCAAATACTGGCCTGGAAAGTTATTGTGAATGAACAATATGCGCATTGAAATTTTAAGACACTTCGAGTAAGCAGGCCTGCATCACATAACGAAAGTAGATATCATATCGATATAGCGTACAAGCTGTACAAATATATTAGACTTGCCTGGCGCGATTTTCTAGCCGTGCAGACAAAGCAAAATGATGTTAATTTGGGCGCCCGTTCTCTGCATTATTACGCAAGCTTGCTTATGATTACAAACAACATTGTATCTAGGGACGAGTATTTTTAGTGGCACACTTCCCTTTCAGGAAAATCTTCATCGGAGGCTATACTAAAAGCGGCACGACCTTTGTTGGCCGATGTTTCGATATCCTGAATGGCGTGTACTCGAAAGGCGAGGAAGATTATTTTCGCCTGTTTTTTGCCGGGCTCAATCGATTGGCTGGTAGATTCAATCACAATATCAGGATTGTTAATCGAGAGGTTTACGATGGCCGGGGCAGTATTGAACCAATCAATGAAAAATCGATACGACTATTGCAGCAGAAAGTATTTCTCCACATATTTTTTAACGGCGAAGATGTGCCTGACGATTGTTTGGCAATCGTAGAAAAAACCCCGCAGAATATTTTTCGGCTTAAAGAAATACAGTCCGTTTTTCCGGATGCGATCAATGTATGCGTCTATCGTTCGAGCGATTCGGTTTTTAGATCCTTGATGCGTCATATGGGAGACCACCGTCATGCTGCATTCTTTAACCCATCTTCGAACCATCGCAGGACAATGCTTAAGAAATTTTGCAAAAAGTGGCCGACTTATATAGATATCATCCAAAATAACCAATCGTACTTATTGACGGTCCAATACAAGGCGATAGTGGCAGACACCGCATCGTTCTTGAATTTTATTCAGGATAGAATATTTGGCAAGAGACCTGAACATTCAGCCCCTATTGAGACGCTGAGCAAAGACTATTTCCTGTCGATATTGCCGGAAAAAGCTCGCGAGAAGAGCCTGATTCAAACAGGACTGTCAAGAATAGCGCTCACTGAAGAAGAACTTGCTACACTTTCGAAACACTGCCCCAATCCCGCAATCAACTTCGATTACTAAACCTCCATACTTACTTCTTCCCCTAAGCTGTGTTACAGGTTTGTTGTGGTACGATAAAATGGATCAGAGCTAAAATACATCACTGTATACACACACTGACCCGCCATCTTCTACACCGCCCTTGCTATTAGAGCAGATGATCGAAGACTAGAGCTTCTCGATCATTCGAGTCGCAAGAATTCTCTGGCGAATTTTAAACCCCGTCAGCACTGCAATGAATATCACCAGCAGCAATGGGAGAATCATGCTTTCAATAACAAGATCGATATTCAGAAAGTCTGGATAACCTGTTTGCCAGAGCACCCAATGGAAACCAATGGCAGATGCCAATGACGGATGCCCTGTTAACAACACTATGATGGCATCACCCGTTTCAGGGTAAATTCTAACGGTGCTGTTGATAGCAGGACCGTTCGCTCCATCATGACCAAAAACAAAATCGTCGTTGTGCGTCGGCGCATATAAAATCGTGCCTAATCCCCATATGTCTACACCTCCAACTGAGCCATGCGCTTCTCTCATGCTCGTGATTTGGGAGGCCTGCAATTGCGCTACGACGAATTTTGAGAGATCTGTACCGGACGCATATTGAAACCATGGCGCGGCATTACCTTCTCTATTGTAGGAGACCGAAACATTATCGAAATCACCGAGATAGTCAAAGCTTAATAACGCAGCACTTGTACTTATAAACGAAAAAGCGTCAAACTCTAAAATTTCATCTAATTTATGTGGGTGATGAGATGGACGCTCCCAACCGGCGTCGCAATGCGCCAAACTGATAGTGCGTTAACACATTTCAGTTAATTTAGCAGGGGCGTCCATCATGACCGATCATAATTTAGTTTCGATAGATTTAGCAAAAACTGTTTTTCAAGTCTGCCGCTTTGCAGATGACAATAAGATTCTGAGTAATAGGAGGATCTCTCGTAGAAAGCTCCACCAGGAGATGGCTCAACTAAGCCCCAGCACTGTTGTCATGGAGGCTTGTTACTCAGCCCATTACTGGGGAAGAACCTTTGAGCAATATGGGCACACAGTAAAACTTGTTCCCGCCCAACATGTAAAACCCTTTGTCAGAGGCAACAAAAACGATGCCAATGATGCAATTGCCATTGGAGAAGCCTCCTTGCGGCCGAACATGAAATTTGTTCGGGTCAAATCTGTCGAACAGCAAGATATACAATCACTGCATAAAATCAGAGAGCGATTTGTGAGCCACCGCACACGCATTAGCAATCAAACCCGTGGCCTTCTGAGCGAGTACGGTTTGATTGCAACCCCAGGCTTTAAGGCTCTTAAAACACTGATTCAAGAAGCACTCGAGTCAGATGCCCTAACTGTGGTCTTTAGAGAAGAAATAGCCTCTGTCTATGAAGAGCTATTGGACTTGGATGAGCGTCTTAAGCGGGTGAATAACAAATTGAAAGCCTTAGCTGAACATTACCCGATTTGTCGTTTATTGATGACAATACCCGGAATCGGAGTCATCAATGCCACGGCAATCTATGCCGCGATTGGTGACGGTAAGCAGTTCGCAACAGCAAGGGACTTTGCTGTATGGATGGGACTGACACCACGGCACTATGCCAGTGGAACGAAGTCAACCACAGGAAAAATCACCAAGCGAGGCAATCGATACCTACGCAAACAATTGGTGCATGGGGCTAGGGCTTTAATGAATCGAAGCAAAGGGAAAAAAGACAACTTGAGTGTTTGGATTAATACTATCAAGGAGCGCCGGGGCCTGCATAAAGCCTGTGTTGCCTTGGCACACAAGCTTGCCCGGATTATCTGGGCTGTATTATCCAGGGGCGAGGAGTTTAAGTTGCAAAGAATTGAGGCGTAAGCCACTCATTGTCGCTAAACATTGATTCATTCTTTCAGAGAAATAGCAGGAAAAGTAAGCAGAAAAGTCAGCAACAAAGAGCGGCCGATTAAGATGTTAAAACGGTTTATTCGGCCTGGCGAAGAGCCTGATTTGGACACGGTTTTCGAAACCGAGTGGGTGTTAAAGGCGGCTAGGTACGGATTTCATCAGGGCCCTGGGGTAGAAGAATCTCCAATTGAGAGGCCGGATATATGTCTGGTACTGCCGTATTCTTTCAGGCTGTTGGGTTGTTGATACACGTGTTGCATTAAGAGCTAAATAGGCAA
>JAJFKE010000008.1 GCA_021773355.1 Gammaproteobacteria bacterium | reverse complement strand
GGATAGTAATTTCTTCACGCCAACTGGCGTGTTCTCCACTTGAAAGTAGAGGTCTTTCTCATGGATATAGACATCCAACATCGCCTTGCCTACATCCACGCCCACCTTGATGATTGTTTTACTCTTTTTAAGGTTTGTCATGGTGACTCTTCCTTGCTAAATTCGAGCTTGAAGCTCATTCGACTGTTCGAGTTAATAAATCGGGTCGGTTCAGTGCTCACGCTTGTTAACGGTCTTTGCGGACCTTCAAATCATCGAGCTACTGAACCGGTAACTAGCTGAAACTGGTTACGGGCTTCACTTTATCAAAGAGTTAATAACAGGGAAATTTGACCATACAATCAAATCAAAAAGGAGGCGCTACGCGCCCCTATTATTCAAAGCGTTAGTGAGCTAGGAGAGCACGGTGCTATCGTCAGGCAATAACGAAGATTTATCTAATGGCTGGGAGGCCATAGCGAATGATTTTATATCCATTGCTACTTGGAACATCGGCTCAACGACTGTTGAGAATTGGAGTAACTCTTTTCGACCTGGACAGACGATTTTGGATGTCGGGTGCGGCTTTGGTGGCTCATACACCCAATGCTTGATCGACAATGGCATAAAAATTTATGGAATCGATGCTTCACAAACCTTGATACAGGAATATCAGAAAAGATTCCCTGGAGTTTTGGTTGAATGTGAAGCTGCTGAAAACTCTCTATATTTCGGCAGAGAATTTGATGGAATTATATCCGTGGGATTAATCTTTGTATTGTCCCATGAAGACCAAATTTTGGTACTTCAGAAAATAGCTATAGCTTTGAAGGAAGGAGGAAGGCTTCTATTCAGCTCTCCATATCAAATTTGTGATTGGGATGACTTATTAACGTGTAAGAAATCTGTGTCTTTGGGAAGAGAAATGTACGTAAATATTCTTCAGAAGCACGGATTAAGCTTAATCAGTGAATACACTGATGAAGGAGAAAATCACTACTATGATTTTCAGAAATCAGGCGCATTGTGAACCGCTCACTAACAAACAAATCAACAAGGAAGCGCTACGCGCTCCTATTATTAAGGGCGTTATGCGCCTCGAAGACGGATAGTTCAATTAGACTTGCATGAATACCGTGTATCCGTTAATCTTTAACAATGATTAAATCCTTCGGAGATAGGACTACAGAAGACCTATATCACGGCATTAGTGGTGCCAAGGTGAGACGGCTACCTCCAGAAGTAAGAACTCTAGCTTTGTACAAATTAGATGTCTTGAACGCGGTTGTTGCCTTGAGAGAATTGAGATCCCCGCCGGGAAATAGGCTCGAAGCACTTAAAGGGGATTTGATCGGCTTCCATAGCATACGCATTAATAAGCAGTGGCGAATCATATTCAAATGGCAAGGAACAGAAGCCCTTGATGTTCGAATAACCGATTACCATTAGTTTCAGAGGTTCAAAATATTATGATTCCATCAAATCGAACAAGCACTCATCCAGGAACAATACTCCTTAAGGAATTTTTGGAGCCACTTGGCCAATCCCAAAAGGCCCTAGCGGAGCATTTAGGTGTTCCTATGCAACGAATAAACGAAGTTGTGCGTGGTAAACGTGGAGTGACTCCCGAAACAGCCTGGCTCCTTGGTGAGGCATTTAAAACATCCCCAGAATTTTGGCTTAACCTTCAAGCAACTTACGACCTGTCTAGGAATCGCCCAGATTTTCATATTGAGCCTTTAGCGAGGGCCAGCGTATAACAAACAAATCAAAAAGGAGTGAACTTACCCCGAAATAATTGACACCTTTATTTACTAAGTTAGATGAGGTGTTTTATGAAAACGAAAGAAGTTCACACGTTTTACAATTTCCAGTTCAAGCACACAGCGATTCGTATTACGAATCACCCTGATATACAAGCAAGTCATGTAGCCGAAGCACTGGAGATTCACCCGATCATGCTCTATCGCTGGAGGCAGGAAATGCGAGAAGGGAAGATTGAAGATAACGATAAAGAAGCACGCTCTATTAACGAGCTGATGGAAGCGCAAAAAAAGATTAAGAAGTTAGAAAAGGATTGTGCGCGACTTCGGGCTGAGAATACGGTTTTGAAGAAAGCCGAGAGGTTGTTTCCTGGAAAAAAGTAGATGCCTTCCGGTTCATTCATGAGCACAAAGAACACAGCTCAATAGCTGCATTGTGCCGGAAGTTGTTTGTTACCCGAGGTGGCTATTACGCCTGGAAGAACCGACAGAAAAGTCCTAGGCAGTTAGACAATGAAGAGCTGCTAGAGAAGATCATAGAGGTCCACCAGGCTAACCGTGAGGTCTACGGCTATCCACGGGTATATGAAGTGCTTCAAAGACAAGGAGAGCTTGCAGGACGCAACCGAATAGCCCGATTGATGAGAGATAACGGGATCAAGGCCCGCATGGCTAAGAAATTCCGAAAGCACAGCCACCGGCATCATTTAATCACCGATCCACACAATCTGTTGCTACAGCGAGAGCCACCCTGCCGCGCTAATGAGGTCTGGGTTGGTGATGTGACGTACATTCGGGTAGGGAAAGACTGGAACTATCTGTGTACTGTGATGGATCTGCATACTCGGCAAATCATTGGCTGGCATTTTGCTAAGAACGTGAATGCCAAGCTGGTCAGAGAAGCCCTGTTGATGGCCATCCAGGACAACCCGCTAGAACCGGGATTGATCTTTCACACTGACCGTGGAGTCGAGTTCTGCAACAAGGACGTGTATAGCTTGTTGGGCGAGTACGGCATCGCTAATAGTAAAAGCCGTGCAGGACATTGTTGGGATAATGCGGCGATGGAGTCGTTTTACCACAGCTTAAAAACAGAGATGGTGTACTTTCATCGGTTCAAGGATCTGGTGGAAGCAGTGGCGCATATCATGAGTTACATGCGCTTTTACAACCACGACAGGTTGCATTCTGGACTGAACTATCAAACTCCAGTAGCCTATGCCGAAATGGCAGCGTAAGTGTCAACTTTTTTGGGGTAAGATCAGAGGCAGCTGACGCTGCCTCTATTATTAAGGGCGTTAAGGAGCCAGTATGAGCATCTTTATAATTCTCGCAGCAGCTGGCGCTACATTTCTGGCAGGACCTGAAACAAATCTGGAGCCGGAAGATCTCGAAGTCTTGGGAATAGAACTTTCCGTATTTGATATGGAGAGAGAGT
>JAJFKE010000007.1 GCA_021773355.1 Gammaproteobacteria bacterium | reverse complement strand
TGTTGTAATTAGAGACTGTTCTTCTGGTGTACGAATAAAGTTGAGCAGATCACTGACCTTTTGAGTGAGTTGTTCCGCGGTTCTGGCTGACAGGGGAACAATGCATTTTGCATCCCGATCAGTGGCTGGTATAGATGTATTGGCCGTTATCGACGGAAGGTGCTCTTGCACAATAATATGAGCATTGGCTCCTCCCGCTCCAAACGATGATATCCCTGCTATGCGGATTCCTGACTCATTAGGTTGCCAAGGCGATAAAGCGTGATTAAGAGTAAAAGGGGTTTTATCAAAAACAATATTCGGATTAGGAGTAGTCGCATGTAGACTTGGAACAATTTCACCATGTTTCATTTGCAACAATACTTTAGTTAATCCAGCCATGCCAGCGGCCGCCTCCAAGTGACCGATGTTGGACTTCACCGATCCAATTTTGCAATAACCAGTATCTTGGCTATCTTTTGCAAAGGCTTGTTGCAATCCGGATATTTCTATTGGGTCGCCCAGTTCCGTGCCAGTGCCATGGGCTTCTACGTAAGATATGTCGCGGGCGCTGATGCCTGCCTTGTCTATAGTATGTCGAATCAGCTCGGCCTGAGCTTTAGGATTTGGCACATAGTAACCATTTGTTTTTCCGCCATGATTGACGTGTGTTGCCAAAATTACACCATGTATATTATCGTTGTCCTCAACAGCCGCGCTCAAAGACCTTAATAAAACTACCCCTACCCCTTCTCCAGGTACAAAACCATCACCCCCTACTCCAAAGCTTTTGCATAAACCCCCTTTAGAGAGCATATGTTGTGCACACAACTCGACGTAGGTTGATGGATGCAGATATAAGTTAACACCTCCGGCGAATGCCAGTTCACAATCACCCCGATGAATGTGTTCACAAGCTTCATGAATCGCTGTCAATGAAGAAGAACACATTGTATCTATTGGCATGCTCGGGCCAGTGATATCCATGAAATAGGATAGGCGGTTAGCCACCGAACTGAAGGATGTCCGCGGGAAGAATTTGTCTTCTTTATGGGCTAAATGCGTTCCATAGAGATTGAATCCGGTCTTAGTTATACCTGCAAAAACCCCTACTTTTCGTTGAAATTTCTTTTGGAAGTCTCTACGTGTATAGCCGGAATTTTCTAAAGCTTGCCAAGATGTTTGTAAAAATAACCTCTCTTGCGGGTCAATATTCATTGCTTCTCGTGGCGATATACCGAAAAACAACGAATCAAATTGAGAGAATTGATTTATAAAACCACCCCATTTGCTATAGCTTTTTCCTTGTTCCATAGCCTGTTTTACATCTGGATTATAAAATCTATCCAACTTCCAACGGTCCACAGAAATTTCATCGATACAATTCTTACCTGCTTTAAGGTTGTCCCATAATTCTTCTATTGTTGTTGCTTGCGGGTAAATGCCACCGATGCCGACAATGGCGATAGGCTCCTCCCGATTAATGGAATCTGAGGTATGTTTTGATCGATCAGATATATCTTCTTTATAAGGATAAGAAGATATATCCGGTTGAGGAAGTATATCTTGGGTGCCAGATTCCTTCTGAGATGACTGTGTTGATTGTTTGTGTCCTAAACCAACCCAGGACAGACAGTCGCCGGGATTTTCACTAGCAAAAAATGCAGCCATTTCTGCCAGAGTCTGACACTCGAAAAATAATGTTTTTGATAACTCACCGAAAATTGGCGTAAGTTTTTGATGGAGCTGAATTATCATGGCAGAATCTATGCCATAAATTGACAATGCTTCATGCTCGTCGATTTCTCCGCTGGGTAGTCTGATTACTTCGCTAAATATCTGTTTGATTTTTTGCAGAGTCTGATCTTGAAGCATTTCTGGATCGACAGTCAATGCGGGCGTTTGTACGCATTTTGGCGGGCTTATCTCCGATACCGATGTAGCCTCTACTGGTAATTCTTTCCGGTCATGAATATTTTTTTCACCGAATGAGTTAGGATGATTCTCGGCATGATCTATTTCTATCTTTTCTATGAGGGTCTTATTTTCTAGTGAACTTTTCTCACTGCAGCTATTGGTTTTAGGTATCCAATATCGATCTCTGGCAAAAGGATAAGTTGGCAGATGGATTCGTCGAGGCGGGAGACCGTCATAACAATGGTCCCACCGGATATTGATCCCTGCTATCCACAGACTTGCGATCAATTTAAAATTCTGTGATTCAAATGCATTAACAAGTATTCGATCCAACTCTTCGGGAGAGTCTTTTAATACTTCCAAAATCGAATTGCTTGCTTTAGCGTTCCCAGCAAATATTTGAGATACATGTGCCTTCGGTATGTGAGCAATGCCGTCTAGTTGCTCTTTAATAGAGTCATCCAAAATTCGCTCTAATTCTTCAACTGATTCAACTATCGTTATCCAACGACATTCCATTGCCTCGCGTCCCTTCTGCAGGGTGTAGGCGATCGCTCTAAGATCGAGAATGTTTCCGCCCTGCTCCTTCTGTAGCTCTTTGCCCTCTTCGATATATCGCTGCAATTTTTGAATCTGTTGATATACCTGCTCCTCCGATTGTGCAGACAGACAGATCATTACTTTCGGGTTGTCCACCCTTCCTGGCGGAGTCTCCATTGGTTTGTGGATTGGCGACACAGGTTCTTTCAGAACAATCGCCGCGTTGACATTACCAAAACCATAACTTGTCAAAAACGCATAACGTGATTCTAAACCCGGTTTCTGTGTTGCGGTGGCAGTCCAATTGGTTAACTCCATGAGAAACTGGAGACCTTTTGTATCTCGGGAAATCTCTTCATTCAATCCCGCATCCCGGAGCCCTCTGATTGGGGGAATCTGATCGTGCTGAAATGACAATACCGCCTTTAACAAGGAATAGATTCCAGATGATGCGTGATTGTGCCCGATGTTTGGCTTTATGGTACTCACATAACAGGGGGAAGCAGATTGACTGCGCTGAAACACCTCTATCAAAGCGCTAGCTTCAATAACGTCTCCTACTGTAGTGGCAACGCCATGGGCTTCAATATAGTTGATATGCTCAGGAGCCAACTGGGCTGAAGATAATACTTCATGGAAAAGTTTAACTAGCTGTTTTTGGCTGGGCTGAGAAAAAGAATTGGTTCTTCCTCCAGAATTAACACCACTACCATGAATGATCCCGTATACAGAGAATTCGTGGTTCAAAGATGGAGTACTTCGTTTTAGCAGAAGAGCGCCGCATCCTTCTGAGGTTCGATATCCAGAAGCATCTTTCGAAAAACTGTACATATGAGCCCTTTCAGATTCGAAAGATGTGGCAGTTTCCGCAAAATCCTTCCAGGGATCCAAAAATAGAGTAATTCCCGCGACGATAGTGTAGTCACATTCTCCTTTCTCTAAGGACAAACTGGCGTTATGAATTGCTACGTAAGTCCCAGAACAGGTGGTATCAAATACCATTGAGGGGCCATGAAAATTAAATAAAAAAGATATCCTGTTGGCTAAAAAGCAAGGGTCATTTCCCGGAACAATAAATTCCTGACTGGAAACGTATTCTTGAGGAATCCTGTTCAAATATGATCCTAAATACCAACCGTCCTGAGCAATAAAGACACCTACCTTTTTGCCGGACAATTCTGATTTCCTTAAGCCTGCATCTTCAATGACACGCCAACAAATTTCTAAAAGCAATCTTTGTCTAGGGTCAGTGAACATGAGCGCAGCAGGCGACAACGAAAAGAGACGACGATCGAAGCAGTCAATGTCGTCTAAAAACATCCCCCTGATTTTCTCTGGATCTCCCCAATCACTGGAGAGCGATGAGGACGTGAGAGATCTGCGCTTGTCACTCATTTCCTGAACAAGAGAACCCCCATCTTTCAGGACATTCCAAAATTCAGAAAACGAATTGCATCCGGTAAATTGCGCGGCTATTCCAATAATTGCACAGCTCATTAGTCAGGCCTTCTCAACTTGCCTTCCAGCCCATCTCAGAATAACTGACATAATTTTTCCTGATTTGCTTGTCTGAAACAACCACCTCACCATCCGCAAATTTTTTCCGAAATATGTCCAACCTGTCTGCACGAAAGGATTGGACGAACTCGTAAAAAGAGTTTTGGTGAATATGGTCAGTTAAAATCTTCCAACGGGTGGCAACTGCAATCGTGACTGGGCTCAAGTTATCAATTGCATGCCACCACCAAGGAGGGTTAATTAACATATCGCCTGGCTTCAAAATAATCCTTAGTTTCGGAATTCGATTGTAGAGTGGGAACTGCGCTTCCAAAAACCCCTTCGGCGCATTGTGCTTTACGAAAGATCCAACAAAGAAACCTTTGTTAAACATAGAAGTATACATAGCCGATGCGTATTTTGGATGAACGAAGGTCCATTGCTTTTCCCCGTAAATATTTAAAAAACAATTCAGTTCGTTGGCACAATGATAAACCGCCCCAGTTCCCCGACCTCCAAGGAAAAATTGCGCAATTCGGTGATACGAAGCATAGTCACCCAAATATTGTCCAACTTTGTCTAAACCAATTTGGTCATGTAGCTCTGGAAAGACATTAAAAATGTCCGAGAGATTCTCAATATAGGCCCTATTTTTATTTCCAGAAATGACACTATCGATAAATTCTGAAAGCAAAATATTGTCGTCGTTCAGAATTTTTTCCGTTGAAGTAAAGAACACCTTGAATTGACCATAGTTTTCTTTGAAATATTCGGGCGTCCAATCTCGAACGCAAGCGTGATCTTTAGCATAACCCCTGATCACAATAGGCCGGATATCCTGAGCAAACTTTTCCTTCAGAGTATTAATAGACATTTCCTCAGGCTCATAGCACTCGATTTCTTGTATGTCGTTCTCTAGAACGGGTAACTGCGAGACTACTTCTTGCTCTATTTCTTTCATTCTCTCTTCAAATAAATAGGGAGCCTGGAAAAAATTTCGCAAGAAGAAAGCGTGCTTATAAAAATTAGTAGAACTTTCTGGTAAATCAACTGATTCATAAAATGGTTTTTCTGTATTCATTGTTCCTCCTACCGAATAGTTTTATGAAGTAACTTTTCCGCCAAATATAATGTGGCGTCGTTCAATGTTTGGTGTGGCAAGAACTCGTTTATCTGTATATTGCAATTATATTTCTTACATATTTTTTCCAGAATTCTGGCCAACGACACCGATTCCAAGCCAAAATCGGAAAACAATTGATCTTCCTGGAGTTCCTCGGCATCCATATACATCGCCTCAGTAATTAGCTGGGCTAAATAAGCTTTTATTTCATCTTGATTATTCATTTTTGTTCCTGCTCGTGTGAAAGCTGCTGAATTTCTTCATATAACGGTAGGATATTCTCTACAGAAATACCTTCTAGCGAAGTAGCAATCAGGAACGTAGATATACTTTTATGCAGATTCTCAATCCCGTTTCCAATTGCGATGTTGTTTTCGTCTTGAAGCAATCCACTATAGGCGCGATCTGAAAGAGTCGTCCCAAGCAGCATAGCTTCGCCCAACATTTTCTTGAAAGATTCTATACAAACTTCTTGATTCATACGTTCCTCCTAACTATTAAAAATTATGAATATCAAACTTCTAACATCAGATACTTCCGATTTTCTCTCCTTTTTTCTTTTTCCTGAGAAATCCAAAATTTCCGTTCGTTGTTGAAAGGGTACCCTGGTAGGGGCAACCTAGAATGATCAAAAATTGGCCAGTCTATGTCCACTCCAGAAACCCATGCTTCGGCGACTGCTTCCCATTTCATTTCTTTCAGCCACTGCTCCTGCATATCCTTACTCACTGTTTGATTTTTTCCGCCCTGGATAGTGGAGTACACCCCATCCCCCATCTTCTTATCCTGGTATTTTTTGACCTTTGCTATGAGATCCTCTACATCGTAAGAAATAATTGCCAGCCTATAAGGCATGTGCTCACGATGTAGTTGGTAGGTTGCAATGATGTCTCTAAAGTCAACTCGCTGATTTTCTATCAGAGCATTACAAAGAAATTGAACGACTGTATTAATATATATGTTTAGAATATTTTCCGATTGAGCCGAAATTACAAATAGTTCCGGCGGAGACCCATATGACCTATTTTGAACTAAATGCTCTGACACTGGCTGAGCGGTGGTTCGATCTTCGGACTCGTTTTCGTTTTCAAACCCCTTTAATAGGACGAAGGCAGAAACACCGCCTAGCCCATATGAATTCAGTCCGGCATAATAGCTCTTCTTTTCATATTGTTCTGTTACTGGCAAAGGCTGAGGTTTATTGTTAATTGATACAAAGCTAGAATCAATTTCTGAATGTATGTTCTTGAACCCAGTGATGCCGGGAACTTGCCCTTTTTGCAGAGTCAGTATTGCCTTCGCTAAAACCGCCACTCCGGAAGCTGCTTCCAAATGCCCGATATTAGGTTTAACTGCACTTACGATACATTTTTCGGTTGGATCTCGGTTCAATTCTCTGAACACTTGGCAGAAAGCATCCACTTCACTAGCATCGCCCAAAGGCATTCCGGTACCGTGAGCTTCCAAATAGCTGATTTGATCGACAGAGACAGAACATTTCTGCAATGCTAATTTCATTGCTTTCTGATGTGCTTCAGAATTTGGTGCAGTTAACCCGAGAGACTTCCCGGCATGCCAGACACCGGTTCCTTTTAAGACAGCATAAATACTGTCCTTGTCCAAAACTGCTTGTTGTAGAGGTTTCAAAATGACCGAGCCAACACCTTCACCTCGTACGAACCCATCTGCATTCTGATCAAAGGGCAAAGTCTTGTTCTGCCGGCTCAATATTGCCTTCTTTTTTAGTACTTGAAACCCGCTCGGCAATAAATTGAGTTGCACTCCAGCAACTATTGCCTGTTCGCTTAGTCCTTTTTTCAGACAATCTATGGCCTTGTCTAGGCCTACGAAAAAGCTGGAGCAGGCGGTATCGATTGACTCACTAAGCCCCTGCAAATTGAAAAAATGGGAGATACGATTGGCGGCGATATATCGTGAAACCCCGCTGCCAGTGTATTCATCAATGTGCTCGTCGTATTTGATAATATCTGCGTAATCAATTTTGTTAATAGACAGAAAAACTGACGTTTGTTTTCTGGAGAATGCTCCTCTGCTATATCCCGCGTTTTCTATTGATTTCCAAACGCTATGCAAAAGCAGACGCTGTTGAGGATCCATCAGCATCGCTTCGCGAGGTGAGATTTTGAATAACTTATGATCAAATCTTAATATGTCTTTCAAAAAATATCCTTGGTATTCCTCTCGCCGCTCCCCGCGGGTTAGTGCCTCTGGTAGACAGTCCCAACGTTCTTTTGGGTAGGAAGTGGGGGCGGAAGATCCTTCCATCATTAGATCCCAAAATTCTGTTAAGGTGTCCGCACCGGGAACCCGAAGATTGACCCCAACAATAGCGACATCATAGTCAGTATCTTCTCTGGCAGCGGAGTTTTGAGATATCGGGGTCAGTCTTCTCTTTGTCTTATTCTTTGATTTAGAGTTTCGATCTGCAATAAACACAGACAATTTGGATATGGTTGGATGATTATGAACTTGAACCATTGTTAAGTTTGATCTATATGCGCCGTTCAACTTTTTAACGACTGCGTTTAATAAAATTGAATCTATTCCGAAATCGAAAAAATGATCATTCACATCCAGTTCATGCTCATCAATGTGAGTCACTTCTGAAAAAGCCTGTATAACTCTCTTTTGAACGCTCTCGAAATCTATCTGCATGTCTTCTGAGTCCGGAGAATAGTCCCTCATAACTTCTGAATTCGCGGTAACTTGCCAACTCTCCTTCGATATTTCTTTAGTAGCGGGCAAGCTCCCGTAAATGAAACCTATTTCCTCGTTTTTTTCTAGGACCAAGTAATCAAGAAGTGCCAATCCTTTTTCGTCAGGCAATGGCTTATATCCATAGGTCTTCCGCAGCGATTCAATTTGATCAACCTCCAGTTGCATGCCTCCTTCCGCCCAATAAGGCCAATGTATAACTATTGACACCCCCGACCGTTTACCTTGCTCTTCTTGTAGCCGACGTTGTTCAGCAAATTGTTTTAGGAAAACATTAGCCGCAGCGTAGTCGCATTGCCCAGCAGTTCCCAACAATGCAGTAATTGAGGAAAACAGTATAAAAAAATCTAAAGATGAGTCCTTTGTTACTCCATCTAATATCAGCGAGCCCTCGACTTTGGGCTGCATAACGGCATAGACGTCATCTTTCGATTTGAGCAACAAACTCTTATCCCGAATCACTCCTGCCGCATGGATGACCCCATTTAATTGGCCATAGGTTTCCATGATCCAGGAAAATGTCAATTTCATTTCATCGCGATTGGTACAGTCGGCAACACGGTAGCAGATGAAGCCTGGCAGCCTAACATTCCTATCTCCGTCTAGTTCTTCTAATTGATTCTGCGTAGACCGCCCAGTAAGAACTACCGTTGTCCCATATTCATCAGCCAGCAACCTGGCCACCTTACGACCTATGCCCCCATTCCCTCCAACAATCCAATAGACGCCACTTTCTTTAAAACCAGACCTTACTGATCTGGAGTAAAAGGAAGATATTTCCAATGGTCTATGGCTCAATTTTAGTTCCTCGCAAACAAGCGAGCCTGATCGCATCACCAATCGTTTTTTGCTCTCTGAACATGACGTCCGAAATGCATTTTGCAGAATTAACTTCGTGACCGACTCCGTTGAAACAATATTGGTCCCGTTCCATGAGATCCATTGAACCTTCAGGCCCATCTCTTTACCCAATGACTGAAGAGCGGCATATAGCATTGCCGAAAAGTTCATATTTGAATTTGATAGAAAAAGACAATGAGTAGGTCGTTGGGTCTTGATTTTCTTTTTCAGAGCTACCAGGATATTCCAAAAATCCTCTGTCCAGCCCACGCTATGATTGGAATCGATGGCTGGTATCTCAATATACCGCCCTTTTTGCCCCAAGCGATTTAAGACCTTCTCAATTTCGAAACCCAACGTGGCCAAGACCAAAAACTCAGATTTGTCAATTCTGGGTTTGCTCGAAAAATCGTCTTCGAAATGACATTGATTCCAGGTCTGGAGTAATTGCCACATTTGAGCTTGCTGGTTTACTTTGCTTGATGCGACCTCATTCCTTTCCAAAAAGGCCAGCGACCTTGGGCTCGACAAATTCAGCTCTGGAAGCCAATAACGCTTCTTCTCAAATGGGTACTTAGGTAAATCCATTATTTCGAGGATGACCGCAGATTCGACATCTGAATTGGCGACTTCTTCGAAAAGAAAGCCCCAATCGACTGACAAGCCTTTCGCCCATAACATGGCTATTTCTCTAATCTTGATGCTTCCTACCCACTCCCGAAAAATTTGTTTCATCTTCTCGTTTCTCAGAAATGGTTGGATTGCTTCCCTGCCTTGCCTTACGGTTCCTACATAAGTAGATCCAGTATCGATTTGTCCGCGGACAAAATAATCCAATCCTTCCTTTAATTCTGCGATCGAACTGACAAGGAAAACAACCCTCTCCTCCATTGGTTCACGCTTTTGCAAGGTGTAAAATATGGACTCCAGAGAAAAAATGTTTGCTACCGTAAACCTTGTCATTGACTTACTTTCGTAGTCATAATTCACATTTTTTGATTCCAAATACGTCAATAGACTCAAGGCATAAGCTTGTAACCTTCCCTGATTCTTAGCAGAAAGCACTATAGGCAAAAACTTCGATTTAACAAAATATGCTGAAGGTGGTTTTTGGTATTCTTCCAAAACCACGTGAGCATTAGCCCCTCCAAAACCGAAACTGCTAACCCCGGCACGCAGAGGTCCATCTGATGAAAATGACTGGGTATCGAACTCAATATTCTGAGATGCTGTTCCACTACCCTGTTCCAGATTCCTTGACCAAGGTTGAAGCCGAGTGATGATGTAAAAGGGGCTGTTCTGGAACTGAATCTGTGAATTCAATTTCGCAAAATTTATGGTTGGAACGAGTTCCTGATAACGCAAACTAAGCGCTGCCTTAAGTAGTCCAGCTATGCCGGACGCAGCCTCCAAATGCCCAAAATTACTCTTCAGCGAACCAAGACCACAACCTCCTTCTTTCCATCTTTCTGTTTGACATGTATTTTTGAATGCTGTTTTGATACCTTGAATTTCGATCGGGTCTCCCAAGGATGTTCCCGTTCCGTGCGTTTCGATATATCCTAAAGTTTCGGGAAAAATCTCCGCCTGAGACCAAGCCCGCTCAAGCAATTGCGTCTGTTTTTCGGGATTGGGTACAGTAAGCCCGCCGGCTTGCCCACCGTGATTACAGGAGGTCCCTCGGATAACAGCGTAAATCCTATCTTTTGCATCAATCGCTTTCTCTAGGGGGCGCAAAAGAAGTACAACTGCCCCTTCTGCTCGCACATATCCATTCGCTTCTTTATCAAAAGTTTTACATTTTCCATCTGGCGATAGCATTCCGGCTTTATAGTACGCAATGCTATTTCCTGGATGAGAAATTATATTAATTCCACTAACTAGAGCCTGATTACATTCCCCCAGGTGCAGTGACTGGACTGCTTTATGCACGGCAACCAGTGAGCTGGAACAAGCAGTGTCAATAAGCAGACTAGGCCCAGAAAAATCGAAAAAATATGAAATTCGATTCGGCAACAGAGCCAAAGCACTTCCAGTTCCAAAGTGGGCTTCTATTGGAGTATTAGTTTTGTCCAGAAGACGGCTATAGTCCGAACCACTCGCCCCAACAAAAACTCCAGTACAACTTTTTGATAAAGAGGCAAGGCTACATCCTGCGTCTTCAAGGCAATGCCAGGAAAGCTCCAGCAAAATTCGCTGTTGAGGATCCATGCTTTCGGCTTCCGTGGCCGAAATACGGAAAAAGGAGGCGTCAAATGTAGCTATATCATCTAGAAAACCACCGCGATTAATACCCTGATGCTCGCCCCATGGATCAATCTCTGAGGGCCATATGAATCTGTCTTCAGGCAGCTCCCGAATTCCACTACCCCCGGCTCTTAGAAACTCCCAGAATTCAACAGGGCTGGTGATGCGCCCGGGCAACAAGCAAGAAGCGCCTACAATTGCTATGTCAGTTTTTTCCTTAACCAAAGATTTGCGGGGGAACCCAAACTTCGGAACACTGTTTGGTTGCTCACTATTTTCTTGGCAGGCTTCGCTTTTAGTTGATAATTTTCTTGATAACGTGGTTTGCTGGTTTTTAACTGCCATAGCATTTGAAAAGGCAATTCGTATGTAATTGATAACCTTTTGAGGAGTGTTATATCGGAAAAAAAATGTAGGTTCTAACTCAATGCTAAACTCGTGTAATACCTGCTGATTTAATTCTAGCAAATCGGCGGAGTCCAACCCCATTTCCATTAGAGGTCTATCATTGGAAAACTCTATCTCACCGCTTTCACCAAGGCAGGTCAAAATGATTCGTTTTATGTACTTCTCAATTTCCTGACTGCTATCCTCTGAAGGCGCCTCTTTCTCATGCACGACTGACTTGTTGAGAACAGTTTGCGTTGCTGCCTTTTTCGCTTTTCGTATTCGAAAATGGATATCGTAGCTTATTAGAACCCCATTCCCTTCATTCCTAATATCTTTTGGGCGGTATCCTGAAACCACACTGTCAATTCTAGCTCCGTGAAATTCGTGAAATCGCAAAATGGGATCTTTAATATTCCCATAGTCATCTCGATACTTTATATACTCCTCTAATGAAATGTCAGCGCTCTTTTCATAATCTTTACATAGCGTTACTCCGACTACAGATTGAATACCATTCATAAGGCTACAACGCTGCAGCATAAATTCCAAAAGTTGATCTCCAAGCCCTCTATCTTGTATGGCATCATCTATATTTACTGAGAGTAGTTGAACTATAGAACCAGCTCTAGTATGAATCGACGATTCTTTATTGGCGGTTATTTCGTTAATATTTTCAACGGAATCGATACGTTGAGAGTAAATTACCCCCACAACTTTATTCCCCAGGCTCAATACAAATTGACCCTCGGGATAGTTTTCCACCCGTTGACGTATCACCGCCTTTGGAGTCTGTAAATTCTTGGGCCAACATATCCTATCAAGTTTGTATAGGTCCTTAAGATCATGTTTAGCTGCATATCGGATCGTATAATCCCTTTTCTCGAAATGGCTGAGAGTTATCCGGCAAAATGGCAAAGTCTTCGGATAGCGATTAGGCTGCGTTTTAGTAAAAAGTCCCTCATTGGCAGCAATAGTCAGAAACAATTCTGCATCTATCAAATATTGCCCAGAGAAGGCGTGTAGAGCATCAAAATAGAAGCTTTCGCTTTGCTCAAAATAATGACCTGCCATTTGCGGAGTAAGGCAATGAGCTTCCAAAATGAGCAAACCGTGCGAGTTGTTTCTAAGGGCATTGGCCCATTTCAGAAAATGTTGCTTCCAAGCCGCGACCAGTTTTTCAGAGGAAAGGGATTTACCCGAAGAATCTACATACACCCCGCTTAGGTGAATGCTCGTTGCCGGGTTTTCCAATTGATTTTCGTCAGAAAAAGAAGGGGTATAGCGAAAATTGTGATCTAAAAATGAACGAACATGCAGAATATTTTCATGATCCTTGATTCCCAACTGATTCAAATTCAATAAAAGTTTTTCGGGATCGTTGATATCCCCTTTCAGGGTGAGATGTGGAAGACCCTCAAGTGTCTTTTCGGTCTCGATTAGTGCAGCTTCGTTGTAATCCGCTCCAATGAGCGTCACCGGGTATTCATGCAGATGTCTGCCTCTTGGAGTTTTCTTGCGAAGAGAGTTATAAATCCTCTTCAGAAAGGTTCCGTCTCCACAGCCCATATCGACAATATATTTAGGTTGTTTCGAAAATGGCATGCTGGAACCAAAACGCGCTAGGATTAGTTTCTCTGCATCACCAAAATACCGCTCGTGCTGAGACCCACTGGAAATCACATTCAAGCTGCGATCAACATGAGATTCTTCTGGCTGGACCAACTGATCCGCTTTGCCCGGTAGCTGCCCTCGCTCGACTTTTGTACTGTTCTTAAACACATTGGTGGTGTCTCCAAAAAGCACTTCATTCATCTGAAAGAGCATTGGTCGATAGGATGCAGCTATCCCCATCACGAAGGCTCGTTTCACAATCTCTTCGCCTAACTTTGTCGCCACAAGGTTGTTTCTTGTCTCAGAGAGCCAATCTAATTGGAGTAAGAGACGGTTAACTTCCAATCTCAGGGATTGTGGTAAGCTCTTCTCAATTAAAAGTACAAAATTCCAGTCGTCAGAACTTTCATTGTGGCATTCGTTTAAATGGCGATGTATCGCTATTAGCAATGGGACCAGAATGGGTCCTTGCAGAAGCTGGAAGCACTGTCCTGTCTTGTCTTGCTTGAGTAAATATTGGATCCAGTGGATCAATAAGTCCTGAAACCTGGCACTGGACAATAGTGATGCTTCGGTTTTAAATTGATACAGCTCTAGCACCTCCTCTGGAATATCTTTAAAAGCTTGAGCTTGAATGGTAAGCCGATAACCCTCTTTAAAATCCTGACAAACCCAGCCAAGCGACTCCAAAACACAAAGCGATATTTTTAGATAACCTTCATTAGCTTTCAAAGCTTCAACAAGGAACTTCAGGCTGACCGGGTGGCTCAAACTTAATATTTTAAAAAGTCCCTGTTTTCTAAGTGCAGCGATAACTGGGATAGCGACATAACCGTGGCATAAGATGTTTAAGATACTAAGCATTTATTCTTAAATCTTCCGTCTAAATTCGTGGGCTAAGTTGAAGCTAGGAAGAGATGTCACTTCCGAACTCAATTGTATTGCTACAAGATTGCTTTAACGCCTCAGGCATCTACATACGTAAAAAAGTTCGCCAGTGAGTAGCTATTTAGGAACTATTTTTTAGCAAATCTAAATTGAAGAGGGAACCACAGTCCAATATAAGTTCAGACTCCGGTGCTTTCTTTGAATACGCTAATGCGGTAACAATATGTTGAACCGCCAAGGCAGGCTCATGTTTGTTGCGTTCTTCTATGATTCCGACCGGAAATATTAGTGCAGACACACTAACTGTCTACGAGCTATCTTTTTAGTATTTCTGTAAACAAATAGCCGTATTAATACCGCCAAATCCCATGCTCATATTGATGGAATTCTTAATCTCATGAGAGATCGATTTATGGGATACCCAATTACAGACGGGCTCTACTGGGTTTTCCAAATTCTTTGTAGGATGCAAAAACCCAGCTTTCATTTGCAATAATGTTGCAATGACTTCCACCGCACCTGCCGAGCTAAGTCCATGGCCGGTTAGAGACTTTGTTGCGTTGATAAATGCGTCATTTAGCCCACATATACTGAATGCATCAACCTCGATCTGATCTCCTGTTACCGAACCCGTTCCATGCGAGTTGATGTAATCGATCTGATTCGTTTTCAACCCAGCTTGACTCAAAGCTTTTTCTATCACTCTAACTTCTCCATCAAGTGAGGAATTTGGGTTTCTATTTCCATCTACCGTCATCGCCCAACCCGAAATACGAGCGTAGGGGTTTTTAATGTGCGTTTGTCTTGAATCTGCCCGCTCTACAACTACAGCGCCGCATGACTCGCCATAGATAAATCCATCCCGGTCCTTGTCGAATGGTCGGCACGCCAATGCAGGTTCACCAGTAAAACGTTGAGGACCCATAGCACCCAAATTTCGAAAGCCCTGAAGTTCCCAGTAAGAAAGATCCATGAGCGCACCCATGCCAATACAAAAATCGACCTCTCCCGACTGCACTGCCTGGGCCGCGCGAAGTATTGCCACTTGACCGCTGGCCGACGCACCGCCTATGGTAAAAGCTAGTCCTTTAATGCCGAAGTACTCTGTGCACAACCCGCACAAATCGCTATCTAAGAATGTAAACGCATAAGCTGGTCTTAGAAAGGACAAGCGTTCATGAAAGGCTTTTTGAGTTTGAACAATTTCCCTTTGCTGGAAATTGGAGCCTCCAACCACCAAACCGATTTTAACAGGATCTATTCCATTTAGATTCGCGTCGTTCCAAGCTTCATGCAGACTTGCCAGGGCAACTTGACTTGAGAAAGAGGCTGTTCGTAGTAAGCCTCTCGGCAAGGAATCCGGAAGAGTCAGCGAAGAAATTTCCGCACCCAGAAACGGTGATCCATGTTCGTTTTCGGAATCAATGTGAGGAATTTGCCGGCCAGGCCTTTTCATCACCTCAAATGCATGTTTTCCTTGGAGTAATCCAGAGACAAAGTCTTCTTTTCCTTGCCCTATAGCGGACGTAACTCCTACCCCTGAAATTAAAATCTCAGCTCGATTGTAATTTTTCACGGAGTATTCCAGCCAATTCCCCAATGTTTCGAGCACTCGCTAAATCGACGAGAGAAATTTTTAAAGACAACGATTCCATTGTCATCATGAGAATTTCAGAACGGTCAACCGAATTTGCACCCAACTCTTTAAGCTTATCGTCGTGGCTGAATTGATGAGCTTCTAGCGTTGGAACAACTGCTCGAACGTGCTCGGCTATTATAGTAATTATCTCGTCTTTACTCATAGTCAATCCCAAATATTTCAATAACAAGCGATTTAACTCAAAAGGTAGTCTAGATTACAGGCTGGTCTAGAACAGGGTTCTTATACGATCTCTGACCTCTGGTTGGTTGAAGGTTTTCTCATGCATCCTAATTTCTTGTGCTATAACTTTCTCGAGTTCATTGCGCATGCTGGCAACCAAATGATCCTTCAAGGTGACTAATGAAAGTCTCGGTTTTTCTGAAAGACTTGTAGCCAGATCAAACGCATAATCTTGCACTTCTTCTCGAGGCATCACCGGGAAGGGTATTCCACGCTGTTGGAGTTGTTCACCGTAGTAGGTTTTAGCTGAGAGCATCATCTCTTCTGCTAAAGATATTCCTAACTTCTGGGGTAAAATAAACGTAGCTCCCATGCCAGGCGTAAACCCATATTTCATGAAGTTTGTAGTGTAGATACTTTCCCGACTTAAAATGACGAAATCAGCAAATAAGCCCATTACAAACCCGCCGCCTATTCCGTGACCTTGCATCGCTGAAATTACCGGTATCGGACAATCTAACGCCAAGCTATAGAGGTTTGTATCGGTGAATTTACCTTTACCCTGCGAAAGATAAAGTAGAGACTCCTGAGTACCGCCACTTGCAAAATAGTTATCGTACCCGGTCAAGATGACTACTTTATACCTGGTTTCGCGTCCTACCTTGTCAAACGCCTCCACCAGCTCTCTAGATAATTCATCGGAGAATGTGTTTTTGTTCTCTTTATCCTGCATAGTAATTTTTGCTATGCCGAATCCCAGATCAGTAAGTACAACAGCTTGTTCCTTCACAATTACAAGCCTCCTTCCCAAGGAAACTTTCCAGTATTAACATAGCGTGCGATCTTCTCTATATTCTCTGCATCACTAAACACTTGTCGATTAGCACTTAACGCTTTTGACTCGGATGCTACTAGAAAATCGCTCAGCGTATTCATGTATTTAGTGTAGCGAACGATAGCCGTCATAGAGAGTCGCCTTAATCTCAGCAAATGTCGTCTCAGCAAATTTTCGCTATTTTCTTCCACAGCATCTACAAGTCCCCAATCTTTAGCCTGCGACGCACCGATAGACTGGGTTGTCAACGTCATATAGTTAGCCTTGGCAAAGCCGACCCGTCGAATAAGAAAAGGCAAAACACAAGCCGGCATAAGACCGAAAAGTAACTCAGATAAACTAAATGTTGCTTTCTCGTCACACAAAACCAAGTCACATGCAGCCACGAAACCAACACCTCCGGCGTTTGTCCTACCCCGCACATGGGCAACGCTAATGTAAGGCCCAGAGGCCAGTTGCTGCCAAAGGTTATACAGAGATTCAGAGTTTTGTGCTGCCTGCTGTTGGTTTTCTGGCTTTTCCATGCTCTTCCCAATACTGTTAAAATCTGCGCCGAAACAAAACACTTCCGGCAACCCTTCCAACACAACTACTTTTGCTGTTCTCTCACAACTCTTTAGTGCATGACCAAAGTCTTCGATTAAGCAATCATTGATAGTGTTATTGGCATCAGGCCGGTAAATTTGGATATAGCATATCTCCTCTTCGAAGCGGACTTTGAGTGTTTCATACTCTCGGGTTCTGATTACGTTGCGCATTGCTAAGACACCCACTCATACTCTCGATGGAACTCCTTAATCTCCTTCAAAAACAGGGTTTCTTTAGCATGGATATTCCTTGCTTGAGGTACGAAACCTGTATCCAATCTCAGGTTGCGAGTACCAAACTTTAAGGCACTACTACCCTTGAGTAATTCATCATATTCTTCCATCGATAACTCGTAGCGAACCTTCAATTGATCATCGATCATCATTGATCGTATTCTATTTTGACCTTCAAGGCCGACTACCCCACTAAAAAATTCTGAACAACAACCAGATCCATAGGAGAACACACCAATCCTTTTTGGTGACTCGAAGTTACCATTGTCAATCGTGCTCGCTAATGACAACATAGCTGTGGCACCCATTATATTTCCAACTCTCTGACAGTAGGCCAGTCCGGGCACTACGCGACGCTCAAAATCTTCCTCTATCTGTTCAGGGCTTGCTTTTACAACTTTTCGCATAAGGTTGCGATGAGCACCTTTTACCATGCCTCCAAAAGGGGTGTGGAATGCCAAGTAGCTGAAGCTGGTGGCATAGTCCACGCCATCAACTCGTTTTTGATACTCTAAAAACGCGTTTTCGCTGCAGTCCAGATAAGCAAGTAGAGATAGGTCCGCATCGCCAGCCTCGCTGTCCGGTGCTGGCCGGCAAGTGTCCATCACCTCATAACCATAGTAACCGTTTGCACCCACATCTACTTGAAATACATAGGACTGTTCGCTTACCAACATAGCGACGGCTCCAGCTCCACTGCTCGGCTCAGCGAATGACCAATCTTCAGTTAAGGCATTGCCCCCCTCCTCAACTATAAAGCGAGAAATATCCGTAGCGACAACCAAGGCCTTAGCGCCAGGGGAAGTTTGGGACAAAATGAAATTGATGGCCATTTGAAGTCCAGCAACACCGGAATAGCAAGCGTTCTTTAGCTCAAATAAACGGCAATTTCTATTTAGGCCTAGGTGGTAATGTATATAAGTGCTCATCGATTTACCGAAATCAAAAGCAGATTCCGTTGACGTGATTACCATTTCAATTCGGTCTCTCTCTTGAGGGCTGAGAGCATCGATAAGGGGCCTGGCCGCGTTTACTCCAAATGTAATCGGGTCCTCGTAGGGTAAAGTGACCGTCTTTTCCTTCATTAATAGATTGTCAAATCTGGCGGTATCTAATTGGCGGTGTTCAGCTAGCTTCTTCACATCCAAGCTCGCCGATCCCGCAAATATATTCATTGATTCAATACCTACAGAACGCATTTCTTGTCCCAAGATTAAAAGCAATAAGGAAACCACTGAAACTGGTTGTTCAAAAGATAAACCGGAAATATTATTTCGAAGAAAATGTGAGCCAAAAAAATATTAGAGTATTACTCCATGGCTGGGGTGTTTTTCTCATTTCAAGCACAGCTAATAGTCCTTCAAAGGTAGGACTCAATCTGAAACTGCTATTTTAGTTATTTTGGTAAAGCTGAAATGCTGCGGGTTAGTCATCGCAATTTGCAGCATTAATAAAGTAGCAGTTATGAGAATGGGATAATTTCGTCCAGGTCAAAATACCCGTTATGGCCTTCCACATACACTGCAGCCCGATGTTTGAACAAGACAACCGCATTCGTTCTCGTTTCAAGCTCCTCATCCCCAATAATCCTAGACTTGACTTTACTGCCTACAGGAAAATGTTTGTTCCAATGAACAACTTTTTCCTCAGCTGTAACAGAGTTCCCTTCTTGATCAATAGGCCAAATAATTTGGCTATTTTCTGACATTTCAAGCTTGGCCTCTAATTGATCTTTTCCAGAAAATCCTGCTTTTGAGCCCTCGGCAAGTATTTGAGCTAAAAGGCCTGAAAGCACATCCCCCGTTCCAATTTCCTCAAATTCCATTCCGTCTATAGCTAACAAATACTGCATAGATTCACTCCACCTTACAGCATTGGATATTTGAGTAGACATATTTTCGACAATGTTGTCATTGTGGTAGGGCTTGGCCGTTACATTAGAGATCACAGGAATACTAAGATCCCTTAATTCTTTTTCATTTAAAAATATTCTAAATTCTTTGCTGGCTTGCTCCATGTAACGAGAATGGAAGGCGCCACTCGTATTCAATGGGACAAACACTTTCTCTTTTTCGAGAAACACGGATTCTGCCACTGCAATATCGCTTTTCTTTCCGGAGATAACAATTTGAGAAGGTGTGTTAAAGTTTGCCAAATCAATACTGGTTAGGTTAGCTTCGTTCAAAATGTCTCTGACTATCCCTTCGCTTGATTCCAAGATAGCTGCCATTGCTCCATCTTTTAATAGACTCATCAGTTCGGCACGCTTTTTGACTATCTTTAAACCTTCTTCAAAGTCGTAACAGCCAGCACATAACAACGCGCTGAACTCCCCCAGACTGTGTCCAACCAAATAATCCGGTTCTATACCCGTGTCTTCTAGCCGTTTGTAATAAGACAACGCATTAACAACATACAGCGCCGGTTGGGTATAGAGGGTTTGATTCAAATTTCCATCAGGATCATCAAGGCAAAGCTCTTTGATTGAGTAACCCAATATTTCGTCCGCTTTGCCTACTAAGTCTTGATATTCATCGAATAAGTGACCACCCATCCCCTTGACTTGAGACCCTTGGCCGGGAAATAAAAATGTCTTCATCTCTGCTCCCTATATTTTCTTTGCATTTGGAATGGTTATGACTACCAAGATGAGAAGGTAAGTTGCCCGTGCGCTATCTACAGTACTATTCCTGATTTCGCAATCGATACTTGTAAGAGGAATTTTTCTCGCAACTTTCACCTGGTGTATAAATTCAGCTTCTCACCTTGAAGGTTATTCTGTCCAAATTTTCAATTCCTCTTCCATAAGGCGTATTGATAGGGAAACCTTCTGATAACCCATCACTAGGTAAAATATACTTTAGAAACGTTGCTAATGTGCCAGCGCTTCCAACATCGATATATTGATGAGGCCCGCACTTTTCCAACTCACGTACTGTTTTATCGAAATTCATAGGCCCTCGCACTGCTTGCCAGAGCATTTGAGCATTCAATCCCGCATCAATATCTTGTCCCGATGTACATGTTATGGGAATTGACGGCTCCCTAAAACTTAGCGCGCTGTACAAATTAAAAAATGCCTTTTTTGCATCATCAATCCATGGTGAGTGGAAGGCTCTTGGAATAGGCATCAATTGATAGGCACAACCCAATGACTTCAATGTATTTTTGATTTCGGCTGTGTTTTTTTCCGGAAAGGAGATGACAAAGCTCGAATCAAAGTTAACACCCGCCAATTCGCTCTGACTGGACAGAAAGGCATTTCCGTAGTACAAATCTTCTGCAGACAGAACAACCAGCATAGCACCAGGCTCTGAGTGTCGGCGGAACACACAACCATGTTCATAAAATATTCCTAAAGCTTCTTCTTCATCGATACAGTTTGCCACCACCATTGCTACAAAGGTTCCGAAGCTGGAACTTAACAATTTGTCCGGTTCTACACCTTTGTCTCTTAACATCTTCACCGTAGCCAACTGCAGCATGCAGATGGCAAGACTAGACAATACTAAGTCGTCTAGCGGCTCTGCAATAGACTTATTTGAGTGGTATAAATTTTCTATGACTGAAATGCCTGCAATCCTGCGGATTAGGGAATCCAAGTGTTCAAAATAGTCTCTAAACGCAGGCTCTTGTTGATAGAGGTCTTGGCCCATCTGGTAGTACTGAGATCCTTGGCCAGAGAACATGAATACCGTTGACATATTTACCCTATCGCTAAAAAGGAATGAATTAATCAATTAGAACTAACCGACCTAGCATTCTCTAAGTCAGATCACATATAAATGTTAAGCCTAATTGCCTAATGCCAAACTCCGCAAAGCCGTGATCTAACCTTTGGTCTGTTCTCTCTTGAACTTAAAGGAGTTCAGCAACCCCAATGAATAGCTAAAGCGATGCAGTTCCTAGACTCTGCCTAAAAAAGACATAACCAAAGTGATAAAGTGATAGAACTTCGATTTCCTTCAAATCTGGAGATAGTCGCTCAGCTCTTTTGCTTTTCCTCCACATTATCCGTCAAAAAGCCATCAGGTTTCCTATTAGATGACCTATCTACTAAATAACTCACTCGCAATCGATAAATCAGCGAAAATATTGAACAAAGTAAGGTAGAGAAACTATAGAAATTCACTATTCTTCATTTCGGCTTGTTCTTATGCAGTCAGTTATTGTGATTAGCCTTGCCTCGTTAGGTTACAAGTCAGAAATATGATAAGCGCCTAACTATTTACAAAGCAATTTAGTTCTCTCATTTGTTTGATTTTTCGAAAGAAATTGAGTGACTATAATAGAGAAGTTAATCAATACTGATTGTATATAGGCTCAGGAGAGACACATGAATCCTTGACTATTACAGATCTTGATTTACTGAGAAATTTCAACAAGAGTAGCGATCTATTTTCACCTACTCTCTCTCTAAATATAGCTTCAACATTATTGAAGCCTGAAGAATTTATGAAAACTTTATCGTTTTTCCTGAAATTGACTTCGTTAGAATGCTCAGAGCAATGTTTTCCCTCTGCCGCTTTAATGGAGTTAATAACTTGCTCAGACATGACCGCGTAACGTTCGCCGAATACAACAAATTTGGAAACTCCTGGCAAATACATTACTTTACTAAAGTCACTAATTCCTATTGTCAAATTTACGAAAATATAACCTGGGAAAAGTGAAATGAAACTGTTATCATTTGCTCGTTTCTTTCCCTTCTTTCTGATTAGTGGTCGGTAATATATATATCCAAGATTACCAAGCTGCATTTCAACTCTATGATCATGTCCACCTTTACATAAGAGTAAAAACCAGTGCATGTTCTCATCGGCGACGCGCATTTTCTACGACCTTAATCCTTATTTTGACGATAACTTCGATGACAGCGACATTCTGAAGAAAACACTCGCTACATTTGATCACGAGCACCAAACAAATAGTTGTGACAGTACTAAGTGTAAATTTTTGAATAACAAAATTTGCAAAAACGAAATGGCGTTAGAATCTAACTAGCTGCGAAATAATCTAATTAGGGTACAAGCACGCAACAAAGGCATGAAATCCAACTAGCGTTAGATGAACAAAAACCATTGCCATTAGACAACTCTTGAAATATGGCCAGCTCTTAGCGCAATGGTCACTCAACGATGTGTTTGGTGACTAAAAAGGCAGGTGTAGTTATTTTTGATTATTAGAATTTGAGGGGGCGCTATCTTTCGACTACTGCTTGCCAAACCTGGCATCTGAAAAATAGGCTAAATTTCTGATACAAGCTCCGCCCTCCCTAGACCGAGGGCTGCAACATTGACAAACCACTGAGTCAATTCCATGAAGGAATAGTCACGCAATGATGTACGAAAATCTTCCAGCTAGTTCACAATTTTCAACATTATTTAAAAATTTATTTCCCTTCATAGAGATGCAGATATTTTTCTTCAACTTCAATTTTTAATACAGGTAAATGACTATAGACTCAATGAAAGCGAACGTTACGAAACACATCGATGGTCATCACATTTCTTTTCAACAAGTGTCCCGCCAATTTCATAGATACCGCAAGTACTAGAGAATGTCAATTCCAATTATGTAAGCCAATTGACAATTTTCGTACTTGTTACATTTTTATTGGTGGAGATAATATTCATTCCAATACAATCAACATTATATTTGATCGGTTGCGTAAGATTATTCTTACATGTTTTTTTCTGCGCCTAAATTCACTTGTAAGGATGTTTCCAGAACTTGGCGCTTACTAGTTAGCGCGAATAACCTGATAACGTCAAATTTGGTCCATCGGAAAATATAACCTTCACAAAGGTGTGCCTGAATTGCGAAACCACCTCTAATACTCTTAACCCTCTCGCATTTCGCTTCGGCTTGCGCCAGCCACTGTATTTACTTACTGACGCTGAAAAATTTCTGAAACGAAGTACAACACATTTGCTGCGCTCGCTATAGTGAGGAAAAGAGGTTCCGTTTCTCAGATCTACGTATTGTCAAACAACTGTTCCTAAAAATTAAATCTAAGAGAGTAGTGTTAGACATGTATGATCCTTTACCAGTATAGATTACTCATCAATGCGTCCTTTCAGATACAACAAGACAATGGGTCGCAAAGCAATTCTCCGATTTCTCGGCGACAGAAAATGAGATGTAAATATTGCCGCGCCGCGTTGAACAACCTTGAACCATATCCGATGGACTCTTACAATCATTTTGATGCACGCATTCAACGATTGTCTTGTGGACCCACTTATGCACTTGAATACCTCAAATTTGCGCCAATAATGATCTCTTTAAAGCCCGCAGACGTTATGTATTCGTAGAAATATTTTTGCTTCTGCCCAAATTGATATTCAGAAGCCGTACTACATATTCTTTTAAATTTAAAAAACGGTCACTTTTGGCATTTTTCTTTCAGCAGATATGCTCCAATAATTGGAGGACCCGTTATAAGGTTATTCCGACATAATGACGATTTATTTAGAGAACCAAATTGAGTAAATTAACATAATCGTTTGTTGACTTTTGTTGTTACCTGCGATATTTATTACCGAGGAGCTAACATGCTGACACCCTTCCAGTTGTTAAGGAAGATTAACAGCACATCATAAATTTTAAATTGGTACTAGAGTAAGCTTCCTACATGTTCATATAGACAAATCATTCTGTGAGCACTGTGAAATAGGTATTGGGAACTATCAAATACTTTTTATTTCGTTAGAATTTTACGATTTACACACACCATCATGAGGCAATTATCAGCCAAGTGAGGGCGGAGCTTACAAAAAGAACTGCATCCAGGTATTAACTTGTAGCTTAAACGTACTAAGGTCAAAAGAAAGATAGTTTTTTCGCCCATCCGTACTAACAGTTCAACAAGAAGCTACATCTACCTCCTATTTCAGTGCATTTATATTGCCGGATGATCACTGCCCAGGACCAATCGCAAACCTAATTCCTACTCTTGAGACGATCGATTGGCTCATCTAGTCATGAAAAAGATAAATTGAATCTCCCCCAATTTGCTGGATATCTCTCTGTCATACAAAATGCTTTAAAAGAGGTATTCATGGACATGAAGCGTTTTACAGAAGAGTTCAAGACAGAAACAGTTAAAAAAGTTGTTGAGCAAGGCCACAGCGTAGCTGATGTGGCCAATAGACTTGGACAGGTGATTCCGCAATTTAGGACAGCCGCCTAAGTGAAAAAGCGTCCTGATTGAGGCATGATCGTCCCGGATTCAGGAGCATATGATGACTAGAAGACCTCGACGCAACCACTCACCGGCTTTAAAGGCCAAAGTAGCATTGGCAGCCCTCAAAATCAAAAACACCTTGGCTGAGCTAGCGCAGATCTACTAAGTAAGTCCTCAAAAAGGAAGTGCAGTTTTAAAAAATATCGAAACAGCCTTAGAAACAGTGAACATTAGGTCTCTAGGTTATGGTCTTACCGAAAAGAAGCCTGCCGAAAAAACGTAATATCGTCCACTACAGAATACGTTCTATCCAACACAACTTCTTCTTAGCTGGATACTTATTGGATATATAAGGAACAACTACGTTAGTGATTTCTATGGTGCAGCTTAGACAGAAATAGTCAATAAGCATGTTGGTTGGATTATAACTTTATACAAATATTTATTTAGACTAAAGTTCTTAAGCTAAATGGAGGGATTAATGAAAAAATTATTCTACGGATGTTTTTTTATTTGCTTATCTGTATCTACTGTTAGTTTTTCCGCGGATAGAGTGGGTGATTTTTCTCTATTGGATCAAAACGGCAAGTTCCATCAGATGAGTTGGTATGACAACAATAAGGTTATCGTTCTGTTGGCTCAGGATAACAGTTGCAAGGAAGTACATGCAGCGATCCCGGCCTATGACAATCTTCGCAGCCAGTACCAGGGTCAGGGCGTGCAATTCATGATGCTCAATTCCACTGGCGAGAACGATCGGGATTCCTTGATAGCAGCCGCTTCTGAATACGGAATAGAGATTCCGATACTCATGGACGAATCTCAAATAATATCGGAAGCTCTTGGAGTAGATAAAGCAGGAGAAGTATTTCTATTTGATCCCAGATTATTCCAAGTCGTTTATCGCGGACCAATAGGAGATCACCTAGCTGTAGCTCTCGAACAAATAGTAGCAGGCAATAATGTAACTGATGCCGTCGTGGAAACCACAGGATGTGCAGTGTCCTATATAGCAGAAGAAGTTTCCTATGTGAACGATGTCGCTCCTATATTGGCCGACAACTGCGCAACCTGTCATCGCGAAAGAGGTATTGCACCATTTTCTCTGAACGACCATCAATCAATTCAGGGATGGTCTGCCATGATTAAAGAAGTGGTAATGACCAGACGCATGCCCCCTGGCCAACCGGACCCTTACGTCGGTAAGTTCCTTGATGCGCCAGGCTTGTCTGCATCCGAGACTCGGCAACTAATCAGCTGGATAGATGCTGGAGCTCACAAAGATGGCAGCAGTGATCCACTGACAGAATTAGTGTGGCCGGACACCAAATGGCAACTAGGTGAACCGGATTTGATAATTAAGGTGCCGACGCAAGAAATACCTTCGACCGGTGTAGTTGACTATCGAAATGTCTTAGTACCCCTCACGGAATTGACCGACGACAGATGGGTAAGAGGCACAGAGATTGCACCGGGAAACAGAGCCGTATTGCATCACGTTGTTACCACAGTATTGCCGCCTAGAAATGCAGATGGTACCTCTCCAAAGGGTGCCAATATTATAGAACGCAATCCTGAGATTCCTACTATCGCTGGCTATGCACCAGGGTATAAATACAGATTCTTGGATGAGAATACTGGCGCCAAGTTAAAACTAGGTTCAAGCCTCTTGTTGCAATTGCATTATGTCACTACCGGCAGACCAGAAACCGATGAGACTGAAGTAGGGCTGTACTTTTATCCACAGGGCGTTGTACCCCAAAAACGTATGTCAGGTGGTAACGCCGCAAGTTTCGATCTTGATATTCCTGCTTATGAGCCAAATTTTGAGGTGTCAGCAACTAGAATTATAGATAAGGACTCGCATCTAATCAGTTTTTTACCTCATATGCATTATCGTGGCAAAAGCATGCGTTTTACAGCCCAATACCCCGATGGCAGAGAACAACTGATCTTCTCTATTCCCAAGTACAGCTTCAACTGGCAATTAACCTACTACTTAGCGGAACCTCTGTTCGTACCTGCCGGTACAAAAATTCTGGCTGAGGGAGTTTATGACAACTCAGTTCAAAATGAATTAAACCCAGATCCCAGCGCTAATGTCAGTTTTGGTGAACAGAGCTGGAATGAGATGTTTTTTGGTGTAATGGCCTGGGAAGAAGTAGATCAAACCGCCTGGGCAGCGGAAGAATTCTAATTTTCGATAAAACAAGTAAAGAATGGGCGATTAGGTTGCTCTAATAAATACTACAATTTCGTTTCGCTTCATGATTGTTGTCTTTCCAGCTTGCTTTGATGTTTTTCACAGTAATTTCTCAGTGAATTGCTTATGTAAGCTCATCTTTTCATCTACTCGGCAAGAGTAGGTCAAAAGCTTTTTCCTGGCAACAGTACTACAAGGACATTAACGCTTGTCATAAATTCTCATAAATATTTCATCTAGGTGAATTTATAAGCAATTTTTTGATGGTTGCGATTAAACCTCCTAATTATAAATGGAATTAGGAGTAATGTACTGAAATTCGGCGTCGTATAACAGTTATGCCTACTGGATAGCCCCTTCATAATTGGACCATTTACAATGTTAGGGTTTCGCGCATTAGGAGAAACCCATGAAGAAACGATTTACTGATGAGCAGATAGTGAAAGTTCTGCAAGAAGCTGAGTCTGGAGGTAGCGTTCGCGATATTTGTCGTAAACACAACGTCACGGAGCAAACGTTTTATCGCTGGCGCAAACAGTTCGATGGCATGGAAATGGCAGATGTCAAGAAGCTCAAAGCTTTGCACCAGGAGAATGAGGAGTTGAAAAAGATCGTGGCGGAGTTAACCTTAGATAATCGAATGCTAAGGGATATTAATTCAAAAAAGTGCTAACCCTGGCCGAAAGGCAACAGGCTGCCCAGTATTTGCAGGATTGTTACCAAGTGAGTGAGAGGCGAGCCTGTGTGGTGGTGTCGATCCACAGAACAACGAAACGGTGCTATCAGTGTAAATCGTATCGCAGTGAGATCGTCGGCCAGATTAATGTCCTGTCGGAGGCTGAACCGCGCTGGGGTTACCGTAAGGTGTACGATAGATTAAAACTAGATGGCCATTGGGTTGGCCGTGAGCGAGTCAGATTAGTGCG
>JAJFKE010000055.1 GCA_021773355.1 Gammaproteobacteria bacterium | reverse complement strand
GAGAGACTCATGGTAATTAAACTGATAGTTCAAAAGAGTAACAATCACCAGCAATACTCTGAGTCGTTCCTAATGATCGTCTAAGGACGACTGCTGGCGAATTTCGAAGGAAATGTTGGGTTTTCACACAGCCTCGGCACATCTGGGACGGTTAGAACTACCATTTCTTGCAGTTTTGAGTGTCCGATCTGACTAAGGTTTGCTGACAATGTTTGTCAGGCCAGGTTCCGACTAATACAAATAAATAGAGTTAGAGTAAATAGGCAGTACTGACTATTTACTCTGAGCCGCCCCCATTTACTCCTCAATATCCAACCTTTTTTCATGAAAGCTAAAACATTCTGTCTCCCTTGAGTTTCGTTGAAATAAACTACTAGTACTTTGGTTCTTATCCAGAACAATTCAGTCGATCCCTTGATCGCCACTGTAAAGTGAGCTACTAATGAGCAAAAACCATTTGCACACAATTCCGAGCTATTGCCTTTTTATTTTGATCGCATTAACTAGTATCCAGTCAGCAGCTCAACCTGTTTTGCAAAGCCCTGCCCGCAGTGGTCTCGAATCATTCAGTACAATTCTTTCGTTGCCAAGGGATGAAGCCATCGCCACGGCACTTCAACCCGAGCATGAAGAAATTCGGCCAGGTGTTCTGAATATCGTCTTTCGCAAGTGGGCTATACAAGATCCTCAAGGCGCCTATACCGCCTATAAATCTTTGCCCGCTCTTGATTACGATTACCTGATTGAGACTCAAATACTTCAGAATTGGCTTCGCGTAGATTTAGAGACTGCATTAGAGCTTGCCGCGAACTCGGAAAACGAAGAAACATTTGGCCTGGTGCTAAGAGATGCGGCCTACATAAACCCCAACGCAGCCTTGGCCATCGCTAGACATTATGAATCAATCATGGACATCGAGGATTGGCGATCTGTAATTGAAGGCATCGCAAGTAACGAGCCCTATTTAGCCGCTGAGCAAGTTGCGTTAATGAATTCAGAAGGTGAATATTTGATTGAAAGCTTCATTTATCATCTTGCGCGACAAGACATTGTCGCGTCAATTCAATGGCTGTTGCAAAACAGCCCCGACAATGTCCAATATTTCGAAAGCATCGCTAGTATTTTTTACATCCAGGATGCAAACGCCGCATTCGAATATGTTTCACGCATTCCTTCCGGCCCAGCCAGAGATGCGTACGAGCAGGCACTGCTGAAAGCACAGAAGATTAACGAGGCGAGCTCCTACAGACAAGGTACTCCGTATTGGATACCTATGATTGATACCTGCATGAATATTGGCGTCAGTAGAAACGAATGTATTAAGAGCTTACCATCTGAGGCACTGGAAGATCTTGAGAAGCGGGAAACAACAAACGCCGAGAATCGCCGAAACCTAATCCGCAACAGGTCCAACTGATTTGGAGTGATATGGATCAATCGGTTCAGAGCCTGGGGATACCTCAGGCTCTGACTCTGAGATATCCTCACGAAATCTTGAAAACGCTGGCTTAGTTTTATTTTAAATTCAACGCTGAAGTAAGCCCGCTGTAAAGGAGATGTTTTGTGGGAAAAATCAGACCAGTCTCTGGCTCATTGTTCAAAATCTAGCAGTTAAAAACAGAAAACAGCAGCTCAAAACAAGTTGATCTATTGAGTTGGCTCAATATTTTCTGGGGATATCAAGCTCTGACTCCTTTGATTCTCAGGCGGAGTCCCTGATGACATGATCAAGAGGGATATTGAAACGGGCAATGGATTTTTGTCGAAGGCGAAGTCCTCAATATCAAGATAGATCGTAGCAAATAAAGAAATAGTTGAGATAGATCTATTTTTAGGCGGCTGTGACAGCATATTCACGTAGACTGATTGGTAAACAATGGGTTAAATAAGCTGTGCCTATCATGATTAATGAAAGTAAATCACTCTGCCCCAACTTGCTGCTGGTTTTGTTCATGGCTTTGTCGCTTGACGCCAATATCGCTCGAGCCCAGGAACCAACCGGTGCCGAGCCGGGAATCTTCGCCAACGTGATGGCAGGAACAGCCAATCTGAATACTTCAGACTCATTGATCGTCGACATCGAGCTCGAAGCAGGGCCCAGCGTTGGCATCAGCGCCGACTGGTGGATCATTGCCGATGCAGGTGGTGTCTATTTTTCGTACGATCTTGCTACGTCACTCTGGGCAGAAGGCATCATCGTGGCGCAGCAGGCAGCGCTGGCTGACCTCGAACCATTAGAGATACTAGATCTTCCGGCACCGCTTCCAGCGGGGAGCTTTACCTTCTACTTCGCCGTGGACTTGCTCGCCAATGGCGAGATCGATTTGAATGACCTGGTTTATAGCGCAGTTACCGTGAACATCACAGAGTCTTCCAATGAAGGGTTTTCCATGATTAGTCCGTATTCCGATGTGAATGATCTTCGCTCGGTCGGCGCTTTTTTTGAAGATATACACCGCGGTCTGGATTTCGCCACTAATGCAGAACTAAAACCATTCCGCGCCGCAGCAGCGGGCACTGTCGATAAAGTTGAACTGGTTCAACTGGGAGGTACAGGTAACTGGCAGGTGGAAGTGGATATAAAGTTCGATGAGGCCTACACCATGTTCTATGCTTTCGAACCGTTAACGGCGAACCAGGCAGATGGGCAGACTCAACTGGACAACATAACGGTTCAGCTTGGGCAAAGCGTGGCACAAGGAGACGAAATAGGTTTGCTATATACCGGCGGTACACCAGGTATGGGTGCACATGTGCATTTCGGGCTGTTCAGGTTTATTCCTGATGGAGGCGATCCCACGGTCTGCCCTGAGCCTTACTTTACTAATGCGACCAATTTGGAAATTCTGAATCTGATTCAGCAGGATGAGCCACAATCGCAAATCTGTAATTGAAAACAGTAAAGAGAAATCAAAGGGGGTCACTCATTGATTACAGTCCGCATTGACCGTCTGTCTGGCTGGACAACACCTTTCACTGGAGATACCTTTAAGACTTCCTGCAAACCGCTTCAGCTAATGCGATGCCCACTCAAGTAAAAACAATTAAACACTCTCGAATACCGTGGCTGACAGCACAAGGTTTCACGCTAATCGAGCTACTCATGACAGTCGCGATTATAGGCGTGATTGCCTCGGTTGCTGCGCCTATCTATCAGAGTTACGTCGCCCGTGCTCGACTGGTTGAGACCGCTCTTATGCTGGGGCAGTGGGGTCGCGAATTTCGGCGCTGGAATGGGGAGAACGGCCGTTACCCAAACGACAGTCATATTATTCTGCCACCGGAGGCTTTCGGCGAATTGATTATCGACAATGATCTCTGGTTAGCCACAACAGCGCTTGGCGGAAACTGGAACTGGGAAGGGCCCAATGGTTACCCCTATGCAGGTATTTCCATTTATCAGGCTACCGCTTCTGTGGACCAGCTAACCCAGCTTGATTTTATATTGGACGATGGTGAACTGAGCACAGGTATTTTTCGACAGACTAATAACGGACGTTATACCTACATCCTGGATGAGTAATTGATTGGTCAGTCTTTATCTAAAATCTGGGACCTTTCCTGTTGCCCCCAACTGCGGCCGCCCACTCGCTAGTACATATTTTATTCGACCAAGGTTGGTTCTGGATTGCTTCGGCTAACATAGATTTGAGAATAACCGTAAAAATCGGGATGCGGATATGAAACTATGATGTCGTCAGCTTCGCGACTGATGATATTGGGAGTCCCCGACCTGTCGCAACTCAGGGACTCATCGGGTATCTGATTCCTACGTAGTAAGGATCCTATTTCTCTGAAAATAGAGATGCAACTTTCCAAGGGTGCGACTGCGTTTTGTTGAATGATCTCGGCTGTATCCATAGGCACGTAGTCGTTGCGGGAAGCGACGAATAATTGAAAAGCAATTATTCCTGAGGCGAAAATAGTGATGCCCCATTGAAATGTTTGCTGATTAGACTTATTTTTGCGCGGCCCCTGTCCGGCAGCTTCCGTTAGTAACGGTTCGACTATGACTGGTCTTTCCGGTTGCTCCAGCTGAGTGCTCTTAGTGGTGACAAATTTTTGGGTGTCGCGAATGTCGACGCAAGTTTCACACAGCACTTCATTTTCTGTGAAAGTGGCACACATACCACACAAGGCGTGATCACAATTGGAACAGTTTGCGATGGAAGCGGCCATCGGATGATTTTGACAAAAAGCTTTGTCATTCATGGCAAGTAATTTGGCGGACGTCCGTTCATTAAATAGTGACCTGTGAATAAAGAGAATAGAAGTTATCTTTTTTTAAGTCCACGAGTATCGACAAATTAATGATGCAACAAGAGTATGAGCCGAAGCAAAATCCGATTATGTGAGAGTGCTTGATATTTCATAAAATTACCGTTCAAGCGCTTCAAGAATACTAACAAGCTCCTCTACTGACAGAGGCAGCCTAGCATCTAGCCGTTCTGAGCGCGCCACTTCATACCTGTTTTGTATGTTCGCTAAAATTGTCGGGTCTGCCAATTGTCTATAGGTCTCAATGAGCGGATTTATCTGGTAAGAAAATTCTCGCTGTACCGCTATGGTAGTCTGCTCGCGCACCCCAAGGGATCTACGCAGTGCAATAATGACTGTTTCTTGCAGCGCTGCATCTTCAATAATGCTCTGGGCTAGATCGGATTGCGGCGGTTGCACCGAGACCGGCGCACTCTGAATACTGCGGCGAATAGGTGAGCCTGTAACCAAGACTTCTTCCACCGACGCAGCGGCGGCGTCAGCAGATACTGCCTGAGCCTCAAGGGCAGACATTTGTCGCGCGCGGTCAACACTGGTTATGGAATCCACCCCCACGGTTGCCGGCTGCGTTAAATTAGCATCTCTAAACCCCTGACTTTGGGTTGTTGCGACATTAGCAATATCGTCAATGGACGCTGACCGCGGCGCCACTTCTCGCTGAACTACCTGAGAATTCGCTGATCTTTGTTCCGCAACTTCAAGCACGGTAAGTGCCGGGCTAGCCTGTGTCAATGAAACTGATTCGGTGAAGGGTAAATCACCGCCGGCTGTATTTAATGAACTACCAAGATCGGGCTCGGTAAAAATCTGCAGGCTTACAGACACTGCAATCGCTGCAACAGAGAATGTCGCCGCTGCCGACATCCAATTTCGTTGCAACCAATGAACACTGAGGAAACCTACATTGCTTCCTCGCTTACTTGCAGATGCATCAGCTTTCTCTTCTGCATATTGCAAGATCGCTGCATCCAGGTGCGGCGGAGATTTTGGTGGCTCGGCCTGATTCATTATGGCCGAAAGTTCGACATCATCGTCTTGACTAGTCGGCATATTGCACCTCGAGTATTCGCCGCAAATGCCCAGTGGCATAGCGCAGGCGACTTTTAATGGTTTCTTCGTTAGCCCCGGTAACACGGGCTATTTCTATTCGTGTAAAACCGGACTCCTTTAACAGAAAAGCCTGTTGCTGTTCTTTATTCAACGATTCCAGTGCCAACAGTAAATCCATGGACAAATCGGCAGAATTGGCAGTGTTGGCCCTGCGGTCCGAAAGAGTTTCAATCAACTGCTCCCCTGCCCCATCCACTCGATCGATCATCTTGTCATATTTATTCTTTCGCCAAAAATCTACAAGTTTTCTATGCGCAATTGCATAAAGATAGGTCCTGAACTTTGCGCTGGGAAGATAATTTGCCGCCGAGTTGATTACTGCCATCCAGGTTTCCTGTGCAATATCTTCTATCACGCCGAGATCCACATGAGAACGATACAGGTAAGCATACAGCGGATCTTTATGGCGATGATAGAGCTTTTCAAATGCGCGAGAGTCACCCCGTTGATATTTCAACATGAGTGACTCATCGCTGACCTGCTTGCTCAGAAATCCTAACATTTAGTCATCAGTTTCATTTGAGTGATTACTATCAAAAACACGGTACCCTGTATTCCAAATTATTCATGCTTCGAGTCTATAAGATCTTTGCCAGTTCCACTAATTTCAGCATCTCACTTCTGTATCCATGCAGATCATCACCCCTGGATTGGCGAGCTAACATCAAGAGCTGGTCGTAACCCCAATCCCGCGTATATTTTCCACCGCTTAGAAGCTGTCCAAAACCAGCCACCGCTGCGGCGAACCTGATGTTTTCAGAACTCTGATAATCCCTGTTCTCGAAATCGACCCTATTAATTGGACGACCAAATTCCGTACTCACATCTTTCTCAGGTAGTTTATAACGAATATTTACATAGGCTAGCTCGTCACCGAAATTAGCCGCTCCAGACTGATTAGCCGAATAGCGACTGTCTGGAATCATTGCGCCGCGAGAGCCCTTGAGGCTGATTTCGTAAAGCGCCGTGACAGTATGACCGGAACCAACCTCACCCGCATCCACCTTATCGTTACGAAAATCTTCCCGTTGTAAAAGCCTGTTTTCATAGCCTAGTAGTCGGTATTCTGAAACCAGTTCTGGATTAAATTCAATTTGTATTTTTACATCCTTGGCGATAGTCAGTAAGGTCGACTGCATCTCCTCCACTAAAACTTTTCGCGCTTCGCTGAGTGTATCAATATACGCGGCGTTGCCATTGCCAACGTCAGCCAGTTGTTCCATCAGGGAGTAGTTGTAATTGCCAGTACCATATCCCAGCGTAGTCAAGGCAACACCCTTGTCTCGTTTTTTACTTATCAAGTCTTTCAGATCGTCGATGCTGGTAATACCCACGTTCAGGTCGCCATCGCTGGCAATAATGACTCGATTAATGCCGTTCTCTATTTTGTTTTCTTCCGCTATTCGATAGGCCAATTCGATCCCTGCTCCCCCATTGGTGCTTCCTCCTGCAACTAAAGAGTCAATTGCGTTATTGATCTGTGCCTTTTTAGCAGCAGTGGTTGAATCCAGGACAACACCAGCAGCTCCAGCATAAACGACCAATGCTATGCGGTCATCTTCTGTCATTTGAGAGACAAGCAACTGCAGTGACTTTTTCACCAGGCCAAGTTTATCTTGAGATTGCATGCTGCCAGATACATCGATCAGGAATACCAGGTTTGCATTAGGCCGCTGGTCCAGGTTTTGTTCAAATCCCTTGATGCCAACCATAATCAATTGATTGTCCGGATTCCAGGGAGCCACCATTATTTCAGTGTTAATGGCCAGGGGTTGGGAAAGGTCGGCCGGCGTTGCGTAGTCGTAATCAAAATAATTAATCATCTCCTCTATGCGTACCGCATCGCTGGGTGGCAGTGTGCCGTTGCGAGTCAGCATGCGTCGAATATTGCTGTACGCCGCTGTGTCCACGTCTATGCTAAACGTTGAGACCGGTTCCACGCTTACGCGCTTTATGCCATTCTCGTCGAAGTTTAGATAATTTTCCTGATTGGGCTGATAGCCGTAATAAGGCCACGCCCGATCGGATTCAGTTAACTGTCTTGATACTGAACTAGCAACAGAATTTGCCGTGGCCGCTCTTACATAGCTACCCGATACCGTAACTTCCTCTGTTTCTTTTCTTATTCCCAAGTCTCGACTTGATGTTGATGTTGATGTCTGAGCGATGTCGTCAAGCGCAGGTCCGTTTAAGTCAGCGGGCGTGGTTACGGATTGTGGCCGCCCGGCCTGCGTATTTACATTTTGATTATCGCGGGACTCGCTTGCACCAGGGGACTGTTCGACCTGTTGGCCTGAGCAAGCTATGAGCAGCACGGCTATAAGGCAAATAATCAAGCTTGCGCTGATATTGGATTGATTTATCTTTTCAAGAAATGGATCGGTAAGTACTTTTGCGTATTTCATGGTTTTCCCCTTTAACAAGAACTAGGCTTTGTTAACTACTTAATCGAGGAAAAGTATAAAAAGGGGTTAGGCAAGGGAGGAATTATCTATTGAGTAGCTCGCTGAACTGAAAATAGTGCAATCTTAATACCCGGGATTCAGCCGAACCTGAATTTCGATGGGTTTATCTGCCCTTCCGAGTTTGCGAGCTTGCGATGCTAGTCCTGCTGCTTCGGTATCTCTATTTTTGGACCAAGCCGAGTTGATTTAGCGGCTTGCCGCACTTTCTAATAAGCCAGTCTCAAGATAGTATGCACTCAAATAAGAGGGTTTAGGAATTCAAGTGAACAGATCCCCATGCCAGTAAAGACCCCGGTACTAGTTGCCATTAGTTTAACCCTATCATTTGCTTCCACGCTGCTATCTGCACAGGAGGCAGCCGAAGACAATGCAACCATAACCTATCCAGCCGCCTATTTTGCCGAATACGGAGCCGTGTCTGTGAACGACATGCTCAGTCGCATTCCCGGTATCGACTTGGCGCTGGAAGGCAACCAGGTGCCCAGCTTCGGTAATAACAACGATCGCGGACTCGGGGACGCCAGCCAAATCCTGATAAATGGCAAGCGTCTAGCCGGAAAGGCCAACGAGGCCAGCAGCCAATTGGACCGCATAGCGGCAGATCAGGTGGACTATATTGAAATCATTAGGGGTAGTTCTGGCGATCTGGATGTTCGCAATTCCGGTCAACTGGTAAACATCGTATTGCTAGAAACCCAGAGTAATTCGAGCATGTCCGGTGAAATAGGGTTAACCCATTTTCATGATGGAACGGTGGAACCTATAGGATCATTCTCCTACAGCGGACAAACGGGTCAGTTAAATTATCTGCTGAGCGCAGACGTCACTACCGGATTTGAATCTTTAGAAAGTTTCGAAACCAGCCTGCTCGCGGATAACTCTCTCAACGAGACGCGGGCATTTGATCGAGTTCGCGAACAGTCAAACTATCGCTTTAACTCGAATATCGTCTACCAGCCCTCTGCGGCTGACCGAATAGCCTTTAATATGTTGTATAGCGAAAGCGATCCGCCAGCGGATTTGTTTAGAACCATCACTGACTATCAGAGCTCACCGGTCTCGACCTCATTTGAGCGGGAAGAACTGCCAAGCACCCAGGACAAATGGGAGTTCGGTGGCGACTTCGAACATAATTTCAATGACGGCGGAAAATACAAATTTCTGTTTATTGTTAACGAAGAAAACAGAAGTACCACACGTGAACGCTTCCTCTTCTCCGCCTTGGATGAGCCCGAAACCAAGGACCTATTTCTCGACACATCCAGCACCTACCAGGAGCGCATTGTAAGAACTTCCTATGCATGGTCGCTTGCTGACAGTCATTCTCTCGAGCTTGGCATAGAGGCGGCACAAACAATACAGGATTCATCGCTACGCTTGGGATTAAACGTGCCAGGTACCACTTCTCCAGAATTTGGGGGCTTGCGTCCCGTAAATGTTCCCAATGCAATCTCTGAAGTGGAAGAACTTCGCTACGAAGGCTTTGCCATTCATAATTGGCAGATTAACGAGCGCATGTCACTGGAAAGCAGCCTGCTGTATGAGGTATCGGAGATAGAGCAAGCAGGAGACATCAACAAGAAGAGGGATTTTGATTTCCTTAAACCGAAACTGGATTTCAGATTTGATATAAGCAGCAGTTTTCAACTACGAGTATCCGCGGAAAAGGATGTTTCACAACTTAGCTTTGCCGATTTCTCCGCCGGTGTTAATCAACAGGATGATGATCAGGACACTGTCGCCGGAAATCCCGAACTGGAACAGGAGCAAACCTGGCGTTACAACATCAACCTCGATTATCGCCTACCCAACGATGGTGGGGTATTGAATTCCAGATTTTTCTACTACGATGTTGCAAACTCCATTGGCAAAATTGATGTTTCGCCTGATCCTCAGAATTTGGTTAGCACCAACGGCAATGTGGGCGATGGAAAAATCTTTGGCTTGTACCTGAATGCGAGTATCAGGCTGGGATTTCTCAATCTGCCGCAGGCGGTTATCACTGCCGGAATAAATTTGGAAGACGCCTATATTTATGATCCCCTGATCGCAAAGAAGCGCACCGTAATACCCTTCGACCGCGGTGGCTTTCGCCTTGGTTATCGCCAGGATGTGCCCGCACAAAACCTGAGCTTCGGCGTGAATTACCAGGATGGTTTCGGTGACGTAGGCGGAACCGGCGGCAACCGCGTTCGTTATGACATCGACAATGTGGTTTTCTTCGGCTCCGGCAAGTTGCGGCCTGAACTCACCATGTTTGTGGAAAAGGTAGGCTACGGCAACCTTACCTATAGAGTAGAGATTAATAACGCATCCGACGAAGATAGATGTACGCAGCGCAAGCGCTATAACGGCTATTTGCGTGATCGCGACTTAAGCGAGATAGAAAACGTCTGTGCTAATACCGGGGCGCGATTTGTGTTTAAGCTTAAGTCTAATTTTTAGGGATTGGGTTTTTATCTATAGAGAATTTGGAAGAAATCATTAACCAACAAGCCTTATGTGAAAAGCTGAAGAAATATCAGTCGATCTGCTCAACGCCAATGAGCTTATTGTTTTCATCAAACTGAATTTCGAATTGACCGAAAATGCCATCGTGAGTAAGAAATTCCCGTATAGCGCTGGCTGGAAACCGCACATTTCTATTGTCTTCTGAGCGCGCAACAATGTCTTTGGCATTCCCCTTGTAATAAGCCAAGTATTTCTCTGCTGATATTGCCAAGCGAAAGCGACTGCGCTGTATGGATAGTTTGTTATTCATGCTGGGGGAAATATAACAGAAAGGTGGCTCTCATGACTTAACAATTCTACCTTCTTAAAATGATCCTCTTCGCACTGCATAGCAATATAAATAAAATTTCTTAAGCTTTTAAACTTATAGATTGCCTTATTGTTCCCCGTCCCCGGGGCAGCATTTTATTTCTCATGTTTATCCAAGAACTCAAAAACCTTTCCAATATTATTCCTACCTGAGGCACTGTGTGAACCGCCTGCGATTTCCAAATACTCATATTCCATCTCAAGACTGTCCATTTTCGCAACCCAATCTCGGGTGACATTTACATCAACTTCCCTGTCTGCTTCTCCCATGACTACCATTACAGGTATGTGACTAGCGCTTTCCAGAATGGCTGGATCTTCGCCAGTGGCCGGAGAGAGCGGAGCCATCGCTGCCCAGATGTCTGGGTACTTGCTTCCGAGATACCATGTTCCACCTCCCCCCATGGATTGGCCGATCAAAAAAATACGACTTTCATCAATATTGTATTGTTCCTTTACTTCTTTGAGTACATTGATTACATCTATCTCGCTTAATCTACTAATAGTATCCATATCCAATGCACTATTTCGCGATGATATTTTGAAGCCTCCCATAGGCTCGGAACCAAACCAGCCAGTTTCGCTAAATCCGATTGGAGTAACTACCATATAGTTATAATTTTCGGCCAATTCAACAAGGTTGTTATATTCCATCATGTACATCGCTCCACTGCCATTACCGTGCAGAGCCACTACCAAAGCAGTTGGATCGTCCTGCCTATAACCGGTTGGCACATATAGACCGTACTCCATCTCTATACCACCGGCTTCTTCGAAAATGTAAGACTTAATCTCAACTCTTGCCAGTGCGTCTAAATTAGCCTGTGAACGTGGAGGTTGAATCCAAATCTTTGCACAAGCACTTAAATTTAGTGCCAGAAATAGGATGCATGCCATGGAAATTAGCTGTCGCAACTTGAATATTTTCGTTTCAGATTTTTTCATAACTCATTCAGGATTATGGAGTCTAATATTTCGCAATATCCAAGACCCGCGTTCTTTTAATTTCCCTGAGGAAAGTTAAATTGCTCTCAGAGTGCAAATAAAGGGTACTACCTAAATACTTAGGCAAGAAACGGGCCATTCCATAAGATATTGAATTTATTACAGTAGGTTATTCGATTCAAAAGAATGGTGCACCAGCAGTCCCATCCGCAGGACACTCCGTGTCGCAGTAACGGGACACTAGAATTTTTTGGGGACAGCAATTGTTTATTGGTTTAACGATTCACTTCTTATAAAAGGAAAACCGGGATTTTCAATCGACCGCGCAATCGGTTTTTTAGTTGAATCAATGAGTTTAAAATACAAAATAGAAGTGTGCGACGAAATGCTCATGCTTGAAGTCTAAATTCCCGATCTAAGCATTTCGATTGATCATTACCCTATTTTGTTTCATTCCCCGTAATTTTGGCCTCTTTGATCCGTTTAACAAAGTAACTCTTTAGCTATTTAGTTGGGATGACAGATGTGAATAAGGTCGAAAACAGAGAATGGATATGGGCTAGCATGCTTATTGCACTCAGTTTAATACCAGTGCTCGCCGGGGTAGTACGTCTCGGAGAATTGGCTACTGGAGCCCAGATTACCATTGAAAATGCTCGATTCTTTGAAGCACCTATTCCTGTTGCATTGCATATAGTGAGTGCAACGATTTATTGCATCCTTGGCGCATTCCAATTCTTGCCAAGCATTCGGCGGAACAATCCTATTTTGCATAAGAAATCCGGGCGGCTTTTGATCATTTGTGGTTTAGTTTCCGCCGTTACCGGGCTCTGGATGACGCAATTCTATGCGGGAACTGAATATAACAGTTTAGCGCTTTATTGGCTCAGAATGCTGGTAGGTGTGACTATGATCTCTGCGATCTGTTTGGGCTTTGCGGCAATACTGCGCAGGGATTTCATCCACCACAGTGCCTGGATGACTAGAGCTTATGCACTGGGGCTGGGCGCGGGTACTCAAGTACTTACCGGTTTACCGCTCATTATTTTTCAACTGGGCAGTGATACCACTGTCTTTATTCACATGGCCGCTGGCTGGACGATAAACTTTATTGTAGCCGAATGGATTATTCATAAACGTGCAGTGGTGGGAAAAGTTGCGAACAATCAATATCTAATCAATGGAGTCAGAACTGTGGGAACCTCAGGGGGATAAAAATTTGATCAGTGAACTAATTGATCAAAAAATAATCCCCCGTCCCTTTTATTCACTTCATGTTGGCGAGTCCATCGTCTGTGCTAATATCCAGTCAGCTATTTACGATTAGTCATCTGTATTTTGCACACTAGACGCTCTTTAAACCATTAGCACTTCCAAAAAAGGAATCACGATGAACAAGCGCCATTTTTTCTTTGTATTGATTGCAGCCGTATTTGTCACAGGCACACATTCGAGTTATGCCGATGAAGACGTGTATAGGGCGTGCACGAATTTGGTTTATGGCTACGCCTATCATCGTGATCAATTCAATGCTGATGAGTTTGCCAATCTATTCACGGAGGATGCGTCACTTACGGTAGTGGGTCAGACCTGGGTTGGTCGCACCGATATCCGGCAACGCATTGAAGGACTCAAGACTGGCTCGTCCATCCGGCATGAGATGAGCACGATTCGCATTGTGCCAGTTGATGATGACCATGCCACTGGGGTCAGCTATGCCACGATATACAGCGCACCCTCCGGCGAGTCTAGCGTGTCGAGCTTCGCCCTGATGGGCGAGTATCACGACGAATTCGTCCGTACGGCTGAGGGTTGGAGAATTAGCAAACGTGTACTGGTACAGAAATATACGTCCCAACGCTGAATGGAGTGATTCGAAAGAAAACCAGGTACACCTATAACTTCACAACTTAACCAAAAGTAGAATAGATAGGAGTCGACTGGAGGAGCACGATTGATTCGCAATTTGGCGTAGCCAAATTCCTCACCCCTTCGGGGCACCTTTCAGGCGTCTGCGCTGCTTCGCAGCTTTGATTCAGGAATTAGCTAAGCTAATTCCTTCACCCCTTCGGGGCCGCGCAAGCACGGTCTGCGGAGCTTCGCTCCTTTCGAACGTGCGATCCCTAGTTCCATATTAGGTATTCGACTCAATCCTCGTAGTTCTGTCAATAACTGTACGGCACAGCATTAGGCTAATCAATAAATGCTATGTGCAGATGGAGACCTGACCCTCTAATTTCCTCACACTTACCACCAGTACAGAGGAGTCAGATAAAAATCAATCTGCTGTCAACCATCTGATCCCGAATTCCGTCTAGGTCAGCAAGGGTCTATGAATCGACTGGAGCAGAGCGGATGAGAGAGAAGTGGTTTTTGGTCATGATGACGTGGCTCCTCTTGCTGGCGGACACGGCACGAGGTGCGGAGCCCACTACAAGAATAGATTTCGACTTCGTGGATGCGAAAGTCCAAAGCGTGATGGAGGACTGGCAGGTTCCGGGTGCGATCGTGTTGATAATTGTTGATGGGGAGGTTATCTTTTCTCAGGCCTATGGGTTCTCCGACATTTCGACCCACGATCAGATTGATTTAGACGAGACCATCTTTCGGTTCGCTTCGATTTCGAAACCAGTGACGGCTGCCGCTGCAATGAGGCTCCATCAACAGGGTCGGCTCGATCTCGACACAGACGTCCATCACTATCTAGGGGATTTGCGATTCACCGGAACTGGCACGCTGACCACCGCTCACCTCCTGACCCATACCGGCGGCTTCGAAGACCGGTTTCTCACGCGCATGTCGACGCAGCGTTGGCAGGTCCCCGAACTTGAAGCTTTCCTTGTCGAACAGATGCCGCGTCGTGTCTACGCCGCCGGTGAAGTTACCCTGTATTCCAATCATGGTATGGCGCTTGCGGGACTGATCGTTCAACGAATCGTCGAGAAGCCTTTCGCTGAGGCCGCACATGAACTTGTTTTCGAGCCGCTCGGCATGGCTAACAGCTCGTTCGAGTTGCGACCCGATCATCCAAACCTGGCACAGGGTTATCGCTTCGGGGAGCCGGTCCGGCCAGCCTTTATCAATACGGTGCCCTCCTCGATGCTAAGCTCGACAGGGGCTGACATGGCCCGCTTCATGACGGCATTGCTTCAGCCCGACGAGTACGACTTCCTCGATCATGACACCGTTGATCTCATGCTTACGCGCCACTTCGAGCACCACTCTACCTTTACCGGCAGAGCCTACGGCTTTTCGGAAACCTCTTCCTCGTCGCCCAGGCGGCTCTTTCACTCGGGTTCTCTCGACGGCTTTTCGTCGGGGATTGTGCTTTTGCCCGAGAGATCAGGTGGTATCCTGGTGGCGCTCAACGGCAACTCATATGTGTGGCCACTCATCAACGAGACTCTCGACCGCGTATTCCCGCCACTATCTATGACTCCGGTGAACTCCACTTCTTCGCAAGAGTTTGCGCCCATGGATATAGCAGGAATTTCCGGCAGCTATGTGCCCGCAGAGTTGCCGGATCGCGGATTCGACAAAGCAAGAGCCCTGTTCGAACAGATTAAGGTTGAGGTGGCATCGGACGGAACTCTTCTACACCGAGACCGGCATTACGAGCCTTTGGGCGACGGCGCATTTGGCGACGAGGACGGACGCATCGTGATTCAACGCCAACGCAGTAGCGGAGACGGCTGGTTACTGCTCGAAGAAGGAGCCGTCTGGCGGAGCATTCCCTGGCACGGGCAGCGGCAGCTTCATCTGGTGGTCTTCGGGATACTGAGCGTGGCGCTCGTCCTGCAGCTTCTGGGTAGACCGCTACTCGTGCCTCAGTATGCCTTAAGCGCCAGGACTTCCGGCAGATGTCTGCGCCTGGCGGCTGCTATTCTACTGGTCTTTCTTCTCGGCACGGGTGCTCTCATCGGTATCACCATGAGCCAGGGCGGTGGCGTGCTTCGCTTCGAGATTCCGTGGTATCTGTTGCTGCTCTTACTGCTGCCGTTTCTCGCTCTCGTCGTGACCGTCGTTGCGGTTCTTGTCGAACTTGTTCATCACCGGGGCTCAGAGGACAACTCGCTAATTCCGGTGACGGCCAGTTCGTTTATCGTTCTTTCCTTTGTCTGCTTCCTCGCCTACTGGCGGCTGCTGGGTTTCAACTTTTGAAGACTTCCGTGCTAGCAAGCTACAACGATAGAGAGGCAGAGGATGTCAGGGACGATCGGCTGCTGATTGGCCTGGCAAAACGTGGAGAGCTTCAGGCGTTCGAACAGCTTTATCGTCGATATGTGCGCCAGGTCTACGGCGTATGTCGCCGCTTGCTTGATAGCAACGAAGATGCGGAAGACATGACACAGAAAGTGTTCCTCAAGGCTTGGCGTGGTCTCGAAGGCTTCAGAGGAGAGAGCCGTCTCGGCACCTGGCTCAGGCGGATCGCGGTCAACCTGGTGATTGACGAGCAGCGCGCCAGTTGGAGGCAGCAGCTCGAGTCGCTGACCGACGCAGACCTCGAACGTCTGGAGACCACCGCAGCACCGGCAGGGACCGGACTCGATCTTGAGCGCGCCGTTCTTCAACTGCCTCCGGGACCAAGACGGGTGCTGGTCCTCCATGACATCGAAGGGTACACACATTTGGAGGTGGCGACTCTTTTAGGCGTCACCGTCGGTACAAGCAAGACTCAACTCTTCCGTGCGCGGAAGGCACTCAGGGAGTGGCTGAAATGAGCAATAAGCAACAAGCCGAGTATCAACAAGAAGAGACTCTCAAGAACGACCTCCGTCGACTATCTGAGGCTGGACTCGAGCCCGAGAGAGATCTCTGGCTCGACCTGGAAATGGAAGCGAAACGCAAAGTGGTGCACAAGAATCAATACACGGCGGAGCGCTTGATGGCTGTCGCGGCGGCATTGCTGGTGGGCCTGGCGCTGACCTGGAGCTTCACCGCTCCGGTGTTGCAGCCGATCGAGGGTTTTGCGGCACCCCGTTCGAGCTCCGACCTTCCTTCCGAGAGCTCGCCTGCATTGCAGGCCGTTTTTGCTTCCTATGCCATGGAGCGCGAGGTCCTTCTCGAAAGAGTAGCCGAGGAGCTGGGCAACTACCCTCCCGAGGTACGGTCCGAGATTCGTCAGAGCATCAATGTCATCGAAACCGAAATGAAGGAGATCGAGACTTCGCTGGCTCGACTCCCGGTCGACCCGACCACCGAGATGCGCCTGGCGGATCTCTACGAAATGGAGCTCCGTTTGTTGAGCCTGGTAAGCGAGCGCCTACGCGGCGCCGGAGGAGTGAGTTGATGAAGTGGATCGTTTTCTTTTCAGTCGTGGTCGTGTTTACAGCAATTCCAACATTCGGCGAGTCCGTCGACCTGTCCCGTTCGATCGAGTCAGGTGGTTCCGTGCGTGTCGACATCAGCTACGGTCACATTCGGGTGGTGGGCTCTGAGTCAGGCCAGGTGCGAGTCCGCGGCACCACTAGCTCCGAAGTGCGAGGAGTGTCGCTCAGTCAAGATGCGGGCGCTATCGAGGTGCGGGTGCGGTATCCCCTGTTCGCACGTCTTTGGGCGGGCTTCGACGAACCCTCCACTTTCGATGTCGATCTTGTCATCGAAGTGCCAGACGATACACGACTTTTCGTGGTCGCGAAGGACGCCGATCTCGAGATCGAAGGCATTCGAGGGCCGGTAGGGGTCGGTGTGGTCTCCAGCTCGGTAGTAATCCGCGGGGAGCCTTCTCGCCTCAATTTCGAGGCAGTCAGTGGCAGTCTCGACTTCGAGGGTCAAACAAGCAACTTGCTGGCCTCAACCCTGAGCGGTGACCTTTTTGTAGTAGGGGCCGACGGCCAGATCGAACTCGAGGCAGCGACTGGTGCGCTGACCCTCTTGGGCGCGAGACCGTTCCACGCCAGATTGAATACCGTGTCCGGCGATATCTCGATCAGCGCTGCGGTCGAAGAAGGCGGGCATGTCGAGGTTGAAACTCAATCTGGAGAGGTCAAACTCGAGTGTTGTGACCTCCGGACCTCTTTCGATATAGCGACGCAGAATGGCGAAATTCTAAACGAAGCCACGAACGACCAACCGATTCGAGGAGAGCGAGGCCAGCGACGGCTCGAGGTTTCTCCCGGCGGCAGCTCGACGGCACGCATAAGAACGAGAAGCGGGCTGATCTGGCTCTTGCCAAATGTTGACGATGTGAGTCGTTTCAAGACAGAGTTCGATTGAGCCTGCAGGTTCATAAAGTTAGATTCTCAACCCTGACGCTAAGCCGGCGAATGAGGTTCGAAGGTCATAGGGGGCGCTCATAACTTAGCAACTTTAGAGCCACCGTTAAGTTGTTAAGTTATGAGCGCCCCCTAAAATTCTCTTTTGCGAAGTCTCGCAAATACCTAATATATTCTTCAGGTTGTTCTGCATGGATTAGATGACCTGAATCACGGACCTTAATTAGACTAGCGTCTGGCAAAATCTTGCCAAGGAACTTTTGATTTGATTCGGTCAGCACCGCTCCCGCTTTCGTAGCGCATAGTACAAGAACAGGACAATTAATATTGACCAGATAATCTTTAACGGAATAATTCTTTGTTGCCTCTTGATTGATAATTTGCCGTAATGTGTCTGGATCGAGTCTAGACAATGCTTGCGCGTATTCATGGCTCAGCTCGTCTGTTACCCAACGTTCAGCGCCAAAGACATTGGCGACCTCGTGTTCAGGAATACCCGATTCAATCATTCCTAATAGAAACTGAAATGCACTGGTATCAGGGTCAACCTGCTTTGCATTGAATAGAGGCGGATCTTCAAGAACCAGAGCGGCAACCTTGGACGGATGGTTAGCTGCCGCGTAGAGCGCCTGCATTGCCCCTTGTGAGTGCCCAATGAGCACCGCAGGACGATCAATTTTCTGTTCCAGAAAGCTCGTTAAATCATTGGCATGATCAACCCAGGTGTACCTTCCTGGGGTCCGTGATGACTCACCATGACCACGAGCATCAATTGCGAACTGTTGAAAGTTCGGTTGAAACACAGCCATGTGACGACGCCAGCGTTGCCACCTACCAGCAACTCCATGCAACCAAATCATTGGCGGGCCTGTATTCTCACCTTCTACATAATGAAGCTGAACGTCAGCCGTTTGAAGTGAGTTTTCGGCATACAGCATAGTATTAGCGCTCTTCTTCAATGATCATGAATTCACGACCCTCAGGGTCATGTAAAATTGCTGATTTCCCAAACGCTTCATCTTGTATGCCGCGCTTTATGATGGCCCCGAGTGTTTTTGCTTTTTTTAATGCTGAGTCAATATCCGATACCAACAGATCGAAGCGGTAGGGTAACTTGTCCATTGAGTCGTTCTCGTCTTGCCTGTGTACCGCAAACTTTGCTGGTGTTAAGGGGAACTCCATCCAATTCGGGCCCAGAGCTTTACCATCAACCTCCAGTATCTCTTGATAGAAGCTTGTAAGTTTTTCAAATTCTTCACTATATACAAATACTAATAGTCCGGATGCCATGTCATTTCCTCTTTCTATTTGATTGTTGGACAAGATAGTCACTGAAGATGCGCTCCACTAACTTACTTAATGATTCGCCACTTTCGATGGCGTGATGTTTCATCTGTTTAACTAACTCGGGTGGTAGGTATACATTGAACTGCTGCTTCTCTGGCATGATCAGTTACCTTCTTTGATGCTATAATGCTAGTATACTATAATGCTAGTAATTGATTGTCAACTTAAAACTGGTAGCTGTTTTGGACATAGATTTGTTCGGGAAGGAAGGGGATTAGAAACTAGGAACACTCACGAGGTCATAGAGGACTAAGGGATTAAACTTTGATCAATTACAACTGGCGTAGATTGGTGTCGACTGGAGGGGCACGATTGATTCGCAATTTGGCGTAGCCAAATTCCTCACCCCGTTGGGGCCGCTTTCGCGGTCTGCGCTGCTTCGCAGCTTTGATTCAAAATTTTTATCTTAGATAAATTTCTCACCCTTCGGGCGGCTTTCAGCCGTCCTGCGCGCTACGCGCTTGTCAAACGTGCGACCCCCTAGTTCGTAGAGCCATCTGTAAAGCTTAAAGTTATTATTTATCAATGAGTTGCGATCTTGGTCACTATGATTTTTGAGCGATATTTAGCCCCTTTTACAACCATTTATTCAAAATTTGGCACATTATTGGGTACAGTCTTCAAAGCCAGTTCTTTTTCTATTTTCGACCCAAAGCTGGTTGATTAGGGAGAATATGATCCGCTCGTTACTTTACGCGCATTCAATTGAAGACTATTAATGAGGCGGTGATAGGAGCGGAATCGAACCACCCACAAAAAGTTTTTCAGTAGATTGTTCGGCCGATTCGTTACTTGAATCAATTGGATAAATGCAAGAAATAAAAATGTGCCACTTATTCATAGAATATTTGTAGATAAAGACAACTGCATTTTTGCTTTTAACGATCTCAGTTATTCTGCTTGTTAGCCACCATAGATTTTTACGGCTTGTTGGACAAGTTTTGCAATCGTCCCAATTGAGATTGCTAATAATGTTAAAGTCCCCGTTTGCGATTCTTGAAACCTGTAAAGAAGCAGCTCGACTATAGGCCTTAGAAATGGAGACAATATTTTTATACCCATTGTGGTTACTATATAGAAAATGTGAAGGAAAGAAGGAGCTACAGAGGAGAAAAATACCCCATACAAAATGGCACTTGAATTCGCATAAATACGAATTAATGACATTTTCTCAAAAAAACTCAGGCTCCCTTGATGTGGCAAATTGGTAATTGGGAAAAGGTAAACGAGCAAGACTAATACAGATAGAAAACATGCCAGCACTATCACGAAGTCTAATAGAAGAATTAGAATATCTGATGACAATCTCTTAGATTTAGCGAGCTTGTCTAGCAAATATACGGTCAAACCGACTGAAGCCAGATCAAAGACAAAATTTATAGGAAGTGCGTAAAACAGTGATTGATAGAACAACGATGTAAATACATTTGGTCTGGCTTGAAGGGTCACTCTATCTACGTCAAACCCTATTATCAATTCTACTAGATTTTCAAATGAAGATGCGTAGCCTGAGCTGGAAAACTCAAACAGTGGACTAATATAAAGAATGGAAAATGTTGTTGCCAATAGACTAAACAATAAAACTCGATAGTAAAAATGTACGCCCTTATAATTACATACGAACATTTTACGCAAAAGATTGCTTGACAATTTGGCACTGCTTGCGAGGATTTCAGTTGTTGAATTGTCTTGTAATAATATCCATAAATATGCAATTCTGTTTTTTATCCACTTTCTATTCGAAGGCCCTATTAAGAAATCAGCAAGTGAAAGTAGTGCCACCACCACAAGACACAAAAATGCAAACTCATCAAAAAATTCGATTTCAGTCGTTTGGCTTCCCATAGGTTACAGGTTTTTTAAAACATAGGATGCGATTGCATCTAATGTTAAAAAATTATTTGGATGAACTACAAAGTTAAAATTCCCATCAAGTATCCTCAGGTCAAATTCATCTTCAAAGAAGAGTACAAATTCGGGGAAATCGCGGCATAGAACTTCAAAATCTCTAAATACATGAGAATCGAATCTAATTTCATCGATTGCATAATAGTAAATGATGATTCTTAGAAGTCTTTGGTAGATATCAGCATTAGGAATTTCCATGTTTCGAGTTTGAACAAACAGTTCAAACTGCTCTTGAATAGATGGATCAACATCAGCTTCATCTTCGTAGTAATACTCACAACGTTCCCACCAGGGTTTTGAAACAATTTCATCCCTTACAATTACTATAGGTGAAAGCATAGCTGCCATCAATATGAAAGCTACTACGGTTAATATGACGGAATACAGTACTTTCGTATCCAAAATGAATTCTCAACTATATGTTCATCCAACCCAAGCGTGCAGAAACTAGGGAACACACCAAACTAGTAACTTTAGGAATCCCTCTCAAATAGCATAACCTGTTAGGCTATTAAATTATTAGAGCTCCCTAGACTTCGGAATCACAGGATTCGTGGCCCGACGTATTGCGCGAAAGCGCCTGGCCATGATGACACACGTGGCCGTTCACTTCGCAGTCGAGAGTAACCCCTTATGCCCTTCTTCTTCCATATTAGGGATTCGACCTAACCCTTGTAGTACTCTCAATAACTGTGCGTAATCTTGGTAAAATGAATAGCTACCTGGGTGTGCAAATGGAGACCTGACACCATATTTTCCCTTGCATCTGCTTGGGTTTCATCTTTGGATATCGATAAAGGCTCAAGGTGGGTAAATGAAATCGGAACAGAACTAGAAAAATCAAATTTTGGGATATTTTGTTTGGTGCCCGGGAACATGCATGAGCCTTGGCTAAATTTTGAAGCGGGGGCAGTATCTAAATCTTTAGAATTCGGGAAAGTTGCTCCCTTGAGTATTGGGATTTCAAAAAGCGACGTAACTGGTCCACTTTCACAATTCCAGGTTACTGAATTTAATGAAAGTGACGTATTACATCTCGTAAGAAGCATAAATAAAGCTTCCCAAACACCCATAGATGAAGAGCAATTGGCACGTAATTTTAAGGTCTGTTGGCCTTATCTTGATAAAAGCATTAATGATTTGGAGGTCTCAAAAAACGTCACTCAAGAAGAGCCTCAAACAAGGTCAATACCATCCGATTTCAATGAAATAGAAATAAAGATAATTTCACTGCTTATATCTCACGATGGAAGAGAAAACTTATCTCCCGATGCAATATCCCAGTCAATAGGCGAGCATATTTCTCTAACAAAATTTCATTTGAGCAAACTCTACGAAGAGAATTATATTTATAAAGTACTTTCCATGGTTGATGGGGCTAAATATGGAATTGATGATAAAGGCAGAAAATACGCAGTCGATAACGGGTTGTTGTAAAAATGTATGTATGCAGTGACTAGCGAAACATAGCGAACAATTAAACGGCGCGTTATGTGCAATGCATAAGTAGGGAAAACCGATGGATAAAAATCTAGAACAAGAATATCTTTCGATTCTAGAGTCCATTCAGAAAACGGAATCTGAGATTAGTAAGCATTCTCGGAAGAAACAGCGGCTACACGGAAAGATGAATGTAATCCGTTCTGGATATATCGTCGAAATTGGTTCTAATAAAGACGAAAAACAAAAACTCAAATTTTCTAATGAAAGAATGAGAGAAGCAGAGTTAACCCTGAGACTGCACAAGGATTCAGAGTACGTTGATCTTAAAGAACAAAGTTTCGTGCTTGATGACGAATACAGCGAACTAGTATCGGAACAAAATAAGCTTGTAGACATAAAACTGATGCTTATGATCAAAATGGGGCTTCCTGTAGCAGGCCAATTTGTGGCAAGCGAGATGGAAGGCATCCATTAAGGTGCCGAAAGCACATCAAAATTAGACTAATTCACAAAGGAGAAAAATGGATAAACAAGAATTTAAAAGGGCCTTAGAAGAACGACTAGCCAAGCGCCTAGAAACACAAACTTTTGATGAGATGACCGTTGGCGGGAGCAAGTTAAGGTTTGATATGGCAATGGCAATTAATGGATACCCATTTGAATTACCAGAAGGAGCAGTTGAGAAAGACTACACCTCTCTATTAACGGAAGAGGAATATATGTCAGGAAAGTTTGACGATATTATTGATGAAGTCTTTTCAGTAGCGTTGAGCGACACTTAAATGGTTAGTCCAAAATATTCTTCAATCAAATTTGTCGGGCTTGAGTCCTTTAGCATATTGGTCCGCTAACTTCAGCTTGTCTCCAATTTCTGAAATCCCTCTCTTTCTTAGTGCTTTAATTCGCTTATCCAAAATTTCTTCCCCTGAATAGACTTCGACCAATATGTCCCAATTCAATCCTGGCGATAGACTAACTGCCCTCCTTCCCATTGTTTGACTCTTAGTCTCGTGATAAGCATCTTCTAGCAGAACCTTTGTAAGTTTGTATGATGACGATAAGTTCAGTTCCGGTTCAGTATCTAATGACTCCTTCTTAACAATATATAGCACTTGCAATGGAGAGGGCTCGATAAGGATTTCATTTAGTTTCGCCTGCCTTACTTTATCCCTCCACTCACTCTCAAATGCTTTAGCCGCTTTTTTTGAAACAAGCTTATGTCCTGCCCCTTCGCGATGTCCAACAATATTGATAAGCTTCAATTTTCCGACCAATGTATCTACTTGAGGCAATATTTGGCTAACTAATTTTTTAGTTCTGGAAGGATTACCAACTGAATTTATTAACCTATAGACAACCCTACCAACGGTTGTTTTTGGACCATAGGAAAACATGTCGCCCTGGCGCTCCGGAACATACTGCATAATATTTAGCAGACTGACCACTCCGGGAATTACTCGATCCTGCGTGATGTCATCCTCATGTTTGCATAAATTTTCGATAACGTCCTGTAGTCGCTCTTTATTAATAGATTGAAGCATTTCGTTGAATTCTGATATATCTGTCATTCGATTAAAAAGAATCTCTGACTCTTGATAGGCGGCCAAGCTGGCATTGCCGATTCGCTCCAAATACAGACTTAATATGTCTTTATGAGCGACTCGCCGGTCTTTTAACCAAGTTGATTCCCAGCTCGATCCGAAATGGGTCCTTCCAATATATTTTTCCGCCGCTGGAAACAATCGAGTTATAAGATTTTTAATAATCTGTTGATTTGCCGAATTTGAGTCGAGAAATTCCGTTATCAGTTTCTTATGACGCTCTGATTCATATTCACTACTCCTGTGTTCAGTTGAGGTCAGAGTATCGACAAGGGCCTGAAGCTGGATATGTACGTCGGGAAGAAAAATTCGAATAGCTTCTAAACCAAGAATGTCTTCAAGCGCGACTTGGTCTCCCAAATTATTCACAGTCCCGTGAACCCCTAAAGCATACCTTCTGATATCACGAACATTTGATATATGTGGACGAATTATTTCGAAAAATATATCCGGCCAGTGCTCTTGATTAAGCTCCCTTTTCGTATCAATATCGTTAAGCGATTCATCTAGAGCCGAAAATATCTGTGCATTGAGAACACTTTCAGGGATAAATGGAATATCCACAACTACTTGAATTATTTTTTCTAAGAATGCCCTGCCCGGAATATTATCCTCCTGCAGGGCATCCTCGACGCGCTCTCTATCAAAGGCCAAGATGTAAATGACATTTGGAAAATTGGCAGTTAGACGCACAAGTTTAAAAATATCTCTGATTTCAAATGTAGATAGCCGATCCAGATCGTCTATCACAATTACGATAGATTCATCTAATTGTTCCAGCGCAGTTTCAACCCGAGCTTTATGATCCAGTATTCCGCCCTTACTGCGTTCTAGCATTTCAGCAATGAATTTGGTTGTTCCGACCCCTTTTTCAATTAAAGGTCCTATCATAGGGAGCCAATTCATTCCTGAAAAAGCCTCCCCGTACTCAGCAAGGATACTGGCAATATCGCTAAGACCATCAGTTAGTTGTAATTGCGCAGAAATTTCATGAAAGAATGTATCAACTAGCTGCTGAGTACCGCTAAACATCCAGGGATTAAATTCCAGCATTTTTAAATTAGACTTTTCCAAGTGTAATTTGGCGAGGTTGATAAAGGACGTTTTCCCTGATCCCCAAGGCCCAAGCACTCCAACTACCGCCCCTTTTGACGCATCGAGAGTTTCAACTTGGTGTGCAAAAGATGCGGCACTCTTGTCTCTCCCTAGAGTATCCTCTGCTTTACCCTCTATTGGATTATCACCTTTGTACTTGACCATTTGAGTCCTGGTATCCTGCAGGTTCTTATTCGCCATCTTTGAGATTACTTAAACAACACAAGATTGAATTCTTAGCAATAGAAGTATTGATTTAGACTTTTCTATCCCACAAAAAGATTTCGCTTTCTCTTGGACTTTGTGGGAATTGAGTTTAGAGACAAAACTGGACAAATGGAAATATTTGACCTTCTTTCCTTGGAGGGATCGGGACAACGCAAGAATTTGTAACCTTTAATTCGTTTTAGCCTTTGGCAGTTTTTGCACCAAATAGCGGCTTAAATTGCATGACTCAAGAATCACCCAAACTGCAATTTTCGTGAAGCTAAGTACTAAATTTTCTTGCATGTCGGGATCTGAATCCACGACCACTGAATCCCAAGATCTCATTGCACCCAATATGTTCAGTTAAACAGTAATTTAACTCACGTTTAACAAGATGTTAAACAAACCGTTTAGCAGCTTTTAATCCTCAATTCCCTCCTTTTCAATTAAATTCATCTTTGCTTGTTGACTTTATTACGATCAAATGATTAGTATTCGAACATATTCAAATTTAATACATTTGTTTTGATTATGAACAATAGTTTAATTACACCAGAAGAAGCCAGGAGAGCTAGAACCTCTCTCTATCTGTCCCAGAGTAAGGTTTCTGGGGCAATTGGTATGCACCGTACAAAATATGCTTTATTTGAAGTAAAGCGCTACATTTTCACTGAAAAAGAGCAGGTTACGCTAAAAAAGCATTTTGAATCTCAGGGATACGTTTTTCCTGAACGGCCAGCAGTGAAAAAACCACCTCATCCCCAATCCAGGGTAATGAGTGGAATTGATGTTCCAAACCAAATTTCTACAAAAAAGGCGAATAAGGCACTCGCTCAGGTAAACCGTAATGATGATTACATTCAATCCAAAGCAAAAGAAATTGCTGGTCTACATTGGTTTTCAGAGGAGATGAAACCTGAAGCTGCCAATAAAATCTTGGAGCTATTGGCTTATAACTATTGCCATCTGCGGTACCTGAGGGGATTAGATGATCTCGTTGGTGATGAATTTGCTGAAGACATGCAACCAGAAAAAACGACTAATGGCGCAATCGTTAATCAGCGTTTATATCGTTAAATCCATTGGAGAAATAAATGAAATCCCATAAAGCCAAAATTGCCGAACGGCTTAAAAAAGCCCGTGATGAACAGGGGCTTACACAGACTGAGTTGGCCAAAATGGCAGAAATTAGTCGCAGTGCGATTGTACATTACGAAACAGCCGGAACAGTACCCGGCGGAATTGAGCTTATTAAGCTTTCCAATGCGTTGAATGTTACCCCCAATTATCTATTAAGCGGCTCAGAAACCTTTCTTGATTCCGGTAAACCAGAGCATGTTCTCGCCACCGATGACCAACAGTTATTAGTGGCACGTATGTCCATTTGTTTTCTGACACTGGATAAACCTGTGCGAGAAAAAATGTCCGAACTGTTGATCAGTATGGTTCAACAAAAACTCAGCTCTGAGCAGTTTGAAGTTCTTATGACTGCTATGGATGAGCTTGGAAGCGCCCTAAAAGGCAGCGCCTCAGAGATGGAAAAAATCGTTGATTCAATGCTCTCTGAAAATGACTTTCCTAAAACAGTCCAAAAAGCCGAGGAATTAGGGCTGGATCAGGAGAAAGAGGCCAAGTAAGGCGATGAGTGAGCATGAAACATTGGACCTCTATGAAGCGGCTGATTTCCTTAAGATGCACTGGCAGACTCTTAGGGAAAAGGCAGTCGCTGGGCTTATTCCAGGCGCAAAGCTGGGCAAGCGCTGGGTCTTTCTCAAGGACGATCTTGTTTCCTGCCTCCGATCCCACTACTCTACTAGTCGACCAAGGTCGCAAGTCCAACATTTAGGAGAAAGCCTATGTTGTACAAACGACCAACCTCGTCCTACTGGTGGTGCCAATTTACCGCACCCGACGGAAGACGAGTACGACAGTCTACTAAAACGGTAGATAAGCAGCAGGCGCAAGAGTTTGCTGACACCCTGAAAGCTCGTTACTGGCGCATTCTCAGATTAGGAGAGAAGCCACGACGAACCTGGAAGGAAGCGGCAGTAAAGTGGTTTAAGGAAACCGAACGTCGATCCAAGCAGGATGCTCTCGATCAGATTAAATGGGTTGACCCGTATTTGGGTAAACTCTATCTGGATGAGATTAACCGCGAAGTGATCGATAAGATTACCCAGACGAAAGTAAAGACGGGAGTGAAACCTGCTACCGTCAATAAGATGTTAGAAGTCGTCAGGGTAATTTTAAATACTGCCTTACATGAGTGGGAATGGATTGATCGTGTACCGCGTGTACGCCTACTGAAAACCCAAAATGCGCGCATCAGGTGGATTACGAAAGCAGAAGCGAGCAGGCTTTTGCATTCTCTTCCTGAACATTTGCGTTCCATGGTGGCGTTTTCATTAGCGACTGGGCTAAGACGCAATAACGTGACTGGGCTTGAATGGTCACAAGTTGATTTAGCCCGACAAGTTTCCTGGATACACGGGGATCAATCCAAAACAGGACGTCCGATTGGCGTGCCGCTAAATAGCGAAGCGATAGCTGTGCTTCGTGAACAACTTGGGAAACATTCTGTTTACTGTTTTACTTATCACGGTAAAAAAGTAACGCAAGTGAACACCAAGGCTTGGCGAAAGGGATTAGTCAAAGCAGGTATTACTCATTTTCGCTGGCATGATTTACGGCATACCTGGGCAAGTTGGCATGTGCAAAATGGGACACCGATTAGTGTGTTACAGGAACTAGGTGGTTGGTCCGAGATTAAGATGGTGCAGCGGTATGCACACTTATCCTCTGAACATTTATCTCTTTTTGCCGACAATATTTGTGCTGAAAAGGGGGTTGGAAATGCAGATGGCACACTTTTTACCACACCACAAAAAGGCACAAAAAAAGCAGCACTTCATTTGGTGAAGTAACTGCTTGATTGGCTTACGAATGAGAGGGTGCAGGGCACGATTGATTCGCAATTGAGCTTAGCTCAATTACTCACCCCTGCGGGGCCGCGTACCGCGGTCTGCGGAGCTTCGCTCCTTTCGAACGGGCACGTTTAATCGGCAGGGAGAGACAAACAAAAAAGCCCGCAAAAGCGGGCTTGATTGTTTGGCGCACCCGGCACGATTCGAACGTGCGACCCCCTAGTTCGTAGCCAGGTACTCTATCCAGCTGAGCTACGGGTGCGTAATGCGTAATCTTTTAAATTGTTCTGTTTTTACTCTCTAGATTCTCATCCTAGTGAGTGGCCCTACTCTATCCAGCTGAGCTACGGCCGCGTAAAGAGGGCGGTATTATAGCGAAATCGGTGATTTTTCATAGACATAAATGGTTCTTGTTGTCGCAACAATGTTTTATCCATGGAATAGCTGTAATACCATAGAGGCTATGAGCAAAATCAAAGAAATAGTTTCAGTTGCGGCCTCAGCCAGAGGAGTCCTTTGCGCCCTGCTGCTGGCTTTCTCTCCCATGCTGCTCGCCGACTATGAAGATGGCATAAATGCCGCCTTTAAAGGCGACTTCAAAACGGCATTACACGAATTTACTATTGCGGCAGAGGAAGGCTTGGATCTGGCCCAATACAATCTGGCGATTTTGTATTTTACGGGTCAAGGCGTGGAAGTGGACATGGCAGAGGCCTTCAGGTGGACAGAAGCGGCGGCGCAGCAGGGTCACGTGGCGGCGCAGTTTAACCTCGGTAGTCTGTACTATTCAGGCGACGGTACTGGCACGGACAAGGACAAGGCGGTTGAAATGTTTGGCAAAGCCGCCAAAGCCGGCCATCCCAGTGCGGCTTTGTTGTTGGCGAATATGTTTGCCGATGGCGATCACGTTAACAAGGATTCGGTTCAAGCCCACGCTTGGGCGAGCATGGCCATTAGCAACGAAAATGTTGACGCCGCTGCCCTGCGGGAAAATCTAGAAGAACGGATGAATACAGAGCAATTGAGTCAGGCACGCCGCCTGTTTGCGCGTTGGCAGATTGAATAGGGCTTGTGTTTAGATATATATTTTCTCTAATTAAAACAAATAGTTAGCACTTCTCCCCGGCAATAATATTAGTAGGCAAAGGGCTCCCCTGCTTCATTCAAAGATGATTACCCCAGAGGTAATGGTTCCACTGCAGTTCTCTCGCTAGAATGCACCTAACTCAGTAATTCAAAGGAATTTCCTCATGTCCGCAGTGGGCCCACTATTAACTGAATATCGAAAGAAAAATCGCCTGTCACAGTTGGATCTGTCGCTATTAGCCGATGTGTCCTCACGCCACATCAGCTTCATCGAAACTGGCCGCAGCAGCCCTAGCCGCTCCATGCTGCTGCGTTTGGCCGATGTGTTGGACCTACCCCATAAGGACAGCAATCTGCTGCTACATTCTGGTGGCTATGCCGCGGCCTATACAGAGCTGGATTTGAATGCCAATGACATGGAGCCGGTACGGAAAGCCCTTAATCTGATCCTCGAAAATCATAATCCCTATCCAGCTCTGGTAATGGACGGCAGTTGGAATATTCTGATGGCGAACCAGGCCCAACTGATGATGTCTGCACAAATTGACGGCGGTAACTCGCCCACCAATAACCTCTTGGAAGCCTTGTTCCGACAGGATTCCTATAGACCCTATATTGAGAACTGGGATGAGGTAGCGAGTCATGTGCTGCGCCGTCTGCGTAAACAGGTATTGGCCTTCGGTAAGTCACAGGACGATGCGCTGTACAAACGCTTATTGGAAATGTCGCCGCCGGATAACTGGCAGCAACCGGATGAATCACCCTCGGATGGCCCCATGCTGACAGTGGATTTCAATATGGGTGGTCAGACGCTAAAAATGTTCTCCACCTTGAGCCAGTTTGGAACAGCACTGGACGCCGGCATGGAAGAGTTGCTGGTTGAAAGCTATTTCCCCGCCGACGAACAAAGCAAACAGTTCTTTGATCAGTTTGACTAGCAGCTAATAAGAGAGACTAGTTAAGCGCCGCTTGTTCCTGCAGCAGTTTCGCCTCTGCGTTGATTAGCAGCTGGTCCAGCCAGGCGGTATAGGTTTCCGGGTCTACAAAGGGGTGCGGGTCGCCGTCTTTGCGCGTCTTCAGCATCTCATAGCGCGCGAACACATCGCCGGAGTCTGCATGGTTCGGTATATTCACCTCGATATCGCCCATGCGCTGCAGGCGCTTTACACTATCTATGTACATCTCGGTGCGCTCCACCCCTTCAAAATTCAGACCCACTCCACCAAACATGATTGCCTGGAAGGGAAATCCCTTGTCGTACACGGTGAAGCGTGTCGATAGAACACCTGGCGTATGTCCCGGCGTCTTTACAAAACGCAGGCCAGTGCGGCCCAGGTTCAAGGTGCCATTATTGGTCGCAACCAGATGCCGTCTCGGTTTGGGGTACTCTCTATAGATGGGATCCTCCTCCACCATGGCCCAGTCTTCTTCCGTCATCAGTACCACCGCACCAAATTCATCCTGCATGCGTTTAGCACCGCCGATATGATCATAGTGAGCGTGGGTTACTACCACATAGCGAATGTCATTTGGGTCCATGCCTAATTCGCGAATACCATCGATAGCAATGTCGGTTAGATCGCCGTATAAGGTGTCGAACAAAATCAATCCCTGATCAGTCTCCAAAACCCAGGCAGCAACCCACTTAGCACCCACATAGTAAAGATTATCGAAAACCTGAAAAGGAGCGACCCGCTGGATGGACGGGTCATCATTCTCACTTAGCTCCTGCGCAAAGGCCGGGTTCAGGCAAAAGGCCAAGCTTAGGGAGAGTAGCAATCCCTGTATTCTTAATCTGCTCATGAGCAATCCTTGTTAGATTAATGTGCTAATTTACACGGTGTTTTATATACGATATTTCTTGCTTTTGAAACCGCTTTTCGTTTAACTCCGCATCCACGCGGTCATGCCAATTCCAAAAGAATCACGCATGCTATTTCGGGCCAAAAGCCCAGCTGTCGTAGATGAGAAAAGCTCATGAAAATAGGTTGCCCCAAAGAAAGCAAGGCGCAGGAATTTAGAGTCGCACTTACCCCAAAATCCGTTCAGGTATTAGTCGATGATGGCCACGAAGTCTGGCTGGAGCACAACGCAGGCCTTGGCATTGCTTGTAGCGATGATGACTACCAACAGGCCGGCGCTCAGATTGCCGCCGATGCCGCCCAGCTATTTGCCGCAGTTGAGTTGATCATTAAAGTCAAAGAGCCAAACCACGCTGAACGCTTGCTGCTGAAACCAGAACATACGCTATTTACTTATTTGCATCTGGCATCTGATCCTGAGCAAACCCGAGAATTGATCCATAGCAATGCAGTCTGTGTTGCCTACGAAACTGTAACCGACGATGAAGGCACCCTGCCTCTGCTAACCCCCATGTCTGAAATTGCCGGGCGCCTTTCGGTACAAGAGGCCGCTACGCATTTAGGCAAACATAACGGCGGGCTCGGTGTATTGCTCGGTGGCGCCACGGGAGTGGACCCTGCTCACGTAGTGATAGTCGGTGGCGGCGTGGTGGGAAGCAATGCCTGTAAAATAGCGCTGGGTCTTGGCGCCAAGGTTTCTATACTGGACAAATCCGAACAGCGATTACTGCAACTGCGGCAGCAATTTTCAGAAGAGGTTAATTACATTCTCTCAACCTCGGAAACTCTGGATGCCTATGTTACCGACGCCGATCTATTAGTGGGCGCCGTACTGGTTCCCGGTGGAGCAGCCGCCAAGCTGATCTCTTCCGCCATGGTTAAGAGAATGAAGCCTGGAGCGGTAATTGCCGACGTCGCCATCGATCAAGGTGGCTGTTGTGAAAACTCCAGGCCCACTACCCATAAAGATCCGACCTTTGTTGTCGATGGGGTTATTCACTATTGTGTGGCAAACATTCCCGGCGCGGTGCCAAAAACTGCCTCGGACGCACTTAATAACGCGACCCTGCCATTTATTCGCGAAATCGCTATCAAGGGGTGCAAGCAAGCTCTTTTCGAAAATGCACATCTTAGAAATGGCCTGAACGTCTGCCAGGGAAAACTAACCCGCGCGGAAGTCGCCAAGGATTTAGGATTAAATTATTGTGACGCGGTGGCGGCTTTAGAGGAACTGAGCGGTTAGAGACAATAGAGTTTCAAACGCGGGTAGGTTTGTGGGCTTAGTAAGAACGCGGCAAACCTAGCACATGTTCTGAAACGAAATTCAAAACCATTTCTTGCGAGATAGGCGCGAGCTTCATCAGCCGCGCCTCGCGCCAATAGCGCTCAACATGATATTCCCTGGCGTAGCCAAATCCGCCATGGGTTTGAATGGCGGCATCCGCCGCGAAGAAACCGGCTTCGGCAGCCAGCCATTTAGCCATATTGGCCTCGGCTCCGCAGCGCAGGCCATTGTCGATTAGCCAAGCTGCCTTCTTCGTCATTAACTCGGCTGCATCCAGCTTCATCCTGGCCTCGGCCAAGGGAAAGGCAATGCCCTGGTTCTTGCCAATGGGCCGGTCGAACACAACCCGTTCATTGGCGTATTGCACCGCCCTGCGCAAAGCCGCTCGACCAATGCCAATGGATTCAGCAGCGATTAAGATGCGCTCTGCGTTTAAGCCATCCAATAGATAACGAAAACCCTCACCCTCTTCACCCACTCTATCTTCAACCGATACTCTTAAGTCGTCATACACGACTTCACAGGTGCGTACCGCATTGCGTCCCAGTTTTGCTATGGGTGAAATACTGACTTCGGGTTTCTGCAATTCGGCTAGCAATAGAGTCATGCCGTCGGTCTTTCGTTTCACCTGTTCCTTGGCGGTAGTTCTAACCAATAACAGCACACGCTCCGATTCCATCGCCTTGGTGGTCCATACCTTACGGCCGCGCACTATGTAGTGATCGCCATCGCGCTTGGCAAAGGTTTCGATGGAAGTGGTATCGCTGCCCGCGTTTGGTTCCGTGACACCGAAGGCGACATGCATGTCGCCCCTGGCGACTGCGGGCAGATATTTCTCGCGCATGGCCTCACTGCCGTGTTTAACCACTGGGTGCATGCCAAAAATGGAAAGATGTAGGGGAGTCGCACCATTCATTGCCGCACCGGAGGCCGCAACTTCTTGCAACAGGATTGCAGCCTCTTGAATACCCTTGCCGGCACCACCGTATTTTTCCGGCATGGCGATGCCGATCCAACCTGCTTGGGCCACTTCCCTAAAAAAATCATCTGGAAAGCGACCCTCACGGTCACGCTGCTCCCAATAATTGTCTGGAAAACCTTCGCAGAGCTTACGAATAGAATCTCGAATCAGGCCCTGCTCTTCAGTTTCATTAAAATCCATGGTTAACTCGTTTGCGCAGCGATATGCGCAGCTATGGCCAGTATTTGCCGTGCACGTTTCAGGTGCGGCACATCAACCATCTCGCCGTTAAATTTAAAGGCCATCTTGCCTTGTGCTTCATGCTTTTCAAATGCAGCGACCAGTGCGGCTGCCGATTCGATTTCTCCCGCCGACGGCGTGAAGGCTTCATTCACAATGTCGATTTGATCGGGATGGATAGTTAGCTTCGCAGTGAAACCCATGTCGGCCGCAGTTTTACATTCCTGTTTTAAGCCTTTGCTGTTTTTAATATCAACATACACCGCATCAATAGGCTGAACCTCGGCCGCCACTGCTGCCAACAAACACAGTGAACGAACAAAGCTAAACACCTCCAAATAATTACCTTGTTCATCTCGCTTAGCCCGCGCCCCCAGAGACACAGATAGGTCCTCGGCACCCCAGGTCACGCCATTAACTCGGTCATGACTCACCATTTGCGCCAGATTGAATACCGCAGCCGCCATTTCAGTGCCAATCAAAAGCAGCTTGATCTCGCTATAGTCTGCTCCATTTATCTGCGCCTGATTTGTTATCAACTGATCTACGGCGTGAACGGCTTTCAAATCCAGGACTTTCGGTAGCACTATTCCGTGGGGCCGATATTGCAAAACAGCCTCCAAATCTTCTCTGCCCCATTCTGAGTCCATGGGGTTTATGCGAACCAGTTTTTCCTGTTTGCTAAAATCCACGTCCCGTAACCATTCGCAAACTTCTTCGCGTGCAGAAACTTTTCGATCAGCGGTGACAGAATCCTCCAAATCCAGAATCAGTGAATCAGCGGACAGGCTCAAAGCCTTATGCAACATTTTTTCATTGCCACCAGGTACAAAGTGTATAGATCGACGCAGGGTCATTGATTTACTCCCTCGCAGCTAATTTAGTTGCCTTCATTGATTCGAAAATTCACGCTGATGTCGGCTGTCTGAGCATCATACCCTTGCGCAGACATTCGCAAACGATTTCGTCTCGCTGATTTATTCCCAGATGTTCAAACCAAACAATTCCCCGGTCCGGCTTGGATTTCGATTCCCGTTTATCAACTATCTTGGTTTGTGCGCGCAAGGTATCACCAATGAACACCGGGTTGGGAAATTCAACCTTGTCCATTCCCAAATTACCGATGGTAGTTCCCAGCGTGGTGTCTCCCACAGACAGGCCGACAACTAAACCAAGCGTGAAATAGCTATTAACCAAAATCTGACCAAACTGGGTTTGCTTGGCAAATTCTGCATCGATGTGCAGAGGCTGTGGATTATGGGTCATTGTGCTGAACAATAGATTGTCAGTTTCCGTCACCGTTCTATGGGGCAGATGTTCAAATAACATGCCTATTTCCAGCTGTTCAAAGTACTTTCCGCTCACTTCATGACTCCAGTGGTGTTTTTATCAAGGATAATCGCCTACTGGCGACCATTTTAGTGGCAACTTGTACTATCATCCATTAAATTCTAAGCAAGTTAGTAAGTTAGCACATTTACCTCGCATTTAAATTGCTCAAGTAATTACTCATAAAATGGACAAAAAACAAGAACAACACTACCGGAAATGGATTGGCAAGCAGCAATCGAAGTCGGATATCCTAACAATTTCTCCTATGGAAGCTCTAGCCGCTACCTTGGACAGAGAGATCTCGGCTTTCTCATCTGGAGATGAATTGCCCCCATTATGGCATTGGTTATACTTTCTGAACCCTGCACGGCAATCACAGCTAGCCACGGACGGTCACCAGAAGAAAGGTGATTTCCTGCCCCCCATTCCCTTACCGCGACGAATGTGGGCAGGTAGTCGATTGCAGTTTTTACAACCCTTGCTTGCTGGCGAATCAGTGCAGAGAACTTCCAGCATTCAATCCGTGAACATTAAAGAGGGGAGATCAGGCACCCTGGCTTTTGTCTGTGTTGGCCATGAGGTTTCAAACGATACCGGGCTGGCCATAAAAGAGGAACACGATATCGTTTACCGGGATAATCCTGTTCCCGGCACAGCCCCAGCCAAGAGAACCCTTGCAGAGGAAAACTACGATTTTTCTCGAACCATTACACCTGACCCGGTTCTACTATTTCGCTATTCTGCCTTAACGTTCAACGGCCATAGAATTCATTTCGACCGGGATTACGTCACATCCGTAGAAGGCTACCCAGGCTTAATTGTGCACGGGCCACTATTAGCCACTTTGCTGGTGGAATTACTGGCAGATAACTTCCCCGAGCAAAAGCTTCGGCAATTTGAATTTAGAGCCGTCAGCCCAGTGTTCGACATAGCACAATTTCATGTCTGCGGCGTGCAACCCGATAGTAATGGTTGCTGCAAGCTTTGGATTTCCGACAATGAAGGCTATCTTTGCATGGAAGCCAGCGCACAACTCTCAGTTAATTAAATATGAAAAACACTCCCCCACTACACGATATTACGGTTGTCTCAATGGAACACGCCATTGCAGCACCCTTGTGTACCCGGCAACTGGCAGAGTTAGGTGCCAGAGTAATAAAAATTGAACGCCGCGGCAGCGGTGATTTTGCCCGGCATTATGACAATCGAGTGAAAGGCCAATCTTCCCATTTTGTTTGGACCAACAGATCGAAACAAAGTCTGACTCTGAATTTAAAACACGACGATGCAAAAATAATATTACACAGGTTGCTGAAATCCGCCGATGTGCTTGTGCAGAATCTGGCGCCTGGTGCAACGCGAAAAATGGGCTTGGACTTTGAACAGCTACACGAACGCTACCAGAATTTGATCGTCTGTAATATTTCCGGTTATGGTAGCGGCGGTCCTTATGAGAAGAAGAAGGCCTATGATTTACTCATTCAAGCTGAGGCCGGATTACTCAGCATTACAGGAACAAAAAACGAAATGGCCAAAAGTGCGATTTCAATAGCGGATATCGCCGCAGGCATGCAGGCACAGACCGCAATTCTAGCGGCACTGATTCAGCGCTCCAAAACCAATGCAGGTAGCAATATCGATATCTCCATGTTGGAAGCCATGGTGGAGTGGATGGGTTTTCCTCTTTACTACGCTTACGATGGAGCCGAACCACCACCTAGATCCGGAACTGATCACGCGAGCATCTATCCCTATGGTGCGTTTAGCACTGGCGATAAAAAAATAATAATGATTGGTTTACAAAACGAAAGAGAATGGATAGCTTTCTGTGAAGCCGTGTTGGGCCAAAAAGAGCTAATTGATGACCCAAGATTTAAGCAAAACTCCCTAAGATCTGAAAATCGAGAAGAGCTCAAACAGATTGTGGATAACTCATTCTCGACCATGACCGCAGCAGATGTCGCTACGAAATTATATGAAGCACAAATAGCCTTCGCCGATGTAAACAATATGAAGGCAGTTTGGGATCATCCTCAGCTTAAGGCATTGAAACGCATTGTTGAGATCGAAACTCCAGAAGGTCCGGTAAAGAGTTTTTATCCTCCAGGAAATAATAGCGACTACGAACCATGCCTCAGTCCCGTCCCCGACATTAGCGAGCATACGACCAAAATCCTCACAGAACTGGGCTTCGGGGCAGAGGAAATAAAAGGCTTCTACGACAACGAGGTAGTATAGACAGTCCCTTCTCGTAGAAGCACTGTCTGTGCTATTATGCCCGCGATTTTAGTGTAGCTGACCTGAACCAGTCATATATGGACGGTGTTACACCTCATCAGGATTGAACATCGCAAATAGTTTACGGAGAGATGGCCGAGTGGCTGAAGGCGCGCCCCTGCTAAGGGCGTATAGGGTTAAACCTATCGAGGGTTCGAATCCCTCTCTCTCCGCCATTAACTCTTGTCTCTGCAGTTATGTTCTCCGTTTTGCTGAAAACTTCCCCAAACATCAAAGGGTTACAACGTAATCATTTAGATAATGTGGACCTTTTCCGAGCTGTATCAAGGTATTTCCTCAGTACTGACAAGTTAACTCGCCCTGAGCGATAATTGTGTCATGAAATCATCAAAATCCATATTCAAACGTTACCGATTTCCACTAGAAATCATCAAATACACCGTCTGACTCTACCATCGATTTAACCTCAGTCACCGAGATATTGAAGATAGGCCCGCTCAACGAGGTATCGAGGTGAGCCATGAAGCAATTCGTCTTTGATGCAATAAATTTGGATCAAAATGTGCTCGGCGTTCAAGAAGGAATCAGCAAGGATATGGTGATACTTTCTTCGTTGATGACGTGTTTGCAAAGATCCAAGGGAAGCAACATTTCCTTTGGAGAACGGGATATGCATAAGTTCAAATCGATGCGTCAGGCACAGCGTTTTCTAAATGCTCATGCTGCGGTTTACAATTTGTTCAACCTTGATCGGCATTTGGTGTCAGCTAAGAATTTCCGTTATTTTCGGCCGCGCGCTTTTGCGATGTGTGGACTCCACCACCCTAACAAATTAGGGTGAAGTCTCTTCAAAAAACAACGGAGTCCATACAATGAAAAAGTTAAACGTGATTGCGATAGATTTAGCAAAAAATATTCTTCAGGTATGCAAGGTCAGTAA
>JAJFKE010000054.1 GCA_021773355.1 Gammaproteobacteria bacterium | reverse complement strand
TTGTATATCAGGGTGATTCGTAATACGAATCGCTGTGTGCTTGAACTGGAAATTGTAAAACGTGTGAACTTCTTTCGTTTTCATAAAACACCTCATCTAACTTAGTAAATAAAGGTGTCAATTATTTCGGGGTAAGTTCATCCCTAATTGATTTGTTTGTTATGTTCATTGTGTATGAGCTTCAATGAAAGCCTTTGTGATAAATGAGTATTCCTTTTCAGGAAGCGCCTCATTTTGTAATTCTTCAATTGCGGCTTCTCTCAGTGGTTTAGAATTTGTCCTATGGCATGCTGTTAATGCGCGCTCAATATCCCTTATCTTCTCAAGCCTTTTTTCTAACAGGTCCGGTCGATTCAACTGTATACCCTTAATAGTAACTTCGCCCCTTTCACTTCCGTTTCGAACGAATAATATAGCGCCAGATGCAAAAACAAAGTTACTTGGGATATCTTTATAGGGATCTATATAGGGATTATCTTGCTCATACTTATCCGATTTTGAATTATTGCATCTGGGACAGGCATAGCCTAGGTTGTTCCATTCAAATTCAAATTCTGGGTAGCGAGCTTTCGGCTTGATATGTTCGATGTGTGCAAAATCAATGTGCGATATCACGCTTTCGCAGTACATGCATTTATCGTTCGCAGCATTTTTAAGAGCAGCTTTATTCATCGCATCCTTATAGTTATTCCTTCTTAATGCGTCAGGATTTGGGCATTCTGGCCGGTCCAGCTTAATCATTGTTCCGACCTTCTAAGAGATTTTCGATTGCGTATGGAAGCATTTTCTCTAGGCCCATGTCTTTTAGCCTTTGCCTCAACAATGGGAAATCATCTGGAGACAATCCCTTACTTTCAAATTCAGTTACCAACTTGACCAACTCATCCTCCACCCAAATGGGCATAGTAAATGAAACGCCAAGTACTTCGTCCAAAATTTCAGTTGCCGTTTTAGCTGCTTGAAGGAAATCAAGTTGTTTTGAAACTATCTTGTTGCTTTCGTTATACATTAGAACATATATTGACGAGTTTTTTACGGAACCAACTATAAGTGGTGCGTGAGTTGAAACGATAAATCTTGCGTTGGGAAAGGTGTTTACTAAGTCTCGAAGAATTGTTCTCTGCATCGTTGGGTGTAAGTGATTTTCAACTTCATCAATTATTACGGTAAAATCTGTTCTTTCCTTTGTAGAGAACATATAGATTTGCCAAGTAATGTCGATAATAGCGCTGATTCCTCCAGATGCTGTTTCCAGTAGAAACTCATCCTTGCTTTCATTGCACACAAATACTATTTCCATGTTACGAATTTCGAGCTCCTCGAAACCCAAAGAGGTAGGCAACATTTTCTTTAGTGCTTTTTGGAATCCTTCAAATGCTTGAATTTGCTCCGTATCCTTGGCCATTATTGTTTTTTGCCCGCTAGATACTCCGTATCCATTTATTGCCCACCCTATTAGGGTGTTCTTCATTAGAAAGCTGGCAGATTCACTTGAATCGCTTAGATATCTATTACGGCTAATGTTTGCAACTTCATCAAAAGCATTTTGCTTATTTTTTTTAGTGGTTGGTATGTTCCCTAATGCTCGATACCGAAAAATAGCTCGATGTGATGGAATATAGAAACAGCTGATATTTTTCTTGTTTGGTATTTCTACATGATACTGAGCGGAGCTGGATTTCGGAATTGTAAGCTTGGATAGCGAATCGTCTGAGTAACGAATTTCTCCAATGGTACTCTCATTGCTTTTATCTTCGCCACCAAATAAGCGTGAGAACCACTTTACGATGCCTGTCCCTTCTTCTGTTTTTGGAGTTGAAAGCGAGGGTCGATCCCAACCCGAATGTTTCGCAAACAAATCCAAGATAGTGGTTTTTCCACTTCCATTGGCACCGGTAATGATGGTTAGATTATCATGCAAATCTATATCAACTGACTCGAATTGTTGCCAATGATTTAGTTGTAGTCTGCTGAAATGCACGATCCCTCCTAATTGAACATAACGCCCTTAATAAAGAGTGCGCGTAGCGCATCTCCTTGATTTAATTGTTAGGTTGCTCCCTTCGTTTTGCAACATCTTCAGCCGTGGGAACGGTATAAGAGAGAGCTTTCCTATTTATCAATTCGCTATAAGAATCGCTTTCAAGATTTTTCTGTATTTTTTCAGCTAACGAATCAAACTCGATTATCACCCATTCTAAAGCTCTTGAAATGAGCAAATTCATATTTGTAAATCCAATTTCATCAAGAGTCTCGCCGAATGCTTGATAACAAATAATTTCTTCAACTTTGTATTCCTTTTTCCCGTCGTTTAGAACTGCTCCAGGGATACATTGTGCATAGGAGTTTTCGTCGTGGACGTAGTGTCGATTTCTTAGTTCTTTATAGTGGTCAAATACATCAATTGCTTCAGCGGGTTCTTTTTTATAGATTTTCCTCGATGACAATTGAAACCTAGCTCCTTGACCAAAGCACTTATAGAAATGGAGAATAGAGGATCGCCATAGCGCTTGCCTAATTTCTTTGGGTTCTTCTGGAGCTGTGTTAATTGCATGTAAGCATGATTTGGCAAACTCCAAATCAGTTTTATGGAGAGCTAGGTCCGCAAGCCGCTTCGATTCCTTCCCTTCGATGGCGACAACAGCAACAGCATCCGGCATACCTTCGATACGCAACTCTCCTGCCTCAAATGAGCTTTGATAGTACTTCATGTCAACCTAACATTTGTATATGAGGCGTGCGCGTTTTGCTTTTTCATGCGCCTGAGTCTAGCTCGTAATCCCTTGAAATGAAACAGGTATTCCAGAAGAGACTCTCTTTGCTTTTCTGTGAGGGTCTATGCTCGGTTACTTTTTCTCGCCGCTCGGTTTGTTCTCGGTCCTCATTTTAAGTGATTGAAAGTTCAGCTTTTTCCGAATAGCAAAATACAAAGCGAGCCTGTTCATTTAGAAAGCGAGAAATACTATGCATTGTGTGTGTTTTTTCACTATAAATTAGTTCATCAAACCTAACGAAAAAAGGCTAATTGTGAGTGCATTTATCGAGTCGGTTCGGGGTAATTTGAGACTTCGAGGTTATAGTTTGGCCACGGAGAAAACTTATCTTCTCTGGATTAGAAGGTTCATTCATTTCTGTGATTACGAACATCCCGAAAGTGTTGACCTGAAGAAAATTGAAGAATATTTGACTTACTTGGCCAGTGAATGGAATGTAAGTGTTAATACACAAAAAGTAGTTCTCAATTCCCTCGTCTATCTCTTTGAAAAGCACTTGAAGCGTAAAGTCGGGAATTTGGGTTTTAGGCTTGCCAGTAAGCAACGTCAGTTGCCAATTGTCTTAGCGAAGCGTGAGATTCAACTAATTTTGGATCAGCTTGTCGATAGAAATAGACTCATCATTGAGCTTCTATACGGTAGCGGGTTACGGGTAGAGGAGTGCCTAAGCCTAAGAATACAGGACGTCGATATTGATCGTGCCTGTCTCGTAGCAAAAAACGGCAAGGGTAGAAAAGATCGGCAAACACTGCTTGCCCTATCTTCAGTCACTCGGCTTGAGGCACAGCTACAGAAAGCATTGGTCGTTCATGAGAAGGACGCTTTACAGGGCATATCGGCTGCTATCAGTCCGACGCTGCAAAAGAAATATCCCAATGCCCATCGTTTGTCTGCATGGGCTTTCCTTTTTCCCTCCTCTAAGCACTGCGCTCACCCTCTCACAGGAGAAATTTGTAGATATCATCTCCATCCTAGCGTTGTGAGGAAGTTCTTGCGCGGAGCATCCTTGAGTGCCGGCATTACCACCAAGCGGGTGACTTGCCATACCTTTCGACATTCTTTCGCTACCCATATGTTGGCGGCAGGATCGGATATTCGAACTGTGCAGGAACTACTGGGTCACAATGATGTAAAAACCACTCAGATCTACACCCATGTGTTGGGCAGACATTATTCGGGGGCGGCAAGCCCACTCGACGATTTGCGTTAGTTTGGTTAGCTCTCTTTTCTGAAGGGAAGAAGACCGGATGCTTCTTTCTTGTATCGCTCCATATGAGGTCGCTCTTCATCGAGAAAATTACGTATCGCCTGCGCAAAGCTTTGATTGGCGATCCAATGGTTTGAATAGGTCGTGATTGGTTCGAAACCACGTTGGATCTTGTGCTCGCCCTGTGCCCCTGAATCGAAACTCTTAAGCCCGTGCTGTATGCAATACTCCTGGCCCTGGTAATAACAGGTTTCGAAATGGAGGAACTGATAATCCCTCCCGTTGCCCCAATATCTTCCGAAGAGTTTCTCCGAATTTCTGAAGAACAGCGCTGCGGCAATAATTTTGTCCCCGTCGAGGGCGACTATCATAAATAGCTGCTCCGGCATCGCTTGTCCGATCTCGGCGAAGAATCCCTGGCTAAGATAACCCTGCATGCCGCGCATCATGTAGGTGCTTTGATAAAATTGATAGAAGGTATCCCAGTGCTGTTCTGTAATATCCACACCCTCTATTGTTTCAAATCTCGTGCCCTGCTCTGCAACTTTCTGTCTTTCCTTTCTTATGTTCTTCCGCTTGCGTGAATTGAGCGTGCTCAAGAATTCGTCGAAGCTCGAGTAGTTTCTATTGAACCAGTGAAACTGACAGGCTGTCCTCGCAGGAATTCCTATGGCCTCGAACAGTTGGTTTTCTTCTTCCGTAGGGAAAAGTATGTGCCAGGAAGACGCGTCGATGAGTTCGCTTCTTTCCTTTAGCTTTTCGAAGATCAGTTTGGCTACATCATCTTTGGAAACAGATGCGTCAGTAAAAAGCCGCGTACCATGACTAGGAGTGAAAGGAACTGCACTGACAAACTTTGGATAATAGTCCAGGCCGTGGGTCTGATAGGCATTCGCCCAGGACCAATCGAATACGTACTCTCCGTAGGAATTAGTCTTTTCATAGAGGGGCATGACAGCCTTAAGTCTCTTCGAGCCTTCCTCTATCGAATAGAGCGCAATATGCTGCGGCTTCCAGCCAGTTGCTTCTATTGTGCACCCTGTATTCTCCAAAGCATAAAGAAATTCGTAACGAGTGAATGGATTTTCTGTGCCCGTCAGCTCATTCCACGCACTCGGCCCTATCTCGGCAATGGAATCAACAAATCGAATTTCTAAGGTCTTCATAGACTACGTGTCCAGCATTACTTCTTTGTGCCGCGCCCAGATGAATCCCTACTGCCGCTTGAAAACAAGTGCGGCTGGGTAACAAATTGAGTAGCATTGTTGGCGATGGGCAAACTCACGTTAAATTTAGCAGGAAGCGAGTGGAATCACCTAATCTGATACGACGCATAGCCGACAATGGTTCTGCGCTGCGCAAATCTGAGGCGAAAGTGGCCAGCTATGTGCTGGAACATGCCAATGATGTCATCAAGATGCGCATCGTCGATCTCGCCGCGAATTCCGGTGTGAGCGAGCCCACGGTGATCCGGTTTTGCCGAGCGATAGGCTTTGACGGCTTTCTCTCTTTCAAACTGCAGCTTGCTCAGCAATTGGGCCTGGGTGGCGTCTACACGCAGTTCGCGGTGGATGATAAGGATACCGTGGAGGACCTGCGCAATAAGGTATTCGACACCACTGTTGGGTCGCTGCTGACGGTTCGGGACGAGCTAGACCCCAAGGTCTTAGAAACCGCAATTAATACCATCAGCAATGCGAATAGAGTGGAGTTCTATGGCTTCGGCGCCTCCGGTTCGGTGGCGGCCGACGCACAGCATAAGTTCTTCCGACTGCAACTGTCGACTGCGGCCTACACCGATCCGCATATTCAGCATATGTCTGCTATTTCACTGGGTAAAAAGGATGTTGTCGTTGCAATATCTCAGTCGGGCCAGACGCGCGCATTGCTAGAGAGCGTTAGCCTCGCCCGTGAAGCTGGCGCTACAGTCATTGGCCTGGCACCACAGAATACACCTCTTAGCGAGCAATGCAGTCTTCCTATCTATGTGAATATGGAAGAGGAGCACCAGGCCTTTGCGCCCGTATCTTCTCGTATCGCACATTTGGTTGTCATCGATGTTCTGGCAACGGGAGTTGCTCGACACCGGAAACCCTTATTGAAAGATCATTTGAAGAAATTGCAGAAGAGCCAGAAGGCTCTACGCGATATTGAGTCAGAATAGCTTTAGTGGTCTTCGTAGTCTTAGTCCAGCATCCCTTTTTCTTTGAGCGTTTTAGCGAGTATCTCTACTCTGACAACCGCCACTACGCCTAAACGGCCAAGCACAAACGCTGCTGCTTCCAAAAACTGCCTATGGATGACTGCACCTATTCCACGGTTACCGACTTCGCCAAATTGCGAGGATGATCGACATCGGTACCCTTAGTGATGGCGACATGGTAAGAAAGTAGTTGTAGCGGAATCGTAAAAACTATTGGAGCAAGAATATCTGGACAGTTTGGCACATGAATTACTTTACAGCTCTTATCGCTTTTATATCCTATGCTTTCATCAGCAAACACAAACAGCTTTCCGCCTCTTGCGCTCACCGTGGACAAGTTCGCCTGCAATTTCCCCAGAAGATCATTGTTAGGTGCTACCGCAACCACCGGCATTTGATCATCAACTAGTGCCAATGGGCCGTGTTTAAGTTCACCGGCAGGGTATGCCTCGGCATGTATATAGGATATTTCCTTAAGTTTTAATGCGCCTTCTTTAGCTATAGGATATTGAATGCCCCTGCCTAGAAACAAGCTATGGTTCTTGTCAGAAAACTGTTGCGATACTTTCTTTATTTCTTTGCTCAACTTTAGCGTTTTCTCGATCAAGCCAGGCAACTTCGCCAATTCTTTCACAAGTTTGGCTTCCTGTTTTGCATTGAGGCCCGTTCTTCTGGCTAGAACAATAGATAAAATTAATAGCACCGCAAGCTGGGTCGTGAATGCTTTAGTGGACGCGACACCAATCTCCTGGCCTGCCATAGTTAATAGACAGAGGTCCGATTCCCGCACTAAGGAACTAGTGGCGACATTACAAATAGCCAAGCTTGCCACATAGGATTTAGTCTTGGCAAAACGCAGAGCGGCTAGGGTGTCGGCGGTTTCACCCGATTGTGAGACTGTAACAAACAAGGTGCCGGGCTGAACGATTATATCTCTATAGCGGTAGTCACTGGCGATATCGATCTGGCAAGGCAATTTGGCAACTGACTCCAGCCAGTATTTGGCTACTTGTCCTGCATGGAAGCTCGTTCCACAAGCTACTATTTGGACATTTTTTATTTTATCAAAAATAGCCTTGGCCTTTATTCCGAAAGCTTGCTCAAGTACTTTGCCTTCACTGATTCTGCCGTCCAGGCTGTCTTGTATAACCTTGGGCTGCTCATGAATTTCTTTGAGCATGAAATGTTTGTATTCGCCCTTCTCCGCATCTGCAGCCTTACTCCGAATAGTGGTAATCTTCCGACTTACTTTTTTACTCCCGTGCCAGATCTCATAGGACTCTCGTTCTACCAGTGCGATATCCCCTTCTTCCAGATACACAAAGCGATCTGTTACCTGCCCCAAAGCCATTGGGTCTGAGGCTACAAAGTTCTCGCCAATGCCAATGCCAATTACCAGAGGGCTGCCCGACCTGGCTACAACAATCTGATTGGGTGTTGTTCTGTCAATTACACATAGGCCATAGGCTCCGTGCAGCTTCTTCACGGTTTTCTTAACGGCGTCCAATAAACTTGTCTTGGCTTTGTTTCTTGCTTGATGAATCAAGTGAGCAATGGTTTCTGTGTCAGTTTGTGTTCTGAACACATAGCCGTCTTTAAGGAGCTGGTCTCGAAGTGGCTCATAGTTTTCTATGATGCCGTTGTGAACAATAGCTATGTCTGTACCAGATGTATGGGGGTGAGCGTTGGCGACGGTTGTCTTGCCATGGGTGGCCCAACGAGTGTGTGCAATACCGATGCGGCCTTTAACCTTAGTTTTTCCAGCCGCTTCTAATAACTTGTTTACCTTGCCGACAGCTTTAACATTGATAATTTTACCATCTGTGCCGCCAATAATAGCGAGACCAGCCGAATCGTAGCCACGATACTCCAAGCGCTTGAGCCCTTCGAGTAATATTCCCGAGACATTTCTTTCGGCGATTGCCCCTACTATTCCACACATTGTTTTACTTCTCTATTTTTACTGCTAATTCTATTTTTTGCTTGGCCGTTTCCAACCCGGGATATTTCTTTGCTTTGCCCGGCCAACTGCGAGGCTATCGCTAGGAACATCGCTATTAATCGATGAGCCTGCTGCAACGAAAGTATTGTCGGCTAGAGTCACCGGCGCAACCAGCACACTGTTCGAGCCGACAAACACATTATTGCCAATTATGGTTTTGTGTTTGTTGACACCATCGTAATTACAGAAAATCGTTCCCGCGCCAATATTTACATTTTCGCCAAGCTCGGCGTCGCCAATATAGGCAAGATGACTGGCTTTTGAACCTCTCCCGATCACGGCATTCTTTGTTTCAACAAAGTTGCCAATCTTTGTGTTCTCTTTCAATATAGTGCCAGGTCTAATTCTCGCATAGGGACCAACACTGGATCCTTCTCCAATCTCCGCGCCATCAATGTTTGTGCCCGGCAGTATCTGTACATTGTCTGCGATACTGCTGTCCTTAATAATTACATTGGCGCCAATGCGAACGCCTTGGCCAAGCTTGACCTTGCCTTCGAAAATTACATTAATATCAATTTCTACGTCACTGCCTGCGGCAAGATCACCCCGAATATCAATTCGGGCTGGGTCTCGTAGCAGCACTCCCGCCTTGAGAAGTTCATCGGCATTGTTCATTTGAAATTGTCTCTCTAATCGGGCTAACTGCGCCTTGTCATTGACACCCTGAACTTCGCTCTCTTCTGTTACTGCCATTGCGGAAATAGCGCAGCCTTCTTCTGCAGCCATTGCCACTATGTCGGTTAAATAGTACTCGCCCTGAGCGTTGGTGTTGCCCAGCGAGTCTAACCACTTGCTCAGTTTTACTGCGGGAATTGCCATGATGCCAGTATTGATCTCTTTTATCTCTTTTTGTTCCTCGCTGGCATCTTTTTCTTCGACTATTGCACTAATCGCGCCTGTATCATCTCTAACGATCCTGCCCAGACCTGTCGGCTTTTCTGTAATTAGCGTCAGTATTGAAAGCGTATTAGGGTTGGACTGTTTTAACAATTTCTTGAGGGTGGCAGAATTAGTAAGTGGCACATCGCCATACAGCACGAGTATCAGATTTTCCTTATCTTCGGTGTCGATGCCAGGCATTGCCTGCATCACTGCATGGCCAGTGCCTAACTGTTGTTCCTGAGTGGCCCAATGTAGATTCCCATTGTGCTTGCTTGCGCTAAACTCGACTTTGATTTGATCAGCGCCATAGCCTACGACAATATGGATTTTTCCAGACCCCAGATTAGTCGCCGCCTCGACTACATGGCCGAGCATGGAGTCGCCACCAAGCCGGTGCAGCACCTTGGGTATTGTTGAGTTCATTCTTGTACCCTTACCCGCTGCAAGAATTACGATATCCAGATTCATTGATAATCCGCTAATTGATGTTCCGTTAACCTATGATCCGCTAGTTGGGCATCTGCTACTTGATACTTTTTACGTGACCAAGGCAAAAGAATAGCAAAAAAAAAGGCAGCTCATGCTACCTTTTTAGATACTTGCTGAGCTGCATTAACTGCAGTTACTTTCTAATCTTACGCAGGGCTCGCAGTTGAGCAGCGGCTTCTGCCAGTTGGGCAGCGGCAATCGAGTAATCGAACTCTGCTCCCTGATTGGCGATAGCTTTCTCGGCATCTTCCATAGCTTGCATGGCAGCAGCTTCATCTACATCGTCGGCTCGTAGCGCAGTGTCACTTAACAAGGTGACCACTCCACGCTGCACTTCAAGAAAACCGCCCGACACATAGAACACTTCTTCTTCGCCGCCTTGCAGAATCAGTCTCACCGGGCCCGGTATTAGCGCCGTTAATAATGGGGCGTGCCCCGGAGCTATACCTAGATCTCCAAGAGACCCTGCCGCAACAACCATTTCGACAAGACCAGAGAAGATACTCTTCTCGGCGCTTACGATGTCACAGTGCATTGTCATAGCCATAATTATTTACCCGTCGCTGTCTTTAGCAGATCGTTACTTCAAGCTTTCCGCTTTGGCGACAGCTTCTTCGATTGAGCCTACCATGCTAAAAGCTTGTTCAGGCAGATGGTCATACTCACCGGCCAAAATTCCTTTAAAGCCCGCAATCGTGTCTTTAAGAGAAACGTACTTGCCTGGTGCGTTAGTGAAAACTTCCGCAACAGTAAAAGGCTGAGACAGGAATTGTGAAATACGTCTTGCCCGTCCGACCGTTTGCTTATCCTCGTCAGACAACTCATCCATGCCGAGAATCGCAATAATATCTTTCAGTTCTTTGTAACGCTGTAGAACTGTTTGCACACCGTTGGCTGTATCGTAATGTTCGTTACCAATAACCAGTGGATCTAGCTGGCGTGAAGAAGAATCTAATGGATCCACCGCCGGGTAAATACCTAACGAGGCGATATCTCGAGATAGCACTACTTTCGCATCAAGGTGAGCAAAGGTTGTTGCCGGTGATGGGTCAGTCAAATCGTCCGCCGGTACATACACAGCTTGAATCGAAGTGATGGAACCATCTTTTGTTGAGGTAATTCTTTCTTGTAGCGCACCCATTTCTTCAGCTAGTGTTGGCTGGTAGCCCACCGCTGACGGCATACGTCCGAGTAGGGCTGATACCTCAGTACCTGCTAGCGTGTAACGGTAAATATTATCGATGAACAACAATACATCTCGGCCTTCATCGCGGAATTCTTCTGCCATGGTTAATCCGCTCAAGGCAACACGTAATCTGTTTCCAGGAGGCTCATTCATCTGGCCGTATACCATGGATACTTTAGATTCGCCTTCCAGATCGATTACGTTTGATTCCTGCATTTCGTGATAGAAATCGTTACCTTCTCGAGTTCGCTCACCAACACCGGCGAACACAGACAAACCACTGTGCTCTGTAGCGATGTTATTAATTAGTTCGAGCATGTTTACTGTTTTGCCCACACCGGCACCGCCGAACAGACCAACCTTGCTTCCCTTTGCGAAAGGACAGATCAAATCAATAACCTTGATACCTGTTTCCAGCAATTCGTTGGAGCTTGAAAGCTCTTCGTAAGTCGGCGCTTTACGGTGAATAGGCATGCGCTTCTTTTCACCGATAGGGCCACGTTCGTCAATGGGCCGGCCTAGTACGTTCATAATGCGACCTAGCGTTTCAGTACCAACAGGTACAGAAACAGGTGCGCCAGTGTCCTCGACTTCAAGGCCTCTGCTAAGACCTTCCGTGCTGCCCAGTGCAATAGTTCTAACTACGCCATCGCCCAATTGCTGCTGCACTTCAAGCACGATATCTGTGTTACTCACGTTCAGTGCGTCATATACAGAAGGGACTCCATCACGCCCAAATTCTACATCGATAACAGCGCCAATGATTTGTACGATTCGACCGCTACTCATGTCCGGTTCCTCAATCTCTTAATATTTCGTCTAAACTTCTTGTAAATGACGTTGGAGTAAACCAGCGCCCCTTTTTATACTGCTGCCGCGCCGCCCGCTATCTCAGATAGCTCCTGGGTAATCGCAGCCTGTCGAGCTTTGTTATAAACCAGCTCTAATTCATCAATAATTTCGCCGGCATTATCAGTCGCGCTCTTCATTGCAACCATTCTAGCCGCTTGCTCACAGGCATTGTTTTCAACTACGGCCTGAAATACTTGTGATTCGATATATCTTAATAACAATCCATCAAGCAGCTCTTTTGCATCGGGCTCATACATATAATCCCAATGGTGTTGCAAATCCTCTTCTTCAGAAGGTAGCAACGGGAGCAGTTGTTCTATGGTAGGTTGCTGCGTCATGGTGTTTATAAAAGTATTACTAACAACCATTAATTGGTCAATTTCATGATTGTCGAATTTATCTAACATCACTTTTACCGAGCCGATTACATCTGCAACTTCTGGTGCGTCACCGATGCTATCAACCGCAGCAACAACATTGCCGCCGTAGCTGTTAAAGAAGCGGGCGGCTTTTTTACCAATAACACAAAAATCTATATCTACATTGCTGTCTTTGAATTCTTTCATCGAAGCAACGGTGGCTTTAAAAACATTGATATTCAAACCGCCACAAAGGCCACGATCTGAAGAGACAATGATGTAACCAACTCGCTTCACGTCTCGCGTATCAAAATACGCGTGTCGGTATTCCGGCGTTGCGTTAGCAATATGACCAATCACCGAACGAATTCGATGAGCATAGGGCTTGCCAAGTTTCATGCGCTCTTGTGCTTTGCGCATTTTACTTGCTGCCACCATTTCCATCGCGCCGGTGAGACTCTGAGTACTCTTGATACTCGAAATCTTGGTGCGTATCTCTTTTCCGCCAGCCATTGCTTAGTTAGCCTCTACTATTATTTTTGACAACATAGACTACCAACTCTGCGTAGCTTTGAACTTATCGATGGCGGCCTTAAACTGCGCGCCGATATCGTCGTTGTACTCGCCTGTGTTATTGATCTCTTGTACCAAATCGGCATGCTCGCTATTCATGTAAGACAGCAGTGCCGCTTCAAAATCGAGCACCTTGGTCAATTCTATGTCTTCCAAATAACCTTCATTTGCAGCGTAAATAGAGATACCCATTTCCGCGATCGACATGGGTGAGTACTGCTTCTGCTTCATCAGTTCGGTAACTCGTTGTCCGTGTTCAAGCTGAGCGCGAGTCGCATCATCTAGATCGGAAGCGAATGCAGCAAAGGCTGCCAGTTCACGATATTGAGCAAGTGCGATACGTACACCACCGCCCAGCTTCTTGATGATCTTGGTTTGAGCCGCACCGCCCACACGAGAAACCGAGACACCAGGATTCATCGCAGGTCGAATGCCCGAATTAAACAGATCCGTTTCCAGGAATATCTGTCCATCGGTAATTGAAATTACGTTGGTAGGAACAAAGGCAGATACGTCGCCTGCCTGTGTTTCAATAATCGGCAATGCGGTCAAAGAACCGGTCTGTCCCTTAACCTCACCGTTGGTGAATTTTTCAACGTAGTTAGTGCTCACTCTCGATGCACGCTCCAACAAACGGGAGTGTAAATAGAAAACGTCACCAGGATAAGCTTCACGGCCCGGTGGTCTTCTAAGCAGTAGTGAGATTTGACGGTAGGCCCAAGCTTGCTTGGTTAGGTCATCATAAATGATCAATGCATCTTGGCCACGATCACGGTAATACTCGCCCATGGTGCAACCAGAATACGGTGCAATATATTGCATAGAGGCTGGATCAGAAGCAGCAGCAGCCACCACAATGGTGTATTCCATGGCGCCGTGCTCTTCCAGACGAGTTACCACATTAGCTACCGAGGAGGCCTTCTGGCCGATTGCCACGTAGATGCACTTAACGTTCTTGCCTTTCTGGTTGATGATTGCATCGATTGCTACAGCAGTCTTTCCAACCTCGCGGTCACCAATAATTAATTCCCGCTGACCCCTACCGATAGGAACCATGGAATCAATAGATTTCAAACCAGTCTGTACCGGCTGCGATACAGATTTTCTGTCAATTACACCGGGAGCCACTTTTTCAACGGCGTCCGTCATTTTTGTTTCTATCGGTCCCTTGCCATCGATTGGCTTACCGAGTGCGTCAACAACACGGCCTTCCAATTCTGGACCCACTGGCACTTCCAAAATTCGCTTGGTGCACTTACAAGTTTGGCCTTCTCTTAGGCTCAAATAGTCGCCCAGCACAATCGCTCCGACTGAATCTCTTTCCAGATTCAGCGCCATCCCGTAGATGCCATCCTCAAACTCGATCATTTCGCCGTACATTACATCAGCTAAGCCATGGATGCGGATAATACCGTCCGATACGCTGACGATGGTGCCTTCGTTTTTTGACTCTACAGAAACATTGAGCTTATCGATGCGCTGTTTAATAATTTCACTGATTTCGGATGGATTCAGTTGTTGCATGCTTATTTCCTTGTTCCTGACCTGCTCAGGAATTCATTGATTCAGCTAACTTGGATAACTTACCGCGCACCGAGCTATCGATAACATTGTCACCGGCTCTAATAATTGCGCCGCCAATCAAGCTTTGGTCGACATTTGTTGTCAGTAGTATCTCGCGCTGCAGACGATCTTTGAGAGCCTGCGCCAGCTTATTTGAAACATCTGAACTAATTTCAAAAGCTGTTGTGATCTCGACGTCGACGGACATTTCCTGATTCGCTTTCAGGTTTTCAAACAGTGTAGAAATTTCAGGTAACAGAACCAGCCGCTTGTTCTCTGCCAGCAAGCTAACTAAGTTCTGACCTTTGGCATCAAGCTCGTCGCCGCAAACACCTATAAAGGCATCGGCGATTTGCTCGGAGGACAATGAAGGTGACGATAACAATGCACTCACCCGCGCCTCTGCGGACACCGCTGCAGACAAAGCTATCATGCCTGACCATTTATCGAGCGCGCCGTCCTGCAAGGCTGTCTCGAAAGCTGCCTTGGCGTAGGGTCTTGCTAATGTGATTAATTCTGCCACTGTTTAGTTTCTCAAAGCTCTGAGGCCAATTTATTTAACATGTCTTCGTTGGCGGCTTGATCGATCGAACCTTCCAGGATCTTCTCAGCGCCAGCGATTGCTATCGCAGACACCTGTGTGCGCAGAGCTTCTTTCGCTCTGTTCACTTCCTGTTCGATTTCGGCTTGGGCCCCAGCGATAATGCGCTTGGCCTCTTCCTTCGCCTGATCTTTTGCTTCGTCAACAATTTGAGAACCGCGCTTGTTCGCAAGATCGATAATGCCCGCCGCTTCGACTTTGGCTACTTTGAGCTGATCAGTGGATTTAGCCTGTGCTAGCTCCAAGTCTTTCTGTGCCCTGGCTGCCGCTTCCAGGCCATCGGCGATTTTCTGCCTGCGCTCTTCCATGATATTCATGAATAGAGGCCACACATATTTCGCGCAGAACCACCAGAAGAAGAAGAAGGCAATTGATTGCCCAATAAACGTTAAATTAAAACTCACGGTGATCTCTCCCGTTAACTAGGCTCAATTTAACCGGCTAGGGTCGCTAGGAAAGGATTGGAGAATGTGAACCACATGCCAATACCGATACCAATCATAGTTACCGCGTCGATCAAACCAGCAACCAAAAACATGCTAGTTTGCAGCTTTGGCGCCAATTCGGGTTGACGGGCAGAACCTTCCAGGAACTTGCCTCCCAAAATGCCGAAGCCTATAGCGGTACCAAGTGCTCCCATTCCCAGTACCAGCAAAACGCCTAGTACGGTAAAAGCCAATATCATTTCCATTTTTTTCTCCAGATTTTCTTCAGTTCAGATTGTAAAAGTCAGCAATAATTAAATCAGTGATCGTGTGATTCATGGGCAGCGTTCAGATACACAATGGTTAACATCATGAACACAAATGCCTGTAGCGGTATCACCAAGAGATGAAACCCTGCCCATAGAAAGTGTGCCGGCAATTGGAAAAGGCCTAGCATTGACGCAATAAGCAGGAATAACAGCTCACCGGCGTACAGGTTTCCAAATAAACGCAAGCCCAGAGAGATCGGCTTGGCGAATAGAGTTGGAAGCTCAATAATGAGATTGAAAGGAAGCATCCACTTGCCGAAGGGATGAAAAGCCAACTCGCTGAGGAATCCGCCAAGGCCTTTCATCTTAACGCTGTAGTAGAGAATCAGGGCAAAAATACTGACCGACATACCCATGGTTATATTCACATCGGTGGTGGGAACAATCTTGAACGACATATGCTCTAGCCCGAACACATACTCCCCAATAAGCGTTGCCAGCCCGGTAAACCAGTCCACCGGAATAATATCCATGGTGTTCATTAACAACACCCAGACAAAGATAGTCAGTGCAAGCGGTCCGATATAGGGGTTCTTGTGGACGAAACCTTCACTAACTCGAGCTTCTACAAACTCGAATATGCTTTCGACGAAATTCTGAATGCCGTTCGGAGTGCCTGCTGTGGCGCGTTTCCCGATGTAGCGGAAAAATAATAGAAAGGCAGCACCAAGAACAATCGACCAGCCTAATGTGTCAACATGGATAGCCCAAAAACCCATTTCTGCGGCTTCTTCCGGTGTATGCGCGATGCCCCAATGGCCATCAATCGGGTTTCTGCCATAAGTTAGAAACGAAAGATGATGCTGGATGTATTCCTGAACAGTCTGTTCGGCACCATGCTCGGCTACTGCGTGACCTGCTTCTGCTAACTCTGCCATTTATGGACTCTGATTTGGCTAAAAATACGGACTTAGTTCTAACTAACTGTTGGCTTATAACTCATAAGCCCGGTAGCTATTACGCCTATAAATTGGACTAGTATGAATCCAAGTATCAGTGCGAGTTCGTTCAAATTGGTGATCAAGGTAAAACTTAGAGCAAATAACACTATAGTGAAGACTATTTTTCCAAGTTCGCCACGAAGAAAGCTCTTCACTACTTTCTCTGCGTTGCGTGCTCCCCTAAAGCGGAAGGCATGCAAGGCGAAATAACTATTTGGCACGGCACTAATCAACCCACCTAGTAACACCGAGTAGGCTACGATGGATCCTAAAAATAACAATGAAATAGCGGCCATAAAGCTCGATGCCGCTAATTGCGCCACGATTACTTTATAGACTGGTGGGGTCTTAATATTTGACATTCTCGCCTAGCTGATCTGATTAGCTCAGCACCCCAACACACCTCTATTGGACCTTTAATAGTCGCCTAAAATAGAAGCAGCGATGACCAAAGCACGCGCATTATAGGGGCTTTGCAGTGCCTAATCAACTACGTCCGATTATCAATTTATATGGGAGAGAATACCGTCCAATTCATCGAGGGAATTGTATTTTAGAATGAGTCGCCCTTTGCCTTTCGCCGTGTGTTGGATCATCACCTTGGCACCCAGCTTGTCTGCCAGATTTTCTTCGAGATTCTTTATATCTGGATCAACCAAATTGCTGCCATTCTTGTTGGAACCAGCGCCAGCAATTAGTCTCCTGACCAGGGATTCTGTTTGCCGCACAGATAGGCCACGGCCAACCACCGTCCTGGCGGCTTCAGACTGCTGTATATCGGGCAGCGATAACAGGGCTCGGGCATGGCCCATTTCCAGGTCACCATGCTCCAACATGCGCCGAACATCGATAGTCAGCCCGATGAGTCGTATTAAATTGGTCACGGTTGCCCTGGACTTACCCACCGCATCGGCGACTTCTTGCTGGGTAAGCTCAAATTCGTCCTGCAGTCGCTTCAACGCCATGGCTTCTTCGATTGGGTTCAGATTCTCGCGCTGAATATTCTCGATCAGGGACATGGCTATGGCTGCCTCATCCCCCACTGGCTTAATAATAGCTGGGATGGTGTCTAGTCCAGCTATCTGTGTGGCTCGCCAACGGCGCTCACCGGCGATTATCTCGTATTTGTCTGAGGATATGGGGCGCACTACAATGGGCTGCATCACCCCTTGGGCCTTTATTGAGTTAGCAAGTTCCTGCAATGCCTCCTCATGCATATCGGTTCGAGGCTGGTATTTACCGCGTTGGATGAGTTCAAGCGGAATATTCTTGAGGTCTCCATCTTTTTCAGCGGTAACCTGGGAGGTAGAACGATCTTTAGGCTTGCCCAACAGGCTGGCCATTGTTTCTGTGCTCCCTCGCGAGAGGAGCACATCAAGGCCTTTGCCGAGCTTTTTCTTGTCTGTCATCTTACACCTGGGCTCAAGTAATCGGGCTGTTTGCTCCCTCGGTTAACCAATAGCTCTAGCAGCAGCTTCATCATTGCGCCTTAATAATTCACCTGCCAGGGCAAGATAGGCAATCGCTCCCCGGGATTGCTTATCGTACTGCAGCACAGGTTTGCCATAACTGGGCGCTTCCGCCAAGCGAATATTTCTAGGTACCACGGTTCGGTAAACTGCATCACCAAAGTAACTAATGAGCTGCCCGTTTACTTCGGAGGTTAGCTTATTCCGAGGATCATACATTGTTCGTAGGATTCCTTCGATTTTTAGTTCTGGGTTAAAGCTGTCACGAATGGCATTGATAGTGTCCATTAAGGCCGACAAACCCTCCAACGCATAGTATTCGCACTGCATTGGTATCACTACACCGTCGGCAGCTACCAAGGCATTGACGGTGAGCATGTTCAATGAAGGTGGACAATCTATGACGATATAATCATAACGATGGCGTACTGCATCGATAATCTGACGCAGGCGAAGTTCTCGATTGTCTTCGCCGATTAACTCTATCTCAGCGGCTACCAGATCACCATTAGCTGGCAATAGATCATATCCAGAATCTTCTGGGCTGAGTACAGCCTCATCGAAGCTAGACTGCAACATGAGCACTTCGTAAATAGAATTATCTAGACCAGACTTATCAATACCGCTTCCCATAGTGGCATTGCCTTGAGGATCCAGATCGATCAGCAGTACATTCTTTCGAGTAAATTTAAGCGATGCGGCTAGATTTACCGAAGTGGTGGTTTTACCAACTCCGCCTTTTTGATTTGCTATTGCCAGAACTTTGCCCACGTTGATATTCCCAACCTCTATTCAGACGACTTCATGGGGTCCAGTGCCAGGACCGTTAACCAAACTCTTATCGCGCATCACTTCGATGATGTGCCTTTGTGAATCACTACCAGGAACTTTAAGTTTGGTGGTTTTTATCACCTTAAAACCATCTGGCAAATTCGTAATTTCGTTCTCTGGATATTGCCCCTTCATCGCCAACAATTTACATTCGTTGGAGAATATTGCTTGCAGCATTGCCACGGTACCCGCGAGTGTAGAGAACGCACGACACATCACCATATCAATTTGCTGGTTACTTTGATAGTGCTCTATTCGACAATTTTCGACAGAAATATTATCCAGTCCCAGCTGGAGTTTTGCCTGAAACATGAAGCGAGTTTTCTTGCCATTACTGTCGACCAATATGAATTGTTTTCCGGGGTTGAGGATAGCTAGGGGAATGCCCGGTAATCCGGCACCGGCGCCAATATCAGCTATCAGTGAACCTTGCAAATAGGAATTAATCGATAGGCTATCTAGAATGTGTCGGGAAACTAGCCCTTCAATCTCGTTCCCACCTAGCAGGTTATACGTGGAATTCCATTTTTTAAGTAGATCAATATAAGCCATCAGACACAGCATCATCTCTTCGCTACAGTTTAGAGACAGCGCTTCAATTCCTTGTTCCAACTCCTCTCGGATTGACTGTGACATCAATAATTACCGTGGCGTGCCTAAGCCTACCCTGCTTTGCGATTTACTGCTCGGTACTTTTTCAAGTAGATCAGTAACAGGGATATAGCCGCTGGCGTGATGCCGGGGATACGTGATGCTCTACCAATGTTTTCTGGTCTGGTATCGATGAGTTTTTGTTTCAGCTCATTCGACAAACCTTGCATCTGCTGGTAATCAAAGTCTGCTGGCAGGTGAGTGTTTTCCTGTTTTTTGAGTCTCTCAATTTCGTCTTCTTGTCGGTCAATATAGCCTTGATATTTGATCTGAATTTCGGCCTGCTGAGCTGCTTGAATATCTGCAGCTGATAGTTCCAGGGTCGAATACGGCACTCCGTTAAAGGCTTCGGTTAAGGTCTTATGCTCTACTCTTGGTCGTGCCAATAAGTCAGCCAAATTGTACTCACGCGCGATTGGCTGCTCTAGCAGAAGATTAATTCTTTGCGCTATTTCAGTATTGGGTTGCACCCAAGTACCACGAAGGCGTTTCAACTCTTCTTCGATTTTAACTTTTTTCTTGCTGTAAAATTCCCAGCGCTGGTCACAGATAAGACCCAATTCTCGGCCTTTTTCGGTGAGACGTAAATCGGCATTATCCTCACGCAGAGTTAATCGATATTCCGCCCGGCTGGTAAACATTCGATAAGGCTCGTTGGTCCCAAGAGTGATCAAGTCGTCAACCAAGACTCCTATATAGGCTTGGTCTCGGCGAGGACACCATGCTTCTTTGCGTCGCGTAGCAAGACCTGCGTTGAGACCCGCCAACAAACCCTGGGCAGCGGCTTCTTCGTAGCCGGTTGTACCGTTAATCTGACCCGCAAAATACAGACCTTTTACGAACTTCGTCTCCAACGAATATTTTAGATCTCGCGGATCGAAAAAGTCGTACTCAATAGCGTAGCCTGGACGAGTAATATGAGCATTCTCGAACCCTTTTATTTCTCGAACCATCTTTAGTTGAACATCAAAGGGCAAGCTTGTCGAAATACCATTGGGATAAAGTTCTTTCGTGTTTAAGCCCTCAGGCTCGACAAAAATTTGATGAGAGGATTTATCTGCAAAGCGCATCACCTTGTCTTCGATCGATGGACAATAACGTGGACCCGTACCCTCGATTACACCGGTATACATAGGAGATCGATCCAGACCACCCCGGATCACTTCATGGCATTTTTCGTTAGTAGCGGTTATGTAGCAATTAATTTGCGCAGGGTGATCTGACTCTTTTCCTAAGTAGGACATTACCGGCACCGGCGTATCACCCGCTTGAACCTGCATCGCTGAAAAATCGACAGAATCCGCGTCAATTCGCGGTGGCGTGCCTGTCTTTAAACGGTTAACTCGAAAAGGCAATTCTCTTAGTCGTTTCGCGAGCGCAATTGCTGGAGGGTCGCCCGCCCGGCCGCCTGCACTATTTTCCAGGCCGATATGTATTTTCCCGCCTAGAAATGTTCCAGTAGTTAGAACAACTCTGGATGCCCTGATCAGCATGCCCATCTGAGTGATGACGCCTTTTATCTCGTCTTCCTCAATCAACAGATCATCAACAGCTTGTTGGAATAAAGAAAGATTGTCCTGCTGTTCAAGAATCTCACGGATAGCCGCTTTGTAGAGAACTCTATCTGCCTGTGCACGGGTGGCACGCACAGCTGGCCCCTTGCTAGCATTCAGCACCCGAAATTGAATACCGGCGCTGTCTACAGCTTTCGCCATAGCACCACCCAGGGCATCGATCTCCTTCACCAGATGGCTTTTACCGATACCACCTATCGCGGGGTTACAGGACATTTGACCGAGCGTTTCGATACTGTGAGTAACCAGTAAGGTCGATACGCCCTGACGTGCCGAAGCGAGTGCCGCCTCCGTTCCGGCATGTCCTCCTCCAACAACAATTACGTCAAATGTTTTACTGTATTCCACTTGTGCTGTACTTCCGCTGCGCAGTCATTAATTGAGGGCTGGCAAGTATAAAGCCAATTTTTAAAACGTATAGTTAATTATTTACTTAATAACTAACTTGGTGTTTATTATAGTTATGTATATATAGTGTATTGATGTTGATATTGATAGTAACTCAATTTTCTGTTGATATGACATAATAAAACAATAAAATCAGTAGCTTATATTAATAGCAATGTAGTAGATAAGCATTGAATAGACTAATAATAGCCTATTAGTTGTCGGGTATATGTTTTCTAGGAAACACCTTGGCTGTTTCTTATCCCAAACTATTCAGGCCTTATCCAGAGATTCAGGCTAGTTACCCACATACTCTGCCTTTAACTGTTTGTCTAAGTTTTAGGGTTCAAACGAATAGTACGTATTAAATTTTTTTCACTTGCCTACACAGAAGTTAGAAAATATTTCTCCTAACAAATCGTCGCTGGAAAACTCACCAGTTATTGCACCCAGCTGTGCCTGAGCAAAACGCAAATCTTCAGCGATTAATTCAAGTGGTGATTCTGCAGCAATGTGTTGTATTGCCGATTCGACTAGTTGTTTCGCATTAACAAGCGCTGTTAGGTGCCTCTCCCTTGCTATGAAGGCTCCTTCCTCTGCTGCATTGAACCCAATTAGATCCTTCAAGTAACTCCGCAGAAGATCGATACCAATTCCTTGTTTTGCTGAAAGGCTGATGCAGGGAATAGATAACTCTGAATATTTAATACTGTTTATGTAAGGCTTCACATTGTCCAACAAATCAATTTTGTTAAAAATCAGTGTAGTCCTTTTTAAGTACTCAAGGTCTCTAATCGACTTATCAGTTAGTAATACCAGAGGTGATAACAAGTTTTCCACATCTTCTTCGGCGGTGATATTGTCTACTATTAGTAGTATTTGATCTGCTTGCTCTATTGCTGCTTGCGCCCGCCGTAGTCCCTCTCGTTCGACCACGTCATCACTAAATCTTAAACCAGCGGTATCAATAATGTGTATCGGTAGTCCGTCTATGTTAATTTCTTCTGTTAATAGATCTCGAGTCGTCCCAGGAATATCAGTGACTATTGCACTTTCAAGTCCTGACAGAGCATTCAACAAACTGGATTTACCCGCATTGGGTTTGCCAGCAATGACTACATTAATGCCCTCTTTGAGAAGAGCCCCTTGCTTTGCTTGAGCAAGTGTTGCTTCCACTGATTCTAATATACAGAGCAGCGATTCCTGCACCTTATTGTCGGAGACGAAATCAATATCCTCATCGGAAAAATCTATACTCGCCTCAACGTGAACTCTGGCAGTAATTAATTGCTCAAGCAGGGTTTGAATTTTGCTTGAAAACTCTCCTTGCAGAGTTCGCATAGCAGATCGTGCTGCTTGCATCGAGCTGGATTCTATCAGGTCGGCGATCGCTTCGGCTTGCAACAGATCGATCTTGTTATTGAGAAATGCCCGCTCAGAAAATTCACCTGGATTAGCGAGTCTGGCGCCTAATTGCAGGACACGATTTAGTAGTGCCTGCTGTACATAGATACCACCATGACCCTGCAGTTCCATCACGTCTTCGCCGGTAAAAGAATTTGGGGACGAGAAGTAAAGCGCTATACCCTGGTCTATGTGTGTATCGTTTTCATCGAGGAAATTGGCGAAGTGCGCGTGTCGAACTTTTGGCTTAAAGCCCAGAATTTTGTCGGCGATAGCCAGGGTGCGGGGACCGGAGATTCTAACAATGCCAACACCGGATCGCCCTGGTGCAGTGGCAATAGCGCAGACTGTATCAGTATCTATTTGAGACATGGATGTCAGCGTTCATGTTTATTTATGACGGCAGCGATCTCTCCAGAACAGCTGAAAGAAACATTAGCTAGCCTTCTTAGCCTCGTAGGCCGCTTCAATTTTTCGTGTGATATACCATTGCTGCAATATGCCAAGCGCACCATTGGTTAGCCAGTAAAGAACCAATCCGGCTGGGAACCATAGAAACATAACCGTCATCATAATTGGCATCATTTTCATTACCTTGGCCTGCATAGGGTCGGCAGGTGCCGGGCTCAATGAGGTTTGCAAATACATGGTTGCACCCATAAGCAAAGGCAAGATGAAGAACGGGTCACGTACAGATAAATCATTAAGCCACAATAGAAAAGGAGCATGTCTTAGTTCTACACTTTCCAGTAGCACCCAGTACAGCGCAATGAAAACTGGCATTTGTACCAGCATAGGCAAGCAGCCACCGAAGGGGTTGATCTTCTCTTTCTTGTACAGATCCATAGTGGCCTTTTGCATCTTCATCTTGTCGTCGCCGTAACTCTCCTTCAATTGCTGCATTTTGGGCATCAGTCGTCGCATTCCTGCCATGGACTTATATTGAGTTTCAGATAATTTGTAGAAAGTTGCTTTGACCACTACTGTGAGCAGAATGATAGAGATGCCGTAATTACCGATCACGGAATTTATTCTGGATAGTAGCCAGTAGATTGGTCCGGCGATAAACCAAAGGAAGCTGTAATCGATAGTTTTGTCTAGACCTGGAGAAATATCCCGAAGGATGTACTGATCTTTGGGGCCTGCATAGTATTGGAGTGTATGGCTCCCTGTCTCGCCAGCGGGGACTTCAAAAGCACTGCTGGTAAATTCACCGTAGTATTGATTTGTGGCGTTTTTTCTTGTGGTAAAACGATTCACCGAATCTACATCGGGTATCCAGGCGGTGACGAAATAATGTTGGCTGAAGCCCATCCATCCGCCGGCTGTCTCCAAGGTTGAACTGCCATTGTCGTCTATGTCGTCGAATTCAATTTCTATATAAGGGTCGTCGGTAACGGTAGTGACAAAGCCAAGATAAGTTCTACCAAATCCACCTGCATCGCTCGGATCATCGAAGGCGTCGCGTTTGATCTGACCAAAGGCATTGGCTTGAAAGGAAGCGGCTGAGTTGTTATTAACAATGAATCCAATGTCAATCAGGTAACTATCTCGATGAAAACTGTAACGCTTGATGACTTCTACACCGTCTGCAGTCGTTGTTGTTAGATCTACATCCAGGCGATCAGCCGATTCACTCAAGGTATAACTGTTAGAAGTTGATCTATAGAGGGCGCGGCCCTCATTGTCGATACCGTTAGCGCCGATTAAACCGCTTTGCGCGATATATTCTCTACCAGGCTGATTATCCAGTAAGACAAAGGGGTCATCTGCAATATCTATTTGCTTAAGATAAAGAGGCAGGGCTAGATAAACGATATCGCCGCCGACAGGATTGATTCGGACTTCAAAGGTGTCGGTATGGATGTAGATTAGCTGTTCAGAGATATTCGAATTTGGAACAGCTACATTGCTCACCGCTGCAATAGTAGGAGTGTCGTTAGATTCGGCTGTTGGGGCTGTGGACACGCTAGAAGGAAGGTCGCTGGGCAGGTCAGAGCTGGCCGCCACTGCGTTCTCGCCATTAGGTATCTGTGGAATTTCCAGCTGCGATGAGCTGCCGTCGTCTATAGTGGGCGGGTAATCGCCCTGCCATGCCAGCAGCATTAGATAAGTGATGATGGCCAAAGACGAATACAGGGCAAATCTAGTTAAATCCATGGTGTCCTACTTACTTAGTCAATTGACGGTTAGAGTCTTGGCTTTCGGGAACGGGGTCATAGCCCCCTTCATGAAAGGGGTGACAGCTACAGATACGACGAATTCCCAGCCATGAACCTCGTAGTGAACCGTGTAGTTGTATTGCTTCTTTGGTGTATTGGGAACAGCTGGGGTAGAACCGGCATTGGTTGCCAATTAACAAACTCAGGCTAGATTGGTACGCATTGATAAGACGAATAAGTATTTTGTCCAACATGATTACGGTTTTCCCGCCGCCCCTATTTTGTCAGTGTTGACTGTTTCAGCTTGCTGTCCAAGTCCTGCCATAAAGACTCGATTGTTTGTTTCAACTGTTTGTTGTTCAGTTTATCAGCATCTTTTCGTGCCAACACAACTAAATCGAGATTGCCAAGCAGCCCCGCGTTATGACGAAAAACGTCTCGAATTTGGCGTTTTACTCGATTTCGTTGAACTGCCAAAGGCACGTTTTTCTTGGCGAGAACCAAACCCAATCTGGAATTTGACCTATCATTACGTGCTGCTAATACAAGAAAGTGGCGACAGGAGACTTTGAACTGAGCTTTGCTGAAAACAGCTTTATAGTCTGCGGCATCTAGCAAGCGAGAAGTTTTTGGAAAGCCGAACTCAGCCACGTTTCGTTCTCACTTCTCATTTGATTAATAAATCACTGAACAGCAGAGAAAGCAGAAATTAAGCTGAAAGTTTGGCACGTCCTCTAGCACGACGCCTTTTTATTACTAGGCGGCCGCCCTTAGTTGCCATACGTGCTCTAAATCCGTGGGTTCGAGCTCGCTTTAAAACGCTGGGCTGAAATGTTCTTTTCATATCAATTTATCCGATTCTTCAATCACAAACCGAACAATTAGCGGTTCGAAAATGGGAGCGCGAATTCTAGTAGTTTTAGTATGAACATGCAACGGAATACCATTTTTAATACAGCACCACACCGGCATAAATAAAAGCTGAATGCCAGAGCTGACACTAGATTTGCTGGCTTGGTAGCGGCATTCTTTTTCATCCAGAATTTAATCACAACTTATCCACAGTTTTGTTATCAACAGCTATTGAAAATTGCTGTGAATAGTTGTCTTTTTTTACTCGGCTTTTGCCAGAAAAAACAGTTTAAGTTATTGAATAATAAGATAATAAAATGTGATGAAAAAACAAGTTTTTCAACAGGAAGCCAGTGGATAACTCTAACACTAGTAGTTAGAATTGCTGCCTGAGTTACCAAAATAATAATTTAAGCGGGCAAGAAAAACGTGGCTGTAGCAATTTGGCAAGAATGCATCGACTGTTTGAAAGCAGAACTACCCTCTCAACAATTTAATACTTGGATAAGGCCGCTTCATGTTGAACTCGAATCAGCAGTTTTACGCGTCTTTGCTCCGAATAGGTTTATACAGGATTGGGTAAAAGGGAAATTTCTGCATCGCATAAAAGAGATTATTGCCGAGGCAAGCGGCGAGCTTCTCGAGGTTCGCTTGGAGGTTTTCAACGGATTTCCCGTAGATAGTTCGCGAATTACAAATTTTCAGCAGCCCCAGGCGAAATCACCGGTTATCCCGGAGACACCCAGCGCGCCTGCTTCGCCAGGCCTGAATCGTCAAGTTTCTACTCCACAAATAGCGACTCAGACCGATAGGCGCAATGTAGATATCGTAATTGAAGGCAAACTACGGCATAGAGGAGCCTTAAATCGGGAAAACACCTTTGATAATTTCGTAGAAGGAAAGTCGAACCAACTCGCTAGAGCGGCAGCTATTCAAGTTGCCGAAAATCCTGGCTATGCCTATAACCCGCTTTTCATTTACGGCGGGGTAGGGTTAGGAAAGACTCACTTAATGCATGCTATCGGGAATTATTTGGTTGCCAAAAAACCCGGTGCCAAGGTAGTTTACCTACATTCCGAGACTTTTGTTGCAACCATGGTGACAGCGTTACAGCTGAATGCCATTAACGAGTTTAAGCGTTTTTATCGATCAGTAGATGCCCTGTTGATTGATGATATCCAGTTCTTCGCCGGCAAAGAGCGCTCCCAAGAAGAGTTTTTCCACACCTTTAATGCCCTGCTCGAAGGCGGCCAACAGATTATTCTGACCTGTGATCGTTACCACAAGGAAATAAATGGTCTCGAAGAGAGGCTCAAATCGAGATTTGGCTGGGGGCTTACTGTGGCGGTAGAGCCCCCAGAACTTGAAACACGGGCAGCTATTCTAATGAATAAGGCCGCTCTGAGTAATATTGAACTACCCAATGATGTTGCTATGTTTATCGCGCAACGCCTTCGATCCAATGTCAGAGAGCTAGAGGGAGCATTGAAGCGGGTAATAGCACATTCCAATTTTACTGGGCAGAAGATTGATTTGGAGCTTATAAAAGAAGCACTTCGCGACCTGTTCGCGCTTCAAGACAAATTGGTGACCATCGACAATATACAACGTTCTGTGGCCGAGTATTACAAGATCAAGATGGCCGATATGTTGTCAAAACGCCGAAACCGCTCGATCGCCAGGCCGCGTCAGGTAGCTATGAGTCTTTCCAAGGAGCTGACTAATCATAGCCTTCCGGAAATCGGCGATGCCTTTGGTGGCCGAGACCACACCACGGTGTTACATGCCTGTAAGCAGGTGAAAAAATTGCGTCACAGCTCTATTGATATACAAGAAGACTATAACAACCTGCTTAGATCGCTATCCAGCTGAGTGCCTTTTAGCGAATATCTAAGTTCAGAAAATAAGGAAAAGCAAAGAAATGCATTTTGTGATTTCGCGAGAAGCACTATTAAAGCCTCTGCAGCTAGTTAGTGGTGTAGTAGAAAGAAGACAGACCTTGCCCGTTCTCTCTAATGTATTGCTGGTATTGGATGACAGTGAGCTATCACTGACAGGGACCGATCTTGAGGTGGAATTGGTAGGTCGTGTCACTGTCGATCAGGCACACAAGCCTGGCGACATTACAGTCCCGGCCCGCAAACTCTTGGATATTTGCAAGTCATTATCCGACGATGCCTTGCTTGAGTTTTCTTTAGTAGAAAGCAAGCTAACAATAAAGTCTGGTCGTAGTAGGTTTACGCTCACTACCTTGCCAGCATCGGAGTTTCCTGGTGTCGACGAGGAGCCGGATACTTTTTCAATTAGTATGGCCCAGAGCAAACTTCGAGAATTGCTGGATAGCACCAGTTTCGCCATGGCTCAACAGGATGTACGCTATTACTTAAACGGCATGTTATTTGAAGTAGCCGCCGACTATTTGAGAGTAGTTGCGACTGATGGGCACAGACTGGCGATGGAGACCCTGGACATGAGTAATCCAATTTCTGAAGCACAGCAGTTAATTTTGCCAAGGAAAGGGATCATGGAGCTAAGCCGATTGCTAACAGATGCCGACGGAGAGATTTCCCTAACTTTTGGTCAGAACCATATTCGAGCCAGCGTTCCTGCTTTCACCTTTACCTCCAAACTAGTGGATGGAAAATTTCCTGACTACAACCGCGTTCTGCCTAAAGGCGGCAACAAGGTATTAATTGGCAATTGTCAGGAGTTGCGCCAGGCGTTCTCCCGAGCTTCCATTCTCTCCAATGAGAAATACCGCGGAGTTCGAGTCTTGTTGTCAAATGGCGAACTTAAGATTCTTGCTAACAATCCTGAGCAGGAAGAAGCCGAGGAAATAGTTTCCGTTGATTACGAGGGAGACTCATTGGAAATTGGTTTTAATGTGAGCTATCTGATTGACGTCCTTTCTACTTTGAGCAGTCAGAATACTCGCATTACATTATCTGACCCAAATAGCAGCGCATTATTAGAAGCAGAAGAAGGCAGCGATGCGCTTTATGTCGTAATGCCTATGCGTCTATAGTCTTTCTTTATTAATTTTCAGACGTTGCCGCGGGCCATTCTTTTATGAGTATTATCCGAAGGCTCAATATTTCCGCTGTCCGAAATATCCTCCAACTAGATATTGAGCCGTCCGCCGCTATCAATATTCTCTATGGTGAGAATGGATCTGGCAAAACTAGCGTTTTGGAGTCCATCCATTTGTTGGCAAGCGGCCGGTCGTTCCGAACAGCGAAGCTAGATCCGCTAATTAACAGCGAGAATGAGGAAGCGGTTATTTTCGCGGAGCTGGGAGATGGCAACCAAATAGGTTTAAGTAAATCTCGTCGACAAAACCATCAGTTGAAGTACCGTTCCGAAAAGCAACGTAATTGGGAAAACGTTGCTAGAGAGCTGCCGGTCCAAATACTCGATGCCAATTCATTTCTCTTATTGGAAGGCGGCCCGAAATCCAGAAGACAGTTTTTGGATTGGGGAGTGTTTCACGTGGAACAAAGCTTTGTCGCAAATTGGAGGCGTACCAAGAAATCTATAGCTAATAGAAATTTATTGCTTAAGAATCGTAATCCTGATTTTTCCCAAATTGCCGCCTGGGACTCCGAACTTTGTCAGTCTGCCAATGAGGTAGATGCCGCTAGAAACAATTATTTCAAATTGTTCTTGCCTTTGTTCATAGATGTCTATCGAAGTATGGATGGAGCCGATGCCGAACTGTTGGAAATCGGTTACGAGCGGGGCTGGGACGAAGACAAGGACATTGAAGAGGTGCTTAGAGAAAACCGGGAAATTGATGCTCGTTATGGGGCCACCCAAAATGGCCCTCATCGGGCCGATCTTACTTTTGGAATACGCCGCAACAAGGCAGTCGAAATACTATCCAGAGGTCAGCAGAAAATCTTGGTTAGCGCCATGAAGATTGCTCAGGGGGTATTACTTAGCCAGGCATTGCATCGCAATTGTATTTTCCTAGTAGACGATCTTCCAGCTGAACTAGATCGAGAAAACCGCGCGGCGGTATTTCGTCAGTTGGCGGAATTAGGCGGGCAGATTTTTGTAAGTTGCGTAGAGCTTCCAGCTATCCTGGACTGCCTATCCAACTCGCCTAATGTGACCACGTTCCACGTGGAACGTGGTACAATAACGGTTTGATTTTTGGTCAAATTATCCGATATTAAGGGGATGGTAGGCGATAGTAGCTGCTAACCAAAGACCTGGAGTAAATGCATGAGCGAACAGTCGAAAACTGAATACAATTCCGACAGTATCAAGGTCCTGAAAGGCTTGGACGCTGTGAGAAAAAGGCCAGGAATGTATATCGGTGATACTGATGATGGCACGGGCTTGCATCATATGGTGTTTGAGTTGGTTGATAATTCGATAGATGAAGCGCTCGCGGGCCATTGTGATGAAGTGAGAGTAACCATTCACATCGGTGAGACAATTACTGTATCTGATAATGGGCGCGGAATTCCAACAGAGATGCACAAAGAAGGGGTTTCTGCAGCCGAGGTCATCATGACGGTTCTTCATGCCGGGGGCAAATTTGATGACAACAGCTACAAGGTTTCCGGAGGGCTTCACGGTGTAGGTGTTTCTGTAGTAAATGCTCTGTCCGAAGAACTGAAGTTAACAATCCGTCGCGATGGAAAGGTGCATGAACAAGACTATGCACATGGCGTACCTATAGCACCGTTGGCCGTAGTTGGAGAAACCACCGCCTCAGGTACTGAATGTCACTTTAAGCCCTCCACAGATACTTTCACCAATGTTGAATTTCACTACGACATTTTGGCTAAAAAGTTACGGGAGTTAGCATTTCTTAACGCTGGAGTAGCGATCAGGCTTACTGATGAGCGCTCAGGCAAAGAAGATTTATTTAAGTATGAAGGTGGGCTCAAAGCATTCGTCGACTATTTGAACAAGAACAAAGCGGTGGTGAATAAGGCCTTCTACTTCAATTCTGAGCGAGTTGAAGATGGTATTACCGTAGAGATAGCTTTGCAATGGAATGACTCCTACCAGGAGAATATATTTCCCTATACCAACAATATACCTCAGCGAGACGGTGGCACTCATCTTGCCGGTTTCCGTGGAGCACTAACTAGAGTATTGAAAGGCTACATTGACAAGGAGTTGGCAAATAAAAAAGGCAAGGAAGTTGTCACATCAGGTGATGATGCCCGGGAAGGCCTTACTGCTATCATCTCTGTGAAGGTGCCGGATCCGAAATTTTCCTCGCAAACCAAGGACAAACTAGTTTCCTCAGAAGTGAAAGCAGTGGTCGAGCAGGAAATGGCCTCACATTTTAACGACTACTTATTGGAAAACCCTCAAGACGCCAAGCTTATTGTCGGCAAGATGTTAGACGCTGCCCGAGCCAGAGAAGCAGCTCGCAAGGCACGAGAAATGACTCGTCGCAAAGGCGCACTAGATGTAGCAGGTCTTCCCGGTAAGTTGGCCGACTGTCAGGAGAAAGACCCCGCACTTTCCGAAATATATATCGTGGAGGGTGACTCGGCCGGTGGATCCGCCAAACAAGGCAGAAACCGTAAAAACCAGGCGATTTTACCGCTAAAAGGCAAGATTCTGAATGTAGAAAAAGCGCGCTTTGACAAAATGCTTAGTTCTGTGGAAATCGGAACAATGATCAAGGCATTGGGCTGCGGAATTGGAAATGAAGAATTCGCGCCTGAAAACTTGCGCTATCACAGCATAATTATCATGACGGATGCAGATGTGGATGGCTCGCATATCCGAACCTTACTTTTAACTTTCTTCTTCCGACAGATGCGTGAACTAGTAGAGAGGGGGCATATTTTTATCGCCCAGCCACCGCTTTATAAAATTCGTAAAGGTAAGCAAGAGCAGTACCTGAAAGACGATCTTGAGCTCGCAGAATATCAAACTCAAATCGCGCTCGAAGGTGCAAGTCTGCATGTGAACGCCGACGCCCCAGGTATTACCGAAGATGCTCTGGAGTCGTTGGTCAAAAAGTACAACAACAGCTATGCAATCATCAGTCGTCTGGCCAGACTGTATCCAACAGAAATTCTGGAGGCGATGATTTTTACTCGTACTCTGGCCGAAGAAGATCTTAAGTCAGAGCAGAAAGTCAAAGATTGGCTACAGGAATTGAGCACGAAGTTTGCTGAAATGCATCCAGGTGTAAGTACTAACTACACGCTGCAGACCTTTAAAGATGAGGAGAGACAGCTTTTCCTTCCAGAGGCCAAATTGAACTTACATGGCCTGGAAAAAATCTATGGTTTCAGTAGAGACTTCTTTCACTCTGGAGAATACCGAGCAATTACCGAATTGGGTGAAACCCTGGACGGTCTTATTGAAGAGACTGCTTTTGTTAAGCGTGGTGAAAAAACTGCGGAAATTAGATCTTTTGCTGAAGCTATGGAATGGCTAACAAATGACGCGATGAAAGGACATTATCTACAACGTTATAAGGGCCTTGGTGAAATGAATCCGGATCAGCTTTGGGATACGACCATGAATCCCGAAACAAGACGAATGTTACAGGTCACCATCGAAGATGCCATTGGTGCAGATCAACTCTTTAATACCTTAATGGGCGATCAAGTGGACCCGCGCCGAGAATTCATTGAAGAAAATGCCTTGGCAGCGGAAAATCTAGACATATAGCACAGTGCCACAGTAGATTCGATTCCAGAATGGATTAACCCAATTCAGCGACGGTTTCGCGGATCCAACTTTCTACAACAGAGGTAAGTTCGGTTGCATCACGATCGGCGGACACCACTTTTTCTCCAATAACTACTGTTATTAGGCCAGGTCGCTTAATAAATTCTCGAGCGGGCCAGCAATAGCCGGCATTATGTGCTATTGGCACGACATCGGTTTTAGCGGCAAGTGCCAGCTTAGCTCCTCCGCGGGAAAATCGTTTTACCGTACCAAACTTCGAACGACTTCCCTCCGGGAAAACGATAACCGTATTACCCGTCTTAATTCGATCAACACCCTGCGTTAGCAGCGAGCGTCCTGCCTCTCTAGGCTTACTTCTGTCAATGGCGATAGGTTTGAGTAAGCGCATAGACCAACCCCAAAAGGGTATGTCCATTAATTCCTTTTTGAGTATGGGTGAGACCGGAAATATTAGTTTATAAAACAGAATGGTTTCCCAACTACTTTGATGGTTGGCAAGGATGACAGTTGGCGCCTCGGGTAAATTCTCCATACCAATAATTTCGTACCTGACACCGCAGCATAATCGTAGCCAACCAAGAATAAATCCACACCAAATACTGGCGAAAACATGCCTTCCTTTCGCAGGAAGAAACGGAAATAACAGTATAAAGAAAGCAGACAGAATAATTGTGACAACATAATAGCCCAGGTAGAAAAGTGCCGATCTGGCCCCGAGGAATAATCTATTCAGCATCTTGCCAGGCCAATATTTGGGTAACAGCATTAGCCAAGTCATCGAAAATGGGAATGCTCAAGGTTTTATCCAACAGGATCTCATTTTCAGTTCCGTGCCCTTTACCCGTCCGAACGAGAATAGGCTTACATCGGAATGCTAGAGCAGATTCAATATCCTTAAGGCTGTCCCCGACAAAGAAAGACCCCGCCAATGTAGATTTTAACTCTTTCTCGATCTTCTCCAATAAGCCTGTTTTTGGTTTCCTGCACTGACAGTGATCATCCGGGAGATGGGGACAATAGAAAATGCAGTTTATCAAGCCACCGGCATCTTGCACCATAGAACATAATTTATGGTGCATATCTGAGAGTGCCTGCTCATCAAAAAGCTTGCGTGCGAGTCCGGACTGATTGGTGGCGACCGCAACCGTAAAGCCAGCTCGGCTTAATCGTGCAATGGCCTCGATACTCCCTGGAATGGGGATTAACTCATCCGCCGACTTAATATAGTCGTCCGAGTCCTGATTGATAACTCCATCCCTATCCAGCACAACAATCTTCATGATTACTCGCTCTAAGGAGTTTGGGTCAGCTTGAGTACAAGTAGGAAATATCGGCTACCTGCAGAAAGATACTGCGTAATCTTTGAAGGAGGGCTAATCGATTATTTTGTACAGCTTTGTCTTCGCACATAACCAGCACATCGTCAAAAAACTTATCGACAGCATCTTTGAGCTGTCCAAGTTCATCCAAACCTTCGGTATATTTACCCGACGAAAATAATGGGGCCACGACTAATTCTTTAGAGTTTAGTTCTTGAAAAAGAACCTTCTCGGCGCTTTCTTCAAACAAAGACTCATCGATAGCAACCGTCACAGATGTATCATTTACCTTGTCGAGCATATTAGAAACACGTTTGTTAGCAGCGGCCAAGGCCGCTGATTGATCCAGCTCGGCAAAGTGAGCTACCGCCTGAATGCGCTTGCTAAAATCCAAAGGTCTACGTGGTCTAAGCGCCATCACTGATTGAAACACATTGCTGGAGATACCTTCTTCGATATACCAACTTCGAAAACGTTCCAGCATAAACTCAAATACGTTTTCAGCAGTGTCCAGTTGAACGTCAATCGCCTCGAAACCTTGCACAGAGATGCTTATACATTCCATAAGGTCTAGATCGATTTTATTTTCTACCAGTATACGCAGTACGCCAATGGCAGAGCGACGAAGGGCAAATGGGTCCTTGGAACCGGTAGGAGGCTGCCCGATAGCAAACAGACCTACAATGGAGTCCAGTTTGTCGGCCACGGCCAAAATACTGCCGGTGATAGAAGTCGGCAAGGAGTCGCCGGAAAACCTGGGCATGTATTGTTCATTGATGGCTTTGGATACCTGTTCTGGTTCACCGTCATTTCTCGCATAGTAAGAACCCATTAGCCCTTGCAGATCGGCGAATTCCCCGACCATATTGCTTACTAAATCGCACTTGGAAAGCAGGGCGGCTCTTTCACTGTGATCTTCGTTTTCCCCTATGCTGGCGGCAACGAATTTGGCCAGTCTTGCAACTCGTAGGCTGCGATCATACACGGTACCCAGCTTTTCTTGAAACACCACCTTTGTAAGTTGTTCAAGCCTGCTTTCGAGAGTCTTCCGTCGATCTGTATCGTAGAAAAATTTTGCGTCTGCTAAACGGGGGCGAACTACTCTTTCATTCCCCTCAATAACCTGAGCCGGGTCTTTGCTTCGAATATTGCTAACGGTTACAAAATATGGCAGTAGTCTTTCTTCTTTATCCAGCAAGTAAAAACACTTCTGATGCGACTTCATGGCTAATATCAGCGCTTCCGAAGGTACCTCGAGATATAATTCTTCAAACTCACCGGCCAATGCTACTGGAAATTCCACCAGGGAAGTCACTTCATCGAGCAGGGCCTCGTCAACCACTGTGATGGCATCAAGTTTGCGGCCTTCTTCAATGACTAGGCTTCTGATCAGTTCTTTGCGTTTGGAAAAGTCGACAATTACATTTCCCGGATTTTCCAATAGGGCCTCATAGTCGCTAGCCTTGCCGATCTGAATGCTCTGTGGGTAGTGAAACCGATGACCTCGACTTGCGCGCCCAGAGTCTACACCCATGATATTGGTTTCGATAATTTCTTCACCGAATAACATGACGATCCAATGCACCGGTCTGACAAATTCGTCTCTAGATTCACCCCAGCGCATTTTCTTAGGAATTGGCAATTTCGCCAGTGCCGCTTCCACAATTGAAGGCAACAATTCCTGCGTCGCTTTACCGGTTTGAGTTGAAGAGAATGCAAGTTTTACAATGCCGTCTTTTTCCGCCGTGGCCAATTGGGATACTTCGACGCCGCAGGATTTAGCGAAACCGCTAGCAGCAGGGGTCGGATTACCATCTATATCGAAAGCCGCATTTACAGCGGGACCAAACTTTTCAGAGGGTTTATCTGCTTGTTTTTCGTCGAGATCAGGAACCAACAAGGCTAATCTTCGCGGAGTTGCGAAATATTTAATTTCAGAATGGTCGAGCATTTCCTTGTTTAGACCATCTAAAACTTCGGCTCGGAATGAATTCGATAAAGTACTTAGTGCTTTTGGAGGTAATTCTTCGGTGCCAATTTCTACTAGAAAATCTCGTTTCGACATGACTATTTTTCCAAAAATTCTTGGCGTAGCTTTTCGCTGGCCAATGGAAAGCCTAGTTGTTTGCGGCTCTCAAAATAGGCCTGTGCAACTGAACGAGCCAGTGTTCTCACGCGAAGAATAAATCTTTGCCGTTCAGTCACTGAAATTGCATTCCTGGCGTCGAGCAAATTAAAATAGTGCGATGCCTTTAGCACTTGCTCATAGGCGGGTAGCGCTAACTTGTTTTCAATAAGGGCCTGACATTGGCGCTCGCAATCGTCGAAGTTTCGGAACAATCCATCGGTATCGGCATATTCAAAATTGAACGCTGACATCTCAACTTCGTTCTGTTTGAATACATCGCCATAGGTAACGATGCCGTTTGGCCCATCTGTCCAGACTATGTCATAGATGCTGTCTACGCCTTGTAGATACATGGCAATTCTCTCAATACCGTAGGTTATCTCGCCGCTGACGGGATAACATTCGAGTCCACCCACTTGTTGAAAATAGGTAAATTGAGTGACCTCCATGCCATTCAGCCATACTTCCCAGCCCAGGCCCCAGGCGCCCAGCGTGGGTGATTCCCAGTTATCTTCCACAAACCGAATATCGTGAATCAACATATCAATGCCCAGAGAACGCAGCGAATCCAGATAAAGTTCCTGAATATTCTTGGGGGAAGGTTTCAAAATTACCTGAAATTGGTAGTAGTGCTGCAGTCGGTTGGGGTTTTCCCCATAACGACCATCAGTAGGCCTTCGACAGGGCTGCACATAGGCTGTATTCCACGACTCAGGTCCAATTGCTCGCAAGAAGGTGGCGGGATGAAAGGTACCTGCTCCGACTTCCATATCTAATGGCTGCATGATGACACAGCCTTGCGCAGCCCAAAATTGCTGCAAGGAAAAAATAAGTCCCTGAAAAGTACTACTGTCCGATTTTGTGTTCACGCGCTGGCCGATTTGCTTGGGTAGTGTTGACTGCTTGTAAGATGCTAAATGACTATGAAGTCAAAGGCTTGCAATTATCCTCGATTATCGGTAACTAATCCACCTGCGACCTGGATAGGTACTGTCTTGTAAGATTCGGCGCGATTGTGTCTGCGCCTGAATTGTGCTTCCATTTCCAGTCTTGGAAAACCTCTCTGCCGCGCAATAAGTGAGACACCGTTATCGCCACGTTCAAGTATTTTTTCCTGCTCTGTTTTCTTTCTATAACTGCCAGACTGCCGTTGCGTTTACTCTACGGATTGGCCGCGTTTTGGGGCTCAATGTTGTTTCTGGTACCCAACAGGGCTAAAGGTACTACGCTTAAAAATTTACGAGTCTGTTTTCCTGACCTAGGCGAGACAGAAATAACACGACTGGCCAAAGCCAGTCTTTCTAACACGGCCAGCACCGCCATGGAGATGGGGAAGTCCTGGCTGTTGCCTCTTGATAAGACTTTTTCTCTGATTACAGAAACTGAAGGCCTGGAGGAATTCCATGCCGCAGTAGCGGAGAACCAAGGCATTATCTTGCTGGCCCCTCATCTAAGCAATTGGGAAATCTTTGGCATGTATGCCTGCCAAGGTATAGACACTACTTTTATGTATCAGCCACCAAAACTGCCAGCCCTCGATCGCTTGCTGCAGCGGACTCGATCTAGAGGTGGCATTAGGCTAGCACCCACCGATCGTAAAGGCGTGGCACTTTTATTAAAAGCGTTGCAAGCAGGAGAATTGGTTGGTGTTCTTCCCGATCAGGTGCCAAATGAAGAAGGTGGGCTATTCGCCGATTTTTTTGGCGAACAAGCCCTAACCATGACCTTGGTAAGCAAACTTGTTGCGAGATCTAATGCCAGAGTGTTTTGCGGTTTTACAAAACGGCTACCCAAGGGCAAGGGTTTTAGATTGATCATTCGCGAGGCCGATCAGCAAATCTACAGCGACGATCTGGCAATATCAGTTCAGGGCCTGAATCACACCGTTGAGCAGTGTGTTCTTATGGCGGTGGAACAATACCAGTGGGAGTACAAACGTTTTCGACGTCGGCCAGATGGCGCGAAATTCTATTAGCACTAAATTTTAGTAGGCAAGTTGTTGGATAAGCTTTGCCAATAATAAGGCGAGTTTGTAACAGAACCGGGCTAGCGTTTCCAGCACATTGAGGATTGGCTTACAAAGAAGCACAGGCGTCTAGGCGTTTCAATATAAGTGAAATTAAGCAAGAAGCCTTTATCTTTTCCAAATCATTGGCGATGCTCGACCTTGTAGATGTGCGGTAGATTAGGCGTTTTGGTGGAGGAATTAAAGAAGAGAATGTCGTCCTATCTTTTCCAGAACATTGGCGTAAACAACACCAACAAAGTAAAAACTTCAAGACGGCCAAGCAACATAGCAAAGCACAAAATCCACTTAGCGGTAGCAGGGAGATGCCCATAAGTTACAGCGACGTTTGCCAAGCCTGGCCCAAGGTTGTTAATGCAGGCTCCGACGGCGCTGAATGCGGTAATAATATCCAGCCCCGTGGCAAGCAGGGCTAATAGCATGACCATAAAGGCCATTACATAAACTGCAAAGAAACCCCAGACAGATTCAACAACACGGTCGGGCACTGCATTGCGGCCGAGCTTGATAGGAATTACTGCTCGCGGGTGTATTAATCGCTGCACTTCTCTAAAGCCCTGTTTGAAAATCAATAAAATCCGTATGACTTTCATGCCGCCACCGGTGGATCCGGCGCAGGCACCGATAATGGCGGCGTAGAGCAGCATATAGGGGAGAAATAAAGGCCAGGAATTAAAATCGGCGGTAGCAAAACCCGTGGTAGTTGCTATGGAAACCACCTGAAATACACCCTTTATTGCCGCCTCATAAAACCCGGAGTAAATATCCGAAAAATACAGAACCGAGACCGTAACCACCGATACAGAAGCTAGAATAAACGCATAGAACTGAAACTCGGGATCAACCAGGTAGTGTTTAATTTGTCGTCTTTGCCAAGCGGTAAAATGGAGTGCAAAATTAACCCCGGCTATAAACATGAATGTAATCGCCACCATGTCTACAGCAGGATTATCGAAATAGCCCATGCTCAGATCATGAGTGGAGAAACCACCAATCGCAACAGTGGTAAAACTGTGGCTGATGGCATCGAACAGGTCCATGCCTACTATCCAGTATGCTAGAGCGCAGACAATGGTCAGAGTCAGATAGATGTACCACAAAGCCTTTGCTGTTTCCGCTAACCGCGGGACCAACTTATTATCTTTTACAGGCCCGGGGCTCTCTGCTCGATACAACTGCATGCCTCCTATCCCCAGCATCGGAAGCAAGGCCATGGCTAAAACAATAATACCCATGCCTCCTAGCCACTGCAGTTGCTGTCTGTAAAACAAGATTGACTTGGGCAATTCGTCCAGGCCAGATATGACAGTAGCGCCGGTAGTGGTAAGGCCAGACAATGATTCGAACACTGCATCAGTTATCGACAGCTCTACAGCGGAAGACAAAATAAAAGGCAGTGATCCAGCGGTACCCAGAACTGCCCAAAACAGGGTAACTACCAAGAACCCATCTCGTGTCCCAAGCTCGGCATGTGAGCGTAGCGTGGTCAGCCACATCAGAAATCCGATGCTAAAAATTATCAACAGCGAATTCAGAAACGCACCGCCCATACCATCCCCATAAATAAAGGAAACGATTAGAGGAGGCAAGTTACCCAACACACTGAATAGCATGAGTAAGATGCCTAAAATTTTTACGATGATTGAGGCATGCATAGTTTTGTTGGCTTTAAAAAAAGCTGAAACCCACTTGGAACAGTCGTTCTACTTCAGGAATTCGTTTTCGATCAACAAGGAACAAGATCACATGATCATCGGGTTCGACAACGGTATTGTCGTGGGCAATTAACACTTCATCGTTTCTAACTATGGCGCCAATGGTAGTACCTTCGGGAAGATCTATGTCCTGAATAGCTCGGCCCACGACTTTTGAAGAGGCCTGGTCACCGTGGGCAATTGCTTCCATTGCTTCCGCCGCACCTCTGCGTAAGGAATGGACGTTGACGACATCGCCGCGACGAACATGAGTAAGTAAGCTGCCTATGGTTGCTTGCTGCGGTGATATGGCAATGTCTATTTCCCCACCCTGAACAAGGTCCACATAAGCTGGATTATTAATCAGCGCCATCACTTTTTTTGCACCAAGCCGTTTCGCCAATAAGGATGACATGATGTTTGCCTCATCATCATTTGTCAGAGCCAAGAAAACATCGGTGTCCGAGATGTTCTCCTCTATTAACAGTTCTCGTTGCGACGCTTCGCCATTTAAAACAATAGCGTGATCCAGGGATTCAGAGAGAAAGCTGCAACGTTCAGGATCTCTTTCGATAATTTTGACTTGATAACGGCTCTCCACACTTTCTGCCAAACGCATGCCGATATTTCCACCACCTGCAATCATCAATCTCTTATAAGGTTTGTCCATGCGCCGCAGTTCGCTCATGCAAGCACGAATATCTTTCTGTGCCGCCACGAAAAAAACCTCATCGTCTGCTTCAATCACGGTCGAGCCTTCGGGAATAATTGGTCGGTCCTTACGAAAGATGGCGGCCACCCGCGTATCAACAGAAGGCATATGCTGACGCAGTAGTCTGATTTCCTGCCCTACCAAGGGCCCGCCGTAATAAGCCTTCACCGCGACTAATTGCACCTTGCCATCGGCAAAGTCGAGAACCTGAAGTGAGCCAGGTAGATCAAGAAGGCGTTCAATGGCGCTTGAAACGATAAGTTCTGGGCTAATTACTGTGTCGACGGCTATACCTTGTTGACCGAAAAGTTTGTCGCTTACTAGATAGGATGAAGCCCGAATACGGCATATCTTTTTTGGCGTCTGGAAGAGGGAGTAGGCGACACGGCAGGCGACCATATTAATCTCGTCGCTTTCAGTTACCGCTATGATCATATCCGCATCTTGGCCACCTGCTCGCTCCAAGACATCAGGTAGACACGGATGGCCTGTGATAGTGCCGATATCGATGTGATCTTTTAACTCGCGAAGCTTTTCGGTGTCAGAATCGACCACCGTAATGTCATTGGCTTCATTTGCCAAAGTTTCGGCTAGAGTGCTGCCAACTTGGTTGGCGCCGAGAATTATTATCTTCATGCTGGCCTTACAATATTGATCGTAATTGCAAATCTAGAAAATCTACGCAATACCTTTTCGTAACACCGCATAGAAAAATCCATCTGGACCTAAACTCGTGCCTGGCAAGAGCTGCCTGCCAAAAGCACATTCTACTCCCCAATCGGCTGCTATGGCTTCATATTTAGCGCTATCCGCTGAATCCAGGAAGCGTCTAATTATTTCTTCGTTTTCCTGCCTAAGCAAAGAACAAGTGGTATAAAGCAAGAGGCCACCAGGTTTCAAACAGGTCCACAGGCTGCTTAGAAGCTTCAACTGAGCTTGCGCCAATTTTTCTATATCAGGTAGCTTTCGAAGTAATTTGATATCGGGATGTCGACGAATAACCCCAGTGGCGGAGCAGGGGGCATCGAGTAGAATGCGGTCAAAATGGCTGCCGTCCCACCATCGCTCTATTTTGCTGGCATCTGCCAGTACTAAATCGGCTTTTAAATGCAGTCGTTGCAGGTTCTCAGAAATACGATCTAACTTGGATTGGCTCTTGTCAATAGAGGTTAATCCAGTTAGCGAGCGCTCACTTTCAAGAATGTGACAGGTCTTTCCACCTGGCGCCGCACAAGCGTCAAGCACCTGCTGTCCAGCCTCCAACTGAAGCAAGCCAGGCACCAGCTGAGATGCTTCGTCTTGAACGCTGAGTGCGCCTTCAGAAAAGCCCGGAATATCGGTAACGGCGGCTGGCTTGTTCAAGTAAATGGCAGAATCACTCAATACGCCCGGGGTCGCCGCCATATTCGCTGTGCTGAGCCAGTCCAGGGATTGTTCTCTAGAGGCTTTAGCCGTATTCACTCGCAACGTCATCGGAGGTCGTTGATTGCTGTTCTCGAATATATCCTTCGCTTGATTTGGCCACTGGGCAGAAATTTCCGATCTAAGCCAATCTGGAAATGAAAAAAGCCAATCGGCATCTTCGGCAAGGAGAGATCGCTCAATATCCAGTTTGTTTCTCTGAAAACCTCTCAACACCGCATTTACTAAGCCCTTTGCCCAAGGTTTTTTAAAAACTGCAACCGCCGAAACTGCCTCGTTGATTACAGCGTATTCTGCGATTTCTAATTCTCGCAATTGATAGAGTGTGCAAATCATCAGACATTTGAGATCCAGGTCTTGTTTCTTGAGGGACTTGTTTAGCAAATTCTCGAGTATCGCCTCTAGCAAAAAAAACCATCTGCAGCTGCCATAACAAGTTTCCTGAATTAGGCCAAATTCCGGATGTTCTTTGTGTTTGCTGAGCTGCGTCGCTAGTGAGCCCCGATTGCTTAGCAAGTCACTTAGAATTTTTGCTACAATGGCTCTGCTATTGGAATTGCTCATTTTCGACTGGATTCAACGGATGAAAACTGAGCGCCAACTTTGAAATAGTTTGGGCGTGAGTTTCCAATAGCTTGGATTGCTGTAGGTTTTTTTCCAGGTTGCTGCACACAATACACCTCAAGTGAGCAGGTACCACAGCCAACGGTAAAGTGTTGTTTACCACTATAAACTATGCTGCCAGGTTTCGATTGAAAGTGTTCGCTAGAAACTTTCGCTTCGATAATTCTAAGGCGCTGTTCACCCAGAAAAGTGTAGGCTGGCGTTCTACCTATGCCGGCTCGTATAAGTCGATCAATATTCTCTGCGGGAAGACTCCAATCAATCAAGGCCTCGGCCTTGTCTAATTTGGCCGCGTAGCAGCTTTCTGCATCGACCTGTAATTCAGCGTTTTCACGATAATCCTGCAAGTTTTCGAGTGTGCGCAGTAAAGCGGTTTGCCCTGCTGTTATCAGCTTCTGTTCCAGATCCAGGCGGTTGTCCTGAGGATCTATGGCCACAGCTTCTTTGTCCAACATGGCGCCAGTGTCTAGCCCCTCATCCATTTGCATAATAGTGACACCCGACACCTTATCACCTGCTAATAGCGCGCGCTCGATTGGTGCGGCTCCCCGCCAGCGTGGCAGTAAGGAAGCGTGAACGTTCAAGCATCCGAACTTGGGGATATCGAGAATTGATTTTGGAAGAATTAATCCATAAGCAACGACAATCAGTAGATCGATATTTAGAGAGGCTAGTGCAGAGGCCTCTTTGGCCGGCTTCAGAGTAGCGGGTTGATAAACAGGAAGAGCATTCTCTAACGCAATTTGCTTAACCGGGCTGGCTTGCAATTTCTTCCCGCGACCAGAAGGCCGATCAGGCTGAGTATAAACAGCAACAACATCATGATTTGCATTCAACAGGGCTTGCAAATGCGCAGCAGCAAAAGCAGGAGTTCCTGCAAAACAGATTCGCAATTTTCCCATGAGCTCAGGCAGACTTCTTCTGATCTTTCTCGAGCTTACTGCGAATCCTCTGTCTTTTCAGTGTACTGAGATAATCGACAAATAACTTGCCATTAAGATGGTCGATTTCATGCTGGATACAGGTAGCTAATAAACCTTCGGCAGTGAGTTCAAAATTTTCGCCGTTTAACGCCTGGGCTTCGATTTTGACCGAACTCGGTCGTGCTACGGTTTCGTAAAATCCAGGCACTGATAGACAACCTTCGTCGTATTCGGAAAGTTCACTGTCAATAATCTCGAAATCTGGATTAATAAACACTAGAGGACTATCCCTATTTTCCGATACATCTATTACCAAAAGCCGTTTATGTACGTTCACTTGAGTTGCGGCAAGCCCAATTCCTTGCGCCTCGTACATAGTCTCAATCATATCTTCGATCAAGACTTCGAGTTTTGCGTCGAAAACAGTAACGGGTTCGGCTATTTTCCTTAATCTGGGGTCGGGGAATTCCAGAATTTGCAAAATTGACATAGTCTCGACAGCCTGCATAAATGGTGTAATGTGCAGTATGTGAACTGCTTCTAGTGATAATTATACCGTATTGCTAACATATCAACTCAACGCTTTTTAGCGCGGAATACTTATAATGAAATATCTGGGATTCAGGCAACTTCTTTTAACATTGGCCTTAAGCATTATCAGTTTAAGTCCGCTGATGTCTGCAAATGGCCAGACTAGTCTGCTTGTAACTGACTACCCCAGTAGCTATCTCGTACAAGAAGGCGACACGTTGTGGAATATAGCCAGCCAGTTCCTGCGAGATCCTGAACGTTGGGGGGAGTTATGGCAACCCGATGAGTATCTGGACAATCCTGACCTGATCTATCCAGGTGACACCCTGAAGCTCAGTCTACTGGGTGGAACTCCACGAATTTTTGTACAAAGAGGCGATCGAGATGTGGCCAGGGTATCGCCACAGGTCCGAGAGGAACCCCTGCAAAGCGCCATTCCAGCGATTCCCTTAGAAGCCATCGAAAATAGTTTTACGAAGAACCGCATCATTAGTCAGGCCGAATATGATTCCGCACCCTACATCGTAGCCAATATCGGCGACAATTTAGCTATTGGTACGGGGGATGAGATATTTGCTCGCGGTACCTTTCTTATAGGAACAACATCGTTTGAGATTTACCGCCCGGGACAGACTTACTACGGCCAAGGGGAAACCAGAAAGCGCGCCTTTGGCTTACTAAGTACAACCGAAGAGGAAGTACTTGGCTTTGAGATTGAATATTTAGGCTTTGCCAGTATCATCGAGAACGTAGCGCCGGACATGCGAAAATTGCTAGTGAACAATGGTACCAAGGAAATACAAGTTGGTGACCGCTTACTAATTAGGGAGACATCTAGTATTGGCGCCACGATTTTTCCTACCGAACCAACGGCCAATATGGCGGGTCAGATTGTAGCTTTTCTTGGGGAGGAAACTCTGGCCTCGCAATTAGATACTGTGGTTATAGACTTGGGCACTGAGGATAACCTGGTTGTTGGTGATATATTGTCAATTCAAAAGACTGGTACGCAGATGACGGATGAAGTCGCAAGAAGTCGTATGTCTTTCCGCGAGCGAATGCGCACACTGTTCAACCAGGACAGCCTCTCGATCCCCGGCAATGAAATCGGCACACTGCTGGTTTACAAGACATTCCAACGACTCAGTTATGCAGTGATACTCTCCAGCACTCAACCTGCGGAGCTTTATGACGAAGTGGTTAGCCCCTAAATTTAGTCTTTTGTTTTTCCTAAACTAGACTAATCATTGCAGCCTAGTTGCCGCGCTAGCAAACCTTAGCTAATAAGTTGATTTACCAGAAAGGCTTTCGAATTTAGGGAGTCTGGTTATACCTGTCCCATTGCTCATGGATGAACTATGGATCCGGATACCTATCTGCATTACCTGCGGATTTTTCACAGCCCTTGCATCAGTGTCACTATATTCTCCCGACTCTTGAGTGAATTTAGAACTGTGGACCGATTACTCAATGCCTCAGCGTCACGATTCCGGGAGCTGGGACTTTGCAACACACAAATAGAAGCGCTTCTGAACATTCGCCACTGTGCACGAACCCAATTGAAGATTGATGGTGACCTTAATTGGTGTACTCATCCTAAGAATACTATTGTCTGTTTCGAATCCCAGTACTATCCAGTGCTCCTGCGAGAGATAGATACAGCACCACCAATACTCTATGTAAGAGGAAAGCTTACAAGCTTGGCAACTACCCATTTTTCCATAGTTGGAAGCCGCAAGGCGTCCATTTACGGAAGACGAAATGCTTACTGGATGGCACAGGAATTAAGCGCGGTGGGACTACAAATCTGCAGCGGGCTAGCGATGGGTGTGGACACACAAGCGCACAAAGGGGCATTAGATCGTGCTGGTTCAACCACCGCCGTGATGGGAACGGGCGCCGATAGACTTTACCCATCGGCAAACAGAGACCTGGCAGAGCAAATTTGCGAAAACGGAGCCTTGGTATCAGAGTTCTCTTTAGATACCCCCCCTCTTGCACATAATTTTCCGCGTCGAAATCGCATTATTAGCGGAATGAGTTTAGGCACCCTGGTGGTTGAGGCAAATTCGAGAAGTGGGTCGCTTATTACTGCGCGTTTCGCATTAGAGCAGAACCGCGAGGTGTTCGCTTTTCCAGGGCCCATTAGCAGTCAACAGAGTCGAGGCTGTCACCGACTAATCAAACAGGGGGCAAAGCTCGTGGAACAGGCAATAGATATTCTCGAAGAACTTGGACAAGGCGAATATTTAAAGGCGGAGTCGAGCATCGGCAGTGGCGCTGAGCAAACCAATACTCAAAAAAAGTCGATCACAGACGACATGCTACTAAACTCCATCGGTAGTGATGGCTGCCTTTTTCAATCGATACTTGAAGATACCCAGCTGGATATTCAGGAGCTTAATTTGCAATTAATGCAGCTGGAAATGGCAGGTTCAATTCGTCTAGAGGGAGGGCGCTATTACCGTCAAAGCCAAGGACCCCCTGCTTAACTCCAACACCTCAGCGTGACCTGAAGCGCACGGATTCTAGACGCCGTTTGCCGCCAATGGTCATTCCCTTAGCAAAAACGGCAACGACGAAGATGTGCGCTTGAAGTCGCGCCCTTCGGGGCAGCAGCTTTTCGTTGTCTGTTCTCGACAGGCCGACCATGCCTTCAAACAGACGCCTCAACCTCGGAACAAGCCAAAAGCCAGAGGCAGTTTGGAGTTAAGTAGAGGGTCCCTAGTTTTCTTGCATAGATAAGCGGTCTGATGTAGTTTCCTCCTTTCGTTATTTTCTAGGATTTAGCAATTATGAGTAGTCCATTTGTAGCCATCCTGATGGGATCCGAGTCCGACCTTACCGTCATGCAATCTGCCGCGGATGTCCTGAAGCGGCTTCAGATTAGGTACGAAATCAAAATCACATCGGCTCATCGAACTCCTAGTGTTACCCAGAACTATATCAGTGATGCTGAAGCAAGGGGCTGCCAAATATTTATCTCAGGTGCGGGGCTTGCGGCACATCTTGCTGGCGCCACAGCTGCACATACCACCATGCCGGTTATTGGCGTACCTATTGATTCGGGGCCATTGAGTGGACTAGACGCGCTGCTTTCAACAGTTCAAATGCCAGCCGGAATACCGGTGGCTACGGTCGCTATAGGCAAGACCGGCGCGAAGAATGCCGCTTATCTGGCAGCACAAATACTGTCACTGGCTGATCCGGAATTGGCAGCAAGGGTTAAAGCCGAGCGCAGCGCCAATGCTGAAAAAGTACAGGCCCAAGATAAGGCATTGCAGGATTCACTCAAATAGGCGTAATCGAAACGGGCCTTATGTCGCCTTTTCTATTATCGCCAAAAAGCGAGACTAGGCCGTGGACAAGCTAAACCTTCAACTAGCTTGCCAGCATTTGGAAAAGGGCAACGTTATCGCCTACCCCACCGAAGCTGTTTGGGGCCTGGGTTGTGACCCCAATAACGAGGAAGCCGTCGACAAGGTTCTCAGGCTGAAAGATCGACCCAAAAAAAAGGGATTGATTTTAGTCGGGGCAAACACAGGACAGTTCGCCAGTCTGCTGCAAGGGCTGAGTTCAAGCCAACGAGAGACGCTTAATTCATCGTGGCCCGGTCATACAACTTGGCTAATTCCCGACCCGGATCGATTAGTCCCTGCATGGATCAAGGGCAGCCATCAGTCTGTTGCGGTGAGAGTAAGCGCGCATCCACTAGTGCAGGAACTGTGCTCTCAATTCGGAGCACCCATCGTGTCGACATCGGCAAACAAAGCAGGTGAGGCAGAAATTAGATCTAGATTAATACTTGCAGAGAAATTTGCAGATAGTATTGACTACATTATTCCGGGTGAATTAGGCCAGGCAGACAAGCCCTCGGAAATGAGAGACCTAATTTCGGGCAGTGTTATACGCTAAGAGTTCAGGAAAAAGCAGACAAGAAAGTGTCGTGAGAGGACAAAAAATTGAGTGCAATTGAAACCGAAGAAGTACGGAAATTCCTAATAGATCTGCAATCGCGAATCTGCAGCAACTTGGAAAGCCTCGATCCTGCGGCTGATTTTCAGACTGATCGATGGGATAGAGAAAAAGGTGGTTTCGGAATTAGCAGAGTGATTAGCGATGGTGCGGTGTTTGAAAAGGGCGGCGTGAATTTTTCCCATGTGTTCGGCGATGCTATGCCGGCTTCTGCGACCGCTACCAGGCCAGATCTTGCCGGTAGAGCTTGGCAGGCAATGGGCGTTTCATTAGTTATCCATCCACTCAATCCGTTTGTTCCCACTTCGCATGCTAATTTTCGGCTGTTTGTTGCAGAAAAGGACGGAGAAGAACCAGCATGGTGGTTTGGAGGAGGATATGACCTAACCCCCTATTACGGGATAGAAGAGGACTGCGTGCATTGGCACCAGCAGGCCAAGCAAGCTTGCATTGAATTTGGAGCTGACTACTATCCGCTTTTCAAAAAGCAATGCGATGACTATTTCCAAATAAAACATAGAAACGAGCCCCGCGGTATAGGAGGCCTGTTCTTCGATGACTTCGATGAATTGGGTTTTGAACGTAGTTTTGAATTCGTCAGATCAATGGCAAACAGCTATCTGGATGCCTATCTACCAATCGTCGCTAAACGAAAAGGCATAGCATATACCGATAGGAATAAGCAGTTTCAGGAGTACCGTCGTGGCCGCTATGCGGAATTTAATCTAGTCTACGATAGAGGCACAATATTTGGTCTGCAGTCGGGAGTCGGACGCATAGAGTCCATATTAATGTCCCTGCCACCGGTGGTACGCTGGATTTACGATTGGAAGCCAGAGAAGGACAGCGAAGAAGAGAAACTTTATACTGAATTTCTGAAACCAAGGGAATGGGTGTAACCTTCTCACTCGCTACTAAAACTTGTTACCAATAAGAGAACAAGCGTCGTGTCCAATTACGCAGTCGTCGGCAATCCGGTTAGCCACAGCAAATCCCCCCTAATTCATACTCTATTTGCTAAACAGCTTGATCAGACCATGAGTTACTCAGCAATTCCTTTGGAAGAAAGTGAATTTGATGCCTTCGTAATCGAATTTTTCGCCAAAGGAGGTGGAGGGCTAAATGTTACGGTCCCTTTCAAAGAAAAGGCGTTTAAGCTCGCCGCTAGCTGTTCCCCAAGAGCGGAATTGGCGAAGGCAGTGAATACATTGTTTCTCGATGCTGAAGGACAGATTTGTGGAGAAAATACCGATGGCATTGGGCTGGTCACGGACATTAAACTGAACCACCAATTTAAGATTCAAGGCCGAGATATTCTTGTACTTGGGGCGGGCGGTGCAGTGCGTGGAGTCCTGGCTGCCTTAATAGATGAACAGGCAGCCAGCATAACAGTAGTAAACCGGACTGTGTCCAAGGCTGCGCAACTTCTTGATGCTTTTGCGGGGATGGCTAACTTGCAGGCAATGTCCTATCAAGAATTGGATGAGGTTGCGAATAGCGGTAGAAGTTACGATCTAGTTATTAATGGGACATCATCTAGTTTGCAGGGAGAAATGCTGGATATTGATGCAAGGCTGTTAGCGAAGGACTGTTGCTGCTATGACATGATGTACGCCGATACTGATACGGTATTTGTTCAGTGGGCGAAAAAGCATGGAGCAGGGCTGAGTATCGATGGGCTAGGGATGTTAGTGGAACAGGCCGCGGAAGCATTCGCGCTTTGGAGAGGAGTTAGACCAAGCACGGTTAATATTATCTCGCAGCTTCGAGATCATTCTTAATTGAATAACCGGCAGCAAAAAAAAGACCGCTTAGCGGCCTTTTTACTCTCAACAATCTTACTTAGTGAGCTTCTTCAACATGCTCTTCCTCAGCATGTTCACCGCCGTGTAGATCACTGGGAGTGAGTGCAACGGCATTCGGATCGTGCCCCATGTACTGATACCGGGTGCCGGAAGTATAAAATCCTTCTACCGACATGAAGCCGATTAATAATAGAAGCACAATCGGCGGGCCAAGGATGGTAAATATTAAAGCCAATCGCTCCCACATCACGTGCATAAATATCGCGACGATAAAGCCGGCCTTCAGGAGCATAAATAATATAACCAAGCCCCAGCGCATACCGCCCTGTATGTTAAAAAAGTCAACCGCGTAGGAGAATGAACTCAGTACGAACAGAAGAACCCAAATTTTGTAGTAAATCCCTAGAGGATGTTGTTGACCTGCTTCAGATGACATCTCTGTCCCCTCTTACAATAAGTAGAAAAATGCGAAAATGAATACCCAAACAAGATCCACAAAGTGCCAATATAGCCCGGCAATCTCCACAATCTCATAACCCTTTTTCTCGTAATGACCTTTCCTAACTTTGAAGGCGACGGTCAACAAGTAAATAACGCCAGCTGATACGTGTAAGCCGTGGAATCCTGTAATCATAAAAAATACAGAACCAAACTGTGGTGCCCCGAATGGGTTACCCCAAGGGCGTACTCCTTCTTCGAGGATAAGCTTGCTCCACTCAAATGCCTGCATGCCGACGAAGGATGCACCAAAGGCGGCAGTGGCAACCATAAACCAAAATGTCTTAACTTTGTCTCTGCGATAACCGAAATTCACCGCCAGTGCCATGGTGCCGGAGCTGGTAATCAATATGAAGGTCATGATCGCGATAAGAATCAGCGGAATTGGATCACCACCAAAAGACAAAGCAAAAATCTCGCTCTGTGGCGGCCATGGCTGAGTCGTTGTTAAACGAACATTGAGATAGCCGGTAAGAAAACAAGTGAAAATAAAAGTATCACTTACCAGGAATATCCACATCATGGCCTTGCCCCAAGGCACGTGATAGGTTTGTTTATCAGCGCTCCAATCGTCGACTAAGCCGTCAACTCCAGGCGTAGGGCCTGCTTCACTAACTGCTGCTTCACTCATTCTTGTTTCCTATTAACGTTCTAATTAGTCTCTAAATTCTTCAGTGCTCAATGACTTAGGTGTTCGATAACATCGCAAACATTATCAACCACACAATCAGCAAGAAGTGCCAATATAAAGTACAAAGCTCGATACTCAGGCGAAGATCTTCGGGCTTGCCGCCGGATATCAATCGAATTGAACTCTTACTCCAAACCCAAAGTCCACCTAACAGATGAGCGATGTGTATTCCTGTCAGCAGATAAAAAAATGAGTTTGCTGGGTTAGATGCCATGAAATAACCCGAAGCTTGCAAGTTATCCCAAGTAAGCATTTGTCCTGCAATGAATAACAGCGCAAACACGCCGCCGCCGACAAAGGCGGTCATTAAATTTTTCTGCTTGCCAGCGTTAGCGGTATTTCGAGCCCACTGAAACAAAACACTGCTTATAACAAGCAAAGCAGTATTTAGCCAAAGCTGAGACGGGTCTGCCAGTGGCGTCCAATCCGGCAGTGACATGCGTAGTACATAGCTAACCGCCAGCAAAGAGAAAATTACAGATGCTACTGTCAAGAATAAGCCAAGGGCTACTCTCTCCGGAGGCGATTCGAAAACTCCCTCCGGTCGAAGTCCGCCGATTACACCTTTTCGTTCCCAGGGTTTATCCGTAAGCTGTTTAAACAGGCTCATAGATCTGCCTTGGAGACGTCATGATCAGGGTCGAAGTGCTGATCATCAACAGTAGGCTCTTCGCTCTCAGGAGTATTCTGTGGAATAAAATCCTGATGTGCACCTGGTACGCTATAGTCATAGGCCCAGCGATAAACGGTCGGTAGTTCATCACCCCAGTTGCCGTGTGCTGGCGGAGTATCAGGTGTTTGCCATTCCAGTGAGGCCGAACCCCAAGGGTTTGGACCTGCTTCCTTGCCGTTACGTAGGCTCCAGAAGATGTTGATGAAGAACAACAACTGAGAAACACCAACAAACAGTGCCGCGATTGTAATTGCAGTGTTCAAATCTTGCGCAGACTCAGGAATAAAATCTGTGGTTCCCATTGCGTAGTAACGACGCGGGACACCGAGGAAACCAAGATAATGCATTGGCAGGTAGATCGCGTAAGTGCCAATGAAAGTACACCAGAAATGCACTTTGGCCATGCCTTCATGGTACATACGGCCGGTCACCTTGGGATACCAGTGATACAGTGCTGCGAATAATACCAGTACCGGAGATACACCCATCACCATGTGAAAGTGAGCAACTACGAAATAGGTATCGGAAAGTGGTAGGTCGATCACCACGTTTCCCAGGAACAAACCAGTTAAGCCGCCGTGAATAAATGTGAAGATAAAACCGATGGCGAAATACATGGGGGCGTTGAGTCGGATATCTCCTTCCCAAAGCGTCAGCACCCAGTTGTACACTTTAAGGGCCGTTGGAACCGCAATAATTAGAGTGGTCGTGGCGAAGAAGAAGCCAAAGTAAGGATTCATGCCACTTACGTACATGTGATGTGCCCAAACGATGAAGCTTAATCCACCGATGGCGATGATCGCCCAAACCATCATGCGATAACCGAAGATATTTTTTCTGGCATGAGTGGAAAGTACGTCAGAGACCAGCCCAAATGCAGGGAGCGCTACGATATACACCTCAGGGTGGCCGAAGAACCAGAACAAATGCTGGAACAGAATCGGACTGCCGCCATCGTAATCTAAAGGTGTACCCGATTCGATAATCGCTGGCATGAAGAAACTCGTGCCTAGCAGAGTATCGAAAAGCATCATAACTGCAGAAACTAACAACGCCGGGAATGCAAATAGACCTAGTATGGTGGCAACAAGAATTCCCCACACAGAAAGAGGAAGACGCATCATGGTTAATCCACGACAGCGATACTGAAAAACTGTAGTCACATAGTTCAAACCACCCATAGTGAAGGCAACGATGAAAACTGCCAAAGAAACCAGCATCAAGATGATGCCCATGCCGTTACCAGGGGTTCCAGCCATGGATGTTTGCGGTGGATACAACGTCCATCCGGCCCCGGTGGGCCCACCCCCAACAAAGAAGCTAGCCATCAGAATCAAAACTGACAATAGATAAACCCAAACACTCAACATGTTGAGGAAAGGGAAAACCATGTCTCTAGCGCCGCACATAAGCGGAATCAAATAATTTCCAAAGCCACCTAAAAACAGGGCAGTCAAGAGATAAACAACCATGATCATGCCGTGCATGGTCACTGACTGGTAGTAGGAACTTGGATCAATCAGGTCAAATGTTTCTGGGAAACCCAATTGCATGCGCATAAGCAGCGATAACACCAATGCAACACAACCAACCGCAATCGCGATGCCACCGTACTGAATGGCAATAACCTTGTGATCTTGGCTCCAAACGTATTTTGTAACCCAGCTATGCGGATGATGCATTTCCGTTTCGGCATCTTGATCAGCCAGTGGTACGTAAGCCATTAAAACCTCCTAACTCTATAATCTTTGTATCAGCCAGCGATGGCTAAATTCGTTAACTATCTTTTCTAATTTAGATAAATTCGTAAGCGCTCTATCTCAATGTATTGATATAGGCCGCTACGTCTTCAATTTCTTCGAGCCCTGACATTGCAGTCGCCATGCCAACCATTTGCTCACCGTAGTCATCACTAGGATGCAAACCACGAATGCCTGCTCGGAAATTGCTAATTTGTGTAACGAAATACCAATCACTCATACCTGCAAGCTTTGGTGCATCTGTGTACCAAGTACCTTCACCGTTATCCAGGTGACAAGCCGCGCAGTTGCGATCGTAAATGTCGTAACCATTAGCAATGTCTCCACTAACTGTTTCGGCAGCAGGAGTGTCAGGAAGCGAAACGATGTAGGCTGCCATGTTTCGAATGGCATTATCATCAGCCAGCATATTTGCCATCGGCGCCATGGTTTGACCGTTGATATCGCCATCGCCGCCGCGTACGCCCTGTTTGAAGTATTTAAGCTGTCTTTCGATGTACCAGGCTTGTTGTCCGGCTAACTTGGGGCCATTCAATGCTTGGTTGCCCTCACCCTGTGCACCGTGACAGGCCGCGCAAACAGCGTATTGTGCCTGACCAGCTGCCGGATTAGCCGCAGCAACGGCCTGAGTTTCGGCAAATGTAGGTTGCTCAGCCAGCCACGCGTCATACTCCGCCTGAGTTTCAATAATCACTGCTCCACGCATGACAAAGTGGCCAATACCGCAAAGTTCTTCACAGAGGATATCGTAACGACCTGCCTTGTTCGGCTCGAACCAAAGGTAGGAAATTAGGCCCGGCACCAAATCCATTTTTACGCGGAACTGCGGTACGGTGTAATTATGTAGCACGTCGTTTGAACGCAACAGGGCTTTAACCGGCTTGTCCAATGGTAGATGCATCTCGGGACCTAATACAATCACATCGTCCTGACCGTTGGGGTCCGCGATGTTGACGCCAAATGGATTACTTTCAGTAACCAGCTTAGTATCCGCAGTACCCATCGTGCCGTCAGCACCAGGATAGCGGAAGGCCCACTGCCATTGCTGGCCCATGACTTCAAACTCTGTTGCATTATCAGGAACCGTTACAAAGCTAGCCCATACAAACAGGCCGGGTGCGAGCATTGCGATAACGCCAACGGTGGTAATTGCTGAAAGTCCTACTTCTAATTTGGTGTTTTCGGGTTCGTAAACGGCGGTATGGCCATCCTTTTGCCGAAATTTATACACACAGTAGGCCAAAAACAGATTTACACTGATAAATACAAATCCGGTAACCCAGAATGTAACGTTGATAGTGAAATCGATTGATCCCCAGTCGGCTGCAATATCAGTAAACCACCAGGGGCTGGCAAAATGGAAAATGATTGATCCAATTACCAGCAAGAAAATAACGACCGCTAAAGCCATAAACCCGCCTTCCTTCTAAAAATTACAAACGTACCCCAACCGGCTCAGTGATAAACAATCACCTGGCCTTAGGGGAAATTAGTTTTAGTGTTCATCGCGTTCCAGAGGAACAAGGATTGGCTCTATTAGTGCCACCACTTTGTCAGCGAGCTCAGTCAATGAGTAGGACAATTGCTTAATCCCGGATGAAAGTCTTGGCTCGCTGCTATCCTTGTAAATTATTATTGTCTGGATGGGGCAGTTTCACTTCTCTAAAAGTCGGGTAATTCACCTGATATTCAAAGATTTTTCGCACACCTCACGCGCACCGGAATGCTATAGAAAATTGGTATTCACTGCAAGCGATCTGGGTTCGAAAACCCCTAAAACCTGCGCGAAATCAAGCATTTTTGACACCTTCCTGTCAGTGTCGAATTGTCAGCCGGTTTTTGCACAGTTTTTGCTAAGAATTCGCACTATAGTGACATTCAGTTCGAGGCAATCATCTTGAGATTCTAAGCCAAACATGATTGAATGCCCGCGCTTTGATACAGCGACTCCGGACTGAAATTAGTATCTGTTATATACTGCTCAGGAAACCACTCAAATTAATTCGAAAGTTGACCCGTGACCGAAATAGCTTCAAATCTAAGTACCAGCAGCTGGCGTGATTTCTACGAAATGTGCAAGCCGCGAGTTGTCATGTTAATGATTCTGACTTCTTTGGTTGGCATGTTTCTGGCTGTACCCGGCATGGTTCCGCTGGATATTCTGATTTTGGGCAATCTAGGCATTGCCTTAGTGGCAGCCTCCGGCGCCGTGGTCAACCATCTAATCGATCGAAAGATCGACCTTATCATGAAGCGCACTCACAATCGGCCTGTTGCCCAGGGCCGAGTAGAGCCGAAGCAGGCAGCGTTATTTGCCGTGGTTATTGGGGTGGTCGGTATGGCTATTCTGCTTTTATGGGTAAACCCTCTTAGCGCCTGGCTAACTCTGGCTTCATTCGTCGGATATGCATTCATCTACACCGGTTATCTCAAGCATGCTACACCGCAAAATATTGTCATTGGCGGTCTTTCTGGTGCGATGCCGCCGCTACTGGGTTGGTCAGCCGTAACCGGCACCATCGATGGTGGGGCATTAATTCTGGTGCTGATTATTTTCGCCTGGACTCCGCCGCATTTTTGGGCGCTGGCGATTCACCGTAAGGACGAGTACGCAAAATCTGGTGTGCCCATGTTGCCAGTGACCCATGGCGAACATATAACCAAGATTCATATTATTGTTTATACCCTGATGTTAGTTGTGGTGAGTGTGTTGCCATTCTTCTCCGGAATGAGCGGCCTGCTTTATCTGGTCTCTGCGCTTGCTCTGGGCGCTGGTTTTATGGTCTGGTCAGGTTTGCTCATGTTTAAGCCCAAGCCCAGCACAGCAATGGACACTTTTCGTTATTCAATCGCCTACCTGGCATTGCTGTTCATCGCCCTCGTAGTCGATCACTACCTGCTCTGATTTAATTCAGCATGCAATTATCCCAAAACAGAAAGACGGCGTTTATCGCTTTCATTGTCTTCGATATTCTTGTTGTGGTATTTTTCGTTTACCTGTTCCTGCTCCGTGGTGAAAGGCAAAGCGAGGCTGAGCTACGTGAGATCGGCGTAACCGTTTATCCCGAAGCACGAGTTTTGAGTGACTTTCAACTCATAGATGAACAGGGCGATGCTTTTACAAAAAGTGATCTGCAAGGACATTGGAATCTAATGTTTTTTGGCTTCACTCACTGTCCGGATATCTGCCCGCTAACGATGGCGGAATTGAAGCAGTTTTATCAAGCATTTGAGGTCGATGACAAACAGAAGCCTCGAATAGTTTTGGTAACGGTGGATCCAGAACGAGACAGCCCGGATACCATGAAGGCCTATGTAGATAATTACGATGAAGACTTTATTGGCCTAAGTGGAGATGCGCAAGTGATAGCGCATTTGGCATCCGAGTTATATGTAGTTTATTCCGAAGCAGGCGACCCCAGTGCTGCAAATTCACATGAGCACAATGTATCAAGCGGCGACTCTGATATGACTCACGATGGTTATTTAATTAATCACAGTGGCCATATTGCCGTCATTAACCCCGAAGGTGATTACTACGCTGTTATGCGTGCACCGCATAGAGATCGGGATCTTACTACGGCATTTCTTCAGTTAATAAAGTAGTTTTATTAACTTGGGCCCCTAGCCTCGGTCGTTTTGAACGGCCGGGAAAAAATAAAAACCAAGAAAAATTAATGTAGCCACGACAACTATTGATGGGCCCACCGGCACATCGAAGTAGAATGCTGAAAGCAATCCCAATACTACTGAAATAACACCAATTATACTGGCTTTTCTAGACATCTGCTCAGGGGTTGTCGCCAATGATCGCGCTGCCGCGGGTGGAATTATTAGTAGAGAAGTTATTAACAATACGCCTACTATTTTCATAGAAACGGCGATGGTTAAGGCGATAAGTAACACCAAAATCAAATTAAGGCGATTTACGTTTGTGCCTTCAATTTCTGCGATCTCGGCGTGAACTGTTATTGATACAAAATCGTTCCAAAACCAATACAGTACGGCAGCTACCAGTGCAGCGACTACCAATATCCAAATCAAATCGACATTACCTATGGTTAGAAGTGCACCGAATAAGTAAGCTTCCAGGTCGACTCTAACAGAGTCCGCCATTGCCAGTACTACGATGCCAAGAGCAAGACTACTGTGCGCCAGAATACCAAGTAAGGTATCAGTGGAAACAGATGGTCGACGGTCTAACAAGGTCAATATAAAGGCGAAAAGCAAACAGCTGATAATGATGCTTAATTGTGGGTTGCTGTTGGTAATCAGCCCCAATGCAATTCCCAACAAGGCTGAGTGAGCCAATGTATCACCAAAGTAAGACATGCGGCGCCATACGATAAATGAGCCGAGCGGGCCCGCTATAAGGGCTAAGGATATGCCGGCAGCCAAGGCATAAAGCACAAAATCTGTGGTCAAAAATAGAGCAATTGAATCAATCATTATCCGGCTCCTTAATACTGCCGCCGATGTCATGTTCATGATTGTGATGATGAGTGTACACGGCAAGGCTTTCCGAGGCATGTGCACCGAATAAATTTAAATAGGCGGGATCAGTACTCACGTGCTCGGGTTTACCGTGGCAGCAAATATGGTGATTCAGGCAGATCACTTCATCGGTGGAGGACATGACTAAATGCAAATCATGGGAGATCATCAATACACCACAGCCTTGTACAGCACTGATCTCGCTAATAAGTTGATACAGTTCGGCCTGGCCAGCCAGATCTACACCCTGGGCTGGCTCATCTAGTATCAGCAGCTGCGGATTGCGCAGAAGTGCTCTCGCGAGTAGCACGCGCTGCAGCTCCCCTCCAGAAATAGCCGCCAGCTGATGCTGCTCCAGATGACTGATTTTCAATTTATGCAGGGTGGCCGACATCAATTCTTTGTCCTGTCTATTGGCTAATTGCAGGAAGCGAATCACTGTTAAAGGGAGCGTGGGCTCAATATGTACACGCTGCGGCATGTAGCCAATACGCAGAGACGGATGGTGATAAATGGTTCCGGAATCAGCCTGAAGCAGGCCCAGGGCTATTCTAACCAAGGTGGTTTTACCGGCCCCGTTAGGGCCAATCAGAGTGACGATCTGACCTTCTGAGATAGTCAGATTAATGTTCTCCAAAATTTTCCTTCCAGCAAAATCTTTGTTGATTGATTTTGCCGATAGCAGCACGCCATCGGCTGAAGCGGGGGGAGTCGAGCCATTATCATTATCGTAAACTACCATTCGAATTACTCATCCTAACCCAAGCCAATTTATTGCTAATTGCTATCCTTAGCTCGCTCACATAGGAGCAGGCAGGACAATGGTATATCATAGCATCGATGTCAAACTTTCCATTGCGGCCCTGGTTTCCAAACAATAGCCTAATGACTAAGACCATCCTTTCATTAATTCTCACGCTGGTATTTTCCAGCGCGACCCGTGCAGAGGTGAATATCGTCACCACTATAAAACCACTGCAACTGATTGCGCAGGCAGTGATACAGGGTCATGGCAATGTCTCCGCCATTATGGATCCACGGCAGTCGCCGCATCATTTCAGCATGTCGCCATCGGATCGCATTGCTCTGGCGCAAGCCGACATCGCAATATGGATTGGGCCTGGGTTCGAAAGTTTTTTATATGACTTTTTTTCTCAAAAAAACATGGCAGAGAAAACCCTCACTCTCATCGAAATGCCTAATCTGCTACTTCATAGCATTTCCACGAATCAGTTGGATGCACACTTGTGGTTGGATTCCTCTAATGCGGTGAAGATCGCTGCCATGATCGCGGACCGAGCGTCTAAGCTGGATCCGCGAAATGAAACCGCCTATAAGCAAAACCTGAATCGATTTGCAGCAGACATCGAAAAAATGAATTTGCAACTGCAGCAAAAATTATCGATTCAGCCCAGGGCTAATTATGCGGTCTACCACAATGCCTACCAGTATTTCGAAAAGCAGTTTGGTTTACAGCACGCACTGACGATTCTACAAGACCCGGAAACGCAACCGGGCATACGCCAGATAGTGCAGCTTAGAGAACAGGTGCAAGAGCAGCAACCTGCCTGCCTGTTGTTGGAAATAGATGCCAGCGAAGATTTAGTGAATACGGTATTGAATGGACACCAGTTGCAATGGATTTCCGTGGATCTGCTCGCTTACCGCGTACCATCTGGTCAAGATGCGTATATGCAGTTTATGTCAAATCTGGGGAATGACTTCGTACGCTGTCTTTATGAATAATATTGTCCACGCATTTTTAGTTTTCAAAAGAAAAATATTCTAGAAGGAAAGAGAGTTGACCGAATCCAAGCAGTTAATACTAGTTGATGGTTCCTCCTACCTGTTCAGGGCATTTCATGCTCTGCCGCCATTAGTGACCAGCAAGGGACAGCCCACTGGCGCGGTTAAAGGTGTTATCAATATGATCAGAAGCCTCATCAAAAACTATGAGGACAGTAATATCGCTATCGTGTTTGATGCCAAGGGCAAGACCTTCCGCAGTAAAATTTACACTGAGTACAAGGTAACCAGGCCGCCCATGCCTGATGAGCTGCGCTCGCAGATTCAGCCGATTCACCAAATCATCGAAGCCATGGGCCTGCCTTTGTTAATCATCAGCGACGTAGAAGCGGACGATGTCATAGGTACGCTGTCTCAACAGGCAACAGAGATCGGGATTTCGACTCTTATCTCCACTGGCGATAAAGATCTGGCGCAGCTGGTCAATGATAAAGTTACGCTGATCAACACTATGACCAATGAATTGTTAGACAGTGAAGGAGTGGTGAATAAGTTCGGTGTCGCAGCAAACAGAATCATAGACTATCTAGCACTTGTGGGAGACAAGTCCGACAATATTCCGGGTGTGCCCAGCGTGGGACCTAAAACCGCCGTTAAATGGCTGCAGGAATATGACTCCATGGAGGGCATAGTCGAAAATGCCGAAGCCATCGGCGGCAAGGTAGGTGAACGACTCAGAGAAAATATCGATCTGCTAAGGCTGTCTTATGAGCTTGCTACCATCAAGATGGATGTTGCGCTGGAAGTTACAATCCCAGAGCTGGTACATGGCGATGAGGACCTACAGAAATTACATGAATTATTCTCCGAAATGGAATTTAGATCATGGATAAAAGAACTGGAAGAAAAAGGGATAGCTGGCGCTTCTAGTAGTAGTCAAACCTCCAACAGCGAAGATGCAAACTCCTCTGGCGATGAACAAGTGGACGTATCGGTCACCGATAAGGACATAGAGTATTCAGTTATTCTAGACAAGAAAGCTTTTTCAGCCTTGTTGAACAGGATTTCAAGTGCAGGGAAATTTAGCCTTTCTGTAGAAACCATAGGCGAACATTTTTTAGATCAAAATATTCTCGGCATCGCCGTTTGTATAGAACTAGGCAAGGCTTTTTATATTCCGTTTCTGCACGACTACGACGATGCACCTGAGCAGCTTAGTCTTGAAGAATGCTTGGCTCTGCTTAAACCGATACTGGAAAACCCCAATATCGTCAAGGTTGGTTTTGATCTAAAACATGTCAGCCATGTTTTTAAAAACTGCGACATTAATTTGCAGCCCCTAAAGACCGATGTACACCTTGCCTCCTATGTTGCAAATTCCGTCGCCACCAAACACCAGCTTCCCGAAATTACGCGCTACTATCTACAGGTAGCACCGGTGGAACTGGAAAGTTTGCTAGGCAAAGGCAGAAACAAGCTGTCCAATCAACAGGTAGTCATAGCAGACTATACGCTTTACGCCGCACAGAAAGCTGACCACATATTCCGTTTAGGAATTACGCTGGAGCACACTCTGGCGAATAATGGTCACTTATTGGGCCTGTACCAATATTACGAATTGCCTCTCATAGAAGTTTTGGCGAAGGTGGAACGCCATGGTATTCGTGTCGACGCCATGACCCTGGCCAAACAGAGCAAACAATTGGGCACCCAACTAGCCAAACTTCAGCTCGCTGTATTCGAAATCGCGGGCGAAGAATTCAATCTAGGCTCACCGAAGCAATTGCAGAGTATTTTCTATGAAAAGCTAAAACTGCCGGTGCTAAAGAAAACCAAGACTGGCCAAGCCTCGACAGCGGAACCGGTCTTACAAGAACTAGCCCAGGACTATGAACTGCCAAGGTTAATCTTGGAACATCGCTCTCTAAGTAAACTTAAGTCAACCTATACCGACAAACTTCCCTTGGAAATTAACAAGAAAACAGGACGCATCCATTCCTCTTTTCAGCAAGCGGTTGCAGCAACCGGTCGACTTTCTTCAACTGATCCCAACTTACAAAATATTCCCATCCGCACAGCCGAAGGTAGGCGAGTGAGGCAGGCCTTTGTTTGCGATGCGGGTAATAAACTAATGGCAGCAGATTATTCTCAGGTGGAATTGAGAATAATGGCTCACCTATCACAAGACGAGGGTTTGCTTACTGCGTTTTCAAGCGCTGAAGATGTACACAGAGCGACAGCCGCAGACGTATTCGGTGTTGCTCTGGACAAAGTAAGTGTGGATCAACGCCGTAGCGCAAAGGCGATTAATTTCGGACTTATTTATGGCATGTCAGCTTTTGGTCTGGCGAATCAATTGAACATCAGTCGCGGTGAAGCGGCAAAGTATGTTGATCGTTATTTCGAGAAATACCCCGGCGTCAGAAAATATATGGACGAAACCCAGGCACTCGCCGACGAAAAAGGTTATGTAGAAACCCTGTTTGGCCGCAGACTGTATCTGCCCGATATTCATGCAGGAAACGGTATGCTAAGAAAAGCTGCCCAGCGAACAGCTATCAATGCACCTATGCAAGGAACGGCCGCCGACATAATTAAACGCGCGATGATCGACATCGATCATTGGTTAGCAATGGGTGAGCTCGATGCGAGGATGTTGTTGCAAGTGCACGATGAACTTGTATTTGAAGTGAGTGAAAAAGATCTTCCTTTATTGTCCGAGGGGGTTAGATTTCGGATGACAACGGCGGCGGCCTTGGATGTGCCCCTAGTGGTTGATATCGGTGTGGGTAACAACTGGGATGAAGCACACTAAGCACGGTGATCTTGAGTAAACTAACAAGATTACTTTTTGTTCTTAACCTTCGGCTTTCTCATTGATCCTATCAGTATCTGTAATTACATCCTCAGGTATTAGCCACTGAGTAAGTTTGATTCTTGCTTCCTCAACGCCTGTGTTTTTCACAGACGAGAATAATTGCACCGAAAGTTTGTCCAAGCTCATTAATTCATTGCGCACGGCTAACAAGGTATTCTGTGCCGCCCCTCTTTTCAATTTGTCAGATTTGGTAAGCAAGATATGCATTGGCAAATCTGATTGCACCGCCCAGTCAATCATCATGCGGTCGAATTCTTTCAGGGGATGACGAATATCGCTTAGCAGGACTAATCCGGCCAGTGCCTCACGCTGACGCAAGTACTGCTCCAACTCACGCTGCCATTTGTCTCTCACCGCGAGGGGCACCTTGGCAAATCCATAACCCGGGAGATCAACCAGATGCCTGTCTTCACCAAGCGCAAAGAAGTTGATAAGTTGCGTTCGTCCCGGGGTCTTACTGATACGAGCCAAGCGATTTTGACCGGTGATAGTGTTGATCGCACTGGATTTTCCTGCATTGGAGCGCCCGGCAAAGGCGACCTCTGCCACACTGTTACTCGGGCAGGCCTTTAGGGTCGCTGCACTCACTACAAACTGAGCCTGATTAAAGTTCATTGTCTATCGGGGTCCTGTGGTTTCGCCTGCTTATGCTGCGGGGACGTGTGCATTGACAAATGTGAGGATAAATAGAGTCACCGCTCAAATTACGTTATAATTCGCGACCGCGATTTATTGCTTGATCCAACAGTTCTGGCTGGCTGAAGCTCCGGGACAGACCTCGCGAAAGAGTCCTCTTTGAGGCCAGTAGTTGGGATCGCTAGTTTATCTGAAATTGTAGAAAGTGACCGGGAAAATCCATGAAGAAAATTGTAATTGCTCTTATATCGACCTTTATTGTCAGCTTTTCATCAATTTCGCTCGCTCAGGGCGATGCGGCTGCAGGACAGGCCAAATCAGCACTTTGCGCCACCTGCCATGGAGCAGATGGCAATAGCCAACTAGCGATCAATCCAAAGTTGGCAGGTCAGAATGCGATTTATATGGTGAAACAGCTAAAAGACTTCAAATCAGGAGCCCGTCCAGGTGCCACCATGTCCGCTATGGTACTGTCTCTAAGCGATCAAGACATGGAAGATATTGCTGCTTGGTATGCCTCACAACAGCGCACTGTGCAAGGTGCGGACCCCGAATCCCTGGAATTGGCGCAATCACTGTACCGTGCCGGCAACTCCGAAATTGCAGTGGCAGCCTGTTCAGCCTGTCACTCGCCCACCGGAAAAGGCAATGCTCAGGCTGGATTTCCAGCACTAAGCGGTCAACATCCTGAATATACCTTACAACAGTTGAAAGATTTCAGAGCTGGAGTTCGACAAAACGACGGCAGCTCCATGATGCGAACCGTGGTAGAACGCCTCACAGATAAGGAATTAGAGGCGCTAGCCAGCTATGTTTCTGGTTTGAATTAGAGAGGTCATAGACTTGTTCAGAGGCTCCCTAGCGTAATCAGGAAAGCTGAAAGCAATTTTTGCGTCGAACCGGTCAACTATTGGTATCAGTGAGATAGCAGGGACCAGACTGCTGTGATAGTGTTTTCCCTTACTATCCAGCTGATGTAGCAAGCGTTCGAAAGAGCCCAGCGCTGGGCAGAACAGACACAATGCAGGCCTGAGAAATACAGGGCCTTTATAGTAAAGAACAGAAAGCTTAGAGACGGAGTCAAACGATGAAGCGATCAATGCAGATTTTAACCTTTGTACTATTAATGCCCATGGCATTCTCCAGTTTTGCTCAGATAGAGAAATATGTCGCAGGAACCCACTACACGGAGCTTAGCGCAGCGGTTAATACCAATGACGCGAGCAAAGTCGAAGTGTTAGAGGCCTTTTGGTATGGCTGTCCCCACTGTTTTACTTTCGAGCCTCTGATCGAAAACTGGCATGCCAATGCGCCGGCAGACGTTGATTTCGTGCGCTTTCCAGCAATGTGGAATAGCCTTATGGAAGTGCATGCGCAGGTTTACTATACGGCTGAAGCCATGGATGCCTTGGATATTGTTCACGAGCATGTATTCAATGCCATTAATGTAGAAGGCAATCGACTACAGAATGAGAGTCAGATTGGCGCTTTGTTTGCTAAATACGGCATCGATGAGGGTGACTTCGGCAAGGCCTTCAATTCCTTCTCGGTTCGCACCAAGGTGAATCAGGCGAAGAAGCGCATGCAGGACTACGAAATCCGCAGCACGCCAAATATGATCGTCAATGGCAAGTATCTCGTTACCACTGGAGAGACTGTACGCACCCAGGCTGAAATGTTAAAAGTTGTTGATTTTCTTATAGAAAAAGAGCGCAGGCTGCTATCTAGCTCCGGCGAATAAGCGCAGATTAGATTGCTACAAAGCCATCTCGGGCACTCTCGAGATGGCTTTTTTATTGCCTGACTTTCGACCTTCTCAATTAAAATAGCCTGTTGTGAACTGCGAGCCTGAACCTGAGATATCCCCAGAAAATATTGAGCCAACTCAATAGATTAAATTGTTTTGAGCTGCTGTTTTCTGCTTAGCCGTTAAATTTTGAACAATGAACCAGAAACTGAGCTGGACAGACTACCTCATCGCCCGCTGTAACGCAGATGCTCCCTGCTCACGGGCCCCTGGCCCTGATTGTTCCCAGGAAACATCTGCTTTACAGCAGGCTTACTTCAGCGTTGAATTTAAAATAAAACTAAGCCAGCGTTTTCAAGATTTCGTGGGGATATCTCAGAGCCTGAACGAAATTACGCTGCTGAACTGGCTTTGTATGGCATAGAACTATTTTGCCGATATAACAGTCTTACATCAGAGATTTAACAATTTATTCAATAGTTTAGCTTCATGTCAGTGAGACCATTTCCCTGTTCTTAAGCGACTATTGTCAGTTGGTAGTCGGACAACTCGTTAAAACAAGAAATCTGAAATCACCTTATGTCTAGTTTTGTATTCGATAATTCGCGCTGGCGCGCACAACTAGCAGCCTATCTGCCCCCACAAGTTAGAAGCTTGTTGCAGGGTGCCTCCGGGCGCGATCTCATCAAAAAGATAGACGCCACCTTCCTGCTACATGATAACAAGATGGTTCATCTTGAGAGCAAACAGATACTTGACTTGGCAGATGGTGATGCTGATTCGATGGCCGCCGCCTGTGCACAGTTACTTGCGAAGCTCCCTTCAGAACAGCAAAAAGACAGTGCAATATTATTACTGCTGCCGGCGAAATATTTTGTGGCTACCACCGCGCAAATGCCAGGGATAAGCAAGGAAAACCTCACTGCCGCCCTGAGAATTCAATCCAGCAGTATCTTGCCCAGCTTCGAAGAATCCTTGTCACTGGCGATAAACCCTAATTCGGCGAATCACGTAGAAGAACATCTTGCACTGTGGATGACCGAATCCAGCATGTCTGAATTATTCAGTGCATTCGAAGCGCAGGGAGTATTTCTGGCAGCAATTAAGCCACGCTTATTGAATGCTAATTCCGAAAACGGCAGTGCAGCCTTGACCAAGATTGTGGACGTCGATAGTGAAGGAGAAACTTGTGCAGTAATTGGCGATGGCATAGTGCGAAAATGGCTGCATATTCATAAGCAAGATTTAGAACAGGAGATGTTCCGGCAACAATGGCAACAGTCGTTATCAATGGAGTCTGCAACTGAGAGCATAGAACTAAATAGTCTGTCAGATTATTTTCCACTAACGAATGCGCAAGCTAACCAAGATTATTGCTTCTTTCCAAACGGTGCATTGAATGCAACTCGCAAGACTGAAAAAGGGAAAAGAACTATTGCTGCTGCTGCCGCTGTATTAGCAATCTTATTCATTGCTGCCATTCCTTTCATTGCACAATCCCTGGAATTTCGCTCTCTAGCAGCATCCCTGGAATTACAGAGACAGATGGCTAACGACGCGCGTCAAGATCAAGCGGCCGTAGTAAGTTTCGAGAATGAATGGGGACTAATTAACGATTTTCCGGAACAGAGAATTCGCGAGGCGATGTTCACGCTACAAAACATTCTCAGGCCCGACAGTTTAACTTCCCTGGAAGTGTCCGATGGTTTGATAAAAATACAGGGCACCAGCAATGAGCCACAAGCAATACTGCAACGTCTGGAGCAAGACCCAATATTCACAGAAGTAATTTTTTCCAGGGCAACAAATAATAGTCGCTACTACATCGATCTGCGCCTAAGCACGGTAAATTTTGAAGGCTATATGGTGCGTTATTTTCCAGATGAATAAATACAAATTGCTTTAACAGAGTAGAACAAAATAGAAAATGCAAATATCGAAACGTGAACGAAACATATTAATACTTGCAGCCATAGTAGCTCTTATATTCATAACTACCAGTGGCTGGCCTGCGTTGCGGTCTGTATATGCACAAAGGCAGGCGAACATAGAAAGTGTTGAGATCGATATAGCGCGCGAACAACGTCTGATCGAAAACACGGCGAGCTGGCGTGAGCGTAGAGTCGAAGTAGAGTCGATGATTGCAGAACTGAACAATCAAATCTTCAGCGGCGAAACAATTCCCATAGTAGAGGCAAATATTCAACGATCCCTGTCATTGCTTGCTAGAGAATCTGGAATCACAGTTAGCTCAACGCGTCTGGCAGACCGTCTTGTTACCGATAGCTGGCTGCTTATTAGCCAGGAGATGTCCTTTCGCACCAACGATCAAGCCAACACGGTGAGATTTCTGGAAAGATTAGAAACGTCCGCGCCCAGACTTCGCGTTACCGGGTTCAATGTGAACCGCAGTCGAAATCAATATAGCGGGTCAATCACCGTAGTGGGATTCGCACGAAGTGAAGGATTGGTCACGGAAGTAACAAGTAATCGATAAACACAAATGATTTGAAAGAACGAAATTGAGAATAGATAGCTACTGAAGAAATAGCATAAACGACAGCAGGCAAATAGAAAAAAGCATGAGTGATATTGATAATCAGATTCCAGTAGCAGAAGCGGCGATGACCTTGTCCGTTTTTGGGCAATTACTGGAACCGGAAGGCATAGTGCCAGCACAGGATTATGCCACATCCGGTCGGCTTATCTGTGAGCAAATCCCAAGCATAGAACTGCGTGCAAAAATCCGATTCATCTTGAACGAGGCAGTTCACTTTGATCTGGGAGCAGCGGACGAAGTCAGACGCTTGATGCGTCACTGGCGAGCTGAGCTTTCTCCGCAAATCGAAAATACCGATGAAGACCTCTTTGTTTCCGGCTTTGCAGATGATGAAGCCTTAACCGATCTCGCTTCCGAGGCGCCGATAATTCGTTTGGTAAATCATCTGTTCGCAAGAGCGTTGGACCTGGATGCCAGCGATATCCATTTCGAACCCAATGAAAATCATCTAGACATCCGTTGCCGCGTCGATGGCATCATGACCCGAATAGAACGCCTGCCAATTAAGATACACACCGCCGTAGCGTCGCGCCTAAAACTCATGGCAAAACTCGATATAGGCGAGAAACGCTTACCGCAAGATGGCCGCATCGACTACAAGGTTGGCACTAAACAACTGGATATGCGTGTCTCCACTCTGCCGGGCGTGCACGGCGAATCCGTAGTGCTACGAATTTTGGACCGTAGTGATACCGCGGTGAGCTTGCAGCAATTGGGTATGCCCGAAAAAATTCTCGGCCAGTATCAAAACATTATCAATCAGCCACATGGCATGGTGTTGATCACCGGTCCAACCGGCAGCGGTAAAACCACCACCCTGTATGCGACTCTGGAAAAAATAAACAGTGAGAAACAAAAAATAATCACAGTTGAAGACCCGGTTGAATATCAACTCGATGGCATCACCCAGATTCAAGCGAACGCCAGTATCGGACTTAGCTTCGCCGAGGGCTTGCGTTCCATCGTAAGACAAGATCCAGATGTGTTGATGATCGGTGAGATACGCGATCACGAAACCGCAGAAATAGCGATCGAATCGGCGCTTACTGGACATCTGGTTTTTTCAACCTTGCACACCAACGATGCCGCAGGCGCGGTAACTCGGTTACAGGACATGGGCGTACAAGGTTATCTGATCAGCTCCAGCCTGTTGGCGATTCAAGCACAGCGCCTGGTAAGAAGAGTCTGCACCGATTGTGCGGTAACTGAAGCACTTAGTGCAGATGAAGCAATGGCACTTGAGATAGAGCTCGGGCAAATTACAGAAATAAGACGAGGTAGCGGATGTGAACGCTGTGGTCAGACCGGATACAGAGGGCGTATAGGTCTGTATGAGTTGTTGATCATGAGCGATGCCATTCGTCACCACATTGCCACTGGTGCTGACGCTAATGTCATTCGTAACGAAGCGGTGAAGGAAGGCATGAAAACCCTGCGTCAGGATGCTTTGGAAAAACTTAGGGATGGAATGACGACGCCAGAAGAAGTGGTGCGGGTGACTCGAGCGATATGAGTGCTTTGTATTTCAAATATCAGGCCTTCGATGCCGCGGGGAAAATGCTTAACGGCCAACTAACGGCCGAGACTGAGCGTGAGGCCCTACGCATTCTTCAAGGCAAGAATCTAACGCCGGTCAAGATTCAGAAAACCAGAGAAGCCTCCGACAAAGTTCGGCGCAAACGAATATCCCAGGCAGATGTACTGGATTTCACTAACGGTCTCTGCACATTGGTAGAAGCTCGCGTGCCAATCGATAGATCCCTGCGTCTGCTAGAAGGAATCACTGAATCGAGCGCCATGCGTGAGTTGGTCGTCAGTTTGCTGCGAGAAGTAAAAGAAGGTCGAAGCCTGGCTGAGGCCATGGAGGTTCACCCGAAAGTGTTCAGCAAGATGTACATAAATATCGTCCGCGCCGGTGAAGAAGGCGGTATCCTGGATCAGTTATTACCGGACCTGGCTGAATTCCTGGAGACCAGCGCCAGAACTCGACAGGCCATCATTTCTGCAATGATCTATCCCATTGTTCTACTCATAACAGGCGTGCTTTCCGTCGTTTTGTTGCTGGTGTTTGTGGTTCCACAATTCGCGGCCATGTTTGAGGACGCCGGTACCGATATTCCGGCATCAGCAGCTTTCCTGCTTTCTCTAAGTGCCGGTATACAAAGTTACGGGTATTTGGTGCTGGTTTTTATAGGTCTGCTCATATTCTTCTGGAAGCGACTGGATAAAGAACCGGCCTCCAAATTGAAAAAAGATGGTTTTCTGCTTTCCTTACCGATGATGGGTACACTTATTCTGTACAAAGATTGTGCCGTGTTTTCGAGAACTCTTGGGGCATTGCTGGGAGCAGGTATCCCGTTAATTAGAGCCTTACGCGTATCCAGGGAAGTGATTGCCAATACTGTATTGGCCTCTCATTTAGTACAGGTAGAAGAGGATGTAAGAGGCGGGGCAGGCCTGGGTGCCTCACTGGAAAAAACCAACCAGTTTCCTACACTGCTGCATCAATTAGTTGCTGTCGGCGAAGAGTCCGGCCGCACTGCCAATATTCTGCTTAAGTCTGCAGCCACATTTGACACTTATGTACGTAACCAAATTTCTAGCTTGGTAGCAGCCTTACAGCCTGCCCTAATAATAATACTCGCCATTGCTGTTGGCGGTATCACCATCACTATGCTTTCAGCTGTCTTCAGTATGAATGCGGTGGAATTCTAATTCTCGGAGATCATTGTGAAGTTCAAGCAAAGTCTAAAAATAACTAAAATGCCGATAGCAGTACTGATGCTGGGCATGGCCCTGTCATCCTGCACAATATTGGATGCTCAATCCAGTGCAGGCAGCCCTGCACAGCCGAGTAGTGCTAATAACGCACAGAGCCCAGCAGTTCGAACTAGTGCTGTCGAAATTCCATCCAGTGGGAATTCTGTGTCCAATGAGCAGCAGGCTCTTATCGATGAAATCAATCGAGATGGTGCAGCTTTGCAGTTCGATGGGTTCAGGGACGATGTGCCAGTGCCTGAACAAATTATTGAAGATGATGTAGTTGAGCTTAACTACGAGCAGGCGGATCTGAGACTGGTGTTGGAAGAGCTGGCCGATGCCGTGGACATCAGTATCGTTATCGATCCCAGCATTGATAATAAGGTCAGCCTTCGTACTTCGGTCAATCGCCCCCTCGGGCAGGCAGACATCTGGCCGCTGATACGCTTGCTCACCAGAGATGCGGGCATAGTGCTCGATCGCGTCGGTAATATTTACAACGCGCGCAAAATAGCCAGCAGTCTCCCCGTCGAGATTTCTACGCCTGACACACTAGGGCAAGGTTCAGCGGCAAGAATTCTGCAGGTTACGCCTCTGACTTATGTTTCTCCCGAGGCAGCACTACAGGTTATTGAGCCATTGCTGGCGCCCGATGGTGAAGTCAGGACACTAATTGGCAATAACACATTGGCAATCTCGGCCAGCGAATCACAGCTGCTACGCATCAATGAACTGCTTTTTTTGATCGATGCCGACCCCTTTCAGAATCAGGGCATTCATCTGTACCAGCTTCTTAATGCCAACGCAGTAGAGGTTGCCGATGAGCTGACGGAAATTTTGCAATTGATAGAAGGTACATCCCCGGCTTATCAGGTGAAGGGGATAGAGCGTATCAACGCGATTCTGGTAACTGCACCAGCGACTCGAGGTTTTGAAGAAATATCTCGCTGGGTGAAAATTCTGGATGCCGATGGGCAGGAACAGGTAGAGCAGTTGTTTCACTATCAGGTGAAGAATCTGAGTGCGGTAGAGTTGGCTGAAACCTTATCCGACGTGTTCGAAGATGATGACGAAGACAGTGCAGTCGCCAATATAAATCGAGGTGATGACAATCTTGTTAATTCACCAGACTCCGCAGATCAATCAACAGATACTGACGTTGCTGGAAATCGCGATATCAGCAATGCTAATTCTATTGGCTCGGCGGTATCGGCAAATCTGCAAGTTAAAATTGTGGCCGACGAAGCGACAAATAGCCTGCTGATACGAAGCAGCGTTCGCGACTATCGCCAGCTGCTTACCACCATAAACCTACTCGATGCAGTGCCACTTCAGGTGATGATTAATGCGGTGATCGCGCAAATCACACTAAGTGATGCAACCCGATTTGGTGTCGACTGGTCACGCATAGCAGCGGACAGTACCATTGACCCTATCTCAACAGAAACATCCACAGCCTTCTTGCCGGCGGCCGATCTGGGCGGCCTGTTGTTCACCAAGTCCTTCATCGATGGCGCATCGCAAGTCGACGCCACATTGGAAGCTATCGCGGTTAACAACGATGTGCAGCTATTGGCTAGGCCTTCGCTGACGGTAACCAATAATCAGGAAGGCGAAATTCAGATTGGTTCGCAAGTCCCCATCTCACAAGGGGAAACCGTGGGAAACAGCGGCGTTGTGAGCAGCAATATTCAATATCGTGATACGGGAATCGTGCTATCTATCACGCCGCAGATCAACAATGACGGTATCGTGAACCTGGTGATAAGGCAGGAACTGTCCTCGGTTGACGGAGGCTCTACAGGAATACAGGACAATCCGGTCTTTAACAATCAAGAGATTAATACAACCGTAGTGGTACGCGATGGTGAGAATGTCGTTCTCGGCGGTCTTATTCAAACAGACACAGAAGACCTCAACACCGGTGTGCCAGGTTTAAACCGCGTACCGTTTCTGGGTCGTTTATTTTCTTATCAGCAGGAAAGTGTCGAGCGGCGCGAATTGTTTATCGTGCTCAGACCAGAGATCATCAATCTTAACGCTGAAAGCGGGTTAAATTATCAGGACATTCTGGATCGCTTCGACATGGCCTCGGATCTCATAGAGGCTGCGGGTATCCAGTAAGCAGCGAACAATATCTTCAAAGGCAATTAACATGAAGCAAACAATGGATCACAAGATTAGAAACAAAATATGCACAAACCAGGGCTTTACTCTTATCGAGATTCTCGTGGTGATGGCTATCATCGCGATGCTGGCGGTGATGGTGGCACCAAATCTTTTTAATCAACAAGCTGGCGCCATGCGTGATGTTGCCTTGACCGAGATTTCTACGCTGCAAGCGGCGCTTGATATTTATCGACTCGATGTTGGTGAGTACCCCGATAGCCTGGATGGCTTGATGGAGAATGATTCCGACCGAGCCTCCTGGAATGGCCCCTATTTGCGCAGGGCTGTGCCGAAAGATCCCTGGGACAACGACTATGTCTACGAATCCAATGGTCGCGAATTTACCCTGATCTCCTATGGAGCCGACGGCGCTAGTGGTGGCGAAGATGATGACGCGGATATCGGACTTTAGATTCTTCTCAGTCCTGTCGCAAACGGCAAAGCCATTTTGCAAACGGCTGGACGGATTTACGCTGCTTGAAGTGTTGTTAGTTCTCACTATAGTGGCCATGGCCAGTATTTTCGTGGTTCCCAATATTACTGGCTTGGAAGCGCGTAGTTTCAGTTCCCAGGTGCGACAGGCAAACTCTCTGTTAAATTATGCGCGGCGCACAGCTGTTGTCTCTGGCCAAGCCAGTACCGTCAGCTTTAGTGTGATTCCGACAGACGACGCGAATTCTGATCAAGACGAAGAATTCCAGCGGCAGCGCAATAATATAGTGGCGCGGTGGCATGGCCCGGGTATAGCGTTACGATTTCGGGACAGTACAGATCGCGAAATCGAAGTAGAAGAATCCACTGAGGTAACGTTCTATCCGGAAGGTGGAAGCACTGGCGGGGTGCTATCGTTTGCCCAGTCAGATCAACTGGAAATAATCGATATCGATCCCTTCAGCGGAAGAATAAGTTCACAGCGGCAGGAAGACTAACTGAGATGAGACATCGGCCTAATACACAGACAGGTTTTACTCTCTTAGAGGTGATAGTGGCACTCACCATCACGGGTTTCATTCTGGGCAGTCTTTTTTCCCTGGTTGGTGGCAGTAAGCAGCTTTCCTGGCGCTCTGAAGAAAGCCTTATTCAGGCCACCAGGGTTCGCGCAATGACAAACTTTGCTCTATTGGAAAATGAATTTGCTGAGGTCGAATTAATCCTGCAGGACGATAGCTACCAAATTCGACCTCTTGAAATACTGGAAGATCCGGAGCGAAAGACCCAGGCCAGCGTGCATGCCCTGCAAGCCTATGAAATTGTTAATCAAGAGTCCGATGAAATTATACCCGGCAGTCGCTGGGTGCAATTGGAGCTTCCACAGTAACCGTTCTATGGCTACTCTCAAACAAACAGGTTTTACCCTGGTGGAGATCATCCTGGCACTGGGGCTGACGGCGCTTCTGCTGGGGCTACTAAGCACCGGTGTCTACATTGTCGCGGATGATTGGAACCGCAATTCGGATGTGCTGGATGAGAGTCTGGATCAGGCGCTGGCAATATTACAAATTGACCGAGCGCTGCACGGTGCCTTTCCCCACAGTTATACCAACATCGAAACCCTGGGCAGAGAAATTTATTTCCATGGCGAAGACGATTACCTAAGTTGGGTGTCCACCGTCTCACCGCAGCGAAGCCCGGGTCTTACCGTATGGGAGATGTACTCGGTTGAAGACGAAGGTGTGTATCTTAGTTTAGTTCCTGCATTCAGCGATAACCCGGAAGAACGTTTGAGCGACAGCGAGCCCATGCTCATTCTGAAAAACTATAGCGCCGAGTTTAGCTATCTGTATCAGGATCTTAATGAGAGCAAGCTGTGGACTGATGGGTGGCTTGGTAATGAAGAGCAATCCCTGCCGCTAGCTGTTTATGTGCGCTTCGTTCCCAGCCGCGACTATCAAGACCAGGCAGAAGAGTTGGAAATTGTTGCTCGCATTAAGAACAATCAACACCGCAGCATTCGCGCCAACACTACTGGCATCGGCTTATAATGATTATGAGAAGACAGACGCAAACAGGCTCCGTCATTATAATCGTCTTATGGACGGCGGTCTTGCTAACGGTATTGGTAACCGCCATGGCGAGCAAGGTTCGTTTATCGGCAAAAACCGTAGTACACAATAGTGACGCCAGCAAGCAATGGTCCCAACTAATGACAGCGGTGAATTTCGCCGAGATGGAATTGATGCTGGAACGTATGCCCCAACCGATCGGAGTACAAGTCGAAGAATCGGAGGAAGGCGAATTGCTGAATCCTTATTATCGATACGATGGCGAGGCCCTGGAACTGAACTATGAACTGCCTGAAAACATGGTGGTTCGTATTTACGACCATGCCGGAAAAATCAATCTTAATAGAATTCCACGGCGTAATATGCAACTTCTCATTGAGAAGCGATTGGGGGGGCAAGATGCTGACCCGGAAGAAGTACAGGACCTTCTGGCTGCCTGGACCGACTGGACTGATCTAAACGATCTGGAGGGGCTAAATGGCGCGGAAAAGGATTACTATCTGGAATTGGATCAGGGTTACTCGCCGCGTAACAATCCTGAACTCGATACAGTTGAGGAAATTTTGCATATCAGAGGCTTCGCCGAACTGTTTGAGGGCGTAAATCTCGATGCCGCGTTTACTATTTACGGAAATACCAGAACCGTAAATCTGAATGTAGCAAGCAGAGAAGCGATGCAATTATTGCCTGGTCTGGATGATGAATTGATTGAGACAGTAATTGCCTACCGAGAACAGGAAGACTTAAACAACAGAGCGGAAATCGCAGAAATAATTCCCTTCGAAAATCTTCAGGAACTAACTGCCTGGGTGGGAAATAATACTTCCAATATCTATTCTATTTTTGCTTATCCGCTACAGGAGTTCTCTGCTAATTCCCTAACCGGACAAACAGCAATTGACGAAGATGGTGAAGACTCGACAGAGAGCGAACAAGAGGATCGTGTTCGACAGGCCTATATGGAGATTGTAGAAATTCGCAGCGCCAACGCCCTGCCGCGTGTCTACAAGGTGGACCCTTACGGTGTTTTGCCCGACACCGCAAAAGCCAGGATTGAAGAATACGGCATAGAATTGTAGCGGCAACCTAAAAACCTCTGCTTCTACTCTTTGTCCAGTTTCCATGCGCACTTCATTATCATCGGCCCTACCCCCTTATTAGGCTCCATGGATAGCAATTTACTGAATTTTGTCTCATACCAAAGCAGGCCACTCTTATCCGCCAGACCGCCAAGAGCATAGAATTCACCTACCCGCATGGCAATCTTCTCAACTAGCAGTGACACCCTGAAAACATCGCCCTTCGAAAACGAGCCTAGCTCTATCTCATCGGCATTAGTGGTGAGGAAAGAGGCTATTGGTTCCTCGGCAGATTTCATGAAGGCGAAACCAAAGTGCCCTTCCATGTTGTCCACCAAAACTTCTACTTCCATCTCTAACAACACATCGCTTAGCGGCTTTATAGTTGAAATTTCAGCGCCATCTGGAGACTTAACGGCAATAGAATTGATTCTGCAGTCTTGAATATCCTTGGCATCGCTTGCCTCTTCTGCCGCCCGTAGTTCGGCCGGGATGTCTTCGCGGATACTGTTATAGGTTTTCTTGTTATTACAAAAATCTTCGTAGTGCCCCACGACTTTATCGCTATCTCCAATTTCCTGAATTTTTCCCTTGTCTAGCCAGATGGCGATATCGCAGAGTTCTTGTACGTGAAACATGGAGTGGCTGCAGAACACCATGGTCTTTTGCTGTTGGCGAAATTCGTTCATGCGTTGCACGCATTTTTTCTGAAACGCCATGTCGCCGACCGAGAGAGCCTCGTCGATAACGAGAATGTCTGGCCGTACCATGGTGGCGATAGAAAATGCCAAACGCACATACATGCCAGATGAATAAGTTTTTACAGGGCGGTCGATAAAATAATCGAGCTCAGAAAAGGCGATAATGTCTTTTTCTAACTCAGCAATATTGTCATCGGGCACACCTAAAAGCGCCGCATTTAGATAAATATTCTTGCGACCGGTGAACTCGGGATGGAAACCCGCTCCCAACTCCAAAAGCGCCGCCACCTGCCCGTTGATAACGATATCGCCACTGGTTGGCTGCAGAGTGCCAACCAACAACTTCAACAATGTAGATTTGCCCGCGCCATTATCGCCGATAATGCCGAGACTTTTACCGTCGGGTACCGCGAATGATATATCGCTTAACACATGGTAAAGCTGGTGCCTCTGCTTGCGCAAAATAATTTCAAACAAACGATCCTGGGGGCGCTCGTATATCTTGAAATCTTTATTCAGGCCTTGTACCGATACGCGAGGCACGATTAGTTCCTTCTTTGACAATTAAACTTACAAGACATCGCCGAAGGCCTGCTTGATTTTCATGAAAAGCCAACCGCCGAAAAAGTAACTGATTAAGGAGACCGGAATAATAATCTGTAGGTAAATAAATGACACTTTGCCTTGTAACACTATTTCACGATACACGCTTACGAAGCTATGCATGGGATTTAGCAGGAACATGTTTCGCACTGCCTCGCTCTCTATCATGTTTATCGGATAGATGATTGGAGTAAGGAAGAACCAAATGGTGACTCCCAATGCGACCAGTTGTTGAAGGTCTCTTAGAAAAACGCTGAGGGCTGACAATATTGACACCAGCCCGAGTGCAAATAGAAACTGGAAAAAGAAGATGAAGGGCAGATATATCCATTGCCAGGTAAGGTAGCCCTGGGTTGCCAAGTAGAATAACAATATGCCGAAACCTATGGCGTGTGTTAAGTACGGAATTACCGTGCCAACCACTGGAATAATTTGCACCGGAAATTTCACCTTGGTGATGAGCGGCGCTTTCTCAATCAGCAGTCCGGTAGATTTACTAATAGCATCGGCAAAGGCAAACCATGGCAGATAACCCACCATCATGAAGATCACAAAGGCCGTCTCACCGAAGCCTTCTACCGCACGCACCTGAAAGATATAACTGAACACGAAAGAATAAATGATAATGTGAATCACCGGTGTCAGAATCAGCCACAGAAAACCACCAATGGAGGCGGTAAATTGGGCAAGAAAATCCTGTTTGGCGAAGTTATGAAAGAGTCGGTAATTGGTGAAGGGAGTCAGCATCCATTCACGCAGCAGTGTTAATAACATTCCCGATCCAGTTTTGCGTGGCATTGTTCAGTATTCAGGCTGCGAATTTAAGCACGAATTGCTGGAAAAAACTAAAAAATAGCATCACAAGCCCTTATAATCGCGGCTCCAACAATTTTGTATTGCCTGAATTATACTGCTGCCATGCTGAACCCCGAACACAAGCTCATCCCGTTTCAAACATCATCATTGCCTCCTGGTCCCTGGTTGGTGTTCGCACCTCATGCCGATGATGAGACCTATGGCATGGCCGGCAGCCTATTAAAGGCTAGTGAGGAAGGGATAGAGACTCATCTCGTAGTCATGACAGACGGAGCTCTAGGGGGTGATGCAGCAAATCTTGTGGATGTGAGAAGCGAAGAGGTACAGGAGGCTGCAAAGCTGCTAGGCATAAAGAGCCTGGATAGTTGGCAGGAACCAGACCGCGGGCTTACATTCAGTAGTGAGTTGGTAGACAGGATCGTCGAAAAAATTAAGACAATAGAAGCTTGCAGTATCTTTTTCCCCGGACCGCTGGAATTACATCCTGATCATCGCATTACTGCTCTATTGATTTGGGCAGCCATGCAAAAGCTGACGCAAGCCTCGCAATTTCCTCAGGCCTACTCTTACGAAATCGGCGTGCAGAATCCGGTTAATATATTTATTGATATTACCAAACAGCGAGCCCGTAAAGAGCAGGCGATGGCTATTTATGCCAGCCAGAATGATGAGAATAATTATGAAGAACTAGTTTTGTCGCTGGACAAAGGGAGAACCTTTACACTGCCGGCGGAAGTTAGCCATGCTGAAGGTTTTTATTTGTATTCTGTAGATGAGTTGAGCACTTCATTGAAACAAGTAACCCATAAGATTATTGATTTGTACTTTTAGATCTCAAAATCTGAGCAAGCCGCCAGGCGTTCAAAAGCAACGCAAAACTTGAAATACTAAACTCAATGCAATGGGATATTGCTACTCGACGATTGCACGCTTGTGGCATCCATCCAACCAGGCCATAGCGTAAGTGGCCAGCCAGCACGCTGCCATTGAGCTTGAATAATTCCTAACCACTGCCGCAACTGTTTAGCTTCGACTGTCAGAATAGCCTTAGCGTTGTCGCATTCAGGCGTTTCTAACTCTTCATCTTGAATAGCAGTGCCAGCCCCAATTTCGCGCTTGAACACGAGAACTAAAGCACCTTCTGCACTCAAGGCAATATCAACTTCCTGAACCAGCCAGCTTTGAGAGTTCGCGGCAGTCTCTACAGGAAGTTCTGGAGCCAAGTCCGCTTGTGCAGCCTGTTGCGCAAATCCCTGCATCAGGCTTTGTGTCGTATCGGCAGCATTTGAGTTCTTTGCAATATCTGGGGCTTGTTCTTCTATCAAAGCTAACAGGTGTGAGATTAGTTGAGCTAACAGACGCTGTGTTAGCCACAATACGATACTATTGCCCTGTTCATCTTCCCCGCTTAGGCGAATTCGATCTTCGGCTTCGACATATTCGGAAGTAATGCGCTGCAAGTGATACATGGTGGCAGGCTTAATTTTCTGGCGCTTCTAACCAGGAACCCACTTCCAGCATGTCATCCGCGGTGAGCATGCCAGTTTCTCGCTTCAACATTAAAAGGAATTTGACGTGATCATAGCGTGTTCTTTGTAGATCTCTTTGAGCGCGGTATTGGTCGCGAACTGCATTGAGTACATCCACGCTGGTTACTGCACCCAATTCGAAACCTCTTTGCATGGCCGTAGATGAAAGTTCTGTGGACTCAACTAGTTTTTCTGCTGCTGCGATAAGAGTTTCCGCGGATTGTACTTGCAAGTAAGCCGTTCGCACTCTTTCTCCAGCATCCAACTGGGTTTGACGGAGTTCGCTTTCCGCAATGCGTTGTTGGCTGGTAGCCTCCCTAACTGCAGCGCGGTTGGAGCCGCCAGCATACAAAGGAATCGAAACGTCTAAACCAATATAGGTATTGTCAGTGCGACCGACGGGAGCATTGTCAAAACCTACGTCCGAGTCTTGTCGCTGGACGATAAACGTAACCTGAGGCATATAGGCACCGCGCCTTTCATCAACACGTTTGTCGGCGGCCTTGACAGCGAATTCCCGAGCAATAATCTGATGATTATTTTGTTCTGCTTGGTTTACCCAGTAATTAATACTGCCTTCCAAAGGCGGGATAGTTGCATCATCACTTAAGCTAAATAAGTCACCAGCCGTGACTCCACTAACAGACCGTAGCGCTTCTTCTCGAAGTGCTAAATCACTTTGCAGATTTAATTGCTCTGCCTCAACCGCGGCCAGACTTGCCTGAGCTTGATACAAATCTGTTATTTGCGCCAGCTGTCTATCATACAGGTTTTGAATTTGATCAAGTTGATTCTGAACAGCTTCGAGTTCTCCAGCAATCGAGTCAAGTGCATCACTGGCCTGCAAGACATCAAAATATTTCTCCGCGACATCTGTCAACAGGTTTGATAGTTCACCGTAGTATTCGGACTCAAGTTGGTTTTCAGTAAATGAGGCGGCACCGCGGGCAGAATAGGCCTGCCAGTTAAACAATACTTGAGTGAGCTGCAGCGAGTAGCGTTGACCATCAAAGGTTTGTAATCCAACAGAATCGGTACGTCTATTATCGGAAACACTAGCATTCGCTCGAAGTTGAGGTAATAATCTACCGTTAGCAGCCTGTTTGCGGGATGAGCCAATATTAAGAGTTTCTTCTGCAATTCTGAGTCTTGGGCTGTAATTAATGGCAGCGCTAAAAAATTCTTCCAAGGTACTGCCAACTGATATTTCATCAATGGAAGTATTCCTGTTATTTAGCTCTGGCAGGCGTTCGGCTGCCGAGGAAGAAAGGCTATGAATCGATCCCATGAGCAGCGCGACAAGAATGAGTTTCATTTTCATAACAACTAATCTTCGGTGAAACTGCGTGCTAGTGCATTGGAAAAAGGCTTGAACAGATATTGCATGAGGGTGCGTGAACCGCTAGCAATGAAAACCTCAGCCGGCATCCCAGGCAGAAGTACAAGATTGCCCAAGTCAGCGATTCCTTCTGGCGTCACCTCGATTCGTGCAAGATAGTATGATGCGCCGGTCGTTGGGTTAGTGTGGCTGTCAGCAGAAATGCTCAGAACGTTTCCGATTATGGTTGGAACTGAGCTGGCAAAAGAAGAAAATCGGATCATGGCTTGTTGCCCCTCAGCTACTCTGTCGATGTCTATCGGCAAGACATTGGCCTCGATAATAAGCTCTTCGCTCTGCGGCACTATTTCTGCGATGGGAGTTCCGGCGCTGATCACCCCTCCAACTGTGTGCACCTGCATGCCATTTACGACTCCGGCTACCGGGGCTCTAACTACGGTACGGCTTACGATATCCTGTAAAGCATTTACTCTTTCGCTGCTATCTTTCAAACTGGTTTGGGTTTCGCTCAAGCCAGTAACCACTTCGTTTAGAAACTCCTTGTCTAGCTGAATAATTTGTAGTCTTGCTTCACCGATCTCCACCTCCGTCGACGCAATATTAGCCGTTAGCTCGGCTGCCTCGCCTCTCAATCTGGAAGCGTTACGCTCCAACTCACGAAGTCTTAATTTGTCGGAGAATCCTTGACTAAGCAATTCTCGCACATCAATTAGTTCCTCAGTGTAGAAACCCGCCTGTTCTTCTTTACTAGTTTTCAATGCTTCCAGACCTACTACACGAGAATGTAGTTGTTCAATACGCTGTTCAAGCACTTCAACCTGGCCTTCCCGGGCAGATTTCCGTGCATTGAATATCTGCACTTGGGCATCCATTTCTGACTGTGCGTTCAAATCGGAACGAGAAAGAATTGCTGGGAAGGAAACCTGATCGAGATTATCTCTTTCCGCAACAAGGCGGCTTTCAATTGCTGAGAGAGCGACGAATTGAAAATTAGCAATTTCTAATTGCGCCAATGATTGCGTATTGTCCATAACCAGTAAGGGCTGCCCTTCTGTAACGACGTCACCACTGCGTGCCAGAATTTCGCTTACAATGCCGCCTTCCAAGTGTTGAACTGTTTTCTTGTAGGACTTCACGGTAACCACACCCGACGCGACTGCGAAGCCATCCAATGGTGCAACACTGGCCCACACACCGAATACACCGAATACCATGATCAAGATGAACATACCGACACGACGAGGTGTATCCATGCTGGTTTCAAACGCATCAGTTTCGATCATTGATTCCGCAAGTTCTGTTCCATCACTTGAATAGTTGTTCACAAAAAAGTTCCTGAGCTTACTTCTGGCATTTGTCTTTGCCGTTTTAAAAATTGAATTTTAAGCCGCATTACCGGCCTTACTTTGAGTAACGGGCTTGCCGGAAAGACTCGCAAGTACCTGATCTCGTTCGCCAAAACTTACCGGTAATCCTTCTTTCATGACCAGGATCTTGTCCACTGCTTGAAGAACCATTGTGCGATGAGAAATGACGACAATGGTACAGCCTTGATCCTTTATTCTTAAGATAGCTTCTACCAGCTCTTTTTCACCTTGATCATCAAGGTTAGAATTCGGTTCATCCAAAACCATAAAACGTGGTTGGCCATATACTGCACGGGCCAAGCCAATACGTTGTCTTTGTCCACCGGAGAGAGCCCCACCGACGCCACCGATAACTGTGTCATAGCCTTGCGGTAGGCGCAGAATTAATTCGTGCACGCCAGCGAGTTTCGCAGCAGCAACAATTTTTTCAGGATCAAGTTCGCCAAATCGGCAAATGTTTTCAGAAATGCTGCCGTCGAATAATTCAATGTCCTGCGGTAGATATCCAATATATGGCCCAAGTTCGGTGCGGTCCCAAGAAGCTATATCCGCCCCATCCAGGCGAACCTTGCCGCTGTATGCAGGCCATATACCCAGCAAAGACCTGGCTAAACTTGATTTACCCGAGGCACTAGGCCCAACAATACCGAGGGCCTCTCCAGCGTTAAGTTCTAAGGAAACTCCTTTAACTACCGCTACCTGAGAGCCAGGGGGCACCACTACAACCTGTTCTGCAGTTAGTTTTCCTTGCGGTGCGGGCAGGCTCATAGTCTCTGGATTAGCGGGTACCTGCTCCAGTAGGCTCCCGAGACGATCATACTGGGCTCTGGCAATGGAGAAGCCTTTCCAAGTACCTACCAACAAATCAATCGGTGCAAGGGCGCGGCCTAGCAACAGTGAACCGGCGATCACCATGCCTGGTGAAATTTCTTGCCGCAGTGCTAATAATGCGCCTAAGCCAAGCAATAATGATTGCACTATCATGCGAAAGGATTTTGTTACATTGGTAACAATGCCTGCTTTTCTGCTGGCTTCGGTTTGTAGCGTTAGTACTTTGTTTGAATTTACTTCTTGGCGTTTCCGAATATTGTCTGCCATACCCATGGCGGCAATGACTTCCGCGTTACGCAGACTGCCATTGAGTTGAGTGCTAACCTTGGCGCTGAATGAATTTGCTTCTTTGAGTCTTTCGCTAGTAAGTTTCTCATTGGTGTAAGCCAGTGCGACCATGACAATCCCAGCCAATATGGCTGCCACACCAAACCAAGCATGAAACATGAACATAACGCCAACATAAATGGGAAACCAGGGAGCATCGAAAAATGCAAACAAGCCGTTGCCGGTTAGAAATTGTCGCAAATTGGTTAAGTCACTGACGGCTAGAGAGTTGTTCCCCATTCCCCCATTCATCAAGGCCATTTTAAACGAGGCGTCTGACACTCTCTTACGAAGATTTTTCTCAATGCGATTGCTGGCACTGATTAGAATCATGGAACGCACCCATTCGAATCCACCCATGGCACAAAGCAACGCTACCATTAAGATGGTCAACATGGTCAGTGTTGAGAGACTGCCGCTGGACATCACTCGGTCGTAAACCTGTAACATATAAATTACTGGCACTAGCATTAAGGTGTTAACCGCCGCACTGAACACTGCGGCGTATATGAAGTAGCTCTTCACATCCTTCAATGCGGACTCGAGTTCGGGGTAACGAGGTTTGACAGTTTTTTGTGCCATAAGAAAACTTTGTTGTATTAGTTGGAAGTTGAATAATTCAAATTATCGGCTTGGCTTGGCTTGGCTTTGCTTCATTCAGAGTTGCTTAAAGTGAGGGGTTTCGGCTCAAATTCAACCCTGGTCTCGAAAATACGTATTGTATTGAGCTCACCGGAACCAACGAAGGCACACAATCAGAAGCTATAACTCTTCCTCACCCTCGGCAAAACCCTTCAGGCTTTTCAAATTGTTCACCAACAAACTTGATGATCCATCACGTCTTACTATCTGCCGGTTTTGTAAAGTCTGAAACACCCTGGTGACGGTTTCTCTGCTGACGTTCAACATGATGGCAATTTCCATATGAGTGGGGGGATTTTGAATCACCGAATCATGCAGAGTGAGCTTGTCTTTGTCGGGGACTAGCAACCAAAGCTGGCAGCATACTCGCTGTGCAATATTCGGCAGCCCTAACAAAGATCGTTGAAAGGTCATCTGTCTGACCCTGGCGGCCAGCTTTGAGCCCATGGCGGTGGCCACTTCTGAGCTTTCTTGCATTACTTCTCTCAAACTCAGCTTTGGCACCATGACCACCCGGGCAGGTGTCAGAGCCATCACATATTCAGGCTGGGCGCCTTCATCAAACAGGCATAATTCGCCGCAGAAATCTCCAGGTTCTATGAAATACAACCCCACTTCACGGCCATCAATAGTGAAATCGACTCCTTGCAGGCGCCCTTCAAAAAGAAAGCATACATGTTCTTCTTTTTTGCCTGCATTGAGCACTATTCCACGTCGGGAAAATTTCTCCAAAAGGGATTGGCCCGCTAGTTGGCTCAAAGTAGCCTGGGGCAGGTTCTTTAGAATGGGAAAAGCACTTAACAGTTCGGGGGTTACCACCATGAACTTTCAATCCTGGATTGGGTGCAGGGACAGCTCTAGTGTAGACTGCTGGGGCATTATAAGTGCTTGAATTGGAAACGCAAAAGCGAGTATCGTGAATTAATGTGATCCGAGTCACCTGCTCGATTAAGACTCTGAGCTAACTTAAGCTCACGCGATATTTTGGTGACTCGCCGGTCCCTATGAACCTTACTCGCTTGGATCACCAGTCAGTAAGCTCGTATAGTCCGACTTTGAGGGCTTTTAAAGGGCCAACACAATTAACCATTTAGCTAACATTTTGACCATGACAACACAATTTTTCGACAGATTACGACAATTCCTGAATAGCAGTCTGCGCTATCTTGGGCTGTTATGCCTGGTGCTTGCAGGCCAGATGAGCATCGCAGCGAGTCCTGAAAGCAGTGACACAGAGCAGGTTGGTACCGTCAGTCTGGTATTAGGCAATGCCTATCTGGAAAGCGCTAACCATCCTCGCCAGATCGTCAAAGTGGGATCGGTGATTAAAGTCAGTGACCGCATTCTCACCGGAGCAAACGGCCATGTGCATATCCATTTTATCGATGACGGCTTGGTCAGTGTCAGGCCGGGTAGCCGTCTGGATGTCGTGCGCTATGACTACAACGAGGAAAAGCCCGAGCAGTCGTCGGTAAAGTTCAATTTGCAGGAAGGGGTTACCCGATCCATATCAGGTGAAGCCGCCAAGTCGGCGCGTCAGCGGTTTAGGCTGAATACACCAATAGCAGCAATAGGTGTGCGCGGTACAGATTTTGTTGTTAGCGCCACTGAGAGAACGACCCGCGCACTGGTCAACGAAGGCACCATCGTACTTGCCCCATATTCTAATGAATGCTCAGCAGCTAGTTTCGGCCCTTGTGCTCTTAACGCCGTTGAGCTTACTGATAGCTCCATGCAACTTATCGAACTGGATGGCAGCGCTCCATCCCCACGGTTGCTGGCAGCACCGCATGAAAGGGATCCGGGTGTCCTGCGTGACGAAGTGCAACTAGTTATCGCCGATTCCAGTGACAATGATGGCAACGAAGCAGAAGATAAGACAATCACCAATGAAGTGTATCTGGAAAGCGTAACTTCAACTCGAGTTACAGATGAGGCGGCAACCGTCGTTCCCACAGTGGTAGCAGTGGTACCGACAGTCCTAGAATTTACTCCTGATACTCCTATTGCGGCTGCTGAACTTACTAGCCGACAATTGGTTTGGGGCCGTTGGGCAGATGATAACCTTGATCTGGAACGCATAACCCTCGCCTATAACGATGCTCGGGAAGGTCGTGCGGTTGCTGTTGGTAACGATGACTATATTCTATTTCGTAATCAGGATAACGGTACCAGAGTTGATCGTGGGCTGGGCGTAGTCAGTTTTGATCTGAACAGTGCCCAAGCCTTTTACAGCTCGAACAGCGGTGTCGTTGCCATGCAGGTTGAGGGCGGCAATCTTGATATCAATTTCGATCGAAGTGAGTTTGCAACCCAACTTAATCTAAGTCATAGCTTGACCGGTAATGTAGATTTTATCGCCAATGGCAGCATTTCCGACGGCGGCTATTTTAACAGCCGCGATGAATCCCAACGCATAGCAGGCGCCGTGAGTACCGATGGTCAGGAAGCTGGTTATTTCTTCGAGCGTCAATTGCTAGATGGCGGTATTCAAGGTCTAACTCTGTGGGACGCTCGTTAGACATGTCTGATTCTCTGGCTACAGATTCTTCCTTTCACCCCTTGGCCTTTCTGCTTGGTTTAGGGCCGAGGCTTGGACGTGTTCTAGTCTTGGTGGCGGCGCTAGCCTTGGTCTATCTAATCACGCTGTTGTTTAAACCTGCACTGAATACTCTGGAAGAACGGCTAGGTGTTCTCGGTTGGACTCTGTCTCCTGTTGATGAAATAGAGCAACGAATCACCATCGTGGCTATCGATGAGAAAAGCCTTGCCGAAGTCGGCCCTTGGCCCTGGACTAGGCAGCAGATGGCAGATCTGGTCACCGCCATTGATATCGCGGGTGCACAGCTGCAGTTGCATGATATTGCCTATTCCGAACAGAAAGCGGGGGATGACAACTTCTTAGCTGCACTACAGGCCTCCCGTGGAGCTGTTTTGGCGCAGATTCCCGACATTCAACCGGGGCAGACAGTGCAGTCAGGATTGATGACACATTCCCTAAGCGGAATTAGCTGTGACACTGCTAGCGGTGGCATACAAATTCCAAACACCCAGAACTATTTGGCGGCGCATGCCGGTTTGGCTTCTGTACCGAAAGGACATATCACCGTGACAATCGCAAGCGATGGTTCTGTTCGGTCTGCGCCTGCTGTGGTCTGCGTCGAAGGTGCTGCCTATCCGTCATTGGCCATTATGGGATTGCTGCAGGCCTCTAATCGACAGCCGCTGCAGGCCTCTATCAGACAAGGTGATACCCTGTTTGGACCTGCTCAGGTTTTAACTCTGGATGCCTATCCGGGGCTCGATATTCCCCTGGATCAGAATGGCGATCTTCGTATCTCCTATGCCAATTTGCCATCAAATTATCGGGCTGTTTCCGCTGTGGATGTACTCAATGGCGATATCGACTCGGGCCTTTTGGAAAATACCTGGGCCTTGGTTGGTGCCACCGCATTTGGCTCTGACGATATAGTCCCCACACCTTATAACGGCGCTACTTCTGGTGTTGAGCTGCAAGCCAGAATTCTGAGCAGTTTGTTAGATGTTTCTATCCCCTATACGCCGCGTTCCGCCAGCACATTACTGCTTGTACTCTGCCTGGGTCTTGGACTTGGTCTTTATCTGTTGGCAGCCATGGACGGGCGCACTGCGGCCTACGGCTTACCTATAGCTGCAGTTGTAATTCCTGTATTGTCGCTCGGCCTTCACATGCAGTTGCTGGGCTCTGCGAATATATGGTTAGGCTGGCTGTTTCCAGCGGCATACGGCCTATTCGCCGCGTCACTACTGCTGCTGTTGGAACAGAGTCGAGTTCGGGTTGAGCGTGGTCGTGTGTTTTCGAACCTTAGTAGTTATCTGCCTAGCGACGTAGCTCGCGAGATTGCCTATACCTTACCCAGCTCCAGCATTAATGCACGACGCACGAACGTGACCTTGTTATCCGCTGATCTCCGTAATTTCTCAGCCTTTGGTGAGTTAAGGCCGCCGGAAGAGTCCGCGGCAGTACTGCATTTCTTTTTCCAACGCGCTACTGAAATAGTAGAGCAGCACGGCGGTCGAATTCATGAGTTTAAGGGTGACAGTCTATTAGCTGTCTGGGATGCCCACGACGCCCAAGCCGGCAAGCAGGCACTGGCGGCGGCACAGCAGATGCAGCAGTCCATAAATCAGGGATTGTTACATACCCATGCCCCAATTGGCTTGGAACCATTAGCTGTGGGTATTGGACTAGAACAGGGTCCAGCTTTAATTGGTTCCATAGGCCCTGCCCATCGCCGAACACACACCTTATTGGGTGACACAGTAGCTATTACTTTGCGTATCCAGGAAATGACAGCTGAACTGGCCCATCCTGTGTTACTAGGCGAATGCATAGCTCGTCAATTGAACGATACTTCCCTGCAGTCTCAGGGTAGCTATCTGTTGTCAGGGCTAACGGTTCCCCATGTATTATATGCTCCTAGCGTGTCAGATCATCTTGAAGAAACCAATGATTCAAATCAGCCTTCACTCAAACTACTGAGGGGTGGGCGTCCATAGCCTGCTCTGTTTTGGAGCCAGTGGATCAATCTGAAGTAATCGATATTCGCCGTACTGAAACTCCCTCTGACATTAGAAAGTCCACTGTGGCTCATTGCATGCGCTGTGGCTATTCATGATAATCGCGACCATGCCACATAATAGCCGCGACAGTAGTAAGCTTCGCTCTTGGACACGTTCATCATGGTAAGGAAACCAGAACTTATGCGGCGTATTCTAATATTCTTGATACTCGCCTGCCCAACACTTGCCACAGCCTGTCCGAATCTCAGCGACTATTACCCTGGACCTCAGGCAAACTGGCCAGAGCTCGAACAGCAACTGTTAGGCTTAATGAGTGAATGCTTAGAATCCGGTGAGTTTTTTGCCTTATTGGGTGCTGCACAACTTAACAGCGGACTATTGGCCGAGGCGTCCGAATCCCTAGAAAGATCTCTGTTACTGGATCCTGAGAACGGATCTGCTCAGATTGACTATTCTCAGGCACTATACGAAAGTGGGCAGCTATTTTCAGCGTTGGAACTAAACCGGCAATTATTGGCTAGGGCAGAGCTGCCGGCTAATTTGCGAGCTATGCTGCTTAGCCGCCAACAAGATTGGACTGCGCAAACCCGGCAAATGAATTTCCAATTGGATCTGCTTGCCGGCTATGACAATAACTTAAACGGCGCTCCCACGCCGGATCAAATCACCCTGACCTTATCTGGTGAGTCAGTGATTTTGCCTCTGAACCCCGATTTTAAGGAGATCAGCGGCCCCTATCTTAGTTTTCGCCTAGGCGGGCGCTACCGTCAGCTAGCCCCCGAGCACCAACATAACTGGACAACCCAATTGCGTGGCCGCTTTAGCGAAGACACAGACTCAGATCTGCTGCAATTGGACTCCCGATATTCCTTTATTAAGCCAGGGCGCCAGCAAAGTTGGCAACTGGATGCCGGGGTTAGCAATCTTTTCTTCGGCGGAGACGCCCTGTATACAGCGGCTGAGGGACGGGCTCGCTATCAGCCGCGTACAGATTGGCACTGTAAACCCTATTATGGACTAGCGGTTCAGCACCAGCTGTTTCACGATCAATCCAATCTCAATGCGCTAGAGAGTAAAGCAACTGCTGGTTTTAACTGCCCTATCGGAAATATTATTAATAATCAAAGGCTTACAACAGAATTTGGCTTATTGAACAATAAGGCTATGGACAATGGTCGTCCTGGCGGGAATCGAGGCGGTTGGCAGGCCAGTGCTGAGTGGCAGTATCTCACGCCAGCGGGATTATTCCTCGCCCAAGTAAACCATACTTCCCTGGATGATAGAGATGGCTACAGTCCCCTGTTGGCAGATGGTGCTGACCGTTGGCTAGAGCGTAGTTATATTCTGCTCCAATTTAGGCGGCCCATGCGCCTATTTGGCGCCGCTACAACGTTTATGACCAATATCTATCATCAGGATCAGCGCAGTAATATCGAGCTGTTTAGAACCGTAGATACTACTATTGAGCTGGGTTTTAGCCTAAGTTTCTAGGCTATGGGCACTAAAAGTTGAGGAGCAGCAGCTGTTCGCTAAAAACCTCTAAATAAAATAGCCACTTACACACTAGAAAAAGCACATAAATCCTGTCAAAAAGTTGAGTTTCCCCTTCAGAACTTGTAACATCCCGCCGATATCTGCTTGCGGTTGTGAAACACGTGGCCCAGGCCTGATGTAAACAAGGTTTCAAGGCGTTTCTCTTTCATGTGATGACAATCACAAGCAAAGGGAAGGGCCTTAGTTATGCTTGTCACAACGATGATGGGGTCAACTGCTTTTTGGCCTATCGCAATCGGAACACAAAAATTTGAAATCGATCTCAAGGAGATACACAAAAAATGGCGATTACAGTTGAAACCCGTACGGATATAGTTGAACTTGTTGTAGGTATGGTTGGTGCCGCTCCCGGCGCTGATATTTTGTCTGAGTTAGCAGATATCGTTGATTCAGGTTTAAGCCTGAAAGATCTTGCTATTGCTATAGCAGACAATCCTGCATACAAAGCGATTTATCCTTCATTCCTAACCGTTGAAGAATTTGCAACCAGCTTTCTAACCCAATTAATGGGCGCTGAAGTTGACGCGACTACTCTTTCAACTTCTATTGATGCGATGGTTGCTGACCTGAATTCAGGAACTCACCGTGGTGAAGCAATATGGACTGCAGTTACTACTCTTGGTGATACTGCTGAAACTGATGTTAACTTTGGTGCTGCTGCTGCCGCTCTGAACAACAAGACTGAAGTGGCGATTCACTACTCAGTAACTACTCTGCAAAGCTCTGAGAGCCTTGACGACTTGATAGCAGTTGTTACAGACGTAACTAGCAGTGAAGCCACAGTTACAGCTGCTCTAGCTGTTATTGATGGTACTAGCGCTGCAGGTACAGAATTTACCCTGACTAGTGGTCTGAATACCGTCAACGGTACTACCAACAATGACACTATTTTGGGCACAGTGGCCGCAACTGGGTCTACATTCTCTCTTGGTGATATTATTGATGGCGGTGCTGGTACAGATACTCTGCGTATAGCAACCGACCAAACTGCTTTTACTAGTGGAACCGCTGCTGTTAGCAACGTTGAAAATCTTGAGATTTCTAGTGCTGGAACGCTGTTAACTCTTAATGGTGCCAACGATGGCTACACTGCAGTAAATCTCGATAGCTCAGCCAATGCGATAACAGTTTCAGGTATTAGTACACCAACAACCTTAACCATTGGTGCGATTACAGGGACGGCTGTACGAACTGTTACTTACACAGACGCATCCGGTAGTGGAGATGCTGCCACAATTAATATTGGCACTGCTGCTACCGGTGCTGGTCTCTCAGCCTTAGGTATGGAAACACTTAACCTGAATTTAACAGGTAAAGCTTTGCTGAATACTGCTAACCTCTTCACCAACACGTCGGTTTTCAATATCAATGCAGCGGCTACTTCCACTGTAGACTTAAGTGTTGCCTCTGGTGCCTTGGGTACAGCCAATATTACTGGCTCTGCTGTAGTTACTCTAGGCACACTTAATGCCAACATTAGAACGGTTAATGCCGCTGCAAGCACTGGTGGTGTAACAACTACCCTGAATGCTGCTACGACTTCCGCAACAGGTGGTTCCGGCACAGATACAATCACTGTCGCTGTTCCTACTACTTCGCTTAACGTAGATACTGGTGCTGGTAACGACAAGGTAAATGTTGCTGCACTGGCTCTGACTGCTTCAGGTGCGATAGACGGCACTAATGAGATTATCACTGGTGGTGATGGCACAGATACACTGGTGACTGACGAAGCTGATTTGACAGCTGCCTTGGTTAAACTGAATATCTCTAAAGCTACAAGTTTTGAAACCTTGGAAGCATCTGCAGCTGTAACCGCTTTTGCGGCTAATGGTTTTGGACAAGCTTCGTTTGTCTTTAGTGCAGACAACACTGCCGGTGCCGCTCGAACTTACACGTTGGATGGGAACGACGCGCTCACCCTATCTGCGTCTAATAGCGTGAATGCTATGACTCTTAATCCGATTCTGGATTCTGGCACTGATGTTGTTAATTTGACTCTTGCTGCGGTTGCTGCCAATTTGACTCAGTTCGGTATTACAGCTAGCCAGGTTGAGACTATCAATATTGCTTCAGTTGATCTGTTCTCCACAGTAAATACCAACACTATTACTACGTTGACAGTGCAGAACAACACCAAGATCAACATCTCTGGTAATGCTAATACGACTTTAACTACGGCAACTGGTACTGAGTTGACTATCGATGGTTCCTCTTCAACTGGTAAATTGACTATCACAGTTGTAGGCGGTAACGACACTATCGTTGGTGGTAGCGCAGTTGACACACTCAACGGTGCTGCTGGTATTGATACCCTCGACGGTGCGGGTGGCAAAGACGTAATCACTGGTGGTACTGGTGGTGATAACCTGACCGGTGGTGCCGATACGGATATCTTTGTTACGCCATTTGGTGATTCCCTCGATACTGCGATGGACTCTATCAGCGACTACAGCGCTGATACACTTCGCTTTGCTGCTGGTGATAACAAGGCTGGTGCTCAGGCAGCTGCTGCGGTCACTGGCTCAGCAGTAACTATCTCTACTGGTGGTTTAGCGACTTTTTCAGCTGATGACGATACATTGGCCGAGAAGTTGGTTACTTTGAGAGCAGATAACACTAACATTGGTAACAATGAAGTGGTCATCTTTCAAGATAGCGGTAACACCTATGTGTATGGCGCTGGTACAAACACTACTTTGGATGTGGACTTCGCGGTTAAGTTGACTGGTGTAACTCTGACTACTTTAGCTGAGTCTACAATCACTGCAGGTGACTTTACTGTATCGTAAATGCCATAAGGTGATTACTCATTCTGCTTTGTGATAGCTTAGTAGTAACGAGCAGAAGTGAATGTTAGTTGAAAAACCCTTGACGTTTCGGCGTCAGGGGTTTTTTATGCGTTACACTCAGCAAAAGCTTATCAATAAATTGGTGTATGAGGTCAATGTATGAGCAACTGGTCGGCGGGTTATGTGTCAGATATAGACTATGTCTATGGTTATGCCCGTGAACTAAATCCCCTACAGATAAAGCTCGCTCTGCTTAGTGCCGGCATTGTCTACCCTGAAGTTGAAACTGCTTGTGAACTTGGGTTTGGCCAAGGTCTTGGCGTAAATTTGCATGCGGCCGCATCGGATACTAAATGGAGTGGGACAGATTTCAATCCTTCCCAGGCTGGTTTTGCGCAGGAACTTGCGGCGGTTTCCGGGTCGGACATACAGGTTTTTGATCAATCTTTTGAAGAGTTCGCGAACCGTTCAGATCTACCTGATTTTGATTATATTGGCCTACATGGTATTTGGAGCTGGATATCGGATGTGAACAGAAGAATCATAGTCGATTTCATAAGGAGAAAACTCCGTGTCGGCGGCATCCTTTACATAAGCTATAACGCACTACCCGGGTTCGCAACCTTCGCCCCGGTGCGACATTTACTGACAGAACATGCCTCGGTACTCGGTTCAGAAGGCAAAGGAATCGTGAATCGTATCGAGGGAGCTCTGGAATTCGCTGAAAAGTTATTTGATACAAACCCGGTATTTAGCCGCATAAATCCAACGGCTCTGGAACGATTTAAAAAACTAAAAGGACAAGATCGCCACTATCTGGCACACGAGTATTTCAATAAAGACTGGCATCCAATGCATTTCGCCACCGTTGCAGAATGGCTTGCGCCGGCCAAAGTACAATACGCCTGCTCAGCCCATTACCTTGACCATATTGATGCCTTGAATCTCACAGCGGAGCAGCAGCAGTTTTTACAGGAAATTCCGGATACAAATTTTCGCGAAAGCGTGCGGGATTTTATGGTCAATCAACCCTTTCGTAGAGACTACTGGGTGAAGGGGGCGAGGACTATGGCAGACCTGGATCGCGCCGAGTCATTGCGATCGCAGCGTGTGTTGCTCATTAGTCATCGCCCCGATATCTCGCTAAAAGTAACTGGGATGCTGGGGGAAGCTCAGTTAACCGAAGCAATTTATTCCCCAATTCTGGACCATTTAGAATCGCACAAAATAATGACCTTGGGTGAAATTGAACTAGCGTTGAAAGGCAGCGGGATTGAATTTGTTCAAATGTTACAAGCTATAATGGTGCTTGCCGGCGCAAACCATCTTGCAGCTGTTAACCCGGATGAGGTGATAAAAAGAGTGAGTAAGCAATGCAGCAAAATGAATTTCCATTTGATGCGAATGGCGCGAAGCTCCGGAAATGCCAAATATTTAGCCAGTCCGATAACTGGCGGAGGCGTAGAAGTGGATCGGTTTGGCCAATTGTTTCTGCTGTCGATCAGCAATGGCAAGAACAGTCCGCAGGAATGGGTTCAGTATGCTTGGCAACTTCTCAGCGTTCAGGGAAGCAAATTGCTTAAAGAAGGAGTGGCCTTGGAAACAGCAGAAGAAAATATTGCTGAATTGGAGAAAAGAGCCAGAGAATTCGAAAAAAAGCAGCTTGCAATCTATAAGGCGATGCGAATTATTTGAAAAAATAATTTCGAATACCCTGTTTTAGAGCGCGTCCAAACTGTTAAATGCTTAAAGGTTGTCAAAGCTGATTAAGCCGCCGGAGTCAGGGTCTCCAAACTCAATTTCTGAAAGAAGCCCTGTTTGCTTTGCATCAGCATTGCTATTGTCGTTAGTCTGTCGAACTAATAGATTTACATTCAGCATTGAAAAAAGCTGGGCATAGGCCACGATTAATGCATCGCCATTTCTAAGCTCCTTGAGTGCAGTGGCTGACAATTTATTAAGTCGCTCTTCGTCAACGCAGAAAAACTGTTCGAGCAGTATTTCACCCTCACTTGTTTGTACCTGTATAGGCCATGGTTTGATTAGTTTATTCTGATCAAGCAGGCTACATATTTTCTGAGTTAATTTCGTTTGCGCTGTATAGCCGCTCAAAAAAGTCACCACATCTGAAACCAACTTGGCAGGTTTCTTATCGAGACCGAAAAATTCCTCGCCATCGTCTTCCGTTGTAACTAAAGCATTGTCCTCGTCTATACATAAGACCAGCGTATTGCTCTCATTTTCGATAAGTATAAATGGGTAACAGAAATAATAATGAGGCATATACCCACCTCTCCATCGTCCATTATCATCAACAAATAAATTATTATTCGATTTAAGACCTTGTAATGCGACTAGTCGATAAGCGCCTTGTTGTTCGATAAAGCCAATGGGCATGGACAAAATAGCACTGGGCACTTCCTCTGCTGTGAGAGGAGATATAGTATCCCCCGCCGCAAAGTCCATTTTGGTGAAACGATGCCAGCGCCGATCAGAAAATTTCTCAAAAGTGATTGGTACAATATTTGCCATTTGTGAAAACGAATCCCTTATGTGGTGTGATCGAACAGGATCAAGCGTGCGCTTGTTGGTGCATTGGGCTAATAATAACTATCAATGACCTCTTTTTGATACTAGCTCACACGCTAATTGGTGTCTAGCTGGCTATAATGAAGGGAAGTTTGGACTCATATAGGTGTGGATTATGTTCCGGCCAGCCATAACATTTGAGGACCTGGCAACGGAAATTCGGTAGAATTTATACCCGATGTCTAGCTCGTAGTAATAGATTTACCATCGATGTAGTGGTTAAATCCAGAGAAAGAAGTCAAATCGCGTTGTCATGGATGTTAGCAATATTTCACACTCATTGGCCTAAAACTAAATGACGGATTATAGCGACTAATTGGGTAGATCAAATTAGTTAGGACAACAAAAAGTATGCTAAAAACGACAATATATTATGGGTCGAAAATTGCAAGAATGATGGTGACTATGCTTGCCATCTCGTATTCTCAGGCTTTCGCCTATGCCCAAGCTCAGGCAGACGACGAAGCATCTGCTACCAGCTCCCAAGGTTTTACCCTCTTCGAAGAAGTCGAATCTACCCAGGCTCGAACCAACTCTCCCTCTCGCTCCAACCGAGAATCAAGAGCCACAACGGCGGAACCTGAATTCACATTGCTGGGTACCTCGCGTATCGGCAGCCGGTACTCAGCAATAGTACAGCACCGCAGTGGAGATACGGTTTTGGTGAAGGCCGATGCTTCCGGGAACACTCCGATAGAAGACCATGAAGGCTATACGATAGTTAATATGAGTGCCGGCAAGATCTTTATTCGCTATCCTGGCAGCAATCCCTGTATAGAATTCAGCGAGCGTGGTGTCCGTTGTAATGAAGCGGCGAATATTGCCGAGTTGGTCCTAGCCAATGGTGAACCATTGGCCTCAAGCAGTCCGGCGTCAAATGTTTCCGATCAGTCAGCCAGAGAACCGGTGGTCGAGAACACAAACGCCGACCCAGCAAATCCCTTCGAAGCATTACGAAACGGTCAGGCAGTGCGTAATGGCGTCGTCACACAAGACGGTAACAGAGGCAATGGCCGATTTACTCCACGGCGTATAAACCCCGAAGATGTTCCCGAAGGTATGCGCATTGTCGCAACCCCCTTCGGTGATCGCTTGGTAGAACAATAATCCACCCTGATTAACTTTCGAGTAGAAAAACAAGTGCAAGACGAAAGTAATCTCTCTCTTTCTGTATCCGTGGTTTGTTACCACTCATCGATTGATGAGCTACGCAAGCTGATTTCATCTCTAATTGCTTCGGTTCGTCATCTGAAAGCCTCTTTCGCGGTTTCTCCTATTGCAGTTTTTTTAATCGATAATTCAGAGCAAGAAAATCTTTCGCTGGCCTTGTTTAGTGCCCATGAAGACGCATTGAATGATCTTGACGTAGAGTTACGTCTAAATCATGGCCATGGAAATATAGGTTATGGTGCGGCACACAACTTAATAATCGCTAATCTCAATAGCGACTATCATCTGCTACTAAACCCAGATGTCGAATTGCATGAAGAGTGTTTGAGTGCAGGTATCTCGCATATGGATGCTAATGAGAATTTAGTATTAACGAGTCCATTCGCGCAATATGCCAACGGTACTAAACAATATCTATGCAAACGCTATCCTGCTGCATTAACTTTTCTGGCCAGAGGTTTTCTTCCAGCTCCTCTAAGGAAATTATTTTCCAGTCGCCTGGCCAAGTTTGAGATGCACGATCTCTCAGAAACTGAACCGACTAGTCGTATACCGATAGTCAGCGGCTGCTTCATGCTCTGCCGAACCGATGCCTTAAAACAGGTAGGTGGTTTCGACGAGAATTATTTTCTCTATTTTGAAGACTTCGACTTGTCATTGAGAATTTCCAAATTGGGTGAAATAGCGTACCTGCCACAGATGAAAATATTGCATGCTGGTGGTCACGCGGCCAGGAAGGGCTTCGCTCATCTCGCTATGTTTGCCAAATCCGCAATTCGCTTCTTTAATACGCATGGCTGGCGCTTCTTCAAGCAAACAGGCTAAGCTTCGACCTCAAACAAGCTCTGACTATTTATCCATAGGACGCTGACCAATAGACTCCTCCAGAAAAAAGCTGCTCGTTACCGGGGCCACCGGCTTCATTGGTCAGGCACTCTGTGCTCGATTGCTCCGTGAAGACTGGAGCGTGCGGGCACTGATGCGCAATCCAGCAAGGATAGTTGAGCTACCGACTGGGCTTCATGCTCAGGCCGTGCTCGGTGATTTGAACGATAAGCAGAGTCTGATTGAGGCCTGTGCCGATATCGACTGTGTGCTACATCTTGCCGGCATGGCACACGTGGGCAGCAGCTCTCAGTCTCCTAACCTCACTACCAATATAATTGGCACCGAAAACCTGCTTAACGCAGCCCTGGAGCAGAAGGTAAACCGCATAGTCTTCCTAAGCAGCTCTCTTGCGCAGGCCGCTGAATCTGGCACGGGCGACGTCACAGAATATGGCCGGGCCAAACTGGCTGCCGAGGAGCTGCTTACCGCAGCCTCAAGCCGTGGGGAGATCGAAACCGTAATCCTGCGTGCCGTGAACGTCTATGGTGTAGGCATGAAGGGTAATATCACCAACATGATACGCATGATAAACAGTGGCCGCCTGCCGCCGCTGCCGGCTCTGTCCAGTCGAATCTCACTGCTGGCGGTAGATGACTTGGTCAATGCCCTGGTATTGGCTGCCACATCTGCGGCAGCCATCGCCAAGACCTATACGGTTACCGATTCCGAGGTGTATCCAATCGCCTCTATTGAACAGTCGATATATGCCGCATTAGGCAAGACTCAGCCAAGGTGGAGAACACCAGCTGTGATATTATATGCGGCCTCCGCGATGATGGGGTTGCTGTCCCGATTTCTTGGGCGGGAAGGCAGCATCAGTGCAAGAACTTATAGAAACCTCACCACGGACAACTTGTTCGACAACGAGGATATTTGTCGGGATTTGGGCTTCACGCCCACGACCACCTTCTATGAATCACTGCCGGAAATCGTGGAACACATAACTACTATGAAAGAGTAATCGGGAAGAAGGGATCTACATGACTAAAGGAATAATTCTGGCAGGTGGCAGTGGCAGCAGATTGCATCCCATGACTCTGGCAGTAAGCAAACAGCTGATGCCGGTATACGACAAGCCGATGATTTATTATCCGCTATCGACTCTAATGCAGGCGGGTATCAAAGAGATATTGATTATTACTACCCCCGAAGACGCAGCCGTCTATGAAGGACTATTAGGCGACGGCAGTAAGTGGGGCCTGGATATTTGTTACCGGCAACAACCAAAGCCCGAAGGTCTGGCCCAGGCCTTTCTAATTGGTGAAGAATTTATCGGCGATAGCCGTGTCTGTCTCGTGTTGGGGGACAATATCTTCTACGGTAATCGAATCGAAGACACACTAAAAAATGCGGTTGACCAGCAACAAGGCGCGAGCGTATTCGCCTATTATGTGACCGACCCCGAGCGCTACGGTGTGGTCGAGTTGGATGACAATAACAATGCTATCGGTTTAGAAGAGAAACCACAGAATCCTAAATCCCATTATGCGGTGACGGGTCTTTACATGTACGACAACGATGTGGTGGATATCGCCAAGTCTATAAAGCCATCCGCCCGCGGTGAGCTTGAAATTACCGACGTTAATAAAGTATATCTTGAGCGTAAAAATCTCCGCGTTGAGCTTTTCGATCGCGGTACCGCCTGGCTGGATACTGGGACCATACAATCCTTGTTAGATGCTGCGAATTTTATTCGGGTATTGGAAGAGCGACAGGGTTTGAAGATTGGCTGTCCCGAAGAGATAGCATTTCGGCAAGGCCTTATTGGCGCGGCGCAATTGGCAAAGCTGGCCGAGTCCTTGGGCAAGAGCGGTTATGGCCAGTATTTACTGCAATTACTGGAACAGCGGCATTGAGCGAAGCGCAGTCACACAGAAATAGCGTTAATAGCATTTGCCTATTTTCTTCAACACAAAAGATCAGACTCTACATCTTAGCCCTATGAAAATAATTGAAACCTCCATCCCCGACATCTTAATACTAGAGCCAACTGTTCATGGTGATGACCGTGGTTACTTCATGGAAACATTCCGCGAATCCTGGTTCGCGGAACATGGAATCAATGCTAGATTTGTTCAAGATAATCAGAGTCGATCTGTTCAGGGCACTCTGCGCGGTCTACACTACCAGCTCAAACAACCACAGGGAAAACTGGTACGGGTTGTCTCCGGTGAGGTATTCGATGTTGCCGTAGACATGCGCAAAGACTCGGAGCATTTCGGGAAATGGGCTTCAGGCATACTCTCTGCCGAGAACAAGAGGCAGCTTTGGGTTCCGCCTGGTTTCGCCCATGGCTTCTATGTGCTTAGCGAATCTGCTGAGCTGTACTACAAATGTACCGATTACTACTGCCCTGAGCATGAACACAGTCTGCTATGGAACGATGCGGAAGTTGGCATCGAATGGGGCTTATTGAACCACTCACCCTTGCTCTCAGCCAAAGACAGCACAGGGCTGACTCTTGCCGAAGCGCCTTTTTACCCATCCAGTCCATGAATTCACCATTGATAGTCGTTACAGGCGCCTCTGGCCAGTTGGGGCAGACACTGACTCAACTGTGGAATTCTGGGCAGCTGTCGAGCCAGTTTGATTTCCGCGCTCTGGACCGCGAGGAACTGGATATCAGCAGTCCAGAAATCGTTAAATCCGCACTATCTTCACTGAAACCCGCTGTCATAGTTAATGCGGCCGCCTATACGCAAGTGGATAAGGCGGAAACTGATTCCGATCAGGCCTTTCTGGTCAATGACAGCGCCGTGGCTACTCTGTCGACCTGGGCGGCGGACAATAACGCCAGGCTTATTCATATCTCAACAGATTTCGTGTTCGATGGTTCCAGCAGAAGCCCCTATCGTCCAGATCAGCAGACTTCACCCTTGGGGGTCTATGGTCGCAGCAAGCTAGCCGGTGAAGAAAAAGCACGGGCCATTCTCAATGAGGACGCCACGGTTATTCGCACATCCTGGCTGTATTCTGAATACGGCAATAATTTCGTCAAGACAATGCTGCGGTTGATGCAGGAGAAAGACGAGCTTTCCGTAGTTGACGATCAGATTGGTTCTCCCAGTTCCACCCATGGGCTGGCGCAACTTATTTTTGCTATGATTCAAAGCGAGCAGTTTCAGGGCGTTTATCATTGGACCGATGGCGGCAGTATTAGCTGGTTCGAGTTTGCGCAGAAGGTTCAACAGCTCGCGCTGCAACATGGCTTGCTGAATAGGCAGATTCCAATTAATCCCATAACAACTATTGAGTACCCGACGCCAGCTAAGCGTCCAGCTTTTAGTGTATTGGATAGGAGTCGCGTGCTTGCTGAGTTTGATTGTGAGGATATTAGTTGGCAGCAACGCCTGGATGCTGTGATAAAAACACTGGCGGCACAGAAGAACGAATAATCAGAAGACTACGCAATCGCGCAGTAAAATTGTTTAGGTATAAGTTTGAATTGAAATCCGCAACGAGAATTAGTTAATGACAAATTTATTGGTAACCGGTGCAGCTGGTTTTATTGGTACGAGTTTCGTCAACTATTGGCATGAATCGAATCCGCAGGACAGCGTTGTTGTATTGGATGCTTTAACTTATGCAGGTAATAAGAATAATCTAGCCGAATTTTCTGGCCAGAGCTGGTATCAATTCGTGCACGGATCAATCTGCGATCAGTCCCTGGTCGAATCACTTATGACCCAACATGAAATCGATACCGTCGTTCACTTTGCCGCAGAGAGTCATGTAGATAGATCAATCACCGGTCCCGATGCGTTTATTGACACAAATATTGTCGGCACCCATAGCCTATTGAAGGCGGCCAAGAAATATTGGATAGATGAAGGCAACAAACCTGAACATCTTTTTCATCACGTATCTACCGATGAGGTATACGGCACATTAGCTACTGAAGATCCTGCCTTTTGCGAGGCCACGGCTTATGCTCCTAACTCTCCTTATGCGGCGAGCAAGGCAGCGTCGGATCATTTGGTGCGTGCCTATCATCACACCTTTGGCTTGAAGGTTACTACCAGCAATTGTTCAAATAATTATGGGCCCTATCAGTTTCCAGAAAAATTGTTACCCTTATGCATACTGAATATTCTTTCCGGCAAAGCACTGCCAATATATGGTGATGGTCTACAGATTCGAGACTGGTTATACGTTGACGATCACAACCGCGGAATCGAGTTGGTTATAAAGCAAGGCCGCCACGGAGAAACCTACAATATCGGTGGCAACAACGAATGGGCCAATATAGATGTAGTAAATCTGCTGTGCGAGCTTGTCGACAAGAGATTTGCTGCGGATGCTGAACTCGCCACGCGGTTTCCGGATTCGCCCTGCGCCAGAGGCGAGTCTGCAAAAACATTAATTAGCTTTGTTATAGACAGACCAGGCCACGATACCCGCTATGCCATTAACGCAGCCAAAATAATGACAGAACTTGGATATGATCCGGTGGAGAATTTCGATTCTGGTTTAAGCAAAACCATAGACTGGTATCTATGTAACGAGGCATGGTGGCGCTCGATTCAGGATGGTTCCTACCAGCAGTAGCCTATAGACAATCCCGAACAGCGAATAACTGCCAGTATCGTCTGTATACTTGTGTCTGTAGTCACAATTTGAACAAGCAATGTCCGATATGCTTCATTTAGATCAAATGCTTAGAATATTTATTGGTTTGTACGGTCTAACTGGTGATTAGTATCATAGTATTCAAAGACCAGGCCCGGTCAGTGCCGCTAATGGAGAACACTGCTAACTAGTATTCCATTTTCGAAAGTAAACCTAAATTCGGTTAACGCGTTAGTAGCTTATGGCAGTGGGAAATAATCGAATTCTATATAGAATCTGTGAGCACGCAACAAGAAGATTAATATCTATGTTCCACATTTGCAAAATTGTTATCGGAATTTCTGTGCAGGTCGTGTTGCTGTTGTCAGTTGCACCAGTATCAGCATTTGAAATAGACGGTAGTAGATGGCCAACTGCAGAGACAGAATTTTACGTCCACATGAACGGCCTAGCCGCCAGTGGCATAAGCTGGAATACAGCTTTCATTGCAGCAATGAATGATTGGAATGAAGCAACCTCGTTCAACTTTATCCTGCGCGAAGAAAACCGCGATCCCTGTGCCAATGACGGATTGAATGGGGTCGATTTTTCTGATGATTTTTGCGGCACATCTTTTGGGAATAGTACTCTGGCGGTCACCGTTAGACGGTTTGACTCCGCAGTATTAGGCGAGCCAACTATTAGTCAAGCAGATATAGTTATAAATCAAACTAAGCAATTTAATGTCTACGATGGCAACCTTATACAATTTGGTATTCAGGGATTAGATTTTCGGCGGGTCGCACTCCATGAATTAGGGCACGCTATCGGTTTAGACCATGAAACAAACACGAATGCAATAATGGCTCCTAATATTGGCAACCTGGATCGCTTACAAGCCGACGACATTGCCGGTGCAGAAAAACTCTATGACGGTGCAATTAATTGTGTTGTGCAGGAACTGGGCTTTGGCATAATAAGCAACGCTCTTGATGCCTTCGACTGCACCGTTAGCGACTTATTGCCAGGCAGCAGTGATACCAGTCCCATCGACCTGTATCGCTTCGAACTAACGAATGCAGCAATACTCAATTTAAGCATGAGCTCTGCCACTCTTGATTCGGTGTTATTGTTGGCAGACTCCAATCTACAAGTCATAGGCTTCGACAACAAATCCAGCAATTCCTGCGATTCATCCTTGACGCAGTTTTTACCGCCAGGCAGCTATTTTCTAATGGCGAATACCTTCGATGTGCCGGTGAAAACAGAATGCGGTATCTCGGGGGAATATCAAATAAATGCCTCTTTTAATAGCGACGGGCAGAATCCCCTAGGATCGGCTACCAGCCTAAGTGGTGCAGCGATTAATGCCAGTTTCAGCGGCGGTATTACAGCAAACAACGGTGGCAGCTTTGGCAACAAATTTAACCCGAATGCGTCGCTGGATATTTCCGCGCAGATCACCATCGATCCGCTACATCAGGGCCAGGCTGGCTTCTTGGTGGTTGCCGCCGCAGTAGATGGGCAGATACTGCTTTTAAATGAGCAGGGTCAGTTCGTGGACTTGGCCGCCAATCCGGGTGTCATCACCAGAGCAGTCAATAAAACTCTATCAGCGGTAGAGTCGATTACAGTGGTAGAAAACTTGGTACCCGCGTCTCTGGGTATAAGCGAAATGGTTGTTGGCTTCTATTTTGGCTACGGATTGGCCAGCAATCCAGACGAACTGTATTTTCATCAGGCTCCCCTCAATCTGACCGTAGCCCCCTAATCTACAGCCCGTTGAGCTGAAATCGGCTCTTGAAAACTCGTGTTTCAGACTGACTCAAATAACGGTATAATCCGCCTGCATTTTTTCTGGCACTCATCGCCGCAGCGTCGCTAAGCCCATATTTAGCGGTACTTAGGCTGATCCAGAGTATTTATCTCACGAATTCATTAAAAGGAGCTATTTCTGTGCAATCAGAGACTGCGAAAATTCCTCTGTTCCTACTCGGGCTGATGAATGTAACATTTTTACTGCTATTCACTGGCAGCGCCGCGGCGCAAGATTCCATTGAGGACAATATTCGTCCTGTAGGACAGGTATGCCTGGCTGGTCAATCCTGTGTGGGTAGCACTGTGGGTCGGGTCGCTGTCCAAATGCCCGCCACAGCACCCCATGCTGAGCCAGCAGCGGCACCAGTTACGGCGGTGGTAGAAGCAGCCCTTGAAGAACCAGCAGTTGCAGCCTTCGATGCCGAATCCACCTATCAGATGAGTTGCTTCGCCTGTCATGGTACAGGAGCGGCAGGAGCACCTATTCTAGGTGATCAAGCGGTTTGGTCGGAGCGTCTGGAGAAAGGAATGGATGCGGTAATGGCGAATGTGACAAATGGGCTGAATGCCATGCCAGCTAAAGGTCTCTGCATGACTTGTAGCGACGATGACCTGAGAGCGCTTGTAGATTATATGACTAGTCAGTAAACATTAAGGTTTGCTAGCTTAGAATTTTCATTACCGAAGTTTGAGATTTATTTTAAATGAGTAAGGAGCTAAACGTGTTAAGTATTAAGAGAGTAATAATGTCAGCAATGTCTAAGACAGGGCTATTCGTAATGGCTGCATCTTTCGCAACAGCTATTTCAGCGGACAATGCGCAGTCACAAGTACAACTGGCGCAATTGACTGATGGGTTCAATGCCGAAACTACCTATATGGCATCATGCTTTGCCTGTCACAGCACTGGTGCTGCCGGTTCACCGAAGGTTGGTCCTGGTAATGCTGATGTATGGGCACCACGTCTTGAAAAAGGAATGGATGCTGTTGTGGCCAATGCTATAACTGGATTAAACACCATGCCTCCTAAAGGCCTGTGTTTCACTTGCACCGATGATGACCTGCGCGCTGTTGTGCAGTACATGCTAGATAGCAGCAAGTAAGACCAAATAAGACTAAAAAATGAGCTGTTAGCAGCTCATTTTTTTTGCCTGTAACTTGTCTATTTTTACTCTGCAATTGATGTTATTTACAGCGGCCCAAAGCTTGCTCCTCAGGAATAATTGGGTTTCTAACGCCTAAGATTTCCACGAATACTGGCTAGCTGTGACAATGTGATCTATTCCTTAATAGTCACAGAAGAACTTAATTGTTATGTCCTTGGCAACTATCCATTCTCGCGCCTTACTGGGTGTAGACGCCATTGCAGTCACTGTGGAGACTCACTTGTCGAATGGCCTGCCCGGCTTCGCTATCGTTGGCCTACCTGAGACTGCCGTTAAAGAAAGTAAGGAAAGGGTAAGGAGTGCAATTATAAATTCGGGCCTGGCTTTCCCGAATCGGCGCATCACGGTAAATCTGGCACCCGCCGATCTGCCAAAGGCCGGGGGTAGATACGATCTGGCAATCGCACTTAGCATTCTTGTTGCTTCGGGTCAGATAGAATCGCGGCTACTGGCGGACATGGAAGTACTAGGCGAACTGGCACTGGATGGGCGAACTCGAGAGGTGCAGGGAGCTGTCGCAGCTATTCTCGGCGCGAAGAAGAATAGCAACAAGATTCTGCTGCCAGCTGCGAATCGAGGGGAACTCGAATTGGTTGGCTATACAAGAAGTTTTTGTGTCAGCAGCTTGCTGGAATTGCTGCAACACTTTGCCAGTGGCGCAGAGCTGCAAGCTTGTACTGGCCGAAAGCAAGCCAATCAAGTCAATGACACCGCGTGTGATGGCTTCCCACAGGTGAAGGGGCAGTCGTTGGCAAAGAGGGCCGTACAAATAGCGGCAGCCGGCGGGCATAATCTTCTTATGGTAGGGCCACCCGGTAGCGGGAAAACCTTGCTGGCAAATTTGCTTATCGCCCTGCTACCCAATTTGGATGAAACAGAAGCCCTTGAAGTAGCCACCATAAAATCTGCCGCTAGAATGAGTATTAGTAATAGCGACTGGAACAGAAGATCTATTCGAAACCCGCATCACACAGCCACCGCTGTCGCGCTCGTCGGGGGTGGAAACAGGGTGAGTCCTGGTGAGATAAGTCTGGCTCATCGCGGAGTTCTATTTCTGGATGAATTAACTGAGTTCAAACCCAGCGTACTGGATGCCTTGAGGGAGCCTTTGGAGTCCGGGGAGATCACTGTTAGCCGAGCTAACTATAGCGTCAAATTCCCAGCCAACTTTCAATTACTGGCGGCGATGAATCCTTGCCCCTGCGGCTATGCTAGCGACCCACGCCATGAATGCCGATGTACCGAAGATCGAATAGACCGCTATCTGAGTAGGCTTTCAGGGCCATTGCTGGATCGGCTAGACCTGATTATCGAAGTACCCGCTCTGTCTCAGGCGGAGTTGTTACAAGAAAGTGATGAAGTCATGGATTGGAAACAAGTGCGTCATAAAGTCAGCCAGTGTCGTGAGCGACAAACCCAGCGAGAAGGAAAACTCAATGCCGAATTGTCACTTGTCGAGTTAGGCGAATACTGTCGGCTGAATAAATCTCTCAATAAATTGCTCGCCACCAGTATGGATAAACTTGGACTGTCGGCGCGTGCAACCCATCGGGTGATAAAGATGGCGAAAACCATAGCTGACTATGAAGGGAGTGGGGAAATAAGAGAAAGAGATTTAATGGAGGCCGTGAGTTATCGGCGCTGTCAGTTCATCAAATCAATTATCAGATGACTGTGGCTCCAGGCTTTCTAGTCTGTCGCCGAGTTCGCTAATCGTCTGCTCCAACTCGGCAATACGTTTTTCTGCACGCTCTAGTGTGCCACGTTGCGCATCAAATTCTTCTCGGCTCAGCAAATTCAAACTGGAAAAACTTGTTTTTAGCAGTTGCTCTATATTGAGGGCATGAGAGTCAAGTTTCCTGCTAACTTTCCATTGTTGGCGGCGGTGAATCTTTAGATTTCCACATTGGTTGTCAATTGAAAGATTGGATGTGTCTATTGAAACCTGGGAAGTCCAGTCACTGAATTCAACAAAAACTCACTTAAACAAATCATTTAGCGAGGAGCCAATACAAAAGTACCAAGCTAAAAGTAAGCAGAAACCGAACCTTTGACTAACTGAGGATGAGCTGTGCCATTTTCGTGGCGTTTTTGAGGGTTGCTTCGGGCACACTTTCAACAAACTCAACATTCCGTGCGGCAAAATCCACAGACTTTAATTGGTGAATGAGAACATATCCGCTGGTGGCTATGCCATCAGGTAAAAAAACATGCAACTTCATTCTCTGAGTGGTGCTAGTTATTGGGGCCACCACCGCAAACCCTGTCGTATCGTTAAACATTCTCCTGGATAAGACAACAGCCGGCCGCCGTTTCATAATTTCTCGGCCGGAACTTGGGTTAAAATCTAATAGGACGATATCGCCCTGCTCCGGCAAGTACATCAAATCTCCTTACCCACAGGTTTAGTGTCCATCCATTCTTGCCCTTCGGCGTCTAGGGCGTAGTCCTTTCTGGAAGTGCCTTCGAGCAACGATTCAAGGGTGTAGGTCTCTTCTACGGGCGTTAAAACGATCTTTTGGTCTTTTACCGTCAATTCAAGCTTTGAACCAATATCCAAGCCCAGCATGTCTGTAATTGGTTTAGGGATGCTAATTATTTTGGCACTCCCGGACTTTCGGATTGCTATCGTACTCATTGAAATCACTCCTGCGACCATTAAGTTATACCGGAGTATAACTAATCCGAAAGTTATACTCTAGTAAAACCTACACTATTCTCACCCTCTCTCGCAAATCAACTAGGCAGACTGCAAACTGGATTGAAGAACCGATGAAATATAACCCCTTGGGATTGGGCAATCTCCCTAATAAATAGTCGGAATCAAAAGCAGTGGTTGCACAACCCCCTTGTCTCCTGTGTCGGTCACTCCATTTATTCTTCATATATACAATCACTTCGGTTACAGAAAGACCCAGGAACGCGTCGAGAAGTCGCCGGTGCACGAGCGCCATAATTGTTCCACTACTCTCGCAACTTGACTAAGTTGAAGGATCCACACCGAGTTTCCGGGCAGCTGCTCGCTGGGTCAACCCGAGCTCACGTCTCTTGGCTGCCAGCCGCTCGGCAATGGATTTAGGATTCGGCGGTTTCGGATCGTAGCCAAGAAACTTTATCAGAGTAGGAACATGGTGAATTCCCGGCTTGGTGATGCCGTTTTCCCAGTTACCAATAGTAAATGAGGTCCTACTAAAGAGAGACGCTACTTCTGCTTGTGACATAGAAAGGAAGGGTCTCCGTTTGCGGGTATGCTCACCCAGAGTTTTTGGCTGAAACTCATAAGGCTTAGGAATCAATGACTTAAGTGACGTGCTTACAAATGGCAAAAAGGCAACGCGTCTCTGGCCTTCCATAATGGACAATGATTGAAAGACTGGATGTGTCTACGAAACTCTGGGAAGTCCAGAGGTGTATCTTACTATGGTGTGCTAACAATGTTTGAGAAGTTCTCATCCATCAAATGGTCGGACAATTGACTGTCGCTGTTGCGGAGTTCCCGCTGGCTGTACCTGCTAAGGTCCACGTCCAATTTTGGGGGGACGCCGTAGTGGTAGTGGAATAATCTGTCCAGTTTGTGCTGGCTGGTTCTCCTGGTTGACGCTCACAATTCGTCCATGCGGTACATTGGAGGCTATTAGTCCCATTAATAAAAGCACCTACCGGACCTGAGGCAGTGCCGGAAACGTTGATCTCGTTGTACTGAATAGTACCGAAAGAGAACCGCACAGCTGTGCAGGAGGCTGTTTCAATCGAGATCGAACTGTCCTCTGGAACGGTATCTCCATTGCCGGTATTGTCACCATTGTTCGAATCATCCTGATCGACACAGTCCGCCAGACCAAAATCTATTACCGCATGCTTAGTAATTGGATCGACAGTAGTAAATTGGTTTTCCGATGGAGTACAGCCTATGGCCGCGGCGTTTGCCCAAAACGTGTTGCCTGCTTGCAGGCGATCTGAAAAAACACGTAGAAAATAATATCCGGTGTTATTACTGTAAGCGATGACACTCGAAAATCCCGCAACAAAACTGTTCACGTCAATTTCTGCCCCGACTATCGGCTCTCCTGTAGCAGCATTGCTGACGCGACCCCCGAGCGAAGCATAACTAACAAAATTAGAACCAGGAATGGCAATTAAATTTAGCGCTCCCCCCAAAAAATTGGAGCCTGGAGCATCCGGATCTGGAGCCACACTGATATTAAAAATATCAGTCTCCCCAGGATTGTATGTTGCAACAACAATAGTATAGATGCCTCGGTCTAAGGTTGCATCTATGGCGGCGTTAAGATTGCCGCCTGCACTATCGCGATCATCATTTTCAGCAACTATGTTGCCATCTTCGTCTAGCAGGTACAGATAATTGTCTACCTCCGAATCTACTGCAATCCTTATTGATCGGGTATCGCAAAGGTTTAATGTAAACCGTGGATTGTCTTCGCTGGTCTCATCGAGACCCCCACTTCCTATCCAGGAACCGAAATCAGTAACAGGACTGTCATCAACGCTGCCTTCTTGCCACTCACTTACATCTTTTCCTGAAAAAGTTCCATCCGGATTCAATACTATAGTGACATTGTATAAATTGCCCGCGTAGGTAAGTCTCTCAAACCTGATGTCATTGTCACCGATTAATATGACCGAAGCAGTGGTCAGATCAAGTAGGCCAGCAGATGGGTACGGAGGGTCAACAGACCATCGGAGATTTGCGATATCCAGATTCAGTGGAATGTTATTGTAAACGACATTGCTGAACGTCACGCCGTTAAGGATTATCAATGACTGACCGGAGATGCTTGCCTGTCCGGTTGATAGAATTAGACTATCCCCGTTCGTGTCTTCAAAACTACAGGCGTAGACCTGCTCAGGATTTGCAGCTGCAAAAATTATCAGCAAGATAAGTGTTATCTGTCTAATCATAGACCTGCTCTTAAATATTACAGAGCTGAATGAAATTACGGATATTGAACTACATACGTTAAAAATGTATTCCCTTTGTACAGTGGAGTCTAGGAAATAGACTATTGTTATTGATCATAGTCAATTAGCATATAGGATGATTTTTCAAACAGTAAAACACAATCATTAAAGAGATGATGTGGAGTTGCTATTTTTTTGGGTGTAGTTTGTCGATTATAATTACGCGTTTTCTGTAGATACACTTCAAAAACCTCGCTATCTAAGTCAATAGCTCCCACGAATAGCGTCACTTTCCGTGAATTTTCACGTACACATTATCAATATAAACCGTTTCTATATAATCTTGGCGACGACGTTTTAGCCTTCATGCCATGTCCTAACTCATATTATCTGATCGCTAGTTCCCGTAAAACTGGCTGGGTAAAGTATCCGATTATCCCATAATATTTGTCAGTGTTAAACATATGAGGGTTACACCTTTTTAGGCAAGTTCATAGTTCAATGAGAGTTTGATGATGACAGTGCCTGAGATAAAATCAGAGCTGCGGATTTTAGTAAATCGTGTCATGCCCATGCCATTCGTACTCACATAGAAGAACTAATCTATGTTGGTTACTTACAAAATGATTCAATTTCTATTGGTGAAGACGCTTTTTGGACAGGAGTTGGGTGGGAACTTAAATACGAGAGGCATTTGCGATGTGTGGACTCCACCACCCTAACAAATTAGGGTGAAGTCTCTTCAAAAAACAACGGAGTCCATACAATGAAAAAGTTAAACGTGATTGCGATAGATTTAGCAAAAAATATTCTTCAGGTATGCAAGGTCAGTAA
>JAJFKE010000053.1 GCA_021773355.1 Gammaproteobacteria bacterium | reverse complement strand
ATGATGATCGACAGCCGACCGGCGTATGAGGAATAGTTGGGGTTGGAGAAATAATAAACGGGATGGCGAATGGCTGTTACTGGTACATGCAAAACAGCTGAGGTCATATTTATAGTTGAGATTGGGTTGCCGGTGTCGACCCAGGCTAATGGGATGGTCGCCCCTACTCGAAACGGCATCTATGTGCCAAAGTGTGGCGAATGTGAATTCCCACTAGACGAGAGAGGCGACCGATATGAAGATTACAACAGTTGGCATTGACCTAGCAAAGAATGTATTACAAGTCCATGGCAGCAATGACCGAGGCAAGAAGGTATTCAACAAGCAGCTAAAACGTAAACACGTGCTAACGTTTTTTGCGCAACTGCCACCGTGTTTGATTGGCATGGAAGCTTGCGGCGGTGCCCACTATTGGGCAAGGAAATTACAAAGCCTGGGACATACCGTAAAACTGATGGCACCACAATTTGTAAAGCCCTACGTCAAAACTAACAAGCACGATGCGGCAGATGCAGAAGCCATTTGTGAAGCGGTTGTACGACCCACTATGCGCTTTGTTCCAATCAAGACTGGTGAGCAACAGGCCGTTTTGTCTCTGCATCGCGCACGCCAGGGGTTTGTCAAGGCGAGGACTGCCCAGGCAAATCAGATACGCGGTTTATTGACAGAATACGGCATCACGATCCCGCAAGGAATCAGTCACGTTTCCAGGCGGATACCTGAGATATTGGAGGATGGCGACAATGAACTGCCGAGGCTATTTCGTCAATTACTTCAGCGACTAGGTGATCACTTGAAAGAGCTCGAGCATCAAGTGACAGAGTTGGATGTACAGATTCATACCTGGCATCGGGAGAACGAAGTCAGCAGGAGACTAGCCAGTATTCCGGGGATTGGGCCACTCACGGCCAGTGCGATGATTGCCTCGATCGGGAATGCGACATGTTTTGAGAATGGTCGGCAGTTGGCTGCCTGGTTAGGATTAGTACCACGACAACATTCCAGCGGAGGTAAACCCCTGCTGCAAGGAATCAGTAAACGAGGCGATTCGTATCTAAGAACATTGCTGATTCACGGTGCCCGGTCGGTGGTTCGAGTGGCCGAAGGAAAAGCTACACCCACCCACCGTTGGGCAGTCGATATAGTGAAACGAGGTAACAAAAATATAGCAGCAGTAGCATTGGCCAACAAAAATGCCCGAATCGTTTGGGCACTGCTGACACAAAATCGAGAGTACCAATCAGACTTCTCGGCGGCAATGTAAAGGCAAAATGTATAAACGAATACTCTAGTTTACAGGAGACCTACAACCGATTGCTCAGGCGATCATGACATGATGGCAAGACAGGTCAGACCGTGGCAGATGAAACCTATTTCACACAGGGAGCGAAAAGCTCGACAGGCTGATCAGGTATCTGCCAGCATATTCCATCAGGGACAGAGGCTTGTAGCCTCGATCAAAAGTCCGGATCTATGGCTGCAATCTCTACCTTCTTACTAACATTGATTGAAAGCTTGGCAAACTGGGGGCGACCATCTATGTGTGAAAACTCGACGCGATCCGGCTGTTTGAGCCTTGTTTAAAAAGTGAAAAAGCAGACGTCGGGCCACAGTTATTGATACCGTAAACAAATGTTGATCCTGAGACGGCAGAATTAGTGAAAATCTGTTCCAAAATAGTTCTGTCCCCATTTTCCTTTGAGAGAAGGGGCTTTTTTGTTTATCTCACTACTCTTGCCGCTATAAAAAGACAGCAATCAATTCAACCATAAATACAACTATCGCCTATACAACTACAGTGCAGCGAGAGCTGCTTTAGCGTCGGCACTTGCCATATGATTAAACTCAGCAACTGCTTTTGCTACAGCCTTGACTGCGGCGGGAGCTTGCGCAGAGCCAATGATTTGTTCCATGGAGGCTTTTCCTTCAGCAGTCGGTGCATGTTGAATGCCCATGATAGCCGTAGCGATCATTTGATATCCGCGACCGGAGCTTTCATCATTGGAAATAGCCATGAGCTCAGCTTTTTGAGCATCGTTAGGAAAGTGGTTCATCCCTGAGAGAATGCCAACTATGGTCTTCTGAGCGCTGGCTTGGTCAGCAAGCGTGACCTGGGAAAATAAACCAGTTAGAGCGATTAAGAGTAATGTTTTTGTTATACCTAATTTCATGCTGTCCTCCTCAAGAGTAAACGGGATTTTGCTAACTTTCGAGGTCAGTGTACCCTAAATAAGGCGCTTGGCAATTGTCACTTTGCCTCATTCACAGCCCAATTCGACGCCAAAGACTACTTAGAATTGTGGTAAAGCTCTGAAAGTGTCTTTGCCCAATAGTCTTGATCATGCAATCAGGGAAGTATTTGCTGTAAAATTGCCCGGTGCGGGGGCCTTCTTCGGTGCCATCATGTAATACAGTAATCCCTCCCGGTTTAACGAAGTGTTTGCGATATCGCACGGTGGCAGGAGTATTATTGTCGCCAAAGTCGTAAGGGTAGGCAGTTCTCGGCGCGAATTCGTAATTTCGTTACGCAGATAATTACCCTGCGCCTTTGTGTGCTGGTCACCCCCGGGGCGGAACCATTTTGGTTTCGTTTTATTCAGATGATGCTTCTACAACGAATAGGCGTCTTCAATTCTGGAGATGAACTCAGTATGCGTCATGTTCCTGCCTGCGGTGTTTAGCTAACTATGGTTTCCCAGTTCATGATCCCCGCCTTGACAAACGGTTAGCAGATCGGGATTAAAAATCGAAATGCGCCTCTTTATACAGGCTCCGGAGAAATCGTGGTCAGGCCAGACCACGGTTAATTCGATTAGCGAATCTCATGCGCGTTTAAAAAATCATGTTCTATCCCTACTATTTTCTACTAGTTTTTTAATAACAAGAACAAAATAGTATTACCTCTGACCCGGAAACCTCTGCCTGTCTGTTCTCTCACCACACAAATCCCACACCAATCTTCCATTTTCTATCGTGTCGCGATATTGTCGACGCGGGTTCTTTATCAAAGGTCCAATCCCAACTGATAGAAGTTGTGAGCTGAGGAGAGAGGTGATATCTGGTTCCGACGCTGAAATCGGAGTCGAGGTCACTCGTGTATTTGAATGATCCATGCATGTAATGCTTAAGGAAAAAGCTTAAGTTGCTGTCATCGAAATCGTGCTTGAGTTCGGTACTCATCCGCCAACCGATACTTTGCCGATCATCAGAATTAACAAGTTCTTCGTCCGAATAGTGCGCACCAATTGTTGAGGACAAGCTTGTATTGCCATTGTTGCGCAAATGATATCCGATTCCGAGACCGTACCGAATCCTTTGATCGATGCGCCTGAAGTCATCCTGAGTATAGTCGACTTGAGAATTTGCAAACCATCGCGTTCCCAAAGCGATATTAAACTGATACAAGCTATGGGTTTCTTTGGCGACAGTTTTCGAATTACTGGATTCGAAATTGTAGTCCAAATCCAATTTGTGTTGCCGGGCAGATCTCCCCCATACCAGCTCTGACCTGGCAGAATAATTCTCCTGTTCGGTGTTACCACTTCTGGTTCTTATACTTAAATCGACGTTGCCCGTTGTGTTTGTTACCGAGTCGATGAATCTTGCAGCGTTCGCGAAAAAGTTCTGCATGCGATTCGAGTTAGTTCGAGTTTCGCGGACATTATTTGCTAATAAGGATGAGTCGCTGTCTGATTGGATACCGACTATTTGATCTCTCGGAATCGATATCTCACCAAATATGCTGGAATTCCAAATCAGGACTTCTCCATCCAGGCTACTCTGTGTTCCATTAATTAGATCACCATTTCTTAGTCTAAGCTGATCGCCATGTGTCAGAACAGGGCTGAAGAGCAACGGCATGATTAGCAGATAAATTTTCATTGCGTCATTCCTAATGATTTCGCTGAGTATTATAAAAAGAGAGATGATAGGGGCTGAGAGAATGAATTTCGATCAAAATGTGAAATCTGAGACTTTTCTAAATGCAGTGTCAAAGTAAAAGCACCCGGACAATCTGATCACAGTTCCAGTACACCATCAAGCCTGCGCTCGCAGAAGATGCACAATTGCGATAAAGCTATGTTCAAATAACGGATCGGCACTCCATTATTTGCGGCGATTCTGGATGTCCTGATACTTCTAACTTGGAAGCAGAATTCGCTTCTGAATTGGGGGGCGGTGAAGGTGGCCGCAGATGCCTATAATCCGGTTTCAATTCAGCAGGACTGGAGTATAAGGGGGCGGTGATAAATCGAAGTGCTAGTGATTCTCAGTTGTCACCGACCCCTTTTTTCCCGGAATAGGTCACTGTCTCAAATAGATGGGCTTAGGATAATCTAGCGAGAGAGCTGATAACACTAGTAAACTGATCACAATGGACTGAGGAGAAACTTGTTCGCATCAACTCTTTATGACTTTTCTAGTTTACCCAGACATTCAGCGCGGCTGCCGGAGGCGTTCCTTTTATTTCTGGACTAATTGTGCCGTAGAGCCCTATCATCGGTTTTGAGCGGCTTATCGGGATAAGAAAACTACAATATGTGAGGAGCTACAAATGACAAATACTAGAAACTTCTTAAGAGTAGTGCTGGCGGGATCGATTCTGTTTTTGCTTACAGTTCAGGTTGCTAACAGGAGTTTCGCCGACGAAAATCAACAGCCATTACAACTGGCTGCGGTGAGCGATGGCTTCGATGCAGAACAAAAATATACGGCCTCCTGTTTCGCTTGCCACAGTACCGGTGCCGCCGGCGCTCCAAAAGTTGTTGCAGGTAATGATGCGGAATGGGCACCGCGCCTAGAAAAAGGCATGGACGCGATGGTTGCAAATGCAATAAACGGCCTCAACACCATGCCTCCGAAGGGGCTCTGCTTCGATTGTACGGACGACGATTTGAGGGCACTCGTTGTTTACATGGTCGACACCAGCAAATAGGCTGATCATTCGATCAGCTAGCGCAATAAGAAATAGGGTCAGAGGGAAAAACAAAATTAACCCGTTCGAAGCTGCAGAAATATTTGGTAGATTCTCTTCTAACAAATCAACGCAGCCGACCGTTAACGTTTCAGCTGGTTGAAGTGTTAAATTCCGCTCCTGGCACAAACTACCAGTTCACCATACATTTAGGATAACTTAAGTGAACGGGGAAAAACGACTGTGAATTCAACTGATCAACGCAACACACGACTATCTTTTAACAAAGAGAGGAGTGTTGCACTATGGTTTACCGTACCCGCCTGCATTATACGGAGGACATGAAGTCCTTTATTTGGGATCGCTATAAGCAGGGAGATTCA
>JAJFKE010000052.1 GCA_021773355.1 Gammaproteobacteria bacterium | reverse complement strand
ATGATGATCGACAGCCGACCGGCGTATGAGGAATAGTTGGGGTTGGAGAAATAATAAACGGGATGGCGAATGGCTGTTACTGGTACATGCAAAACAGCTGAGGTCATATTTATAGTTGAGATTGGGTTGCCGGTGTCGACCTATTCACAATTGTTAGGTTATTTATGAACGTCAGGACCGCCGTTGTGAGTTCAACCGGTCAGTCAACACACGCATTAAATCTATCAGCCGGTGTTTCATATTCCAAGGTCTTTCTCGGTCTCTCGTTCAGTTATCTAGCAATCCTGTTTAGCTCTGTTTGAGAGTGAACTGATAGGTCAGTACCTTTAGGCAAGTACTGCCGTAACAATCGATTGGTGTTCTCGTTGGAACCTCGTTGCCAAGGGCTCTGAGGATCACAGAAATAAACTTTGATGTTTGTTTCAAGAGTGAATCTCTGATGGTTTGTCATTTCGCTACCTCTATCCCAAGTCAAAGATTTATACAGTTCATCGGGAAGTTTATGTGCTTGCTTTATCAGAGCTGAAACGACCGTCTCAGAACGCTTGTCCTCAAGCTTAGCCAGCATCACATAGCGAGAATGCCGTTCAACTAAGGTCGCGATAAAAGTCTTGTTCGACCCTTCAATGAGATCGCCTTCCCAGTGACCTGGTACGGCTCTATCTTCAACCGAGGCCGGTCGTTCCCGGATCGAGATTGCGTTAGGCATAGCCCCCAACCCAATTCCCTTCAAGCTTGACGTTTTGCCTCGGCGAATACTGCGCTTTGAACGCAGGCACTCCTGAAGCTCCTTTTTCAGGGCCCCTCGCGCCTGAATGAATAGACTGCGGTAGATTGTCTCGTGTGACACCTGATTGCGCTCATCACCTGGGTTGACTCTTTTAAGCCACCCAGCAATTTGTTGTGGTGACCACTTTATCTGCAACTTCGACTCCACCTTCCGGCTAAGTCGACGATTCAGTACAAGTTTACAGAGTTTTGGCCGTTGGGCTCTATCCCATGCATTGTTCTCTGCCTGTGCTGCTCGATAATATTGATAACCCCCATTACGGGTGATTTCTCGGCTGACTGTCGAGGGCGATCTACCTAACTGAGATGCGATAGCTCTGATGGAAAGGTCGGCAACGATTCCGCGAGATATTTCTTCACGTTCCTCTAGGCTCAAGGCCTGTGGTCGGCGTTTTCGTTGTGGCGGTCGAATCCCGCCTGTGGGAGCAATCTGTCCGTGAATAGATGAAGAAGATCGATCAAATGATCTGGCGATTGACCAGATGGAGTCGCCTTGTTGATAACGGTCCCAGATAAAGGACTTCATCGAATCTGTGTATTTCAGTCTGGTTCGATAGGCCATGTTGCAACACTCCACTTTTTACTTAAGATGGTAGCGTGTTGCGTTGACCGGTTGAACTCACAGCCAATAGCAGACATTCGTAATCTAGAGGATTATTAAAAGGTCCGCTTTCGGCGGCAGACATTTTCAAATAGTGGTGGTGAAGCAGAGGACTGAAAAATCCTCGTGTCGGCGGTTCGACTAACTGCGCCAGCAGTTGCAACAAGCGCGCAAGCCTGAAGAATTGAAACCCAGAAAGTAGCTACGGCTAGTCCCATTTGGTTTCTTCGGCATGAGTGATGCGGAAGAATAGATACAATCAGATTCAACAAACGACTTAACGTCTATAGAAGATGGAGGGGCTAACACGTAACCCCTTCACATTCTTGTTCAAAACATCAACAAGCTAATGTCACTTAGTAGTCTGCATACAATCGGACACCGGCAATAAATGGCATGCCTGCCACAAAAGTCGGAATGCCGAAGCCACCACCCGTATTACCCGCATCAATCAGGTATTCCTCGTCAAATATATTGTCCGCATAAAGCTCGACTCGCCAGAAACTATCGTCGTCGCCAAATTTGATTGCGACATCGGTAATCCAATAATCATCCTGCGCCAATTCCGGGCGGTTACTGCTGTCGAAAAAGATATCCGACTGGAAGGAACTGATTAATTCGAATTCTAGATCATAGCCATTAAAAGCGAATGACTTATTGAGGAATAATGCCCCGCTGACTTCCGGTGCCAGGCGGAAGGTATTGCCGCCGTAATCGAAACGCGCACCGGTTTCCGTGTTATTGGCAAACTCAGCATCCAGCAGGCCAAGATTGGCGCCCACTCGTAAGCTGTCATCAAAGATGTAATCGACAGAGGATTCAAAACCATACATATCGGAATCGCCTACGGTCACCGTGACGCTTTCAAAGGTTTGAAAGTCAGTAAAACTTTCCTGAAAGTTCTGATAGGTATAGGCAAACAGGGCAGCAGTAAAGGAAAGCTGACTGCCATAATATTTAAAACCGATATCATAACTATCAACAGTTTCGGCTGCCACGACAGAAGTGGTACCAAATGGGTTGGCATCTACTACCGGGGAACGCCGTCCTTCGGCGTAGTTGAAATACAGCGACAGATTGTCGTTATAAGCATAGTTCAAAGCAACGCGCGGCAGTGTATCGGAAAAGTCACGTTCGGCGGAGGCAGTGAACGTACCGAAGAAAGTGTCTTTAGAGAATCGTGTTTCATCGATATAACGCACACCGGCAGTCAAGGTCAATTGATCGGTGAGCAAATAGGACCCTTCGACCACGAAGGAGTTGATTTCAAGGTCTCCCTCGAATACAAACGGGCCGTTAATATTAGTTACTGATGTTGCGGGATCGCTGATGGGAGTGCCATCATCATTGAACAAAACATCCACCAGCATCTGACGTACAGCCTGAGTTTCCGCAATCGATGCCGAGGTCCGCACATCGTTGTCCAGAGGGATATTAGGAAACTGCACTTCCAGTTCCGCCCGACGCGCAGTGAAAGCATCACTTAAAACAGGATCAACCATTTGTACAAAAGGTAGAATGGATTCGTCCTGTGTGGATGAATATCCAATAAAGCCTTCGAACTTGTCACCAGATGTATACACAAGGCGAGCTCCGAATCCGGAAAGTTCAGCATTGTTTTCGAAAAAGGCGTCCTGAATGCGTAACCCTGTACCGTCGGCATCAAAATATTCAGCGAGATCGACGTCTTTGACAAAGCCATCAACCGTTAATTCCAGGTTATCGTTGAAGCTATGAACAATAGCAAAATCGAATGATTCGAGATCCCGGTCGATACCGATCAATGAACCCAGTCCAAGCTCAGCATCAGAAAAGGGATTGGTATCACCGCTACGGGGTGCAATTGATCCGCTCTTGAAAGAGATACCTGGTTGCTCGTTGGTTTCCACTGCCGCGCGTAGCAGGATGCTAGTATCATCGAAGTCAGCTTTTAAGGTGGCGCGAAAGGACTCCACGGAGACACCGTTCAAATCCCCACCCCCGCAGGATCTGCTCACTCCATTGTGGTCTGTAATGAAACCGGAAGGGTTGTAAGAGTCAGGGCCGCAGGCAAGATTATCAATAGTACCATCCTGTTCACGAATCATGCCGGCCAGCCGGAGAGCAAAGACGTCGTTGATTGGCACGTTGACCATGCCTCTGAATTCCTCGCCGTCAAGGCTGTTCGCTGAAAATCGCGCACTGGCGTCAAACTCATCTTCCGGTTGAGCAGAGATAATACTTACAGCACCGTTGGCGGCGGCGGCGCCGAACAACGTCGGTTGCGCGCCTTTCAAAACCTCGATGCGTTCAACATCGAAAAGTCCCACGCTGGATACTGTTTTTTTACTGATATCAATGCCGTCCTGATAGACAGAGATTCGCGGTGTGGTTGTGACGCTGGCTGAGTCGTCGGTAATGCCGCGGATATTAAACGAAGGCAGGCTGACACCCTGCTCCTGAATGACTACGTTGGGAAGGAATCTGGAAAGATCATCCAGTTCCGTAGTACTGGTGCGATCGAGAAAATCTCCCGAAATCACATCCATGGTTACGGGCACGTCCAGTATTGACTGTTCCCGCTGTTGAGCTGTTACGGTAATTTCTTCAATCACGCTATCTTGGGTTTGTGCGTTTGCTGTGATGGAAATAAAGCTGAAGCTGATGCTAAAACTAAAAATTAGGGTGGTTAAATTGCGCATGTGAGCCCTCCTAGAACATCTAGTTAAAAATGATGCGAAGGAAGGAGCGTGTACAGGTTTTACCCCACTTCCTGTTCCGGCTCGAACGGGATCCGGTCGCCGTATGGGACTTTCGCGGGTGCTGGACACGAATAGAAAAAGAATAGAGGGTATCTCAACTTAAGTCCACGATTTCTTCGCAAGCAAACATCGACCTGATAAAAATGGAGTCAGAGTAAAAATACAGTAGATTTAGGCGCGTTCATTACATGAATCCATAGCACACTCTAATTTCTTAGCTTTAACTCATTGATTCCAAAAGGGAATAGACAACGCAGCCTACTGAAAATCCTCGTGTCGGTGGTTCTATTTCGTCCTCGAGATTTACCAAAATATCTGACAACATTTTCCCCTTTCCGTGAAGCGGTGATATCAGAAGTGCAAATCTATGAATGTCTGCTTTGGGTGGTGATCTCAATTGGTCGACGCAACACTTTATCTTTAGATTAAGGATGAGGTGTTTATCATGCCATATAGAACTCGAATCAATTACACAGCTAAACAGAAAGAGGAGATGTGGGATCGTTGGCAAAAAGGAGAATCCCTAACGTCGATCGGGCGAGCATTTGATAGGCCATCCTCTTCCATTTATGGTCTGTTATCCCCTTCTGGAGGTATTCGTCCACCCCCACGGCAGCGGTCAAGGTTAGCACTAACACTTTCTGAGCGAGAGGAGATATCCAGAGGTATCGCTGCTGATCGATCCATACGCTCCATCGCTTCTCAATTAGGTCGTTCGCCGTCAACAATTAGCCGTGAAATCAATCGCAATGGTCGTTATGATTACTATAGAGCTTCGCAAGCAGACCAAGCCGCCTGGGATCGATCTCGTCGCCCGAGAAAAAAGGGGACGGAGGAATTATTTTTCGATCAATTCGAAGGAGGGGTTCGAACTCCCGACCAACTGGTTCGAAGATTTAACCGCAAATATGCGAGTGTTTATTTATCAATAGCTTACGGCCTTGGTCAGCCATCCAAATGAGCCTCAATGAGCGTGATTTAGTGTTAGTGAGTGTTTTTCTTACTACATACTCACCGGTAATGTCGTTGAATTAGATGTAACCAAAATGTGTTAGTAATACTCTAATAAGAAGCCGTAGATTCACTCAATCGAAGTTTTTAAAATGTATATGAAATTAATACTTACTGCATTTCTACTTGTCGCTAGCCCGATAGTTACTGTAGTAGCGAATGGCGCTACAGAAGCTCCCTACACTCAAGAAAAAGACCATGTAATAGCTGATGTTGCCGGTATTGGGTTAACAATAGATATTTTTAAGCCGAATGTGAATCCCAATGGAATAGGAATTGTAGTGGTGGCAAGCGGGGGTTGGAATTCGGATCGGAATATGCTCAATGTTTTAGAGCAGGCAGCAAACCTATACACAATATTTACATCTCATGGCTACACTGTTTTTACAGTACGCCCAGGTTCTAAATCCAAATTCACGGCCTCTGAAATGCTTCAGAACGTAAACATTACAATCGAGTACGTAAAAACAAATTCCGATGTTTTTAATATTGATCCGAATAACCTTGCATTGTCAGGCTGGTCTGCTGGGGCACATTTAGCTGCTCTTGCCGCTGTTAGTTCCGAATCGACTAGTACAAATGTTTCTGCTGTAGGATTGTTTTTCCCGCCTACAAATTTCTTGGATTGGGGCGAGTCAGGAGAGCTTTATGATGATATCGACTCTTTGATACCAGTAGGTTTAACCGATGTCGAAATTCTTAGTTTTGCACGAAAGTTGTCCCCAGCTCTGAACATAGGCCCGTCGACACCCCCTTTCTTGATATGGCACGGAGATGAAGACCCTATAGTCCCTTTACAGCAATCAGAGTATTTTGTGGGCAAACTTCACGAAGCCGGAGTGTTCGCGGAGCTACATGTACGGCAAGGTGGTCGTCATGTTTGGGCTGGTATTGCAGAGCAATCAGAGCATATAGCAGAATGGTTTGACTCTATTTTATTGCCCTAGCAAATTCTACATTGCGAGTTTACTAGTTAGCTCCTGTATCCGTGCCTCTTCTGATATCAGACTCTTTAATTCGTAGTGGCATTCTTACAACTATATGTTTTTATTGAATAAAAAGGGGGCACTCACAACTTAACAATTTAAGCGTGTCGCGCCGTTAAGTTGTTAAGTTGTGAGTGTCCCCTAGTTTTCTTGACATTTAGAGTGGACCATTGCTTGCTGTAGGTCACAGACATTGAGGGAAATAGTATGAAACGTTATTTGTTGTTGGGTGTAAGTGTAGTTTTGTGTCTAACGTTATTTTTATTATCCACTGAAGAAGACACAGCTGCTGAAGAAGATACAACTAGTGTAGCCACACATAAAACAATTCTTATTCAAAATGTCAATATAGTCCCTATGACTCACGAGACAATTTTACAGAAACGATCAGTATTAATTACCGATGGCGTTCTCGAATATATCGGCACGGACGATAAATACCAGATTGAAACGGCTGATATTGTTATTGATGGCAGTGGTCAATATCTTGCTCCAGGTCTTCAGGATTTACACACACATCTGGATTTTATGTTAGACAGGTCAGAACCAATTGGCCAACATGAGCTAAAGATATTTCTGAGTTTTGGCGTGACAACGATACTTAATCAAGGTGAATTTGCTATTCCACTTGGAGATGGAATTGAACAACTCAAGCAAGCGATTGATAGCGGTTCTATTCCGGGCCCGAAACTATATACCGCATCATATGTACGCTCCCCCGGCATGGGAACAAGACTACAGACGGTAACCAACAAGAAAGAAGCGGGTGAGCTTGTTCAGGCGAGTAAAGCGGCAGGTTATGAGGTTATGAAAGTTTATCACGGTATATCCGTGGAATCTTATGAGGGGGTATTAGAGGCCGCCGAAAAACTTAATATGCCTGTAATCGGCCATCCACTGATGGCATTACCATTAGAAAAAACATTGGCGATGGGACTAGATTTAATCGCACATGCTGAATCTTTTACCTACTCCTATTTTAATAACGAGATTCAATATGACAAAATACCAGATGCGGTGAAGACGTATTTGAAATATAAACCAGTCATCGCAACTACAATGGTCTTAGAAGAGAAGGTTTCCAAATTGTGGGGCGGTGATCCAACAGTTTTTGAGCACTTCATCAGTGGGCCAAACATGGAGTTTGTCCACCCAACAGTGATCGACGATTGGAGAGCAACCGTATTAGACCGCTGGACTGGTGGCGACATGGACGAACTCAATAAAATAAATCCCTTTATTCAGACTTATTTTAAAGCATTGCACGCAGCCGGGGCGAAGTTTGTCATGGGCACTGATGGTCCAAATGTCATCGGTGTACCCGGTTACGGTGTACACGAGGAATTGCAATATTTAACTAGCCTTGGGCTATCACCATTTGAAGCAATTAAAATCGCCACCAAAAATGCTGGAGAGTTTCTTGATGAGCATCAACTAAGTAAAATAAAATCAGGAACCATCGAAATTGGTAACAAGGCAGACTTAATCCTCATCAAAAGTAACCCACTTAATGATGTACGAAATTTACTTCAAATTTCCACTGTTATAGCAGGCAATAGATTGTACGACGAGAAGTCAATAATGATGATGAAACAACAAGTCTCAGAATATAATGCAAATTGGTAGACAAAGAATAAGTAATCTTCACTACGAATAGAAGTAACGGAATAAGAAGGGGAACCTCACAGACCATCTTTAATAGATGGTTAAGCCAGTGAAGAAGGCTTTGTGAATCAAGAGCTATGCTTTATGCATTTCTATCATCACCTGTAAACGGCTTAAGGGATTTGCGGCAAGAAGTAGGAGCGCTGCCGTTACCGGATAATCACACTATCTGGGTCGAAGAAGTGGACAACTATCGAACATCGAAGGAACTGAAAAAAGAAGATCCTTTCGGCTATACATTGGAAGTCCTTTTTCGTCGTATTAGGGAAGCACAGATATTCCTAGTCCTGTTAGGGGTCGATCGGTATGGATCGGGATTACGGATGGGTAATGAGATCGCCCATGTTTCATACTGGGAAGCAGAGATTTACTACGCGATTCTACTAGGTAAGAGAGTACATATTATTGAAGTAGAAGGGTTTCAGGCTAACAGAAAACTCGAAGTACTTTTGAATATGCTCCGGGCAGCACTACCTCGAGCAGCATGGGCAGGTCCATATGGGAAATCGAAAGTTGTTAGAGCAATCCATAAATACCTTTTGGAACAGATTGATACCTCTACTGATCAACTAAAAGTAAGTAATCGATTACGCAGCACGCTTGTGAACGGATTTTTCAGGCAGCGCGGTACTGACGGTAGCGGTGGCGCTGCGGAAAAGGAGTCACTGCAATTCTTTGATGGCTCTTTTACTGACACTACAGTAATCCCGAATGAATCTATCATTATAAAATTGTTAAATGAAGTTCAAAGTCTTACTAACGAAGAAGGCCGCTTAACAAGACTATGGGTAGTTTTCCGAGAGCTTTCCTGTCCATCAGCTAGTCGCTTTGACCAAAGAGACTTATTAGTCTACTGGAATAAATTCTATAAGGAATGGGCCACAGCTGGATCATGGTATGGATTACACGGACACACGAATCTAGCTGTCCTTCCGGCTATGGTCCAGCAAGCTAAGGTCCGCAATCAAATGCGAAAGTTGGGTTCTTTAGCTTGGAGAGATGAAGACATAAACTATCCAGGCGGTGCCCTTGCTAGTTCACGTTATTCAATTGCCGGTTTATCGAAATCACTAAGTGTTCGTCGCTTTCTTCTACGCGCTGCGTTGGAGGATTTGAATCGATCCATCCACAATGGTTCTGGGGATACCGCTAATCTCTTCGCTATCCGTGGGAGTGTGTACAGAAAGCTTGGTGTGGTTTGGGCAGCAGTAAAAGACTACGAATTGGTTCTCCATGATCGTCAGAAATCGGCTGCTTCAGAAGGCGCAATAGGAGAAGCAATGTCAGAGCTTGGCTTCGGCTATCTTTTTCAGCTTCGCTTTTGGAAAGGGCGTTCATTGCTCGAAGAGGGAGTTAGCTTACTCTCTACAAGTAATACTCGACAAGGGTTCTTGATACGAGCACAGAGGAAGCTGGCTGTATCATATTTTCTCACTGGTCATCCTAAGCGAGCGCGTGAAATTTTAGCTGACGCGCGTGCATTGGCGCAAGATCACGGTGTACTGGATCAAATTCGATAAATAGGTCTAACAGCCACATGTACTCTGACAATAAAGATCACCGCTCCTTCGTCGCTCTGATATTTTGTCTGTAATATGATGCGTTAATGTCCGCTCTTGGCAGAGGCCGTGTGAAAACTCAATATATGCCGCCCCCCAAAGAATTGAACTGTGAGCCTTAGGCAGTCTCTCTGAGCAATTCAAGCCATTTGTTTTCTAGAAAGTCTCACCAATGAGGAATTCTAGGGTCAGGCCTCCAATTGCACATTATGATCCCGTAATAGGGTTAAAGGTGGTAGATGGAGACCTGAACCCACATATACACACATGCGAAATCGTTTTTCTATTGATTATTAACCAGGAGCGACCCTAGCTCGTGAAAGATTGTAACCAATGCGGAAAGTGCTGCACGAAATACGCCAATGGGGGTCTTTCTGCAACGGCAAGTGAAATTGAGCTGTGGGAAGTATTCAAGCCTGAGATATCCAACTATGTAGACTCCGGGAATATTTGGATAAGCCCCGTAACCGGTAAGTTATTGGAGCGCTGTCCCTGGCTACGACAAATGCCCAACCAAAATAAGTACACCTGCGATATCTACTACGATCGCCCCGACGACTGCAAGTCCTACCCCGTCAGTATCAAACAAATGGCTGAAGATGAATGCGAGATGCTGGAAGTGCAGGACCTGGCAAATCCGAAAAAGGCGCAGCAAACATTGAACGTAATGATGATCGACAGCCGACCGGCGTATGAGGAATAGTTGGGGTTGGAGAAATAATAAACGGGATGGCGAATGGCTGTTACTGGTACATGCAAAACAGCTGAGGTCATATTTATAGTTGAGATTGGGTTGCCGGTGTCG
>JAJFKE010000051.1 GCA_021773355.1 Gammaproteobacteria bacterium | reverse complement strand
CTCGCATCATCTGTATTGCTTCGAGTTTGAACTCCTTCGTATAGGTCTTATAAGGTCTTCTGTTCTTGGTCATTGGGATACTCCTTAAGCGACATTGTCGCTGATTTAAAGTATCCGTTACACTGGGGGAGGTTCAATCCGTCCCCTTTAAATCTTTATCGGGTTATGCCCTCTTTGAACGATATGATGAGGTATATTCGGGACAATTAGTCTCGCCATCCGCGGTATAGACACCTTCTAAGAAATAGGTAATTGAAGCTGATAGTCTATTTATAGACGACTGTGCGGATAGTGAGAAATATTCTTGAAAAATAAATCTGTCCCATCTAAATATTTAATTCTCTGGAACATATCGATCATGTATAACTATTTCTCTGTCGTCTAATTCCAAGTACAAAGGGGAGTTAAAATTGATTCTTTCTATAGTTTCCAAATAGGAAAAAAATTCGATGGCTTCTGATTCGGATCTAACCTCAAAACGAGTTTCTCCATTTGTTCTGCAGTTTATAAATGAACCATTCATATACCTCTGTAGGTGTTCGTTTTCTTTTGACGTGCTTCTTAGTACGCCAATTTTATCCAATTTTGAGTAAGGACCTCTTGAAGTGGACAATGATATTATCGAGTGCTCAACATTTTCCGAGGGCAAAATATTGCCTAAAAACTCTTTCACGTCATTTTCGCATTGAGCTTCGATAGGGAAATATATTTCACCAACAAAGTCTGCAGGGCTACGCGTGGCTTGCGCTAGATACAAAATCACTATTATCGAAACTAAAAATATTATTGAAATTTTCAAATCGCTTCACTACCTCTTGTTAAAGGGCACATCATGAATCGGAACTATCTCTATTCTTTTGCTACCCTCAACAACCCGGGTATAAGTACCATTCGGGTCGGGTATGAAATATGTAGATTCCCTGCCGCCACCTAGTTTTCCGCCTCTGGTTGTGTAGGTGGTGGCCTCAACTTTTACTTGCTCGTAGTCGTAACGAACTGTGTCTACATAATGAACTCTATATTGAGACGCTACCAATTGGGCAGTTCCAAGCAAGATTTCCCCTGCCACGAATATTTTGTTTTTTAAATCACCAAATGAATCTGGTATAGACAATATATCTGATGTAAGAGGTTCATATCTATCTTCTTGTACAGGGTCGCCTGGAACAAATTCTCTACATTCTGAAGCGATTTCACATATTGCTTCTTTTTCAAATATGAATATCTGCTCATCTGGCTCCTCTGAGTCGCCAGTATTGGCTAATGGTCCGACAAATATATTGTCAAAATCTAGATCAACATCGCCAGTTATTGTAGCTGTTGCTCCGTCAATTTTTATCTGAATTATATCATTGTCACTTGAGTCAGAATTATTTGAATTGGTGTTTGTGCTTTCAGTACTATCGTACTCCAAGTCAGGGTTAGCAATTTTGGCCTCTATCAAACCCTTGATGGCCTTAGCTATTATACCGTCGATTTCATCATTGCTGAATCCATTCTCATTTCCTGGAATGAAGTCCTGAGGAGGGCCAAAAAAGTTTTCGAGATTGAAGCCAGGGTTAAATCCCCAAAGCTCTCCGCCAAATCCCCCTCCTTCGAAAGGATCTAGTCTTAGACCCGTAGAATCTGTAAAACTCAACGGACTATTCAATACATAAGAATACCGATTCAAATTCTGCACATTACTCATATCCTGCACAACCGGGTCCGCACTCATAAACCGGCCAAGATTAGCATCATAAACCCGCCCATTCATATGAATAACACCCACCTCATCCAACATCTCATGCCCAGTAAACCCGCGAGTAGTGAAATCATTCAGCGTGTTATAGTCCCCTGACAACAAATCAGCAAGCGTCAACAAGTTCCTCCGCATACCAAACGCATCAAAACTCATCTCAGTAACCACCGCACCAACCGCATTAGTAATCACATCCGTAGAGCCCAAGCTATCCTTATGCGTGTAATGCTCACTATGACTACTGGTACTAGTATCCGTCACCACAGCAACATCGGCTATATACCGCTTACTTTCCGACGCCCCACCACTATGAGAGATCAATTCTACATTACCCACATACAGCGTGGTTTTGGTAGTCGTACCATCAGTATCCACACGCTTATACCGCGCTCGATCCGGCCCATATTCAAAAGAAGTAGTGTGACCACCCTTAACCAACTGAGTAGGCTTACGGAAAGTATTGTAAGTAACGGTACGCCCACCACCAGTAAGCATATTGCCCGCGGCATCATAGGTGTAAGTATCACCACCGGCACCAGTCACAGCATGCGGACCAGCCCCTCCAGCCCCATAGGTATAAGTGCCCACGTCAGACTTGGTTAGCATATTGCCAGTGATATCGTAACTAAACGTCTGCGAAGGCAATCCTGTCGCACTAGCCTGTGTAAGCCGATTCAACTCGTCGTAATGAAACGTCTCCGACAGGGTAGTGCTGTTGGATTCGATCAGTCGATCACGATTCGTCAGTATGCCGATCTTGTTAAAGGTATAGAGGTTGTCCTGAATCTCCTGTGCTAGGGGATTGGTAACCAATACACGATTCGGCAGGCCAGTTTCGGCATGAAAAGTACGCTGCTCGGTCAGCCCATTGCCCAACTTGGCCTGAGAGACATTGCCCCAGGCATCGATGCCTTCTACCTTGTAGTATTCCTTCGCCGTGTCGGTGGCTTCCAGAATCTTCTCCATATAGCCATTGCTGTTATAGGTGAACTGCATACCGTGGTTAGTTGCATCAATCTGCTGGAATTGGCGACCTATGGCATCATAGGTAACATATTCGTTAAACGTGCCATCGGCGGCATTTACACCTAATTCGGTATAGGTCTGAATGACGCGGCCAAGATTGTCGTAGTTAAAAACCTTCGCATAGTCGTTGACGCTGTCCGATACCGTATCGAGCTGCCCGAGACCATTGCCTGATGCGATATAGCCCCACGTAGCACTACCTTCGACGGTTGTGCCGTCGGATTCTTTGTCCAGGCGACTGATAATGCGACCTAGCGCGTCGTAGCCCATGGTACTGCTTTGATTGAGTGCATTTGTCTGTTTAGTCATTTCGCCAAACCGGCTGTACTCGTAGTTCCAGATGCCTTGATCAGGATCATCGAGACTGCTGCGTCTGCCCAACAAATCATAGCTAATAACCGATTCTATATTAAGCGGTGTGCCTGTTGTGCCCTTGGAAATTAGTTTAGTTAGATTACCTCGGGCGTCGTATTCGTAACCTATGCGGCCGCCCAGATCATCGGTGATCTCGTCAGCCAGACCACGGCCATTGCTGATGGATGTTTTCACCTGGCCTTCGGCGTTAGTTGCAGTCAGTTCCATGCCTACGAAGCTGCCGTTGGTATGCCGTGCATAGCCGCTGCTGGAGACGTTATTGGCGGGGTCTGTGACTTTAGTGGCTCGGCCAAGAATGTCGTATTCTCTGCCTGTCCACAATACAGTAGAAGAGGGCAGGTAGGGGTTTGAGCTGAAGCGCAGGCGACCGGATCTATCGTATTGAATGTCAGTGCTGGTCAGCAGTCCATCGAAGCCTTTAACCTGTTGCTGGATAGGGCGCGCGAGATTGTCGTAGAAGACAAAGGCCTCACTGCCGTCCGCCGCGAAATTGCGTTCTCTGTAGCTGGCGCCGGTGGGACAGGTGACTGAGGCACAGGAGCGAATTTCCGTCTGACTGCTACTGCCGCTGTCATTGCCTTCAAAATACTGACGGCCTAGCGTCCCGTAACCCGTATAAGTTTGAACGCCATTGATATTGGAGGTTACTGTAGGCTGACCGAATGCATCACGTGAAATCACCTGAGAAACCAACTGCTCCAAGGAGTTATATACCTTATCGATGTATCGACCGTAGGCATCGTACTCAACCCGCGTATAGCGCGAGGTGACGCCGCTACCGGATTCCGTAGCACGGAGGCGATTGCCAAAACTGTCCCGTAGATAGGTTGTTGTGAGAGTGTAGAGAGCAACATTTGGCTCTTGAACCTCGGTAGCGAGCAAACCGGTTGTGTTGTCATAGGTAAATGCTGCTTCACGTACCACATTTGGCGAACCGGTCTGTGAGGTTGTTACTTTGGTGGTAAGCACACGGCCGATATACCACCTGCTGCTGTCGTTGCTGTAGGTGTTTTCCGAAACTGTGCTGTAGGTAGTGCCGTCACCAGTGATTGTGGCAGTTGTCTTGCCCACATTTCCATAGGCATCGTAGTTCTCGAATAACGTTGTAACAGTGTTGAGCACGCCGGAAATAGTGACTTGGCTGCTTGCGGTAATAGTGTCTGCCGCTTGGTTATTCGTAACAGATTGGGTTAACACCGGGCGCAGTGGTACAGCATTCGCACCATTCAGGTTTGCCAATTTTGTATAGGTGAAATTGGTTTCATTCAGCGCAGTCGCATTGTTGGGCACAAAGGTTTCGGTTTTCTTCAACAAGCCGGTAAACGGAAATTCCTGCAAGAATGTGTTTTTTGTAGTGATGCCCGTCTGCTCATCCGTTATAGAAGTTACGTGGAAGCCTAAAGACCCGCGACCTGCAGGTTGAGTTTTTAAGCCTTCGTAGGTGTAAGAAACAGAGCTGTTGGCGTTGATATTAAACCCGCTAGTCTGCTCGTCATAGGCAGGCACGGCGTTGGTGACTTCGCTCGCTACATAGCGCGGGGAGATAAAGTCGAACACGACTTCACCCCAGTCAAGATCTACTGCATCAGATTCGCGAGTGTAGATAGTGTTGTCTGTGAGTGGTTTGTACTCGATGGACTTTTCATTGCCTAAGCCATCAGTAATTTTGGTAACGAGGTTATAAGCCTTGGTGCTATTGCCGGTAGTGGAAGCGTCTTCGCCTAGATAGACGCCGGTGCTGAAGTTTACATAGTCCAGCAGGCCGTCACCGTTGATGTCGAAGAAGGAACCTGCGGGGCCGTAAGCTTCGGTATAGTTAGTGTTAGCGATGGTTATTGCTTCTGTAGCTGGGTCTGCAAAGTGGTTGTCTGACAGCGGGTAGTAGCTACCTTCCCAGAGCAGAACTTTTAGGGCGGTTGTTCCATCTTCTTTGTAGACGAAATCGCTAAACCCATCGAGGTTGTAGTCGATTAAACTGTGCATCATATGCCCCGTGATACCTGGGCTTGTTATCCCTGCCTCGAGTGCGGTGCCGTTGTTAAATTCAATAACGCCGTTGCCGCAAAGAATATCAGGGAGACCGTCTCGGTTTAGGTCAGCGATGCTGTAGTCATCATCAATGGTGAAGTAATCAAAGCTTGTGTAGCCACCAGCGCCATCTGACAGCAATATGAGTTGTGCGGCAATGGTTTCGCAGTTCGTGCAGTTCTCATGCACCATGGGTGCTATCGCATCGGCGAGACCATCACCATTGAAGTCGGCACCTATGCGCATTTGGTCTATTCCAATGCCTAAGAATGTATAGCCAATAGTATTGACGTCCACTTGAAAGGCGGAGGACTGGTAGACGGTAAGTGCCACAGCATCTATAGCGGTTTGATCAAAAGCGGTTTCGGAACCGAATTTGTAGGCACCATTTACTTCGAGTGCATCATCTTCTAGAAGGCGATATTTACCGTTGTAGGTTATATCCAAAAGGCCATCGTTGTTGATGTCTGAGAACGCGGCTCTTTCCAGATTTAATGTTCCCATCGTGTAGTTGAGGTCACTTATCAAGGTGATAGGTGTTACGTCATATCCGCGCACACCACCACCCTGGTCTTCGTTCAAAAACAATCGTAGTGTTTCAACACTATTGTCGACTGTGACGACAAGAAAATCACTGTAACCGTCTTGATCGTAATCGGTTACCGACCAGCCGTAGATTTTTTCGAATTGATCGGAGGCATAGGAATCGGTTGATAAGGTCACGCCATTTGAAGTTGCTATGCGAAAGCGGTATTTATTCGAATAGGGTTCCATCCAAATTAGATCACGATTGCCATCGCCGTTGATGTTGGCAGTAATACTGCTTGAGGTATCCATGGGGCTGAATGTAGAACTGGCCGCATGCTGCATATATCCAGTGAATCCGCTTAGCGCTGTTGAAGTGGATTCAAAACCGAAATCGATACTGGCATCGGACCACGTAAACTCTGTATCGGGAAGACACACGGACCCTCGGCATTCACTTATGGCTGCAAGTTTGCTGGCCTTGTTATCACCGGCCGATATTTGTTCATCGAGGTATTTGAGGTCATAGGTTCTTACAGTGATTCCTTCATTCTTAACATCGATGCTGCTAAGGCGATTGGTTACTCTGAAGCTTGTACCGTGGCGGAAGGTTGTAGAAGTGTCTGGGCGAATTTCGTAGTGAAACTGAATTACTGCTTCTGGTGGAGAGTTGCTGTAGGCGCCTGCATAGGCATATTCGATCTTGTCTAGCTTAAATTCAGCCGCATCGATGAGGTAGGAGTAGCTTATACGATTGCTGTACTGATTGGCTGCCTTAACACTAGTAGCATCTTTTACGTCGTTTCGCGCCCAAAGTAAGGCTGAACTACCTGAGCCAGGCGGTCGTAAGCGAGAATCCGGCGTATCTCCGTAGGTCGAAACTGATCCATCATCATCCCAAACTTTAAAGGAGTAAGGCCCATTTCCTTGAGTACCATAAGAAATTATCTTTCGATCGCTATCGATTTCAGTTCTGTATTCGATGCCAGGTGCGCCGTAAGTGTCAGTTGGATTTTTCAGAACGAGGCGTTGTCCATCAAGACAAAACCGATCATCAGAATCAAATTCTACTTCCTCTGCATTGCCGTCTTGCACGAGAGTCTGAGGGCATCTTCTAATCACAGACATGCTTGACATCGACCAGCCGAGACCGAGTACTCCATTGCCAGCACCGCTGTTGTAACTCAGCGCCAAATTGGGTGCCAGACCTGCTATGCCCACAGGTGTAGTTAGTGGAATGGTGTAGCTAACGCTGCCGCTGTTATTGACATTTAGCTTGCCGGCTATTGCTCCTACTGCGTCGGAGATTGAATCTGCCGGTGGGACTGTAATTTGGTTTGGTGTAGGTTGCGGGTCGTAAGTGCAGGTAGATCCACCGCAATCGAAAAAATCGAATATGTCACTTTGAGCAAGATATTCTTCAGCATTACTTGCGCCATCGCCATCTTCATCCATGGCGCCGTCGGCTGCGTTCATAGGGTTAAAGTTGATAGATAATTCGTAGACATCTGGAATGCCATCGTTGTCATCATCAGGGTCTAGAGCATCGGGGATGCCGTCGCCATCGAAATCAGGTCCTGATGGACTGCTTTCACTAAGCAAGTCTAGAAGGAACTGTTTCATGCCCGCTTCGGCAGCCAATGAGGTAGCTTGCGTAAACAAGAGAGTCACAAAGAACAGCAGAGCGCCTACAAGAAGTTTTCCATTGATTGGTGATGGTGAATTCATTTGCTCCCTACCTTTTTTGAGTAGCGCATATTGAGATAATTAAAAAAAATCACAATCCTATTAACGGCATAGAACTAAGCGAATGGCAGAGCGATCAAAGCGAGCACTGATCGAAAATCGGACTTACGTTTGCGGTCGGTCGTATACACAGAGAAAGATGCTATTAATTAGCTTCTGCTGTTATTGGAAATAAAATTTGAGAGGCGTTGAAGCATGCGTTAGATTCAGTATGCAATCTGTACCATTAAAATAAAAAATACTCGATCCAACAGTTGTAACTTCTACTAACCATGCATTTTGCGCCGCATTCACAATCATCGTGAAGTTAGGAAATCTTGAAGGTATTTCGAAATTTGCTGAAGTGTAATAAGTTCCAAAACTTACTTTTATTTCGGTACTCATGGTCCCGTTACAATCTACCGCTGCCGTTGGATAAATATACATGTATGTTTCGCCGCCGCTGCTACCTAAGTTGTACATATTCGAAATAGCATCAATATTGAATGTTGGTCCAGCGAATGCCTGAGTAGAAAGGAGCATAGCTCCCAGTATCGTTACTATTTTTTTCATCATTTTGTTGCTCCGATAGATAGTTAGAATTTTGGTGACGAGTTGTGTCTTTTTTCAGCCTTATTAATCGATCAGGATTGAGTCCGGTATTTTCCTTCTCTGCGTAATACTTTTCCCACAAACTACCAGATTCATTCCCACGATGTCTGTAGGATAAATCCCACAAATAATGTGCCTTGAAAATTCAACTATCGAGTAGTAGTCCTATTGTCCTGAGTTTAATCTACGTTGATGTAGTTTAGTCTGCATCATTTAATATTGTTTAATATCAATAAGATGAATGCCAACTAGTCATTGTATCCGTTCTAAGTTGTTGCTACAGTCTATAAAAATCTCGACTTAGGTAGACAGTTTATACTGTTATTTACCTATACAGGAGTCGAGAGCAATGAACCGGAGAGCAGAGCACGATATTTCCAGAAAGTTGAAAGTACTAGATCATGCAAAAGAGATCGGCAATATTGCCAAGACATGCCGTTATTTCGGGATATGTCGAGAAACCTTTTATACGTGGAGACGAGCGTATGAATCCCATGGAGAAAAAGGACTAATTGATAGTCGTCCTTGCCCGGAAAATCACAAATTACGCGTCCCTAAAGCCATAGAGGAGAAAGTCGTTTATTGGAGAACTACCTATCATTTTGGCCCAGATATGATCGTGTGGCATCTTCAGCGCTATCACAATATCAAGTTATCTCGTAATGGTTGTTACAATGTTTTAGTCAGAAACAAACTAAACAGACTTCCTGAAAACATTAAGAAACGTTCACGTAGTAAATTTAAACGATACGAAAAAAGAGTGCCTGGGCATCACGTTCAAGTGGATGTTAAGTTTTCATTTTTTAAGGACAAAATTGGAAGACGCATCAAACGATACCAATACACGGCCATTGATGATTGCACGCGAATCAGGGCTCTCAAAATCTACAACCAGCACACAAGCCAGCTCTATTGATTTCACTAATTATGTAGTGAGTAAATTTCCCTTCAGGATAAAAACGATACGAACAGACAATGGCCATGAATTCCAAACTAAGTTTCACTGGCACATTGCTGACCTAGGGATGTTGCATGTTTATATCAAACCCGCGACACCACGATTAAACGGTAAAGTGGAGAGATCTCATCTAACGGATCAGCGTGAATTCTACCAAATCCTGGAGTATACCGGTGATGTTAATCTCCGGAAGAAACTCGCTCAGTGGGAGGACTACTATAACTTCCTGAGACCTCATTCTGCTCATATGGGGAAAACACCTTATGAAAAACTTAAACAACGTATGTTAGGATGAAATTTCACTGTCAGCCAAAGTCGGATAACAGACAGAACGACTTCTATATCCAAGTATTAAATCTATTCGTGACGACCAACTTAAATCACATAGAAGAAGCAAGTCGATCAAGTGAATCCTTCGAAGATGAAGAACTTCTCGAAAACGGTGCTCGTGCATCTTTAGTCTTACTAAGAAGTATTGCTGGCGGGAAAGATTACTAGATTGCCTGTGGCTAAAGCTTCGTAACTTTCACTCCCATAAGAAAATCAACCCAATTACGGCTTTTATATGTCTTATAGGCAGTATTCCGATAAATTTGGTGGGAATCCTCTTATTATCTGCTAATCTAACCCCGAACCATTGAAATCAACCAATTTTTAGCGAGTCTTAAGAACAACAATAAGGAGCTAGTAATGGAACCTTCAAATGCGCTTAACGATCTTCTTACTCTAACCATATACACGTCATTTGGGATAGTAGTGTTTGCTATAGCATTTATAGTTATGGTCAAAATTGCACCTTTTTCAGTAGTCAAGGAAATCGAAGATGACCAAAATACTTCTTTAGCGATACTCTTTGGTAGTGTATTCATTGGTTTAGCACTTATCATTTCCTCTGCAATTTCCTAACGGGAATAGAATACAGGAACAAGCTGTGGGCGAATTAGCATTGGTCACAGCTTAGATGTATGGCATTCAAAGAATGCCGAGTTCAAGCAACCCTGTTGAGCGATGGAATGACTTCAGCTAGCAATAGTACATTCGAGGGTCCGATGTTTTGAATATAGAGAACGAACATACGGTTACTTTTACTATTCCTGAGCAATTCTCCAGCCAGATTGATAGTGCAACTATTAGGCTATCTTACCTTTTCCCAGAAATAGTTTTCTCACGAAGTAAGTCGGAGATAATCGTTTCCACTAACAAGCAATTAGCAGAAGAATCAATAGTGGAAATACGTAGAAATGTATTTCATCAACTTTACAAAGAGAAGGTCTATTTAGACACCCTGTCTATCAGAAAATGGTTGTATTCTGATGAATAAAAACTCAACCCTCACCCCCTTCAGGTTTAGGAACGTTTCAGACAAATTACTCTTAACTAATGAAATAGGTAAGTTTTCCTTCTATTCAGATGACCTTATGAGCAGGTTCTACGATGACGAATTGTCATCTGGTGAAATAGACTCACTGAAACAGCAATCAATAATTGTAGAGGACAGTGAACAATGGAAATTACTGAGCCTACTGAGAAACACTAGAAATGCTACCAAAAGCGACTCCGAGAAACTGTCCTATTTGATGGTGATTCCCACTCTGCGCTGCGACTTATCTTGCAGCTACTGCCAAGTCTCTCGGGCTCCAATTAACGCAAAAGGATTCGACTGGAGTGAAGACAATTTAGAAATGTTTGACGGCTTTATTAAAAGTAATGGTTCGAACGGCATGAAAATTGAATTTCAGGGGGGCGAGCCAACTTTACGCATTGATTTACTAGAAAGAATAATTGAAATTTCGGAATCCTATTTCACTGATCTGGAATTCGTAATATGCACTAATTTAGTTACCATTAGCGACGATTTACGCAAATTGCTGGAAAAAAGTAATTTGGTAATTAGCACTTCTATAGACGGTCCCGAAAGTACTATGACCGCTAATCGTACCGAAGACACATCGGTTTCTAAGGCTGTAATTGAAAACGTCAAATGGGTAATCGATAATTACGGACATAGCAAGTTATCAGCCTTACCTACTATCGCAACCGACCAAATTGACCATCCTGAGAAAGTAATCGATTACTATCGGTCACTCGGATTCAGAAGCATCTTTCTTCGACCAGTAAATTATCAAGGGTTCGCGAGAAAATCTTACAAGGAGCTAAGTCAGCAAATAGAAAGTTGGCAGAAGTTTTGGCTCCAAGCGATGAATCATATTCTGAAAATTTCAAAAGATGACTATTTTGAAGAATTTTATTTAGGAACTTTAGTTAGAAGTATATTTGCTGATCGCGCATCAGGGTTCGTTGATTATGCATCTCCCGCAAACTACGCTAGTCATTACTGCGTAATTGATCATGATGGGACTATATTTCCCACTGACGAATCTCGAATGCTATCGAGAACTCGACAGATTGATTTAAGTATCGGAAATTTGGAAAAAGGCTTAGATAGAGAAATAATTTCTCGCTTGAACTTCAATGCAATCCATCACACTAATGAAGATTGTTTACATTGCGCCTATTTGCCATATTGTGGAATAGACATAATAGACGATCTAAGCAGGTATGAAAGATTCGATATTTCAAAAACCACTTCATGGCACTGCCAAAAGCATATATTCCTTTTCGATTTCATTTTTGAGAAAGTGGCAAACTGGGATGTGGAATGGCTCAAGCTATTTAACAGTTGGATTCATCGGTCTCAAAATACTAGCGATGCTCTACAAATTTTTAAATGATTAACTTAAAGCTCAAAGCTAATTTTAGCTGGAGTGGTCCTCCTTTTGTGGCGCGCATTAGCAATACCATTTCTACAAATGATGATCTAACTTTCCCATTCAAGAAAGATGAGCTAGGCAACATAAGTGTGCACTATAAGAGTGGCATTTTTTCGTTCTTACCACCTCAGGCCGATGATTTCGAAGGTGATGTTCTACTTTGCGATCCAAAGAGCAGCAAGATTCAGAGGATCTTCCGCGCGAATAGCAATTATAATTCCCTCTTAATGACAGAGCGATGTGACCAAATGTGCGTCATGTGCAGTCAGCCACCTCGAAAAACAAATGACGCTTGGCGGTTCCCAATCTATGAACAGGCTCTAACACTTGCTTCTCAGGGTGCAACTATCTGTCTGAGCGGAGGCGAGCCTACATTGTATAAAGCTGAGCTGTTCACTTTGTTGGAGAATTTGTCCAGTTCTAGACCGGACTTAAAAATTCATATCTTGTCGAATTGCCAGCACTTGACGCCAGAAGATATACCAAGGTTGCAAAAAATTCATGAATCACTAGATGTTTTGTGGGGAATACCCATCTATGCCTCTAAATCAGAAATTCACGAAGATATAGTTGATAAGCATGGATCGTTTAATATTTTAATGAATAATCTCTATTTGTTAGCTTCATCAAAAGCCAATATCGAACTACGAACGGTCGTTATGGCTACAAACAGTTTGGAGCTGCCAGATTTGAGCAAATTTATTTCTGACCACCTAGATTTTGCTAATTATTGGGCAATTATGGCTCTTGAGCCTGTTGGATTTGCCAAAGCGAATTTGGGAAATTTGCTTTACGATCATTCAATCGCTCCTCAACCCATTCATAAGGCAATAGATATTGCAGTGGCCCGTGGAGTTGACGTTAGGCTTTTCAATTTCCCTCTCTGCACAGTAGGCCCGCAATATCGAAAATATTGTAAGCAAAGTATTTCTGACTGGAAGAGGAAATATCTTGACATTTGTGGGAAATGTACAGTAAAAGAAGAATGTACAGGTTTTTTCGAATGGTACGATGAGAGAAGTAAGTGGGAGCGAATTTCTCAACTCTAATTTAAGGATCAGTCTGCATGAAAAACCTAATCATAAAAACTCTTTCCTTCGTAGTACCCAGCTTGGCAGCAGCAGGAGCATTCGGAGCTGAGCCCGATGGTGGTGTACAAACACAAAACCAGTTGATTGAAACCGATGGCTTACTGAACAAAGCCAAATCAATTGTAAGTGACATTAAAAAACGTCAAATTTATACACTAGCACAGCACTCATCGCATTCTTCTCACTCATCACATGGATCGCACTCTTCACATTCAAGTCATGCCTCAGGCGGAGCGAGGTCTTTGAGCATCGATGATATTGACGCACAAGATATCCTTGCTGGTAGGAACGAATCAAGCACTCCACGGAATACTGTGCTACCTAGCTCTCGCATCGTAGTAGAAGAAGAGCGAAAGTTGAAAATCCTTCCAGGAAATTCTGACAAATTCACTAAGATTGTATTGAGTGCTCAATTAGCCTTAGCAGCCAAAGGTTACAATGTGGGCGCAATTGATGGCAGCTTGCATGCGCGATCAATTGCTGCCGTATTTGAATATCAAAATGATAACGCAATACTAGCCTCCGGAAAACTCGATACTGACACTCTGTCATCCCTTGGAATCGTTGCTGAATAATAATGACGACTAAGTCGCTTGTTTTTGCCCTGCTGACCATTTTAGTATCATATATCGGTTATCAAGTCGGTAGCCCTGTAGTCGCAAGTACTATATGGGCTGAGGACTACAAAGAACTAATGTTCAAATGTGATCAAAGTATGCGTGATCACTACATTGCCAAGAGAGCAGTAGAATTAGACCCTACTAAAATACTAATCCGCAATTTGCAGTCATCCGAGTTAAGCCTGATGGATTGTCATGAATACGACAAACTACGCAAGCGAATGATCAAATGGGGTCTGGATGCGAATGATCTTTCTTACATTGGAATCGAAGCACTCGAAGAACAGAATTATGAACTCCGTGACTTCGTTGAAATCCATGAAATTCGGTACTAGTAAATTTCATATCCTGACACTACTCCTGCTCGCTCTTTTTTCTCCTAGCGCTAATTCTGCAACACCGTTTGAAAACCTCATCAAAGATGCTGCCATTCGAAATGGATTTTTGGCAGTCTCGCAAATTGAGATACCTACAAATGTCGAACTCTCATCAATAGGACAATTATTCTTTGAATCAAAGAATTTGGGAAACAATAGAGATATAGCATGTGTTGATTGTCATCTGGATGAATTTTCAAGTGCAGATGGAATTCCATTAGCAATTGGAGTTAACGGATTAGGTATTGGATTAAATCGAGTGCTGTCTGAAGGGGAAGTAATTCCACGTAACACTTTAGCTCTCTGGGGCCGCGGTCATAAAGAGTTCTCTACGTTTTTCTGGGATGGGAGAGTAGAAACTACAAAAGAAGGCGAATTGCTGAGTCAATTTGGGGAGTTATCACCTTCAAACGATCCGTTAGTTGTTGCCGTGCACTTGCCAGCAGTCGAAATTAAGGAAATGTTAATTGAAACGAATGAGGTTCAGGAGAACAAACAGGAAACACTAAGTAATGCAGAGAGTGTATTTTCATATCTTCTGAGCAATCTCAAACAGTGGGAAGCAGATGCTATTCAGAGGCTGGCAATGTATGAAGAAAAGAGCATTGATGATTTAAAATTCCTCGATGTTGCCGAATCGATAGCAGAATTTATTAGGTTCAAATTCAGACCGAAAAGCACAAAATTTCATAAGTTCGTATTTGATGGTCAGTCAATGACGACCGAAGAAGTCGAAGGTGCAAGAATTTTTTATGGCAAGGGAAAATGTTCAACATGTCATTCAGGCCCTTACTTCAGCGATTTTGACTTTCATACGATTCCGTTTACACAACTTGGCTCTGGCAAGAATGGATTTGGAATCGATTATGGCCGCTACAATACAACTCACAATCCGTCAGATTTATATAAGTTTCGAACCCCTCCCCTGTTGAATGTAGCCGACACATTTCCTTATGGTCACAGCGGCTCCGTGGAATCACTTGAGGCAGCTATAAGATATCATTTTGACCCGCTTTCAAATTCAAAGGAAATAGCTGAATTTTCTCCATTAGAACGAACTGAATACTACAGAATATTAACAAGCGCTAATGAAAGCCTCTTAATGATACCTTTCCTCGACAACGATGAATTGAGCAAACTAACTAATTTCCTAAGAACCCTATCGTTTTAGTGCAGAAATTCTAGCTGACTGGGGACAGATTCGGGGATCATTTGGCCCAATTCTTCAACAGAGTGTCTATAGTTTAGTGAGCCAAGGAAGGAAATAATGTCATGGATTTCTGAATCTCCAAGACTAAGTCCTATTTGAAGCAGTGGTGAAATTGCATTTACCTGCGCACCCTCAAGCAAGAACCGACCTGATTCGTGATAGCGATTAACATTTCGCGTCGGATTCGAATGGTGGCGAATGACCTCATACAACGATGATTCGCTACCATTATGAAAATAAGGAGCAGTTTGCAAAACATTCCTTAGTGGAGGAGTTCTAAATTTGTACAAGTCGTTCTCTACTCCAGTAATTGCGTAACGACCAACATCTCTAACATCTTGTGCTATTCTCCAATCTTCATCAATAACCCCTATAGAGTGAAAACTGTAATCGCTAAACGTCTCTCCAGAATGACAAACAGCACAACGGCCTTTTCCATAGAAATATAACGCACCTCGCTTTGCTGATTCAGTCAATGACTCGAGTTCCCCGCTCAAATACTCATCCCAATCAGAGTCTCGTGTTGAAAAAGAAAGCTCAATAAAATGAGAAATCGAATTCGCCACATCGGCTATAGAGTACTGATCTCTACCCTCAAAAGCTGAGCCGAATAGTATTCTATATTCCGATTGCCAAACATTGGCTGGCTCCGAATCCAATTCTCCCAATAATCTCAGAATTACAGCAGCGAATATGGATTCTGAATGAAGAATAGGGACTCCTGTCTGTCTGTAAGAATCTGCAAGGGTATTCAGCTTCATTGAATGCTCATTGGGGAGCGTGTTTGCTGACAAATCGTCAGGATAACCTAGCATTTCATTGGGAGATAGAAGCGGGAACAATGATTGCACGGCCATGAGATTTTCAAGCCCGCTAGGAAGCATATCGCCTAATGGAGTGCGAAAATACTCCCCCCTCACCGCTGGAACTTCCAGCCTCCCATCCCAGAACATGCTGGTAACATCATTGTGATCTCTGTTCCATAAATCCATAGAATTTTTTGGGTGAATTTCCCTAGTATTCACGGGCAATCTCTGCGGACCGGCCCCAACACCCCCTTCTCCAATCGACAACGGCAGTCCATCAGAAGACCCAAATTCGATTAGATGACATGTAGAACAAGATACATCCCTGTTACCGCTCAATACTGGGTCAAAAAACAACGCTTGGCCCAATTTATATTTTTCAGTTTTTTCAAACTGCTTACTATGAATAGGTTTTAATTCGAACTCCTCAATAACAAATGCCAACTTTGAATCTAAGCTCGGAATATTTTCAGTTCTCCAAAATTCTACAAACCAAATAATCGCTATGGACAAAGCAAGAACTACTGATACAGTAATTGTTCGGAGTCTGCTGAAATTTTTCTTATTTTCTTTCACTTATCTCTCAATATAGCGATTCAAAGGAACTAAACTTTCTAGGTGCTGTATTCGTGCCACCGAAACCCCTTTTCCAATCATGGCAGCCTTCAGAATATCTCTCTCAAGACAAATCAGTTTTTCAACTTCTATAGTTTTAAGCAGGCTATCACCATTTTCTCTGTTCAAAAATAATGGTTCATCTAATATTTTGATTAGGGATTCTTCAGCGGAGGCACACTTATTGAAGACGGACAAATAATTAGACTGATTTTTCCGAATTGATAATTCAGGCCTAATATATTCTAGATAGATTAGAACACTCAGTAGAAATACTAGGGTGCTGAGCAGGATCACAACTGCTTTCTGCATTCAGAATACCTCTTCACTCAAATAAGGTGCTTAGTGTTACTCACTACCTGTCCAAGGAGCATAACAAGTTTAATATATTATTCCATTTTCTGGTTTGTGCATATCTACTGCAGCAATCGAATCTTCTATATATTCACTGTCGTCAAGATCAATAAACCCATACCCATCTAGAAGCTATCCTATTCTAGTACTGCTCCCATTTTCAGAAATATGAGTGCGTTAACCAACTAATGAGTCTGAGGAAACAAACCTGTATAAATCATATTCATTTAGTGCTTCAAAGTTGGTTCGGTCTTTCAGAGGTTTCATGTTGCGATTTTGGCAGTATCAGCAATAGCTAGATTGGATGTTATCAGCGCTAAGCAAAAGATGGCCCTCATAGCAGCTCCCCTGTTTCTTATTAGTTACGTGGGCAGTCTAGCTATACTGCTCTTGTGAATCAAAGTTAATTTGGCCTCGATTTAGGCTCTTCTTTCAACTTAATAATAGAAAGAGGCAGTCTACCAGACCTTGAGCGTCACACGCTTGAGACTAGGTACATAGTGGTAGGCAAAGGATGGTACCAAACATAAATCTGATATGGGGTACCTCTGAAAGCCTAGGGCCGTTTTGAGGTTTTTCACATATTGACCGGAGTAACTAATTCTATAGTTGCCGAGATTCAGTTCTAAGTTCTAACAATCGCTAGCTGTCCAACTGAGTATACTTGATTGACACCTTTTTTAGATCCCGTTTGTGCTGCTAAAAAGTGTACATAAATTCCCATTTACTATTTATTGGACATATGTCTAATAATGCCTTAAGTTCATATTTACAATATATGAGGGCATCGAAATGGCAGACATTGGATATATCAGAGTTAGTAGCATTGATCAAAATACCGATCGGCAACTGCCCGATATTAAACTCAAAAAGGTATTCACTGATAAATGCTCTGGCAAGGATACAGATCGGCCTCGTCTGAAAGAGCTAATGCAGTGGATTCGCGATGGCGATACTTTGCATATTCACAGTATTGATCGATTGGCTAGGAATCTCAAAGACCTGCAAGTCTTGGTAGAGTCTATAACTAATAAGGGTGTATCGCTGAGATTTCACAAGGAGAATCTCACTTTTTCAGGGGATGACTCCTCGATGCAGAAACTCATGCTGCAGATGATGGGGGCATTCGCTGAGTTTGAACGTTCCTTGATCAGAGAGCGGCAACGTGAAGGAATCAAGGCCGCTAAAGATGCTGGCAAACAAATTGGCGCTAAGCCAAAGCTCACGATATCTGAGGTTCGTGAGCTTAAGAAACGAATCAAGAAGGGTGAAGGAAAAGCTTCTCTGGCGCGTGAATACGGAATTAGTCGTCAGACACTCTATAATAATACTTCTAACTAGATTATCCCCTTCTGTTGATTTAGTTGCTGCGCAGTTTTCATAATGTCAGTGTCGCTGGCCCAAACCTGACGATTGCCATGACAAAAATCAACAAGTTATCCAAAGTTAGATTTTGTAGTAGTACTAAGTCTAAACGGAAGAGACTGCCCTACATTTCAAATGTCTTTAAGGAACTGCCGGGCAGATTATCGCGCGATCTATTTGATATCTTACTGAATTAGTTTCGCGTGCAGTGAATTGGAGAAATTCTTGACGTTTTGAGAAACCGGATCATCACCACTTCTAGCTTTCAGTGATAATTTTAAATTAGACTTAGCCGCGCTTAGCTCCCCATCAGTAGCCAATTTCTTAGCTAGCTCATAATACATTCTCTGTTTACATCTGGCCTTGTCACTCGGATTTATAAACTTTGAGCTCGCCTCCATATAAAGGCTCTTCCCCTCCTCTATCTTCCCTTTTAGTATTTTTAACATACCAAAAGTAGCAGTCGCAAAAGGATCCAAATGAATTATATGACTAATTTTAGAAATCCAAATAGCTGCGTTATCAATATCGTGTAAATAGCAGTATGCAAAGGAAATATTGTTAATTATCCTGTCCTGAAAATCCTTCTGGATGACCTTAGAATCATCTATACAATTACTCAATTCCATTATAATCTCGGTTAGCCTCGAGACATTAGGTTTAACGTCTACATAGTGAATTAGTAACCTATTCAGTAGGTCTAGCCTAATTTCCGAATCTTCGATCCCTTGCGTAAGTAACTGTTCGATAGCTCTCCCTGCTTCCGAGTATTTACCATCTCCCTCAAGCGCGATAACTGAAAACAATTTCAACTTATCAACTAAACGATGACCTTGTATTTGTTCACCATACTTCAGTAAATATTCACGAAGTATTTCAAGCAAACCGGAGAATTCCTTTTTGTTAACAAGCGAAAGACACAAGTTATTCATGGGAACCACAGAAGCTAGAGGCGATTTTTCCTCCTCTGCTTTGACAATTGCTTGGGCATAGAACCTACGTCCTTTCGCGTCCTGTTTCATTACACAGTAGTTCAATCCGATATTGCTCCAGATCGCTGGTGACGGACTCAGCGCTTCCTGAAACTTTAGCGCTTCGATCGAATTGACATGACTACTAACGGCACCCGATTGAAGACCCTGATTGTAGTACGACCTTCCAAGCCGCTCCCAAACCACTTCAGATTTTTGTTCATAATCCAAATAGTATTTAAGTGCAGTTATAGATTTGTCGATTTCGTTTACTTCCAGGGAAATATCTGCATAAAAAACGACGGCATTCCGATTTAGCGGGTTTATTTGAATAGCTCGAGATAGGGATTTTTCTGCTTTATATGGTTGTTGTAACATCCAATAGGCGAATGCCATATTGACATGCAGGGAAGACGATCTGTCAAACTGTTCTTGGGCGATTCTAAAATAACGTATAGCATTTTCATACTTCTGAGAATAGAGGCACATAGTTCCTGCAAAAAGACTTGCCCTACAATCAAATTCATCGATGTCAAATGCTAGATTAATTTTCTTCCAAACATCATCTATCCGTTCTTTTTTCAGTGCTATATATGCGAGCCTCAAATTCGAATAAATATCAGTCTCAAAATTACATTGATTAAACACAATCTCTGCGGCCTCGAATTTACCTTGATCGATTAGGATATCCCCGTATTCATGCCTCAAAAATTGGTTATCTTCACTAACATTACTTGCTTCAATCAGATACTTCTCTGCTAATCCGGTATCGCCAGCTAGCTCAACCAAGTTCGACAATTTGTTTAAAAAATTCGATGAATCCTTATAGCGCTCATATTTGTCCAGTTCTTTTTCATATTCCGCTAGAAAAGAATCTTTAATACCTAATTTGTCATTTTCTGACAATTCCTTCAGAGAAAAAATTGGGGGAGAAACCGTAACCTCTTTAATTTCGTCCTGCGCGGGCAACTCCAACAGCAAGAATAAATTGCTGTAGTAATCGACTACTAGGTGCACGTCCTGAGGAATCACACCTAATTCTTGTGATTTCAGATCAGTTTTACGAATTAGCAAAGGATTTTTCCTTCTTTTTGAGGTATTCGATTAACTTCTTTCTCCTAGTCTCCAGTTTGGAATTCCGGTTCTTAACAAAAATCGCCTTCCTTCTCCTCCGTCTAACGTCAAGTTTATGATTCTGTAAGATTTTTATGCATATGTCCGTTTGCCTAATGATATTGCCGATATCATTCTCTCTATGAGTAAAATCAAATGCTGTTAAGCTCCTATGAAGCTTGATCAGTGGAGCTAGAATTGCAGAAGGAATTGAATGGCCAAGTGATAGATTGATAGCTGCAGGTTCCAATGTTTGTCTCAGACGCGCTAAACGCTCACTCCATACCGTGAGTTTCTCCTGTTCGTTTTTAACTTTTGAAAGCTCCATACTCATCATAATTAGTAATTGTGTAAAATATGGATTTCTATTCTGAGCGGTATAAAAATATTCTTGATTAAATAGCTCATACAATATACATCCCAATGCATAAACATCCGTATAACTCCCAACAGTTCGACAGCTTTTCAATCCGCATTGAGCTTCAGGTGCAGAGTAAGCTGTAGCTCCAACAGGTTCTGGGTAAACCTCATTGATTAATGGTGAATCTAGTCTAGCTGCAGTTCCAAAATCAATAAGAGAAATATCATCACTCAAATGGCACTGGCGTAGATTGTCTTTTTTTACATCTCGATGATGAACTTCACGGCTGTGAATTGCGGCTACAGCTAGACAAATTAACTTGAATATCTCGAGCTTGTGCTCAGCCTCAATTGTATCCTGAAAATTGAAATAGCCATCAATCTCCTTCTCAATCCAGTCCACAACAAAGTAATTCAATGCAAACGAATCTATTACTACATCACCGGCTTTGAGTTCCCATTGAAATTCCTTCAAGCCACTCCGTAAGTTCAAACACCTCCGACCAGACTCCAGCTTTCGGACAACATCTGGTTCACGGTGAAACGCTTCTAATCTATATGGATCCGAGAGGAATGAAGGATCCATAAATTTTATAGCGACATAGTTCTCTTCGATGACATCCCAGGCTTTAAAGACTAACGACAATACTCCTCTACGCTCCATAGTTGGAGAAGCATTGGCACATTTCATGCCTTCATACCTCGAGTCGAGCAGTGCAACCGACTCTACTTGATTTATTAGGGATTCTTGTTTAGGTGTTAAATTACTCAAAAAAACCCCAAATAGTTAGAAATTAGCTGAAAATACATACGACAGAGAGATTATACCTGATCTATCCTTCTTAACTGATATTAGGCTTGAATATTGTAAATCAATCCGAATGTTGGGAAGTCAGAGGGCAGTGGTTAGCGACGACAGAGCCTTGCTGAAAATAGGGCAAGTAAGGATTTGATATCTGAACGAGCGGGACGGGCAATAAATGGGCCAATCTCAGGGGGAGGAAACGATCAGCACCAGCTTCATGTAATGCCGATAGTGGTAATGAAAAGCGCAGGAAATCGAAATGGCCGAGATTAGTGAAAAGAGTCAAAATCTTTACTAATCAACTACCAATAGGCACGACGTATAAAATACAGCGCTTTCGATCAATTCTCCATTGGAACTTCCCAAATTCGTCATAAAGCAAGATTAACAATTTTACTACCATGTAGAGCGCTTTTATTTCAGTCCAACCAACGAGGTAAGCAAGCTAAAGAATGATCTCACGCACAGATTGAACAGACTATAATTTCTTGTTTACTACTCTTAGCCCTTCAATAGGAGATACTTTAAGAGCTTCGCAGTACTGTAAAAACTCTATAACATCCAATTTCCTCTCCCTCTGCTCTACCTTTCCTACGAATGAATGTGTCGTTTCAAGTTTCGCTGCCAGTTCACGCATATTGAGCCCACTTGCCTCTCGTTGTTCCTTGAGCCAAGCGGCTAGTTTCTTGTATTCAGGAGAATTTAGTGTCTTACGCATTGTACCGATTGTAGGTACAAGGTAAAATGTACCCAAATTAGGTACAAAGTATGGGCGCAATATTCCAACAATTATTGCCGCAACCAGGAGGTATCGAACAGTGAAAACAGCCATATTTGGCATTTTTTTCATCATAGGTTGTGCAGGTAGTGCGTTTCTCGCACTCCAATATGTCCAGTTCCTAGAGCCAACATCTAGAGAAGAGTGTTTACTCAAAAACTCCAAGGGATTGCAATCCGATGTTGCCGCTCAAACAATCAGAGTGGCTTGTGAAAGGCAATTTTCGGGCGCCGAACACAGGTTTCAAGAGTTGCCGGAACCTCCAGTAATTGGAAATATATTTGACCAGTTTGATCGACCCAATAATGAAGGAACTCCAATACCAGAAACCCGGTTTAAATTAATCGACCCAGGGCAGAATGGAACAGCAGACAATTAGTACTATTCAATAAGTCCTTATAGGTTTCGGACGATGTAATAAAAATTAGGAGCTGATAATGTCTCTAGCTTCTGCATCACCAACTTATTAGATGCTTCTCAAAGTCGAAATTTGATTCAGTTAATTTTAAATGCCATTGGCATTTCCTAAACACGCAACAGCAGCTAATAGAACCCTCCCTGGGAGGTTTAAAGAACGAAACGGGTTCCGGGGCATGGGCCACTAAGAAAAACTCTTAAAATTGATCTGACAACCTTTTTTGAGAATTTACTAATACTAGATTCGTTGAATCATATAAACCATTGAAAAATCTATCGCCTACCTAACCAAATAAGAACGTGGGCTTTTACTTACTACTCACTGACTGCTCTGAATTGGTCAGGTCTAGGAGCCTTTGATCATCAGGATGCAACTCATGATGAATGACTATTGAGAAAGCGCCACCATCCTGTTCTGCGCGAGCGGGAGTTTCCTGCCAATGACCACCCTGCCTGTTACGTAACCACAGGCTCATTGCCTTTACATCTGGTGGCAATTCCTTTACGTATTCAATAGCAGCTACATGCACCTCATGGCGCGCGAAATGAGTCTTCACGACCTTCATCCCAATCGCTCTGTCATACAATCTCGCTGCCACATTCGCATCTGCTATCAATTTTCCTGCCCTTATGGACTGACAAAACTCAGGATATGCCTTTTTCCATCTGTTAATGGTTCTTTCACTCACGCCAAAAACTTCGGCCAAGTGCTTGTCCTCTGCACCCATCAAGAGGCAAAGTTTTCGAGCCTGTTCTGCGTATTCTGCTCTGTAAGCAGAAGGTCGACCTCCAGGGTGCCTGTAAGTGCCTTCGTCTACCTTATTAATCCTTGCCTTGGCCTTAACACGATTTACCCGGACTTGGCGATTAATGCCCGCTGGTGTTGTCAATAGAATGTCTTCATATTTCGTCGAATTGCTCATGATTTTTTACAGTTTAGTTGTTGATTATTGTGATAGGGTCAGTGGACCAACTATTCCTCCTTAAAAGCGATAGAGCTGTTAGCATAAAGCCTAACCCCCTGATTCTAATAACCAATCTAACAATCTCCCCATTTTTCATAAGGTGGCACATGTGGCACATTCTCCTTTATCTACCGTCTAGACCAAAAATGCGAAAATAAACATATACGGTTGATACAAAAAAATCTGCCACATCTGCCACCCGAGTTAGATATCATAAATTTTAGGGATATTACCCCGCTGTTTTAAGCGCTATTCCTTTAAATCCTCTCGCGCCTTGTGCCAGTTTTGCAGATTCAATGCCTCTTTCCTTGATAGCCCGACTCATTGCATTTTTTGTCCATGGCTGCTTAATACCATTGTCGACCTGCCATTCCCTAAACCGGTCATATACTTCAGCGGTAGTCACTTTACTTTCCGGCTGGAATTCCAAATGCTCACTCAAAAACACACCTAGCGTATCCTCAGAATCAAGATATTCTGAGCTAGCGGCCTTAATAGTATCGGGCAGCTGAATACCCTCTCTATTCCACCGAACTGCTCCTTTAATCATCCAGCGGAGAATAGCAGGCCACTCTAGTTTAAGTTTCTCCAATAGCCTGGGATCGCGCTCTGATTCAGGTATGGTCTCTGAAAAGGGAACAAGTACCACGCGTGATCTTATGGCTTCATTTATACCCCGAAATGCAGGCTGATGATTACCTGCAATAAACATGGTAAATTGGGGAGTGTAGTCAAAAAAATCTTGACGCATTAACCTAGCAGAAATCACATCACCACCAGTCAAATCTTTGATGACGGATTCATTCCATGCCTTGCCTGCAGGTAGCTCGCTGCCTGCAACGAGCCTCGCCCCCATTAATCCGGCTAGCCCAGTGGGGTGTAATTCATTACTGTTATCTAGGAAAATTTGAGAGGCGGAGCGCTTGGAATAACCGCCCATGATTTGAAATAATGTGTCTAGAAACACAGATTTTCCATTTCGGCCCTCACCATACAAAAAAAATAATTTGTGCTCTCGTGTGTGACCGGTTAGAGCATAGCCTGCCACAGTTTGCATAAACTCTATCACTTCATCATTGCCACTAAATACCTTTTCGAGAAAAGCTTCCCAACGCGGCGCTTTCGTACCTACTTCAGCCGGCGTTGTGGCACATAGCTTGGTAATAAAGTGTTGCGGTTCTGCCTCGTTCAGAGTGCCAGTAGCTAGATCTACGGTACCCCCAGGAGTACCGAGCACCATGAGGTTACTATCAAATTGTTCTGGAGTTGCAACCAGATCTGCGTTTGATCTCGCCAGAGATTCAACTGATGTTATCGTATCTTTCTTACGCAGGAATTTAGAGCTTTGCCGAGCCTCTTTAATCATGTTTTCGTTGTTAGACGATGTCGAACTTGATTCTATATTTTGTATAAGGCTGCTCGCTATTTCACGCAGAAACTGTCTGATTTTTGTGTAGTGATGCAATTTGTCATCACGCTCCCACCTGTGCCCGTCCCAGAACACCCATCTCCCCCATTTGTGTACATAGCGAGCAATTTTATTCCAGCCTGAGCTCGAGAGCTTCAGAGCCAGAGAGTCATGCGAAAGATCCTGGTTACTATCTCCCATTCCCTGATCAATTACGGCGAGTGGATTCGGCTGAGTGGATCGGATCGCATTACTGGATTGAGGAAATGCGCCCTCTATTGCACAATCCTCCTCACGCGATAAAACGGTTTGGCGTTCTATATTAGTTTGTTCCATTTCTAATCCCCGCACTGAGAGACTTTCTGCACCGCTCCAAATTTTTTCCCTTCAAGTCTGTATTTTCATTGACCCAATCCCCTTCAATGAGGGAGAGAATGTCCTCAACCCGCCATGCTGTAATGCGCGGACCTAAGAATCGGACTGGCTGTGGGTAACGCCCAGACTTAACGCCTTCCCACCAGGTCGACCTGCCAACAGGTATAAGTGCGGGAATGGGCGGGTCTGCTTTTTTGTCACCGAGAATTTGAGAAAGGCGAAAAAATCCGGTCTTAGGTAGGTCTGGCATAGTAGAGTACTCCTGTTCGTTAATGGACAGGGTAATCTTCTGACGTCTGGTGGTTGAGTTGACCGATTTCGGTTGTAAGTTAACCGAATCGGTTAATTATTCAGAATTTGTCTTTTGTCTGGATCTGAGAAGCGAATTGATCCTCAGCTGCTTTTATATATTTCCGTATCGTATCCGTATCAAGCTTCAGTCCACTGGTTTCGAGATCGACGGAAATTGAACCGTTCTTACTACCAGTAGCGACTTGACGCTTTTCTGCTCGTAGTTCATACCCGTATCTTGAGATCGCCATCCCAAGGATCATTTTCAACATACTTTCCCTTTCTTTTTCAGTTACGTTTTCTGATATTTTGTCACCTTGGTGAAATCTTTCCTGAAATTTTACCAAGGATTCAGTTCTAACTACCAAAACACTGTCCAGAGGGATTCCCCCTGCTGGAAAAAAACAACTTTCTTTCTTTTCTGCTCTAATTCGCTCCTCTTCCGTGAACTCCTTGGAGACACTCAGTACTTGGCTTTTTGAACTTTGGCTATCTTTTATTTGGTCTGCTCCTCTAATCCCTCCTGATGAGGAGCTGATATCACTGGCATACTCTTGCAATTGCCAAATTTCTTCATCAGCCTTACTCAGGAACGCTCCTTTCAGATGAATTAGTTTTACCGCAGGCCCACCTATTAATTGCTGATAATAATTTTCAACGTGTAGCTTCTCGTTTCCAATCATAGGCAAGTCCCAAACCCCCTTAATCACTTTTGTTCTACTTGAAAGATTAAGATATTTATTCCCGCCAATATCCAAGCTTTTCATCGGTCGAATTTTTTTTACTCCCTTCGATTCGGGTTCGGGCCAATGTTTAATTATTACAGTTGATTCACTCCAGATCACATCGTCTAACTCAACAACAGTTCCACACCGAGCATAAGCATGATTAACTAAATTCACAGACAAAATAAGGTGCCCATCCAGGGCCAACCTCAATATGTCTGCAACTCTTAGATTTTCTCTGAAGAGAATAGATAAATGCCCCGCTGCGTCATCTAAAGTCAGCCAATCTTTTAAATTGAATAAATTATTCCGCATTTGGACCTTGTACGCTGAGTGGTATAATGGAATTCGGCTCTTCCAGAACCAGACTATGCCCCTACCAATTTGAGGTGTTTCTTATCATATGGAAGCTTTTTCTTTCCGGTAGCCGAGTCCTCAATATACTCACTCCACCATTTCATCATTAACCGTCTTTGTTCCAAATACTCAGCACGGTTGTAAACAGCCCTAACCGAGTCTTTACCGACACGAGACTGAGCAACTTCAATTATGTCTTCTGGGAATTCCTGTCCATTCAACACCGTACTTGCCAGAGCCCTCATACCATGCGCTACAAAGACTCCCTTATAACCCATGCGTTTCATGGCTACGTTTGGTGTCTCGCTATTAATAGGCTCCTTCGGACGACTGCGAGATGGAAATACATATTCTCGATGCTGACTAATTGGTTTCATGGCTTCAAGGATCTGAAGTGTTTGGTCTGTTAGAGGAACTGTATGCGGACGGCGCTTTTTCATTCTCTCAGGGTCGACGTTCCATACCTTATTCTTGAAATCTATTTCATCCCACTTGGCCCCTGATCCCTCGGCAGGACGAGCCATGGTATGAAGCAGCCAGAGTATTAAGCACTTAGTAGTTAATGTATTACCGGATTGATCCAGAGCCTTTAAGAACTTAGGGAGTTGCGCCGGCTTGATAGAGGGTCGATTTACGACCTTGGGAGGCTTAAAAGCTTTCGCTATGCCCGCAAGCCGGTTGGCGTCCACAAGCCCAGTGTTGGTCGCGAAAACCATGATCTCATTGATCCATCGACACAGCTTCCGGATAGTCTCCAGTGCTTGCCGATCTGCTATAGGCTCTAACAGCTTGATAGTATCCGGGGCATTTATTTTTGAAATAGGCAGTGGACCTAATGCTGGCAGAATGTGAAGTTGGAGAGCCTGAGTAAGACGTTTGTAGTAGGATTTTGACCAAGAGTCTTCTTTGGTTTTTAACCACTTCAGATAAACAACTTGGAAAGTGTTTTCATGCGCCTCCCTGCCACTCCGCTCTTCCTCTCTTCGAAAATCCTTCGGATCGATATTTCGGTCAACCAAGTCTCTGTACTTATCTCGATCCCTGCGAACTTCTGCGAGTGTCTTCCCCTCTTTAGATCGTGAATAACCACCCAAGCCTAAATTAGTGCGTTTCTTAGTGTAGGGGGTGTAGTAATTGAAAAGCCAGACCTTTGAGCCATTCGGCCTTACTCTCAGCCCTAGGCCACCACCATCCCAAAGCGTGTACTCGCTTTCTCTTGGTTTAGCCTGCTTGATTTGAGTATCACTCAAGGGTGTGGTCTTTCGAGCCATAGTTACATCGCTGATGTTTTCGGCAATTGGTGTAACTACAGATGTTACTATAAATCCAAGATGTTGCAATTCATCTCTGGACATCGCTGGACAATAAACCGCAAAAAGTGCGGAGTTTATAGCATCAAGGGGATTGTGCTGGATGTTGCTGGAAAGGAAAATGGTGCCGCCACCAAGAGTCGAACTCGGGACCTGCTGATTACAAGACCGCGCAGAAAGCCGCGTGCTACGTGGCCTCCGCATGGCCACTCGTTTTCCAAGCGCCACAAAGCCTCTTAAGCGCACAGAAACCACGTGAAGACGGCCACTAATTGGCCACTTCTAGCGGCGCTTTTTCGACTTCACCACACCGCCACCACGCTTGAATCGATACCCTTTTTTCAGCGTACCATTCGCTTTCAATCCTACCTTACTTCTGCGCTTCTTTCTCATTGGTCATTCCTCTGTTCCATTCCAATTTAGTGATTCGGATTTCGAATTTTTGGATTGAAGATTTCAGATCCCACAGGAAATAGGCGATCACCCAGATCCCGAGGTTTCCGCCCGATTCAATCACTGCGGCCAGCTGGCCAATTACTTCTGCAGATTCCATTAGGGTCTAAATTCCTCACGATTTAATAAATTCCAAAGATCCGAACCGATGTTCCCCTGGTCGTCGTAGCCGCCGCCATACATCCATTCTGCGAAGCGACTCACCACGTTGTTAGGGTGCGCCGGATTAATTGCACCCCTTCCCTGGTCAACGATCGTGTTGGTCGTGCCACGCACTGCTGCACTGGCCTTGCTGGCCAGCAATAACACAGCTGCGGTGCCGACTACGATCGCAATTGTCGCGCCTGTTAACTTAACCACTAGGATCTACCCTCTGCGCTCTTAACATTTCCAGCATCACAGCCTGATTACCTTCCAACCAACATGCCTCTGAAAACTGCAGGAGATCTTCAATGCCCATCGATTCCTGGAGCGCTGCCGGAATATGCACAATCCGAGTTTCAGCGTAGCCGCTAAAGACGGTGAACAATCCGGCACCTTCGGCACGAATACACGCCAGGGAATTATCTCCCAGGCTTTCAGAGTTAATGCCAGCACAGCTGGCCAACAAAAAACACGTGCAGATCCACACGACTTTTTTCATTACGCAAAAGTCGCTAGTGCAATTTGAGCCTGCAGAGCGGCGGCCAGTGTGGCCACATCGACTAAGGCGTCCTTCACCTCGGTCACTGCAGCGGCAACTTGTGCCGGTGCCTGGCTGTTCTTTTGGCTCAGTGCAGCGAGTGCCGCTGCCGATGCCGTTAGTGTTGTTATGTGGCCATTGACAAGCACCTCGGCTGCATCAATCGCGGTTGCTGAATATGCCATTCTCTAACTCCTTTTCAGGCTTCAAGCCTGATGCTGTGGTAAATAAAATCATCCGAAAAAGGCAAGTAGCCTTGTTCCTGGATCATCATTGCTTTGACCAGTTCATCGATTCGACCTGGTACGTTAAATGGTTCATTGGTTGCTAGTCCCATTCGAGCGGCAACATTGGCCGCATAGATTCGAGTGGGGTTGTTATCCTCCGGCGGAGCAAAGCGGTTAACAATTTTCTCAACATTATCCAGCCCATGTATTACAAAATAATTTTTCAGTGTTTTTCCACCGGCTCTAATCCCATACTCGGGACTGATAAACTCTTCAAAGGTTGCATGAAGATTTAATGGATGCTCGCCGATCCAATCGTTTTGATCATTGTGAAACTCTTTCAAGTTCAGCGGATTATTCAGCCGCAATCCAAGTAATTCGGTGTATTTTTTTCTACTCATCAGTAGCACCCCTGCGGCCACTAGAACTAAAAATCCTTTGTTCATTACGGTGCATTGAGAGCAGTGATTAGCAGATCCATTTTGGCCATGAGTGCCGCGTTGCTATCGATCAACTGCCTGGCTTCACTCTTTCGCCCCTTGTGCTTCCAGTTTTCCCGGGGCACGTTGGAATTGTTCACACTGACTTTTTCAGCGGTGCCAGGTATGCCGTGCACAAAATGATTCAGCGCGACTAACTCGCACTGATCAATGTCTTCGCCTTTCGCTGTGATCGAGTCGGCTTCGGCCTGGCTGATTTTTTGACCGGCGTTCACCTTCGCATCGATGCTGGCCAGGTAGTTTTTGTAAGCGTCCAGCGCATCGATGTCGGCTTGTTCTTCTGAGCTTTCAAGGGCACGTGCTTCACTGGCTTTTAAATTGCTCATTGCTCAATAACCTCCCAATTGAACTTGGGTTCGCCAGCTGTAGCCGGTGCGCCACTCCAAAGAAAATAAGCACGGCAGCTAGTCGAAAAAGGAATGCCGTTCGGATACACAACTGCAAAATCGGCTACGATATCTCCAACATGAGTCGGCCCTGCGCCGGTTAGCAAAGAGGAGAAAACTGTCACGCCATCGATCACCAGGTACGCCGTGCACAAGTCCATAGCAATAGCATTGGCATTAGTAATATCCAGATAATTTATGACACCCGCGCCGGTAATATTGAAGGCGTCTTGCTCGGTCAAAAGCAAGTCATTACCGATAAAGCTGCCCTCGTTCAAAAGTGAAGGAGGACGTTCTTGTAGTGGAATTCTGCTACCGGTAACGCTCATGACTAACCCACCTTGTATAATTGCATTCTTCGCACCGGAGTATTCGCAGAAGCTATACCATGAAGCGATGTGCTACACATTTCGCTGAACGTCTGCCCCGGCTCCAAAGGAATCCCCGTTGCCGATGTGACGCCCGAATCCCCCAAATAGATAGTCGCCCCTCCAACATTGGTCAAAATAACCCGCACAGGATAAACAGAAGAAGCAGACAACAAGGTAGCTCCAACCCCGACAGTCAGCGCGACCGTGCCTAGGTTGTCTGGAGAAGCGGTATTTACTTCCAGACCATCGACATACCCGGCAATGGATATGAGTTTTGCGCCTGCATCAGCTGGAGTAAAGATCATAATGGTGCCTCGAATACATGCGCTGTCACATTCTGCGGGCCACCAGTACGTAGCCCATAATAAATTTCATTAACATTTTCTAGAACAATCCGCTCCTGAGCTGGCAATTCAATGCCCGTTGCAGTAGTCAAACCAGTCGGACCAACATACAAAAGCAGAGAGCCAGTATTGCGAATAACTATTCTATTTTCCCTTGTCGGAGCGGAGGTCATCAGAGCTACCTCAACCGCCGCAATCGAAATAGTATTATTACCCTCGACCCAAGACATAAGCTTTGGCTGCACAATCCACGGATTGCTATCTGCATGTTGATTCACATCAAACGCTTCGATCGATACCCGGTTGTCGATGACATCAAGATCATCACCCAAAACAATCATAACAACCGTTATGGAGACACCGGTGTTATTGTAGAGATTAAAGCCTTTAAATTTTGTTCCTCGTGTGCCGTACTGCATCGTGGCACCCATATTCGAGAGGCCGCTGACAGAGCCATCGAGCCAGGAGAATTGGATCTTGAAATTCGCAGTTGCCGAAAAGCAATGCACCTTCTGCCCGGCGGCTTGCACCGGATAGGATCCATTGGCAGGAATGATTATCTTAAAATCACTCATGCCCAGTTCCTCACTGCTACGCTACCCAGTGCCACAGCACCGAATGCCAAGGCGGCCCACTTCACTAATTTGTCAAACGATTGGGTTGCATCTGATCGCGTTGCTTCACTCACCGCGCTGATCGTTGCGGCGTTGGTCTTGCTTTGATCGGTCAATAGATCCTTGGTGAAGCTGGTTAGGCCATTCAGTAAATTACCTGATTCATCGACGACCTTGTTGTAGAGCGTGAATGTCCGATCTTGATTGGTATTGATAAAGTCATAACTCGCGGCCGTGTCGCTGGCTAAGGCACCTAGTGCCGTTGTGTAGCCCTGGCCGATAAAATCGAAAGCCTTCTCTGTGGACGCACTGATCGTATCAATAGCCTTGGTCGTAGCCTGGCCAGCGAAGGCAAATGCCTGGTCATTGGCCGCTGCAGAGGCTGCAGCATTCTGCTCGATCGCCTGTGCCGCAAAGAGCCGGTTATTGTCGTTCTCTTCAAATGCTTTATCCACTACACCTGCAGAAAAAAGGCGATTGTATTCAGTTTCATCGAAGGCGCGATCGATAACATTGCCTGCAAATATTCGGTTGTTCTCTGCCTCGGCTAACAGCGCCGATCCGGCACCACCTAATAGAATCCGATTGGATTCGGCTTCGTCTTCAATGAAGTCCAGGGCTTCACCGATAAAATCATCCACTAGCTGAAACGATCGACCGACAGATCCTAGATCCGTTGTGCTGATGTCAATCGTGGTGCCGACCGATTTATACACATCGATACCCGACAGATTCACCGCGAAATTATCATCGGATCCCTGGAAGCCGGATTCGGCTCCGGAGGTTTCGGCTACTGTCTTTGAACTCACTTTTTCACCTTCATAAAAATCAATACCGCCACACCAACCAATAGCAAATGTGTTAGATTAAACCCTTCAGAATAATTCCCCAGGTATACTCCGGTGCCGCCAGACGTGGCCGGCCCGGAGACATTGGGTCCGGAAGAAAAACTAAGCGGTGGCAGACCTGGAATCACTTATCTATTCCAAATCAAATACAAGCCCACTGCGGCTGCAGCCAGGCCACCTAATGACAAGCCGATAGTTTTACCGCCGACGTTGCCGAAGATGAATTCCGCTGCATCATCTTCAGCGGTGCCACGTTGCTCAGGGATCCGGTAAGCCGTTTCCAATTGAGCTTGTGTTAATTGCGGTGCCGGATTTCGTGCGGCGGTGTAGTCGATGTAGGAAGGGATAATGCCCTGGAATAAATATTCCGAGAATCCCCACTCATTCGGTGCACCACCGGCATCCAATGTTGCTTGTTCGTTCAAGTGAACCCCCTAGCCGCGAAGCCCGCCGACAGTTTCCACCTGCAGATCGCACGTCATAGCGCCATCAGTGGTCACAGTGATTCGGAAGTCCTGCAGGATCCTGGTTAGAACGTATTCGGAGGCGTAACCCTGCTCACCGAAGTCAACTATCCAATAGCCAGTCTGCGGATCTCGCACCCCTTCCAATTGCGCTTTCTCGTTCTGCGCTGTGCTGCGATCGAAAGCCTTATAGCCATCTGCCTCAATCAGCACATTGGTGATGTTGTTCGCCGAAGGCTTAAAGATCAGTCGAGTAATTGGATCCACTCTTGGCAGGTCGGCGATCTGGAAATCTCCGGATGCAGACGTGGTGTAGATAAAATTATTTATCTTGCGGATCTGCCCAACCGGTTTCGCTTCCGATCGCTGTGCTGAAAAAGCCAGCACTGGCGTAAAGGATCCCGCTGCAAATTCCACCTCTAATGCCAGGGTAGAAATAGGCACCGGATTGTAAAATTTAGAATCTTGATTAAGGTTTTGTGGATAGCCGGTATTGATCGTGGTGGACTCTCGCGCTGTCCGGGTTTTCATGCCCTCTCGCTCGAAAGAGATCCGCAAAATTCCCGCTGCAGCCTGCATCAATTCAAACTGATTCTGCACATCCAGAAAGTCGGCACCCTTGATTGTCTGCTCGGCTCGGCCATTGATCATCAAACGGATGAAAGCCATCTGCGCCAGGGTCACACCTGAGTAGGTCATGTCCATGTAGTGATAGGAACGCTTCAACGGCATGTTGACCGTGGCCACTCCTTCCGGAGCGAGACTGCCCTGGATGTCCTGCAATTTATCGTAAGTTTTAAAAGCCACGAGTGACCTCCTAAAAATATGACTTCTGGCCCTGGAACAATTCACGGCCCGCATCACTACGGGTCGCGATCACCAAGATGGCCAAGGTCACTGCAACAGAAATTAAAATTGTTTTATTCAAGGTTCACCCCTAGCTATGCGCCGTAGATAAAACTTTTGGCGGAGGCCGGTGCGAATTTGTTGAACACACCGAGCGCCACGATAGCCACAGCGCCCATCACTAAATATTTCTTCATTAGAGTTTCCCCGTTTTTTGCAGATAGCCGACGACGAGTTGCACAGCAACACCACCGGCGACGATCAGTAGAAATTGATTGAATAGTTTGTCCATCGAGGCAAAGCATTAAGAAGAAAAATGCCAGGCACAATGAAACCCGGGTAAACCCGAGTAAAACCGTTAGGAAAATCCAGAGTTAGAGCGAGGGAATTAGAATTTCAAGGTGCCAGATGTCATTCGGCCGTCATTGAAACGGTTTACATACTTGAGCGATTCGGTGGGAATTTTCTCTGCAGCAATGCCCAGCTTCTTCACCAGGTAATCTCGATCGGCATCGGTATTCGGTGCGAATACTGTTACTACTTTGGCATTGCCCAGGATAGTTTTATCGCTCTCCTGGGGACGCTGGCTGATGCCGTAGACATTGACATCGTATTTCATGCTGCGGCGCACCAATACGCCCCAGCTGTCTGGTGCCTTACCCTGGTTTGAAACATCGGCGAGTTCTTCGGCAACGATCGAGCAAGGCGCATCGAATCCCCATACCATTGCACATTGGCAGAAGGTTTCAAACTCTGCAGCACTGCCAGGCTGGTACGCAATCTTCGCCTTTTCACCGGCATTGACCAGGGCATCAATGAGCGCTTCGGCATTCTTTTTTTTGCTGGTCTTTCCGGCAATTTCTTTGTAGCCAGGTAACATGGCCCATTGGCCTTCAATGTCCCAGACCAGGACCCGATCGTGATTGGCTACCCGTTGCTGCAGGTAAGTGGTTTTGCCGCATCGAGATCGACCGATTACGTATTCCAATGTGCCATCTGCTCTACTCGCCATCGTCTGGATCCTTGCTAGAATTTTCTTTTGCTGGCTCGGCTTTGCCTTCGATCGCCGCCAGGTGTTTTTTGTAGGCGCGATACCTGGGAGCGAATATCACATACGTGGTGGCCACTGCAGAGATCTCCAGTTTGAATCGATCCAGGAAGGCCAACCAGCCGCCCGGGAAATACTTGTCAATCAGCGGGCCATAAGCTTTGGCTAGTCGCTCGATCTCATCGTCCTGGAGAGCCAGTGCTGGCGCAAAATCGTCGGCAATGTCCCGCCCGAAGTGCTGCAGGATCTCGGTAGTCGATGGCATCTCGACATCGATGTCCGGCTCGGCCTGTTCTACCGTTATTTTTTCCTGCTCATCGAGAAACTGATTGATATCAATATCATTGTCTGCAGCGATCGCACCGAAGCCCTGCAGCACTTTTTCCCGAGATACATCAACCTGGTTCATTTGCTGAAAAATTCCTCGAAATTGCTGTCAAGATCTTGCAGGTATTTCCGAAAATTGTGCCCGGGTTTACCCAGGTTAGCGTCCGGAATTGGATCCGGGTCCGGTTCCGGAATTGGGTCCGGGTCAGGCTCCAGCTCGAACCTGAGAGTTTCTGCCGGGTCTGGATCTGGACCCGGGTCTGGATCCGGGATAGGTTCGGGATCTGCAGGCTTCACACCCAGGGGCCACATAGTCGCATTGTCGAGGATCCACTCGGGATCCTTCGGCGCATACTTGCCGTGCTGCTTACAAGTTACATAAAGATTTTTTCCAGCGTCTTTTCGCAGGGGGCTATCGACTCCGCAGGTGATGCAGGGACAGGTGCCAATATCAGGATTTTTCGACAGGTTGGCCATCTCGTTCAATCTCCCTTCTGACTAATTCGTTAATGAGTCGAGTTGACTGTACCAGCATGCCCTCGGCGAGCTTCGGTTTCTGATAGAACTCGGCGGCCATAAGATCTGTACCAGCATCTTCGATAGAACGTGCCAGGTGAAACAATTCGTTATTGTCCATTGGATCTACCTGATTATTTGGAAAGGGCACTGACTGTATAGAATTCGGGTGACCCGAGCAAGGCTCCCGGGTTTGCTTGACTTTTCGTTCCACAGGTGTAGAGTGGTTTCCCCCTGCAGGAATGTGGCACGATATTTGAGCCCTTTCCCTATTAGCAAGGCTGGCTCTGCAGTAGTTGAATTGTTGATTTAGATCTCGATTCTGCGGCCTGGATTCAACGACCGTAGGGAGGCGAAGCACAAGAGATTCTCGACTTGTCGAGGCACTTATCCACAGGCTTTCGCTCTACAATAGATATTGCCCAATATCTTGTATTAATAATTTATATATTTAGTAAATATAGATTTAATGCCACTGACTTACGGGTCATGGACTTACGAGCTGTTCCAGATGAGTTATACAGTGTTTTTCCACAGACTGGATAAAGACACAGTGACACAGTGCCTTAATTCGATTTCTGAAGGGGTAATTAGAGCGATACGGAGAAAATTGGGGCATCCCCAAGGCGATTTTTCTAAATCGCCCACAGCGGCTCTCAGGAAGCCACCTGTTTTTCAAATTTCCGGGTTTTGATCCGGCAAAGTCGATAAGTCTATTGGGAGGTCTGGCGGTTTGTTCTGCCTGGCCATGAATGCTTGTCTAGGCGAGTACACATGGCCAGGGTTCAAATAGTGCGCCAGGCGACGATCGATGTGCCAGAAAGGGCGGAATCCGATGTCGTCCAGGTACTTGCAAATGGATTTGATTTTATCTGCGCCGAACTTTCGCACGGTTCGCCATAGACGCTTGCCGCCTAGATCGATAAAAAATGCCTTTGTGAACGTCGTAATTTTTGGTGAAGCCATCCACTCGCCAGTGGGTTGTTGCTTGCGAATCTGCTTTGACCGGGCGAGATAGCCAGCCTTTACCAGACCACTCACTGCGGCTTGCACCCTGCCCACTGACATGCGTCTGGTACCCTTCCAATCTTTGCTGCCTGAGATTTTCAACGCGATATGCCGAATGTCCGGCGCTTGTAAATATTCCAAGCCTGGCATGGCACAGCGACGCGTATCGAGTTGTAACCAGTTATCAACTAGGAATTGTAAAGTGGATATCATTGCTTCGCGTGCTTCCGATCGGCGACCACGGCCAGACGCATTTTGTTGGTGCCAGCTTTTTAGTCGTCGTCGGTTTTTTGCAGCGTCGTTCAGATGCCCCGATATGATACCGAGGATTTGCGGTGCTCCACCTTTGCCACGTTTTACCGTGTCACAAAGGCGGAGCCTGGTCGGGTCGTGACCACAACGGTTGCCCATTAATTAGCTGTCCAATGTTTTTAGAAATTCCTGTCTGATAAAGTTCTGCATCGTCCGCAAATGCCACTCCATCTCTTCCTTGCAATTTTCTTTTTCTTCGATGGTTTGGAGCATTGAAAATCCTTCTTTTAGTAAATCTAGCTCCTGGCTGCACATGTGAGCCTGGTTAATGGACACGTGGGGGTAGATGTGTAATTCATAAATGCTCATAACACTTTGCCTCTGTTTCCCTTTCTCTTCTCTCTTCGGTTTTTCAACTTGTAATCCACAAACGTGAATAACGCCGCGAGGGGAATGGAAATTATGAAGCCGAAGGCCATGACCATCGGGAAGATATCAGTAACTGGAATTTCCACGTTCAGGGCTGAGTAATGTTCAGTGACTTAAAGTTCTTACCTTGCTCTACACACAGCTCTGTTAAGCGAACCATGTTTACGTAGAGCGCACCGCGCTTGTTCTGGTCGAGTCGATTGTCATAGCGGGGAAGACGGCCATCGCCTAACTGTTTTTCGCAGGTGCTGGCTGGCGTACCTGTCAACTCTTCAAATTTGCTGGGCGTAGCAATTGGTGGGATTTGATTTACCTGGGACATAAGGTATCCTCACAAGGTTTGGGTGCTTAATGGCCCTAATGGGGTTCATATGGAACGGTTCCAAATGTAACGGACAATATATGCCTGTGTCAATAGCACCTGAGGATATTTTGTGGAGATAGTTAATAGGATTAGGCTAATCAGGCACGCTGAGGGGCTTTCACAAGACGCTTTTGCCAAGGAAACTGGCTTGAATTATCAGACTCTACGCAATTACGAGGGGGGCCGCAGAGGCTCAATAGGCTCTGAACAGTTAGCCAAGATTACCGAACACCCACGCTTTGAAAAATATGCACTCTGGCTGGTGACAGGTAAGACAGCACCAGAGTCCGGACAAATTTCGCCGGAGATCGAGCAGGAGCGCGACACGGGTTGAAGCCGACAATTACTGGCTATCGGATCGCCATTAAAGCAAGTGGGCAGTGGCATCTGCAGGATTGTGTACCTGGCCCAATGCAGTTATGGCTTTTTAATTCGAAGAAAAGGAGTTGAAACTTGATAGAAACATTCCTTACCTCGATAGTGGGCTCCTTGACCGCTATTGCGCTTCTCATACTCGTATTAAAAGAATGGGCAATAACCAGGTTAAGAGCATCTATTGATGCCGAATACGAAAGACGGCATGAAGATTATAAGCGCAATTTATATCGCATCGAAAAAGTAGAGCTGATTTCTGAATTACTCTCTGAATGGATCAAAATTCCACCAGATGAAAATATCCCTAGAGAAGAACGGACCATTCTAAACAAGCTGTCATTTAAATGCTCACTGTGGCTCTCTCCAGACTTATCCAAGGAATTATCAAAAGTGGTCCAGTGCCTGCCAGGTGCAAAATCTTTATTCCAAGTTTTATTAATGGCAAGAAATGAGCTGATAGATGACGCAAATATTGGTGCAGAACATATAACTTGTTGGGACGCCACACACGAAACAAAAGCTGATCGAAAAACTGAACAAAAGACAGCACCAGGAGTGCAGTAGCAATGGATCTACACCATCAGGAAGTAGCCGAAGTCAGGGTACAAGACTTCATGAAATTCTTGGCTGCAACGCAAATTGGCTGTCCTTTCTGCGAGAAGGGCGAATATCGCCCAGTCAGCTACCGACAACGAACTGGTATCTTCAAAGAAGAAGAAACCGGCATTGCGATGGCAAGCGTGATGGAATTTGGCGCAGGAGGAGAGAACATCTTCGCCTATGGCTATGTATCCAGCTTTATGGTCATTCCAGCTTTGTGCAATCATTGCGGAAACGTCCAGGTTTTCTCATTAGGAGATGTTCTGGGCTACCTTGAGGCAAGCGACGATGGAAAATGATAATATCGTCCGTCCTGAGCAGTGGAAAAAGAAATTCAATGGTCACGGTGACGACAATACACCCCCGGGAGGAGGACCTCCAATGGATGAAATAGCACTGGAAAAACGATTCGGTAGTATCGAAGGCAAGCTTGATGGAATCGACATAAAACTAATTGCCTTTGAGAAGCACTACACAACTAAGGCAGATTTAACAAATGTAAAAGTTTGGTTCCTCGCGACGGCGGCAATTCAGTTTTTTGGCATTATCGGTGCGCTGAATATTATTCTCAGACAGTAGTGGCCATACGCAAAGTAGACAATCGGTGGCTAGTAGATCTTCGGATCAATGGCCTGCAGAAAATCGTTGGCAAGAAACGCCTTCGTAAAAAATTCCCGACCAAACCCGAGGCTATTCGCTTCGAGGTTCATATACTAAATCAACTTAACCAGGACAAGCCCTGGAATCCGATCTCGACCGATCGCAGAACCTTAGTGGATCTGATCGATCGCTGGTACAAAGCACACGGCAATACCCTGGTCGATGGCAAGCGCCGCTACAAATGTTTACTGCAGCTGGCCAAGCTAATGGGAGATCCACTGGCCAGTGATGTCACTAGCACGATGTACATCGATGCCAGGCACCACCGGCTAACGATCGACAAAGTATCACTGAATACAGTCAATCATGAGCTGGCCTATTTGAAAGCGGTTTTTAATGAACTGGATCGTATTGATGAATGGCAGCCTGAAAATCCACTGCGAAAGATCCGCAAACTGCAATTACTTGATAGTGAGTTGTCCTGGCTCAATGAAGACCAGGTTAAGGATCTGATGAAGGAATTGAAAAATTCCAGCAATGAGCATGTTTATTATGTAGCGCGGATCTGTCTAAATACCGGTGCCAGGTGGGGAGAAGCTGAAAGCCTTACGCGCTCGCAGATCCGCGACGGTAAAATTACGCTGCAAAGTAAAAATGGCAGATCCTTAGCGGTGCCGTATGCAGATCCGGAACTGGATACCTGGTTAGATGAAAAAAAGCGCCAAGGCGCACTTTTTAGCGGTTGCACTGGCGCGTTTCGTAAAGCGATCGACAGAGCCGGAATTCTGCTACCAGCTGGCCAGCTTACTCACGTCTGCAGACACACCTTTGCGAGTAATCACATGGCCAGCGGCGGCGACATCATTACTCTAAAGGAGGTGCTTCGTCATGAGAGCCTGGCGATGACAGTGCGGTATGCTCACCTTGCCCCTGATCACCTTGCGGATGTTCCTGGACGAACTGTGTTGAGTCGATTGAAGCTGTAAGATCTGCGTCCGGATCTAGATAAGTTTCTGCTTCCATAGGCAGCATGAAAGTTTTAGGCAACACAAGTGGATCAAACAAGCTAATTAATTCTCCTTCACAGAAGCAGAATTCATGTTCAGAGCCAGGCTCTATATTGAGTGCAGTCGTTAAGAGTAATTCGCCCTGGGCATCTGGTTTCAAGTGCATGAGCCGGAGCATGGCATCGGAGCTATCGCGCTTAATTGAAATATTGATTGTCATTAGAAAGTTCCTCTTGTCACAGTTTGAGAGCGCGAAAGAGTAGCAGAACTTTTGAAGTAGTGGCCACTTTTCGGCCACTACCCACAAATAACGTGTATGTCATAATGAAATTTGTGATTTATATATTGAGGTAAATCAGGAGGTTAGTGGTGCCGCCACCAAGAGTCGAACTCGGGACCTGCTGATTACAAGTCAGCTGCTCTACCACGGCTGAGCTATAGCGGCATATTCCAAACTTCATCAAACATCCAGTGACCGATCCAGACTACAGCACAGTGCCCACTCGCTTCCGGATTATCGGCCCTGCCCCGTGTCTATAACCAGCAAACCCGGCTGATTGCTACTACTCCAATCAGGTCGCGCATACTAACCAAAAACTGCGCCTGCTTCAATAGTCCAGCTAGCCGATATTTTGTACCGGAGCAATATTTTGCTCGAGCGGCTGCATATACTTCTTCCTGCGCCGCAGGAAAGGCCGCTCTACACAAAAATAAGTGGCTGTTGAAAGCGCCAGAACCAGGGGCAACATCAGCAAGAATGTGTTTAAGGCCGCCCTGGCGATAGGGTCTGGCAAACTCAATAGACTGTCCCAATCATGGCGCAGAAAGTAGTCCAGCACCAGATAATGCCCCATGTAAATAGAATAGCTAATGGTTCCCAAGGCAACCAGCAATTTACTTAACCAAGAGTAGAAATGCCTGGCTAAGGAAAGATATCCAATAAGGAAAAGAGCCCAGGCTGCCGCTTCCAACGTTGGCCAAAAAATCCAGAGGTAATTATTGGAGCCGCCACCGCCTAATTGGTTAAACCCATACAAAAGTAATAGAACAAAGCTGAAAGCTGCCACTGCCAAATTGTCCAGCGCCCTGCCCGCAGTAAATTTATTGCGATAAAAAATTCCTGCCAGCATACCCAACAGAAACTGATCGATTCGTCCAACAATCGACCAATAACTCAGCTCTCGCATATCGGCGCCTTGAAAATAAGCAACAGTTCGAACCAATATAAAACACAGAATCAAGATAGGTAGCACTTTCCAACCCCACTTCTGTACTGTGAACAGCAGAAACGGAAATAGTAGGTAGAAATGCCATTCCACGGCGATGGACCAGAAAACAAAGGTGAAAGGTCCGCCATTGATTGCCGTATCGCTATTCGCCATGAACAGTATCGATTGCATCAGAGCAGGAAAGCTAAAATTCTCCGAGTTGAAAGCTATGCCCAAACCCAGGAAAAACAAGAACAGGGGATAGGTTCTGAGCAGCCTGTTTCTATAGAAACCCAAATAGTTCAGCTTCTTTTGCAAAGAGCCTACAGTGAAAACGAAACCGCTCAACAGGAAAAATAGAGAAACCGCGGTATGGCCTTCTATCATCAGAGCCGAAAAAGGATTCCCGACTCTGGCCCAATTGGCTGGGTCGTAAGGCGCCCCGTAGGTCAGTTTGTGGGAGATGAAATGCGTACTATGGAAAAATAATACCAACACGGCGGCGAAGCCCCGCAGATGATCCAATGCTGGAATGTATCCAAAATTTGTACTCTTCATATTGCCAGGAAATACTCCAGTTAACTGGAAATCAAGCATACTAACTTAGCACGATATTTGCTAAAGTAAGTTCATCTTAGTGCCAAGCAGGATGCCGAAAGGGCTCTAGAAATGGCCGCTTGAATCAACACGAGGGCACATCTTCAGGGCAGGCTGAATTCTTAACAAAACTCACAGGGGCCAGATTAAAGAAATGCTGACACCGGTCACACAGGAATGGCTTCAAATGCTCTCCCTCTACGGTTGGATCTGGATAATTCCGATTGTCGAACGACTAGTGCCCTTAAAGCCGCAAGCGTTTGTCAGAGCAGGCATTATTAACGATCTTATCCACACCTATCATCGCTTCCATTTACATAGCATGATTAACGCCGCTTTCGTGGCATGGCTGGTAACCTATGCGCAGCAGCACGGGGGACAAGGGCTATATTTACAGGGCTCGTTAGCGAATGCACATTGGGTTTGGAGTTTTATCGCCCTACTTTTCATGGGACATATCACTTTCTATGTGGCGCACTATTATTCGCACAAGATCCCATTACTGTGGCAGTTTCATCGCGTTCATCATAGCTCGTTAACACTCGATTCATTTTCCACTAGTCGTTTTCATGTAATCGACAAGGCTCTGTTTGCTGCTCCCTATTTGATGCTAGTAACTTACTTTCAACCGGATCCAGCATTGGTTTTTCTCTATATTTCGTTTCGAGACTTTTGGGGTCGCTATGGACACGGAAATATAAAGGATGCCCATTGGCTAGGCTATATTTTGAGCAATCCCAAGTTTCATCGCTGGCATCATTCCAATCACCCAGAAGCGATTGATAAGAATTTTTCTGGGGAATTTAATTTTATGGACTATATGTTTGGCACTGCCTACTACCCAAAGGACAGAATTCCGGATCATTTTGGTGAAGCGAATTACAGTAACAATATTATTGTGCAGCACTATCGACCCTTCGTTGATATCTACAAAATCGCCAAGAAAGACGGTGTGATGGCTTTACTAAGAAAACAAAAATCAACTTCCTCCGAAAATTACCAGGCAGTTAGCGAGTAATACAGTATGGAAGGCCCTGGTGACTCATCTGCTTGGAAGGCATTGCTTGAGCATAGCGAGCTCTTTAAGCACAAAGACTTTCGCTTAAACAAACTTTTTCGCGCCGAGGACGGCAGATTCGAAAGCAAGTCTATCAGCCATGAAAACCTATTACTCGACTATTCCAAGAATTATCTAAATCAAGATACCCTGCCCCTGTTGCTTGGTCTGGCACGGCAACAACATGTTTCAGAAGCCATCGATGCGATGTTTCGCGGAGACAAAATAAATACCACGGAAGGCAGAGCAGCTCTGCATGTCGCCCTGCGCGACCCAGCATCCGCAGATGCTCATCCGGAGATAACCGACACCCTGAACAAGATGGAAGCCTTGGTGGACGATGTGCACAATGGCGCCTGGCAGGGTTATACAGGTGAATTCATAACAGATGTTGTGAACATAGGCATAGGAGGATCCGATTTAGGCCCGGCCATGGTGTGCGATGCCCTCGGCAGCTTCGCTAGTACAGCTATTCGTGTCCACTTTGTTTCAAATATTGACCCTGCTCATCTACAAAACACACTAAAAAATCTGAAACCTGAAACCACTTTATTCATCATTGCTTCAAAATCGTTTTCAACTCTGGAAACGCTGAAGAATGCTGAGTCAGCACGTCTATGGCTACTTCAGAAAGCACAATCTCCCGCCGCAACTGCCAGGCACTTTGTTGCGATAACAAGCAATCTGCAAGCAGCTGTTCAATTTGGTATCGATGAAAAAAACCTATTCCCGCTATGGGACTGGGTAGGTGGACGCTTTTCCCTATGGTCGGCTATTGGCTTACCTATCGCCATATTGCTGGGCATGGATGGATTTCGCCAACTGCTCGCCGGTGCTAATTCCTTGGATGAACATTTTCGTAGCGCAGAACTTTCAGAAAACATGCCTGTAATTTCGGCCTTACTTAGCTTCTGGTACCGTGAATTCTTCGATGCTCACAGCACTGCAACCGTGCCCTATAGCCAGAGACTGAATCTGTTCCCTTCATACTTACAACAACTCTATATGGAGAGTCTGGGCAAGAGCGTCAGTGTGCGGGGAGAAAAAATTAAGAGCAATACCGGTGAGATAGTTTGGGGCACTGCGGGCAGCAACGGACAGCATTCCTACTTCCAATTGCTGCATCAGGGTACCGAGTTCGTGCCGGTAGATTTCATAGCGCTGGTAAACAATAACGACAGTGACGATATTGAATGCCAGCAATATTTACTAGCAAATTGTTTTAGCCAAAGCCTTGCACTAATGGAAGGTAAAACTGATAAGGAATTCGTTCACAAGAATGTTCGGGGCAACAAACCTAGCAACACATTATTGCTTAGCGAGTTGAATCCTTACAACCTAGGGAAGCTGCTCGCCTTCTATGAACATAAAGTTTATGTGTTAAGTGTGATCTGGAATATCAATGCCTTCGATCAATGGGGAGTAGAGCTGGGTAAAAATTTATCTGGGCAAATTTTTGCAGCCATGTCGGGCCCGACACCTGAATCGAATCTGGATGACTCCACCCAAGGCTTAATTCGAAAAGTTCACGAATGGAAATCGAAGTGAGCATGGCCTTGAGAATGCGCAATGGCACAAGCAGCGACGAAGATTGGTTGTTCGAATTGTTCAGAACTACCATGCAAAACTATATTGACAAAGCCTGGGGCTGGGATGAGCTGTTACAGCGAGAAGGTTTTATCACCTCACTACCGGCCAAATATTTTCAAATTCTCGAAGCTAATAGCGTCGCTCTAGGTAGTTATCACCTCAGCGATAACGACGATCACTTTTCCCTGGACATAATTATGGTTGATCCGAATCAGCAGTACAGAGGCTATGGCACTCATATGATAAATGAGATAAGAAACAGCTGTAGCAATGCAAACAAGCCGGTTGAACTTAGTGTGCTTAAAACCAATCCTGCGGTAGCCTTTCACCGGGCATCCGGATTTCAACAGGTACAGGAAGACGAACATAGTATTAGGATGCGCTGGACACCTCGAACTCACTCGCGCTAAACCTCTAGCCTCAAAAATTCCAAGAAACGCAGAGGAACTTACTCCTCCTTACACAATAGCTTGATAGTGCTCTACGCTCGGAAAAGGATCATAGAAGTGATGAAGCATCTCACGCCACTGCTGATATTCGTTGGAATTTTGAAACCCCTGAGTGTGATCTTCCAGTGTTTCCCAGTTAACCAGAAGTAAATAGCGGTTCTGGTTTTCAATGCATTTTCTGAGCTCATGAGAAACATAGCCCGACATTCCAGCAATAATCTTCTGCTCCTCCGAGAAGGCCAACTCAAAGTCAGACTCCAATCCAGGCCTTACATCTAATGTAGCGACTTCAAGAATCATTGTTGAATCTCTCTTGTTCCATTCATTGTTGTTTCAGCGGCACCCAAACTTCCTCTTCCGCCGCCGGATCATCTGGTCGGTAACCGGGCAGCAGTATTTCAAAATGCTCTCGAGCGTCTAACTCTCGCCCGGAATGAGGCAGCCATTCAGTAAAAATATAGTGTAATGTCTTGTGGAACTCGCTGGCAGGGCCCCTGTGATCAAATACTGCATAATCACCACCATGCAGAGTAAATAGCTCCATGTGCGGCGGAATGTCTGCCACAGACTCCACCTCAACTGCTGCCCACTTTTCAAAAACGGTCTCCATGCTGAAGTTTTCAAAGTTCTGGAGTCCTTCGAAATTTTGTACCGAATAAAACTTCTGCCCGATAACATTTTTAATCTCATGCCTGCGTGGCATAAAGCTCTGCCATAATTCTAGTGTCGAGTCTTCGGCAACTGACATTCTTGCTCTTCTGCCAAGCAATAATTTATCTGACTGATAAGTTATTCGATTCCATATCGACATGAGGGATAATTCTTTCTTTGGCCATCACGAAATTTTATTTGCCGGATTCAACCCGATTAGTTTTGAAGCCCCTGAACAGACCAAACCAAAAAGCCCCTTCAAAGAGCACACCAAATAACAGGAATACACCCATACCCGCCATGCTGCCAATAGAATAGAACATCAGGGCAGATAAAATGAGAACTATCATTATGGAAATTCGCAAAATCATACACAGCTCCTTTTTAAAACTTAGATGCATTCATGGGTTTTCGCAGCCCTCGGCCGTAATCTAGGTAGTGAGCTTGATAGCCTCGGCCAGGTAGTGAGTCAGTACAGTCTTATTCAATTTATCGAAAGATAGTACACGCATTCTCTTGATTTCGCCGTGTAGCAGGCCATGCTCATCATGCATAAAAGGCACGCTTTAAGAATCCTGTGTCGACACCATGAGGCATGGTTCTAATATGACACAGACACGCGCCACGGACTGTATAAGTTGTTATCTTATCTTTCCTGATCTCCCTTACAAACGCAATGCCCAACAAGACTTTCCTCACCTCCGGAAACAAATCTTTGTGCTCAGAAGACAGGTCCTTTTGGTATTGCATACGCAGCTTTTCCTACTCTCTATTAGTCTGCTCTCAAAAACGATGGTCATTGTCTGTTAAGCAAACCTTGCGGCCGGCAAAGTTATCATAAAACCTGCTATGTGCCTGTAAGGAAAAAACGTCGTCCCGCTCTTCGTATTGAACAATCCAGTCTAGTAACATGGGTAGATTCTGGTCTTGCTCCGCCTTCGACTCATATTTGTGCGACTCCCAAGACCTGTTCTTGGCATTGGCCACACATAACGCTATTGGCAATTTCAAATATATGATCTCATCGGCCAAATCGCCGAGCAATTCCAATAAATCCGTATAACAGCCTTCGATAACCCAGGAGCTATTGTCCACTAGAAAAGCGTCAAGCAATTTTGCCGCATCCTCCAAAGGCATGCGCTGTGGCGGCATTCCTGGCAACCACGCCAGTGTATCTAAATCCAAATGAGCAAGACTAGAGTCACGAGAAAGCCGAGAGGCCAGAGTTGATTTGCCGGAACCCGAATTGCCGAATATCAATACTTTCTTCAAGTGCTATCCCTCTTTTTCTGGAAAAAAATCTAGGGAGCCTCTGAACAAGTCTATGGCCACTCTGCGGGAGTCTGGTGCGCACTGATGCAAGGCGTCGTGCGTACAAGCGCGACAACGCCGCAGTACGGCGCCTGCTTAGGCCCTGCCGGTCGGGGGTTTACACCGAATGCGCTCTCTGCGTTGCAGTTTCTTGACAGGCCCGACGAAAGTAAGTCTTGATAGCAGAATTGGCTGTAGGCCAGAGAGGTCATAGACTCGTTCAGAGGCTCCCTAGAGACCAAGATAAAGAATTCCATTCGCCATGGAACTGTCTTTGATTAGCCACTTGGCTTCATTAGTGCAATTAATTAGACTAAGCCATGCATGCCAGTAGCTCTGCTGTTTTTTCTTGCATTAGAGATTCATCGGCGCGTGATTCGACATTAAGTCGAACCACGGGTTCAGTATTTGACATTCGAATATTAAAACGCCAGTTTTCAAAATTCATGCTTAATCCATCGGTATGATCCACACTTGTGGAACTTGCGCTATATTTTGCTTCAATTTCTTGCAATAAAGCGGCGGGGGCTTCTATTCGTCGATTTATCTCACCACTTGCCGGGTATGCTCGCATTCTTTCATCAACTAATTCAGACAATTTCTTTCCGGACTTGGACATTAGCCCAATCACCAGCAACCAGGGAATCATTCCGCTGTCACAATAAAAAAAATCTCTAAAGTAGTGATGGGCGCTCATCTCTCCAGCATAAACCGCATCTTCCTCACGCATTCTTTCCTTGATAAATGCATGACCAGTTTTACATTGGATTGCCTGGCCTCCGAATTCCTTCGCTATCTCAATAGTGTTCCATGTCAGACGCGGGTCGTGCACAATTTTCCCGCCGGGCTCTAACTCCAAAAAACTTTGCGCTAGCAGCCCTACTATATAATACCCTTCTATAAACCGGCCATTCTCATCGAAGAAAAAACATCTATCGAAATCGCCATCCCAGGCTATGCCCAGATCAGCACCTTGCACCTTGATAGCCTCTATGGTTGGGGCACGATTTTCTACCAGCAGCGGATTGGGAACGCCATTTGGGAAATTACCGTCTGCCTCATGGTATACCTTGGAAAATTGTATTGGTAAAAAATGTTCTAGGGCATCGATCGTGAGCCCAGCTCCACCGTTTCCGGCATTACAAACAATTTTAAGCGGACGCAAACTGCTTATCTCAACGTACTGAAGAAGGTGCGCAATGTAGGCAGGCTGGGTATCTGCGAAACTAATATTCCCCGGCTCCGCACAGGCAGGGAAAGCATTCTGTTCCGCCAGGCGCTTGATTTCGGCAAGGCCGGTATCGCCACTGATCGGTTTGGATGACTCGCGGACGAATTTCATTCCATTATAATCAGCCGGATTATGGCTAGCGGTCACAACTATGCCACCATCCGTCTCAAGGTGGCTGGTCGCGAAATAGACTTCTTCTGTACCGCACAAGCCGATATTGATCACGTCTACACCCGATTCGGTTAATCCTCGCGACAGAGCGGCACAAAGCTGTTGACTGCTTAGTCGAATATCGTATCCCACCACTACTGTTTGGGGTTTAAGAAATTCAACATAGGCGCGGCCGATTCGATAGGCAATATCCTCATTTAATTGTCCCGGCACTTGCCCGCGAACATCATAGGGCTTAAAACATGTAATTTCTTCAGTCAAAATAGTTGTCCGTCTATCGAAAGTGAGGTACTTAAGAGCAGGTTCGCTTAATTAATAAACCTTCTTTACTACTTGGATGGTTTTCAATATAGGTGGAGTTAATTCAAGCCGAGCTTATAGGTGTAATTGGTGGCGTCTATGAAGCCATCAATGCTGCCACAATCAAAGCGTTTGCCGGTAAATTTGTAAGCAATTACTTTGCCTTGCTGCGCCAGTTCGCGAAGGGCATCGGTAATTTGTATTTCACCATTCTTGTCTGGTCGAGTATTTCTGATAGCATCAAAAATATCTGGGTTAAGAATATAACGCCCAATGATCGCCAGATTACTAGGGGCCTCTCCCGGCGCTGGCTTCTCCACCATATTACTGATGCGATAAACGTTATCGGCTTCTATTTCACCTTCAATTACCCCGTAGCGATAGGTTTCATTTTCAGGCACTTCTTCTATGGCGACGATGTTGCATTGATATTTCTCATACAGCATAACCATCTGAGCTAACACACCATCACCTTCGATGACGCAGTAATCGTCAGCCAATACCACAGCAAAAGGATCATCTCCAATTAAGGTTTCTCCGGTCAGAATGGCATGCCCAAGCCCTTTCATTGCAATCTGTCGGGTATAGGAGAAAGTGCAATGCTCCATGATGTTTCGAGTACTCTGCAATAATTCTTCTTTGTCAGAACCTGCAATCTGGTGTTCCAGTTCATAACTAATATCGAAATGATCTTCAATGGCGCGCTTGCCACGGCCGGTGACGATAGCCATTTCACTGACACCTGCCGCCATCGCTTCCTCGACCCCATACTGAATCAAAGGCTTGGTTACAATTGGAAGCATTTCCTTAGGCATGGCTTTGGTAGCAGGCAGGAAGCGGGTGCCGTATCCGGCAGCGGGAAACAAACATTTCTTAATAACAGACATGGATCAGTCATTCCTCATTATTGATTTCGTCTTCTAAAGGAGCGCGCAAAGCATTTACTGACCGCTGCAATCGTTCAAGTACAGAGTAGCCTAGTCTATAGATCATACTCTGTCGTAGCGATCTTCGAAGCGCACAATATCGTCCTCGCCCAGATATTCTCCAATTTGAACTTCGATAATCTCAATCGGCGCGTCATTATTATTGGTCAGCCTATGTTTACTACCCAAAGGGATGAAAGTTGACTCATTCGAGTGCAGTTCAAATTCTCTATCATCGCAGGTCACCAATGCCACACCTTTAAGCACAATCCAGTGCTCGGACCTCTTATGGTGCAGTTGCAAGGAAAGAGACGCACCGGCATTAACTACTATATGTTTCACCTGGTAACCAGGGCGAGAACAAAGAGACTCATACGAACCCCAAGGGCGATACACTAATCGATGATTGTTACTTTCGTCCCTCTCCTGCGCCTGCAACTGTTGTACCACCTGCTTAACTAATTGCACTTTCGACTTGTCCGCAACCAGAACAGCATCTGCAGTCTCCACCACGACTACATCCTTCATGCCGGCCACGGCTACCAAGCGTGACTGAGATTGAATATAGCTATCGAAAACCTCCTCAATGATTACGTCTCCAGAAACGGCGTTTCCCTGCTCGTTCTTTGCTTGCACATCCCATAGGGCATCCCATGCCCCGAGATCATTCCAGCCAGCATCCAGTGGAATCACGGCCGCAGATTCCGTTTTCTCCATTACAGCATAGTCGATAGAGTCGCTACGGCAGCTTGCAAAAATCGCCTCCGGTATTAACTGAAAATCCTCGCCTCGCTCCAGCTCCCGGTAAGCCAAGTGACAAGTTTCAAATATATCAGGCGCATGTCGCTTCAATTCTCGCAGGTAGCTAGAGGACGAGAACAAAAACATCCCACTATTCCAAAAATAGTTACCCGTGTTCAGATAAGCTCGTGCAGTCTCAACATCTGGCTTCTCCACGAACCTGTTGACTGTATAGCTATCAGCCCCGGAAAGTTCTGCTCCTTTTTCAATATAGCCGTAGCCGGTTTCTGGTGCACTTGGCACTATGCCAAAGGTAACAAGTGTTTGCTTATCCGCGAGAGCTCGCGCACGGGATATTGCCCTTTTAAGTGCCGCTTGATTCTGAATTACATGATCGGCAGGGAGAACTAGCAGTAATGGATCTGCACTATCTTGTTGTGCACTTAAGGCAGCAAGCGCAACCGCCGGCGCTGTATTTCTACCCTTCGGTTCTAACAATATTGTGCAATATTCTTTTCCAAGTTGCCGAAGTTGTTCTGCCACCAGGTAGCGATGATCGGCATTACAAACAACAATGGGATCTCCAAGATCGTCTATACCATCCAGACGACTCAAAGTATTTTGAAACAATGACCCCTGCATATTCGGGAATTTAATGAACTGCTTGGGTAGCATCGACCTGGATACCGGCCACAAACGAGAGCCCACGCCACCGGCAAGAATAACTGGAATTATCATAAGTCTGTCGCCACGGGCGCACCTGGTAAATCGGTAGGCAATAGTAGCAAACTATCTATGAATATAATAAATAGGGAAATTGAGCGTCCACGGGTCATGAACAGCAGCAATTTATGATCGATTATTTGGCCCCGGCGCGATAACATCCCATGCTTTGTAAAAATACCTCCCCGGAGGGGTTCAACGAATCCATGAATAGCGAAAATTTCAGCTTTGTCCCCCAGAACTCTTATAATTTGGATGAATTAGTAGAATGCGGTTACGGTCGGCTATTTGGCCCTGGCAATGCAAAACTCCCCATAGGCAATATGCTTATGCTGGACCGAATCTCAGAGATTAGCAGCGATGGCGGCGAACATGGCCGCGGGCAAATCATTGCCGAACTGGACATCAAACCGGATCTTTGGTTTTTTGAGTGCCATTTTCCTGGTGACCCGGTAATGCCCGGCTGTCTGGGATTAGATGCACTATGGCAATTATTAGGTTTCTTCCTTGGCTGGAGCGGTCACCCGGGCAAAGGTAGGGCGCTGGGCGCGGGGGAAGTGAAATTCACTGGCGAGATATTGCCTACAGCAAAGAAAGTGGTATACCAGCTGACTATAAGCCGACTTATTAATAGAAAATTGGTTATGGGCATCGCAGACGGCACAGTTACGGTAGATGGCAAGACTATTTATACTACCAAGGCGCTAAAGGTCGGTTTATTCACGCCGGAAATTTCATTTTAGTGCAGGATGCACGGATGATTTGTTTTTGATTGGGGGAATCCTATGAAGCGTGTTGTTGTTACTGGTATTGGAATAATTTCCTGTTTAGGCAATGACAAAGAGTCTGTGTTGGGTTCGCTCAGGAACGGCAGAAGTGGAATTCGACATAATCCTGCCTATGCGGAAATAGGCATGCGCAGTCATGTCAGCGGATCTATTCAGATCGATACCAAAGAACTGATAGATCGTAAAACCCTCCGATTCATGGGAGATGCCTCAGCCTATGCCTATTTGGCTATGCAACAAGCCATTAGCGACGCTAACCTTAAAGAAGATGAAGTTTCTAATTTCCGTTCTGGCCTGGTGATGGGTTCAGGCGGAGGTTCTGCTGAAGACCAGCTAGAATCCACGGACATCATGCGCGAGAAAGGTTTGCGCAAGGTCGGCCCCTACCGGGTTACCCGCACCATGAGTAGTACAACCTCGGCCTGCTTAGCTACTCCCTTTAAGATCAAAGGGGTTAATTACACAATTTCATCTGCCTGCGCCACTAGCGCACACTGTATTGGTCACGCAGCCGAATTGATTCAACTTGGCAAACAAGACATTGTGTTTGCCGGTGGGGGTGAAGCAGAGCACTGGACGATGAGCCATATGTTCGATGCTATGGGTGCACTTTCGACAAAGTACAACGATACACCCGAAAAAGCCTCAAGAGCCTTTGACGCCGATCGAGATGGATTTGTTATAGCCGGCGGTGGCGCCGTATTAGTAATTGAATCTCTCGATCACGCCGTAGCCAGAGGCGCAAAGATTTACGCCGAACTTACCGGATACGCAGCCACATCGGACGGCTATGACATGGTAGCTCCCGCCGGAGAAGGTGGTGCTCGCGCCATGCGAACGGCGACAGCAGGCCTGAAAGGATCAGTTGATTATATCAACACGCACGGAACCAGCACGCCAGCAGGTGATGTTTCGGAACTGCGGGCCATTCAGGACGTATTCACCGATAAAGTACCTATCATTAATTCCACCAAGTCTCTAACTGGCCATTCCTTGGGTGCTGCAGGCGCACAGGAAGCCATTTACAGCTTGTTAATGATGCAGAATAATTTTGTCGCGGCGTCGGCGAATATTGAAAATCTGGATGAAGAAGCTAAGGGATTACCCATCGCGCTGGAACGAAGAGACGACATCACCCTGAATCGAGTCATGTCTAATAGCTTTGGTTTTGGCGGAACCAACGCCTGCCTGGTTTTCGATCGCTATCAAGACTAATGCTTTGTTTGGAAACTTTTGCTGCACTGTACTGGTCACACTAGTATGAAGATTATTTCGGTTTCCTGTTCCTTAACTCTAGCGGTGCTAGTGACAACAGCCTTGTTGTTCGGCATCAGCTACGCACAGTTAGACTCCAGATCATTCGGCGGTTTTTCAGATCAGCCGCAGCCACTGGCGATGGAGAAAGCTTTTCCTTTTTATGTGAGCGCTGTTAGTCCGGGCCAATTCAAGATCGTTTGGAATCTTGCCGAAGGGCACTACCTGTACCGGCACGCGTTCGACTTCAGCATGATTCAAAAACCTGAAGGCCAAGCGCTGGATGTTGACTATGTACTACCCGACGGACTGAAGAAAAACGATCAGTTCTTTGGTGACATAGAAGCCTATTACGGACAAATAGAGGTAGACATCAATCTGCGGACGATTCCCGGACCCGATGCTATTCTTCTTATCAGCTATCAAGGTTGTGCCGATTGGGGCTTTTGTTATCCACCCCAACGTTTCGAGTTTTTGCTGAATCCCTAGCTAACTTCGATTATTTTTCGCAAAAACACGTGAAATGCATGGAAAATTCTGAGAAAATGCCGCGAAAATAGCTAATTAGGCAGAATTTTAACGACAATTCAGTCGTCCAAGCCACTCTGCCGCATTAGGAATAAACACATGGCATCTATATTGGCCTTGCATGGGCCCAACCTGAACCTGCTCGGTAGTCGCGAACCGCATATTTACGGCTCTGACACCCTTGACGATATCAACCAACGTCTAGCCAGCCAATGCGCAGAAGTGGGTCACCAATTTGATAGCTTGCAAAGTAATTCAGAGGCCGAGTTAATCGACCGCCTGCACGCTGCACGCAAAGACGGCACGGCATTCATGATTGTGAACTTCGGTGGCTTCACTCACACTAGTATCTCACTGAGAGACGCCATTCTGGCTGCAGAGATACCGTTCATCGAGGTGCACCTTTCAAATCTATTCAGCCGCGAAGCATTTCGGCATCATTCCTATTTTTCCGACATTGCTGTCGGTTGTGTAATTGGCTTAGGGGCTCAGGGTTATGAATTGGCTCTGCAGTCTGCTTGTAGAAAACTAGCTAACTAATAATCTCTGCGGGAAATTTTTATGGACATTAGAAAAGTAAAAAAACTGATAGAACTGTTGGAAGCTTCTGATATAGCCGAAATCGAAATTAAGGAAGGTGAAGAGTCGGTTCGAATCAGTCGTGGTTCCACCTCCGTTCCTGCGCCGATTAGTTACCAAGCGCCCGCTCCAGTTGCGGCCGCCGCTCCCAGTGCTGCAGTTGCAGAAGCTGCTCCAGCGCCGGCCGCAGTGAAAGGTAACAGCATCACCTCACCCATGGTAGGCACTTTCTACCGCTCTCCTTCACCCTCCTCGCCTGCCTTTGTTGAAGTGGGGAAGCATGTCAAAGTAGGTGACGTAGTTTGCATTGTTGAAGCGATGAAGATGATGAATCAGATAGAGGCTGATCATGCCGGTGTGGTGGAAGCTATTCTGGTTGAAGACGGCGAGCCAGTCGAATTCGACCAACCTCTGATTACCATCGTTTAGTTCACGGCAAATCTACCTCAGGAAATTGCTACATGCTTGAAAAAGTCTTAATAGCAAATCGTGGTGAAATAGCCCTACGGGTACTGCGATCTTGCAAAGAGCTGGGTATTAAAACCGTAGCCGTGCATTCAACTGCGGACCGGGACCTTATGCATGTTCGCCTGTCCGATGAGTCTGTCTGCATTGGTCCCCCTAGCCCAACTGAAAGCTATTTAAATACCCCTGCTATTATATCTGCCATGGAAGTAACTGATGCCGATGCGGTACATCCTGGCTATGGTTTCCTGTCAGAAAACGCCGACTTTGCCGAACAGGTTGAGAATAGTGGTTTTGTCTTTATAGGTCCTTCCGCAGATACTATCCGACTGATGGGTGACAAAGTATCCGCTATCGATGTCATGCGTGAAGCCGGAGTCCCAACCGTGCCGGGCTCCAATGGCCCGTTAGACGACAACAAAGAGCGTACGCTGGCAATGGCGAAAGAGATTGGCTATCCAGTGATTATAAAGGCTGCCGCTGGCGGCGGTGGACGTGGCATGCGTGTGGTCCACAATGAGGCCGCTCTGCTAAAAGCTATTTTCGTGACCCAGTCCGAAGCCAAATCATTCTTCGGTAGCGGCGTGGTATACCTGGAGAAATTCTTGGAAAATCCTCGCCATGTTGAGATTCAGGTCATAGGTGATGGGCTAGGCAATGCCATCCATTTAGGTGATCGAGATTGCTCACTGCAACGACGTCATCAAAAAGTATTAGAAGAAGCACCTGCGCCGGGAATTCCCGATCATATTCGCAGGGAAGTGGCGGAAACTTGTGTCCAAGCTTGCAAAAATTTGAACTATCGTGGAGCCGGCACATTAGAATTTTTATATGAAGACGAAGGTTTTTATTTTATTGAAATGAATACCCGCATACAAGTTGAACACCCTGTCACAGAAATGGTCACTGGCGTAGACATTGTGAAAGAAGGGCTACGAATTGCCGGTGGTGAACCTCTTTCAATAACACAAGAAGACATTCAAATACGTGGACATGCCTTTGAATGTCGCATTAATGCAGAAGATCCAGTCACTTTCATGCCCAGCCCTGGCAAGGTGAAACTTTTCCATGCTCCTGGTGGCAACGGAGTTCGAGTCGATTCCCATCTTTACAGCGGCTACAGTGTACCGCCTTACTACGATTCGCTTATCGCCAAATTAATCTGCCACGGAGATACCCGCGAGCAAGCGCTTATGCGCATGCAGATTGCCTTGGACGAAATGTTAATTGACGGTATTCGCAGCAATATACCCTTGCAACGAGACCTTGTTCGAGACGCCGAATTTCAGCAAGGCTGCGTCAATATTCATTATCTGGAAAAGAAGCTAGGGAGTCTCTGATTAACTCCAAATTACCTCTGCGCGAGTTTTCCCACTATGTCATGGCAACAGCTTAGGGTTCGGGTGCGACCTGATCAACTTGAACCCCTAGAGCAACTTCTGCTTGATCATGGCGGGCTGTCAATTAGCTACCTGGATGCTGAAGATCAACCGGTCTTTCAAAAAGAGCCAGGTAGCACACCTTTATGGGATCATGTTTATCTACTCTGCCTTTTCGATCGTGAGGTAAACCTCAACGCCCTGCTGTTTTTATTGAAACAACATCCAGCGCTAGCGAAGCTGGACGATCTAACACTGGATATTCTTGAGGACGAGGTATGGGAACGGTCGTGGATGGCAGATTTCAAAGCTATGCAATTTGGCAAACGACTATGGGTATGTCCAAGCTGGGAGCAGCCACCGAATCCTGAAGCAATTAATATCATGCTGGACCCAGGTCTGGCGTTCGGCAGCGGCAGTCACGCCACCACCAGTCTCTGCCTGCAATGGCTGGAACGGGAAATTCAAAAAAATAACACTGTCATCGATTATGGCTGTGGGTCAGGCATTTTAGCCATTGCCGCTGCTCTGCTGGGTGCGTCACAGGTTATCGCAGTGGACAATGATCCACAGGCAATTACGGCGACCCAGGAAAATGCAAAACGAAACAACATTCCCCAAGGTGTAATCAGCTGCTATCTTCCTGAGCAGCTTCCAGGTGAAATCCGGCAACAAAAAGCCGACATTCTTATTGCCAACATATTGGCAGAGCCACTGCTGCAATTAGCCGAAAATTTTGCCCATCTGCTTAAATCCAACGGTAAAATTGTCCTTTCTGGGATTCTGAATGAACAGACCAGCCAACTACTAAAGCGTTACTCCCCCTGGTTTACAATGGACGATGCTGAGCTAAAGGAGGAATGGACGCGACTCAGCGGCATTCGAAATGAGTATTACGCTGCCTGTAGGCAAGACTAGAGGATTCACCTACAATCCGTTTATCAACTCGACAAACCATCTATCCGAAGTACCACCGAATGTCATTCAATGTTACTCAGTGTCCTACTTGCGAATCCACTTTCAACATCAATTCTCGGGTGCTGGAAGCTGCGGAAGGTAGAGTACGTTGCGGCGCCTGCTTGAATGTATTCGAAGCTACGGAAAATTTTCTTGATGACCCCGAAGGTAATTCCATCCACAACCAGGCCGAATCGGTTTTTGTAGGCAACGACCCACAAGAGTTCTTCGACCCATCCAGCTTCCTGACCAGAAGTGCATTGACCGCTACGGCAAATCCAGCAGCAGAAGCAGCAAAGACCAAAGATGAACGGGAACTTCTCCAAGAATTGGAACAGGCAGAAACCGTAAGTGAGGACTTCTACACGACTGTAGTGGAAGAACTACATGAAAGAGAAGACACTTCTGCGGCAGAGGCAGCCATTAACGCGGAACCGTACCGTGAGGAAGAAAGAGCAAGGCAAGTAGACAGTGCAACAAACAGAGAAAGCACTGAAGGACCAGATGTCAGCAGCTCGGAAAGTGATGTATTAGAATCCTTCGAGTCTGAGGGAGACGAAACCCCAGCCGAAGCTGTTACAGCTGACGCGGAAGAACCACTAAAACAATATCTCGAGCAAGCCGCGCAATCGCCGTCGCAGCATGAGCCTCCATTCGTAGGTATTAATCTGTCTGCGTCATTTAGCTATAAGCCCTCTTTTCAAAGCACCGCTTCAAGCTCGACCGTAAATTCAGCCAATGACAAGACAACAGAAGCAGAATTAGAGAAAGCACAAGCTCGGCAGCTTGGCGACAGATTTGAATTCGAGCAACTCAAGGACGAAGATATAGAATCAGCTTCGAACCAACAGATGCGAGAGGATTGGGGTCATAGCGACCTAGAGTTCCTAAACACCGTAGCCACCGAATTAAACGAGGAATCTCTTCCTTCGACGGACTTGAATTGGACCGTTCTCAACAGAACGGCAGCGGAGCAAGAGGTTGGGGATGACAAAATCACGGTAACGGATTCCTTGGAAACCAGTGAAGTGAACCCAACAGCTATTGAATTGCTGCACAGCTCGCTTCCTGCGCAGAGCCATCAATCCTGGCTGGAAGCTGGGGAAAATAGTTACCAAAATGAGGCCGGCTATAACCCTGATTCTGATACAACTTCAGCGGCTCAGAAATCATCGCTACTGGATTGGTCTGCTCTGGACAGTCCCCACTCCTTTGCAGGCACTGATGAATATGACCAGTTTTTGCAGCGGGATTCCTTTTCAGCAACTGATTCATCACAATCGCAAGACCCGATGGAAAGCACAGGTCTGGCTGATCCTGAAGTGGAAATCAGTCAGCCAAGCATTGAGGAAGAATGGTCTGAACAGAACAAGAGCGATGAAATAGAACCAGATCATGTGTCTGTCGACACGGAGCAAAGAGTCGAATCTCAGACTGAGCAAAACATAGAGGAAGAATCCACAGAAGCCATTCGAGCGAGAGCGCTGGAAACCGAACTAGAAGATGAAGATGCACTGGAGGCAATCCCGCAAGAAAACCTGGCGGCGTTGGGCAAAATGTCTACTCCGGTTGAGTTACTTCAGAGAAAAGAGAGCCGTTTGCTGCGAAGCATCCTATTGTTTCTGACGGTAATATTACTGGCCGCGCTATTGAGTGCACAGTATTTATGGCAACGCATGGATGTTTACAGTCAGCTTGCCCAGATTCGCCCTTTCTATGAATTTGCCTGCGGCTACCTGAGCTGTGACCTTCCGCAGTACTCCGACATCGATGCTATTCGCAGCGACAACTTAACGGTGCGTAGTCACCCTGAGTTAAGCAATGGCCTGATGGTAAATACTATCATTAGAAACACGGCAGCTTTTCCTCAGGCGTTTCCCGTCCTGATACTAAGCTTCAACAGTGCGGAGAACAGTGTCATCGCGTTAAGAGAGTTTGCTGTCGCAGAATATCTAGACCCCGAACTACAATCATTTAGCTTGATGCCGGTAATGACGCCGGTACAAATTAATTTGGCAATTATGGATCCAGGACCGGGCGCTGTTAACTACACTTTAGCTTTTAGGCTGCCCTGATTGCTTCTCCTGCAGCCCTGCTGTAGCCGGCCACCAAAGCAAAGAAAAATTTACAATACTGCTTTAACTGGATAAGCGTCCCCGCTATCATAGCCAGCCTTGAAAAATGTTCTGCCTCAGCAAAAAAAATGATAAACATCGGCCCCTATCAACTGAAAAATTCTCTTTTCCTGGCGCCAATGGTAGGTGTCAGCGACACCCCTTTTCGAGAGATTTGCGCAGACCAGGGAGCCGGATTGACCATTGCAGAAATGCTTACCAGCAATTCTGAGTTATGGCACAACGAACGCAATCGTCTAAAGAGAATTAAACCAAGCAATACTGGCCCTCATGTTGTACAGATTGCCGGTTCCGATCCCCAACTAATGGCGGAAGCTGCCGCACTCAACGCAGAGTTAGGCGCTAACGCCATCGATATCAATATGGGTTGCCCGGCAAAGAAAGTACTGAAAAAGGCTGCCGGTTCAGCGCTGCTGAAAGACAGAAAACTAGTAAGTCGAATCCTGAAAGAAGTTGTCAATCGTGTTGACGTGCCTGTCACGCTAAAAATCCGCACGGGTTGGAGTCCAGAATCCAGAAACGGTGTAGAAATTGCAAAAATAGCGGAACAGTGTGGAATTCAGTTACTAACGGTACATGGCAGAACTCGCGAGTGTCGATTCAAAGGAGAGGCGGAATACGACACTATCGCCGCCATTAAGCAGTCCGTGTCCATTCCAGTTATAGCTAATGGCGATATCGATTCACCGCTGAAGGCTGCAGCGGTTATACGGCAAACACAAGTAGACGGAGTTATGATTGGCCGGTCGGCACAGGGTAGACCTTGGATTTTTCGGGAAATTGAATATTATCTTGAAAGCGGAAAATTACTTCCTCAAATTAGTCTACCGGACCGACACGATATAATCATTTCACATCTAATGAAACTTCATGGTTTCTATGGAGACGTGAAAGGAGTATGGTATGCACGTAAGCATGTTGCAGCGTATGTAAAAGAATTATTAGAATCACGCGAATTTATGAAACACTTCAACAATATTAAAGCCCCAGCCGAGCAATTCGACCGTATTCATGAGTATTTTACAATCCTGGATGAAGACATAGGAGCTGAGGCCGCGTGAATAAGTTTGATAATATCAGCAACCGTCTCGACCCACTGCCTGTGCAGGAAAAAACTCAGCAGGTACACCAGGAAAGCACTCTTAGGTCGGAAGTAGAGCGAGCACTAGGCCGCTATTTTCAACACATCGAAGATGAACCCGTTACCGATTTGCACCAAATGGTTATGGCTGAAGTTGAAGCGCCTCTAATAGAGGCGGTTATGCGCAATTGCGGCAACAATCAAAGCAAGGCATCTATCATGCTAGGTTTGAACCGTGGTACGCTACGCACCAAATTAAAACAATACGGTTTACTGTAATTTCCATCGATCAGCTGGCTGGAATCTACGCTCATTTGAATTTATTCAGCAAAGTAGCTTGAATCTAGAACGCTGGTTTTGCATCAACACAAACTACGCCCTATAAGCAAAGATAGCCCTATGACAACAGAAAACTCTGCTGCCATTCGTCGTGCATTGATAAGTGTTTCCGACAAGACTGGCATTGTTCCCTTCGCTAAAGCATTACATAAACTTAATATCGAAATTCTCTCAACTGGTGGCACCTATAAACTGCTAACTGCAGAGAATATACCTGCCGTGGAAATTTCCGAATATACCGGGTTTCCGGAAATGATGGACGGCAGAGTCAAGACGCTGCACCCGAAAGTTCATGGTGGGATACTGGCCAGGCGCGATCAAGATCAGGCGGTGATGGCAGAACATGATATACCTCCCATCGATCTGGTGGTCGTCAATCTATATCCGTTCGAAGCCACGGTGGCCCAGCCGGATTGTGATCTAGCCACTGCCATAGAGAACATCGATATCGGCGGTCCTACTATGCTCAGGGCGGCCGCCAAGAACAATCGCTTTGTTGCGGTTGTAGTGAACCCATCAGCTTACGCGGGCATTATTTCGTTACTTCAGAGCAATGATGCTTGTCTTGACCAGGCTACCCGTTTCGATCTGGCGGTGAAAACTTTCGAGTACACCGCCGCCTATGATGGCGCTATTGCCAATTATCTAGGGGGCAAGATTGATGCTGAATCCAACTTTCCCAGAACCTTCAATACGCAATTTCTAAAGATGCAGGAAATGCGCTACGGCGAAAACCCTCATCAGAGAGCTGCTTTCTACGTAGAGAAGAACCCCACCGAGGCCGGCATAAGTACTGCTGAGCAATTGCAGGGAAAAGAGCTATCCTATAACAATATCGCAGACACCGATGCGGCACTGGAATGTGTAAAATGTTTTTCTGCGCCGGCCTGCGTCATTGTTAAACACGCTAACCCCTGCGGAGTTGCAATAGCTGACTCCTTGGTGAAAGCCTATGAACTAGCCTTTCAAACCGACCCAACCTCGGCCTTCGGCGGCATTATCGCTTTCAATCGAGAATTAGATGCCGCGACAGCGCAGAGGATAGTAGACCAGCAATTCACCGAAGTGATTATCGCACCCTCAATTTCCAAAGCTGCCTTAAAGGTAACCGCAGAAAAGAAAAATGTACGAGTGCTTCGCTGCGGGCAATGGAAGGAATCCAGAGCTGCCGAGCTTGACTACAAACGAGTGAATGGTGGTCTGCTGGTGCAAGACCGCGATATCCACCAAATATCTCGCGAAGATTTGAAAGTGGTGAGTGCCCGTGCCCCGACTGAAGATGAGATTCGCGATCTTCTCTTTGCCTGGTCAGTCGCACAATATGTTAAATCAAATGCGATCGTGTATTGCAAGAACAAGCAAACTATTGGTATTGGCGCCGGTCAAATGAGCCGCGTTTACAGCGCCAGGATAGCCGGCATCAAGGCCGCCGATGAAAACCTTGAAGTACCAGGTTCGGTGATGGCGTCGGATGCCTTCTTCCCCTTTAGAGACGGTATCGATGCCGCCGCTGCGGCGGGTATAACCGCAGTCATCCAACCCGGTGGTTCAATGCGTGACGACGAGGTTATCGCGGCAGCGGATGAAGCCAATATCGCTATGGTATTCACTTCTGTGAGGCATTTCCGTCATTAGTCAGATACTAAGACATCGAGAACAAGCCCATGAAAGTATTAGTCATAGGTAGTGGCGGACGGGAACACTCCCTGGCATGGAAGGCTGCCCAATCCGGTACCGTGGAAAAAGTTTATGTTGCGCCGGGCAATGCAGGTACTGCACGGGAACCGAAGCTGGAAAATATCGCCATCGATCCACTTGATTTTTTCGCTCTAGCAAACTTTGCCGACAACGAAAATATTGGGCTCACTATAGTGGGACCTGAGGCACCTTTGGTAAAAGGCATTGTCGACTATTTTGAGGAACGCGAGCTTCCCTGTTTTGGCCCATCAAAAAATGCCGCGCAACTTGAAGGGTCCAAAGCATTCACTAAAGACTTTCTTATTCGCCACAACATTCCCACAGCATCTTATCAAACCTTTACCGATATCGAGTTGGCAAAAGCCTACATCGAAGACAATGGCGCACCCATAGTAATCAAGGCCGACGGGCTCGCCGCCGGCAAAGGCGTGATCGTTGCAATGTCGATAGATGACGCAGTTGCCGCTGTTGAAGACATGCTCTCCGGAAACAAATTTGGTGATGCAGGACACCGGGTCGTTATCGAAGGTTTTCTCGAAGGTGAGGAAGCAAGCTTTATCGCCATGATAGATGGACGCAATGTATTACCGATGGCCACCTCGCAAGATCACAAGGCGCGAGATAATGGCGACAAGGGTCCAAACACCGGGGGCATGGGTGCCTATTCACCCGCAGCAGTAGTGGATGATGTGATCTACCAACGCATAATGGATCAGGTGATTTTACCTACCGTTGCAGGCATGGCGGCGGACGGTAATGACTATACGGGTTTTCTCTATGCAGGATTGATGATTACAGAAGATGGAGAAATTAACGTGGTTGAGTTCAATTGCCGCTTTGGGGACCCAGAAGCGCAACCGGTGATGATGAGATTGCAATCTGATCTGGTTAAGCATTGTCTGGCCGCGCTGGATCAGTCACTGGATGCCGAAACAGCCGAATGGGATAGTAGACCAGCGGTGGGAGTAGTACTCGCAGCTGGCGGCTACCCAAATTTCTATAACAAGGGCGATGAAATAAGTGGCCTCGATCAAACACTTGCCACTCATCAGAAAATTTTTCATGCCGGCACCGCTGAACAAGACGACAAAATCGTAACTAACGGGGGTCGTGTGCTCTGCGCGACCGCGCTTGGCAATAGCGTTTCCGAGGCACAGCTAGAAGCATACAAACTAGTGCATCAAATACAGTGGAATGGGGTATATTATCGAAACGATATTGCCTATAGGGCCATAGCCAGAGAAAAAGGATAGCATGTCCGATAAATCACAACTCAGTTTGTTAGATCGCTGCCTGATCCAATTCGATCAGGCGCTGCGTAGTTGTGTGCCGGGGTCCAGCCACGCGCACCGCAGCTCGCCAGCTGCTTCGCAGCAAGATGCTGAATTGAGTGAAATAGATAGAAAGCACGCCGCCGGGCTAATGCGAATAAATCATACCGGTGAGGTCTGCGCCCAGGCTCTGTATCAAGGTCAGGCAGCAACCGCAACATTGAACGATGTCAGACAGTCTATGGAACAAGCAGCGGCAGAAGAAGTAGACCATCTGGCTTGGTGCGAAGAAAGATTGCAGCAACTGGACAGCCAACCCAGTATCTTGAATCCGCTGTGGTATACGCTGTCATTCGGCATGGGTGCAGCGGCCGGACTTGCAGGAGATAAATGGAGCTTGGGCTTTGTCGCCGAGACTGAAGATCAGGTCTGCGAACATCTCGAAGATCACCTGCGACAATTACCCGAACAGGATGTAAAAAGCAGGGCTATTCTTGCGCAAATGATCTCCGATGAGAGACAGCACGGTGATTCGGCTCGAGAAGCCGGTGCCGCTGAGCTGCCAGCGCCGATTAAAACCGCCATGACCACCGTGTCAGAGCTAATGAAGAAAACCACCTACCGAATCTGAAGCGGCCAACTCTCCCCTCTCGCCACTATTCCTGCGTTTCAACAATCTCATAATCATGGCTAACTTTAACTCCAGCATTCTTCATCATTATGGAAGCAGAACAATATTTCTCTGCCGATAATTCGATCGCTCGTTGTACTTGCTTGTCGCTCAAATCATTTCCCGACACTTTGAAATGTAAGTGAATCGACTCGAATATCGCGGGGGTTGCATCTACTCTTTCTGCTGTTACCTCGGCCTCGCAACTGGTCACCGACTGTCGGGACTTTTTGAGAATTGTCACCACATCATAGGAAGAACAGCTACCAACACTGAGAGCCATTAATTCCATCGGGCGCATGCCCATATTTCGACCACCGCTTGCTGGAGCGCCATCGAGAACTATGGCATGACCACTGTCTGATTCCGCCACAAACATAACGTCCTGTACCCACTTGATTCTAGCTTTCATTTGTCTATTCCTGTCTAGTAATTCCCCTACAGATTGATCAAGAAAATAGCCTATTTAACCGATAATAGTCGGTATATGAAAAGGCGAGCAAGATTAACATAGTTACAAACTGCTCACAGCACTGCGACTACCACTAGCCACCAAGGTTGCTCAAAATGGTTTATTGTTTTGGCCAAGTCTGTTGCGGGTAGGGGCGACAGGAACTAAAAATTGGCGTATGGATATCAACTATTATTGTGATCGGTATCTCACAATTGCCACTAAAATGTGATATACATTTAACTCGCTAGAAAAAGCAGGAGTTTTACCAATGGCACTTATGGCTATTACGCCACATATCGAAGACCTGGATAACTTTTTATCCCATTGCCATCGGAAGCGTTATCCGAATCGCGCCACTATTATTTATGAGGGCGACAAATGCGATACGCTGTACTACATCATCAAGGGATCGGTCTCGGTAATCCTGGAAGATGACGAGGGTAAGGAAGTAGTAATCACTTACCTGAATCCTGGCGACTTCTTCGGCGAAATGGGTTTATTCGAAAAAGCTGAAGAACGTAGCGCCTGGTGTCGGGCTAGAAATGCCTGTGAGGTTGCCGAGATTAGCTACACGAACTTCAATACCTATATCCGCTCGCATCCGGAAATAGTCTTCACAATTGGCCAGCAAATGGCCCATAGGCTACGCAATACAACACGTAAAGTTGGTGACCTTGCCTTCTATGACGTGACCGGTCGTATCGCTAGAACCCTTATCGACCTGAGCAAAGAGCCCGATGCCATGACTCACCCAGACGGCATGCAGATTAAAATCACCAGACAGGAAATTGGTCGACTGGTGAATTGCTCCAGAGAAATGGCTGGGCGCGTTTTAAAGACGCTGGAGGAACAAGAACTGATCAGCGTGAGCGGTAAAACTATTGTAGTTTTTGGTACGCGCTAAAAAATCGAGCCTGTCCATCTTAGATCGCGGCGTCAGCGAACATCACTTCTGTGAGTTTCTTGCCCGGACTTGACGCACGCATAAAAGACTCCCCAACCAGAAAACCATAGATGCCATTTTTTACCATGGTCTTCACATCAGCAGAAGAGTGAATTCCACTTTCGGTGATTAAGGTTCTATCGTTTGGAACAAACTTCGCCAAATTCAAGGTTGTCTGCAAGCTGGTTTCAAAGTTGTGCAAATTCCTGTTGTTAACACCTATTAGATCAGTCTTCAGTTCAAGGGCCCGATCCAATTCAACCCGATTGTGCACCTCCACCAATATATCGATGGCAATGTCATTGGCATAGTCTGCCAACTCTCGCAATTGAGCAGGCTGCAACGCGGCCACAATCAGGAGTATACAGTCGGCCCCCAGGGCCTTGGATTCGGCAATCTGGTAAGTGTCGACCATAAAATCTTTGCGAATCACTGGAAGCTCACAGGCTGCCCTAGCCTGACGAAGATAGTCATTACTTCCTTGAAAGAATTTTTCGTCGGTGAGCACCGAAAGACAGGTAGCCCCATGCGCCTCGTAGTCAGCGGCATGCAACGCGGGTTGAAAATCCTCCCGAATCAAACCCTTCGATGGAGAGGCTTTCTTTATCTCCGCGATCACTGCAACTTTCTTCGCTTGCACTCGCTCTCGCATGGCTGTAGAAAAAGATCGGCATTGCTCTGTCGTAGGAAATTGAGACTCCAAAGCGGAAAGTGAAACTTGAGTCTTTGCAGACTTCACTTCAATTAGCTTATGAGCGACAATTTGTTCGAGGATGGTTGCTTGTGACAAGATCTGCTCGCTATATTTTCAGTGCTTATTCAGTTTTAATTGACTGGGTAAATTCAACCAATTGCTGGAGCTTCACCGCAGCTTCACCGCTTTGTAAAATCTGTTTTGCTTTCTCAACACCAGTGGCCAAGTCATCTACCAGATTAGCCGCGTAGATAGCAGCACCTGCGTTCAAGGCTACGATGTCTGCCGCCGCCTGATTCTTGTTACTTAGAGCGTCTTGCAACATCGCCAGGCTTTGCTCGGCACTGTCGATTTGCAACATGGAATAGTCGGTATATTGTTGGATTCCAAAATCTGTTGGGCCTACCGAATAGTTTGAAATTTCCCCATTCTTTAACTCTCCAATCGTCGTGGCCGCCGCTATGCTGATTTCATCCAGGCCATCTTCCGCAGCGACTATCAACACATGATCGCTACCCAATTCTTTTAGCACTTCCAATAGCGAAGGTATCCAGGCAGCGTCGAACACTCCCATGATCTGATTGGGCGCTCCTGCAGGATTAGTTAGAGGCCCCAATACATTGAATATTGTGCGCACAGCAATTTCCTTGCGTGCGGTAATGACATGTTTCATCGCACTATGGTGGGCAGGTGCAAACATAAAACCAATGCCGACTTGCTCGATAGAGGCCGCGACATCATCCGCAGACAGGGCCAAATTAACTCCGGCAGCTTCCAACACATCGGCACTGCCGCTCTTGCTAGTAGCACCTCGATTGCCATGCTTTGCCACCTTCGCGCCAGCACAGGCGGCAACAACAGCGGCCGCGGTGGAAACATTGAATTTATTTGAGCCGCTTCCGCCGGTGCCACAGGTATCTACCAAATGAGGGCTCTGTGACAATCGAACGGGTGTTGCCAATTCACGCATTACCGTGGCACCACCGAGTATCTCGGCTGTCTTTACACCCTTCATCTGCAGACCCACCAAGAATGCAGCATTTTGCGCATCGGTGGATTGACCCGACATGATTTCTCGCATCACGGAAATCATCTGCTCACTGTCTAAATCTGTTCCGCTGGTTACCAGCTTAATCGCTGTTCTAATATCCATTGCTTCACTCCCGCTCAGGGGTTCGCCTGTAAAAAATTTTGTAATAAAGCATGTCCGTGCTCGCTTAGAATCGACTCGGGATGAAACTGCACTCCTTCTACTGCCAGTTCCTTATGTCTTACTCCCATTATCTCCTCGCGATTTCCGTGCTCGTCCTCAGTCCAGGCAGTAACCTCGAGACAGTCTGGCAGTTTTGCAGAATCGATCACCAATGAGTGATAACGAGTGGCGGTAAATGGCTCCGCCAGGTTTGCAAATACCCCCTGACCATTGTGATGAATAGCGGACAATTTTCCATGCATCACTTTGTTAGCCCTCACTATCTCACCACCAAAAACCTGGCCTATACTCTGATGTCCCAGACAAATTCCAAGCAAGGGTATGTTCCCGGCAAAATGATCAATTACCTTCATTGAGATGCCCGCCTCCTTGGGTGTACAAGGACCGGGAGAGATGACAATCTGCGCCGGTGCTAGCGATTCGATTTCATCGATGGAAATGGCGTCATTACGAAACACCTGCACATCGGCACCCAGCTCTCCTAGATACTGCACCACGTTGTAGGTGAAGGAATCATAGTTATCTATCATCAACAGCACTGAGCATTTCCTCGTTAATTGCTCAAATTTTGAGAGCGCCAATCATAGCAGCCCGTGGCAATTCTGTCTTGAGAAGGTCCGCAAGATCCAGTGACCTATAGTTAATCTCTGTTTAAGCAGAGAGGGAGAACAGATGCGCTACCTATCACTGGCTTCTGCTATGTCTCGAGGGGCACGACTTGTAAACGCCGCTTATTCAACTGACAGTGCATTGTTAGCCATTTGAACAGCACGAACAATAGCCCGCGCCTTATTTTGAGTTTCTTCCCATTCCATCTCAGGCTGAGAATCGGCCACGATGCCGGCGCCAGCCTGAACATAGAGTTTGTTGTTCTTGATTACCGCGGTGCGAATGGCTATGGCCATATCCATATTGTCGTTCCATCCTAAGTAACCCATGGCTCCGCCATAGATTCCTCTCTTCTCAGGTTCAAGCTCATCGATTATCTCCATTGCACGCACCTTTGGCGCACCACTAAGTGTACCTACTGGCAGAGTTGACTGTAGTACATCCAGAGCCGATTTATCTTCTCGCATCTCACTCTCTACAATCGATGCAATATGCATGACGTGGGAATAGCGCTCGACGAACATTTGCTGCGGCACGGTGACAGAACCGGTCTTAGAAACTCGCCCGGAATCATTTCGGCTCAAATCGATGAGCATGAGGTGCTCGGCAACTTCTTTCGCATCTGCGAGCAGGTCCTTTTCAAGCGCCAGATCTTCTGCCTCGTCAACACCGCGCTTGCGCGTGCCAGCAAGGGGGCGCACAGTTATCTTACCCGCTTCCACCCTGGCCAATATCTCGGGTGAAGCACTAACCACTTGATGATCACCCAGATCAAAATAGACCATGTAGGGAGAGGGGTTCAGGAAGCGCAGGGCACGATATACATTCAAGGGCTCACCGCTGAATGTCACCGACATACGCTGTGAGAGCACAACCTGCATTACGTCACCGGCGACTATATAGTCTTTAATTTTTTCTACTGCTTGTTGGTAATCTTGTTGCGAGAAATGATTAGTAAAATCTGACTCATTCACCGACTTAACATCTTGCAAGTGTGGCAGTGGAGCTGGATTTCGCAGTTGTTCCTGCAAATAATCCAAACGCAGCTGTGCCCGTGTATAAGCTTCTTCCTCAGCTGGATCCACGTTGATCACGAAAGATATGGTTCCACTCAAATTATCAAATACTACAACCTCTTCTGACAACATCAACAAAATGTCTGGCGTAGAAATCTCGTCCCGGGCCTTGCTAGGCCCAATGCTGGTCTCCACGAATCGGACGGTGTCATAAGAAAAGTAGCCAACCAGACCGCCAGTAAAACGTTGGCTGTCTGGAATTTCGGCAACTTTGAAACGGTTTTTGAACGCGCTGATAAATGCAAACGGATCATCGCTGGTTGTTTCTTCGACGACCTGGCCTTTCTCTTCGACAGTGACTTTATCAGACACAACTCGGACCACCGTAGAACAGGGAAGACCGATGATGGAGTAGCGGCCCCACTTCTCACCGCCACTAACTGACTCAAAGAAATAGCTGTGCTTGCCATTGCACAACTTAAGGTAAATGCTCAGCGGAGTCTCAGTATCTGCCAGTACTTTCCGAACAAATGGTATACGGTTGTAGCCTGCTTGCGTCAATTGCTTAAACTTTTCTTCATTCATCGTGACGTTCACAACCAAATAGTTTGAGAATTTAAAAGGAATGTCATGAATGAGACCACGAAACTTTGTTTAAGCTAGTGGTGTTTGTCCAAATCTTGTCCCAGCTCTGACCTCATCTGACCTATAGTCTTGGCGTAATCATCACTGTTAAATATTGCCGAGCCGGCAACAAACATATCGGCACCCGCATCGGCAATTTCTCGAATATTGTCTATGCCGACACCACCATCGACTTCGAGACGAATTGAGTACTCACTATCATCAATCAGTTTGCGCACCTTTCCCAATTTCTTCAGTGTCGACGGGATGAACTTCTGACCGCCGAAACCCGGGTTCACCGACATCAACAGAATCACATCGATCTTGTCCATCAGAAACTCAAGACATTCGAGTGGTGTGCCAGGATTAAATACCAGGCCGGACTTGCAACCTTGATCGCGAATCAGCTGCAGTGAGCGATCCACATGGCCGCTGGCCTCGGGATGAAAACTGATATAACTGGCACCCGCTTTGGCAAAATCCACTATCAGTTGATCGACCGGGCTCACCATTAAGTGCACATCGATGGGCGCAGTAATTTTGTGATTTCTAAGCGCCTGACAGATCATTGGGCCTATGGTGAGGTTAGGCACGTAATGGTTGTCCATCACATCGAAATGAATAACATCAGCACCCGCATCCAATACAGCATTGACCTCTTCCCCCAATCTGGCGAAATCGGCGGACAGAATTGAGGGTGCGATCAGGTAATCATTCATTGTTCGAGCCTGTATCAAGTTGCTGTGGAAGATATTAATGATTGGAAACGCATTTTACAGACAATGACGGGAGTTGTCCTGATTAGTGGTTGGCTTAACCAGACTCTTGAGTATGCCCACACTATTAGCCTAGCGTCCCACTGCAATAGACCCGTCCTCAGTTGCCTCGTCTTCTCTCTTTCTGATTCGAATCCACCACCGGCTCAAGTGCGAAGCGATGGTGCTGTTTCACGCTCACAATCAGAGCCAGAGGCTCGTGAGCGGGGAATAGCACCACCGCTGCGTGCGAATAAGAACAGGGGTTTTAGAGGAAAGAGTTGAATCGACTGTGAGCTAGGCACGGATTTTTCTGAAGCCACAAAGAGTTTCGTAGGCACTGCGAATAGCCATGGCGTTCTCCTGCGCCTGCTTTAGAGCTGCAGCAGAGAGATTGCCGCTGGCTAGCTTATCAGGGTGGTTACGGGACATCATGCGTAAATAAGCGCGACGAATTTCTCCATCGGCAACACCCGGTTCCAGCTGTAGTACACAGTAGGCATTTTGCAGAAAAGACCTGCTGCGTGGTTGAGTAAATTCAGTTCTGCGCCTGCCCTCGTCCCGTCGATGGTGTTCGGCCTGAATAGTCAATGCAATCCCCAGAAATTCAGACTTGTTATAACCCAACTGCTCGGCAACATCGCGCAGCATCATTTTGTCTTTCAGGCGTAAGCTTCCTTTCAGACATGCAGCTTCACACTGAATTTGCATAAACAATTTCGCCAGGGCGCTGCGTTTGCCTAACATTTTCGCAGCAAGCGCTACAACCTCGTTCAAGTCTGAATCCGGGTGCTTACCCTGTTCATAAAAATTAATAGCCTGCTGACGTTTTTCACCAATCAATGCCATTCGCTGCATGATTTCATTGGCATAATGTATTTCTTCTTTCGTCACACGACCGTCCATTTTCGCCAGTCGACCGAGAACCATAAACATTGCCTTGCTCAATACCAATTCTGCCTGTGCAGCCGGCGGTAGCTGCAATGAGGCACTAAATCCGCTAAGCCTCATTACCAAGACCTTTCTGTAGTTTCTGCTCATCAATGCGCTAAACATGATTTACTCGCCACCGCAATCTGCATCCGCAGCTTCTACCAGTGCATTGATTTCTTGCAGTCGCTCCGGAGTACCAATATCCATCCACCTGCCGGCGTAAACTTCACCACTAACCTGATCTGCCATCATCGCGTCCTGCAGCAACGGAATCATGGATCTAGGTTGAATAGGGTAATCGCGAAACAAGTTCTTGTGTAAGACACTAATGCCACTAAAAGTCAGGCGTTGGTCTGGCGCACTATGGTCTTCATGAACACGAGCATTATCGTCGATATAGAAATCACCGTGAGGATTATGATCGGCATTTTCCACCAACACTAAATGCGCCAATCGATCAAAACCATCCACTGCCTGCAATTGGCTGAAATCGTAATCGGTCCAGATATCGGCGTTAACTACCAGAAAACAATCGTCTTCTAATAGTGGCAAGGCCTTAATTATGCCGCCGGCCGTTTCCAGTCTAATCGCCTCTTTAGAATAACTAATTTCAGTGCCATACCTGGACCCATTGCCCAATAACTCTTCTATCATTCCACCCAAATAGAAATGATTAATTACGATCCCTGTTATACCTCCGGCAACAAGCCTCTCAATCTGATGTTCGATAAGAGTCTTATCCCCTACTTTGAGTAGCGGTTTAGGCAAGTTAGCGGTGAGCGGCTGCATTCGCTTGCCAAGCCCGGCCGCCAGAATCATTGCACGCATTAGAGTTCCAGATTGAGTTTCAATTTCGCTACCGAAAGCACGGTTGCCTCAAACCAGTCTAAGAAAGGAGCCATTTCCTGGTATTTACAGGCTACTTCCAGAAAATACTGGATAACCAGAGGAATATCGGCCAAATACTGTGGTTTATTATCTCTTATGCAGAGACGGGAAAAGATTCCCATCACCTTGAAGTTGCGCTGCAAGCCCATTAGATCAAGGTCTCGACGGAACTGACTGACCGAAATTCCCTTGATTATGCCCGTCTTAACAGCCATATCGAAATAGTACAAAGCCCACTTTTCCACCTGTTGCGGATTCCAACATATATAACAATCTCGTAGTAAGGACACCAGATCATAGCTATAGGCACCGGCCATGGCGTCCTGAAAATCTATCACACCAGGTCCGGCGTCGACAGGAAACCGCGTCGGTTCTAACAACAGTAGATTGCGGGAGTGGTAATCTCGATGCACCGCCAACTGAGGCTGAGCTAAAGCAGCGTCTTCTAGAAAACTAAAGCTGCTGGCGATAATTGCTCTATCATTATCACTTAGCTTAAGGCCCAAAAATTCTTCACAAAACCAATTTTCAAACAACTGCATCTCACTACGAAGCTTCTCTCTATGGTAGGGGGCAAGCCTCTTTTTATCCACTGAAGCCTGAATCTTAATCAGCGAATGAATAGCGTCGTGGTAAAGCTTATCCACTTCACGTGCGGATGAAGCGCTGGCACTTTCACCTTGTAACTGCAGCAGACGCGGAAGATAAAGCTGGTCGCCGAAATCCTCCAGCAGCAGAAAGCCTTTCTCAAAATTCTTGGCATACACCTTCGGCGCTGATACACCGGCGTCACGAATATACTCGGCTATCTTCACAAACAGCTCGCTGTCTTCATTCTCTGGCGGCGCATCTACTGCGATAAAACTTTGCGCGCCAATCTGCGCGCGAAAATAACGTCGAAAACTGGCATCTCCGCTCACGCTTGAAAGTCTAATGTCCACTGTTTGATCAGCCAATAGCTGCTTCAATTGCTCATTGACCCAACCAGTTAGCTGCTGTTTACGACTATCTTCCATATTCACAAATCTTGTAATTGAAGGCCAAGGGTACTCAGGGGCCTATAAAAAGTATAGGGTAACTCAGTAACAAGGCCACACCTCGCTTTGCATTCAAACTGCGATGAATTATTATGCCCTGCCTGATACTCGATCACGGCTCAGCTTATCATTCAGTTAATCGGTTTCAGCTTCGATTTGTTTAAACACAGTCACCAGCAAATAATGATTTTACCGCAGCAACGAGGGTCTCTGATCAAGTCTATGAACACTCTGGCAAAGAAGCCGATATCGCTAACAAGACCCCCCTTCGCTGGCCTAGGTCAGCCTGTTAATAAAGTACAATGCCGTGAGCGGGATTTGCTGATTGCCCCTTGGGCGCGCGGGACTCCCGCAAAATGATCATCAACTTGATCAGAGGCTGCCAAGGAATGCCATTTAAAAAACACCAGCTCTGCACAGAAATAGCCCTACTCCTGTCCTCAGGATTACTTCTATCTGCTATGCCCAATACCGGTCATACGCAGCTTCCTCAATACAGTTGCCGAGCCAATGACGCGGGCGACGGTTGGATCTGTGAGAGCAGCCAAACACCTGGCGCAGGTAGCAGTGTGCCGATCATCGATCGCCCTGTTAGCGATAATACAGTGGTCCCAGATCGACCAGAGCGGATAGCTAGCCCGCAAAACTCGGTCACCGAGCCTGTAGAACCGGCAAACAATTCAGCAACGCTACTGCCTGAAATAGATTCATCTAGTGCTCAATCCGGCGACGATGAAGATCCAGCAGATCTTGTTGCTATTGAAGTAAGCCCCGCCGGCCAACTTTATGACTTGGATTGGATTCCCCGAGAGTCAATGAGCGAAGAGCAACTGGCAGAGCTAGCAGGCAATTGCTGTGGTGCTTTCGTCGATCCAACTGGACGCGAGAAGACTTCAGGAAACCAGCCTGGCGATGCAGAAACCCGCTTCGATGCCGCACAGGGTGTTACCGGTATATCCCAGAATCTAATCAGCATCGATGGGGATATCGTAGTGGAGCAAGGTTATCGCACCATCGAGAACAACAACTCAACCACCATTGATCGTGCTGAGAGCACTGTCCTCATGCAAGGCAATGTGGTGTTCCGTGAACCAGGAGTCTTGTTACAGGGCAACTCCGCTTTCATCGACAATGACGACGGCCTGAACAGAATTGAGGCTGCACAGTATGTTCTGCATGACTACGGCGTTCATGGCAGTGCGGATAGTATTGTTTATAACAGCGAGTCTGGCCTGGTAACTATTGAGAACGGTGAGTTCAGTCGCTGCGAACCCGGAAGTAATTTCTGGCACTTCCGCGCCAACAGTATCGTTCTAAATCAGGAGGAAGCTCGCGGTTACGCGAGCGCCGTTAGTCTTCGAATTAAAAATGTGCCGATTTTCTACTATCCCGGTACCCTGCCCTTCCCTCTGGGGGATGAACGCATGTCTGGCTTTCTAGCGCCCAGCACCGGTTCAACCCGCAGCGGTGGTTTCGATTTCGAATTACCCTACTATCTGAATTTGGCCCCGCACTATGATGCAACCATCTCCCCTCGGCTAATTTCAGATCGAGGCGTGATGACTGGCGTCGAGTTACGCTACTTAGCGCAGACCTCGATGAACACGCTAAATATGTCATATCTAGGCAATGACAAATTATTCGATGCGGCTACAGCTAATACTCCCGGCACAGATTCACCCCCTACCGACAAACGTTGGTTTATTGGTTACGAACATTATGGTAACTACGGACGCAATTGGTCGAGTTTCGTCGACTACAATGCGGTAAGCGATGAGGACTATTTTCACGATTTGGGCAGCAGTGGTTTAAACACAAGCAGCCGAACACACTTGAATCGCCAGGCCAGGCTCAACTTTAATTCCGAATTTATTCGCGCCGGTCTGAATGTGCAACGTATTCAAATTATCGATCCTTTTATCTCCGCAGTCTCTTTGAACAAACCCTATGACAGACTACCGCAATTCTTTTTCGACACCGATAGATACCTGGGCGCTGGATTTCGTCTAGGCCTAAGCGGGCAAATCACATCCTTCGATCGAACACTGGACGAATCCCTGTTAACGGCGACGCAGCTCGATAACGGTGTACTGGTCAATGGAGAAAGGCTTAATCTCGAACCTGCCCTCAGCTGGTCGATGGAGCAACCCGGGTGGTTCCTGCGCGCAAATGCAAAATACAAGCATACCGCCTACAAATTGCAGAATCAGGCCAACACCACATTGGATGATCCTGATCTGGGGATAGGCGTTTACAATTTTGACAGCGGCCTGGTGTTCGAAAGACGAATGTCCGGCGGATATACACAAACCCTCGAACCAAGGCTTTACTATTTATATAGCGAATTCGAAGACCAGAGCCAACTTCCTCTGTTCGATACCTCGGAGCTCAATTTCAGTTTTAATCAGCTATTTCGAGACGATCGATTTAGTGGTGGAGATCGTGTCGGCGATGCCGATCAGGCGAGCCTTGCTATTACCACCCGCATCCTCGACCCTAAAGGCAAAGAACGAGCCCGCCTCAGCCTGGGTCAGATTCGCTACTTCGAAGACAGACTGGTCAATCTGGGTAATCCCATACAGTCCTGGCTACCTCGCTATTCACCGATAAACCAGAAATCCGCATTAGCTGGAGAATTTGCTTATGCTTTTGGAGAAAACTGGCGACTGAATTCAGATGTACAATGGAACGAAGAGTCTGAAGAACTGGATGAAGGAAGTTTTCAGCTAAGATACCAGCGGGACAGCGATCATCTATTTAATGCGGCTTACCGCTATCGCAACCTGGTTAGTTCACCCAATTTCATTTTGCCACCAGGGATAGATTCAAGAATTAAGCAGACCGACCTTTCTGCCGTGTGGCCAGTCAATCAGAACTGGAAATTACTGGCTCGCTGGAACTATGATCACAGTAATTCGAGGAACCTGGAGACCTTTGCCGGGGTCGAATACAATAACTGCTGTGCGACAATACGGCTTATTGCAAGAGAATGGGTTGACGAAGACGAATTGTTTGTTCCTAATATCGAACCGAATCAAGGGATTTTTGTCCAATTCACCCTAAATGGACTAGGAAACATCACCGGCGGCGGAATCAGCAATCTGCTGAGCGATGGCATAAGAGGTTTTAGAGAGTTTGAAGATGAATAGTGTGAACGCCAAGTCAGCAACAATCAGCGAACGAAACAAGCTTACCAAGGCCGGTTTCTTGCGCAGCATCGGCCTCTACCTGTGTCTCGGCATGGGGTTCGCGCTGGCTACCGCGATCATGCCCGCGACGGCTCAGCGAGTGCTACTGGACAAGATCGTGGCATTGGTGGATGAGGGTGTCGTTCTGCAGAGCGAGCTCGAATCACGCCTGTTAGAAATTCGTCAAAACGCAGCCCGCGCCGATCGTCCACTGCCTGAGGAAGAGGTATTTAGAAAAGAAGTACTTGATGCCCTGGTATTGGAGAATTTGCAGATGCAATTCGCTGAGCGGGTCAGTATTCGATTCACCGACGACGAAGTCAATCGTGTGCTTGTCTCCATGGCTGAGAACAATAATTTGACCTTCGATGAATATTTGGCAGCATTAAACGAGGCGGGTGTTTATCTACAAACTCGTGAACAAGTTCGAAAACAGATGACACTGCAAGAGTTGCAGAGAGGCATGGTAAATCGACGCATACAGATCACTGAGCAAGAAATAGATAATTTTCTAAACTCTGAAACGGGCCGGGAAGTTATGGCTCCTGATTATCTGGTTGAACACCTACTTATTCCCACTGGCAGTGAGGAAACACCCGCGGTTAAACAAAGCAAACTAAAATATGCAGCTGATTTATTTGCCCGAATTAAAGAAGGCGATAACTTCAATGCAGTCAAGGCTGCGGCTCAGCAATCTGAATCTTTTCAAATCCTGAGCACCGATTTCGGATGGCGCAAAGCTGAACAATTACCAACCCTGTTTCGAGAATTAGTGGAGGGTATGGCCATTGGCGATGTGGAAGGTCCAATCGAAGCCGGTAACGGCTTTCACCTGATCCAATTGGCCAATAAGGCGGGCGGCACGGAACAGATGGTGAAACAATCCAATATCCGTCACATCATGTTAACGCCGAATGAGATCCGCGATGAACAGCAAACAGAGCGGGCGATACGCGATCTGCGAGAACAAATCATTAATGGCGCTGATTTCGCTGCATTAGCTCGACAAAATTCCGATGACGACAGTACCGTTGTAGCCGGTGGCGATATGGATTGGATTAACGAAGGCCGCCTGCCACCCGACATGGCTGCCGTCATAGACTCACTCGAAATCGGCGTGCTTAGTGAACCCTTTCGATCACAGACCGGTTGGCATATTGCAGAAGTATTAGAGCGACGGGTATCTGATTTAAGTACAATCTACATTCGAAATCAGGCTGAAAATGCGTTGCGTAATCGTAAGTTCGATTTGGAATTGCAAAACTGGCTGATCGAAATTCGCGAAGAAGCATTCGTCGAATTTATTGACTAGTTCTCCTTCACACTGAACACAATAACATATTCCCCGTTAGCCCAGCAGGACATGCCTAGTGACTCACCGAATAGCTATCACTCCAGGCGAACCCGCCGGTATTGGCCCTGATCTGTGCATACAGATAGCCCAGCAGCCTCCGGCCGATGTTGAATTGGTAATCGTTGCCGACCCTTCATTACTCGAAGAACGAGCACGCTTTTTGAAACTTCCGCTGCGCATAAAGAAGTTCGAACCAGCGACTCCCGCAAGTCCATCTCTGGCGGGCGAGTTAACGGTGCTACCAGTTAAGTTGCGCAGCAAGGTGGTCATAGGACAATTGCATAGAAGTAATGCTGAATACGTTTTGGAAACTCTGCGACTCGCCGCGAAAATTGTAGCGGACCGAGAATGCGCTGCTATGGTTACCGGCCCAGTGCAAAAAAGCATCATCAACGATGCCGGTATCAGTTTTTCCGGGCACACCGAATACCTGGCTGAGCTGTTCCAGCAAGAACTAACTGTGATGATGTTGGCTACCCAGGGTCTAAGAGTGGCACTGACCACGACTCACCTCCCCTTAAGTGCTGTGCCGGCTGCCATTACAAAAGACCTGTTAGAAAACATAATTTCCATTCTTCACCAAGACTTACAAACCAAGTTTGGCATCACAGCACCTAGAATATTGGTATGTGGATTGAATCCACACGCGGGTGAAGGCGGACATCTTGGCAGGGAAGAAATCGACATCATCGAACCTGTGTTAAGCGAGTTTCGACAACAGGGTATGGATCTAATCGGGCCTCTACCCGCTGACACGCTATTCACGGAAAAATATCTGGCAAGCGCCGATGCAGTGCTGGCCATGTATCACGATCAGGGCTTGCCGGTTCTAAAATACAAGGGTTTCGGCGCTGCCAGCAATATAACCCTGGGCCTGCCGATTATCAGAACCTCGGTGGATCACGGCACCGCGCTGGATCTGGCCGGTAGTGGTGAGGCGCAAACTGGCAGTCTCTACAACGCCATTAACACTGCGGTGGAAATGTCTAGTCATTGGAGGCCAGTTTAGTGGCGCAAAGAAAAGCAGTAACGCTAAGTACTGGTACTGAACATCGTGCGCGAAAACGATTCGGTCAAAACTTCCTGCATGATCAACACATCATCGATCGCATTATCCGCGAAGTAGCACCAAAAAAAGATGACCATCTGTTGGAGATTGGACCGGGACAGGGCGCCCTCACGGAACAATTGGCCGAATCGGGTGCGAGGCTGGACTTGATTGAACTGGATCGCGACCTGGCCGAACACCTATGCAAGCAATTCCGCGACCACAGCAATGTGCATATTCACCAACAAGATGTATTGAAATTCGACCTCAAGCAACTCATCGTTGCCGACAAGCCGATTCGCATAATAGGCAACCTTCCCTATAACATCTCTACACCAGTGCTATTTCATCTGTTGAAATACTACAAAAACATAAAGGATATGAGCTTTATGTTGCAATTGGAGGTGGTGGAGAGACTATCCGCTGGAGTCGGTGACAAGAATTACGGCCGGCTGAGCTTGATGTTGCAATATTTTTGCGAAGCTGAAAAACTATTCAATGTGCCTGCTCAGGCATTTACTCCGCAGCCTAAGGTTAACTCGGCGATAGTGAGGATTACCCCTCACCTCAAGCTTCCAGTGCCGGCGAGAGACGTGGACTGCTTAAAAATAGTGGTTCGCACCGCCTTCAATCAGCGACGCAAGACCTTGAAAAACAGCATGAAGACACTCATATCTAAAGAAGTCTTAGATGCACTAGACATAAATATACGGCTAAGACCGGAGAACCTGAGCCTCACTGACTACGTGAAAATCAGTGATGCCCTAAGCGAAGCGGAACTAGGGAGCCTCTGAACAAGTCTATGACCTCTCTGGCCTACAGCCAATCCTGCTATCAAGACGTACTTTCGTCGGGCCTGCCAAGAAAGCGCAACGCAGAGAGCAGGATTGGCTGCAGGCCCCTCCGGGCGGGGCCTGCAGCCGTACTGCGGCGTTGTCGCGCTTGGTGCGCACGACGCCTTGCATCAGTTCGCACCAGACTCCCGCAGAGTGGTCATAGACTTGTTCAGAGGCTCCCTAAGAAAGCAGGAGAAAGCTAAGCCAACTGTATCTACCTAAAGGCGTTTAACAATCCATGAACAGTAAACAAGACATTAGAATCGAAGTAAATACACGCTATTTGCAGGAGCATTCAGATCCCGCCTCTGATCGCTATGCCTTCGCCTACACGGTAGAGATTTGCAATCAGGGCAGTGAAATGGTCAAGCTATTGAATCGATACTGGCACATCACAGACGACAATGAGAAAGTTGAAGAAGTACGTGGCGCCGGTGTAATAGGACAGCAACCTGAAATTTTGCCCGGTCAATCCTTTCACTACACCAGCGGTGCGGTTATAGAGACTCAAATTGGCAGTATGCAAGGAGACTACGAAATGCTAAGTGCCAGTGGAGAAAAATTTACCGCCGAAATACCCCCGTTCCTATTGGCTCCACCGTTGGCTGTTCACTAGAACCCCGGTGTGTTTGGAAGGCGCGCCAGCCGTACACCACTAGTGATATACTGTTTTTCTATGAATTTTTCCCCAGCATCCAGCGCGCAGACCAGATGAGTACCTACGTAGTTGGAGACCTTCAGGGCTGCTATAAACCCCTAAAAAAGCTTTTACGAAAAGTTAAGTTTTCGGTTGATCATGACAAGCTATGGTGTGTGGGCGACCTTGTTAATCGCGGACCAGACTCACTGGATACATTGCACTTCCTTCAGGACATGGGCAGCTCAATACAGCTTGTGCTGGGCAATCATGATTTACACTTTATTGCGATTCACGAAGCCTGCGCACCGATGCGTAGCAAAGACACCTTAGATGAACTTTTGGGGTCACCAGACTGCCAACGACTCTGCGATTGGCTGCGAACACAACCCCTGGCACACTATGACAGTGTTGATACCAACAAGGGCATGGAAAATTTTTTAATGGTGCATGCCGGAATTGCACCGCACTGGTCTTTGCAGAAAACCTTGGATTTGGCTGCCGAAGTAGAATATGCACTGCAAGACTCCAACTACAAGAAATTTCTACGGAATATGTATGGGAACACTCCCACTCGCTGGCATGACCAGTTAGAGGGAATGGATCGCTTACGGGTTATTACCAATTATTTAACCCGTGTTCGCTTCTGCGATGAGATTGGCACCATGCAGCTAACTGTTAAAGAAGGCCTGAGTTCCGCTCCTGAGGGTTACAGACCGTGGTTTGAGTACGAACAAATTACCCCCGGCACCACAATCTTGTTCGGGCACTGGGCAGCGCTTGAAGGCGAGACTGGCAAGAGCCATGTTCATGCACTGGATACGGGTTATGTTTGGGGACGGGAACTCACACTGATGCGACTCGAAGATCACCAATTGTATTCCATTCCCAGTTAAGTCGATGTCTATTGATCGACTCATCTGAATAGCAATACAAAGATTACACAGGCAAGACATTAACAAGATCATGGACATATATTTAGTCGGCGGCGCGGTTCGCGATAAATTGTTAGACCTTCCCGTTCGTGACAAAGATTGGGTGGTAGTCGGCAGTAACGCCAAGGCAATGAAAGAGAAAGGTTATTTGCAGGTCGGCAAAGGTTTTCCCGTGTTCCTTCATCCCGAAAGCAAACAAGAATATGCTCTGGCCAGAACAGAAAGAAAAGTCGGTGCCGGTTACCTCGGCTTCGAATTTGACACATCAGAAACGGTTAGCCTTGAACAGGATTTACAGCGCCGCGATCTGACCATAAACGCCATGGCAGAATCATTAGACGGTGAAGTCATCGACCCCTACAATGGCCGCCGGGATTTACAGGATCGCGTGCTGCGCCACGTTTCTCCTGCCTTTGCTGAAGACCCACTTAGGGTTTTGCGAGTTGCAAAATTCGCAGCACGGTTCGCTCCTTTGGGATTTCGAGTTGCTCAAGAGACTCTGGTGTTGATGGCCGATATAGTCAGCAGCGGTGAATTAGATGCCTTGGTGCGAGAAAGAGTTTGGCATGAAATAGAACAATCCATGGCCTCAGCGGCGCCTGATGTCTTTGTTAAGGTGTTGCGTGACTGTGGTGCGCTGAAGGAAATTTTACCGGAGGTAGATCGACTGTTTGGTGTGCCGCAGCCGAAGAAACACCATCCTGAAATAGATACCGGCGTTCATGTTTTACTCTGCCTGCAACAGGCCACCAAACTAACTGAAGATCCAGTTGTGCGCTATGCAAGCTTAGTGCATGACGTGGGCAAAGGGGTAACCGACCCCGAGAAATGGCCCAGCCATTACGCCCATGAAACATTAGGTTTAGCGCTGCAGTCAGATATTACAAAGCGCTTACATGTACCGAACGAATTTGCGCAATTGGCGGCATTGGTGTGTGAGCATCACACCAAATTGCACCGCATAAGGGAGCTTCGACCCGCCACATTACTAAAATTAATCGAAGCACTTGATGGCTTTCGTAGACCCGAGCGTGTGCAAAAGTTTCTATTGGCCTGCGAGGCCGATGCCCGAGGTCGCGCCGGTCTTGAAGATCGCGAGTATCCGCAGAATCAGTACCTGTCCAACATTTTAGCAGAGCTGTCAGCGCTGGATATCGGCGCACTGCTCGAGAACGCGCAGCCCAGGAATCCGCAAGAATTTGTCCAGCAGAGCCGACTCGCTCTACTTGCTGACATTCTCGCACGCCTCAATCCCGCTAAAATACAAGCTAAGCGCTGACGGTGCAGCAAATATGGGTGAGCTAATTAACAAGCCAAGCTTTAACAAAACCTGTTTTATAACCGGCGCCAGTAAACGATTGGGGGCATGCACGGCGAGAAAATTTCACACCGAAGGTTTTAATGTAATAATTCATTACAATAGTTCTGTGGAAGCCGCCGAGAAACTAGTTGCCGAACTTAATTCGCTGCGCGAAGACTCAGCAATTGCAATGCAAGCAAATCTTACCAACAAAGATCAAGTGCAGGCTCTTGCCATCGCCGTGCTAAATAGTTTTCACAGACTGGATGTCTTGATAAACAATGCATCCGCGTTTTATCCTGGCGCACTAGGCGAATGCAGTCACGAGCAATGGGACGATCTAATTGACAGCAATCTTCGTGCTGCATTTTTCTTGACTCAGCAACTGTCCGCCGAACTGATCAAGCGAAATGGTGCTGTAGTCAATATGGTTGATACTCATGCTGATAATCCGCTAAAGGGTTTCCCTATTTACAGTATCGCCAAGGCAGGCGTAAAAGCCATGACAAAATCCCTGGCAAAGGAGTTGGCGCCAAGGGTAAGAGTGAACGGGGTATCCCCCGGCGCCATATTATGGCCTCCATCACTTGAGGATGATTCCGATCCAGCAGTGCTGGCGGGACGAAAAAAGATGCTCGAAAAAATTCCCTTGCAAGCACTTGGCGATGCTCAGAATATTGCCGACACTGTCTTCTTCTTGGCCATTGAAGCTAGTTATGTAACTGGGCAAACTATTCGTGTAGATGGCGGGCGTTATCTGGTGTAACGACGTTTACTTGAAATTTTCTAAGCGGAGCAATCTGGAAGGTCCTATGTACAAGGTTTATGGTGATATCCAATCCGGCAATTGCTACAAAATAAAATTGTTGATGAGCTTTCTTGAAATCGAACATGAGTGGGTTGCTGTTGATATTCTCTCCGGAGAAACACATACTGACGAATTTAAGAAAATTAATCCTAACACTCGTATTCCGGTTCTGGTTTTAACAGATGGCAGCTATCTGACTGAGTCCAATGCGATATTGAATTATCTTGCCGAGGGAACCGATTTTCTTCCCAGCGACCGCTACCAAAGGGCTCTAGTTTTGCAGTGGCAATTCTTCGAACAGTATAGCCATGAACCGTACATCGCCACCGCCCGCTTTATTCGAAAATATCTTGGCTTGCCCAAGGATAGAGAAGCCGAATATCAGGCAAAGCAGGCCGGCGGCCACAAGGCCTTGTCAGTAATGGAAACTCAACTTCGGCAGTCGCCATTTCTGATCGGCGATGTTCCCACCATCGCAGATATTAGCTTGTACGCCTACACCCATGTCTCTCACGAAGGGGGATTCGATTTAGACAACTACCCTTCGATACAAAAATGGTTGCTGGCGATAGAGCAGCAACGCAATTATCTTGGCATGAACGCTTAGGAAGCAGTTTTTTGCAGAAACTAGGGACCCTCTGATTAACTCCAAATTTGCGTGACCTGAAGAATACAGATTCTAGACGCTGTTTGCCGCTAATGGTCACTCCCTTAGTAACAACGGCAACGACGAAGATGGACGCTTCAGGTCGCGCCCTTCGGAGCATTTGGTTTGGAGTTAATCAGAGGGTCCCAGGTGATATCTACCGGCCAGAGCTGCTGCCGCGATTTATCATAGTTTTCCCAGAGTTGCTGATAGGGCAATCCGGTGGCAGGATGAATTTGACCAGGCAGCAATTCTGCCAAGGGCTGCAGGACGAAGGCGTTTTCTGTTATTTCAGGTCGCGGCAATTCAATACCATAGCTTTCCCCCGATTCAGTACCATACAGCAGAATATCAATATCCATAGTACGGCCAGAGAATCTTGTCTGATTACGATCTCGTCCCAAGCTGTCTTCCAGCGCTTTCAGAAATTCTGCAATATCCTGAAGCTGCTTATCAGTTTCAGCTAGTACAACCAGGTTAAGAAAATTATCGCCCTCGAAGCCGACGGCAAGGCTTTCATAGGTTGTTGAGCACTGCATATCATCGAACTCTGCGGCCAGCTCGGACAACGCCGCTCGAATATTCGACTCGGCGTCTATGTTACTACCAATGCTAAGCGCCAGCGTAGTCAAGCCGGGCTCGCCCTGCGGACAATAATCAAATTATTTGTTACCACGCTCAATAATGACTCCCACATCCTTGGATCCGGTAACGGCGCCTGGCTTTCCCACTCGAAGTTTAAGCCAGGGAACCGGGAATTCTGCTAACACCAGCTGTGCAATATTCTCAGCCATGGTCTCAACCAGGAAAAACTCTGAGCCTTCAATAAAATCGATTAGTCGCTTCGCGACAGCCTTGTAGTCAAGAGTTTTCGCTATGTCTTCGCTACTCGCAGCAAAACTGATATCTGCGCCCATTTCCAGATCCAGACTGACAGTTTGTTTTTGTTCCCGTTCCCAATCATAGATGCCAATAATGGTTTCTACTTCAAGCTCACGAATATATACGATATCCATTGCTAATCCTTGATTAAAAATAACTACGGTGAGTTCTGATTGATTGCTGTGCGCAGAGCTTCGCAGAACTGATTAGATATCCTCAAATTGCTGGCAGAGCCTCCAATGACCAGCGGGGCTGTGCGCGAATTTCCAGGTCGTCCTGTTGGCCAACTAAAAGACGCTGACATCCTGCATAGGCAATCATGGCCCCATTGTCGGTGCAGAAACGCGCTTGCGCATAGAACAGTTTGCCCTGACTCTTTGCCACGGTTTCCTCCAATACCTCACGCAGCTTCAAATTTGCGGAAACACCGCCGGCAATAATCAAGCTGCGCAATCCAGTTTGCTGCATTGCTCGGGCGCACTTAATGGCTAGGGTTGCTACTACGGCTTGCTCGAAGCCTAGCGCAATATCTGCTCGCTGCTGATCATCAAGACCACTGACAGGATCACTGACTTCGGCAATCGCTGTGCGTACTGCAGTTTTCAAACCACTAAAACTGAAATCCAGACCGGGGCGGTTGGTCATGGGTCGCGGAAAGTTAAATTTTCCAGCCACACCCTGCTGCGCCAATTTCGCCACATGGGGGCCACCCGGATAAGGTAGGCCCAACATTTTGCCAACCTTATCGAAGGCTTCACCAGCCGCATCGTCAAGCGATTCACCTAGCAGCGTATAACGGCCAATACCCTCAACATTCACCAACTGGGTATGACCACCCGACACCAACAAGGCTACAAAGGGAAACTCTGGTGGCTGCGCTTCCAGCATCGGGGCCAACAAATGTCCCTCCATATGGTGTACCCCCAGGGTTGGCACACCCCAGCCCATGCCTAAAGACCTGCCGATAGCGGCCCCTACTAACAAGGCTCCAACTAAACCTGGTCCTGCTGTATACGCTACTCCGCCAATATCAGATTGCTGTATGCCGGCTTTGGCAACAACTTCCTTGATTAAGGGCAAGGTTTTGCGAATATGATCCCTGGAGGCGAGTTCGGGAATTACGCCACCGTATTGTGCATGAATCTTTATTTGGCTGTAGAGACAGTCTGCCAGCAGCCCTTTCTCACTGTCATACAGCGCGACTCCGGTTTCATCACAAGATGTTTCAATACCCAGTACTATCAACGAATTAGTTCTCTCATATAAAAATTTGCAGGTTCTAGAAAGGGGCAATCATGCCAAATAGTTGGGCATATCCCAAATTACTTGCAATTCGGCCGTATTCCGCGTGATTTAGGGCTAATTCTTTTGCAATTAGCGCCTTGGGGCATTAATATTAGCGCCCCTGTAATTCCGCGACCCTTGCTGGAGCGGAGCTGCAAGTAAACTTAGCTTGTTTGTAAAAATTTAACAGCAAAACTATTAAGGTAGGTGTTTAGCTCAATGCCCCAAGTAAAACTTAAAGAGAACGAGCCTTTCGACGTGGCCCTGCGCCGCTTCAAACGCTCTTGTGAAAAGGCTGGTATCTTGGCTGAAGTGCGTCGTAGAGAATTCTATGAGAAGCCAACATCCGTGCGCAAGCGTAAAGCTGCAGCTGCAGTTAAGCGTCATCTAAAGAAAGTACAGCGCGAAAGTAAGAAAAACCAACGATTGTATTAGTCGTGCCACCGGGCGAGCAAAATCTCCATGCTTGCCCTCCTGCGCTCTGCAGGTACCCGGAAACTCATGTCTGACAGCCCACTAAAACTAACTATCACAGAAGCAATGAAAGATGCTATGCGGGCCAAAGACAAACCCCGTCTCGGCACCATTCGCCTTGCCCTGTCTGACATAAAAAGAGTAGAAATTGATGAACGCATCGATGCCGATGACGCGCGAATTATTGGCATTTTGGACAAGATGATTAAACAACGTCGTGAATCAATACGACAGTATGAGTCTGCCGACCGACCAGAACTGGCTGCGCAAGAGCAGTTCGAGATAGAAGTCATTCAAGAGTTTCTACCGCAGCCTCTGGAAGCTGCCGAACTCGAGCAAATCATCAAGTCAGCTGTTGCCAAATCCGGTGCTGCTTCGATGCAAGAAATGGGCAAAGTCATGAATTTGGTCCGGCCTCAGGTAGTTGGCCGTGCCGATATGGCGGAAGTCAGCAAGCAGATAAAAGCGCTGCTGGCCTAGACCGCAGCCGACCGTTCCCATCGCCCCGGACTCTGCTTGATTGATATTTGCGAGTCCTTCCGAAAGCAACTACACCTAGATTTGGATACAATGGCTCTCGCAGGCGGCGTTTTCAATTGATCGCTTGAACGCGCTGACCATTCAATTAACCACTAGTTGGCTCAATCTGGATTTTACACAGCAATGGCTGGACTCATTCCTCAAGGATTCATCGACAATCTGCTTAGCCGAGCCGATATTGTCGATGTGGTGGATAAACGAGTCACATTGAAGAAAAGCGGAAAAAACTACTCGGCCTGTTGCCCTTTCCATAAAGAGAAGACACCTTCGTTTAGTGTGCAACCAGAGCAGCAATTCTATTATTGTTTCGGTTGTGGCGCCGGCGGCAACGCCATCGGCTTCATTATGGATTTCGATCAAGTAGATTTTCCACAGGCGGTAGAGTCACTGGCGAAAGACAATGGCATGGAGGTGCCGCGCGAAGAGAGCGCGCAAGCAACGCGTAGGCAATCCGAAAACAGCAAGCTATTTGCCGCTCTTGAGCGAGCCAGCATATTCTATCAGTACCAGTTACGCCATCATGATCAGCGCAAGTCCGCTGTCGACTATCTAAAGGAGCGCGGTGTCAGTGGTGAGGTGGCCCGAGACTTTTGTCTCGGCTATGCGCCGCCGGGCTGGGATAAGCTGCTAACCGCGATCGCCGACAATGCCGATGAAAAGAAGTCACTCTTAAACGCCGGCTTGGTAATTGAAAAAGAGCCACGCAATTCAAACGAAGCGGAGAAAACCGCGGCAGAGGAAAGCCGCTACTATGACCGTTTTCGACACCGCATTATGTTTCCCATTCGAGATAGCCGAGGCCGCACAATCGCCTTTGGCGGACGGGTTTTAGGGGATGACAAACCCAAGTATCTAAACTCTCCGGAAACCGCCGTCTTTCACAAAGGCGCCGAGCTTTACGGGCTTTTTGAAGCGAAGAAGTTTAACAATAAATTCAAGCGCATTCTTATCGTAGAAGGTTATATGGATGTGATTGCTCTGGCTCAAATGGGTATTCGCAATTCGGTCGCAACTCTTGGCACTGCCACCAGTGCCAGACATCTCACGCGGCTATTTCGCTTGGTACCTGAAATCGTGTTCTGTTTCGATGGCGATGAAGCAGGTCGAACAGCTGCCTGGAGAGCTCTGGAAGCAAGCCTGCCGCAGATGGAAGACGGACGGCAGGTGAAATTCCTGTTCTTGCCCGAAGGGGAAGATCCCGACACCCTGGTGAGAAAAATTGGTGAGGATAAATTCAATGACCTTATCGAACAAGCTGCCCCGCTGGAGCAGTTCTTCTTCGACAAACTGTCCCAGGGGCTGGATATTAAAACCATCGAAGGTCGAGCTCGATTAAGCAATCTTGCAAAGCCCTTAGTTGGAAAATTTCCTCGCGGAGTCTATGGCCAATTGATGTTGGATCGACTAACTGAAACTCTGGGTGTAGCCAGCGAATCGCTGGACAAGCTGTTGCAGATGCAGCCGACCCACACGCAACAGGGTGCAACTCAGTCGCCGCAGCCACCAAACACAGATATTCCAAGCTATTCTTCCCAAGCAAGTCACGGCTCAAAATCTTGGGACTCCAGATCTACAGCAAAAATCTCAAGCCTGCATGTGTACCGTAAGCCAGCAGCAGTAAAGGCAATCGAACTGCTGCTACACAATCCGGAGATTGCACATTCTATAAGCCAAGACCTGTCCCTTCTCCACTCCGCGGGAGACGAAGGTCGGCAGTTACTGCTCTCGCTAATTGAGATGATGAAACGAGATCCGGATACTGATACCCCGACTCTGCTGGGATATTGCAGTGGTTCCAGTTTCGGCAATCAAATAACCCGACTAAAGAGCGAGAACATTACCCCGGTCGAAGGTGTAGAACAGGAATTTCTCCAGATTCTTGACAAGATATTGTCGGATATAACCGCCAAACTTGAGCAGCAGCGTCTGGAAGAAACCCTGAAATCCAGATTCAGTGCCTCTGTCGACTCTATTCCCCTGCCTGGCAGCGAATTCGGTGATTCCGAGGAGGCAGATATGGATCCTCCGCCAAATAAGCCCACAGACGAGCGAGACCCTGAAGACTCAGCGCCCAACACAGCCTAAATCCTTTACAAATAGCAGAACTAAATGGCTCTGAAAATGGTCTAAATTAGCAAGTTCAATCGTGTACAAAGCGGGCTTTAACCCTATATAATGCCCGGCTCACTTTTATCCACCCACTACCTGGCTTCGAAGCCAGGGAGACGAGAGTTCATGGCCGATCTAATTGCACCACAATCCAGCCTTAAAGCCTTAATCGCAAAGGGCAAGGAACAAGGTTATCTGACCTATTCCGAGGTCAACGACCATCTACCAGAATCCATCTCCGATCCGGATCAGGTCGAAGATATTATTCAAATGATTAACGACATGGGCATAAAGGTGTTTGAAGCCGCACCGGACGCCGATGCCTTATTGCTCAACGAAGAAAATGACTCGGGTGCCGATGAAGTAGCAGCAGCAGAAGCGGCAGCCGCCCTAGCTGCTGTAGAGAATGAAGCCGGCAGAACCACAGACCCTGTGCGCATGTATATGCGGGAAATGGGAACGGTTGAACTACTAACCCGCGAAGGTGAGATAGTAATCGCCAAGCGCATCGAAGAAGGCCTGCGTGAGCTAATGAAGGCTATGGCTTATTTCCCAGGCACTGTTGAACACGTGCTGAACGAATACGCCTTAATCGATAGCGATGAGCGCCGATTGAACGAACTCATAACTGGCTACCTGGATACTTCCGATGAAGAAATCCCCGTAGGCCCACCTGCGGTAAGTCAACAAACCGCTGAAGAAAAGAAGGCAGCAGGACTCGATGACGACGATGAAGCAGCCGTCGGTCCAGATCCTGAAGAGGCGCGAATTCGTTTTACCGAATTGCGCGAACAGTATGAACTGACAAGCGCAGTCGTAGGCAAACGTGGACGTGATCATGCACTCTCCGCTGCCGAACTTGAAAAACTTGGCGAAGTATTCAAAAGCTTCAAACTCACTCCAAGACAGTTTGAGCCTCTGCTCAGTCATATCCGCGCGGTACTGACTCGACTCCGTCGTCACGAGCGCACGGTACTAAGTCTGTGTGTCCGTAGTGCAAAAATGCCACGTAAGACGTTCATTGCCAGCTTCCCAGGCAACGAAGTAAATGAGAAGTGGATTGACAAACACATTAAAGAAAAAGAAGCCTACTCAGAATTATTGGTTAATGTAAAAACTGAAGTTCTGCGAGCCCAGAAGAAAATTCGGCTGATAGAAGAAGAGACTGGCCTGATGATTTCCGAGATCAAGGACATCAATCGACAGATGTCTATCGGCGAAGCGAAGTCACGGCGAGCGAAAAAAGAAATGGTTGAGGCTAACTTACGTTTGGTTATCTCTATCGCCAAGAAATACACCAACCGTGGCCTACAATTTCTGGATCTGATTCAGGAAGGCAACATAGGCCTGATGAAAGCGGTAGATAAGTTTGAATACCGCCGCGGTTATAAGTTTTCGACTTATGCGACTTGGTGGATTCGACAGGCTATCACCAGATCTATTGCTGACCAGGCAAGAACGATTCGCATCCCGGTTCACATGATTGAGACAATCAATAAGCTGAATCGAATCTCACGGCAGATGGTACACGAGAAAGGCCGCGAGCCTACGCCTGAAGAATTAGGCGAGAGAATGGATATGTCGGAAGACAAGGTACGCCGCGTTCTGAAGATAGCGAAAGAGCCTATCTCCATGGAAACACCAATTGGTGATGATGAAGATTCACATCTGGGTGATTTTATCGAAGACGCCACAGTTGATTCACCTGTAGATTCGTCTATCGATGAAGGCCTGCGTGAGGCAACCAAAGATGTACTTGGCAGCTTGACCGCACGAGAAGCGAAGGTACTAAGAATGCGATTCGGTATCGATATGAATACCGACCACACCTTGGAAGAAGTGGGCAAGCAGTTCGATGTAACCCGTGAGCGAATACGACAGATAGAAGCAAAGGCGCTACGCAAACTGCGGCACCCTACCCGCTCCGATCATCTTCGCAGTTTCCTCGACGAGTAAAATCCGAGTTTACGGTTCCATTGCACAGCAGTGGAGCCGATTCATCTGCAGCCCACCCTGACCCGAACTCATCACATTCGATGCCTGGAGTTAGCGGCTGTTAAGAATCATATTGATTTTATTTTATTCAACTATTAGGAGAGTTTCATGCCAGGCGTATCTATCAAGGGCAAAGTAGTTTTAGTGTCCGGTTTTAACCGCGGCATAGGCAAGAGTTTTGCAGTACAGGCATTGGAGATGGGCGCGAAGAAAGTGTACGCCACAGCAAGAGACGAATCCAAATTAGCAGACCTTGTTGCTCTCAATGACGACAGAGTAGTAACACTAACTCTGGATGTCACCAACCAGGATCAAGTGAATGCGGCGGCAGCCGCGGCCGGAGATGTTGAAATACTCATCAACAACTCAGGCATGGGTGGTGGCGGCCCTATTATCGGCAATCCCGATGAGTCAGGTAAGCGCATGGAAATGGAAGTTAACTACTTTGGCATCATGAAGATGTGCATTGCCTTCGCTCCTGTTCTGAAGGCGAACGGTGGCGCTATTGTGAATATTTTATCGGTTGCTGGCCTAAGCAGCTTTGCCTTCGCTCCAGGTTACTCTGCATCGAAAGCCGCCGGTCGCTCATTGACTCAGGCACTGCGTGTAGAACTTGCCCAACAAGGCACACTGGTCTCTGGTGTCTTCCCAGGCCCAGTCGACACTGATATGGCCAAGGACGTGCCGATGGACAAAGTCTCACCTGATTCGGTTGCAGTGCATGTCTATGAAGAGATTGCCAAAGGTTCAGAAGATATCTATCCAGATCCTTTTGCAGTTGATTTTGTCCAGCAAGTACAAGCAGACGCCAAGGCTGTGGAAAAAGCCAACGCCGTCGGCTTCTAGGGCTTACCAGCGGACGCATAATTAAGTAGAATTCCACTCCTGTCGGCGGTGCAGCCAGCTCCTACGACAGGGCAGTAAATTAGGGCCTATAACTCAGCTGGTTAGAGTAGCGGACTCATAATCCGTTTGTCCTAGGTTCGAGTCCTAGTAGGCCCACCAATTTTATCAATACGTTAGCTACAAGCAGCCTTTGTGCGAATTCTAACAGGCGCACTCTCGGCGCACTTAAAGACAACTTAATAATCCGTAGCTGCGGTCAAAACCCACCTTTCGCCTTTGTTGGGATATGAATCTGCCTTGACGATATATTTGGTACGGCGAGATACACTAGCATCCAAGTTCTCAACAGCGCCCTCTTTAACTAAAGATTTCATAGCTCCCTGTAAATCACTCGGATACAAATTGGAGTCTTCCAGAAAATCTGCCCAGACTTCCCTGTTGATTTCCAAAGGCCTAGTCGTCAATTTCGATAGGAGAAATCGTTTGGCTACGTATATGTTCTCCGATATATCCTTAGCCGATAGATTACTTTGTACGTCATCCTCACCGCCAAACATGTCATCAGTACCCGAATACGATTGCTGCCGCAATTTTATTTCTTGTTGCGCAACTCTCTGAACATTCTTCATTTTTTCCGATTCTTCCTTGAACACCCTCATCCCAGTAGCGTCTCGAGTTAGGTACACCAAGAAATACAATACTCGATTCGTGCCACTTCGATTGATTGGCACGAATGTAGTGCGACCTTTGTATTCTTGGTTAAGCTTATTCCTGTAACCATTAAGAATGTGCGGCTTACGCTCTATGTTCTGTCCAGCGTCAGAATTCAAAGACTCGCCAAGCAATGTCTCCATGTCATCTGCATGCTTGGGAATTGAGTATGCGCGATTAATGAAGTCGTACATCAGATTAATTAGAAATTCCGATCTCGGAAGCCGCAACAGCGGTTGAAGTGTGTCAGCGTCTACAACGCCTTTCCATCCGGTGGGGTCAACGAAGAAGAAAGTAAAATCCCCTCCACACCAAGCAATAATATCTTCAATGTGTTCAGTATAGTCGCCCTGCATACACATAGTTTCGATATTCTTATGGGGTTGTTCCGCGAGAAAGGATTTTAGCTTAGCAAACGAAGCTACATTCTTCTCGATATAAAGCGCACGAAACTTTACTTTCCTACCAAAGGTTACCTCAAGCTCCTTGCTACACTGTGCAATTTGATCAAGCGATACTCCAATGGACGTGTCATTTAATTTTTCATCGCCTTCCTTCCAAGGGCCGGAAAAACAATCCACATAGTTTATAACTGGCGATACGCTTCGACCGATTATCAGGAATAGTCGCTGGAGATATGAACGAAGGATTGTGTGTTTTACGAAGGCGGCTTCCCGCTCTCGATATGCCTCAGGAATCTGGGTCACACTCCACTCTCCTTCGTAATTGAAAATTTATACGGCGATTGCTGGAATCATGTCCCACGTTCTACCACGTAGCTGTCTTCCATTTGCTTTCTTAGATCGCTTGACGCCATCCGCTCCCCATGCGCCCCATTGCTTGAAAAAGAAATCAACTCTTTGTTGTCTACATTGCCGCTGAATGCTTGTTACCCAATCTTCCTGCATCGGCCTAGCTCCAGCACCGGACTCACCACCAACGATTACCCAATGGATTCCCTCTAGTGATAGCTTTCCGACGTCCTCTAACAATGGCTCCACTGATAAAAATCGAGTCTTCGCATCAATAGATTGAAGATTGGGAATCCTCGGCTTGCCATATTTCCTGTCTTCTACGGATACTCCAAGCCATGCGTTCTCTGGAACAGTTCTAGATGAAAAATAGTCCCGCATGATTTCACTGCGCTTAGTCAGAATCTGATAGGTGTGGCGTGGCGTGCTTTCTATCACTTCAAATACTTCGTCGATGAACTTAAAAGGTACACCTTCTTGAAATAGATCGCTCATCGAGTTAACGAAGTACATGGTTGGCTTTGATCGCATTATTGGGTATTCGAGTCTCTCTGGTCTGATACTAAGCTCAAATCCGTTCTCGTAGCCCGGTGTCCCCATAGCTTTTAGACGCCGTGACATAGTTTCAGCGTAGCAATGCTTGCAGCCCGGAGAGACTTTAGTACACCCCACGACCGGATTCCAAGTCTGTTCTGTCCACTCTATTTTGCTCATACTGACCCCCGCTTTTTGAATACATAATACTGTATGTATATACAGTATTCTTTTAATTTGCAATCAGAGCAGCGATGTTCCAATTATCGAATAGTATATCCAACTCTGACTATGCCCTGCCTGCACCAAACCATGCGACTCCGAGCTTCTCACTAACTATTAGCACCAGCTAGAGGCACAACTTTAGCAGGTTATTACATTAAATTGCGCCTTAAGTGCGCCATATTGAATATCACAAACTTAAGCATTTGAATTTAATAGTATATATTCAATACATAATCGGATTATATATCTGTTATTGATTAAGGCTGCAATTTGTAATAGTTTATTGCTCATCCTTAGTATCGGAGTTCGTGAGCCATGGCATCTATTCAAAAACGCACCAACAAAGACAACTCCACCTCTTACAGAGTAGAGGTAAGGCTGAAGGGGTTTCCCCCACAACGCGCCACCTTTAAAAGGCTGACTGATGCTAAAAGATGGGCTTCCGCTACGGAATCAGCTATTCGAGAACGAAGATATTTTAAAACCGCTGAAGCTAGCAAGCACACATTCTCAAATCTTACTGAACGATATGTGAGTGATGTGCTTCCTCTGAAGCCCCTCAAGGCCGCAAAGCTTCAGAAATCACAGCTACATTGGTGGGAAGCTAGACTCGGACACTACTCCTTAGCAGACATCACACCTACACTTATTGCCGAGTATCGAGACGAACTATTACGCGGTAGATTAAAGAACAAAAAATTACGCAGCCCTGCGACAGTCAATCGGTATCTCGCCGCTCTCTCTCATGCGTTTTCAATCGCAGTAAATGAATGGGGCTGGCTGGATTCGTCTCCCACCTTAAAAGTTAGCAAGCCAAAAGAGCCAAGGGGAAGAATTCGATTTCTCTCTGAGGAATCTATGATTAATGAAGTCGGAGAGAGAACACGCCTACTCACTGCTTGTAAAGATTCCCACAATCTCTACCTCTACACAGTAGTTGTTTTGGCTCTGTCCACAGGGATGAGACGAGGCGAAATCATGAATCTCCGTTGGCGCGACATAGATTTGGGAAATGGTCGTATTAGGTTACTCAAAACAAAAAATGGCGAAGTCAGGGTTGTCCCTCTCGCCGGACTTGCAAGACAGCTAATTGAATCACACTCTAAAATAAGGCCAATTGATACCGACTTGCTGTTCCCAAGCAAGATCAATCGAGATAAGCCCCAAGAGTTAGACTCAGCGTGGCACGAGGCATTAGGGAAAGCACAGATTAGAGACTTCAGGTTCCACGACTTACGCCACTCAACCGCCAGTTATTTGGCGATGAATGGAGCGTCACTCGCAGAAATATCTGAAGTGCTAGGTCATAAAACACTTCAAATGGTTAAACGGTATGCACACCTATCTGAAGGGCATACCGCCAGTGTTGTAGCCAGCATGAATGAAAAAATATTTGGCTAGGCCTATGATCCAAAATGTCACAGATTTTGACTTTGCGAGATTAGATTTCCCTGACGACGAACTATGGGACGAGATATTCGATGATCTATTAAAATATGAAAATTCCCAGTATCCAATCACTCATGCAGAGGAGTTTTGGTTAGAGTCTCTACCTAATTGGATTCCAGCTTACTACCAATCAGAATTTAACAATGCTGTAGAGCTATTGGACAGTGACTGTTTTGATGATGCTCTGCACCACCTACAGTACCTTGGGAGCCAGCACTTATATCCTGAAAGAAGTCTATTCAAGGGCTACCCCCTGAAGACAATTTTCAAAATGGAATTCCAGGGTCAGGTCTCCATCTGCACAACTTCAACCCCATTGCGGGACCACAACGTGCAATTGGAGACCTGACCCTATTACCGCCAATTTGGAAATTAAATAGGGCTCCAACTGTGATCTAGTTTCAGCTTTTCAGGATGCTCGTTAGAGATGTTGACTCTTAAAGCTTTGATGCATTGGTGACAAGATGCCGTACAGTTTAAGAGTTAATTTGCCAGCGCTCTATATTGCTATGGTATGGAGTAATTTCTAAATGGAGCGCAACGTAAAAAATATCGCATAGCTTGCTTTGTTATGAATTTTTTCTACGCACCACTTCAATATTAAACCCTTCTTCATCGGAGGGGGCTTGGAAGTAGCTTGTAACCAGATGAAACGTTTCTTCGGTATCAAAGTGCGCCCTCTCAGGGTTTGTCTCTCGACGCAGGCTAAGTTGCTCCAAACAAACTTGATTATCTAATTCAAGATAGATTAACTTATGGGGAATATTATGTTCCGAGATTATTTCCTTAAACCATAGTCTTTGCTTTTGAGTGTTTGCGGGAAAATCCAGTACTACAGAAATTCCTGATATCAAAACTTTCTGAAGATGTGGCTTTAATAAGGGCTTAAGTCGGGATGAATACTTTATATAATCGTTAAACTCTTTTATTTCTTCAGGATAAATTGCTGCAAGCCATTCATCTTCAGACAATCGAATAGCCCCAATCTCCGTGGCTAGTTCTTGGGATTTAGTAGATTTTCCTGCTCCCATTTTCCCGCAGAAGAATGTAAGCGTACCTCGTTCATTCATTGATTTCACCTTGTGCATAAAATCCTTCGGTATTGACCAGTTAACCATAATAATTGACAGGGAGCACCGTCTATCCGATACCGTTTCACCACTTTCCCCAAGACACAAAAACACGCACCCTCCATGATCAAAGAATTCTCAGACTAACATAGGATCCAGTGTCGACGGCTTGATGCTGATGAGGGTCGTAGCCGCTGAAGCTGGTACAGAGAGGCGGCGAAAGACCGTAGAACATGAAACGCCGGCTGATAGGTTGAATGTGTTTGTTGCGTTGGCCGGTTGAACTCACAGTTAGGTAAGGTAGCTTCGAATCACAATCTGTGGATACTGATAGTAAATAGAGGTTGTATAGAAACACGAACTCTAGAATTTCAATAAACTCAATTGGCAATAACCGCTGAAGTCTGTAGTACGAGCATCGGCATACAATTCTTTGATCTGGGGATTTGAAGAGGAAAGATCGATCAAACTAACAGCCTTCAAATATTTGACCCAATCCACTTTGCACGATACAGGTCAGTACCTTGTTCTACAGGTTTATTGTGATCAAAACTGAGAAAAGAAAACGATCCGTCGCCGCCGTAGTCGGTTGTTACGTCGATTCCTCTAGCACCGCTGGAGCCTGCTTCAAACAAATGAATATTGTCGCGATGTTCAGTGAGTGTACTTATTCTTCCAGCTTCAAGTTGCAATCGACGAGATTCTCGTATCAAGAAATCTGCTTCTCCGCCTGTCTTGTAATTCGGTGCAGAGGCTTCAGCTTCAAAATGGCGTAATGTCGCTGAGCCCTCGATTCCGAGAGTACAAACACTAGTTTTGGGATGGCAATGTGGAGGCAGGAAGGCGTTTGGTTCTAATTCGAAGTGCACTACAAAGAATGCGCTGTTTCGTCCAGGCGCACCAAGGAACACACCTGGGTCAAACCCTTTCCAACTTGAGTTGCTCAGATTGTCTCTTGAGACTTGTTTTACTCTCAAAACAGCATCGGCCAGATAAGCCACATAGGCATCTTGCCCCTCAGCAGAATCGTCACTCTTTAACGCAGAAGCCATCTGCGTAGTTTCAGCAATAAACTCATCCAATTTGTCATTGGTTTCAGCTCCATCAAGTGCCGCAAAAAGACGATTTGGAGAGCTGAGAATCCCAGCTAGCATAGCCGGGGTTGAAAGTAAGAGATGCCGCCGGCTTTCACGGTAGCCCGCAACTGATGAACGAGCAGTAGCAATACGAAAGCATTTCATAAATAGCCACCTGCAATTTCTATACAAGCCTCAATAAATCCAAACTGAACGAGGGATCAGTTTGTTAGTTAATTGCTCGCTTAATTGATCGACGAGTATATACCGGACTCAAAGCACATGTCCAAGACTGGTGACGTCAACGCATACACAATCTAAGATATAGTGTTGCGTCGATCGGTTGAAGCCGCTGCACAATGCAGACTATCAGACCCCTACCAATTCAACCGCATTCTTCCAAAATCTGCCAGAACGTAGATTCACGCAACTTCAACCAGATCTAATTTCCCATCAGACATTCTCCGGATCACATAGCGAACAGTGTCGACGGCTTTATGCTGAAGGTTGGTGGTCGGAAGCGTTTGCACACCAATTATGTAGCAGCGAGAAACCGGTAGTATTAGTACATTTTTGCTTTAGTCATGGAGCGATTTGTCGCAGCAGGGTCGTTAACTTATGTGGACTCCCCTCGTGTCAACAGTAAAGGTGCTCAATCAAAGAAATAAAATGCATACTTATGTACGAGCTCTAATTGAGTAGCTAACTCTGGCTCCAGGATATTTACGCAAACGTGTTTTCAAATCTTGTCAGCGAGCTCGAGGCTCTAGTTAACTAACTGAATTAACACGCTGATTTTTATCTTCGATTTTGTATTTTTATTGTCAAACTCTTTGTTAAGCTCTCACCAACTCCACCTTATATTCTGTCCCTTGCGTGAGCAGCACATAGGCTGTTCTCACGGTTTTATTGGCAGGGCAACGGCTGCACACTTTTTACCTCTACGCGCAACCAGACCTTGTATCCAAGCTTCCTTTTTCGTCACAGCGGCTCTTTTCACCACCTGATTGACCACTGCCATTGCCCCGGTTATCAGTTGACTTCTAAGAGTGGTATTTTTATCAGTTTTCCCGATATGACCGAGTTTTGTGACACCGCCAGAAGAATGCTGTAACGGAGTTAAACCGATACAGGCAGAAGCGTCTTTTCCTTTGTTAAACACCTCCAGATCAGCACAGCCAAGTGCGATATATAAACCGATGGCATTTAAAGTGCCGACACCTTCGAGTTTAAGCAAGCGTTTACAGTCATCATGCTCCTCAATCGTAGTCTCTAGGCAGCGGTCATAAACGCGAATTGAATCGAGTATTCCCCAATGAAGCTCCCAAGCGGCATTAAGTGCATGTTTAAACTCAAATGAAAAACCGTTTTCCGCGTCTTCCAGAAGTGATTCGACGACTCCTTTCAAACCACCTTGTTTAGGGGATACCCGAATATTAAACTCCAACAACAACGCCCTTATTTGATTCTTGGACGCTGTCTTCTGTTTGATGGCAAGCTCTCGCAAACGCACCATTGACTGTAATTGTTGTTGTTCAACACTCTTGCCCTTAATAAACTGAATGTCAGCTAATTGTGAGGCTTGAGCAATCGCCAGGGCATCATTCTTATCCGTTTTTTGATTTTGCCTGATAGACGCCACCAGCTTAGCTGAAATAAGGCGAGCATCGTGACCAGCTTCTATCGCTCTTTGTTTCCAGTAATTTGAGGTCCCGCAGGCTTCAAATATAATGGTCATTGATTTTGACTTAAACAACCAGATAAGAAATTCGCAATGAGTCATCTCAATATTGGAATGTACTTTATTGTTGGTACAAGTACAGACCTGGATAACTTCTTTTGCCAGGTCAACGCCAGCTATTGTATTCTTCATCTCTTGGACTCCTTTATGTTTTGTGTAGGAACAAACATATTGGCTCACTTCTTAGGAAGTGAGGGGAGTCCAATTATCTTGTCAGCACCCTCACATCTCTCAGCTTATATGCTGATCTATCAGTATCCCACTACATTCATCCTAGTCCAGAAAGTCAAAGATATTTGACACACATGCCATGTGCCGGTAGGATAAGTAATGTCAAATATATTTGACATTACTTACTGGCGAATTTGCCAAAGCTCTATCTTAAATTGAGGAGTTAGATCATGGTCTTATTTCATAGACAGTTATCAGCACTGCTCTTTTCAACTTTCCTAGTAACGTTCACATTTATACATGCACAAAATATTCAGGCACAAGATATTGTCGAGAGCACGCAGAGCCCGGAAGATTATGCTCGATTAAGAGTAGCCCAGATGGGCAAGTCTTGGAATGCGAGTGTATTTGCGGAAACAACACGTCTCTATACCGCCGCCCAACGAGAGGTGGTTTGGCCAGCCCTGCGGAAGCCTCAAACAGTTAGCTATGGATCGCATCCGCAACAAACATTCAGACTATTTCTCCCTGATCAAGAGTTTGGCGAACCAGGCCCGGTTTTTATATATCTACACGGCAATAATCTGTCTAACAGTGATCAGATGACTGACGAAAGTGAAGATTTAATCTACGCCAACTTTGGTAGATTTGCTGCTTACTCAGGAGGTATCGGTCTCACTGCCAATTACAGAAATGATGAAAGCTCTACGATATTATCTGGTGCCGAAGACTTACGTCTTGTGGTGGAATGGGTAAGGAAAAACATTGCCTCCTATGGGGGCGATCTGGACACGATTGTATTGTTTGCAAACTCCAATGGTGCTACCAACGCGGCCACGTACTTATTCAATGAAGACACACAACTAGAATCCGGAATAGGTCTCTCGTTTGCCGTTCTAAGCTCCGGTGTATTCGGCTCATCGGCTCCAGGACTAACATCCATGATTGAAGACTATTCGGGGGAGAGAGTGCCGCTTGCGCTTTGGGTTGCGGAATATGACGTAGAGCCCGTGGAGAGTGGTATAGCCAGGCTGTATGATCAGCTCTGTCGCAAGTATCAAAATTGTCCTTATTTTCGATATATTCACGGTCACAATCATGTATCTCACGTAATGAGTTTTGGTACCCGTGACAATTCTGCGCGTAACGCGTTTCTTCGCTTCTATCACACCTTGCGCTAGATTTGGATTGGATGCTTCAAATATTTCGTTTTTTTGGAGTTAGTATGCAGTTTTTGGCCTAGATGGGTGTCCAAGATTCACACAAACCAGACACCTTTTTATGATCCGATGCTTTAGGAATAATACGGTTTCGGCAGAGAGGCAGGATGCTAAGCTCCCCAACAAACAGTAACAGGTGGATTAAATGAAGGCGGTGTTTTTCGATCTCGATGAAACGCTCTTGGATAGATTCGAAGCATTAAAGAAATTTGCATTTTGGCAAGTAAATAAAATGCTCTCTAATGAAGTTTCTAACATTGAAGAATTCGTAGAAAGGTTTATTGCGCTTGATGCAAAGGGATCAACTTGGAAGGACAAAGTCTACGAAACTCTGGTTTCTGAATATTCTATAAGCGAAATCACTCCAGATCAACTTCTGAACGACTATGTAATTAATTTTAGTAATTTTTGTCAAGAGCGGCCTTTCGCCTCAGAGGCTGTCAAAAAAATCAGCGAAATGGGGAAAAAACTAGCTTTGGTTTCAAATGGTAGGTCACCATTTCAAGAGAATAATTTTGACGCTTTGGCTTTTTCCCATCTATTCGATGAGGTTGTAATTTCGGGTGCAATTGGCTTTTCGAAGCCAGACAAAAACATTTTTAATATAACGTGCAATCGGTTAGGCATAATTCCTTCGGAAGTTGCATTCATTGGGGATAACCCTATAAACGACATAGAAGGAGCGAATGAATTGGGAATGTACACTATATTCATTCCAGGACCATTCGGGGATAGCTGTGATCAAGCGGATGCTATCTGCTCCGATCTACGGGACTTAGCCGAGATTGTGCACAATGCCAGTTAACGATTAAATCAAAAGAAATGCCGCCGCAAAGCTAGAGATTTATTTCTGAGCGTGCTCGATCCTATATCCCAACCAATTCCACAGAATTCTTTAACTTGTCCACACTCACATCGATGTATCTTTGGGTTGTAACCATTGAGCTATGACGCGCTAGCTCCTGGATTACGCGCACAGACACGCCCTTTTCGCTAAGATTTGTAATAAAGCTACGTCTTCCACTGTGACTTGAAGCATTCTCAATATTGGCTTCCTGAAACAGGAACCGAAATAGGTTCTGAATAGTCTGTGAGCTGAAACCTTGCCGTGTCTTCTGTGATCGAAGTAGATACCCCTATCCTTCAGTAATCGCGGATTCTTGCTGATATAGGCCCCTATCTCCTTACGCAGGGTCTCATTGACTATTACTTGCTGGTCTGAGCTGCCCTTAGTTTGAAAGGATTTTAAGTAGATGGTGTCTTTGACCTCATTACTGTCCGTTGTAACAGACTGGACTTCCTTCAAACTGGCGGACACTCGTATACTTTAATTTAAAGCATATGAGGAAGGCCCATGGCAAAAAATAAATCCGTCCCCTTCTCTATTCTAACTAGTTACCGCCACCTTGATCAGCACCTTTCCAGGAATAGAAACCCATGAACATTTCCTGCCAGCTTTGTTCGCCCCATAGTATTTCTGAGTTTGGGTCAGGATTGTAGGTATTCTGAGTGGAGTTATCAAACGCGCCGACTGCTTGAATCTTAGTTCCAGCTGGTACAAACAAGGGATCTTCGAGTCTGTGATTCAACTGCCAGTTGAACGAATAGTTGGGCACAGAAAGTAATAGCTCTTCGGTTCCATCGGGATAAATCGCATTGAACTTCATGCGCTTGCCTCTGAAATGCATATGCGGCAAAAATGACTCCAGATACGCGTCCTCGTGAACTGTTACTTCTGCAACCATTTTGTGATCTTTGGCTCCGGCCGGAATGCTTATGTTGAAGTTGTTCGCTATCGCACCCGATGTTCTCTGGGTCGGCACTTCGCCCTCTGGATAAAGGTAGATGCCGATCTCGGAAGCATCGGTTAGTTCGCGACCAGTGGTAGTGTAATGCAACTGCAGGTCAAGGCTAGAACCGGCACGCAATATCCCTCCGACTCCAGGTTCATTCCATTGCCCTTTGGCTCCAGATGCATAACCGGCAATTGACGCGCTATCGGCGTCTTGGGAGCCACTAAACAGAGCGCTAATATCGGCTTCCGGAGGAAGTGAGTTCAACAGTCTATTAAAATTAAGACTTTCGCCAGAGCTAACTGATGCCATCAACATCTGTTGAATCGGGAGTGCTTTCTCGGATGGTAGTGAATTCACAATTTGCATGAATATTTCCTGTTGGCTCTTACGGCCCTCGGGAGGAATCACCCCGGTCAGTATGTGATGAAGTGCAGAAGGTTCCCCTGCGATTACCTGACTTCCTCTCACCCAAACATCCTTATCCAGACCCAGATCAACCTCTACGTCCAGATATTCGACGATTCCAGTGGCGGGAATTGTCTGCGGTGGAATTTTTACAATCAAATCTGGCTCCCCCATTTCCCACTTGCTTTCAGGCCAGACTAATTTCGCCAAGGGATCGTTGTCGCTGTCGATCATGGATCCTTCGTTCACCCAATGTACAATCTTCTGCATTTCTTCATCGCTCAGATTCATGCCGTCTTTGAGTTTGTGACCCACCTTATTGTCTACCTGACCCGGCGGCATGCGCTTGGTCATCACCACCTCTTTGATCATCGGCGACCATCCTCGAACGGCAAGATGGCTGTCCATTGCGAATGGGCCGATGCCACCTTCTCGGTGACAGGTCGCACAGTTCTCTGCGATGATCGGTGCAATTTCGTTTTCATAGGACACAGCGTTGTGCTGTGCGGATAACGCGAAGCTTATCTCAGTTCCAGCACTGGCAATTTCGATTAACTCCAGGTTTTCACCCTGAATTACCATCTTTAAAGTTTGCTCCATCTGTTCCTGCACAGGGCCGCGATAAAGCACTTCAAAATTGCTGGGATTATAAATCACCGCTTCACCTAACCGCGTGAAACCAAGTAGCTCAGACACCAATTGTGCATCATCCATCAATACCGGAAGCTTAATGCCCATAACAGCCGCATCGGCCTGCACAGCGGCTCTATCCGTTTGCAGGCCGGGGTTGAGGGCAAAGAACACCACACCTTGCCCTTCATACTTAGCTTGTAAGACCCGCAAGCTCGAAATCGTGTCTACGGTTTCCTCAGCACCCTCAGAATGAGTAAAAATGACTACGGCATTGTTGTCGTCGTACCAGGCCATATGATGGAAGGCTCCCTGATGATCGATTAGTGCAAAATCTCCCACTCGCTCACCGGCGTAAAGCGATATGGCGGCGAGTGAGGATAGCGCGCCGAAGATAAGTTTTGGTAATGTTTTCACGGTTTGTCTCCTAATTGGTCCAGTAGAAAGGAGGGATTCGTTACCCACCAAGGCCATTCTGTTGTAGATTGTATATTGTCTCAGGCATGTATTTTGGTCATAGTGCCAAAAGTCATAATCTTATATATGACTTTCGGCCTATAGTCAGTGCTTGGCGACTGTGCAACAATTTTTAGTCGCTAGTTTCTACAAGCTAATTACTAAAATCTCGTAGGATAGGACCGTCCATATGCAACAAAACAGCAGACTAAAAAACTCTTGGATAAATATCGCCGCATTATCTATATCACTATTTTTTCCCGCACTTGCTAATGCCGATTTTCTAGAAGAAGTTGAGCATGGCTATGCAGATAACGACGGAGTCAAAATTCACTACGCTACTATTGGTGAAGGTCCTTTAGTGGTAATGATTCATGGCTTTCCCGATTTCTGGTATAGCTGGCGGCATCAAATGGAAGGTTTGAAAGATAATTTCAAAGTTGTTGCGATCGATCAACGCGGGTATAACCTCAGCGACCAACCCAAGGGTCAATCCAGTTATGCTATGCGGTATCTGATTTCCGATGTGGCGGCCGTTATACGGCATTTCGGCGAAGAGAAAGCTACCATTGTCGGGCATGACTGGGGTGGTAGCGTCTCGTGGCAGTTTGCTTTCGCACTACCGCAGATGGTCGACAAACTGGTCATTTTGAATTTACCACATCCAAATGGCATTGCGCGCGAATTGGCTAACAACCAGGAGCAGCAACAAAATAGCGGCTATGCACGCAAGTTTATTGAAGGCAGCCCTGAGGACCCAGATATTTTGTTTGGTGGGCCAATGAATCCGCAAAGCTTGTCCAGCTGGGTAAGTGATCCTGCTGCTCGGCCACATTATCTTGAGGCGTTCCAACGTTCGAGTTTTTCTGGCATGTTGGCCTACTACAAGGAAAATTATCCCCGAGACTCAGGTGCCAGCACCCCTACAAGCCGGCCATTAGCTCCGAGATTGTCAATGCCTGTTCTAATCTTTCATGGCCTTCAAGATACAGCGCTGCATTCCGATGGACTGAACAACACCTGGGATTGGATCGATTCTGATACAACAATCGTCACGGTGCCCGAGGCGGATCATTTCGTGCAACAAGACGCAGCAGAGTTAGTGACGACCACCTTGAAGTGGTGGCTGTTAGCTCACTGAGGAGTATTGACAAGATACTTGGCCGCCTTCAACACTAAAACGGTCTTGATGACCTTGTCCCCATCAGGCTTGAGCCAGGGCGGATTACCTGATTAATTCATCATGTCGCTGACTGCTCAAACAGAATTAACAACCTTATTGATCGATGGCAAACGGCTCGTTACGCTGCAGTAATATCCAGCTCAGTCTCGCCATTTTATGTGCCAAAGCTACACAGGCTTTGTTAAACTCACGACCAGCGATCAGCTTATTAACCCATTGACTGAAACGATCATCTCGTCCACGGCAAGTGCGCATCGCCGCCCGTGCAGCATGAATCAATTGTTTTCTCAAATAGCGATCACCACGCTTAGTGATCCGTAGCATGATTGAGCGGCCTCCGCTGCTTGATTGTCTGGGAGTAAGACCCAACCAAACGGCAAATTTTCGAGCAGATTGGAAGTGGTTTTTAACATCTACGCTCCCCAACATTGCAGTCGAAACGATGGGGCCTATTTGTCTTTTGTCCGACTTAGGCGGTCTTGACGCTTCGGCGATGGCCAATGCATCGTTAGCATCATTCTTGTTGCCGCGTAGAAACGGTTTAACGTGTTGGGCTGGTATTAACTTGGGGTTGTGGCCTAACTCCTGACAGAGCCTCCCCCAGTAGTGTGACGAATAACAGGCTTCCATGACGATGGTACTGGGTTCTTGTTGAGCCAAGAACTGCTGCAGCCTTGTGCGAGTGAATTGCTTATTCAAAGAGATACTATTGGTATCGTCAAGCACACAGACTTGGAATACAGACTTTGCCAGATCAATGGCTATTAACTTATCATGCTTCATGATGGGCGCTCCCGTAACTTAGTAGAGAAATCACAAGTTTGGCGCATTGCGACGCCGGTTGGGAGCGTCCATCTCATCACTAATAACTTAATAACCTGAATCCGTAGTTTACCCGGTCTAGTTGTTCCCTGTTGTTATCTTTTCTCGTGGGTTATGTTTTATAGCCTCGCGGGGTTCATTAGTAGCCCAACAAGTGCGTTTTCACGTACTCAATTCCATTGAATACAAAGTACACGCAAGCGCAGCTCTACCAGATTTGGTTCAACAGTAGTAACGAATTGAAATTTGTTCGTCACCCCGATGCTAATTTTCCGTAGAGGGTTTCCAAGGTTTGCCAAGAACTGCAATCTCGACCAAAGGCAAGTGTAGAAGAGCGAGCACTGCGAATCATTTTTGCCGCAACAAACATGAGTTCCTGCATGACTGTCTTTATTCGTCTACGCTTGGCCCGCTGACGCCGGGGAGAATATGAATTTAATAACCCATTCTGACCTATCCAGCGCAACAGGTTGTAAACCAGTTTGCTACACCCCAGAACCAGCGCATTAGTGGCAAATTTACCTGACGGTAAGCGCTCTATATCCAGATCTGTCTTAAACTCACTGTGGAATTGCTCAGATAGACCACGCTCCCGATAGAGCGCAATCACTTCATCATCATCCAGTATCAGGCTGGTCCACCAACCAGCAATAGACACTTCTGGCGACAGCAACATCTGGCCGTCTTGATCAATCTCTCTCACCGTTACTTGCATGACACGCCGTATACTATAGACATAGCCTTGGCGCTGTCTTTTCTCTGTCACACTGAACCTCGCTATTTTCTTGCCCTTCCGGCAGTTCGTCCAGTGGCCATGCTGCTCAGCGTAGTCTAACCAGAAGTCTTTATCTTCCTGCCGAGGATTCCACTTGATGATGAAATCGGCCCCTTCGCTGTCAGCGTATTCTTCATTGAATGACAGCACTACATCCATATTCTCAAGGGAGTCGTTGCCTCCGTCGAGTCGTAGCAAGAGTGGTCGTTGGGTGATCTCACGTGCAGTTCGCAATCCGCGAGACAACAAGGCAGGAGTGTTTCGTTGGACATGTTGTCGACCCTCTCTTAGCTCCAGCTCAAGGCAATACCCTTCATTGCCTAAATACATAATCATTGGAGCGTAACCTTCGACTCCGCTGTAAGCGCGCGACACTCCTTCTTTGTTACTGCCGGCGTTATTCATGATAGTGACATCTGCATCAACTGGGACGTGTCCGGTGTCTAAAGGTTTTAGATCAGGTCGTATATTTTTGAGAAAATCATCGCTGGCTTTGTCTATCACAGGCAAATATTCATCGGCATAACGATCCATCCGTTGACGCAACGTCGCTTCGGATGGTAGCGCTTTAATACCAAGAGATTGGGTGTAGAACAGCTCACTATCAATGGTATTAATCGCTTCAAAATCGTTTTTACCTACACACAACAAACCCAGGTAACTTCCGACTACGTCAGCGTGTTGTATGCCATGTCGAAGTGGTAATTGATTGAGATCTTGTGCCAGGTGGGTGTGGCGATGTAGTGCTTGACCAATCAATGCCAAACCCGATTGACTAGTAATTTCCGATGTTGACTGAGAGAATTTGAACTCACGCATAACTCACCCATTCAGTGAAATTATTCAGAGAACCATTTTATCAAGAAATCACGGTAATATAAGCTTGAAACGAGATTCCAGGCTACGTGGAGTCACGGATTCAGGTTTATAACTTAGCGGGCTCTGTCGATAGGAAGGATGTTCTAGAGTTACTGGTGTCTCTAGTGTTCTTAGGTTATTAGATTGCTTTTCTTCCGCCAGTCTACTCAGGAATTGATCAACGCAGCGATTTCACCCGCGGCGGGGAAACGCCCCGTATTACTTTTTGAGTACAGTACAATGCCATTCTGCCTGACCTCGAACACGCCTCCGCTGGCTGGGGTCAGCGCAGGCTTAACGCCAACGCGGTTCCTGATCTCTACCGACACACGGTCGGCCTGAGGCTTGTAGTTTCAGGCTGCGCAATAAATGATTTCAAACTTCATGGATATAATTCCCCTATAACGAGTGACCGCGACACTATTCCAGCCCCTTCTACCGCCCTTTTGCTAGAGCTATTTAACTTGAACACATATAAAACATTCTGTTTTTGGAAGTCGGTCAGTTCCGCTACCTGAACGTAACCAATAACGAAACCCTATTCACTATTAACAAATTGCAATTGTATATCAATGATATCTAAGCCTGAAATCAATTGCGGACATCTACTGAGTAAGCACTACCATAGAATTGTTGCTTGCCCGCTTTAGCTAAGTAGGGCCGAAGCGAGATCACGTTCTGAGTCTCGGTAATCCAGATAGAGAAATGTCGTCATAATAATTGTCGCCAGAATTGAGGTCACAATCAGTATAAGAATGAAATCCTGCCACCCTCCTTCCTTGTTTGCCACCGCCCCACCAATAAAATCAAACATCATCGCGCCAAAGTAGGCAAATGCATCGATTAACCCAACCAGTAAACCACAGTGCTTGCCGCCAAAGCCGATGGAAAAGACACTCATTGGAATGTAATACGCAGGGGAAATCGCAAAACCAAAAGCAAATATCAAACCGATTGTGAGCACTAATTCTAATGCAGCGCCGAAATCATATGCACCAAGAAGTCTCAAACTGAGGAGGCACAGAACAGCGAAAATAAGAGTAGTACCCATTGTATAAACAATATTCTTCTTCGAAAGTTTATCGTAGATGAAGCCACCACTGAAAACCGCGACGAGGCATCCTAATGGAAATGCCGAAGACGCCATCCCCGCTTGCGCCGGCATCAAGGCAAATGTCTCACTAAGATAAATGGGTATAAAGACCTGGAATTCGAAAAGAACAGCCAGTGAAGAAACGCCAAGACTAATTAGCCAGAATCTGGGATTGCTTATAAAAATAAGGATGGCGGAGCGTGTCTCGATTTCACTGAGCGGGTGATCTTTTGACCAACTCGATAATGTCCCAGTTGTCTCTTCCGACTCTGCTGTCAATTTGACAGAGCCCTGCAAGGAGCTTTTCAAGTACCTGGGTAAAATGATGGCACTCAGAAACGCAAGCGCCCCTGCTATGTAGAACAAGCCCCGCCAAGACATTATGAGAAGTAAGCTGCTGACCAGCAGAGTAGTGGCGACGGAGCTTATTCGCGAACTTGTTGCAATAAAGCCCCATACACGACCATGCTTGGCTTGAATAAATCCAACTCGAATTATATTCGCCATCGATGGCCAACCGGCAGACTTGGCAAATACCGTGAGAAAATAAAGCGCAAAGAAAGCAATGTTGCTTGATAGGGTACCAAATATGAATGTGGCAATGGCCGCGAGCGCAACAGCCCAGACAAACACCTTACTACCACCAAGCTTGTCAGCGAGAACGCCGGTTGTGAGTTTTCCGCTTAAGTTACCAGCCGTACCCCAACCCAGAATAGCGCCAAAAGTTGCGGTATCAAGGGTGAGATCAGGATCAGCTAACATGGCAGGACCGGCGACACCTACCACCGTTCGGCAAAGCATCAGCATGCCGTAACCCAGGCACATACTGATGACGATTTGCATTTCCCAACGTATATTGTGCCTGCCTAGGGTGTTCAAGCTTTCATGTTGCTTATTCCTAGTTGGTGGCGATTATTTCTTCTTTAAACTTCAGGCATTCATCTTCAATAATAGCTCTAACTACGTAGATATTCATTGCCTCGGTGCCAAAGTCTTTATAGTACAAAAACATATTTGTGTCGTTGGGAGTATTGGTGCTTGATAGCGACCCATTCTTATATTGAGTGAATGAGTGTTTGTGATACAGGTCAGTTGATCTCATTACTGACAGTTGATGAGTATGACCACAGAAAACGTGTTCTATATTATGCTCTCTTACGAATTCGACAACGATCCTGGAATTAAAAAGAGGATCTGAGTCAGTATCCAGGATGGAGTGGTGATTCAGAAGAATTATTCTATCGTAGATCGTTTTGCTAATCGCATGAGACAGTGTGCTTAACATTTCCCTGTCTACAAAACCGTTGTCTTCATAGAGCTCATTGGAGTCGAGGCAAACTATCAGGACGGATTCACCATCGATCGTGATGTTTTTGAGAAAATTGATGTCAGTAAAATGTTCCTTAATGCCATTGGTATTTCCATCAAGGAACATATTATTCTTTCTACAATTGTTACGATTTAGCGGGCGAATGACTTCTACGTCATCGATATATTGACGAAAATAATCGGCACTACGCATATTCCGTTTGTCATGGTTTCCAGGAATCGAAACGATATGTTGGCAATCGATTGACCTCAGAAAACTCCCTGCGGCTTCGAATTCATTTTCGAGAGCATCAGTCGTATTGTCACCGGTGTTGATTACAATATCGACTGCATAGCTGTTCAATTTCTCCAACAATAATTCACTATTTCCGAGCCAGTGACGAGGCCCAAAATGCATATCTGAGATGTGTAGTAGATTCATTTCCGTTTCAAGTTAGTCCCTATCCCTAGTCAGGTGGATTGTGCCCGATAAGCAACAGATAGGCTAATGTTCTTTGGATCTTGAAACATTAGGGAACACTAATAGTTTAGGGCCTTAGCAAGCGAATCACTCAAATTGGATTGACTCTTAAGAGTTTAAGTACGATTTTGTACACATTATCACGGCGGTGATTGAAACGAAATTCAGTTTCTTTCATGTGCAAATAAAAAGTCCTTTTGCGGATACCTTTGAACTTAGCTAATCGAAGCTTAGCGTATGCCCAGAATGATTCTATTCCATTGATATGAGCTCTGTTGTTAGCGAATTCATTCTGCGCATGGTGGACTCGATAGTGCTTAGCGTAACCAACATCTACCAGGACCATCGTAGCCACGCCAACTGTCAGTATGGATTACACTGTCCAGATTTACTTGACCACTACAGTGTCCAATTTATTTTCTATCCAATTTGAGTGATTTGCTTCCTAAGACCCTACATTAATGCCAGACCGGTTTATCGGATTGCCAGCTGCTTCTTACGAACGGCGTGAGATGGCGAAAGGCCAAAGAGACGCTTGAACTCCCGGCTAAACTGGGACTGGCTGCCGTAACCGACGCGATACGCTGCCTCCCCTGCGCCGAGGCCTTCAGCGACCATCAGTAAGCGGGCACGATGCAGCCGCATCTCCTTGATATATTGGATCGGTGAGAGTCCGGTAGTATCTTTAAAGATGTGGTGCAATGTTGAGACGCTCACGCCGACACTCTTTGCTATCGTCGCTACATCTATAGGTTCGTCAACGTGGTCCTGTATAAACGTGATCGCTTGCCCTACGCGTAGCGCGCGGCCGTCGCGCAGTGCCATAGTGCGCAGCAGAGCACTCTGCTCCCCCGAGAGCACTCGAAACAAAATTTCGCGTATGAGCCCGGGGCCGAGGATGCAACATTCGGTCGTGTCCTGTACCGCTTGAAGAAGCCTGACAACGGCGTCGTAGAGCGGCGCCTTCATTTGCGAGACCTGCAAGGCCGCTGGTGAAGCAGCATTAGCTGCTCTGGGAGGCATCGACAGCAGCAACTGCCCAACCTCAATGAGGTCGATGTCCAACACTAGCGAGAGGAACGGCCGCGCTAGGCTTGCTTCGACGATCTGGGTGCTCACTGGAAGCGGCAATCCAGCGACAAGATACGATTCAGGATTGTAATCGAAACTTCTGTCACCGACAGTCACTCGCTTGCGCCCTTGTGCAACAACGCAGAGGCCCGGTCGGTATTCGACGGCAAACGGACCAGCCGGCTTCGACGATCTAAAGAGAGTCAAGTTGGGTAGTGATGTTTTGGTAATTCCGTCTTCCACGGCGAGACGTTCTAGCTGAGCCAATAGTCCGTCTACTCTATCCATCGACCGACTCCCTATCCAAATGGTGCGCTTTGGGCACCGCGCCCACGAAGGATTATGCCACAATCGGGTAGGTTGTTGGCCCATGCGCACAACATGATGCAGATATGTGCAAAACAACGGCACAATCGGCCTAACGCGCTCGACTACAACTTAGCTAGGCTATGAGTTTAGGGGTGAGCTACTGGCATAGCGATGTATCCCATGGCGGAGATATTGTCATGAACCAATGGAACGAAGACAACGTCCCCGATCAGTCGGGCAAGGTCGTCCTAGTAACTGGCGCGAACAGCGGAATTGGATTGGAGGCGTCGCGTGTCTTAAGCAAGCAAAGCGCCCACGTCATTATGGCCTGCCGTAGCATCGATAAGGCAACGCGCGCGCGTGCCGAACTAGAGGAGAGCCATCCTAATGTCAGCCTTGAGGTCCTTCCGCTCGATTTGGCTGATTTTAATTCCGTTAAGCAGGCCGCGCGACAAGTCTTGGAGGATCACAAGCGGCTCGACATTCTCATTAATAATGCGGGCATCATGTGGGTTGATTTATCGCGAACGGCGCAGGGCTTCGAGATGCAGCTCGGGACAAACCACCTGGGGCACTTCGCTCTAACCGGTTTTCTGCTCCCCCTTCTCCTCGAAACTTCCGACTCCCGTGTTGTCACTGTAAGCAGCATCGGACATAAGTGGGGATCGATCAACTTCGACGATCTGAACTGGGAACGCAGTTACAGTCGCTTCGGCGCATACTTCCAGAGCAAGCTCGCCAACCTTCTCTTCACGTTCGAATTGCAGCGAAGGCTCGCAGCAGCAGAAGAGAACACGATCGCCTTAGCTGCCCATCCTGGTGGAGCGTACACGAACCTCGCCCATGGCACGCCCTGGTGGTTGAAGATCTTAACCCATGGCGTGGCGCCGTTTCTTGCTCAGTCCGCAGCAATGGGCGCGCTACCCACACTACGAGCCGCAACAGATTGCGAAGCACAAGGAGGCGACTACTACGGCCCCGGCGGGCGGAGCGAACAAAAGGGCTATCCTGTCAAAGTCGGCGCGAGCGAACTCGCTCATAACGAAGAGGTCGCCCGACATCTTTGGGAGGTCTCCGAGAATCTCACGGGAATCAGAATGCTCGCTCGCTCAGGTGTGGGCTGACAGGATGTCGAGTGATTTGTCTGTGTCTGAAAATACGTACTGGCAACTGATGATGCACCGTAGCTTATAGTGAGGCACCGCCGCGCCTCCTTTTTTTGTTCGAGTAGAGTAACCACCAAGATGCCAACAATATTATTGCAAGAAGTTAATCAACTGGTCGATCTATTCACCACGCCGATACACAATGCAATTCCTAAGAACCCGTCGAACTATGGCTTGGACTACAAGGACGTGTCGTTCTCCTCGCTCGATGGCGTGCGCTTGAAGGCCTGGCACATACCGGCAGCAGGTAATAAGCTCATCTTGATGACACACCCCATGCGGTGCAGTCGCTATGGCTATCAGGTCACGTCTCAATATCAGGATCTGGTGCCGGTAGGATTCGAATTGCTCAACACCGTCAAGCACCTACATGCGGCTGGCTACGATGTTTTGAGCATGGATTGCCGCAATCATGGAGAGAGTGACGACAGCCCGGATCATTTGTGTGGTGTCGACGAGTGGCAGGACGTGGTCGGTATGATGAAGTTCGTCAACACTAAGGCGCCGTACCAAAAAATGCGTAAAGGTTTCATCAGCCATTGCATGGGCGCCAACGCCACCATCAAGGCCATGAGCGTGGCGCCCGAAATGTTTGTTGACATAAAAATGCTGGTCGCCATTCAGCCGCTTTCCATCGCTGTTGCTTTAGCGAAAGTCGCTTCTATAATCGATCCTGAGCATAGTCAGAAATTGTTCAAGAAAGCGGAGCAACAGATCACGACCAAGCAAGGGGTGTCACTCGATAGCGTGTCGCCCATGCCCTACATCAAAGACATCAAAGTGCCAACCATGTATGTCCAAGTCAGGTCTGATGTTTCAACTGACCCATCGGATATTCAGAGCTTTTACGACAGCACCCAGGCCCAAAAGGAGTTATTTTGGATTGAGGGCGAGCACCATCGCTTTTACGGCTACAGTTATTTCGGCGAACACCCCGAGCGTTTATTGGCATTCGCCACCAAGCACATGAGCTAATTAGACGCGCAGAGAGAGTATAAGTAGAACAAAAGCTATCTCGTTTGGAGAGTTTAAGGAAAGAAAACCAGGGAAGAGTTCAGGACATGTTTAATTCACATAGTGTACAAGCTGAAAGGCGTGCCTACCCATAGCGAAGTGATGTCCACTTCTGGAACTGTTAGCGGAATTAGCAAACGTTGAAAGCCCAGCAATCTTTGCAAACAACTTCTTTCTAGATAATGACATTGATGCTTATCGCGGCGAAAATATCGACAAGTTCGAGAAAATCGGACCTATTACACAAATCCTTGGTGTGCAACCTGAGAATCAGTTGAGGGGACTTTCAATATTAAGGCCGAAGGAGGAGCGTTGGGAATTTTTTTCACCTTAACCCCAAAATCTGAACCATCAGTTCAGACCTTGGAAATCAATATACTCGATTAGAGAATTAACAAGCCAAGCACTCAATCCGGAGAAACTCTGCTGAACCTCTTTATATCGCCACTTTCTTTTCCTAAGGCACCACCCACGCGATCAACATTATTGAAGAATACTCCGAATAGCATAGACAATCAGTGCCGACGGCTTAATGCTGATGAGCATGATGATCGGAAGCGTTGGTACTAAAATGATGGAATTCGGTAGTGCTTGTACAATTTTGATACATTCATGACAAGATTCTGGCAGATTGGTATAGCTTGTCAGGACCCAGCCGAAGACTGGACATAGCCTGGCACCATCTATTTTGATCGAAATTTCTTAAACCTTTATTTGTTCGAGTCGGCGGTCTAACTCAGACTGTTTATCACTAATTTCCTGTTGTGCAGTTTTGTCCCTTAATACATAGATATTGTGGGTCTGATCATTATTAATCACTGTCTTTATGCGTACTTTAACCTTAAAAGTTTCGCCATCAACATTTGCCATTAGGGCATCGAATTCGCTCGAATTATCCGCACTTCGATGCCAATAGTTATCAGAAAATAGTTCATCGATATGAATTTTCTCAATCGCCTGGACGTTGTTGTAACCAAACATTTCCTCTGCCCTTTTGTTCCAAGAAAGCAACAGCCCGACAGTATCAGTAATCAGAATGATATCTAGTGAGTGGTCCAGTATGAACTGTAGATCTTCCTTCGCTTGAGTACGATCAATTAGTAAGCTATGTACTTTTTGATGGGTATATTCTACTTCTGATAAATTAAGCGCCATCATCATCATTGGAAACATCAGGACTCCCATGTAATAAACGAGGTTGATTAAATCGATCGATTCAATTGCGGGTTCCCAACATCGAATGAGCAGCCATGACACGCCACACATAATCATAAGGGTTCGGCTGGAAGAGGGCTTATTGCCAATTTGCAAGATTTTCCAGACAACAATCAACGAAGTAAGAATGCCGGGCGTGCTGACTAGATACCAAGTTGATATGGATTGAGGTAAGCCGATGACAATATGGAAGATTGTGCTTGCCAAGTAGATGAGGATAAGAAAGCCCAGTAGCACCTTATTCTGTTTTTCTATCTCACCCTTAATACGCATCAAGGCGCATAAAAAAATTAAAGATGCCGAGAACTGGAATAGAAAGGAAAGTAAGTAAAACGAATTTGCATCTGGGTCGAGTCCAATAAATAATTCTGGTACTTGACGCATGATTTCGATGATGATTGCGATGCAAGCCAGGAAAAGATATGGCTTTTTCGTATTCAGGTAATTTACACGTAGGCTAACAAACGCCATTAAGTTGAGAGCAATGATGAACCCTGCGGCAATCAAGAAGTAGGAAAGATCATAGCTGGTCATGCTTAATTACCGAAAATCAAAGATTTTCAGATATTAACTGGTTGTCCTAATAGTGGTCAAACTAATGGATTAACTTACCCTGAATTTTTATAGACCGGTGTTGACGGCTTGATACTGATGAAAGGTATTAATGTAATGAACCATCCCCCTATTGTTCTTGTATCGAAACCTCACTTAGGTACGATGACAACTATGATCGATTCCAATCCTGTTGCCGAATGCATCTACCGATACCTGGCCGTTGTCACAGCACTGGGGTTCTGCTTTTCCTTCGTTTTGCTGCATTTCGTTCGTGATGATCTGTCACTGTGGCATACGACCTTAAGTATTTATGCAGTCGGTCCAGCCGGCTGGGTATTGAACCTCGGTTTTTATTCCATTGCTACAACTCAGTTCTTGATAGCCTATCGCTTCTTTCATCTACGGCGTTCGACCGGGGATCTGGTAACCATCGGATTATTGGTATTAGCGGCGATTGGCGCAGTACTCGTGGCGTGGTTTCCATACACGGTAAAACTTCCCCATAACACGGGTGCAGTAATGCAATTAGGGCTATTTCCTCTGTTTCTGTCATTGCGGGTAGTGTTGCATCGCGATGATGTGCTATGGACTTTTAGTGCTGTTATGGCATTACTTTGCAGTCTTGGTTTTTTACTGATGTTGTGGAATGGGCTGGGAATCTATGATTTGTTTTCCTTGGGTATTGTCGAGAAGGCAGAAATTATTTGCATCGCGCTGTGGTTGCTGTGTTATTCCTGGAACTTGCCTGGCAGGTGAAACCAAAAATTAACCCCAGTGGTGGCATAGTATGGAATTCAAACTACAGATCAAATAGTTTTGTTGACTTTGCAACAGCCGCAGGGAGGGTTGCAGAATTAAAACCACCTGGTAACGATAACAGTTTCGAAGCTGCAATCGGACCAGTTTCTGGAATTGGCGAGCATACACGGCAGATATTCCGAAAATTGGAGTTTAAGGACGTAGCGATTGACGAATTCAATGTATACAAGGCCGATAAATGCTCAAAGCAGGTAACTCGCCAACGCTGCTCGCAGATCTAGATTTTTTCTGCTAGCTCGACTTCTATCCATGCCCCGCGATCACACTTCAAGACGGTGGTGCTGCTCTTGATATAGGTACCATGCGGATAACTCTCCCCATTGAAATAACAAATACGTTCTTCCGGAATTTCAGTCTCAATTAATTCCCTCTCGTCTTCGATATTGAGGAAGATCGGTGAATTCTTCAGCTCTGGTATAGGTGCGCCCAAATCAATAGGATGTTTGCTAAAAGGCATTCCTGTTCCCTCCCTTGTTAATATTACCAATCCAACACAACGTAGCGCTGCCCTGTATTTATCTTGATCAGGAATAAGACAGGTTTACTGGTGCTGCTTTCCTAAATTCCTTCGACTTTCAATCTGAGTTCACACCACAGACGGCGATACTTGCTTGCCACCTGCCGTAAAGACCTTGCTGGATTCACGCAGGCATTCAACATTGTCATCAAGTGCCTACGCGGGCACTGCGGCAATCAGGACGAATAGACATGCGATCAGTTTTTGGTATTTGGATGCGAGACAACTCTCTTCGAAATACTATAAAACTGTCGACATTTTCTATGCTTGTGAATATTCCTTCTTGACCTGGGTCAATTACGATACCCGGAGCTTGCCAAGTTTCTTCCAAGGCATCGATCAATCTTTATGGACGCCTTGATTGCGTTCAGATTTGCCTGCTTTCTTGTCATGTTTCAGCGCCGCATCATATCGATTCGGTCCTTTCTCATGAGCTTGAGTGGGGCTGCATTTGCCTTTATCAGTCATTGTTACACCCTCCTTGTCTTATTTTTCTACGAGGCTTAATTCCAGCCAGCTTCATTAATGCGTGTCATCTGAAACCACAGTCGGCCTTTTCCAGTTTGAAGTGACCGTAGTCAATATTTATGGTTAAACGATCTCGTATTCTGTGCGGTGGGTGGATTTATTTCTTATACAGAAAACTTGTATTTATTCAGCGGAGCAGTTCGCGAGAAACCAGAAACTGACCAATCTACTCAATCTGAGACTAATGGAGACAGATTTATTTTACCGTTCACCGGGAAATTGAAAAACCTATGAAAATAGTAAATCTGCCTTCTGTTGATCGAAGTCTGATGCTCAAAATCGAATTGAGGGTCGAAGGAATTTAGGAAAGCACAGTGCTCGTGGTCGGGAGTCGACCAATCAATATGGCTGTAATTTTTACTGTGAGTGAGAGAGGAAATAAATATGGAAGACGTAGAAAATCTGTTCGATAAGGCAGTTGGTGAAATTGAACGCATGCTTAACTCCAAGACAGTGGTTGGCGATCCAATCACCGTGGAAGGCTACACTCTGATTCCGCTAATTAACGTGGGGTTTGGTTTCGGCGTTGGCGCTGGCAAGGGTACCGATCCGCAGAAAGGGGCCGGACATGGTGGTGGCACCGGCGGTGGCGGTGGCGTTAAGCCCGTAGCTCTGGTCATTATCAGTAAAGACGGAGTGCGAGTCGAACCAATCAAATCCGGCACAGCATCGGTCATGGAGAAGATCGTCGAAACCGTTGGTAAGGCGGCGTCTGGAAAAAATAGCAAGAAAGACGACTAACGCGAGGCCCAAGTGTGCTTCTAGGATTGGCAATATTTTTCTTGGTATTGATCTTGGTGTTGGCAATACCAGTGTCGCTAAGCTTCAAGACTTGCTGGAAGCAGACTATGGAGGGCCATGTGAAACTGCAGTGGGCTTATGGTCTGGTTAGCATTCGTCACAATCTGTTGGCAACCAAACCAAAATCTGCAAAGCTCAAAAAGCCAAAACGAAATACTCGGCGGGTAGAGTCATCATCCGGGCGGAACTTTATGGCAGCGCTACGCCAGCCACCATTTCGCCGCAGGCTGATCAAGTTTGTCAGCGACCTTTGGCATACGCTGGAAAAAAGCGATGTCAGAGTGTCTCTGCGCATAGGTCTGGATGATCCAGCAGCAACAGGACAGCTGTGGGCGGTTATAGGGCCGATCACAGGAATGCTTTTCGGCTATCGAGAGGTTTCCTTGGTCGTCGAGCCGGTATTCCATGAAAGCTGCTTTGAAGTTGATAGTAGCGGTAGCATTCGAGTCATCCCATTGAAAATTGTCTCGATTATGCTGGCAATGATTGTGTCACCCGTGGTTTGGAAGGAATTAAGACCGCCGCAAAGATTGGAGTAGCGCATGAAGAAAATACGCGTTAAAGAAGTCTTTAAAGATGCCAGCCACCTGGTCATGGCCATCGAAACGATCCACACCCAGAAAGATAGAACAGACAGCAGTTGTACTATGTCGGGTCTGATCCAGCCCGTCGCTATTGTCGTCTGTAACCTTGAGGAAACTTATGCTCTGGACATTGAGGCACAGCCGACGGCGGTCGAACCCCTGCGACGGGAAATCCCGGAGTTGGATTTCGCTATAGGTTCATTCCACCGGCGCAACTGATGCAGTCTCAAAGCTGACCTGTGCAGTGAGGAGTTAATCACTAAAAATTAATGAAAAACTCACGCAAACAAATTTTCTATCATCATAATCGCCAAGACTCAAAGGCAGGCTGGCGATAGAGCCAGAATTCTCCAAACAAAAACATATCGGGCCAAAAAAATAATGGACAGCCACTTCGGCTTGAGTCCTGTAGGGCCCACAACTTTCCGTTTTTTCATCGACTTACAAAGTGGCATCAGGGACGATAGGGCTTTGATATCCGTTGGCCAGACATTGCTGAGTGCAATTGACAGCCATCATTCATTGCTTGGCGTATACTATTTTGACCAACAACAAAGTTCAACAAAATAAGGCTCTCAATCAGATGAAAATTCAAGCTTACTGGATTCGCAGTTTCTTTTTATTACTGGCAATCCCGTTGCTGACAATAAGCTGTGTAAGTGAGCCGGCGTATCCTCAAGAATCTGCGGCAAATAAAGCATATCCAACGGCGCTCATAAGCCATATTGATAATTGGAACAAGAAACAGGCAGCCGCCAGACGACCTGCTACTTATATTGAAATAGATCAACTGGCCTTCTACGACAATATACATCTGGTCAAAACTCAGCTTCTCAGTGGTTCAACAAAATTGATGGTCGTCATAAAGTCTGATGCCTATGGTCATGGTCTGGAAATGTTAGGTCGTATTGCAGAGCTCGCAGGAGCAGACTATTTTGGGATAACGGAAAATAGTTCGGTAAAAACCCTGCGCGACATGGGGCTTAATGTTCCCGTAGTTCGACTGAGACTCGCGGGCAATGATGAGCTGCTGTCAGTGCACTCCAATCCGGATGAATACGGGTATGTTGAAGAGATGGTGGGAAATCTTCAGATGGCCCAGCTTCTTTCACAGCTCGGAGAAGAACAGAACCGCAGTATCAAGGTTCATCTAAATTTAAATACCGGTGGGATGGCCAGAAATGGTTTCGATATGACTGTCCCCACTATAAAGGAAGACGTTCTGTCGCTGCTGGAACTTAAACATATTCAGATCGCGGGCATAATGACTCATTTTCCCAATGCCGATGCAGAAGATCTTGGAGCGACACAAACGTCTCTGGAAAATTTCAGACAACAAGCCAACTGGATCATAGAAAATGGAAGCCTGAATAGAGCGGATGTACTGCTACATGTCGCCAATACCTCTGCGACCCTGCGCCTGCCAGAAGCCCACCTGGATATGGTACGCCTAGGCTCCCTGGTATTAGGAGAGAAATTGGAAGAAGAGGCGCCAGGTGCTATACAGAATTTAATGTCGGTGTACTCGACAGTTGGGCAAATAAACTATTATCCCGAAGGAAGCTCAGTGGGATATGGAAGCAATGTCATACTGCAACGTGACAGCCATCTGGCAAATATCCCGATTGGAAAAGTAAATGGTATCCCCCGAGACCTGATGGAAGTATTGATCGGTGGAAAAAGATATCCGACGGTTGGAAGTATGTCGATGAACACCATGATGATTGATATAACAGATGACTGGGAAGACATAGACTCAGGCGATAGAGTTGTCATCTTTGGCAAACAAGGCGATGACGAAATCAGAGTGGATGAACATTGGCTCTCTACTATATCTGATGTTCATACGTTTATGGGCCAACTAAACAGTAAAGCCAGATACGCGAAACCGCTGCCAAATTAGTAGAATGTATTCTCGGATGGCATTGGGAAAAGCCCAAGGGGGGTACTAATAATTTTGGACGTCCCCACTAAACAAGTCTGCTAATATAATATGCCATTCGCGTCACTACCTATTCCAGTCCTAAAAACTGGCAACCTTACTGGTCTGCAAATGGCTATGGAGATATTCTTCGTAAGTACCCTGATAATCAATCAAGGTCTGATCCTTGATTTCGATCACCCGCGTGGCTAGCGATGACACGAACTCGCGATCATGACTGACAAAAATTAGCGTGCCTTCGTAATGTTCCAGTGCCAGATTGAGTGCCTCTATCGCTTCCATATCCATATGGTTAGTAGGTTCGTCCATAATAAGAACGTTAGGATTGGTCATCACCAGCTTACCAAACAGCAGCCGGTTCTTTTCACCACCGGAACACACTTTAACCTTCTTTTGAAAATCATCAGACGAGAACAGCAAGCGACCTAGAGTGGCACGTACTATCTGGTCATCGTGACTTGGCTTACGCCACCGGCTCATCCATTCAAACAATGTCAGCTCATTGCTAAAATCCGCCGTGCTGTCCTGCGGACAATAACCGAGCGTGGCGCTTTCGGCCCACTGGATTTTCCCAGATTTGGCTTTTAGTTGATCCATAAGACAACGCAGAAAAGTGGTCTTACCCGCGCCGTTTTCACCAATTACTGCCAGCCGGGTACCGGCACTGAGTATCATATTGCCGTCTTTGAACAATATCTCTTCTTCGTAACCATGACTCAAATTTTCCAGAACTAGCGCTTGGCGATGTAGTTTCTTATCTTGTTTGAAACGAATATAAGGACTGACTCGAGACGAAGGTTTTATGTCTTCCAATTCAATTTTTTCAATCTGCCGCGCACGCGATGTCGCCTGCTTCGCTTTCGAAGCGTTAGCCGAAAAACGGCTGACAAACTGTTGCAGGTCAGTAATCTGCGCTGACTTTTTGGCATTGTTGGCCTGCTGGCGTTCCCGTGCCGCTGTGGAGGCCAGCATGAAGTCATCGTAATTGCCCGCATAAAGGCGCAACTCGCCGAAGTCGATATCTGCCATGTGAGTACATACAGCATTGAGAAAGTGGCGATCATGAGACACGATGACCATGGTGGACTTGCGCTGATTTAGAACGCCTTCCAGCCAGCGGATGGCGTTGATATCAAGATTATTAGTAGGCTCATCCAACAACAAGATATCAGGGTCTGAGAACAAGGCCTGGACCAATAGCACGCGCAGTTTCCAACCAGGCGCTACTTCGCTCATGGGCCCAAAATGAAATTCGGGGGCAATACCGGCACCTAGCAATAACTCGCCTGCTCGACTCTCAGCGGTATAACCATCCAGCTCGGCATATTCGATCTCAAGCTCTGCCACCTGCATTCCTTCATCTTCGCTCATCTGGTCAAGGGCATAGATACGATCTCGCTCCTGTTTCACCTTCCAAAGATCACTATGACCCATGATCACGGTATCGATGACACTATAGGCCTCGAATGCGAACTGATCCTGGTTCAGCTTGCCAACACGCTCATTTGGGGTGACCGATACATTGCCTGCAGAGGGCACGAGGCTGCCGTCCAGAATTTTCATGAAGGTGGACTTACCGCAACCATTAGCCCCTATCAGACCATAGCGATTACCGTCTCCAAATTTGACAGAAATATTCTCGAACAGAGGCTTGGCAGCAAACTGCATAGTGATATTGGCGGTGGAGATCAAGGTAGTAGTCCTGAACAGTGCTAACTGCTATGCGGGTGATTTTTTGGATTTGCTTGGTTTTGAGGGTGCGTACTATAAGGATTTGTGGCGCTGGAGTCGAGAGAAAAGCGAATAGATTCGCTTTAGTCAACAATTGGTCAATTTAAGAAACTAGTGACTATTCTTGAAGTCTAGCTAATTCTTAAGGAATACAGACTGTGCCATGAACTGCATACGTGATCTTAACAGATACTTCCCATAATATAGTTCAGCGAGAGCACAAGCGTAAATCTGTATTGGGGAAGATGAACCTGCCCCCTCTCTTCTGCCTAGCTGATGCCACCATAAGACACCAACAAAATGATAAGCAGCAGGAAAATTCCGGTCATAATCGTAGTATCGAGAATTCCCAGAGTATGGTCCTCCTCCAATAGCGATGACAATGTATAAAAAGTAGGGAATAAAAATATCAACAGGAATGTATTCGACACGGAAAATTCAAGCGGCAAGTCTGGATGAGAAAGGTTGAAATAGGATTGATACACAGCAATACCCAACAAGGTGCACGGCAGTACCAAGAACATTACTTGTGTAATTCCCCCAAAAGCATTTGCTAGTGCAATGCCATACTCCCTCTTGCGATGAGACTGCCATAGAATAACGTACTCACTCATGCCAGCGAATATCGCCAGAATCAAGGCGGTAAGTATAGGGTTCACCTGCAAATCGCGGATCATGATGGCAGCAAAATTCGAAACCTCGTGACCACCAATAAATGATCCCATAACACCGGTTACAAACAACATGACAATGGTTGCGAACGATGTCGGCTTGATGTTTTCGTAAACCATATCGAGCCTCGCTTCGATATCCGAGGACGACATGCTCAAGCTCTCACGTACTTCAGTCTCCTCCTTAGCATAGCTGGTAATTAGCTTGAACAGGTAAACCGCAAAAATTGCCAACAGAATGACGCTAACGAAAACCAGATCAGTAGCACTGAAACTACTTTTCGCCTGTTCTGCGGAATTGAGAGTCAACATAACCAGCCCGAGTATCAAGCCTATGGCACCGCCACCGATCAGAATTTGTGTGCCCGCCTCGGTGATTGGCGTCGGCATAAGAAATTTGCCCTGCTTGTCTTTTGGCAAAAAATAGGAGTAAAGACTGAACACCAGTGCATTGTTGTAAATGGTAATTAGACTGATTACGAAGGCAGTGGCAGGGCTAACCGGAATTATGAATGCGATAACCACAAGCTCTGGCGTGGTCGATAGTATTTCTGCCAATGTTCCGGCGGTGTAGTGATTCCAGTGGAAACGCTCTGCCAAACGCTCGGTGGCAGAAACCAACACTTCGCAGGCCGCCAATAAGATTATCAATCCGATGCCTAACTGTATGCCTGCCTGCAATGAAGATGATAATTGCGAGAATGAATCCCCTGCCAGCAGCGTTAATATCCACAGGGATAATCCAAACAGCAGGCGGCGCAACCATGGGGGTACAGCGGTGAATTGCGAATGAAGTCCTAATTGAAGAATCGATAAGCGATCAGGATCGATTCCTGTTTCTCTCAGAGCCGACTCTATCTGTGGCTGGGATTCAGGCAATCCCGCCGTTGCGACCTTGCTATGGGAGCTATGCTTGAAGTGTTTCTTTGTACCCATTGAGTCACCGACTTTCGCGAATAATCCTGGAGGATTATCTCAATTTGATTCGGTACTAACCTTGATATTAATCATCAAACAGACCGCGGCTAGCGATGAGACTATGCAACTTATTAAGGACTAGGGAGACACTCATAACTTAACAACTTTAGGGAAGCTACAGGGGACAAGCAGGCTCGGCTTTGAACCGACTTTCACTTAGCATTCCTTTAAATAATTCTTATCCCTAAGATCGTTTTGAAGCACTAAATACAACTGAACCCACACTACGGTAATTTAAATACTAGAAGCTCACCCGAATAGCCACCGCCGCTGATGGCAACTGCCAGATATTGCACGCCGTCCACAGAATAGGTCATGGGTGATCCTGATTGAGGAGCTGGCATTCTCAGGGCCGCTCGCTCTTCACCAGTCGCTTTGTCATAGGCGCGCAACCAGGCACTGCGCTGACCGTCCACACCGGTTGTTGTTTGCGCATCTCCAGCTATCAACAAAGTGCTGGTAACCAAGGTTCCCACTGATGCGCCCTGCCCGGTTCTGGAAATATCCAAATCCTTCAACAAGGGATGGTTTTTAATATTGTCCGGTGTTTCCCCGTGGGGAATCTGCCAAAGTATTTCGCCTTTGCTCATATCAATCGCGCTTATCACACCATAGGGAGGTTTCAGCAATGGCAGTCCTTGCACCCTTAGACCAACCGGCGGTGTTCCTCTGGAAGACGTTGGCCGCTGTCGCGCCGCCACGGCAAATTCAGTACGACCACCTCCTGCCGATGAACCTGCACCACCGGAAGTGCGCGGACCAGTACTTGCATTGCCCTGAATATAGGCCATATCCGATTGACCCGGATAAGGAGGCACCAGACCCAGACTAGTTACGGAACTATTTGAAGACACATATAGAATGCTGGTCTCAGGATCGAATGATCCTCCCGGCCAGTTGGTCCCACCGCCTGTGGAAGGCGCCATTAAGGTGCCAAGTGGCCCATCTATATTACTCACCACCGGTGGCGTAAATATAGGCCCCATTTTATGCCACGACGCCACTTCCAAAGCATCTGCTCGCAACTGCGGCGTGAAGTCTATTAAGTCATCAACCGCGACACCTTGTCGGTCGTAAGCAGGAGGCTTGCTGGGAAATGGCTGAGTTGGAGAATACCATTCCCCCGGGACATCGCCGATCTCCACCGGCTGTTCTTCTATAGGCCAAACAGGTTCGCCGCTTTCCCTATCGAACACGTAAAGAAACGCCTGTTTGGTGGGCTGAGCTACGGCTTTGATGCGTCGCCCGTCCACCGTGATGTCCATAAGAATAGGAGCACAGGGAATATCATTATCCCAGATACCATGATGAACCAATTGGTAGTGCCATTTGCGCTCACCTGTATGCAGGTCTACCGCCAGCAGTGTCTCACTGAATAAATTGTCACCTGGCCGGTACGCACCATAGTAATCGCCGGTAGGAACCTCCACTGGCAGATAGACCGTTTCCAGTTCCTCATCAACAGAGATTTGTGCCCAGACGCCGGTGTTTCCCGTATATTCGGCAGAGTTGTTTAGCCAGGATTCATTACCGTATTCTCCTGGAAGAGGAATCGTATGAAAGATCCACAAGCGCTTGCCTGTGCGCACATCAAAACCGCGCACAAAACCTTTGACGTTTTCTCGACTTCGAGGATTTCCTCCGGTGCGGTGAGAGGCGCCGACAATAATCACGTCCTTGGCGATTATTGGTGTTGCCTGTAAACCAATTTCACCGGTGATCAAATCAATTTGTTGGTCTGCATTCTGCTTAAGATCCACGATCCCTGCATCACCAAAACTTTCGATTGCTTGCCCGCTCTGCGCATCAAGAGCAATCATCCTATAGCCGGGGGTTACATAGACTATTCTTTTGCTATCTCCGTCTTGCCAAAATGCGAGACCTCTGCCCGACAATTGACGAGGCGCTGCCCTGCCGCGCTCCCCTTCATCCAGCGAGTACATCCACAATAGTTCACCGCTTGCCGCATCTAAAGCAAATACCGCACGTCGAGAGCCGCCGGTACTATACATGATGCCGTCCACCACCAAGGGAGTGGCTTGATATCGATACTCCGGAGAAGGACCCAGATTATCGGTCTTAAAGCGCCAGGCAATTTCAAGCTCGGCAAAATTTTCCGCGTTAATCTGATCGAGCGCCGCATAACGTGTATGCCCAAGATCACCGCCGTAGCTAGGCCATTGTCCGTCAACAGCTCCTGTTTGGGCGACTGAAAGAGTAGAAGATAGCAGCAACCAGCAGCTGATAAGTGAGGTACATCGAATTCCTGCCTGTCTTTGCAATGCGCTCATAGTCCCAGCTCAGTTGAATCTTGAGATTGATTTTTGGCTTGCCAGTACTGCCTAATTGGCAGTCTAGCATAGATATTTAAGCCACTTACAACAGCCTCGAATAGAAGACAGGCAAGCTAGTTTGGAGTAGTATCGAGACCACACTCAGCGTGTACAGAGGCGGGTGCAGTGCATAAAAAGAGCCTAGCGATAGAGCCGGCACCATGAGATTAACTTACAAATTATTGCTGTTCTCGACTATCAGTATGCTATTGGTAGGGCCAGTTGCTGCCCAGCAAATTCCGCTTTCTCGACAAACCTGGTCTGCGGAAGTAATTCGGCCTAGAGGGCAGCCTGTAATTCCCCTGTTTGATGGCTGGTTTCCGAATAGCGATGGCACTAAAACTCTCTGTTACAGCTTTTTCAATCTCAACACCGAACAGGCATTGACGATTCCCGCGGGTGCAAATAATTATCTCAGTGATGGCAGATTCGAAGCACAGCTACCTACCCATTTTGATCCACTTCCTCCACGCTATCGTCACAAGTTTTGCGTTTTTACGGTAACCGTACCGGCTGATTTTCCAAGCAATGAAACACTGGTGTGGAACCTCAGCAGCGCAGATCAAGACTTGAGTGTCCCTGGACATATTAAACCTGCCTATATATTGGATGAACCCTCTTCAAAAGGACGAGGTGATTTGGCCCCGCTAATCAAGTTTTCCAAAAACGGCGAAGGCGCCAGAGGCAGAAAAGGAATTTTTAACAACACGCCGATAACTGGTAAAACAAATGTGGCCGTTGAACTTAGCGCCTGGATAGAGCACCCTGATGAAGAAGTCTGGGTTGGTTGGGCCCTGCACTCCGGGCCGGATGAAGTTAAATTTGACGAATTGGAATACATGATCGAACCGAATGGCGAGGCGGCTCGGGTTCAGGCTATTTTTTCCGAACCTGGACAGTACATAATTCGATTACAAAGCATCGATAATGTCGCTGCGTTTGAATTTTACTGCTGTCACAGCAATGCCTACTATCAGGTAAATATCACTGAATAATCTGTCAGACAACTGGGAACTACTATGAACAGTCTCAAAGATTTAGCCAGACTCAAGAAGAATAAATTCCTAATCGCCATTGCGGCGGTGCTAGTTATACCGAACCTGATTAGTTCGGCCCTGGCACAAACTGATTCAGAATCAACGCCGACTTATTCAAAAGATATCGCGCCGATTCTGCAGGAGAAATGTCAAAGTTGTCATAATCCCGAAGGCATAGGCCCTATGCCATTAATGAGCTATGAGCAGGTAAGACCTTTTGCAGCGCTAATAAAAGACAGGACCAGCAAGCGTATTATGCCGCCCTGGCACAATGACCCAACCACTGGAATTCAGCAATTCAAGAATGATGCTTCTCTGTCGGAGCAGCAGATCGCCATTATTGCCGCATGGGTAGACTCGGGATTCCCGGAAGGCAATCCTGCGGACCTACCGCCTGCGATTCAACTACCAAGCGGTGCTGCCTGGCAACTGGCAGAAGAACTCGGTCCACCGGATTTAATAATTAAATCAGCGCCCTTCGACGTGATCGCCAATGGACAAGATCAGTGGTGGACCCCCGACGTGAAATTCGAAGAACTGGACCAGGAACGTTGGTTACGCGCCGCCGAATTTAAACCGTCTTACCCCTTAGGCAAGAAAGTTGTTCACCACGGCCACGCTGTTCTTGTCCCAGAAGGAGAAAGGCGCCAGGTTGCACTAGCCAGGTATGGAGTTGGAAAATCCTGGGAAATTTATCCAGAAGGCACTGGTATGCGAGTTCCGGCAAAAGGCACCATCGCCTGGAATCTGCATTACTTTCCTGTAGGCGCAGAGGGAAATGATGACGTGGTGGAAGTGGGCCTGTGGTTCTACCCAGAGGGTCAGCAGCCAGAATTGGAAACCGTGGGCGAGGCGATGTTCAGGGTAGATGGCCTAAACGGCATGGCCCGAGGGCAAGACATACTGATTCCACCTAACGGCTATCAGGTGTTGACTGGAACGCATGTTCTTAAGTCGCCTGCGGTGTTACATAGCTACCGGCCACACCTACATATGCGCGGCAGGGTAATGACCATGGAAGCAATTTATCCCGACGGCAAGAAAGAGGTACTCAGTCAGGTCAACAAATACAATCATAATTGGCAGGTTTCCTATATCTATGCCGATGAAGCGAAACCTATTCTCCCCACCGGCACGGTGCTGCAATTTACTTCGGTATTTGACAACACCGCAAATAACCCTATTAACCCCGACCCCAATCAATGGGTGGTATTTGGCCGCCGTGGTGTAGACGAGATGAGCCATGCATGGGTTGGTATTACCTATATAAATGAAGAACAATACCAACAGGCTATAAGCCAACGAAGAGCTTCTATGGAAACCCTGTCTCTTGAGTGATCTTGCAAGCTATCTATTCACCATGAGACTAAGCAGCAACTGCAAGAAGTTCGGTATTACACTATTGATAATTACTGCTGTACTCACAGGCCAGCTGTCTGCACAGGAACTGATGCAGGCGGGCTATTCAGAAGCACAAGCTCAAGCAGGCAATGCCCTCTACCAGGAAAACTGTGCCTCCTGTCATTTGCTGGACTTACAGGGAGCTTTTGAAGCACCAGCTCTCACTGGAAATAACTTTAGCAGCAACTGGAGCAACAGAAACATTATTGATCTGTTGGATCTTGTACGCCGCACCATGCCGCCCCAGGCGCCAAACTCCTTAAGCGAAAGCGACTACTCCAATGTAGTTGCCTACCTGCTCAGCTCCAACGGCATTGGTTCTGGTTCCGTTACTTTGGATTTCAACTCAGGCGGCCTGGCATTCCTGGACAGCAATACTTCCAACGGTGCTCAAGTAGCCGCAAGGCCTCCGATTCCCGGCAGGGCTGGCACCGTTCCCTCACCCGAGGCACGCAATCAGATTCCGGAAATAGCCACGGTCTATAGAAGTGAGCGCGCGGTTAGCCGCTTATTTCAAGCAGTGACTGATTTTCGCAATGTCACAGAGGAGGACCTGGCAAACCCCGCTGCTGCCGATTGGACCTACTGGCGCAGAGCACCGCAGAGCCATGGTTTTAGCCCTTTAAATCAGATTAATACTGAGAATGTGAAAAATCTAAGCCTGGCGTGGATATGGGGAATGGAGCCTGGTCGCAGTCAACCTGCTCCCCTGGTTAGAGACGGCATTATTTTCATTCCTAATTTTGGCAACGTGGTGCAGGCCTTAGATGGGAGAGATGGCACTTTACTTTGGGAATATCGCAGAGAATTTCCTGAAGGCGGTCGCAGCGGTGGCCTGCTACGCACACTCGCCATGTATGAAGACATGATATATGTGGCCACCACCGATGCTCACCTGGTCGCATTAGATGCACGCACAGGAGCGGTGCGCTGGGATGTGGAAATAGCCGATGAAAGCCTGGGCTATTCCAATACCAGTGGACCCATTGTCGCCAACGGAAAGGTTATTAACGGCATAACGGGATGTGGCCGTTTTTATGAAGACAGCTGTTTTATCACCGGCCATGATGCCTTCACCGGAGAAGAAATATGGCGCACCTACACCGTAGCACGCCCGGGCGAGCCTGGGGGTGATACTTGGGGCGGCCTGCCGCTTGAGTTCAGAGGCGGTGCTGACGTTTGGATGACGGGAAGCTGGGACCCCGAACTAGGTCTGGTATTTTTTGGCACCGCACAGGCCAAACCCTGGATGGCGGCCAGCCGCGGTCTTAGTACCGAAGACTCGGCTCTGTATTCAAATTCCACACTAGCTATTGATCCAGATGATGGCCGACTGGTATGGCATCGACAACATGTTCCTGGAGAGTCTCTGGATATGGACGAGGCCTTTGAACAAGTGTTAGTTGATTTGTTTGACGAGCCCTATTTATTAACAATAGGAAAGAGCGGCATCTTATGGAAACTGAATCGCCGCACCGGTGAATTTGAAGGCTTAAGGGAAACTGTTTTTCAGAATGTCTTTTCCGAGGTCAATTTGGAGACTGGTCAGGTTAGATATCGTGAAGACATTCAAAATATGCAAATTGGAGAATGGCTATCGGTTTGCCCTTCCACCGCTGGAGGTCATAACTGGCAATCCAGTAGTTATCATCCACCGACTCAGCAATTGATTATTCCCCTTAGCCAGTCGTGTATGGATATGTCTCCCAGAGAGACCACTTTTGAAATTGGCTCCGGCGGAAACCAGGGAGATAGAATGTGGAAACAGATGCCTGGCACGGAAGGTCAATTCGGCAAACTGTCGTCCTTCGATATCGCCAATTTGGAAGAAAAGTGGAGTATCGAACAACGAGCGCCCTACCTCACGGCCGCCCTTTCAACTGCCGGAGGCCTACTATTTATTGGAGACTACGACCGCTATGTTCATGCCTACGACGTAAACAACGGGGACGAGCTTTGGCGCACCAGACTGGCCACCTCAGTACAGGGGTTCCCGGTGTCCTTCGCCATTGATGGAGAGCAGTATATTGCCATCCCTTCCGGTAGAGACGGAGGCAGTCCCTGGCGCATCGGTAGTTTCCTCGCTCCAGAACTGGTCAGTCCAGTCGGCCATAATGCTCTGTATGTATTTAAATTAAATCGCTAAGAGATTTGGTGAATTGAACTATCCTTTCACTGGGAAATGGATCTTGGTTTTCAAGAAGTCAGCATTACCGAAAAAGGCGCCGCAGTAGACAGGGAAGATCGATAAACTTCCAGTGAGAATAACGAATCAATCAATTCCTCCGAAAGCAGACCAAAATTTATAGAAAAGTTTTGGTGAGCTTCAGTTAGTTAAACCCGTACTGTGAATTGATGTTAGAAGCGGTTAGTTTTTCCATACTTATTTACCTGACAGTTGTCTACACAATATCGAGCCCAGGGAAAACCACACTAGAAAAATATACCCACTCGTTCTTAGGCATGAAGAAAACAAGAATATTAGGAGTGGCATATTTCGCAATCACTTTTATCATTGCTCTGCCGCGTCTAAAACCTCAATCTCGGCCGATCTTTGCGGGCGATAAGTTGTGTCGAAATTTTCTTCAAAATTATTTGAACTAACTACATCACGATAGGATTTCCGTAATCTCTCTACTATGGCATTATCTGTATTCTTACTTACTACCATATATAAGCCTGTAGATATCTCGTCCAGTCTTATTACGCCTATCAAATCTTCGGGATTGAATTCATTTGCTTCAACGAACGATCCTACCGAATGTCTAGTGTATGGAAACAGGTCAATTCTACTTCTCTTCAACATATCAAGATTACGCGATGGCTCGGTTACGTAGACAAGATTAGTGAACCCCAGTGATTCCAGGTAGATGCCCACGACATCTGCTCGCAATACACCAATTCTGGCAGTGCTTGCTTCTCGCAGATTTTTGGGAAGTGAATCAATATTCTCTCTAAGCCCATATAGATGGAAATCGAGAGGTAATACTTGCCCTATCCAGTGATATTTATCCTCTCGTTCTGGCGTTCTAGCCATGGAATAAACCACTACATTTCTGGAAGCATCGATTGCCTGTACTGCTCTTACCCAGGGAACTACCTGAATCTGATATTCTATACCGGCATCAGCAAGAACTGCTCTGACGAGATCAGTCTCTATTCCTGCCGGCACACCATCGTCAGTGAATTTTTCGGTGTGGCCATCGGTTACCGCCAGCTCAGTGTAAACCTGCAGAAAAGCGTTCTCCGGCTCAGCCGCTATTGCAGCCGTGGAGTTTAGAGTTAGCAGAACGAGAATAAGAAAATTTTTTATTTTTAGCATATGTAAATTACTTATGGCCCCATTGATTGAGATAAATAGAGAAGTTTCTATTAAGATAACTATTCTACAAAATTAGCTTCCCACGAAACTCCAGCTGCTCAAACGCCGGCTACTGCAATTAGTTGCGCCCATTTAGATACTACTATAGTCTATTCAGTGCTGTAAATTTGTACCTCTCGAATATCAGTATCTGGCATTTGAATAGTAATCTAGCCTTAAAATTAGCAAGCTATACCATCCTGATGGCACTCTTCATGGGAGTCATTGTCGCGACCATAGAAATTTCCAATGATTTTTCAAGATCCACTCGCCAGATCGAGTCGACAGCTGAGCAACTACTTGAATTGACACTTGCTGCCGCAGCCGAAGCGGTTTACCAGCTGGATGTCAATCAGGCCCAAAACCTGCTGAATGGGCTTATGCAGTACGAGCTCTTTGTTGAAACTGCTGTTTTCGATGAACTAGGGCAGCAATTAGCAAGGGTCTCCAGAGATCGGGCTGAGTTTACAGGACTTTCAGCACTCATCGATCTTCCAATTCAGGAGATTGAATATGAACTTCCAATACCCGGTGAAGATAATTTATCCGGCAGTCTAACGGCCTCTTTGGATGTGCAAGCAGGACTTACATCCTTCTACAACTCGTCAGTATTTAATTCCATTACTCTAATGTTAGAGGCGATTTTTTTTGCCGTACTTATTTTCCTGATAGTTGTCTACACGGTAACGAACCCAGTGAGAAACCTGGCAAGAAAATTGTCCCTAATTGAACCTGGCTCTGAAAAAAGACTGGACTTGGAAGAGGCCCATCGAACAGATGAAATTGGAAACTTGATCAATACAGCAAACAGCTATCTCGATGCCGCATCTCGTTATCAATTGCAGTTAATTCATAGCAGGAAAAATCTACAGGACACACTCGACAATCTTCACGAAGGTGTTATCACAGTAGATGAACATGGAATTATCGCCAATATAAATCTCGCCTGTGAGAAAATGTTTGGCTATTCACAAGAAGAGGCAGTTGGACTTGCCTATACGAATTTTTTGGCTGAGGGCCAACATCAACAATTTTCTGACTTAACCGACAAGGCTATTTTAATCAGCACTCCAAGCTTGACGACAATCGCTAAAAATCGTGAGGGAAATACCTTCCCAATCGAGATTTCGATGTCTCAAACCAACCTTATTGATGGCCAGTACGGATTGTGGACCGTTCGTGATATTTCCGAACGAATACAGGCTGAGAACGAACGACTGACCTTAGAAGATCAACTTCGACATTCCCAAAAGATGGAAGCCATTGGAACACTAGCAGGTGGAATCGCCCATGATTTCAACAATATTCTTGGCGGCATAATTGGATTTACTGAACTCGCGGCCATGGAAGCGGACGAAAACAGTCCTATTCATGAACATCTTAACCATGTCCTCTCCGGATCAGACAGCGCGGCCCAGCTTATTGGCCGAATTTTGGCCTTCAGTCGCAAACAAGAGGAACTGAAAGAGCCCGTTGATCTCGTAGAAATAGCCAATGAATGCACGGCGCTTATTCAGCAAACCATTCCCGCAACTATCAAATTGCAGCGTAACTTCGGCGCAGATTCTTTCGTGGTTTTTTCTGATGCAGCGATGATGCATCAAGTTTTTATGAACCTGTATACTAACGCCGCCAGTGCTATTTCCAACAATCCGGGGGAAATAATTCTGGCCATGGACTACGTGGATCATGAAAATGTGCCAGGTTTAAACTTGGACGACTCGACGCCAACAAAACCATCCGCAGCCAATCAATACGTTCGAATTACCATGCAAGATACCGGGCCTGGCATTCCTGAGGAGGAAATACATCGAGTATTTGAACCCTATTTCACTACCAAGGAACTTCATGCGGGAACTGGCATGGGACTCGCGCTGATCCATACCATCATCGACAATCATGAGGGCTTTGTTAGTGCGAGCAATTCCAGCACCGGAGCCGTGTTCACACTATACTTGCCTGCTTTTGAAGAGAAGCACGAAATAGCTGAAGGCCAGGGGAAAAACAACTCTTACAAAGATTCAGGGACTGAGCGAATACTTGTAGTTGACGACAATGACATATTGGCTAACTTGTTGGTTCAAGCCTTAAGTAAGAAGGGGTACGAAACAGTAGTTGCCTCTAATGGCGAGAATGCTTTATTGGAGTATATGGAATCAGATAATCAATTTGATTTGGTTATTAGTGACCAAACCATGCCTGGCATGAACGGCGATGCACTCATCTCCAAACTGTTTGCCCTTAGACCTGATCAAGCAACTATTCTTTGTACCGGTTACAGTGATTCCATTAGCGAAGAAGAAGCTCTTGCAATGGGTATTAAGCGATACCTGATGAAACCAGTTTCTATGACAGATCTCTACAGGGTTGTTCGAGAAGTATTGGACGAAGCAGCCTAAGCAAAAAACGTAGTGGTACACCTCACGTTATTCCCAGCGGGGAGCAAAATTACCAATTCGATACAACTCTGATTTCTATACAGTAGAGTGGCCGGATTGACCCCTAAAGCGGTAAAGCCTCAGCCCGAAATTTCTCGATTCGCATTGCCCGACGATCTGTTGTATTTTTGCTGCCCCATTCCTTTTTATCAAACATTGGTTTCGAAGAAGCACAAGGCAGCAGACATGAAGCGTAATAATATCCTCAGCCTATTCACAATAGGAATACTTGTCGCTGCGTGTAACGAAAGCGAACAATCTATTCCTATTTTGTCGGACACTGGGTGCGCAGCCGATCTGATCCTTCATAACACGACGCTGTACAGCGCAAATGAAGAACAATGGATCGCAGAAGCCGTGGCCAGCTCTAATGGCAAGATCATATTTGTTGGCGGGAATTCTGACGCTGAACAATACATGTGCTCTACGACAGAAGCATTAGATCTGTCGGGAAAATTTGTTTATGCTGGTTTTACCGACAGCCATCAACATCTCGAAGGCGTTGGCGGTTGAATCAAAACTCTGAGCCTGTTCGGCATTCCTACTCTACGGGAAACAGTTGACGCCATTGAGGCCTGGGCGGCCAATATTCCAGAAGGTGACTGGGTTCAAGGACGCGGCTGGATCGGAAGAGAATGGACCGGCGAAGAAAGATTTCTCAACAAATACGATGTAGATCCTTTCACTACCAATAAACCTCTGTTCATGCCCAGAGCTGATGGTGTTTCTGCACTGGTTAATTCAATAGCACTGGGACTAGCCGGTATTAGCCGAGAAACACCAGACTCGGAGGGAGGGAGATTCGAGCGCGATCTTGATAGCACACCTAACGATTATGTGCTGGCCAATGCGATGAATGTCTTCACAGGTCTGATCCCCGCTGATACGCTGGAATATCTAAAGGAAAATTTGGAAAAAGGCTTACAGTCGAATGCCGCTTTGGGTTGGACCCAAATTCAGGACGCAGGCATGTCTTATCAGCTTGTCGAACTGATGAAAAAATTACACGCTGAAGGAAAGATGAACCATAAAGTCTACGCGGCGGTGCCAGTAGATGAAGCCTTGAGGGAAGGCATTCAAATTGAAACCCATGTGATCGGCGATAGAGCTGTCCGATCACTACTGAACTGGTATGAGGAAGCCCATGCAGCCGTACCCAGAAGTGAATGGGCTTCGGAAGACTTGCGCTGGAGAATGGATCACGCACAAATTATCCCGCCTTCCGACCAACAACGTTTTGTAGAGCTGGGCGTGATAGCGTCGGTGCAACCCAGCCATGGAAAAAGAAATTTGGCCCGTCGCTGCTTAGGTCATTCAGAAACAGCAAACCACTATCAAGAATCTGACCTAGATTTGAAGTGAACTCGGGCCCATCGGAAGAGTCAGTTGCTGCAATACTGCTCGATAGAGACAGCTCTGCAACTTGCCGGATACCCATTAGCACAAAGCTGTCATAATAGGCAAGGAGCTGTGGAGGGCTTTCTATCCGTGGGCACGCCGTGAAGACGTCGCCTTGCATTGTCTGCGCTTTGGCAGTCAGAAATAACAACGAAACCGCAAAGATAATTATTACTCGGACCATGTAACCCTGTCCTTTTCACACTGAATAGATTGGGCTGCCGGTAAATATACCGCAGTTCGGTGATATAATTCTCCGGCTCTCCCTGGCTTTTGGGTTAAACCCAAAAGTCCTATTTCCGACCCTGAGTTCACATGAAGCCTGAAGAACCCATGTTTCCCTCTAGCATCGCTAAAATCCGGATGTGCCTATTGTGTACGGCGGTAATGCTATTTACTCACGATATCCAGGCGCAGACTCCCGTGCTTAATATTACTGGTGCAAATGAGACACTAGAGCGTAACCTGCGGGCGCATATCGCAATGCCAAATTTAAGCTGTGACAGCCAAGCTGACCGACTGTCCAGATTTAGTCCGCCAATAAGACGCAGCATTCTTGGAGCCAGCAGAGCACTTGGCTTCTATCTGCTAGAAAGCACCACTGAATTCATAGCTGGCGAACCCTGCTGGTCGTTAAATATTACTATTACACCCGGCGAAGCCGTTCGAGTATCCGATATCGACATTAATATTCGTGGCGATGAACAACTATTCAACACGGTGCTGAATGACTTGCCACTTATTGTCGGTGAACAACTGAATCAAGCAAGCTATGAGCAAATAAAAACGAATCTCAGTTCCCGCGCCGTAGAAGTTGGTTTTTTCTCAGCCAGATTTGAAAAATCACAACTACTTGTCAATCTACAGGAGAATAGCGCCGCCGTTGAGATCGATTTCGATCCGGGCGAGCGATACAAATTTGGCACAGTTGAGATTGAACCGGTGGAATATTTGTCAAACGAATTTATTCGTCGTTACTTGGGCTTCGACGAAGATGCATTCTATTCATCTAATGCGCTGATCGAACTTCGTAATTCACTGAATGACAGCCAATACTTTAGTAATGTGACGGTAACTCCTGCACTCGATCAAACACAAACTTCAAATGTTCCCATTCAGGTGGCTCTAAATCTGCGACCTCGACGAGTCTACTCCGCAGGCACAGGGGTAACAACTGACATTGGACCGAGGTTAAGTTTTGACTACGAGAACCGCTACCTGAATCGCAACGGACACAAGTTTGATGTAGGGTCCAGTGCTTCACCGGTTGAGCAGACCGTCGATCTAAATTACACCATTCCCTGGACTAAACCTGCGACGGAAAATTTGCGTTTTTCCGGCGGTTTTCTCAACGAAGACAATGATACTTTCGAGAATCAGACCTTTAAGTTTAGTTCTATTTATAGTTTTATCAATCGATTTGAATGGCGACAGAATTATTCTTTGAGCTTTCAACACGATGAGTATGACATCAATAACGAAGACGAAAAATCCGATCTTCTAATTACGGGCCTTAGCCTGGCGCGAACTCGTGCAGATGATGCACTCTATCCCACGCGAGGTTGGCGACTATTCGGGCAAGTACGAGGAGCCAGTTCATCACTGTTATCGAATGAATCATTTTTGCAGTTCAATTTGAACGGAAAGCATATCACCAGTGTCGGACCGGGCCGTCTCATCACGAAATTTGAAATAGGTACGATATTAGCTGACCAGGTGGCGGAACTGCCTGCATCTGTCCAATATTTTACCGGTGGTGATCAGACCGTAAGAGGCTACAAATACCAATCCTTAGGGCCAGAAAATGAGCTGGGCGAGGTCGTCGGTGGAAAGCACCAGTTGGTGGCAGGGCTGGAATACGACTTCAGTATCAAACCGAATTGGAAACTCGCCCTCTTCACCGATGCCGGAAACGCTTTCTCTAAATTTGACGACTTTGAATTGAAGCAGAGTGTTGGTATTGGAATCCGTTGGCTTTCTCCTATTGGCCCTATCCGAGCAGATATAGCCTCAGCGCTTGATGACGATAATAAGCTACGTTTGCACATTAGTATGGGCCCGGATCTGTGACAGAACACACTACAAATAAGATCTGGCGCTGGGTACTAATAGGCATGGCGGCACTGCTGAGCGTCGTTGTCATTGTTCTTGGTACTGCCAGTTTTCTATTGAGCACCCAAAGCGGTAGCCGCTGGCTTATAGATAATCTTGTACTCAGGCTTAATGCTAATCCTGGGCTGACTTTCTCAGTATCTGAAATGCGGGGCACCCTGTTTCGAGGACTAACATTCAGCGGCACGAAGTTTAGCAACGAATCGATCGAACTTTCCATTGAGAGCCTTTCGACAAGTTGGAATCCCTACTCCCTTTTGAGCGGCAACTTCTATCTATCGACGGTAGATAGTGAAGGCATTTCGGCAAGGTTGTTGAATAGCAGCGAACCAACTTCCGAAAACCCAGTAGCTACTGATTGGGACTTCACTAATCCTCTTCCGGTGGGTATCAGTGTTGGCAGTATCTCCGCCGATGCGATTAGTATTGACCAGAACGGACAGCTTTATCTACTTCAACATGCTGCAATGTCTCTGCAACTTGAAGATCAGACCTTGCTGCTATCCGATCTACAATTAGACAATTCAAATGCGGCATTGCATGGCAACATCCAAATTGAACTCGCAGAATATCTACCGTTGGAAGCTGTCCTGTCATGGCGCTATAGCGGTTTGCTACTCGACTATTTCGATAATTCCAGAGGCGAAATAAAGCTGCAGGGCAATCTTCAGCAAATGCAACTGGAACACCAACTGACAAGCCCCTATTCGATCCACTCGGTTGGGAGTATCACTTCAGGTCTGGTGAACGACTGGCTAAACTTTGACCTCACTCATTCTAGCGAAAGCCTGGTACTGCCATTCGAGGCGGCGTCCGTCTATGATCTCAGCGAGATAGTGATTGCTACCAAAGGCAATTTTTCTCGATTATCACTGCAGGTGGAAACCATAGTTAGCAGTAGCTTGCTTCCCGAGATAGCAGTGAATGCAGGGGCTATTTATGAGGAGCAAAAGCTAACAATCGATCGCTATCGGTTATCTACAAGCAGTGGTTCTGTGTCCGGACGTGCTCAGATGGAATTCGGCGAAACTATTCGACTCTCCGGTGATTATTCTTTGTTGGATCAGAACCCGCTGATCTATTTTGAGCAATCTTTTCCTACCGAATTGAGAAACCTGAACGGTGCAGGAAATTTCAACTTAGAGGTCAACAACAACAACGCCCAGGGCGATCTTGTAATCACTGAACTAAGCGGCCGCTTGGGTAATTATCCAGTGCAGGCTTCAGGCTCGATTATTTTGGAAAATGAAATCCTGCGCTTTGAGCAGTTACAGCTTTCTACTACTAGCAACCAAATAAGCCTGAATGGAAGCTATGCTGATGAATGGGATGTCAATTGGCAGATCAGCGCCCCCTTACTGGAAGAATTTGTTGACGGCCTGAAGGGCGAATTGGCGGGATTCGGGGCTTTGCGGGGCAGCCTGACAACACCTATCTTACAAGGACAACTAGCGGCGCAGAATTTAGGCATTGGTGACATCACAATAGAAGTGCTTAGTCTTATGCTAGAACAGGATGACAAGCAGATAAACGGCAGCCTGCATGCCAGTAATCTTGTTTACGCAGAAGACTCCTCGAAAATTGAAGTGCCTATTATGCAGTGGAGCATTACGGGCACGCAGCAGGCACATCAAATTACATGGAATGTAGAATCTGGCTTTGGCAATATGGAGCTAACATTACTGGGCGGGGTGTCCGATCTTGGCGCTATGGCCTGGAAAGGTAATTTATCCCGAGCGCAAATACACGGTGTTCTCGGCGAATGGAATTCTCAAGCAGCCGCAAATCTACAGTTTTCTCCTGACAGCTCCCTACTGGAAAATAGTTGTTGGACGCAGAATGAAGCCGTTCTTTGTTTGACGATTGACCGTGGAAAAAACCAAGGATCCGAGATACTGGCTACGCTAAGAGACTATTCACTTGAAGTATTAAATTCTGGCAGTCCATTTCTTGCTATCGGTACCTTCGAATTCCCACAACTGTCGGAACGAATTTTCCTGCAAGGGCTGGTAGATGGACAGTTGTCAGCCAGTTTGACGACTGACGCAGAGACAGAAGTTGAACTACAACTACAACTAAGAACCAAAAAAGGTATTCTTTCGATTCTTCCGGCCAGCAATGCTGAGGTGACGGAACGCGTCGACGACGAGCAAGCTGAGACTCAAATTTATATTCTGGAAAACAATGAACTCAGTGCCAGCCTCGTTGCCGGACAATGGGATATCAGTACGGGAACAACTTTCCTCAGAGAAAATATTGAAGACAGTGAAATTAATCTTTCCGGAGAAGTCTCATCCGCCCTATCGATTAGTGTCGATCGACAATTAGGCGGCGACATACGCGCGAAGCTAGATGACATAAGATGGCTTGAGGCTTTCTTGCCTCAATTGAGCGATATCGACGGATCGATCGATGGGCAGGCTAGCATAGCAGGCTCTATCGACAGGCCTGAGCTCACAGGAATGGCTCAAATCTCCGATGCATCACTGTCCATAGACCGCCTAGGCATCACCCTAAGTGATTTTAATACGGAGATAAGCAGTTCCCGTGCCGGATCATCTCAATTTTCTGGATCAGTGAATTCGGGGGCTGGGACTGTGAATTTTACGGGAAGCATCAACGATCTTTTCTCTACCAATCGTGAACTTTCCGCACAGTTAAACGGGCAAGATTTCCTGCTAGCCGACATCACTGATCTGAAACTAGCCGTTTCTCCAACTGTCAGCTTGGTGGCAAACTCTGCGCAGGTTCAGGTTAACGGAACACTTGATCTTCCAGTTTTCGAATTAACCCTGCAACAACTGCCAGAGTCCGCCGTAGATATTTCGAGAGACGTTGTTATTACCAGCTACCCATCGGATAGACCGGAACTTGCGCGCTCACTTTCTGCCTCAGATACAACGGTATTCGATATTCCTATTTCTGGTGATGTCAATATCACGCTCGGTGAACAAGTAAGCTTTTCAGGATTTGGCATGCACACCAAAGTCGATGGTGATCTACATATTCAACAATCAGTTAATGGCTCTAATCTCACTTACGGAGAATTGAGTATTCTCGACGGAAATTACCAGATGTATGGTCAGACATTAGATATTCGCCAGGGGAAGTTTTTGTTCTTTGGAGCCTATGATAATCCTGCAGTTGATATTAGGGCTGTGAGAGAAGTTGATAATTTAACTGTAGGCGTGTTGATGAATGGAACGCTAAAAAATATAAGCAGCCAACTTTTCTCCACGCCCGCATTACCAGATAACGATATTATTTCGGTGCTGGTCACGGGACGACCATTTTCCAGAATCAATAGCGAAGACAGCGATGCCTTGTTGGGTGCAATCGCAAATTTAGGAATAGATCGTGGCCAGGGTCTTACTAATCAGATTCGAGATAAACTCGGTTTAGATACACTCGCGGTGGAGAGCACGGGAAATATTAACAACAGCGTCCTCACTATAGGTAAGTATCTAACACCGGAGATTTTTGTTCGTTATGGCGTAGGCCTATTTGATAGCCAGCCCAAAGTATCAGTGGACTATTCGATTACTGATCGCATTAAATTGCAGGCTGAATCAGGCGAATTTCAGAGTGTTGATATCACCTATAGTGTAGAACAGTAGTTCTATCTAAAACCATTTTAGTATCTTGAACAACAATATCTGAAAGACAACAACGCCACTCAAGAATAGGCAGAAAATCAGGAAAGCGCTCGCATTCTCAGTGCCGGGAATTCCCCCCACATTGACACCAAGTAAGCCAGTAAGAAATCCCAATGGTAAGAAAATAGCCGCCACCACGGACAGCATGTAGAGATTCTTATTCATCTTATCGGACAAGGCGTTGGCAAGCTCGTCTTTGGTGATTTGTGCGCGCTCTCGTATAGTATCGATATCTTCTACGTAGCGAATTATTCGATCCAATGATTCCTGTAGATGCCGCTTGTGTACCACGTCCAGCCAAGCCTGATCCGAAGTACGCAAGGCAGCAATAACATCACGTTGTGGCGCAATATATCGTCTAAACACGATTGCCTGTTTGCGTATCTTCGTTATCTCTTGCCGGTAAGTGGCATTCGGCGCTTCCATGATTTTTTCTTCAGTATCGTCCAGTTGCTCATCCAGCTCGGAGAATACTGGCTCCATGCGATCAAATAATCGACCGACGAGAGAAGTAACAAATTCACCTGAATTTCTTGGCCCCTTGCCTGCCAATAATTTGTCACCAATGTCTGCGACAGCTTTTAATTGCCGTCGACATACACTGATGATCCGATATTTATCGACCCATAGCCGGATAGACACCATGTCCTCGGGTTTCGCATCATCGTTTAGGTTCACGCCTCGCAAGATAAGCAAGGTGCCCTGTTCATACTCCAAAATACGTGGTCGCGTCTCATCGGCTACTAGCGCCTCTACTATAATGTTGTCCAAATAATCGACTTCCGCGGTAAGCCATTTTTTGCATTCTGGTATATTTGCATCCAAATGTGTCCAGGTAAGCTGCTCTGATTTTATGGCTTCAGAGAGCACTTCAGGTGACAGAACCGATCCCAGTCCGTTTCCATCAATACTGTAGGCGCGCAGCATGAAACTATTTTTCGTCATTATTGTTTACCTGAATTATCTCGGGCGACCTGATGTGGATGTCTCGTTGTGGGAAAGGGATTTCGATGCCGTGTTCCTTGAATTTTCTCCAAGCAGAAAACATCACGTCACTCTGCGGTTCCCATCGTCCTAAGCTAACGTCCTCCACCCAAAAATGGAGTAAGAAATCAACCGAGCTATCTCCAAAGTTTCTCAGGAAGCATTTTGGCTCCGGATCGGACACGCAGCGCGGATGTTCACGGGCGGCCTCCAAAATCAGCTCTTGGGCCTTTTCGATATCAGAGCTGTAAGACACGCCAAATGCAATCTCGGTGCGACCTCTGCTGTTAGAATAGGTCCAATTGGTCACCCGACTTGTGATCAAGTCTTCATTGGGCATCAAAATTTCTTTACCATCGAAGGTTTCTATTAATGTGAATCTGGCGCTCGCCTTTCTGATGAAACCAAAAGTTCAATCAGCCAGTTCAACAAGGTCACCTTCTTCTATTGATTTTTCAAATAACAGGATAAGCCCACTGACGAAATTGGATGCTATTTTTTGCAATCCAAATCCTAGACCAATACCCAGTGCGCCACTAAATATAGTCAGAGTAGTCAAGTCTATACCGACGAAATCTAAGGCAATAAGAAAGGCAACTAGGTATATGGCTATGTGAGCGATCTTAATTGCCAACACACGATTGGCGGGACGTAGAGAGCGAATGATTATAATACGCCCCTCAGCAAGGTCAGAGACTATGGCAGCAACCCAAAAAACCAGTGCAATGGCCATCAATGCACGCAGCAATCCGTAAGCGCTAAGGTTGTAAGCCCCAATACTGAAGGTAAGAGCTTCAGTATCCAGATACTGGCGTACTATTTCGAAGTATCCAAAAACTCCCAACGCCGATATACCAATCAACATAAGAAAGATCAGCCATTTGGCGTGCACACGCTTGGGCTTTAATACCGCTAACCAGAGATTTTTCATGCGCTCAAAGATACAGTAGAAACAGAAATAGTCCAGATTGCATACAATGTAATCACACATAAAAAAGGCCGACTAGGTAATCTAGTCGGCCTTTTAGCTTATCCCTAGTTGGTGGGTACAGCTACAAAGCAACAGAATCTGACTTAGTCAAATCCTGCCAGTGCTCTTTGCTCCTTCTGCTTACGTTCAGCCAGCAGATTCTCATAGCCCTCATCATCCAGATGGGTAACCGCTATCCAGGCATGGGACATCTCATCACCTGTTCGGCTGCCATCGTAAACCCACTGATCAGGATCAGGATTATTAGGGTTGTCGGCGGTGTTGTCATACCACTGCTTGACGATTAAGACGGCACCCGTTGGTAATAAAGGAGCCGCGTCAGGGTCATAGATATGATTGTGATGCCAGGTTGCACTCCAGTTGGAGATTTGGCTAATCTGCTCCGTACGCCCGGTTTCTGGATAGAAAATTTCCAGAGCCGCAGCATTCATACGTAGATGGCCGTGAGGCTGAAAGCTATCGATACGAACCGGATGATCGAAAGAGTGAAAACCTTGCGTCATGGTATGACCATGGGGAGGTATTACTAACTGATCATTTTGGTATCCTTCTCGCAGGGCATACAAACGCAAATCCTGTTCGTACACATCGGGTTTTGCTTCGTAACCAGGCTCGTGAAACCAGAGCCCGATTTCTACCACATTGTCTTCCAATAGCGCACCGGGAGCTGTGGCACCAAGACCGCCTGGGAAGAAATGCATGTCCCACATTACTTCACTACCTGCCGGTAGCGTGCGACAGACACCACCTGGCATCATCTCACCCCACTTGCCCATAGCGTACTCAGTGAGCTGTGCCTGACGCTGCAGTTCACCGTTCTCATCGGGAACATACACATGGGAGTTGGCGTGGTGAACCACAGACTTAGACTGCAGACCCACCGGCTTCACTTGAACCGCCTTAATACAACGATCTTCTGTCATGCCTGTTTTAACAAAATGCTTACTCCACAGGTCGTTACCCGTGGCAGGTATGTCAATGGGATCTGAAGCAACAATTAAATCTGGCTGGCCTAATAGAGCGGCGAAATTCCAGGCATCAGGATCTGGTAGATCAGCAGGAGGTGGGGCATTTTCGGGGCTGCCCAGCGGAGAGCCTGCATTGACCCACGCCACAACCTTGTCGATCTCATCCTGCTGCAAACGCCAATCGCCGATCAGATCTTGCACACCTATGCCATGATCATAGGCATAGGGAGGCATTTGTCGGTTGGCAACCTTCATCTGAATCAGTGGCGCCCAGGGCCGAACCTGATCATAGGTCTCGAACTGCATGGGTCCTATACCACCCTCGCGATGACAAACCACACAGTTCTCATTAATAATGCGGCCGATTTCCCCGTTATAGACCAATTGATCATGTTCCTGCGCCAAGCCCTGGCCCGCTACCAGCATTAAGCTGGAAACTCCAAGTAATGTATTTAGAATTCTCATGTGTCTCTCCTGAATTAAAAGAGGTTGAACGGCTCGCTAGTTGGTCTTTAGAATTTTATGAGCAGTCCCAGAAAGTCTACTCTCAGGCTCACGATTGAAAAGGAGAAACGCACAAAAAACGCCTATGCATAGGGCTAATCGGCATTTTTTTGATATAGCTCAAGAAAATTGTAGGAATTTGTAACGAAGTGTTTCCAGCAGTAGAGAAGGTCTAACTACCCCCGTAATTATTAGGATAGAGAGGGTCGGTATGCACTCTGAAATAACGGTTTCTAGCCTGTCGGATTCACGAAAACTAAGAGAAATTGGATCAATACTAAAAAGGCGCTGCAATGGAATTTAGATTGCAGCGCCCTATGCTTTCGTTAGGGGTTTCTATGGTTTCGCAGTCCCATGGAACCGCGAATCGCAATAGCAGCCTTTAAAGAGAGCCTGTTCCCTTTGTAACCAGTTTTTGTACACGCCAATTTATTAACTCGGCCACCCAAATCTCATCTTCTGAGGGACAAGCTATACCATGAATCCAACCGAACTCACCGAGGTTGCGACCCGGCTGTCCATACACCCCTAGAACCTCGCCTTGAAGCGATACCTTGTAGACTCGGCTGGGATACAAATCTCCTACAAAGAGAACAGGGTTTGGTCCTGGCGTCATGCACAGTGCATCCGGTGCACCCGGCGACTGCGAACCTGTTGTGCCATGAGGGTTCTCTCGGCCGTATACAATTTTGCCCCGCGTTGTGTCTACAGGAACATCAATGGTGAATTCGCGTATATAGTTTCCGTCTTGATCAAAGACCTGTATGCGGCGGTTACCACGGTCGGCTACGTAGATTTCGTCTGCCGGCGATACCGCTATGCCGTGTGGCGTATCAAATTCACCAGGGCCATTGCCTAGAGATCCCCAGCTTGCCACCCATTCTCCGCGAGCATTTACCTTTCCTACTCTGGAGTTGATATAGCCATCACTGAAGTAGGAATTGCCTTCTGAATCCCAGGCAACGTCCGTGGGCTGATTAAATACATTGTCACGATGCACCGGTATAGGCCAGCGTGGATTGTTATTCTCGGGGATATCTACATCCACACCCATGCGCTGAAATCGCCTAGCCATCACGGTTTCATAATCGGGTGGCACCTGAATATGTGAAGCCTCGCCCTTACGACCAAATACCCAGTCGACGTGACCCTCGGGAGTAAACCTTAGAATCATGTTCGAGCCTTTGTCCACCACCCAGATATTGTCTTGCGGGTCTATGCGCACCGCATGGGCATATGACCAGGCATTCAAATTTTTACCGATCTCACGCACAAAGTTGCCTCTGGCATCAAACTCAAGAAGCTGCGAGGCAGACGCCATGTAAGCCGGGCCGACCGAATTGCCGCGGGAAAACACAAAAACATGTCCAGTTGAATTTACCGCCACTCCGGCAATCTCACCGAAATGAATGTCGTTGGGTAGTTTGAGTGGATTAGGCACCGACTCAAACGGCAGTTCGGGAACAGTCTGGGCAAATGCAGGAGTTAGTACTGTAAGACCGCAGAACACGGCCGCGAGGAAGCTCTTTTTCATACATCACCTCTATCGGGGATTTTCTATTAACAGCCCTGTTTTAGGCTAGGGTCGCCAACATCTCATACATTCGCCCAGCAGTCTATATTTACAATGCACTCTGCGCCGGATTCAGAGTTCACCCACAGAAGGGGCTACTTCTTACCCATGGAAACAAATAATGTCGTGAGAGAAAGCCGCTCACGGTCACTAGAAAGGTGGAATAATAGTTAAGCAGTGGAATTGCTGCCTGCAGTTTTATTACCCAATTTCCTGATTAATTACTTATACTAATGCCAGCTAATGGCCTAACATTCGCCCCATGACTATCACCCTCAAAGACATCGAAGACGCGGCGGCCAGGATTTCGTCGGCCACGGTCAACACACGTTTCGAAAAATCTCAAACCCTGTCCTCTATGGCCGGGACCGAACTGTTTCTGAAATTTGAAAATTTTCAGTTCACCGCTTCGTTCAAAGACAGAGGCGCCTTAAACAAACTACTCTTATTGCAGGCGCAAGGTCCAACGGAGGGCGTCATAGCCATGTCGGCAGGAAACCACGCCAAGGCTGTGGCCTACCACTCTCAGCGTTTGAATATTCCAGCCACTATAGTCATGCCAAGAAACACACCGAATGTGAAAGTGCAGGATACGAAAAGCTTTGGCGCTCGCGTCATCTTAATGGGAAACACACTGGATGAATCTGCCAATCACGCGCGGGAACTAGCCGAATCAGAAAACCTGGTCTTCGTTCACCCCTATAACGATCTGGATATCATGGCAGGACAGGGAACAGTGGCCTTGGAGATGTTAGCTGTCGAACCCGAACTGGACTGCATAGTGGTTCCCGTGGGTGGAGGTGGTTTGATCGCAGGCGTAGCGACTGCCGCCAAAGCACTACGTCCGGATATTAAAATCATTGGTGTAGAGGTTGAAGCCTACCCCAGCGTACATAACGCTTTGCATGGTCAGAAACAAACCAAGGGTGGCTCCACCATTGCCGAAGGAATTGCCGTTAAACAACCCGGCGATTTGACTCTGGAAGTCATTCGCCGACTTGTGGATGACGTATTAATAGTTACAGAAGATTCCATAGAGGAAGCAATCGATCTTTTCCTCAGCATAGAAAAAACTGTGACCGAAGGAGCGGGTGCTGCTTCGCTGGCAGCGGTGTTGGCACATTCCAGTAATTTCAAGAATCTAAGAACTGCACTTATCTTGACGGGAGCAAATATCGACTCTCGTATTCTTGCCTCAGTATTGATGCGGCGCCTGGTTAGCAAGGGCAGGATCGTCCGCTTTCTTGTGGAAATCGACGACTCACCCGGCAGCCTCTCTGGTGTTGCCGAGGCGATTGGTGAATTCGGTGGCAATATTCTCGATGTCTCACATCAGCGCATGTTCGCCACTGTACCCATAAAGAAAGCTGATCTACACCTAACTGTTGAGACTCGTGACGTCGCACAGAACCAGGACATTCTGGCCAGATTACGAGAGTTAGGTTACGATGCGGAGTTGCTTAAAGAATAATAAGGACAACGCATCTCGCCCGCTACGTCGCAAATATCAGTAGAAGCACGCTCAGGGCCACTAAGACAATACCGACATACTCTTTCAGAGAAATCTTCTCATTAAAATAAAAGTAGGTAATAAGCAAAGTTACCACAAACTCTACCTGTCCCAAGGTTTTTACAATTGCAGGGTTCTGCAAACTCATTGCAGTAAACCAGCCAACCGATCCTGCCATGCTGCTAGGGAGCCTCTGAACAAGCAATACCTCCACTTAACAAGAACAGAGCTCCTATGACGGCTGTGAGTATGGCCTCTGTTTTTGCCAGTGCTGTTCCAACCGCAAAAATTCTGCAACGACAGTGCTTTTATAAGAAATACGGTGGCAAGTATCTGAGAGCTTGCTGCCGAACTTGCAGCCTGATAGAAGACGGAATTGCCTATAAGGCTTTCGCTTGTATAGTAGTAATGCAGCGCAAAGTAGTACAGCAGGGCAAATGGCAAGCCAAAGAGATAACGTACAAGCGTCGCCGATAATACGGAAATGCTTTTTGCGATCTGCTTCTGACCCGCGGTACGAACCGACTGCATGACCACGGCCAGCAAAGTAAAGAGTATCCATGCTTCCATGAATGCACTATACCCAGCCGCCTCTGCTATAGAAAGGAACTAGCAAATACTGCGCACGAAGAAAACTTGTATTGTCGATATTCAGTTCGAAGTGTATACGCAAGCTTACCAGATGCAGCTGTAACGCTTGGTGAAATATTCTATCGTGTTAGAATCTCTTCGCCAGACACTTGGATCTGCCCATCGATGGAGGAAGCAATGTCAAGCAATGCGAAGATAGCGCAGGCTTATCTAAAGATTCTAGTTACCATTATCTTAGTTATCTGTGGCAACACATTGGTGGCAGATCAATCTCAACGATCTATCGACATTGGTCACGCTCAACTCAATGTCAGCGTATGGGAGACTGACAATCACAAACAGGAAACCATCCTCGCCCTTCCCGGGTCTGGCGGTGATGACAGTCGTTACAAGTATATCGGACCTCTGATAGCCGATGCGGGCTATCGCCTTATCGCCATAAATCAACGAGGGATAAAGGATAGCTCTGGAGAACTAGAGGGCCTCACTTTACACGATTATGCCGCCGATGTGGCTGCCATAGTGGATGCACTTGGACTAGAAAAAGTTCATATGCTGGGCTGGGCTCTAGGCAACAGAATCTCTCGTGTTGTTGCTACCGACTATCCAAATAAAGTAGCAAGCATCTCGCTGATTGCTGCCGGTGGTTTAGTCAAGCCCCTAACCGAGCCAGGTGAGCTAGGCCGGCTGCTAGGAGAAGCTGAACTACCCGAACAGGAAAAGATTGAGTTGGCCAGACGCACTCTATTCTCTTCCGAATCTTCTGATGAACTTGTATGGGACTATGTTCGTAACCTGAAGTACTGGTCTCAGGCTCGCGCCTCACAACGTCGTGCCAACAGAGACACGCCCGCAGAGCAGTGGTGGGCCGGTGGCACCGGGCCGATGCTGATTGTGCAGGGTCTGGATGACAAGACAGCGCCGCCGGAGAACGGAACTCGCATGAAGGCCGAATTTGGTGATCGTATTACTCTGGTCAATCTAGAGGCTGCGGGCCACGCAATGGGGCTCGAAAAACCACGGGAAACCGCGGATGCCATCATTGCGTTTCTGGCAAAACACCCTTTCTGAGCAGTGATCTGTTGATCAGAGTGCGCTAAACTACCAGGCCTTCGCGATCCAAGGGAACCGGGTCGCATCGCTTTAGGAGAGGGGTCTAATTTTGTCAGTAGTGTCATTCCAAAAACCCGCAGGAAAATCTACCGCATCGCTTCCTGAACGCAAGTGGATTCGTTTTGTAACTGCTGCCAGTTTGTTCGATGGGCACGATGTGGCGATTAATATCATGCGCAGGATTTTACAATCCAGCGGAGCCGAAGTTATTCATCTCGCTCATAATCGATCGGTTCAAGAAATTGTAGAAGCCGCTGTTCAGGAAGATGCTGATGCGATCGCCATCAGCTCCTATCAGGGCGGGCATATAGAATATTTTAAGTACCTGGTCGATAGACTGCGCGAACTGAATGCATCGCACATAAAAATATTTGGCGGCGGTGGTGGCGTTATCATTCCTGCTGAAATAGACGAACTGCATACTTATGGAGTAAGCCGTATCTACTCCCCTGGCGACGGGCAGTCTATTGGTCTGCAGGGCATGATCGATGACATGCTTGAGCGTTGTCGCGACGGCGAGCAGCGCCCACCTGCACCACAGTTATCGAAGCTGGCAGAAGGCGACAGAATAGTTCTAACCCGCGTTATTACGGCTATCGAAAATAATGATTACAGTACAGACGAATTACAGCGGCTAAATGAAGACGCCAAGGCTGAGAACAGCACACCTATACTTGGCATAACCGGCACCGGCGGGGCAGGAAAATCTTCGTCCACCGACGAAATCATACGGCGCTTTAGACAAGACAGTGCCGATTCATTAAAGATCGCCGTTCTCGCTATCGACCCCACAAGAAAAAAGACAGGTGGCGCTTTGTTAGGTGATCGCATTCGTATGAATGCCATCAGTCATTCGAATATCTTCATGCGCTCGATAGCCACTAGAAATGCTGCCGTTGAAATTCCTGAGAAGCTTAGTGAGATTATTTCGGCGATCAAGCTATCAGGTTTCGATTTGATCATTATCGAAACACCAGGCATTGGTCAGGGCGATGCAGGTATAGTGCCTTTCGTGAATACTTCCCTGTATGTGATGACGCCCGAATTTGGAGCAGCTAGTCAGCTAGAAAAAATCGATATGCTGGATTACGCTGATGTGTTCGCGATTAATAAGTTCGATCGCAAAGGCGGTGAAGATGCATTGCGCGATGTTTGCAAACAGGTACAACGTAATCGAGAGGCGTTCTCGCAGATGCCGGACGAAATGCCAGTATTTGGCACTATCGCCTCCAAGTTTAATGACGATGGCATTACCGCCATGTATCAAGCTCTGGTCCCGCTGCTGCGTGAATATGGACTGCCGCAATACAAGCAATCCATAGCCACCGTTAGCACCAAGATGTCAACTTCAAGAACCCTGATCATTCCAGCTCAACAACAACGCTACTTGGCAGAAATTGCTGAAGCAGTACGCGATTATCATGACCAGGTACGAAGGCAAGCAAGTTTGGCCAGGGAAAGACAGCAACTAGTTGCCAGCAAAGCCATGTTGGACTCCGCATCTAAAGACAGCTCGAACCTGGACGATCTGATAGCGGCCAAAGACAATGCCATGGATGGAAAGGCGAAACGGCTGTTGGAAAATTGGCCACAAATAAAGAAAGACTATTCCGCCGATGAATTCGTAGTTAAGGTGCGTGGTAGAGAAATTCGAACCGCTCTCACCCGCACGTCTCTTTCAGGTACGAAGATATCCAGAGTTGCTCTGCCTACTTTCCAGGATCAAGGCGAGCTACTGAGATGGTTGCTGCTTGAGAACGTGCCAGGGCGCTTTCCCTTTACCGCCGGAGTATTTCAGTTTAAACGGGAATCTGAAGATCCTACGCGCATGTTTGCCGGTGAAGGTGATGCTTTTCGTACCAATCGTCGCTTCAAGCAACTATCCGAACACGCTGAAGCAAAGCGATTATCGACGGCCTTTGATTCTGTGACGCTGTACGGATTTGATCCAGCCGTGCAACCTGACATCTATGGCAAAGTCGGCAACTCCGGCGTCTCTATCGCTACTCTGGATGACATGAAGGAACTGTACAGCGGATTCGATCTGTGCAGCCCCGGCACATCGGTCTCCATGACCATTAACGGTCCTGCCCCAACCATACTTGCCATGTATATGAATGCGGCAATCGATCAACAGTTAGATAGCTTCAAACAAGAAAATGCTAGAGAACCAAGGTCAGAGGAATATGAATCCATTAAGGCGCGCGCTTTGGAAAACGTACGCGGCACGGTACAGGCAGATATCTTAAAAGAAGATCAGGGCCAGAATACCTGTATATTTTCAACTGAGTTCAGCCTAAAACTAATGGGTGACATTCAAGAGTATTTTATTGCCAATAGCATCCGAAATTTCTATTCAGTTTCTATTTCCGGCTACCACATTGCCGAAGCCGGGGCGAATCCCATTTCACAATTAGCCTTCACACTTTCCAACGGTTTCACTTTTGTTGAAGCCTATATCGCACGAGGCATGAAAGTAGACGATTTCGCTCACAATCTTTCTTTCTTCTTCTCCAATGGCATGGACCCTGAATACACGGTATTGGGTCGAGTAGCACGACGCATTTGGGCAACTGCAATGCGCTTCCGCTACGGCGCCAACGAGCGTAGTCAAAAACTCAAATACCATATACAGACTTCGGGTCGATCGCTGCATGCGCAGGAGATGTCGTTTAATGATATTCGCACTACTTTGCAGGCCTTGATTGCAGTTTACGATAATTGCAATAGCCTACACACCAATGCCTATGACGAAGCCGTTACTACCCCCACCGAAGAATCTGTGCGCCGCGCCATGGCAATTCAGTTAATAATTAATAAAGAGTGGGGTCTGGCGGTTAACGAAAATTCCAATCAAGGCTCCTTCATCATCGAAGAGCTTACGGATCTGGTTGAAGAAGCAGTGCTACAGGAGTTTGAGCGCATCTCGGAACGAGGAGGCGTATTGGGTGCGATGGAAACCGGGTACCAGCGCGGCAAAATTCAAGATGAATCCATGTACTATGAACATCGAAAACACGATGGCAGCCTGCCACTAATAGGCGTCAACACTTTCTTGAACCCAGAGCCGGTAAGCGAAATTGAGATCGAACTGGCGCGTTCCACCGAAGAAGAAAAGCAGAGTCAACTAAAGCGTCTGGCAGATTTTAAAACAGCGCATGCCGCCGAGTCTGAACAAGCCTTGCAACGACTTAGAACCGCAGCCATAAACAACGAAAATGTATTTGCAGAATTAATGAACGCAGTTCGCTGTTGCAGTCTAGGTCAGATCACCGATACTTTTTTTGAGGTTGGCGGACAATATCGCAGGAATATGTAAGCGACAGCCTTCAGACCAGGATACCTTTTACCATCTTAATCAACGACCATACTTAAGCAACTGACTTCGAATGCTCTCAATCATTTTGTGAACTAGTAGACTTATTGAATAATTTTTTGTAGAAACTAGTGATGACTGCTAATAATCTGAGATATTCTCATGAGTTGCATGCTTATAAAATCGTATTTAGGCTATCTTCACATTGGATAGCCTTTTCCGGCAACCGCCGAACAAGCTTGCGACTAAGGCACAGATAGCCTTGACGTTATAAAAATATGATGGGATAACAATCTTACTGAGCCTTTTACCTTTTACGCATCGAATCACGATGACTTATTGGGTTTGCCTAGTTGACCGGAACGCGATCAGCAGTATAGTACTCCATAACTATTCATACTCTCAGCTCACATTTCACTTTCTTAACAGAGGCAGTTTGGAGAAATATTTTGAAAGTATTCTTAGCAGATCTTGTTCATTCATATTCTCCAGCTCAAGGAACTGGTAGTTACTCCGGCGGAAATGAAGCCGGTTTTGTAGTCCCTTTAGGAATTGCCAGTATTGGAGTCTACGCGAAGAAAATTTTCGGCAAAGAAGTTGATATCTCTCTATTCAAGTTTCCAAATGACTTTCTAGAGGCTTGCGACAATTCTACTGACACACCCCCAGACGTAATCGGATTTTCTAACTACGTGTGGAATACCCATCTCAATTTTTCAATAGGATCGATGCTTAGAGCACGTTTCCCACATGCATTGATAGTTGCAGGTGGACCTTCAGTACAGGCTGACGAAAATGGAATAAAAACTTATCTCCTACAAAATAAATTCATCGACGTTTGCATCATCCACGAAGGAGAACGACCATTCGCCGAAATACTGAAGGAATTCAAGACGTCCGGGAAATCCTTTATCAGGGAATCTCGCTCTATCGACGGCGTCGGCTTTTTAACCTCAGGCGATCATCTGAATTATAGCCCAAATGGTAATTCTGGAGATATGGATGAGTTACCTTCGCCATATACCAGCGGTTACTTGGATGAATTTATGTCCAAGGGATTTATTCCCATGCTTGAGACCAATCGGGGTTGTCCATTTGGATGCACCTATTGCGCTTGGGGAATCGCTGCTTTACAGAAAGTCCGTAAGTATTCCATAGATAGGATATACGATGATATGGAATATATATCTGAAAAAATGCCTCTGGCTTCAACCTGGTTTATCGCTGACGCAAACTTTGGCATCTTGAAGCGCGATGTGGAAATAGCCCAAAGAATTAGTCATATCAAGAGCAGAAATCCCAGTCTAAAAACAATCGTAATGTATGAAAGCAAGAACACCCCAGCTAGAAACTACGAAGTAGCTCAATTGCTCCGGAATCAGGATAGCGCAAAGTCTCATAGGATGGATAATGCTCTTATAGCACTACAAACCCTGGATGAAGCGGCTCAGATAGCTACCAACAGAAAGAATATTAAATTGCTAGACGTTGCAGAAAGTGTTGCTACATATCACGCCGAAGGCTACGGAGTTCGAACGGATATTCTATCCGGCCTACCTGGAGAAACACATGAAGGTCATCTGAACACTTTGCGAGATGTCTTTAATTTCGATTTCGATCAGATTGGTATTTACAACGTGATTCTCTTGCCCGGCACCGAAATGGCATCGAGCCAATCCAGGAAAAATCATGATCTTTATACAAAATACTTTACCCGAGATGGATATTTTGGAGAATATCAAGGTGTCAGATCGATAGAGGCTGAAGAAGTTGTTTGCGGTAATTCCGCGATTTCGCCAGATGATCTTATGAATCTTAGATTACTTCATTGGGCTATCTGGTTTGGTTGGAACCACAAATTTTTGAAACCCCTGCTGAAATACGCCAACAGCGTGCACAAGAAAAACCCTGTAGATGTGCTTTATTCCATGATCAACGGCAAACCTATGCGGACTTTTTTTGACGGCTTAAAAGCTGATTACTCTGTGGAATTTTTCGATAGTGCTGAAAACCTACAAGCACATTACTTACAGGATTGTGAGTGGAACGCTTTTCTCGGGGCTACAAAAAAGCCTGCTCATCTCCTGTATAATGCCAAGCTAATTCAAAACCGATCGCTTTATGAGGCCATGTTAAACGCTCTTCGGGATATAATTGTGGAGGGTATGGATTTCACGGATTGTGATGATATTTTCCGCATATTAATGTCAATGAGAATCGATCCCGAAGAAGTTTATCAGGGCAAGACGAATAAGACAGCTCAAGTTACATTGCCTTCTCACTTGGCTGATTATTTTGATATTGAAAAAGACGAGTTTCGTGACGCGGGGAGCGCCGCTATCTTGCATAAGCCACACGGTGAGCTGACAGATATTCGAAATGAATTGCACAGATATAATTTCGATAAGGAACCCTTAACAGCAATCTGTTCTACGGTTGGAAATATTGCTCACGCTTTCACGTATAATCTTGTTGAAGACAAATTGGGAGCGGAAACTGAGGTGTCCGCTATATATTAAAGCTCTCAGATGGTTGTTCTTCGCGACTAATTAAACAACTTACTATGGTAGCGCGCTGTTTTATCTTCTCTACAGTTTTTCGCAGCTTTCACTTTTCTGGCCGGGATTGACACAAGTAAGAACCTCAATTATGTTGGGTTCGAATGCAAAGAACTCCGATATCACATCCGACATTCTGGCAAGGTCTTTTCGTTGATTGGCGTGTTGCCTGACCTTGTTTCTCACGGCTCATTCAGTGATAGTATGTCCAGATTCGTGCACAGCAACAGGGAACATTACCCCTACAACGAAAACGACTGGTTTCCTTAAAAGACTATTCACAACTAATCCTCTTAGCTTCCAAGCAATAATGTTATTTGCTGAAACCCGTATCCCATAATTGAAATTTTTCAAATTCGTTAGGAAACTCTCACTCCCTTGCACTGGGCTACACAAACCATCACGGGGATCGGCTAACGAGCAGGCTTTCGAAACCTCATTACTACCCTATCTGTTTTACCTCGAACACTCTGGTCACTCATTGGCTTATTGCGATCGTCTGCGGCGTTTCGAAGAACTTCCGACTCGCCCTCCAGCACAAATCCGGCAGAGATAAGCTCACTTCGAATAATGCCTGGATCGATGCGATGCAGTGTGTTCGCGACGGCGACACTAACCCCCGGCTCTGCGGCATGATCAACGATCCCGAGTACGCCACCTGGTTTTATCATGCTGTAGAGACGATCGATAAAATTCCTGGCATCTATTGCTGGCCAACTCGGCTCATCGACATAGTAAAGATCATGAAAGCCCAATACGAAAACTGCGGCATCAAAGTAGTTCTCATTGAGATCCAATTCATTGGCCTCCATTACAATGCTTTTCACATTCGGTAAGCGATTGTTGGCCAGTCGCTCAGCAATGCCTGCGCCTACAAATCCGTCCCAACCACCATTGTTGTATAGTGCCACCTCACCCATATCTCCTACCACATAGCTCAGGATTTCGGCGTAATAGCCACCACCGGCAAATACATCTATTACCTTCATGCCGGGCTCGATAGCGAAAAATTCCAGAACTGCTGCGGGTTTTCTGGATGCATCTCTTTCTCTGTCTGCATCCGGCCTGGCACTATTTGCCACCGCACTTTCGATGACCGTGTGCCCATCCGCGTGTGCAAGGATACTAAAAATCATGGCTGCAATTAGACTCAGTGTTCTCTTGGAAAGACTGTTCATAAAATCTTCTCCTGGCAATCAATAAAACCAGTTATTGGTTTATGCCAACATTTGGATAAGTAAATATTTAAAATACCGGGGTGAATAAGCACCTTCTTTAATCGAGCATGCTATCACAGCCAGATTAGCGGGAACTAATGTAGCGACTTCAGCATAGCTGAATTAGTCGAGTATTGAGAACGCCAAGCCTATCAGCGCAAAATAAATAGCCACTGAACATGCGATGGCAATCGACAAACTGAACAAAATATCCCTTAGCTGCTTGTAGTTTGCGGTCTTCGCCAACTGACCATGCAGAATCAGTGTAGCGAATACAACTCCGCCAATTCCTACTATTGGGATGCCGACTACACTGACTATTGCCAGCTTCCAGCAGAGCTTTAAGGCAAGTAACTGTGGACGCGATGTGAAGGAAAAATAGATACTGCACAGAACCAGATAGGAAAATGATCCCACGAGAAGCACAGCGACAATAAAGAACACTAATTCCACAACAAGGCCCCGATAATCAAATTCTGCGCCGGTTAAAACCTGAACATAAGAAAGGGCGGTAAACCGCCCTTTCTAGTATGCACAATTCTTACAGCAAACGAGAATTTTTATTCTGTAACATTCACTGTGATGTAATCGTCATGATACAGACCACCGTCGTCGGCTCGTCCCCACAGGACGTAGGTACCCGGCTCGTCGAAAGTAACTTCTACATCATACATACCATCTTCCGGTGGGGTTTGCGGCATCCAAAGTGTTCCCCAGGGAGAATGTGAACCCGCGCGAGTATCTTCCCAAGGCTTAGGCTGCTGTGGGTTGAATGTTACCTTTCCCTCACCTCTATACACATTCCAGGAGAGAAACAGGCCGTTGGTTTTCTGAACGGTTACTTTAATAGGAGGAGACATTAATATTCGCTTGCGCACATTCTCTTCCGTTACCAAAGCTGCCGCCAGGGGGCCACCCACGAATTCTGCGAATTCTCGAGCCTGTTCAACGGGATCGCTTGGCGTAGGAAGGCCATCATCCGCCACATGAGTACGCAAAGCCAAAGGCTGGCCGACTCGTATAGTTCGGATGTCATCGCCTTGAACCGTCACTACTGGCGGCAGATTTGCACGGGACTCAGGACTACTGGTTCCCGCTCCCAGTGAACCGGTTTCGGATGCGATAACCATGTTATCCACCAAATAATCGGCCTTTAAAGTGCCATAGGCTTTCCGTTCCTTACCGTTTACATTGAGGGTCCATACCAATTCACGATCACCCCAATCCGAGGGCACCGTTACTTCAAAGGTAAAGCGATTGCGGCGAGGAAGGAAATGGGTTGGTTGGCCTCTATCCGAATCTCCGGGAGAGAACATATTATTGTCTCCGACGGGTACATTTGGCTCTTCTTCCCAGTTTTCGTTCATGTAACCAAACATGAGATTAAACGTTCCATCTTCATTCGGACGCCAACCCTCGAAAGCTGGCTCAACGTGCTGCCCACTGCGGTAGGTATCTGCGGATACCAGCGGTGATAAAATCACAGCACCTAGGGCGAAGGCGAACAGCTTCAACAACCCCTTCGCACTTTTACTATTTAAACTTTGCATATCTAATCTGTCTCCTGCAATGCAACTTCATTTTTCAAATCATCTGATGAGTTAACTGGCGCAACTAGCGGCGCCAAACATAGTGGACAACCAATAACATGGTCGTTGGGTCCAAGGTTTAATGCCTGACGACGATTTTCCATTTCTTCGAAAAATTGCTCCTCATTCATTTTTACTCGCATGCCCAAATCAATGAACATATTAGTTACAGAACGATTACCAGATCCCTGCCAATTTCTTGGGTCAGGTACATTCGGGTTGGTATCCGTATTATTCATGTAGCCGACGATGTGCAAAATTGTTCCCTTCGGCAACAAAGGCTGGGCATTGTCGTTATAGGCATAGCCACGAACCCAGTTATGATCATAGCCAACGCAAGAAAGCGTCTCTACAGTATAGCCCCAGATTGCCTCGAGGCACATGCGCTCTCCGGGAGCGTGTAAATGGGGTTCAAAAGTAATTATCTTGGTATGGTCCTGAAGGACCGTGTAGGCATGCAATTCCTGATCTTTCTCGTTACCGGCTATGCTGATATCAACGCCATTGCCGAGGCCGAGAGTCGCTCTTTCATACTTGGGCTCATAACCAACAGGCTGGAAGCGAAAGCCAACTTCTAAGTGCCCTGTTGTGTCCTTACCGTTTGAATGCATGTGCACGGAGTCAGATACCAGATAGGTGCCGGCTTTGAGCAAGCGCGCACCATCTTCGTCGAAAATATCTGCATTACGACCTACTTCGTGTACTGGCCAACCGGTAGCAGTGCCTTCAACGCGTTCGCCGTTTTCGTCAATCTCGGCAGTTGACCAAATCATATGGTGGAAGATGAATCTGCCGCCGACTGTGTCCCTACCAGTACCTGCCTGAAAATCCACGTCATTGACTTCCACGATCTCTACGGACTTCACATAGCGATCTTCTTCGATGGGGATAACAATTCTATCGATCTCGCCCCACCAATCGGGAGTGCCCGCGAGTTTGGTTACCGAGTTTGTCTTAACTATCAAGTCCGGCTGTCCAGCAGTCCATTTCTGATCATCACTGAATACTAGTGGCTCTGGTGCATCCGCGGCGTTACCTTTGGGTGTGCCGCTACGGGCCCAGGTTGAGATGGCCGCTAACTCTTCATCGCTAAGAGAAGGGTCAAATTTGTAATCCTGTATACCGATGTCCTTTTCCATATACCAAGGTGGCATGGCACCCGCTCTATCGCGAAGACCGGTTTTGTATTCAATCAATCCCGCAAAAGGGGCGACCTCATCATAAGAGACCAAGGGCATTGGTCCAACACCACCTGGACGGTGACAATTCTGGCAGCTGCGCTGAAGGATCGGTTCGATATCTTTATGAAAGGTAACTTGATCTGATTGGGCAGTTGCCAGCATCGGCAATCCCAGGATTGATAATGCTGCAAATGCTTTAGCAAGATTGCCAACAACGCCTAAAAGTGATCGATTAATAGTAGATAACACCGGCTATCCCTCCGTAAAGTGAGTAGTCTGCTTGTCTCACCGGGAGCGGCTGACAAGTTCTCTTCTGAGTCAGAGCAATTGCAGGAGAACTGCTCAGTAAACATGCGGATTGAACCAAAATTCGCCGAGGCTGTCTTGTGAATTTTGAACTAATCTTGGTTAATTCTGGAATAATTCTCTTACTGTCGGCTCCAAAACATCGTTTCTTACACATTTTTTAAGATTTTTACTGAATTTAGTCGATTTTAGCCACAATAATTCAGTATTTATCGGATATTTCTCGATCTTTAAACCTGGGACCTAATTTTGCGCTGAATGAACATTTGTTCCAGTAGCAACAAGCCCACAAATTTCATGCCGTGCAGCCTTCTGAAATGGGCAATTGATAACTGTCTATACAGGGATAAAAGCTGATGGATTCTGGAAAACGACAAAAAAATTCAATTTAGAGGAGACCTCACAGAACTGCGGTGACAAAATCAAATTCGGCTCGCGATAGAATCTCACCAAATTGCAACGAATTCATTTGAAAAATATTCATCTAGCATTGGTAACGAGCTGCAAAAAAGTGTAAAACTTTTATTGCAAGATACAAAGTATAAAGTACCAAGATCTGTCCGCAGAAGTTACAAAAAAACTAGATCAATGGAGAAACTAAATAATGAAGTATTCCCCCACAAAACGCAGAAACCTGGCGCGATCACTGCTGTTTACCGGCATTGCGACCGCCTTGTGCGCACCAGCAACACTGCTTGCGCAAGATTCTGATCGATTAGAAGAAATCGTAGTTACTGGCTCTTTTATTAGAAACAGTGACTTTACCGGTGCCAGCCCAGTCGACACGGTAACCCAGGATACGCTGCTCAGCTATGGTGCCGCTAATATTGGCCAATATGTGCGCGATCTGACCTATACGCAGAACGTGGACACTGTAGCCAACGTATTGGGTGGCGCCGGTGGAGGCCAGGACTCAAACTCAGCGCAATTTAATCTTCGCGGCCTGGGTACTGGCAGCACACTAACACTGCTTGATGGTCGCAGAAACATCAATGAAGGCGCTCTTTCAGCTATCCTCCCCGACATTGCCACAGATCGCATCGAGATCGTACTTGATGGTGGCTCAGCCCTGTATGGTTCGGACGCGGTAGCCGGTGTGGTAAACCTTATCCCCATTAAGGAATTCGAAGGCCTACGGGTGCGTACTTTTTATGGCCGCGACAATAATGCAGACCACGAAGAACCTAAAATTGGCATCATGTGGGGCAAGACATTCGACAACGGCCTTAATGTGGTCGCCGCTCTTGAAGTGGGCAGAAAAACACCTCTACAACGAGAAGAACGCCCTAAATATTTGGCGGTAGATAATGCCACCTTTATTGGCGCTCCAGGTCACTACAATATCGGTGGCAGCATTCCTTATCTCGATCCGAGCTGTGGAACCTACGGCAACGAAACTACATTTAAAGGCGACAAGGGCAGCTCTCAGAGTGGATTCCCCATCGCGGGTGGCCTACTGTGTGGCTTTCACTATGGGCAGTGGACTGACTACAACCGGGAAGCAAATGACTACGTCTTCTACGGCAATGCTCAATACGAAGTATCTGATAGGCTGACACTAGAATTTCAGGTAGCAGACAGCTATCGCGAATCTATATTTACCACAGAGCCCGTTACCCCCATGTCCTCTGCTTGGTATCAGGACATGACTATTCCAGCCAATCACCCAGCCAATCCTACGGGTCAACCGGTAACTCCTGGCGTTTTCGGTATTGGTACTTACACCATTTGGAATGGCTTTGAACAAGGCGTAGGCTCCAAGCCTAGCCAGATCGCTGACACGGCTTATTTCCCCGAGCGCTATCAGTACACCACTGAGGTATATAAGTTTGGCGCTACATTCGATATAGGTGATACGGGATGGGTAGGTGAAGCCTGGTTAGGCTACCAAACTTATGAGCAACGTGTGGATACCTATGACGGTAACGCAGTTCGTATGATTGCAGCACTGAATGGCCAGGGCGGACCGAATGGGGATGAATACTTCAACCCGTTTGCTTCTCGCGATATTCGCTCACCTTTCTACGATGCGGATCGCTCTGACGGACTGTATACCAACAATTCCCAGGAAGTCGTGGATTGGCTGTTCGAGAGCGCCGATGCAGATTTGCAAAGCGATCGCCTGGTCATATTCGATTCAGTTGTTACTGGCGACTTGTTTGATCTGCCTGCGGGTTCGGTAGGGGCCGCCTTCGGTTTCGCCATGCGCGACCGGCAGGATGCGACTGATACCGGACGGCTGAAAAAACTGGGTATTGACTGGCAGAATTCATCAGGCAAGACGGCGCCACTGCTTGTACCAACCAAGGATGATTCAAAGACACAAGCCGTATTTGCGGAATTCGAGATTCCCATCCTGGAAAATTTGAGCATGCAAATTGCCGCGCGTTATGAGGACTTCACTGATCTGGACCTCGATACCACTACGCCTAAAGTTGCGCTTCGTTGGCAACCATTGGAGTCTCTATCCCTTCGTGGTTCCTGGGGAGAAAGCTTCCTGGCTCCTAACGCTTCAGACGTTGGTCCTGCAGACCGTACCGGCTGCTTTAACAACAGAACTGGGCAAGACCCGTTGACTGGCAACGATCTGCTAGGTGTACTGTCTTGTAGCTCAAAAAACCCGAACCTGGTACCCGAAGAATCCAATATCTGGAATATCGGTTTTACCTGGGAAGGTGTTGAGAACCTGAGTATCAGCCTCGATTATCAGGAGATTGAGTACACAGACCGTATCGTTACACTGAGTGCACAGGATATTGCTAACCAGCAGTTTTTCGACGCCCTGGCTGCTATCGGTGTGAGTCGCAGTGACTACGATGCAACTCCCGGCTCAGCAAGTCGTACTGCTGCACTCGCGTATGTCAATGCGAACCCTTCACTCACGATTACTCGCGATCCAACAAGCAGTTTGATCACGGAAGTGGTGCGAGTGGCGGACAACATCAACACAAACCTGGTTGATGTACTCGACCTGACTGCTACCTACAATTTCGACTACGCTAATTGGGGTAATTTCAGCGTTGCATTAAACGCAGCCTACTATCTGACATACGATTATGCAGGCTTGGACGGTGTAATTGTCGATGCCCTCGGTCGCAGGAATGCAGATACTGCACTCTCTCCACCGCTACCTGAACTGGTTGCTACGCTGCGATTTGGTTGGTTGAGAGGCGACCATGCCGCAACATTCTTAACCAAGTACACCGATGAGTTTACCTTCGATGGTACATTCTCAAGTGCTTTCACTCCACGTGAAGTGATTCCTGAATCATATATTGCGAACGCTAGCTACACGTACTTTTTCGATGATCTGTTTGACAGCTCTGGAAACCTGACGATAGGTGTGAACAATGTATTCGATTGGGAGCCAAGACGTCTGCCAGTACAAGGCGGATTCGAAAGCCGACTTTTTGATAATTTCGGCCGAATGTTTTCTGTATCATTGGATATAGAACTCTAGCATTTACTTCGGGACCGGTACTGGATAGTACCGGTTTTAAAGTGTGAACTACGTAAGCGGTTGGAATAGAAAATCTATTCCAACCGCTTTTAGTTTAAGCGTCTGCCTTAATATATTCTGATTAAACTTTCTGAGTGTTAAAGCATAGTTTTATAACCGGTTACTCCGGTTGGCGTGTTCTATTTTGAGTAGCCACTATTACCAGCAAAGATATGTTGACACAGGATAAGCCGCTTTTCAAAACACCCTGAGCACAAGCAGTCTGGTTGCAATGCTGACGACACTACTCTATCTTCTTTACGAATGAATCAAATTGCCGATCTAGCCGCCATACTCGCTATCTCCCAACTTGTGTTCGTGGGCGTGTACTTCCTCACCCACTACCAGGGCCTTCTGGCAAGACTAATTTCTCTCTATAGTTTCTGTCTCAGTGCCTATGTCTTAGCAGGACTGCCACTAATTTCAGGAAATCTATTCTCTTTTTTTCTTCTATTCAGATTTGCGACTCTAGCGCCGTTTATCTTATGGGTTATTGCTTTCACTCTCTTTGTTGATAATGAAAAGATTCATCCGGCGACTTGGTTCGTGATACTTTATTTCGAGCTGACCCGCGGTGTTGGCATCGGTATCTCCTATATCTACCCGGCGCTAACTATCAATGACTTCGGCTTTGTTGTCGTTCAAATAATCCCGCAAGGCATAATGCTTCTTTTTGCACTTCACACTATTTATCTCGCCTACCATGGATACGGCCCAGACCTACTGGAACAACGCAGACGACTGCGGCTTTCATTCGTTGTAATCATGGGTGTATTACTGATAGTGGTTGTTGGCTCTGGCTTTATAAATCTTTTCAGTCGGTTTTTTCTGGAAGAAAATCAAACAATACTACCTTTTGTGCCGGACTATCTAATATCGCTCTATATTTTTGTTATGACTTTTCTGTTTTGCCAACGAATATTTCAACTTAATCAAGAAGCGACTACGCTTATTACAGGAGGCAACAAATCTACCGACAAGACCAGATTAAACGGCAACTCACAGAACAAGGTTGACCCTTCTTTTCTGGAGAAGATCAAACAAACGATGGAAGAAGGAAAGCTCTATACGCAGACGGGATTAACTATTTCTGATCTGGCAGACAATTTGTCGATACAAGAGTATCGACTGAGACGAATAATCAATCAACAGCTCAACTTTCGTAATTTCAATCAGTTTCTCAACAACTACCGAATAGAAGATGCCTGCAATCGGCTAAAAGAAACCAATACACCCGTTTCTACCATCGCTCTCGATGTCGGTTACGCCTCGTTATCTGTATTCAATAAGGCGTTCAAAGAGCGTTACGGAGTAACGCCCACCGAGTTTCGCAACAGCTAGGGACCCTCTGATTAACTCCAACACCTCTGCGTGACCTGAAGCGTACAGATTCTAGACGCCAATTGACAGCCAAAGAATCAGCACTTACACCGCATACATTGCGTTACTATGAAAAAGAATTTTTGTTGCTAGATGTGCCCAGAGACAGTGGCGGACGTCGCTTGTATGGTGCGGATCATCTGGGCGCTGTTAGATTCATTACCGCGCTTCGAGCGACTGGCATGTCGATTGGATCGATTAAAAAATATGTCGACCTTTACAGAGAAGGAAGTCACACAGCAGGCTTGAGAATGGAACTACTCGAGAATCACGGACAAGACGTTATCAATCAATTACAAAAAAACCCAGGACAGCCTCAAACTAATCCGTAAGAAAATAAACTTATACAAGAAGACTATTTTAAAGGTCTGAAACAAAAAATCCCGAGCATTGCTCGGGATTTTTCTGAAAACCGAAAATATTAGGCTACGTGAGCAGCTCTTTCTTCTTCGGTGATTTCCTTGATGCTCAGTTTAATACGACCTCTGGCATCTGTATCAAGAACCTTAACAAGCACATCCTGACCTTCTTCCAGATACTCAGATACATTCTCAACCCGCTCCTGAGAGATTTGCGAGATATGAACCAGGCCATCTTTACCTGGCAGAATTGTCACGAAGGCACCGAAGTCTACAATTCTTGCCACCTTACCGTTGTAGATTCTACCTACTTCAGCTTCGGCAGTAATCTCATTGACCATATCCAGAGCTGCGTCACGAGAAACAGCGTCTTCGCCGTAAATGCGAACATTACCATCGTCATCGATATCAACCGAAGCGCCGGTGGCTTCAGTAATACCACGAATAACTGCTCCGCCTTTACCAATCACATCGCGAATCTTGTCAGGATCGATTTTTATCATCGCCATGGCAGGTGCATTCTCTGAAACAGATTCTCTAGCACTTGAAATGACTTTATTCATTTCGCCGAGTATATGGTTTCTGGCGGTATTGGCCTGCTCCAAAGCAATCTCCATAATTTCTTCGGTGATACCCTGTATCTTGATATCCATTTGTAATGCCGTTACACCAGCAGCAGTGCCTGCAACTTTGAAATCCATATCGCCCAGATGATCCTCATCACCCAGAATATCAGTCAGCACCGCGAAGCGTTCGCCTTCCTTGATAAGACCCATAGCAATACCAGCCACAGGAGCTGAGATAGGAACACCAGCGTCCATCATGGCAAGACTGCTTCCGCAAACACTAGCCATAGAACTGGAACCGTTGGATTCAGTAATTTCTGAAACCACACGTATAGCATAAGGAAATACTTCTTCTTTGGGCATAACCGCTGCAACGCCACGTCTTGCTAAACGACCGTGTCCGATCTCACGACGCTTCGGTCCGCTCATGAAACCAGTTTCACCTACGGAGTAAGGAGGGAAATTGTAATGCAACATGAATGGATCTTTTCTTGAACCGCTAAGATCTTCAATGATCTGTGAATCACGCAGAGCACCGAGAGTGGTAACAACCAAGGCCTGAGTTTCCCCACGGGTGAATAGAGCAGACCCATGTGCCTTAGGCAATACACCTGTTTCAACTTCAATCGCACGGACAGTTTTAGTATCGCGGCCGTCTATACGAGGATTGCCATCCAGAATACGATTTCGAACAGTACTTTTCTCCAGCTTGGCAAAAACCTCTTTTACATCGCCTGCGCTAATACCAGTTTCTTCATTAGCAAATAGTTCAACCGCTTGGCTCTGCAGAGCACCGATAGCATCATAGCGAGCCATCTTGTCCGAGATTTGGTAAGCATCGGTTACTCCAGCTGCAAATTTTTCTGCAATCGCAGCAGTTAACTCTTGATTTACCGCTTCTGGCTCCCAATCCCAAGCAGGCTTGCCCGCTTCAGCTTTCAATTCATTAATAGCATTGATAGCCACTTGCATTTCCTGATGAGCGAATAGAACACCACCCAACATTTGATCTTCGCTAAGTTGCTTTGCTTCTGACTCAACCATGAGCACGGCAGACTGAGTTCCAGCTACAACCATATCCAGTAGTGAGTTTTCCAATTGGCTATTGGTAGGATTCAGCATATACCCCGTTTCCGCGTCGTAACCAACGCGGGCTGCACCGATAGGTTCTGCAAATGGTATACCTGAGATTGACAGTGCAGCGGAAGCCCCTAGTAGGCCTGCAATGTCGGCGGCCTCGTCTTTGTCCGCAGAAATAACAGTACAGATTACCTGCACCTCATTCATGAAGCCTTTAGGGAATAAAGGGCGAATCGGTCGGTCAATCAGACGCGATGTTAATGTTTCATTCTCTGTGGGGCGCCCTTCACGCTTGAAAAAACCGCCTGGTATTTTACCAACTGCGTAGGTCTTTTCCTGGTAGTTTACCGTTAATGGAAAGAAGGCAGCACCAGGATTGGCTTGCTTACGTCCGACTACGGTAGCAAGTAGTTTGGTATTACCCATAGTCACGACAACAGAACCTGTTGCCTGTCTTGCTACTTTGCCCGTTTCCAAAGTAACCGTCTGGCCACCGAATTGAAACGTCTTAGTTACTGGGTTAAACATAATATTTTCCTAATTATTTATATAGGCGCAGAGCTAACTCATCAGGCACTGCGCAAGATATTTTCGATTGATTGTTATCGACGTAAACCAAGTCGCTTGATTAAAGTCGCATAGCGCTCAATATTTTTACGCTTCAGGTAATCAAGCAATTTCCTTCGACTGTTCACCATACGGATTAAGCCACGACGAGAGTGGTGATCGTGACTGTGCTCTTTGAAATGCGATTGCAGTTCATTGATATTCGCTGTCAATAAAGCTACTTGCACTTCGGGTGATCCAGTATCACCTTCACCTTGCGCATAGTCTTTAATGATTGTGCCTTTCTGTTCAGCTGATAAAGCCATTTTCTTTCTCCTAATATGCAATTAATAAAGTCGCGGTCAAGTAATGCGACTACAACATCCGTTTAAAATCAGAATAACCACGCATATTAGTAGTTACCTGATACTTTCCCTGTTTGAATATGATTCGTTCTACTATTAATCGCGAGCTCATTGAGCAACGATTAATCTTCTCGGAGCAACCTTACCATCATCATCTATGCAACCGATGCCGATGAACTGCTCTTCTTCGTACAATCTTACTAAGCCTTGTTCTGGCAAGTGCCTTACCAATACAGCTTGTCCATTCTTAATAAAACTAGCGGTGATACTTGGTAGTATAACCTCTGGTAAATCTGCAATAGCCCTATCCATCGGTATCAAATGTTGATCTATCCTCGCGACTCCATGCGTCTCACATTCTGCTCTCAAAGAGTCTGCGGTAACACAGTCTGCTTCGGTGAATGCACCGGCTTGAGTTCTCCTCAAGGCAACAATATGCGCACCACAGCCGAGAGCCTGGCCGAGATCATCAGCAATGGTTCTAATATAGGTCCCTTTGCTACAAGCGATTTCCAACTCTAACTCATCGCCTTCAAAATCTGTAAGCTCGATAGCGTAAACTGTTATTTTACGAGCTTCTCGATCTATGGTTTGTCCTTTACGCGCCATTTTGTATAGCGGGACACCATTTACCTTTAAGGCAGAGTGCATGGGAGGTATTTGTTCGATTTCTCCCAGAAATTGTTTCAGCGCCTCTTCAATCTGCTTCTTAGTTACATGAAAATCAGTGCAACTCTCAATCACTATCCCGTCACTATCACCACTATCTGTTCTCACTCCCAGCTTTAGCCGGGTCCGGTATTTCTTATCCGAATCCAACAAGAACTGCGACACTTTCGTTGCTTCACCTAAGCACAGGGGCAACACACCAGTTGCTAGAGGATCCAGACTGCCAGTATGCCCAGCCTTATTGGCATCGTAGAGTCTCTTTACTTCTTGTAAGGCACGATTTGAGCTAATCCCTATGGCTTTATCCAGTATAACAATGCCATCTATGTTCCTGCCTCTTGTTCGCTTACCCAATTGGCTTCCTCAGTAATTTTGTATCGAAATCAGACTCAAGAGTGCGATTCTTGATCGGCTGCCAGCGCACTATCTATTAAGCTTGAGAGCTGTTGACCGCGCTCTATGCTGCTGTCGTAGTAGAAACGTAGCTTGGGTACCGATCGCGTACTTAGCCTCTTAGCCAACAGAGACCGTAAATAGCCCGCAGCCTTATTCAACGCATTAATATTTTCTTCAATCTCTAGCTTATCCAGACTACCTGGTTCAGACAGGGTCGAATCATTGATTTCAGAATCTTCAGTCAAAGAATTCAACACAGTGACATACACTTTCGCATGAGCCAAATCTCTACTTACACTCACAGCTGTAACAGAAACCATACCCACTCTTGGGTCGTTCACTTCCATCTGAATTAGTGACGCAAGTTCTCGCTGAATCTGATCAGCTACTCTCTGAACCCTTGAGGACATTTCTGCCACATTAATTACCTCAGAGAACCTAATCTCAAAGACTTCTTGCTACTTCAGTTGTCTCGTATACTTCAATCTTGTCACCGACTTTGACATCGTTGTAGTTTCGGACACCGATACCACATTCCATACCATTTCGGACTTCGTTGGCATCGTCTTTGAAACGGCGCAGGGATTCCAGTTCACCCTCATAAATCACCACATTGTCACGCAATACACGAATGGGTTTGCTGCGGTAAACCGTACCTTCGATAACCATACTTCCGGCAATCTGGCCAAATTTCGGCGAGTTGAAGACATCTCGAACCTCGGCGACTCCTACAATTTCTTCGCGAATTTCTGGCGAAAGCATGCCACCCATTATCGCTTTAATATCATCGATAACATCATAGATCACGTTGTAATAACGCAATTGCAGCCCTTCGTTTTCGATAATATCACGCGATGACTTGTCCGCTCGCACGTTGAAACCGATGATCATTGCCTTTGACGTCGCCGCGAGATGAGCGTCAGTTTCTGATATACCACCAACACCCGAGGCAATCACATTTACCTCTACTTCCTCAGTGTTAAGTTTTTGCAAAGAACCTGCAATGGCTTCTAACGAGCCGCGAACATCTGTCTTCAGAATAATATTGAAGACTTTTAGATCGTCCTTGCCGATGCCTGCAAACATGGTTTCAACCATATTCGACTGCTGCTTTGCATGCATCGTATCTTTGTGTCTTGTGCGTCTGAATTCAGATATTTCACGTGCTTTCTTTTCATCGGCAACAACAACGAATTCATCTCCCGCTTCGGGCACACCATTCAGACCAAGAATTTCAACAGGGATCGAAGGACCCGCAGATTTGATTGTCTTGCTCGTTTCGTCAACGAGGGCTCGAACCCGACCGTATTCATGACCTACCAGTACAATATCCCCTGCCCTCAGAGTACCGTTCTGAACAAGAACTGAGGCCACGGGACCGCGTCCTTTGTCCAGCCGTGATTCAATAACCACGCCCTGCCCTGGCACATCGGTGTAAGCCTTAAGCTCTAACAATTCTGCCTGCAGCAAGATAGCTTCTAATAGCTGGTCAATGCCTTGCCCTGTAATGGCTGATACTTCCAAAAATTGTGTGTCGCCGCCCCAGTCTTCAGGTATAACTTCCATCGCGGCCAATTCATTCTTAACTCGGTCAACATCAACACCTTCTTTGTCGATTTTGTTCACTGCGACAACTAATGACACTCCCGATGCTTTTGCATGCTGAACTGCTTCTTCCGTCTGTGGTTTCACACCGTCATCGGCTGCGACGACCAATACAACTACGTCAGTAGCCTTAGCTCCACGTGATCGCATGGCAGTAAAAGCGGCGTGACCTGGTGTATCAAGAAAAGTAATCATGCCATGATCAGTATTTACGTGATAAGCACCAATGTGCTGAGTGATACCACCAGCTTCGTGCGAAGCGACCGTCGACTTACGAATATAATCAAGCAGTGACGTCTTACCATGATCTACATGGCCCATCACTGTAACAACCGGAGCACGGGTTATTTCTACGGTGCCGGTATCTGATGTTATGGAATCGGCCAACTGTTCCTCGATCGCGTCCTCGGATACGAATTTTGCCTTATGCCCCATTTCTTCAATCAGCAAGGAGGCCGTGTCTTGATCGAGAATTTGATTGATCGTTGCCATCACCCCCATATTAAACAGAACTTTAATTATTTCGGCGGATTTTATCGACATTTGCTGCGCTAGATCGGGGAGGGTATTAGCCTCACCGATCTTGATTTCACGACCTATAAATTCTGTTGGTTTCTCAAATGCATGTTGTGTAGCAGAGAGTCGAGCCTTTCCTTTTCTTCCGCCGCCTCTGCGCCCGCGGCCACCCATCTCGTCAACATCACCGCCTTCCAGAACGAAGTCATCATTAACATGAATTGTTTTCGCTTGGCGCTTCGCTGGCTTGCCTTTATTGCTCTTGAGGTTTGATTTCTTCTTCTCATCTGGATCTTCAGAATCTTTCTTGATCTGAGTTTTACGTTTCGCACCAGGCTTGTCGGCTCTAGCTGCTGCCGCTTCCTCCACCGGCACATCAGGCACTATAACTATTTCATCGACAGCGCTATCATCGCTAATTTGTTCAGCAACAGGAGTTTCACCAGTAGCTGCTTCAGTAGCCTCCGCAGCCGCTGTTTCAACAGCTTCAACACTAGCATCTGCGGCAGACTCTACCGTATTTTCTATTGCCTCTGCTTCGTTCGCCAGCTCCGTCTCTGACTCTGCCGTATCATCAACTACTTCACTTCGCTTAACGTAAGTTCGCTTCTTGCGAACTTCTACATTTACGGTTTTTCCCCGTCCATGTGTTGACGCTGATCTTAGCGTCCCAACTGTTTTCCGTTTTAATGTGATTTTCTTAGGCGCAGCAACGCTTGCCTCTGAATCACCGTGACTGCGGCGCAGAAACTGCAATAAAGTGTTTTTGTCATCATTCGAAATAGATTCATCAGCCTTGGTATGAGACAAACCAGCCTCTTTTATTTGAGACAGCAGCTTGTCTACCGAGACTCCGACTACTTCGGCGAGTTCACTTATTGTTACATCTGCCATTCAACTACTCCCATTCACCAATGCTCAGAATTGCTTCTACTCAAACCATGGAGCACGTGCTGTCATAATCAACTTACCCGCACGCTCTTCATCCATGCCTTCGACATCTATCAATTCATCGATAGACTGTTCGGCCAATTCTTCCATATTGAGAATTCCCTTCTTGGCGAGTTCCAAAGCCAATTTCCCATCCATGCCTTCCATATTCAAAAGATCATCAGCAATATTTGCCGCTGACAAATCTTCTTCAGAAGCTATTGCTAAGGTAAGCAACGCGTCTTTCGCGCGGTTTCTGAGCTCATTTGCAATTTCTTCATCAAAGCCGTCAATCGCTAGAATTTCGTCAAGAGGCACATAGGCGATTTCTTCCAGGGAAGTGAATCCCTCTTGCACTAAGACCTCTGCCGATTCTTCATCAATATCCAGTTTCTCCACAAACATGTCTATAAAACTGCTTGCTTCCTGCTGTTGCTTCTCGGCCGCCTCTTCAATGCTCATTACGTTGATGGTCCAGCCAGTTAGCTCGGTGGACAAACGTACATTCTGGCCGTTTCTGCCAATCGCTTGAGCAAGGTTATCTTCCTCGACTGCAATATCCATTGTGTGGCTGTCCTCATCGACAATGATGGATGCCACTTCAGCCGGCGACATGGAATTAATTACTAACTGTGCAGGATTGTCATCCCATAGAATGATATCTATACGCTCATTCGCCAGTTCATTTGAAACAACCTGAACTCTGGAACCACGCATACCAACACATGCGCCAACCGGATCAATACGACCATCATTTGTACTCACAACTATCTTCGCTCTAGAGCCAGGATCTCTTGCTGCCGCCTTAATCTCGATAACTTCTTCAGCGATTTCCGGCACCTCAATCTTGAATAGCTCGATAAGCATGTCAGGTGAAGTTCGGCTCAGGAATAATTGCGGACCACGCTGCTCAGACCTAACGTCTGTCAACAATGCTCGCATTCTATCTCCCATTCGAAATGTTTCTCTGGGAATCATCTGATCTCTTGGTAACAAAGCTTCAGCATTGCTGCCAAGATCAATAATAATATTGTCGCGAGTTACTTTTTTTACCGTACCGGCGACCAATTCGCCTACGCGATCTTTGTAGTCACCAATAACGATCTCACGTTCAGCCTCACGTACCTTTTGCACAATCACTTGCTTTGCAGTCTGGGCGGCAATACGACCGAACTCTACGTTATCGATCTTCTCTTCCCAGGTATCGCCAACAGCAAGGCCTTTGTCTTTTTCAGAGGCCTGCTCTACGGTAAATTGAGAACCCTCTTCCAGATATTCTTCGTCTTCAACAACCGTCCAAACTCTGAAGGATTCGTACTCGCCTGTTTCGCGATCGACTGCAACGCGGCAATCAATCTCGTCGCGGTCATGAAGTTTCTTGGTGGCTGTAGCCAACGCAGATTCAATCGCTTCAAAAATTACTTCACGCGAAACACCCTTCTCATTCGAGACGGCGTCGGCAACCATTAATATTTCTTTACTCATCATAACTATGTCACCTTACTCAAAGCTTAGATCCGGACTTAATTCCAGAGCATGGAGTAAAAATAATCTAGTAAACAACATTGGCTTTCTCAATTTCTGAATGCTCCAAGTCATACTCGGTACCTTCAACGAGTAAGCAAATATTGTCTCCTGTAACCTTAATTATTTGTCCTTTAAACTTACGCCTCCCCTGCAGGGCTCGACGTAATTTTAAATTCACTTCACTGCCTATGTATTGCTCATACTGTCCGACAGTAAACAGTGGTCTATCAACACCGGGAGATGAAACCTCTAAGGTATATTCTCCAGCTATTGGATCTTCAACATCCATTAAAGCACTTACTTGTCGACTTACCTTTTCGCAATCGTCGATCGTGACACCTTCTTCACATTCGATATAAATTCTCAGCAGAGAATATCTTCCCTGCTGAATCAGTTCGACTCCCCACAGCTCCAAACCTAAGGCTTGAATTGTGGTGCCGATCAAATCTGTTACTAAGGCTACACTACTCTTCACGGTACTCATCGTGCAGCATCCGATCACTGTGTCCAGAGCCGCATCCGGGACGAATCCCCTAGATACAAAAAATGGGCCAAAGGCCCACTCTAAAATCTTCATCACTGGCTCCAAAGGAGCTAGCGTGAAGCTTGGTGTTAGTAGCGATGGGATTCGATCATTTGATCTATACTAGATCATCATTCCCAACCAACAGACACTTCCACTGAATAAATCATTGGGTTCTCTGAGCCTACGACCTTCAGCAGCAGTGCCTGGTTACTACAATTGGTAGCGGGGGCAGGATTTGAACCTACGACCTTCGGGTTATGAGCCCGACGAGCTGCCAGACTGCTCCACCCCGCAACAAATCGATAAACTTCGATTCTGGCTGGCTCCGATTTACTTCAGCTCGGAGCTACTATCTTTTCTGTTCACCAGTATCAGGCGTTTTGTTCTGTTCAAGCGGGTTATCCCCGCAACAAATCAATAAACTTCGATTCTGGCTGGCTCCGATTTACTTCAGCTCGGAGCTACTATCTATCTTTGTTGCTAGGAACGTGACCAGCGCTTTATTCTAACTGGTTATCCCCGCAACAAATCAAAATTCTAGCATTGGAAAAAACGATAAATCCTTCTTCCAATAAGCCCTTGTTTTTAAAAGAAATAAAATTCAGCAACTCAGCCAAATCGCTATTTCACAAGGGGAGCGAATTATAAGGACTAGAAGGGGCTGAGGTCAAGGTTTTACGCGGCTTTCGCGGGATTTCTCGGTTTGCCGGCGATTGCGGTCTAAATCGGCCTGAGGGGCCGATAGACAAGATTTGGTGCCGAAGGCCGGACTTGAACCGGCACGACCATAGGTCACTACCCCCTCAAGGTAGCGTGTCTACCAATTTCACCACTTCGGCTAATCTAATTATCGTTGCCAGGCAGGCTGGGCACGTCATCCTGGTCGGATGATGTAGCCGGCGCTGCATCTAACTGAGGTACGTCAGATGCTACTGGTGTTGATGCTTCCTGCAATATTTCCTCATTCGCCAGCGGTGAGTTTGCCGCTCCGCCCAGTGTCGACTGATTCTTCGCAAATACCGCCAGAGAAAGGCTGGTAACGAAAAAGATAGTTGCAGCTATAGTGGTAGCACGCACTAAAAAGTTTCCGCTTCCAGACGAACCGAAAACAGTTTGCGAGGCACCCGCACCAAATGAAGCTCCGGCGTCAGCACCCTTACCTTGTTGCAAGAGAACTAGGGCTACTATCGCTATGGCTACTATTACATGAACTACTACAATTATGGTTTGCATGATTTTTAATCCGCGCTTTTACAAATGGATACAAATTCTTTGGCTTCTAAAGAGGCCCCGCCAACCAGACCACCGTCTATATCGGCCTGACTAAATAGTTCCGCTGCATTGGCAGCGTTAACGCTGCCACCGTAAATAATTCTTAGCGATTTCGCTATTCCAGCATCGGACTTGGCTATATGTTCACGCAAGACCTGATGAATACGCTGAGCTTGCTCAGGGCTAGCTGTTTTACCCGTGCCTATTGCCCAAATAGGCTCATAGGCAAGTACCGCAAATTGCAGAGAGGCTATTCCAGCCGTGCTCATCACGGCGTCCAGCTGCGCCACAACTACTTCTTCGCTTGCGCCTTGCTCTCTTTGTGTCAAAGACTCACCGAGGCACAAGATCGGAATCAAACCACTTTCCTGTGCTGCCTTGAATTTAGCCGCAACTAATTGATCAGATTCAGCAAAAATTTCACGTCGTTCGGAGTGGCCTACTAAAACGTAGCTTACCCCATACTCCGCCAACATCGGCGCCGCTACTTCACCTGTAAATGCCCCTTTCGGCTCACTATACAGATTCTGCGCAGCCAGTTTAATACGCCCGGAATCGCAGAGCTCCGAAGCCAGCCCCAAATGTAAAAAAGTAGGACTAACACCGATCTCCACTTTATCGCTTAAACCGGTAGTGCCTGTCTCGATATCCTGAATTAGCTGCCTGACCTGAACTCGGGAACCATGCATCTTCCAATTTCCGACAATCAGTTTTTGGCGCATGCTTTCAATTCCAGAAGGGCGAACTCTAAGGCTTATTCAAAACTGCCCGCCAAAACGGGCGCCAATACTAACCAAGAAACTAAGGTCTTGCAATACGAGGGGCCCGCTTTAGACGCTCCTACCTACTTCTTTTTCCACTACCTCAGCCAATTCCTGCGCCAGGAGAAGAACTTCGACACTATCTTCTCCCTCCACCATCACCCGAACTACCGGCTCAGTTCCAGAGGGACGAAGCAAGACTCTACCCTTAGCCCCCAACTTGGACTCGACAGCGGATACCGCTCGGCTGACTTTTTCACTATTGGCGATATCAGCCGAATCGGCAATTTTAACGTTGATCATGGATTGCGGATATTTGTGCAGTTTAGCGGCTAACTCCGCTAATGAATTCTGACTACTAGATATGGCAGACAGGGCCTGCAAGGCTGAGACGATACCATCGCCTGTCGTGGTCTTATCCAGACAGATAATATGTCCTGAGGATTCGCCACCCAAATCCCAACCGCGTTCTAACAATTCCCTCATCACGTAGCGATCACCCACCGCGCTTCTAGCGAACTGGATATCGAGAGCATCCAAAGCTCGCTCCAATCCAAGATTGCTCATGGATGTTCCAACGACACCCCCGAAGTCGATGTTTTGCCGCCTTCGGTCTCTAGCAATAACATATAAAATCTCATCGCCATCAACGATATTGCCTTGGTGATCAACCATGACTACACGATCGCCATCACCATCAAAAGCAATACCTATATCCGCCTGCTCCGATAGCACGGTTTCAACAAGTTTCTGTGGAGACGTTGATCCACTGTGTTCATTAATATTCAATCCATCCGGGCTCACACCAACCGCTTTCACCGTCGCTCCGAGTTCTTCAAAAACACTCGGTGCAATATGATAAGTGGATCCGTGTGCGCAATCGACCACGATCTTTAATCCGTTAAATTTGAGGCTGGAGCCCACAGTGCTTTTACAAAACTCAATATACCTGCCAGCCGCATCAGTTACTCGAGAAGCTTTGCCAAGAGATTGCGGGCTGACTGTTGTTACTGTTTTTGATAGTTGTTCTTCGATTGCGAATTCAACAGCATCTGGCAATTTACTGCCATCGCCCGCAAAAAATTTGATGCCGTTATCTTGAAATGAATTATGCGAAGCACTGATAACGATTCCGGCTTGTGCTCTCAGAGTTCGAGTCAAATAAGCAATTGCCGGAGTAGGCATAGGGCCTAGCAAATTAATGTCAACACCTGCCGCGGTGACTCCAGCCTCCAAAGCGGCCTCGAACATATAACCGGATATTCTTGTGTCCTTGCCAATAAGTATTTTGTTGCGAGCACCACCTTCTTTCGCGAATACAGTGCCCGCAGCCCAACCAAGCTTTAACATAAAATCAGGAGTAATCGGTGCCGTGCCGACCGCCCCTCGAATGCCATCTGTGCCAAAATACTGTTTTGTTTTCTTTGTCATAGCTTACTCTATTCGGCGCTGATATAGGCTGAGTTTACTCTAATTGCATCCATGGTGGCAGCAACATCATGGGTTCTTATTATTTTGGCACCGCAGGCAAGCGCATGAGTGGTTGCTGCAATTGAGCCAGCAAGGCGTTGATCGACTGGCCGATTAATAATTTCCCCAATCATGGACTTACGGGAAAGGCCAACTAATAGCGGCACCTGGAGTTCCGTCAAGCGGGCGAGATTCTTTAAAAGTTGGTAATTGTGTTGAACCGATTTACCAAAACCAAAGCCGGGATCGACCAATAACCGACCTCGCTCAAAGCCCCGCTCCAAACAGAATTCTACCCTGGTGCTTAAGAAGCCGAAAACTTCCTCAACAACACTTTTATAGGATATCGAATCTTGCATCGTCAGAGGTTCGCCTCGCATGTGCATGAGACAAACTGCAGCCTTGGTTTGTAAAACCGCTTCCACTGCGCCTTGCCTGGATAATGCGCGTATATCATTTACCAGTTCCGCCCCGTTATTGATGGCTTCTGTCATGACTTGCGGAGAACTTGTGTCCACCGAAATACAAACATCCAGTTGCTTATGGATGGCTTGAATAAGAGGTATTACCCGATCAATTTCTTCTTGGACTGCAACCACGGCAGCACCAGGACGTGTGGATTCACCGCCTACATCGATAAATGTCGCGCCTTCTCTCACCATGGCCTCGGCACGGTACAACGCTCTATCGAGATCGACTTGAAAGGTGTTGGCTCCAACTATTTGCAGTTCGCAGCCATCGGAGAATGAATCGGGTGTGACGTTTATGATTCCCATGCACACAGGAGACGACAGATCTATCTGTCGCTCTCCTGCTGATAGGATTTTAGTCACGAGGGAAGATCTGTCGCTGTGACTCTAGTGCTCGCTAGCAGGGCCACCGATGGTACCAGATTTATCGATATCTTCTTTCTTTGCTTCGCTGGCACCAGACCCATTGTCATTGGAGTTGCTGGAATCTATATCAGACCAACCAGCTGGAGGTCGAGGTTTCTCTCCCTTCATAATGTCGTCAATTTGATCAGCATCAATAGTCTCATATTCCATCAGTGCATCTTTCATTAATTCCAATAGATGCTTATTGTCTTCAAGAATTTTTTCTGCCCTGCCATAACACTCATCAATTATCTTGCGTACTTCCTCATCGATTGAAATTGCTGTATCGCTAGAAAAGGATTTTGATTGAGAGGCAGCTGAGCGGCCAAGGAAAACTTCTCCCTCGTCTTCAGAATACAGTAGAGGACCGAGTTTCTCTGATAAACCCCATTTGGTTACCATATTGCGTGCCATTTCTGTTGCACGCTGAATATCGTTTGAGGCGCCGGTAGTCACTCCTTCTTTGCCAAGTGTCATTTCTTCAGCGATTCGGCCGCCGTAGAGACTACATATCTGACTTAATATGGTCTGTCGACTCAGGCTATAACGATCTTCTTCGGGCAGAAACATGGTGACACCGAGTGCTCTTCCCCGAGGAATGATACTAACCTTATAAACCGGATCATGGTCAGGTACCATCCGTCCGACAATGGCATGGCCAGATTCGTGATAGGCCGTATTCATTCTTTCTTTCTCTGACATCACCATTGATTTGCGCTCTGCGCCCATCATGATCTTGTCTTTCGCTTTCTCAAACTCTTCCATTGAGACCAGGCGCTTGCCTGATCTGGCTGAAAATAGTGCTGCCTCGTTCACTAGATTGGCGAGATCAGCTCCGGAAAATCCAGGCGTGCCACGAGCTATTAAACTAGCTCGAACTTTGTCATCGATAGGCACTTTACGCATATGCACTTTAAGTATTTGTTCTCTGCCGCGAATATCTGGCAAACCAACCACAACCTGACGGTCAAAACGACCGGGGCGCAAAAGTGCTGGGTCTAACACATCGGGCCTGTTTGTGGCCGCTACCACAATAACTCCGTCGTTGACTTCGAAGCCGTCCATCTCAACCAGCAATTGATTAAGTGTCTGTTCACGCTCGTCGTGACCACCACCTAATCCGGCACCACGGTGACGACCCACCGCATCGATCTCATCGATAAAGATAATACAGGGAGCTTGTTTCTTCGCCTGATCAAACATATCCCGCACACGAGAAGCACCCACACCGACAAACATCTCCACGAAGTCGGAACCTGAGATTGAGAAAAAGGGTACTTTGGCTTCACCGGCTATCGCCTTAGCTAATAATGTCTTGCCCGTGCCAGGTTGACCCACCATCAGAATACCGCGGGGAATACGTCCACCCAGGCGCTGAAATTTATCCGGCTCACGTAGAAATTCTACAAGCTCTTGCACATCTTCTTTAGCTTCATCAACGCCGGCTACATCGGCAAAAGTAATTTTGATTTGGTCTTCACCCAGCAACTTAGCCTTACTCTTACCAAAGGACATTGGGCCGCCCTTGCCTCCCGCGCCACCACCTTGCATCTGCCGCATAAAGAACAGAAATAAAGCGACAATAATTAGAATCGGGAAGATGGAAAGCAGTAGATCGGTCCAGATGCTTCGCTGTTCCGGTTCGATTGCATCAACTGCAACATTATTCTCGAACAAATCAGGCAACAGCTGATCGTCACCAATAAGCGGCATTGTTGAACGAAACTGGGTGTTGTCGGTGCGCACTCCGGTGATATCAATCCCCGCAAGTTCGACCCTTTGAACCCGACCCGCACGAACTTCGCGAATAAAATCGGAGTAATTAATGCGGTCTTCACGAGGTTCCTGATTAATATTTTGGAATACCGTCAGTAGCACCCCGGCGATAATCATCCACAAAATCAGGTTTTTTGCCATATCATTCAAGGGTTTATCCCCCAGTGGTTAGTGAAAATGTTGGTCCATGAGCCTTTGGCAATTGCAAAAGTCTGGCTTTTAACGCCGAAAACCTGCAATGAAGAGGTCTTATTCCAAAGCCAATTCTAATGTACGTAGAAAATATTGCACCTAAATTCAGTTTAAGCCCCGAAAACCGGCGGCGAGCAGATAAATTTCACTCGATCTGGCTCTTGAGGCCTTGGGTTTTCTGACTTTCACACTAGAAAAGCTGCTCTTTAGCTCCCCCTGTAAGACTTCGTAGCCTTCGCCATGGAATACCTTGAGCAGAATGCCACCTCCAGGTTTTAGCACGGTTCTGGCTAAATCCAGCGCTAACTCCGCCAGATACATAACCCGGGGCAAATCTATATCCTTCATTCCACTCATATTGGGGGCCATATCAGAGATTACAAGGTCTGCAAGGTCCTCTTTAAGCATCGCTAGAAGCTCTTCCAGCACTTGCGGCTCGGTAAAATCCCCCTGCAAAAATTCCACCCCGGGCAGAGAATCTACAGGCAGGATATCGCTAGCAATTACCCGGCCTTTGTCACCAACCAGGCTGCTGGCTACCTGCGACCAACCCCCGGGCGCGGCGCCAAGGTCCAGGACCGTCATTCCCGGGTGAATCAATCCATCCTGCTGCTGCATTTCCAATAACTTGAAGCTGGCACGTGATCGGTAACCCTCCTCCCGGCTGCGTCTTACATAGACATCGTCGAAGTGCTCTTTTAACCATTGCTTACTGGTTTTTGATCGGGCCATTACTCTACAATCCAGTTAAATACTCAAATACCAATTCATTGTGACGGCGAAAGCTCTCATCCTTGAAGTCTGCAGTTGTAACGCTGGATTTTCCGCGCACACGTTTAGAGCATTTATTAATCTGCTCAGTTCCGCTAGAATCCGCTTCCTTCATGGGGATTACCCCTTTCACTTCCAGCGCAGTTTGACCATGACACTAAGTAACGCCATCAAGAAGAAGTATCGAGCTATAGGACACAATTTACACCCGATTGTTTCGATTGCCCAAAAAGGGCTAAGCGAAAACATCAAATTGGAGATTGAGCGGGCCCTCGCCGATCATGAACTGATTAAAATTAAATTGCTGGCGGAAGACCGAGTAGCCAAAAAAGAACTCGAAGCAGCTATCTGTGAAGGGTTCAAAGCCGAGTGCGTGCAAAGTATTGGTCATACGATGCTGCTGTACAGAAAAGCGAAAAAGCACGAAGGTCGATTGTCGAATATAAAACCTAAGGCCGTCTAAAGACTTAATAGTCGCTACTTGTATTCTACTTTGTCGATCTCGTATTCCACGTCACCCGCCGGTGCATTCACCACTATTTCATCGCCTTCTTGCTTACCCATTATTGCTCGTGCAATTGGCGAACTAACTGAGATCTTGCCTTTTGGCACATCAGCTTCGTCCTCGCCAACGATCTGATACATCACTGTCTGATCAGTATCGATGTTAATCAGCGTCACGGTTGTGCCAAAAATCACTCTTCCAGTTGCTTCGATTTTTGTAACATCGATTATTTGCGAATCAGCTAACTTGCTCTCAATTTCAGCAATACGGCCTTCGCAGAAACTTTGCTGCTCGCGGGCAGCGTGATACTCGGCGTTTTCTTTTAAATCGCCATGCTCTCTAGCCTCGGCTATGGCCTTAGTAATTCTTGGTCTTGCCACAGACTTCAATTCGTTAAGCTCTTCACGCAAGCTTTCTGCGCCGGCGACTGTCATTGGTACTCTAGACATAATTTTCCCGTTTTGATTTTTTACGGTTTAGCAATTAAACAATGCCACAGTTTACTGGACTGGTGTAGCCAAAGTTTATTGATGAGACTATTTTAGCGCGGCGTGCAAATCTTGAATTGTATATACCGACATATTGCCACCAAAGGCTATCGCTTCACAGACTGCCAACGCGCCTGCGACGGTGGTAGTGCAAAATACATCATGACGCAGAGCAGTACGTCTAATCATTGAAGAATCCGCTATGGCCTGCTTACCCTCAGTTGTATTGACGATTAACTGAATCTCATCGTTTTTTAGCATATCAACTATATGAGGTCTACCCTCCGCGACCTTGTTAACACCAGTAACATCGAGCCCGGCTTCTTCAATCACTGCTGCTGTGCCATGGGTAGCTACTATCGAATAACCCAAAGCTTGCAGCTTCTGCGCCACCTCAGCTATATGCGGCTTATCGGCATCGCGCACACTCAAAAAGGCATTACCTTTGGCTTCAAACACTTCACCTGCCGCCATTTGCGCTTTCGCATAAGCTTCAGCGAAAGTCTTCCCAACGCCCATTACTTCGCCGGTGGACTTCATTTCTGGCCCCAGTATAGGATCGACGCCCAAGAATTTATTGAACGGGAAAATAGCTTCCTTGACTGCAAAGGTTTCAGGAATAATTTCCTTAGTGAATCCTTGATCTTTCAGACTGGTGCCGATCATGCATCGAGCAGCAACTTTAGCCAGAGAACGACCGATACACTTTGAAACGAAGGGTACGGTTCTTGAAGCACGTGGATTAACTTCTATCACATAAATTTCACCGCCTTGATAAGCAAGCTGGGTATTCATCAGTCCCACCACACCTAATTCTAAGGCAAGAGCTTTAACCTGTTCACGAATCTTGTTCTGCACATCCATCGGCAAATTGTAAGGCGGCAAGGAACAGGCGGAGTCTCCGGAATGAATTCCGGCTTGCTCGATGTGTTGCATAATCGCACCCACCACCACCTGTTCTCCGTCACAAACCAGATCGACATCAATCTCTATAGCTGCGCTCAAGAAATAGTCTAATAGCACCGGACTTTCGTTGGAAACTTTAACCGCATCGTGCATATAGCGATTCAGCTCTTCTTCGTTATACACGATCTCCATGGCTCGTCCACCTAATACATAAGACGGTCGCACCACTAGCGGGTAAGAGATTTTTTTCGCTGCCTCAATACTTTCTTCGACACTACGCACGGTGCTGTTCGGCGGTTGCTTAAGGCCGAGCTTTTCAATCAACTTTTGAAAACGTTCTCGGTCCTCAGCTCTGTCGATAGCATCGGGAGAGGTGCCAATTACGGGAACACCAGCTTCCTCCAACCGCTTGACCAAATTCAACGGTGTTTGCCCGCCAAATTGAACGATCACTCCTTTCGGTTTTTCTAACTGCACTACTTCGATTACATCTTCAAAAGTTAATGGCTCAAAGTAAAGGCGGTCTGAAATATTATAGTCAGTTGAAACTGTTTCCGGATTACAATTGACCATAATAGTTTCATAGCCATCTTCACGCATTGCTAAAGCCGCATGGACACAGCAATAGTCAAATTCGATTCCTTGTCCGATTCGGTTCGGACCACCACCCAATACCATTATTTTTTCTCTATCAGAAGGTAACGCCTCACATTCCTGCTCATAAGTCGAATACATATAGGCTGTTGAAGAAATAAATTCAGCGGCACAGGTATCTACACGTTTGTAGACTGGGCGAATATTTAGTGCGTGACGTCTTTGTTGTACCGCCAACTCGGTATCATCGATGAGCTGAGCCAGACGTTTATCTGAGAAGCCCTTCCTCTTTAATCTGAACATTTCTTGTTCATCAATGTCGGCAAGGGATTTTCCGGCAAGATTAGCCTCATCTTTTATCAGGTCTTCTATTTGTACTAGAAACCAGTTATCTATGCCGGTTAACTCATGCACGGTGGCTAGGGGCCAGCCAGCACGGAAGGCATCAGCGATATACCAAATTCGCTCAGGCCCTGCTTCGGTTAGTTCCCTGGTCAAATTCGCCTTTGCATCACTTAATTTGAGATTAAGGACTGGATCGAAGCCACACTTGCCTACTTCCAAACCACGCAGTGCCTTGTGCATAGATTCTTGGAAGGTACGACCAATAGCCATCACCTCTCCCACTGACTTCATCTGCGTGGTTATGCGATCATTCGCTTCTGGAAATTTTTCGAATGTGAACCTGGGGATTTTCGTAACCACATAGTCAATCGAAGGCTCGAACGACGCTGGCGTGGCTCCCCCGGTAATTTCATTTCGTAGCTCATCCAAAGTAAATCCGATGGCCAGTTTTGCTGCGACTCTCGCAATCGGGAAACCAGTGGCCTTAGAGGCTAGAGCTGAAGAACGCGACACGCGGGGATTCATCTCTATAATAACCAGCCGCCCGTTCTCGGGATTAATACCGAACTGCACGTTCGAACCGCCAGTCTCAACACCAATTTCCCGCAACACCGCAAGAGAAGCATTGCGTAATATTTGATACTCCTTATCGGTTAATGTTTGCGCCGGAGCTACTGTTATGGAATCACCGGTATGAATTCCCATCGCATCGAAATTTTCGATGGAGCAAACAATAATGCAATTGTCTTTCTTATCTCGAACAACTTCGAGCTCAAACTCCTTCCATCCGATCAAGGACTCATCGATCAGCAGTTCGCTGGTTGGTGAAAGCTCCAAACCACGCGTGCATATCTCATCGAACTCTTCCTTGTTATAGGCTATGCCACCACCAGTGCCGCCCATAGTAAACGACGGCCGGATAATGCACGGAAAACCAACTTTTTCCAGCGCCTCATGTGCCTGCACCATGTTGTGAGCCATTCCGTGCTGAGGTGTCTCAAGGCCGATCTTTTCCATTGCCTGATCGAAAAGCTCGCGATCTTCTGCCTTGTCAATAGCCTGGCAGTTAGCACCGATCAGTTCTACATTGTACTTTTCCAGTACGCCGTGACGATTCAGATCCAGAGCGCAATTGAGTGCGGTCTGGCCACCCATAGTAGGCAATATAGCCTCGGGTTTTTCCTTGGCGATTATCTTTTCTACAATCTGCCAGGTGATAGGTTCTATATAGGTCGCATCGGCCATCACTGGATCGGTCATGATTGTTGCTGGATTTGAATTAACCAGGATCACTCGCAAACCCTCTTCTTTAAGCGCCTGGCAAGCTTGAGCACCGGAGTAATCAAACTCACAGGCCTGGCCGATTATTATCGGTCCTGCACCAATTATTAGTACGCTATTTAAGTCTGTTCTTCTTGGCATAATCGCGCTGTCTGTTAATTCCTGGTTAGTATTTCAGTGTATTCACGTTTTCTGTGGTGAGCCTTAAACAAGTCGCCGCACTACTGATGCCTGGCCATTAGCTCAATAAAATGATCGAATAGTGGAGCCGCATCATGCGGCCCGGGACTAGCTTCTGGATGACCCTGAAAACCTAAGGCTGGTTTGTCTGTTCTCTCTATCCCCTGAAGCGATCCATCGAAAAGGGATTTATGCGTAGCAATGAGATTCGCGGGCAGAGTCTGCTCATCCACGGCAAAGCCATGATTCTGGCTGGTGATGAGCACTGTTCCATCTTTCAAGCATTGAACTGGATGATTGGCCCCGTGGTGTCCCAGGGGCATTTTGATCGTCTTAGCACCGCAGGCCAAAGCCATCAATTGGTAACCCAGACATATACCGAAAAGTGGAATACCCTGCTCCAAAAACTCGGAGATAGCTGCAATGGCGTAACCGCAAGGCTCAGGATCACCAGGACCATTAGAGAGGAAAATACCATGGGGTTTCATCGCTAGCACCTCCGCGGCGGAAGTCTGAGCCGGTACGACAGTTACTTCACAGTCGCGGTCCACTAGCATGCGCAGAATATTATTCTTAACACCGAAGTCGTAGGCGACAACTTTAAATCGATTATCTGAATCAACTTTGTATCCCGATTCCAGCTCCCATACACCGCCCTGCCATGAATAACCGCTGCTGACGCTAACCTCTTTAGCCAGGTCCATTCCCTTTAAACCAGGAAATTCCTTGGCCAGCTGCAGTGCCGCAGTTTCACCGCCGGAAGCAAGCTCTTCACCGGAAAGCAGACAGCCATTAAGAGCCCCCTTGTCGCGCAGCAGTCGTGTTAGTCGACGTGTATCAATCTCCGCAATGGCCACTACATTTCTAGCCTTAAGGAACTCGTCCAAGCTCTGTTCGCTGCGCCAGTTACTCGCAATCAAGGGTAGGTCACGGATGACTAATCCCGAAGCCCAAACAGTTTTGGATTCGTTATCTTCATCATTGGTACCGGTATTGCCTATATGGGGATAGGTGAGAGTAATGATCTGCCTGGCATAAGAAGGATCGGTAAGTATTTCCTGATAGCCGGTCATAGAGGTATTGAAAACCACTTCACCACTGGAACTGCCTTCGGCTCCAATTGCGATACCATGAAACACACTGCCATCTTCTAGCGCAAGCACAGCTGATCCAGCCACTTTTACTCCTAATGCAATTATTCGGTCTAATTATTACGGGCAAAAAAAAGCGAAATGAAGAATCTCTCCACTCCGCATTTTTGTAAATTCGCAAAGGTTTCAGCATCCAACATACTGAGCGAGTATTTTATAGATAGAAGGCCGGTCTTGTCTACGAAGAAGTGCGCTTATATGTTGGGTGGGAATCAAAAACTTACTAAGCGCTGTGAGTTAGTTCCTATTCCAGGCGAAACAGGTCCGACAGCTCACCAAACTGCGGGAATCTAACAAACTACAAGCCCAGTACATCTTGCATGGAATACAGACCATTTCCCTTTTCTGCTACCCAATGCGCAGCTCGCACTGCTCCGCTGGCAAAGGTCATTCGACTACTGGCTTTATGAGTAATTTCGATGCGCTCTCCCAGTCCGGCAAAGGTAACCGTATGATCACCAACGATATCCCCTGCTCTAACTGTCGCAAAGCCTATTGTTTTTCGATCTCTTTCATCGCTAATACCTTCCCTTCCATACACTGCACAATCTTCAAGATTTCGCCCCAGAGCCTCTGCTATGACCGCGCCCATTTTTAAGGCGGTTCCTGAGGGCGCATCTTTTTTGTAACGGTGATGTGCTTCCATGATTTCTATATCCACTTCATCACCCAAGACCTTCGCAGCGTCCTGCAATAACTTCAGACACAGATTGACGCCTACGCTCATATTCGGCGCACATACAATCGGTATCTCGGCAGAAGCCTGCTCGATTGCACGCTGCTGCTCACTAGATAAGCCGGTGGTGCCTATAACCATCGCCTTCTTTCCTCGTAAACAAATTTCCAAATGTTCCATAGTGGCCTGCGGCGAGGTGAAATCTATTAACACATCGAAATCTGCTTGCTCCGGGTCCAACACAGCAACACTATCTACTCCCAAGGCTGCTCCAACAGCGAGCAAGCCTATGTCTACGCCCAATGCCGGATCATCGGGCAACACCGTAGCAACCGCGACTTCCGTGGCAGTATCGCTGCGGACTACAGCTTCGACCAGGGTTCGGCCCATACGACCGGCGGCTCCGACGATAGCAACTTTTAACATCGTTCAATCCAATTGGTTACAGTGGAGGGCAGTATACAGCGGCTCTAACACAAGCTAAACCTTGACGATTTGACGAATCGCCGGAAACAACCCGGCTAATGTGATGGTTTCAACAATATTAGACGTCTATATCCGACTGTGGCGGTAAAGTACTTGATGGAAATAGCCAATTTAGGCACACTCTCTGCCCGAGGGGAGCCAACCGATAAATCCAGCCAAATCAGTCAGGTCAGCCAAGTAAGTGGCTTGGCTTTCCAATTACCTCAATTCATAAATTTTAAGCAGTTTTACGAAAAATAATGAGCGATACGCCGGTCCTACAGGGGAACACAAAGAAACAGCGCTATGAATCGCTGGTGGCCGCCCTGTATCAGGACGTTTTTCGCTATGCTTTCTGGATTTGTAAGAATAAAGCCCTTGCCGAAGACCTTGTACAGGAAACATTTTTGCGTGCTTGGCGGTCTTTAGAAAGTCTACAGAATGACAAGGCCGCAAAAGCTTGGTTGTTTACCATTCTGAGAAGGGAAAATGCTCGCTTGTATGAGCGCTACAGACCTGAGCTTGTCGACATAGAGGGTCAGACTATCGCTGAAAGTGGCGAGAATGAACCCGACAATAAGATGGATAGAGAGCTGCTGCACAATGCAATCAATCGTCTCGACAGCGATTACAGAGAGCCATTGTTATTGCAGGTGATTGGTGGCTTTAGTGGAAAAGAGATCGCAGAAATTTTGGATCTTAACAATAATACGGTTATGACAAGACTGTTTCGTGCCCGCAGCAAGCTTAAGTTGGAGTTTGGCCTGGACCCCGATACCAGCGATGAGAACGAGACAGACGAGGCAAAGTGATAACTAGAAGATTAATCCTTACTAGCAGATGTTTGATGCCTACGAGGCTTTGAAAAATGGATGAATTAGAATTTCGCAAGCGGGTTTATGAAAATCCAAAGGAACTCGACCAGGAAACTCTGGACGCGGCCCGTGCCAATCCAGATTATCAAAAAATCCTCGATGAGACAGTGGAGTTTGAGAACGCCCTCAGCTCGCTTTTGAGTAGCACAGAATTGCCTGACGGCTTAGCTGCCAAATTGATGGAAATAACAGCTACGGATGAGCTTGAGGCTGTGGAAGACTTGCACGATGAAGATTTAACAAACGCAAACAACGTTATCAATATCCGATCCCGAAAACAGAATTTCTTTCAATACTATGCGATTGCCGCCAGTCTGGTACTGGCTCTGGGTGTTACTTTTTCCTTAAGTTTCACCCGTGGTCCATCTTCAGCTGACATTGTGTTCGGTGATGATTTGCTCGATCATCTGCACCATGACGATGAAGAAATAAACGGTATTACCAATGGCGAAGCCTATGCTGTCTTGCCCCTGTCTGAAATTAATGAATCCATGGCCAACGCAGGAACCAGACTGGTTAGCAGCAATGCTTCTCAGAACTTCGATATTCGTTCAGCAAAACCCTGTGAAATACTTCCCGCCTATAGGAGTGCTCATTTGGTGCTCGAAGGTAACCAAGGGGCGGTAAGCATCATTGTTATCAACAATTCTCCAGTTGAGGGAGAATTCGCGATTCGAGACGACCGCTTCAGCGGCTTGGTCATACCCCTGGGTGAAGGTAATCTCATTTTGGTCGGCGAAAAGAATGAAGATTTGAATCAATACAAATCAATGTTCTCCGAAAACGTGGAGTGGCTCATCTAGGTCCGGACACCGCACGCTAGCGACCCGGTTATTCCACTTGCCTTGCGACTCTGTGACCAAGCCGCTGCGTTGAACTGTTAAAACTGCTCCGCTTTCATCGACATCATCGAATCCGCACCGCTGGCAATCTCCGCCACCAGCGATTCTGCTCTGGGCAGTAATCTGTCCATAAAGAATTGACCTGTCTTGATCAGACCATCGGTATAGCCTGAATCACTTGAAGCCAAGGTCTGTTCAGCAAAAGCTGCAGTCAGAATTCGCTGCCACATGAAACAGTACAAGGTGAGCCCCATTAATTCCATATAGGCGTATGACGCAGCACCAATTTCGTCCGGATTTTCAGCTGCCCGGGCTATGACAGTCTCTGTGGATTCAAGCAAACGCTGACGACAGCGGTTGAAGACGCTCAGATAGGGCTGCATTGACTCAACCCCCTCTTGACTGACCAGAAACTCATCCATCTCACTCAACAGAATTTTTAGTAGTTCGCCACCACAACGTACCGTTTTACGACCAATGAGATCGAGCGCCTGAACCCCATTAGCACCTTCGTAAATTTGCGCTATTCTTGCATCGCGAACATTCTGCTCCAGACCCCACTCCGCAACATAGCCGTGTCCACCCAAAACTTGCTGCCCCAGCACACAGGCCTCAAAGCCTCGGTCCGTGCAGTAAGCCTTCTGTACCGGTATAAGTAATGCCACCAATTGCTGAGCACGAAAGCGGATTGATTCATCAGGATGAAATCGCGAAATATCCAGCTGACTGGCCGCATATAAAGACAGCGCCCGGCCCGCCAATACATTCGCCCTAATCGTCAGCAGCATTCTTCGAACATCGGGATGTACAAGAATTGGATCCGCATTCTGATCTGGCTGTAGTGCCCCACTTGCAGCCCTGCCCTGCACCCGCTCCTTCGCATAGGCTGATGCTATTTGGTAGGAACTATCGGCTAGACCATTTCCTTGCAACCCCATCGATAAGCGCTCGTAGTTCATCATCGTGAACATATGAGACAAACCCTGATTGGGCTCGCCAACCAAATAGCCAATAGCAGAATCGAAATTCATAACGCATGTTGCCGAAGCTTTGATGCCCATCTTGTGTTCTATGGAGCCGCAGCTCACCTTGTTACGTTCTCCACTTAAATCACCTGACTCGTCCAACAAAAACTTCGGCACCAGAAATAGAGAAATTCCACGCGCTCCCGCAGGAGCATCTGGCAGTTTTGCCAGCACAAAATGGATAATGTTTTCGGTTAGATCATGTTCACCCGCTGTTATGAATATCTTGGTGCCGCTCAACTGATAGCTGCCTTCGTTATTTGGTGCTGCTTTGGTTTTTATCATCCCAAGGTCAGTGCCTGCATGAGGCTCGGTAAGGCACATGGTTCCCGACCAGGTGCCTGCATACATCTTAGGCAAATAACGCTGCTTCAACTCCTCACTGCCATGCTGACTCAGTGTTAAGGTGGCGCCGGTATTCAGGATGGTGTAAAGCGCGAAGGAGGAATTAGCAGCAAATGCCATCTCCTCAATTAGCGCTGACAGCATTTTGGGCATGCCCTGTCCACCGTAATTTACATCTCCTGTCAGGCCAGCCCAGCCACCCTGCGCATAGGCCGTGTAAGCTTCCTTAAATCCTTTTGGTGTGGTAACTACTCCGTCACTGAAGTGGCAACCTTCCCGGTCACCGCTTTGATTAATAGGAGACAACAGGCCCTCGGCAATTTTCCCTGCCTCTTCTACAATGGCGCTGATTAAATCATCGGTAACCTCCGCCGTATCTGGCATGCTCGCAAATAAGCGTTCCACAGCGAAAACATTGTTCAGCAAAAATTGGATATCTTTTAGCGGAGCTCGATAAGCAGCCATCTCTTTGTCCCCCGACAAATTCCTTAAAAATCGAAGCGTGATTATAGGTGATGCAGGTTAGAACAGGTACTGTCGATTGAAAGCAAAGCAGGTGGCTTAGTCTATACTTTATTCACAGGATTGAATTCTATTAGCAGCGAAATTACCACTAAAACAGATGTTTACTAGCTATGCAGGGCTTATATACTTCAGCAAAACGTGTCTACAGCCTTATTAGCTGTCAGCTACCAGCGGCTTGTGTGGTATGTGGTCAAGATGCTGAATGCGAGTACAGTATTTGCAATGACTGCGAACAAACTCTGCCGAGATTGAATGAATGTTGTAGACGTTGTGGGATTGAGGTGAAAGGTAGCTTAACCATCGATTCATGTTGCGGTAGCTGTCTGCACAAACCCCCGAACTTTAACTTTTGTAAAAGTATTTACAGCTATACCTCGCCCATAAATAAATTGGTTGCTAGTTTTAAATTTTCCGCGCGCTTTGATATCGGTTATTCACTCTCAAGAATATTGGCACGGGAAATGAACAATTACTATAGAACCATTGAAAAACCACAAATATTAATTCCAGTACCGTTGCACTGGAAGCGGCTGCGATCTAGAGGATTTAACCAGGCTAGCGAGATCGGCAAGGTTGTTTCGACACAATGTCAAATTCCCATTCAAGAATCCGTGCTTATTAAAACCAGGAGCACCTTACCGCAAATTGAAATGGCCTCTGCTCTTGCTAGAAGATCTAATTTGCGCGGCGCCTTCTCACTACGACAATCAGAGCCCATGAAAACTGTGACACACATCGCACTTATCGATGATGTTGTAACCACTATGGCTACTGCCGAGACCCTGGCTACGCTTCTGCAAGACGTCGGAGTACACCGTATTGACGTGTGGTGCCTTGCGCGTGCGGGTCATTAATTCTGCATCAGACGCACGGTTTCCGGTACATATGGCACGTCATTATTATTGCCGATCTATTTTGTGACTAAGAACACACTCGGCGTTGGTGTAAAGCCTATAATCATAAGACTCCGGTATGACTCTCCTTAGTGACCTCTTTAGTTGCTACCGTCCGGTTACTATATTAATTAGAGCAGACTTGACCCCGAAATTTCTCGGGGTTTTTTTTCGCCATACGAAAATACAAAGTAGCACTGGTATAGAAGACTGAGCACAATCAGGAAGGGTTGAAAAACCGTAACGAAGAAACGGTTTAAGCGAAGAAATAGACGACGAAGCTAGAACTGATACTTGATCAAACCGTAGGCCACGCGGCCATTCTGATCGAGAATACGCGTGGTTGAATTGAGAATCTGTGCCGTTTTTTCATCGAATATATTGCGGATGCCGAATGAAATAATGGCTCGATCTTTGGAACCGGTTTTAACACTGTAACCATATTCCAAATCAAAGGTAGTAATGTTATCCACCAATTCGTTGATCTCGTCCATGTCCAGTTCACTTATGTCCTTAAACGAATCGAAGTAATTAGTGATGGCACTGGCTGTGTGGTTACCGAACTGCCAAGTGAGCATCAAGCTACTCTGCAATTCTGGGCTAATCATTCTATCATCGATATCTGAAATCTCAGAAGCGGAAAAATCCAGCAAGGCACCATTGTTTTCAAACTCTTGCACATAGGTAGTTGTGGAACTTAGGGTGAACTGACCAAAGCGATTGGTATCCCAGACATAGGAGGCACCCAAATCAAATCCATTAGTTTCGATATTGGAACCTAATAGCGGATTGTCCAGATTGAACTCGTTGATCGTGGAATCTTCGATATACAGCTTGGGTAAACCATCTTGCCAGCTATTATTGCTGGAACCTGTTGCTGGTGCTTCATCCACTTGCAATTTCCAGGCATCGGCACTCACATTCAAGCCAGTGATTGGTTCAAGTTGCAAACCCAGATTAAAATTCAATGCTTCTTCTACAACTGCACCTTGAAAATCTTTTTGCTCCACATTCCTGGCAATACTGAGAAAAGGTGTTTTTTCATTCAGGATCGAGCTAGGAGCTATGCGAAAACTAGCGCTGGCAGCTTGACCCTTACCCGCTTGCGCAGTCAGTGAAAGGTCATCCTGAGCCACAGCCGCAGAGCCCATGAGGGCAATTCCAGCCAGCAATGAGCAGGTCATTACATTGGCAAAATGTGGGCAGGTGATTTTCATTGTAAAAACTCTAATGTCCAGCGATTTGAAAAATTTATTGATTCACCAAACAACTCTCGGATTTTAGCACCTTCGTGCTGCGATTAGAATTATTTTGTCGCTCAAAATTCCGATTCATGGGGCCTGACAAGCGCGCATGCAGAGTTTGCCAGAGCTCAAAGGTACAATTAAAAACATTTAATATCAATAAGTTAACTTCATTCTAGGAGATTCGCTTAAGCTTTTCGGGGCTTTTGAGTTGATCCAGCAATTGCATCACGGTCTGCCCTTGGCCAGGCAATATAAGATTAGGGACGATTTCTGCCAATGGCAACATAACAAACTTGCGCTGCATCGCTCGGGGGTGAGGCAAAATCAGGCGCTCATCGCTATGTTGCTGATTTTGAAAGGAAATAAGATCTAAATCCAAAGTTCTAGCCTGATTTTTTTGCGCCCCGCGCTGGCGATCGAAATCCGCCTCTATGGCTTGCAAACTATCCAATAACTCCAGTGCGCAGTGCCCAGCAGGGAGCCGTAACAACATAACCGCGTTTACAAAATCCGCGGTCCCTGCAGGACAGTCGAGAGCCTCGGTTAAGTACAGAGAGGAAGTTTTAACCTCAAGACTAAGTGCGCGAAGCCGTTCCATTGCCGCAAGTACTATTTGTTCCGGAGCTAGCTTCAAGAAGGACAGATTAGAGCCCAGACCAACGATTGCTGTTGCGCTTTGCGGCGGACTTACTTTCGCTACATTAGTTGTGATATGGCTGGGAGAGCTCATGTACCGCCTCGACGAAGTGGGCGACGTTGTCAGGATTTACCTCAGGTGTAATACCATGACCAAGATTAAATACGTGGCCATTGCCCTGACCAAAACTCTGCAGAATTGTGGCAACCTCTTCTCGGATAACGGCTGGAGATGCATACAAAATGGAAGGATCCATATTTCCCTGTAGGGCGACACGATCCCCTATACGCGATCGAGCATCACCAATCTCGGTGGTCCAGTCTAAACCAACGGCCTGACATCCGGAATCTGCTATCGACTCCAACCATTGACCACCGTTCTTGGTAAACAGAATGACCGGTACTTGGCGGCCTTCATTCTCTTTTTTCAGATTAGTAATGATCTTGTTCATATAGACCAAGGAAAAATTTTGATAAGCACGGCTACTAAGTATTCCGCCCCAGGTATCAAAAATCTGTACAGCCTGTGCACCGGCCAGAATCTGTGCGTTTAGGTAATCAGTAACAGCGCTGGCCAATTTATCTAGCAGTAAATGCATGGCTTCTGGATTGTCATACATGAATTGCTTGGCTATTCGGAAATCTTTACTACCTCCGCCCTCGATCATGTAGGTTGCCAGAGTCCAGGGACTACCCGAAAAACCGATTAACGGAACCGATCCATTTAGTTCCTTGCGAATCACTGATACCGCATCGGTTACATAGGACAGCTCATCGGCAATGTTAACCTCGGGCAGCTGCTCCACATCGGCTGCCGTTCTAATGACATTGCGAAATTTTGGACCCTCTCCTTCGGAGAAATACAGACCTTGCCCCATGGCGTCGGGTATCGTCAATATATCCGAGAATAGTATTGCTGCATCAAAGGGATAACGCCGCAGAGGCTGCATGGTAACTTCACATGCAAGCTGAGGTGACTTGCATAGACTAAGAAAATCGCCAGCCTGTTTTCGCGTATTGCGGTACTCCGGCAAATAACGGCCTGCTTGACGCATCATCCACACTGGGGTGACGTCTACCTGTTCGCCTAGCAAAGCTTTTAGTAACCGATCATTTCTTAACGTCACAGCGTGTGCACCTTCGTTTGTCTTAAATAACTTTGCAGCACAAAATCCCTGTGCAAAGTCGGGAGAGTTCAAAAAAGGGGCAATTTTACACGAGCCGTACTAATTCACAATCGAGCGGCAGTCGAAGCTGCTCATTTTACAAGAGCTTAGTGACAACTCTGCTTGCAGAGCTTATTTTGCCGAAACGAGTCTCGTCGACTTTAATAGACGAATATCCGCTTGGATGTCAGCGACAGACCGGACCCAGGGATTGAAGGAGCGCAGATTTTCGGGCAGTCCAGTGATAGCTATGGAAGCAGCTTCCCGGTCGGCGAAGTCGCCGACCACAGCAACAAACCAGGGTTTATCCTGATAACGAGTTTCGAAGTAACCAGAAAAATCCTGCGTTTCCAGTTTTGCAATGAAATCCTGCATATTTGCTTCTGAATGAGAGGCAAGCAGTTGCACCGTGTAATTCTGTGGCGATGATTGTAATAGGCGATCTTCGAAATCAGATAGGTTTGGTATCACCGCTTCCTTCTTCTTGCCCTGAGGAGTCGCGTTTTCTACGTTGCCCACAGGTTCAACTATAGCGACTTCGATGGGAGCTGACTCTGCAGTATCAATTTCTTGAGCTGGACTCACAGTGGCCAAGGAGGGCGTCTCCAGCGGCACATCATTAGCGACAACAGACGCGGGTAATGACTCTTGCTCACTTATAATTGGTTCAGTAACCGACTCAATTACCGTCTCTAGCAAAGCGACATCCGTTACTTCGGTACTTTGTGATTGGGTCGAAGATGCAAGCTCAACAGGCAACTCAATTCTGGCTACCCCATTACTGCCAACCGCTGCCGCTTGCTGAGTCGTTTCGTTTTCAGTTGTGTATGGCTCTGTGTCCCAAAATATCAATGTGGCCGTTAGAGCTACAACCAGCGTTGCCGCTATTGCCCAATACCGCGGTTGTAAACTGGTCAGCCATGAGCGTACTAAGGTTTCGTCCGCGTCAACTTCTGTAGACCCAGGACTCCCTAAGCCTTCGATCTTTACTGTTGAACTAAGTGCATCTGCCATCAAAGAGTTAATGGCTCCAGGCATACCTTGCGAAGAGTTGTGTATTGACCCCAGAGCCCCACCGGTTAGCGGAAGTTCCCCAGTAAAACCTGCCGTCGCCATTTTGAATCGAATATATTCAACCGTCTCATCGCTGGCGAATCCGTCCAAAGAGAAAACTGCCAGACGCTCTTGCGCTTCAGGAGGAAGCGTACCTAGCAGTAAATTGTCTAACTGGTTTTCACCAAACAACAAGGCATGAATACTTGAATCTACGCAGTTTTCTAAAAGCCGGATAATTAGTTGGAAGACTTCAGCACTAAGTTCATGGGCATCGTCGATGATCAGTATCAACGAGCGAGCCTCTAGATCCAATTCTGCAGCGTATTGACAAATCTGAGCAATTACTGCATCAACGTCGTCAGAGACGGAGGGTCTGGCGGGCAATGCATTCTGCACTGGATCTAAAAATTGAATTTGGTTCATGAACAGAGTGGCCGTCACTTTCACACATATCGCTTCCTCCGAAAACCTGTCACAAAAATTAGAGGCAAGGGTGCTCTTTCCCGCACCCAGGGGCCCGGTTACAGCTATCATGGCATTGCTATAGAGAGAGTATTCGACAATTTGGTCCAACAGCAGCTGGCGTTGTCCACTGCAATAGAAATCCCTACTGCTTGCACCAGGAGCAAAAGGGTCAAAGTCCAGTCTTAAATGTTCTGTGTAGTTGCTCATAGTCGATTACCGTTATCTACAAAGATTTTCGCCCGCGGTTAATGTCTCTTTCAGTAGCATTTTGTCGACATCACCTTCGATTGCGGCCTCACCTATCGCCTTCAGCAAGACAAACCTGATCTTGCCCAATTCAGCTTTCTTGTCCGATAGCATCAGATCTATGTACTGCTCTACCGATATATCGGCTGGCGGCAGCACTGGCATACCAAAATTTTCCTCTAAAACTGAACGAATACGGCCTGCCGTATCTCGATCCATCCAACCAATCCGACGGGACAAATCCGCCGCCATAACCATGCCCATAGACACAGTTTCGCCGTGTAACCAAGTACCATAACCGCTGGCAGTTTCTATCGCATGACCAAAGGTGTGTCCAAGATTGAGTAGCGCCCGTATTCCCGACTCTTTCTCATCCTTGGCAACTATTTCAGCCTTGATTTCACAACAAGTCCTAATCACTTGTGATAATAGCGCTGGATCGGACAGGACTATGCCGTCACTGTTATCCGCCAACCAATTGAAGAAGCTAGCGTCGTAGATAAGGCCGTATTTAATAACCTCGGCCAGACCTGCTTTGACTTCCCGTTGCGGCAAAGTTTTTAATACGCTGGTATCAGCCACGACACAGCTGGGTTGATAGAAAGCACCTATCATGTTTTTGCCTAGCGGATGGTTGACGCCGGTCTTACCACCTACGGATGAGTCCACCTGCGCAAGCAGGGTTGTAGGAATTTGAACAAAATTAATCCCCCGCAAATACGTCGCGGCAGCAAACCCGGTGATGTCTCCGACTACGCCGCCCCCTAAGGCTACCAGCAGAGTATTTCGGTCGTACTTACCGGCTAACAAACTGTCATAGATGTGGCTTATAGCATCGAGATTCTTATGCGCCTCACCGTCGGGCAAAATAATTTCCATTATTTCCCGACCTGCAAATAGTTGTTTTACGGTCTCCATATACAACGGGGCCACAACATCATTGCTGACAATCACTACTCTTCCCTGACCTAGATAAGGAGCAACTACATCTGCACTATTCAACAGTCCTTCTGCGACGAAAATCGGGTAGGAACGATCCCCCAGCTCAACATTAACGGTAAACATTTATCTATTGCCCATAATCCTGGTTAGTGGTACTGATATAGCGGCTAATCTACGTGTACACCGCCTAATTAAATTTTCAGCTGTTTACAAATATCTTGGCTCACGCTTTTCGGGTTCCTGCGATAGGTATCCACAACTATGTCAGCAACGTCTTGATACAGAGGTTCTCGAATTTCCATAAGCTCTCGGATTTTTTGTTCTGGATTCGGCGTTTGCAAAAGTGGCCGTGTTTTATCCCTGCTGGTTCGTTCAAGCTGCTGACTGATTGGCGCGCGCAAATAGACAACGACACCGCGAGCTTTTAACCATTCCCTGTTATCGGCAGACATTACCGCCCCACCGCCGGTCGCCAGAACAATATTTTTTTTATTGCTTAATTGTTCGATCATACGAGTCTCACGAATTCTAAATCCGCTCTCACCCTCTACATCAAATATCCAGGGAATATCGGCGCCGGTAGAAGCTTCAATCTCTCGATCTGAGTCGTAAAACTCTAGACCGAGTAAATCCGCGAGAACGCGGCCAATGGTAGTTTTTCCTACACCCATCGGACCGACAAGGAATACATTTCCAGAATAGTTCATATACTGCGCACTCAAACTTCTGCTTATTGGCCACTATTAAAACGCAGCGTTTCCATGAGAACCACCGAGACTGATTCGCTGCTAATATTAATGCTGAATATCTTGCTATCAGAACAGGCAGGGATCGAAACTGAACTCGGCCGACCTGCAGGTATGCAATATCGACCGAGCAGCGTTAAATTATCTTACGTTTATCTCGGCAATGATCTTAGGTGTAATGAAGATTAACAACTCAGTTCGGCGATTCGAATTATTGGTTCGCTTAAACAAACGACCAACATAGGGCAAGTCTCCGAGTATCGGAGTCTTGGTTTCAGTTGTTGTAGATTCCTCTCTAAAAACACCACCTAATACAATAGTTTCACCGTTGTTTACCAGTGCACTTGTAGTCACCTGATTGGTATTAATTGCTGGCACAGTACCTGTACCCGCACCTGCAGCAACTGAATCCTGGCGGATATCCAGCTCCATGTTAATTCTTCCATCAGGAGTGATTTGTGGCGTTACTGTCAATGATAATACGGCTTCTTCAAATTCAGTCGTTGAACCACCAGCCGTGCCACCTGCCTGAGACTGGTATGGAATTCTCACCCCTGATTGAATAATAGCTTCTACCTTATCTTGAGTTGTAACTTTTGGTCTGGCGATTACTTCACCATTTCCACTACTCTCAAGAGCAGATAATTCCAGCTCTATTAAGCTGCTATTGCCTGTGTAGCCGATTGCAAACGTTGAGGCATCTGTCGATGCAATTCCAAGGTCGACTGCTAGAGCCTCAGGAAAGGTAGTTGTAATAGAAGGTATTGGAACACCGGCGATTGCCTGATTAACTATAGATTGAATCAAACTTGGATCGGTTCCATCCTGCAATGCTTGTACTCTTGCTGTTTCACCTGCTATCAACGCATTTTGTACTGCCAATTGTTGTGCAACACGCCCGTTTCCTTGCTCAGACGACGCGGACTGCGAGCCACCATAGCGGAAATTGTCGCCGGTGCCTGTAGCGCTTCCGGCACCGCCCCAACGAATGCCCAAGTCTCGACCAAAATTGGTAGACACATTGACAATTCTTGCTTCGATGAGTACCTGTCTAACAGCCACATCAAGTCTCGCCATCAAGGCTCGCACTTCTTCTAATTTTTCTTCAATATCGCGAACAATAATTATATTAGTTCGCGCATCAACAGTAGCCGTTCCCCTACTTGAGAGGATGCCTCCCGAAGGAACTGCTGCCCCAGGGGCACCATCTAGACCACCCCCACCTCCAGCTCCAGCTCCACCGCCTGAATTTTCACCGGTAAGCAAGGCCATTATGTCACCCGCATCTGCGTAGTTCACTTGTACAAATTCGGTGAACAAGGGAGCAAGGGCTTGTGCCTGTTGTGTTGCTTCCAACTCCAGTTGCTCTTGTGCCGCAATCTCATTAGCAGGGGCCACGTACAATACATTGCCCTCTAAGCGAGAACCCAAGTTTTGGGTTCGCAGTACTAATTCAAGAGCCTGATCCCAAGGCACATTGTCGAGTACAATTGTTATATTTCCCGATACCGCATCTCCGGCAACCAAGCTAAAATCGTATACGTCAGCGAGGATTTGTAACACCGATCGGATTGAGATGTCCTGAAAAGAAATGCTGCTGATTTCACCTGTATAGGCAGCGGTTGCATCTGAACTGGTAATATCAACAGCCGGTGGCCTAACGCTAACGGTGTACTGACTGCCACTTTGAAAGGCCACATACTCATAGGCGCCATCGACATCAATGACCACAGTAGCCCTACCTGCCTGACCGAGAACATCAACCGTGGAAACAACGGTGGCGAAATCACTTACATCAAGCCGCCTATTTAAATCATCGGGCACCGTAGTGCTGTCAAATTCAACATAGACTCTAGCGCCGACCTGCTCCACGCTACCAATAACCTGATCGCTAGATAGATCAATTACAATCTGACCTTCTTCATCATCACCGCGCCTGAAAGAAACATCGGTAATGGCATTGTCCACCGTACTTAATATTCCCGCAGCGACACGGCCCGCGGCTGTAACACCGCCCGCCTGAGCATCGTTTCCGACTTGAATGGTTAACTGATTGCCAGCTAACTGCGTCTCATAATTTACAAGTTCATCCAAATTCACCACCAAGCGTGTTCGGCTTCCATCATCAAGCACCATCACACTCTGAGCATTATTGGAGTCTATATTAAAACGCTGCTGAGAAAGACCACTTGATACCCCGAACAAATCCAATGAAATACGCGCAGGATTATCCAACACAAAACCGGAAGGTTCTGGCGGCGCAGAATCGAAGGTGAGTTGAATTTCAATGCTATCGCCGGGCAGATTTGCAAAACCAATGCTATTTAGAGTTACTGGCTCTTGTGCCCACAAGGCAGAGGAAAAAACCAATGCAAAAAGCCCCAGCATGGCACGATTAATTCGGCGCGCCATGTTTAGTCTACCCAACTTGCCCGTAGGCAAATCTGCGATTACTATCCCATTTTTGTTACACATACTTATAACCTCAGCTCACGAACTTATTGCAACGTGAGTGTTTGTGGTCTTTCTACCCAGCCACCGCTGCCACTGGGAACTATTTCGATCATATTTAGTTGGGAGTCTGAAATTTGCTCGATACGACCATAGTTACGCCCCATATGGTCGCCAACACCAACCCTATGCACTTCACCAAATCCGTCTTCGATCAGTGCTTCATAGACTCCTGCCCTGGTGGTAATCCTGCCAACCATTGTCAATTCGCTTAAAGATTGATTTTCCAGCAATTCAGGCACGCGGTCGAAATCCGGTTCTACATCTTGATTCAGTACCTGGCCACTTTCGTTGTCAATCACCAAGGGCTTATCAAAAGGGCTTCGGGCAGACGCGGCGCCATAGATAAAACCTTCATAGGGTACAAATTCAGGCACCGGCTCCACGGGAGCACTGGGACGTGAGTTTACTTCAGCCACAAATGATTCCAGATCCGAAAAATTATTCACAGGAGAACAGGCTGCCAACAACAGGCTACCCAGGGTTCCTAGAAATTTTCTGGATTTGCGAACGCTTATGCTCATTTACTGAACGACCTCATCTACATCTTTATAGCGATAAGTTCTGGAGACGATGCTCATATTTAAAAAAGAATCATCACGTGCCTCAATCGAAAAATCGTGAAGCGTTACAATTCTATCCAGGCTGGCAACCCCGCTTACGAAGGTGCCGAAGTCGTGATAATCGCCAACCACTTCTAAATTCATGGGTATTTCAATATAAAATTCCTGAACCTCTTCTTCGGGAAGAACCAAATCGGAAAATTCCAAACCGCTACCTAAACCGGTTTGCGTAACATCTTCCACCAAACCTGGTACTTCAGTGACTGATGGTAGCTGTCTGAGCAGTTCGGTGAATGATTCTTCCATCTGCACTGTCTGCGCCCTGTACTCTTCCAAGTTAGCAGCCAGAAAAGCTTTCTGTTCAAATTCGATACGAAGATTACCTTCTTCTCCTGCCACATCTTGCAGCTCTGTTTGCAAGTTTTGAATATGGAAGAAATATCCGCCCGCCAAACAACCTATGACAATTGTTAAAATAATTATTACTTTTACGGGCGCAGGCCAGATGCCAATGGTGTCGACATCCTGCAAGTCGTTCCAATCAAAATTTCGTAAATCGTTTGTTATGTTCTGAAATATTGACATCTTGATCTACACCTCTTCCTGCTGATCGGATAACTGAAGAGATAGGCTGAGAGTAAAAGTAAATGCCTCAGTTAATGAGTTATCAGCTCTAGGGACTGCGGATATACCGTCCAAATCTGACTCCTGAAACCATTCAGAATCATCGAGCCTTCGCAGTAGTTCTGTTATACGGGCGTAAGATTCAGCAAATCCCTCTATGGAAATAGTATCGTCTACTCGATTAAGACTTTCGTAATACACACCGTCGGGCAAAGTCTTCACCAGCTCATCAAAAATCCTAACGATAACCGGCCGCGTACCCTGCAAGTCCGTAATGACGTTCATACGCGATCGAATGTCTTCTTTCTGTTGCCGCAATTGGTTTATCTCTGCAACGCGCTCATCAAGCACTGCAATTTCGGCCGCAATAAAATCATTACGCGCCATTTGTGTATCAATCTCACCATTGAAATACCGATCCACTAAGAAAAGCACGCCAGCAGAGATAATTACCACGCCTACCAGTATGGTAAAGAATTCCCGCTTACGCTCCTCGCGAAGTCGTTCTCTCCATGGGAGTAAATTAATATGAGCCATTAGTATTCGCCTCGCATGGCCAGGCCACAGGCAATCAATAAGGAAGGAGCATCATTTTTAAGCATTGTTTTATTTATCTTAGATCCAATGACCAAATCCGTAAATGGGTTGGCAACTCTCACCGGGGTAGACAAACTCTCTTGCACCAAATCCGAAAGACCCTCGATCGCGGCAACACCACCTGCCAGCAAGACATGATCAACTTCATTGTAATGACTGGATGAAAAGAAGAACTGCAAGGTCTGACTAATTTGCTGGGTAACAGCATCTTTAAATGGTCCCAATATCTCATGTTCATACTCTTCGGGAAGGCCGCCACGCTTCATAGCGTTTTCTGCTTCTGCCGCACTCAAGCCAAAACGTCTTTGCACTTCTTCTGATAACTGATTGCCGCCAAACATTTGCTCCCTGGTATAGATGGTTTTTCCGCCTAATATCACGTTCAGTGTTGTCATCATCGAACCGATGTCGATGATCGCAACGGTCTGTTCGTCTTCAGAGCCGATTTGTTCCGCTAGCAGGGTAAAGGCACGTTCTATGGCGTAGGCTTCAATATCAACCACCTTGGCCACCAGCCCCCCCAGTTCCAGAGCAGTAACTCTGGCATCAACATTTTCCCTTCGACAGGCAGCCAGCAGGACTTCCACCATGTCAGGACTTCGTTCCGACAATCCCTGACGCTCAAAATCTATCGAAACTTCATCCAGTGGATACGGAATATATTGATCCGCTTCCACTACGATCTGATTTTCCATTTCAGAGTCGGACAGAGCGGCGTTCATTTCAATGGTCTTGGTAATGACCGCAGAACCGGCCACTGCCACCGCAGCGTCCTTAAGTGACGGCTTCAGAATACTTATGGCTTGGGCAATACAATCACCCACAGCATCAATATCGCTGATATTTTTTTCAACGACAGAATTAGGCGGCAGTGGGCGGATAATATAATTGTCCACCTTGTATTTATTCCCAACTGGGCTCAATTGCAATATTTTGACCGCGGTCGTACTAATGTCGACCCCAAGCATGGTGCTGGCTTTCTTGCCAAAATTGCTTAATGCGCCAATATTTCTGAGCTTTTCCAGCACTTAGTAACCCCTAAAAGCTTGCGTCAGTAATCTATTAACCGGGACAAGCAGGTTTCCTACATCCCTTATACTGCGAATCAATAGCGCAGCTCAATTCTGGACTATTTGAATATTGCTAATGATAACAAAAACTTAGCGAAACCACGTGCAATTTTCAATCCTCCAGATTTCAGTATCGGCCGACAATAAATTTTTTATAGTTATCAATTAATTATCAGACTTTCAGAACAAACAACTTCACCATTAAATAATGAACCAAGCACTCAGGCAATTCTTTGAATTAGGTCACGTTTGTGCCGCTGCTGGCTTAGTGAATGACAGATTTCCTCTGGCTTCCAGGGATTTTGACCTAGATTGGAAGAAGCTGACATTGCTCTGTGCAAAAACTCGAGATAGGAATTATTAATGGCGAGAAAATCGATCCAAAAAATTACCCAAACCTAAGCTTCGTTAGCTCTTTTATAGAGCAATGATGGGATTAAGTCCCAGAATAACAAGGCATTATTCGATCTCAAGTGTATAATATTTGGCTCGCTCGAACCTACAGGCCAAGAAACACAATGGTTTTCACCAGATTGCTGCATTCCAGCGCAAATCTGGCCCGGGTCGTGCGGCATACTTCGAGACTTACAGCAGTGCAAATAAAGATTCAGAACACATTGAAATGGGCTGCGATACTTGGCCTCTTCGGGTTTACGGGAATTGTGATGGTCGTCGCAGCGGCCTACCTGTATCTGGCCCCGCTGCTTCCAGAAGCAGAAACTTATAGAAATGTTCAGCTGGAAACCCCGCTACGAATCTACACTTCCGATCGACGCCTCATCGATGAAATAGGTAATCGGCGAAATCCCGTTGATTTCGAGGATATTCCTCAGGTCCTAACGGATGCCTTAATCGCCACGGAAGATGTGCGTTTCTATTCTCACTACGGGGTCGATCTACGAAGCTTGGCACGCGGCTTGTATGGCCTTGTCCGTGGAGTAAATCTAGGTGGTGGCAGCACCATCACCATGCAACTCGCAAACATTCTGTCCTTCGATAGCGACAATGTGTATTTGCGCAAGATCAAAACAATCCCTTTCGCTCTGCAGATTCAACAAGAGCTCAGTAAAGAGGAAGTACTAAATCTCTACTTCAACACCGCCTATTTTGGAGCAGGGGCAGATGGTATTGGAGCCGCTGCCTACGTTTATTATGGCAAGGATGTGAGAGAGTTATCTTTGCCGGAGGCAGCAATGATGATCTCGCTACTACCCTGCCCTTCTGCCTGTAACCCTTTTAGCAACCCCAGTAGAGCCATTGAACGACGAAGAACTCGATTAGCAAATATGCTGAGAGAGGGAATGATCACTCAAGCGGAATTCCAGGACGCAGACCACGCGCCCATAACCGCTGGCAGACGTAATCGAGATATAGAAATATCCGCACCCTATATTGCCGAGATGGTGCGTCAGCAACTTTACGACGAACACGGTGAAGAAGCTTACAGCCAGGGATTCGAAGTAGTTACCACTATAGACGGCGACAAACAGTTGGCCGCTAATCAAGCCCTGGTAAACGGACTTGAAACATACTATGACAAGCGCCACGGATACAGAGGAGCTACTGCAAACTACCCTCTGGAGCTATACGCCGATCAAAATGGCGATGCCCGCAAATCGTGGTTGGAAGAATTACAGCAGGTTCCGGTTTTTGGTAATCAGCAACCGGCGATCGTCACTTCGGTCTCGGATTTAAGCTTCGAGGCAATTCTAAAATCAGGCCAGGCCGCCACTGTTGAGTGGGAAGGTATTAGCTGGGCCTATAAATTTAATTCACGTAACGATGCCTGGCCACCTCCGCAGGTGGCCGCGGATGTAGTTCAGGTTGGGGACCTCATCAGACTGAAGCACAGCGATGAAAGCTGGCAACTAGGTCAGGTGCCGGACATCCAGGGCGCTCTTGTGTCCATGTCACCCAGTAATGGCGAAATAATAGCTCTAGTTGGTGGCTATGATTTCCGTCGCAGCCAGGTAAACCGGGTCATCACTCCCAGACCGCCGGGCTCGAACTTCAAACCTTTTCTCTATGGAACCGCTTTGGAACAGGGTTATTCAGCCGCCACTACAATCAATGATGCCCCTATCACTCGCGGCGACTATAGACCCAATAATTATGAAAATAATTTTTTGGGTCCTATCACATTGCGTTATGCACTAAAAGAATCGCGCAATGTTCCGGCGGTTCGATTGTACGATCAGCTGGGTGACGACAAGGTTCTCGAATTCGCCAGAAAATTTGGTTTTCAAACGCAAAATTTTCCACGCAATGATTTGACTGTCGCTTTGGGCAGTCAGGATGTTCAACCGCTTGAAATTGTTACTGCGTATTCGACTATTGCCAATGGCGGCTATAAAGTCGAGCCCTGGTTTATAAAGGAAATTTCCAACCTGGCAGACGGACAATTGTTTCACGCAACACCGGTGACAGTGTGTGAAGACTGCAATCTGGCTAACAATGATTCCTCTACCGAAATAATACCTGCACCACGGATCATCGATGCACAAGTTGCATTCATCTTAAATTCAATGCTGCGCTCGGTAATCGAAGAAGGCAGCGGGGCAAGAGTGCAACGAGAAATAGGCCGTTCAGACCTGATGGGGAAGACCGGCACAACTAATGGGCCAACCGAGCTTTGGTTTTCTGGTTTTAATCGAGATATCGCGACCACGGTGTTTATCGGATTCGATCAACCGGAACCACTGGGGGAAAGAGAGCAAGGTGCAACCATCGCCGTACCCATCTGGATCGATTTTATGAAGGTAGCTCTGGAAAACATGCCAGAAAATACGATGAAGCGACCCGATGGAATTGAGGACCGTCTGATCAATAAAACTACCGGTGCCCTGGCTACCCCAGGAGAACCAGACACTATGTTTGAGTATTTCAGAACGGAAAACGCGCCGACTACTGACGGCGCGCTATTACCTGGTGTTGATCTGAATGAGGAAGAAAGCGAGGAGCTTTCGACCGAAACGATATTTTAGGGTAGCTCTGGCCAATTCTATAACCGCTCTACTAGGGTTTCACTCGTGCTGCCAAAAGCGCCGTTCGCCGATAATAGTCTAGTCCCTATCAAGGATGACAACGAGATGGCGCTGCGAGCCAAGCCGCGTCAGAAGGAGTTCCAGCAAGTACCACACTGATCAGAGAACTGACCACTACTTCCCTAAACTCTTCTAGAACCAAATCGCTTCTTGAATCGATCGACTCGACCACCGCTATCCAGAATCTTCTGCTTTCCGGTATAGAACGGATGGCACTCAGAACACACTTCAATCAGTATGTCTTTGCCCAAGGTTGACCTGGTTTCGATTACATTGCCACAGCTGCAAGTAGCTTTCATGGCTTCATATTTGGGGTGAATATCTGGTTTCATGTTAGTCCTCTCAGTTAATGTCGCCACATCAGTCAGTTTGTTGTTGATGCACCACATCTGCTTTTTGGCCCAGAATGGTCATTATGGATGAGCTTATCAATCCGGGGGCGAGCATTCTAACAGAGAAAAGGAAAGACGCAAGTAGCTAACGACCAGAGACTATGGCCTCCTGGTAACGCAAGCAGCTTACCGGCTTGTGTGGGGCTAGTCGCGCAGCTGGTGGTGATTTCTAACGACTTCCTCCATGATCTTGCTGAATAGTTCGGTAACCAAGGCAGGATTCAGATTATACTTCTGGCAAAGCGCACTTAGTTCAGCCAGCTTTTCGGTCTCACGAGTTGCATCAACAGCATCCAGCGCATTGCTGGCCTTCAATAGACCAACCTGATGAGTCAACGCGAAGCGTCGCCCGAGAAGAACTATTAGTTCCTTGTCTATGGCATCAATCTTCTCTCTGACCTCCAACAATTCAGCTGGAACCGACGGCGAAGTCATTTTATTTTCCTGTTCTAGTAATTGTTGAGTGCTGTGCACCAGCAGTCCAGGCTTGTTAGTCATCTAAGGACCCGCTGAAGTATAAACCATCAAGATGACTACGCAAGACGTCGCCGTTGGCAGGCCAATTTCATGTCTTCAGTTGTTTGCTAAACCTTTTAAACTTACTATTGCGATCCCAATCAAAGTACTCACTATACCAACAACGAATGCCTAATAAAGTAAAGCCAAACTATAGAGGAGCGATCTTACAAGTTGCTGTGCCATCACCCTTGCGCAGAGTTTTTGATTATCTGCCCCTCGCAGATCAGAAGGCACTGCCAGGCATGCGAGTGAAAGTTTCCTTCGGCCGGCAAAAATTGGTTGGAATAGTGGTCGATATCGCTGACAGCTCTGCTTTGGATAAAAACAAATTAAAACCGATTCTTGCCGTCTTGGATTCAGAACCTGTATTGAATGAATCCGTTTTCCAATTACTTATTTGGGCAGCGAATTATTATCAACATCCATTGGGAGAAGTGTTCGCGGCAGCATTGCCGGCGAAACTCCGAGCGGGCAGCCCGCTGAAAAAAAGCATTCAAATATGGTCACGCAAAGAACCGATTGCAGGAGCGATCAAATTTCCACGCAAACAAGCAGTAAGACAAAAAGCCTTACTCGATTTTATTAGCTCGAAAAAGGAAGTGACAGCTGAGCGATGTCGGCTAGCTGGATTCAGCACCCAGCTCCTTAAACAACTGAGTGAAAAAGATTTAATCGAATCCAGCTTGATCAGCGAAAACAATGCTCCGACATTTGAAGCACTGCCTAAGGCCGTAGAATTCAATATCAATTTAAACAACGAGCAAGCTAAAGCTGTAAAAACTATTAGCAAACAGCTGAACAACTATTCTTGTTTTCTGTTAGACGGAGTTACCGGCTCCGGTAAAACAGAGGTGTATATGCGAGTCATGCAGCAACAGTTGTCAAAGGGACTGCAATGTCTTGTGCTGGTACCAGAAATCGGCCTAACCCCACAGACTATTTCCAGGTTCGAGGAGCGCTTCGACTGTCCTGTGGTAGGTCTGCACTCAGGCTTGAATGAAACTGAGAGATTGAGCGCTTGGACTCAAGCCCGTGAAGGCAGCGCGGGAATTGTAATTGGAACCCGTTCAGCCATATTCACACCGCTAGCAAAGCCGGGCCTGATCATCGTGGATGAAGAACATGATTCATCCTTTAAGCAACAGGATGGTTTTCGTTATTCGGCGCGAGACCTGGCAGTTATCCGCGCACGAGAAGAGCAGCTCTGCATCGTGCTTGGCACTGCCACGCCAAGCCTGGAAAGCCTGCACAATGCTCGCAACGGAAAATTTACTCATCTTAAACTGAGCCAGCGCACGGGAATTGAGCAGCCAGCAGCAATGGAGATCGTAGACATCTCCAATACAACTTTGCAAGAGGGTTTTTCGGAGCAATTACTTTACCGAATTGACAAACACATTAAGCACAAGAATCAGGTGTTGGTTTATATTAACAGGCGCGGCTTTGCCCCCATTCTTAACTGCCAGAGCTGCGGTTGGATCTGCGAATGTGAAAACTGCGTGGCGCAATTTACTGTGCACGCGAATCCTGCCAGCATTCGTTGCCACCATTGCGGTAGCACCGCTGCACTTCCGAAATATTGTCCCAACTGCAAATCCAGAGATTTAAGTACTATTGGCGTAGGCACACAACGCATAGAATCGTATCTGAAGAAACAATTTCCCCACACTCCGGTTATTAGAATCGATAGAGATTCCACCCGACGCAAGAACAGCCTGGCGGATATGTTGCGGCAGGTCCAGGCTGGAGATCCCTGTATTTTACTTGGCACACAAATGTTGGCGAAAGGTCATCACTTTCCCAACATAACCTTAGTGGCGGTACTTGACGCCGATGCCGGACTATTCAGTGCCGACTTCCGTGGGCAGGAACACATGGGACAGACAATAGTTCAGGTTGCCGGAAGAGCAGGACGTGCCGAGCGTGCTGGTGAAGTTTTAATTCAAACACGCCATGCTTCACATGAGACTTTGCAAAGCCTTACCAGCGGTTCTTTTGCCGAGTTTTCGGAATTGCAGCTGAAGGAAAGGGAGAAGGCGTTAATGCCACCGTTCGCTCATTTGTGTTTGCTGCGAGCCGAAGCCAAGGAAATGAAATCAGCACTGGCCTTATTAGATCGAATAGCTGATAGTTGCGACCGCTTTTGTAAGCACAATCTGCTGGAGATTGAGAAACTGGGACCGATTCCCGCACCGATGGAAAAGAGAGCGGGTAAATATCGCGTACAACTGCTTCTAAAAAGCGCGAAGCGCGGTAGCTTACAAGCCCTGTTGTCTCAACTATGCATAGAATTGGAAGGCATAAAATATCCAAGATCACTACGCTTTAGTATTGACGTGGATCCACAAGACCTAATTTAGATTATTGCGATCTGATTAAAAGTCCTATGATTCAGCTATAGCTTACTGGTTTACAACCGATAATTCAGATGGCACAGAGTTTTATAAGAATTATTATTAACTAAAACAATAACTTAACCCTGGGCACAGTCGCCCAGCAGCACACAGCAGAAGATGACGCAAGATTTCGCCAAGATTAAACCGGAGCCTCTATTGGAGCGGAAAACCGTTGCCACACCGCCGGCGTGGTCCCTCATGTTTAGCGGGATGATAGTCGGCCTGGCGATTGGCGTGTTCGGCTGTTTCCTGTTCTATCTTTCCGGTAATGTACCGCCACTGAACATTAGTACTGCCCAAGTGAACAACACTATTGCGGCTGCCAATCAGGCCGCCATAGTCCAAACTGCAAACGAGCCTGCAGAAGAGGAACTGCAATTAGAGTTCTATTCCGAGCTACGTAACTACGAAGTTTCTGTCGACGCCAACCCGGTGGAACTCACCGCCGAGCAGGCGGGCACCGATATTGCCCCCCCCACAGCCTCAACAAGTACTGAGCAGAGCGATCACAGCGAGGTGGAACAGACATACAATCCAGGCTTTATTTTGCAATCAGGTGCCTTTCAGCAAATCGAGTTGGCCAACTCTGAAAGCGAACGACAGAATATTCTTGGCCTGGATGTGAAGGTGAAGCAACAGCAGTTACTCGGCCGTACTCTGTACTTGGTGCAATCTGGGCCCTATACCAGCAGCACCATACTCAACCAGGCAGAACAATTACTGCGTGCAAACAATATCCCTAGCCTGAGAATGAGCATCCAATAGCTGCACCTGACTTTCTCCTTCCTTCGAGAAGAATCAATTATTACTCTCAATAAGCAATCAATACCAAACCTGCGTATGAACTTATACATGCATCTGCAATGCTTGAATTTCCAGTGCTTCACCCCATATTCTATGCTTGTAAGCGAGAACCCACCGAATTGGCAACCCTTATCGTGTGGAGCCTGGGTTGATTCAAAATTATGCTCTAATTAATAGGCCCTGGATTTAGAGTTACACTCTTAACATGCCGCAGGAATAGTTTGGTACAGGAAATACACTTATGGATCAATTTCGAGGCACCACCATTGTCTCCGTTCGACGTGGGAACAAAGTAGTAATTGGCGGAGATGGACAGGTCTCTCAAGGGGACACGGTAATGAAGGGTAACGCCCGGAAGGTGAGACGGCTATACAAAGATCAGGTTATTGCCGGTTTCGCTGGAGGTACCGCTGACGCCTTTACGCTGTTTGAACGCTTCGAAGAACAGTTGGAGAAACATCATGGAAAACTGGTAAGGGCCGCGGTCGAGCTGGCAAAGTTGTGGCGCACCGAACGTTCATTGCGGCGCTTAGAAGCTCTACTAGTGGTGGCAGACAAAGAGTCATCCTTGATTATTACCGGTAATGGCGACGTCATCGAACCAGAAGACTCGATTATGGCCATTGGCTCCGGAGGACCCTATGCGCAGGCAGCTGCCAGGGCCTTATTACAAAACAGCGGGCTCAATGCTCGAGAAATTGTCGAAAAAAGTTTAACCATAGCCGCAGATATTTGCGTTTACACTAATCACAACCATACTGTTGAAGAGTTGGATTTCGCCTAGGCTGGCGAAAATTGATACAGGTATTAATACATGTCTACAATGACACCCCGTGAGATCACTTCCGAACTGGATAAACATATTGTCGGTCAGGCCGCCGCCAAGCGCGCGGTAGCCATCGCGCTGCGCAACCGTTGGCGAAGAATGAAACTCGATGAAGATTTAAGAGATGAGATTACGCCCAAGAATATTCTAATGATCGGACCCACTGGCGTTGGTAAAACTGAAATTGCCAGACGTTTGGCAAGACTCGCACAAGCGCCTTTTATCAAGGTCGAGGCTACCAAGTTTACCGAAGTTGGCTATGTAGGGAGGGATGTCGAATCTATCGTGCGTGATCTGGTTGATGTTGCCATTAAGATGATCAGAGAAACGGAAATGAACAAGGTGCAGCACTTAGCCGAAGATCGTGCCGAAGAACGCCTTCTGGATGTACTTCTGCCCCAAGCCAGGACTGAGCAAGCGTCCGATTCCGCAGAATTGAGTCAAACCGACTCCAACTCCGCCGCCCGCCAGTTGTTTCGAAAGAAACTACGTCAGGGTGAATTAGATGAGAAAGAGATAGAAATAAAAATCACCGAATCTACGACCGGAGTGGAAATTATGGCGCCACCCGGACTCGAAGATATGACCAGTCAACTTAAAAGCATGTTCTCAAACATGAACAGTGGTAAGAAAACTTCCAGACGCATGACAGTAAAGTCAGCCCTGAAAGTGGCGAAAGACGAGGAAGCAGCCAAACTCGTAAACGAAGAAGAGATTCGCCGCCGCGCTGTGGAAGCGACTGAGCAAACCGGTATCGTATTCATCGACGAAATAGATAAAGTTAGTAATCGCCATGATCAGGGTGGTGCTGGTGTTTCCAGAGAGGGCGTGCAAAGAGATTTGTTGCCACTGATTGAAGGATCGACTGTCACCACCAAGTATGGAACCCTAAAGACAGACCACATACTTTTTATTGCTTCCGGGGCATTCCATTTAAGCAAGCCTTCTGATCTCATTCCAGAACTACAAGGCCGGCTGCCTATACGTGTGGAACTTGACGCCCTCACCGCGGAAGACTTCGAACGCATTCTTGAAGAACCCCACGCCTCACTTACCGAGCAATATCAAGCCTTGCTGGCAACGGAAGATCTGCATATAACCTTCTCAGCCGATGGCATTAAAAAAATCGCCGAGACCGCCTGGCAAGTCAATGAGCGTACTGAAAATATAGGCGCGAGAAGACTACATACTGTGATGGAAAGATTATTAGAAGAGGTGTCCTTCTCGGCATCAGACATGGCAATAGGCAAAAATAAGGAACTGATAATCGATAGAGCCTACGTTGAACAACAATTGGACGAGTTGGCTAAAGACGAAGATCTGAGTCGTTACATACTATAGAGATGAAGACTGCTGCGAATAAGATAACGGGATAGAACATGGCCAGCAATACGCCCACTGAGATTAAGCTACATAAGAAATCTGCAACGCTAGAACTCAGTTATGCCGATGGAACAAGCAACACACTTAGTGCTGAGTTTCTGCGTGTGCACTCTCCGTCAGCAGAGGTGCGTGGCCATGGCAAGGGTCAAGAGGTACTGCAGAAGGGTAAGCGCCAAGTAAAAATCAAAAACCTGGTAGCGGTTGGCAACTATGCCATAAAATTAACTTTTGATGACGGTCATGACACTGGCATCTATTCCTGGACTTATCTGCAAGAATTATCCGCCGAAAGAGAATCGCTGTGGAGTAATTACCTGATGAAGTTGAATGCGGTCAAAGCAAGCCGAGAGCCATTGCCAGCAGGCACGCAAGTGATTAACATCATGCCCTCATCGCCGGATTAATCCTCTGGTGTCTCCTTTTAATAACTAGCGACATCGAATGAGCAGCCCTTCAGACTCTGAAAACACCACCCACTTCGGCTACGAACAGGTTCCTGTCGAGGAAAAAGAGCAGCGTGTCGGCCAGGTTTTTCGATCCGTAGCGAACCGCTATGACATCATGAACGATATCATGTCGCTTGGCTCGCATCGCCTTATCAAACGATTCACCATCGAACTTAGCGCCCTGCGCAAGGGTCATAAAGTGTTAGACCTGGCCGGTGGCACCGGTGATTTCAGCATTCGCTTCTCACCTTTGGTTGGTGATACTGGACATGTAGTATTAGCCGACATCAATGAGGCAATGCTTCAGGTTGGTAGAGACAGGATCATAGACAAAGGTTTAAGTTCGAACATTGATTTCGCTCAGGTTAACACAGAGCACCTGCCTTTTGCTGACGATACTTTCGATTGTATCTGCATAGCTTATGGCCTTCGTAACGTAACCAATAAAGAAGCCGCCTTACAATCCATGCATCGGGTACTGAAACCCGGTGGCCGTGTCATGGTTCTGGAATTTTCGAAACCAACCAATGATCTGGTTAGTAAGGTATACGATAGTTATTCCAATTTATGGCCCATAGCCGGCAAACTGATCACTGGTGATTCCGATAGTTATCGCTATCTGGTTGAATCAATTCGCATGCACCCGGATCAAGAGTCTCTCTTGAAAATGCTTGAATCTGCCGGATTAGTGAATTGCAAATATCACAATGTGATGGGCGGTGTGTGTGCGATCCATATCGGCTTTAAAGCTAACTGATGGATTTGAGGTTATGCGCTGTTGTTATTGACAGTAGCGGGGAAATATTTTGAATCAATTTCTAGGCAGCTTCGCACTAATCCCGATAGAAAATATCTTGAATGCGATTATTAAACGAGATGCACACATAGCCCGACAATTGCTCGCCTTCGACGACAAGTATATTGAAGTACTCAGTACCAAACCTGAATTTTCTCTGATTCTGCGCTTCCAAGACAATTCGATAAAGCTCAGCGCCATCGATAGTCAGACTCTGGGCATACAGGCCGATGCAACTATCGCAGCCACTGCGGAGAAGCTGTTCGGTTTACTGATGCAGGCATCAAATGAAAGAGCATTGGCAGACACCGCTATCAAAATCTCCGGTGATGCCTCCCTCATTCAAGACCTCTATACCCTCGCTGATTCGCTAGATGTCGATTGGCAAGACTATCTAGCGCCGCTGCTGGGCGATATTCTGAGCAATGAACTAGGCAAGTTTGCAGATGCTAGCAGGGTCTGGGGCAAAGCTGCCGGGGAAAGCATGCAAAGAAACGTCCATGACTACCTCAGCGAAGAAGCCAGACTTGTACCCTCTAAAACTGAGGTAGAAAGCTTCGGCGATCGTCTCGACCAGTTACGCTTAGGGATAGACCGGGCGATGGCGAAAACTGAACTGCTTAAGCGGCGTCTGGAATTAGTATTGGAAAAGCAATAACTCGCTAAAAAACAACCGCTTAGTTCTGCATACCAGCTTGTTAGCACAGCCCGGCAGTGGTATCTTTGCAAGCCCTCAGACCAAGCAGAGCGTTTACGTCCAACCGTGTCACATCTTCCTCGCCTCAATAGAGTTCTTAACGTCATTGCGAAATACCGGCTCGATCAGTTCATGCAGGGACAGTCCGGTGCTGGGTGGTTAGCGTTATTGTTGTTGCCTTACCGACTGCTATGGACGTTTCGCTCAGATAGCACTACCCACAGGAACATGCGCCTGCGTCAGGCCATGGAAGAATTAGGGCCCATCTACATAAAATTTGGACAACTGCTATCTACGCGTCGGGACTTTTTGGATACCCAACTCGCGGACGAATTACAATCTCTTCAGGATAATGTTCCGCCCTTCGTCTCACCATCGATTGCAAGCATAATTGAAGGCTCTCTCGGCAGGAGCGTAGATTCGATTTTTAAGAGTCTGGATAGCGAACCCTTCGCCTGCGCATCTGTTGCACAAGTATATAAAGCGACGCTGCTTAACAATGACGAAGTGGTAGTAAAAGTTATTCGACCAGGCATCGAAAAAATCGTTGCGGCAGACTTGAAATTACTTAGATGGATTGCCCGACAAATTGAAGAACGAACAGACATTGGCACACGTTTGCATCCCGTGGAAATCGTCAACGATTACGAGAAGATAATCTACGACGAGTTAGACCTACTTTCCGAAGCGGCAAATAGCTCTCAACTAAAGCGCAACTTCGAGAATTCCAGCGTACTGTATGTACCAAAAATCTATTGGGACTTTAGCAGTAGGCAAGTGTTAGTAATGGAGCGTATTCATGGCATTCCAGTTGCCGATATTGCCGCGTTAAATGCTCAGAATACAGACCTGAAGAAACTGGCCGAAACCGGTATAGATATTTTTTTCACCCAAGTGTTTGATCACAATTTTTTCCACGCTGACATGCACCCAGGTAATATTTTCGTTTCCCGTGAAACGCCAGAAAATCCAAAATACATCGCCGTCGATTGTGCCATCATTGGTTCTCTAAGCAACAACGATCAAGAATATCTTGCCAAAAATTTGCTCGCCATATTCAAACGCGAGTATAGAAAAGTTGCCGAACTTCATGTGGCCTGCGGTTGGGTACCTCGACAAACGAAAATTCACGAATTCGAATCCGCGATTCGGAGCGTGTGTGAACCTATCTTTGAAAAGCCATTGAAAGAAATTTCATTTGCACATTTGCTGATACAGCTTTTTCGTACTGCCAGTCGATTCAACATGGAAGTGCAACCTTCATTGGTGTTGCTGCAAAAGACCTTGTTGAATGTGGAGGGCTTGGGCCGTCAACTTTATCCCGACCTGGATCTATGGCAAACAGCCCTTCCCTATCTGGAAAATTGGAACAGGAGAAGGCTAAATCCGTTTACTCTAATAAGTAGAATTCAAGAAAATATTCCCAACTGGATCGATCAATTGCCACAGTTTCCGCAACTACTGATTGACGCAGCCACAGAAAGCAAGCAACTCGGTGAAATAAACGAGTCCTTGAGACATCAGCAAGAACAAACACGTAGCGCAATGGAACGTCAGAATCGCCGATCTCGAATTACCGGCATGATACTTCTGGTGGGAGCCGCTATTAGCCTGCTTCCAGGCATCAACGAGGCCATACAAAACCTGCCTGCAGCCACCCTGGGTCCGGCATTGCTGGGCCTATACCTTTTGTGTTTTAGACGGTGAAGTTGCATACTAAGACCATGCCCTCCTACCTCGATCAAATCCAATGGAATGAACATGGTCTGGTACCTGTAATCACCCAGGATGCTGGCTCTGGCCGAGTTTTGACCCAGGCCTGGATTAATAGAGAGGCCCTGCAAACAACGGTTATCGAGGGCCGCGCGGTATATTGGTCACGTTCCAGAGCCAAGTTATGGAGAAAGGGTGAAGAATCAGGCATGGTGCAGAAACTTGTAGAAGTTCTGCTCGATTGCGACAATGACTCAATCTGCTACCGGGTTGAGCAAGTAGGCGGAATAGCTTGTCACACCGGTAGAGAAAGCTGCTTCTATAAGAGGCTGACCAACGATAGCTGGGAAGCTATAGATCCGGTACTGGTCGATCCAGATCAGTTATACAAAAACGGCTAGATGCCAACTTAAAATTGAGTTTGAAACGGCGTTAAAACGCTACAATGACGAAAGACGACGAGCAATGAGCGAAGTATTAACAGAATTAGCCGCCATACTGGAACAGCGCAAGAATTCATCCAGTAGTGAGTCCTATGTAGCTAGCTTGCACGAGAAGGGTCTCAACAAAATTCTGGAAAAAATTGGCGAGGAGTCTACAGAAACGATTTTGGCAGCCAAGGATTATGAAGAAGATAGTGAAGCCGGCAAACAGGCTGTAATAAAAGAAACGGCAGATCTGTGGTTTCATTCGATGGTCATGCTAAGTCATCTTGATCTGAGCCACCAACAAGTGTTGGAGGAATTGGAAGAACGTTTTAAAATGTCCGGCCTTGAAGAGAAGGCGTCTCGACAAAACTAGTTACAGATAGGCACACAGCTGCTTATCAGATTTGGAGGTTTATCATGGGTGGAATTGGAATTTGGCAATTACTGATTATCTTGTTAATCGTGGTGATGCTTTTTGGCACAAAGAGATTAAAGAATTTGGGCTCTGACCTTGGCGGTGCATTGAAGGGATTCAAGTCAGCCATCAAAGAAGATGATGAAGAACCGCCTGCAGAGCAGTCCGACGGTGTAACCGGTGAGACAGTCGATTCTACTGCTGAAAAAGTAGAAACCAAGTAGTCAGCCACTGCTTTTATCCGATGCTAATCAGGCATCTATTCTCAGTCCTGAGGGTTACTAAGCCCGGTTATTCACTATGTTTAACATAGGCTCATTCGAAGTCTTGCTGATTTTTATCATTGCCTTGCTGGTGCTTGGTCCGGAGCGGCTGCCGGGAGCAGTGCGCACGACTGGCTTATGGATCGGCAGATTTCGGCGTAGCTTCTACAAGGTCAAATCTGAGATTGAAAGAGAGTTAAATGCAGACGAAATTCGCAGGCAGCTGCATAATGAGACAGTTATGACAGAAATCGAAGACGCCAAATCAAACATAGAAGGTTTGGCGAAAGACACTGAAAGCTCTGTAAACAATATTGTTAATTCAGCCAATTTCGATCCGGGTGCGTCACAAGCCTCAATAGACGCAGCAAAGAAAAACGACTCAGATGAGGAATCATCTGCAGTAACAGGTATCTCCAAAGGAAAATCCTTAAGCGATGAACTAAAGGACGTCAGCAACCAGGTAGAAGAAGTCAGCAAACAAATCTACAGCGGTGGCAAGAACCCCAAACTGGCTGAAAAACCATCATCGATAGAAACCAAGCAAGAAAATGACATCAGCTGAAGAAGAGAAAGAGCTAACGCTTATCGATCACCTGGTAGAGCTGAGAGACCGAATTCTTAGAAGTATCATCGCGATAATTGTAATATTTCTTTTGTTGTTCTCGTTTGCAAACGACATCTACACCTACGTAGCCAGCCCTCTGATCGACGCCTTGCCTGAAGGATCGACAATGATTGCCATCGATCCCACATCACCTTTTTTCGCGCCGTTTAAACTCACCTTCTACGTGTCCTTTCTAATCGCGGCGCCGTATGTGCTTTACCAACTCTGGTCTTTTATTGCTCCCGGGCTGTATAAGAACGAGAAGAGTGTCGCTATACCCTTATTCATTTCCAGTGTAGTGCTGTTCTATGGAGGCATAGCATTTGCCCGTTATGTGTTATTTCCTTTTGCCTTCGCATTTTTCATTTCCATGACCCCCGACGATATAACTGTGGCGCCTGATATAAACAGTGTGCTCAGCTTCGCACTGACTATATTCCTTGCCTTCGGTTTCGCCTTCGAAGTTCCGATTGCCGTGTTTATCCTAATTTGGGCAGGAATTACCGAGCCAGATTCTCTTTCTGAGAAACGACCCTATGTGGTTGTCGGTTGCTTTATTGTAGGCATGCTACTGACGCCAGCGGATCCATTTACGCAATCGTTGTTGGCGATACCAATGTGGCTTTTGTTTGAGCTTGGTATAGTAGCCGGACGCATGGTGCAAAAACGTCAAACCGAGGAAGAGAAGGCCGAGGCCTCGAATCAGTAGCTAAGATCTAGACCTTCAATAGGAAGGTGACCGGCCCATCGTTCTCCAAGCTAACCTGCATGTCGGCACCGAATTCTCCTGATGCCACAAACTCATGCCGTTGTTCTGCTGTAGCTACTAGTTTTTTATATATTTTTTCCGCTTCTTCGGGCGGTTTCGCTGAAGAAAACCCCGGACGTAGGCCTTTGTCCGTTTCCGCTACAAGTGTAAATTGCGACACCAGCATTAGATCTCCACCGATGTCTTTAATATCCAGATTCATCTTACCTTCTGTATCGCTGAACACACGATAGGCTAAAATTTTGTCCATTAATTTCTGGCTTTGCTGTTCACCATCGTCTTTCTCAATGCCAATAAAAGCCAGCAGCCCCTGACCAATATCTGAGTGCAAACTCCTTTCGATGTGAACCTGCGCCCAATTGACGCGCTGGATAAGTGCAATCACGTGACCCCCTTACTCGCTTGCTAAAATAAAGCGAGCTAATTTACCGATTCAAGTTTCTTGGCGATATCTTGAGTTGCACGAATCAATGCATCTACCGTTCCTGGTTCAGAAGCGGAATGTCCAGATTCTCGAACAATGTGTAGTTCTGATTCCTGCCACTGCTGATGCAATGCGAGTGCGTTATCGAGGGGGCAAACCATATCATAGCGGCCGTGCACTATTCGACCTGGGACATCCTTAATCAGATGCATATTGTCCAAAATGTGATTCTCGTCAACAAAACCCTTATTCATGAAGTAGTGGATTTCGATGCGGGAAAGCGCCAACGCGTTATGTGGTTTGGTGAAACTGGCCAGGGTTTCCTTGCTGGGTCTAAGTTTAGAACAGTTCCCTTCCCAGGCTGCCCAATGTTTTGCCGCTGCCATGCGTGCTAACTCGTCATCCCCCGTCAATCGACAATGATAGGCCTGAATTAAATCGTCCCGCTCTGCTTCAGGGATATGACCAACAAATTCATTCCAGTAATCAGGGAAAACTCGATTCGCTCCGCCTTTGTAAAGCCAGTCAAAATCGCATTGTCGGCAAAGGAAGATGCCACGCAAAATTAATGCGCGAACCCTCGCCGGAAAAGCCTGTGCATACAGCAGGCTTAAGGTAGATCCCCAGGAACCTCCGAACAAAACCCAGGAATCGACATTGATGTAATTTCGAATAGCCTCCATGTCGGCGATCAAATCTTGAGTTGTATTCTGATTGAGCTCACCGTGAGGAGTGGAGCGGCCACAGCCTCGCTGATCGAAAGTGATTATGCGATAAACAGCTGGGTCATAGAATCGACGCGAACTGGCATCGCAAGCACCACCAGGGCCGCCGTGTACGAAAAGAATTGGAATGCCGTCCTCATTCCCTGCTTCATCGACGTAGAGTTCGTGTAAGTCAGAAACTTTAATATTGTGACGAATATAAGGTTTTAATTCAGGATACAGTATCTGCATGGTGACGACCTGACTTCTTTCTCAATGGAATAGACATAGGATAAGCAATATCTGAGATATCCTATGTTAGGCCAGCGCGGCTGTTTACGCTAGCCTCGTGCAGCAGATCCTCTGCCTTGTCGCTTGCGCTCATTTTCTGTTAGAAATCTTTTGCGCAGGCGAATATTTTTAGGAGTAACTTCTACCAGTTCATCGTCGGCAATAAATTCCATTGCCTGTTCTAGGGTGTGTTTAACCGCAGGTGAAAGAACAATGTTTTCATCCGTACCCGAGGCACGAACATTAGTCAGTTGCTTGCCCTTGATGGGGTTCACAGCTAAATCGTTTTCGCGACTGTGCAGCCCAATAATCATGCCCTCATAAACCTCAATATTAGGTTCAACAAACATCTTGCCTCGCTCCTGTAAATTAAACAGAGAGAAGCCCAGCACCTTGCCCGTAACCATAGATACTAAAACTCCACGGCTACGCGCAGCCAGTTCAATATCTTTGTAATCACCGTAGTGATCGAACACATGAGTCATCAAACCTGAACCCGATGTCATACCCAGGAATTGTGAACGAAAACCTATTAAACCACGAGTTGGTATCATGAACTGAAGTCGCACTCGACCTTTGCCATCCGGCATCATATCTTGCAGATCAGCACGGCGTTGACCTAACTCTTCCATCACCGAGCCTTGATGCTGACTATCGCAATCCACAACCAGAGACTCAACCGGCTCTTTCAAAACGCCGTCTTCTTCGTGCATGATAACTTCGGGTCGAGACACTGCTAGTTCAAATCCTTCGCGGCGCATACTTTCAATCAATACCGACAAATGCAATTCCCCACGTCCGGAAACCTTATACTTGTCCGGTGTCTCTCCCTGCTCCACGCGCAAGGCTACGTTGTACAACAACTCTCTTTCGAGTCGGTCTTTTATCTGTCGGGTGGTAATGTACTTGCCTTCCCTACCGGCAAAAGGCGAATCATTAACCTGAAATGTCATGCTGATTGTGGGCTCGTCCACTGATAGTGGAGGCATCGCTTCGGGAGTGTCGGGATCGCATAAGGTATCGGAGATATTCAATTTGTCGACACCAGAAATACAAACGATTTCGCCCGCCTGCGCTTCATCCACATCTATCCGTTCTAGCCCCAGATGGCTTTTTACCTGAAGTATCTTGGCTTTGCGTGACTTCCCTTCGCGGTCGATTACTACTACTTGCTGATTCTTGCGCGCCTTGCCGCGGGTTACCCGACCAACGCCAATAACACCTACGTAGCTATTGTAATCCAGAGCAGATATTTGCATTTGAAATGGTGCGTCGATGATAACGTCGGGTGGCGGCACTTTCTCAACCACAGTTTCAAATAGTGGCTGCATGTCTTTCGCCATAGTCTCCATGTCGTGACCGGCAATACCGTCCAGCGCAGAAGCATAGATAATTGGAAAATCCAGTTGTTCGTCGGTAGCACCCAGCTTATCGAAAAGATCGAAAACTTCATTCACTACCCAGTCCGGTCGTGCCCCGTCTCTATCAACTTTGTTTATTACCACTATAGGATTCAAACCTTGGGCGAAGGCTTTCTGGGTTACAAAGCGAGTCTGCGGCATGGGACCATCGACCGCGTCCACCAATAACAGCACGCTGTCGACCATCGACAGAACACGCTCTACCTCGCCACCAAAATCGGCGTGACCCGGTGTATCAACAATATTGATGTGATAACCGTTCCAGTTGATAGCAGTATTCTTGGCGAGAATTGTTATGCCGCGCTCACGTTCCTGATCATTCGAATCCATTACCCGCTCTACATTCTGGCCTCTGGATTCGAGGGTGCCAGATTGACGCAGTAATTTATCCACCAGTGTGGTTTTGCCGTGGTCAACGTGGGCGATGATGGCTATATTTCGAATCTTCTCAATCACAGTAATTCCGCTGCTACGCTAAGAGTCACAGACCGCCTGAAATTGGCCAGATGTTGCCAAACCGCACGGCTGCACAAAAGGCGGCGAGTATACACGAGACAGGGCCGAAAGATTAGTAATCTAGGGGTTTTATTTAATGTGGACGGCGCTTGATTGCGGCTGACGATCAACAAATCCGCGATCTAGAGAAAAGCAGCCAGGATTTTTCAAGCATCAGGCGCGGCGAGGGCCTTTAGACAAGTCCAGGACCGCCACATTCTGAAAACCCTCGTCCAACAAATTCGCTGCATGCAATCGGCTCATCATGCCCTTGTCACAATACAGCACATAGTGTTTAGCTTTATCCAATTCTTCGACACTACTGCGCAATTTGTAAAAGGGAATGGACAGCAACTCTAAGGGTTGCTTGTCGGATTGTAATTTCAAGGGTTTAGTTTCCTGTTCGTCGGGATGACGGATATCAATCAAGGTGCTGTGATTATCCAGTCGCTGCACTATTTCTACCGCTGTCGCGGTTTCGCTAAAGTCATTGATGAGGTCATTAATTAATTGCGCTCTAGCATCGGCGATGGCGGCATCCAAGATCGCAAAATCGAAACGACTTTCTTCCCGTTCTATTCGGTCACGCCGAGCTCTGGTAGTTGGTTTGTTCGAAATGACCGCACAGTATTCAGGAATATCTTTGGAGAACTGTTCCGTGCCAATTGTTCGAGCCATGTCGATAATTTCCTGTTTGTCGCTGGTGGCCAGTGGCCGCAGCACCAAGCTGTCGGATACTGCATCGATAACGGCCAAGTTCGGCAAGGTCTGGCTAGACACTTGCGCAACGCTTTCACCAGTTACCAGGGCGTCTATATGAAGGCTAGCCGCCACTCTATCCGCAGCGCGCAGCATCATACGTTTCAATATGACGCCCATCTGTGAGTTATCCACTTTGCTGAGGATTTCCTCAACCACGCCTTCGAAAGGGACGGAAATAAATTTGACTCTATGGGACGAGTGATACTTTAACCACAGAAACAAGGCCAACTCTTTAACAGCTAATTCATGGGCTTTGCCCCCCAAGTTGAAAAAGCAGTAATGCGTTTGCAAGCCACGCTTAATACATAGGTAACTGGAGACAGAGGAATCAAACCCACCGGAGATAAGTGACAGTACTGAATCCTGACAGCCTAGTGGGAAACCGCCTAATCCCACTTTCTGATCTCGGACAATGAATACTGAATCATCTTTTATTTCCAACAACACCGTTACCTCAGGCTTCACCAATTTGACAGCTGCCGCTTCAGTTCTGCTGTTTAGTCCAGCGCCTACAAATCGTTCTATGTCAGTTGATTTGAAGGCATGCTTGCCGTTGCGCTTGCAGCGCACAGCGAACGTTTTTCCCTTTAGTTTTTCCGCATAATACGCAAGCGCCAGATCGAGAATTGCATCCATGTCAGTAAGAGGATATTTATCTACCTTCAGGAATTTGGCTATACCCGGAGTACAGGCTAAACGTTCGCTTATCTGGGCAAGCACTTCCGGGTCGGCGGTGGTAGTTTGCACTTCAAGGCTGTCCCATTCCCCCAGCACAGTAACTCCGGGATCAAACTCAAGCAGCACGGATTTAATATTCTTACGCAGCTGACGAATAAAACGCCTGCGTACGGGGCGGGTCTTAATAGTAATTTCGGGGAATAACTTAACCAGGAATAACATCTATCTAATCAACTCTCTAGCCACTGTAGCAGTAGCAGCGACGGTAATTCTGGACTGAAGCCCAGCGGGACGCAACATCAAAGGACTTCACTGGTGCATCAATCGAAATAATTTAATGGAAATGCACTATAATTATGCACTAATTCTTCATATGCACCAAAATAGAGCCAAACATTTTCATTCATTCTCTTCGGCCCACTAAAATAGGGCTTTGCAGCGATGCAGTAATGGCATATATTTTGCTCCTCCCCAAGCACACAAGGCAAGCCGCGGAAGTATAGCTGATAATGCATCGGATGTAGTCGGCAGCCCCTTGCTAAGGTGACAGCAACAGCTGATAGGCTCTCTCAGCTGCTCCGTGTCGGGTAAAAACCGTAAGCGCGAAGTACCGGGGGCAGGAAAAACGAGCACAAGTCATACATTATCAAGTAGTCGATATCGATTAGGAGAAAGAAGAGAAAATGAAATCTAAATTAGAATACATCTGGCTTGACGGTTATCAGCCAACTCAAAGTCTGCGCAGTAAAACCCAGGTTCGCGACAATTTCGGCGGTACTCTGGAAGAGTGCCCCATGTGGTCATTCGACGGTAGCTCAACACAACAGGCCGAAGGTAATGACTCCGATTGCCTACTGAAGCCTGTAGCCATCTATCCCGATCCTGATCGCGCCAATGCCTATCTGGTAATGACCGAAGTACTTAATGCCGACGGTACGCCCCACGTGTCCAATGGGCGCGCGACGATTGATGATGACGACGAAGATTTCTGGTTTGGTTTTGAGCAGGAATACTTTCTGTGGGACATAAAGACTAATCTACCCCCGGGCTTCCCTCCCGGCGGTTACCCCGGCCCTCAAGGCCCCTATTACTGCTCCGTTGGCGCGCAGAATGCCTTCGGCCGCGAGGTAATCGAGGACCATATGGACCTGTGTCTGGAAGCCGGCCTCAACCTGGAAGGAATCAACGGAGAAGTAGCGGCCGGTCAGTGGGAATTTCAGGTATTTTCCAAAGGCGCCAAGAAAGCCGGCGACGAAACCTGGATCGCGCGCTATCTATTGGATCGCACCGCTGAACGCTATGGTCTAGCTATCAACTACGAGCCAAAACCTCTAGGTAAAGAACTGGATTGGAATGGGTCTGGCATGCACGCCAACTTCTCCAACGGTCCAATGCGAGAAGATGGAGATGAGTCCATCTTTACCAAGATTTGTGAGGAATTCGGCAAGAACATTGATCGCCACATCAGCGTCTACGGCGCCAATAACGATCACCGCCTGACCGGTCTGCATGAAACACAGTCTATCGATCAATTCAGCTACGGCGTATCTGACCGTGGCGCTTCAATCCGTATCCCAATCGGTACTGTTGAAGATGGCTGGAAGGGACGTCTTGAAGACCGACGTACTGCCTCCAACGCTGACCCTTATAAGGTTGCAGCGGCTATCATCAAGACTACAAAGGAAGCCCTGGCTTAAGCCTCTCTCAAGTAGCGCAAACAGAAGCCCGGTTCTCGAACCGGGCTTTTTTGTGCCATTGAATATTGCAGAAATACGAGGAGCGCACTATTATGGTGCATTATTTTCTTTCCTGTGCCTCAGTTCTTTGCTTCTATCGAGCACAAGGCCCGAAAATAGTGACATAGCCACCATTGCTTCTCTTGGTTTACTTATTGCATAGCTACTTGGACTGGACGCTTTGTTCTAGCTGAATTGATGCATGACGTAGCGGTGATGCCATACAGGGAAACCATGGACAACAGAGTGACGATAGTGAGATCTGACAGGCATGAACCGGGATAACATACATAAACGTCTGTTAGACAATTTGAAGACTGGTGTCCTAGTGATGGACAAGCAACTACACCTACTCTATTTAAATGTAGCCGCCGAGAATCTGCTGGAACTTAGTGTGCGCAAGGCGAGTCAGCTTTTCATTGGTGATGTGTTTATCAAGGCGGCGGAAGACATAGGCGAGATGCAAACAGCCCTGAACAACAACAACAGCTTTACCAAGCGGCAGACTCAGTTACAGTTAATGCATGGGAAAGTAGTGGATGTGGATTACACCATCACTCCCTATGAAGAAAACGGCGAACAAAGAGCGCTGCTGGAAATAACCTCGTTAGAGCATTCCTACCGTATCAGCCGCGAAGAGTCATTAAATAGCACTCACGCAACCACCCGAGAATTAGTTCGCGGCCTTGCCCATGAGATCAAGAACCCGCTCGGTGGAATTCGAGGAGCTGCTCAGCTGCTCGCACAAGAGCTTAACTCGGAAGACTTGGCCGACTACACCAATGTCATCATCGAAGAGGCCGATCGTCTACACAAGTTAGTGGACAGACTGGTAGGTTCAAGGCAACCACTCAATATGCAGCCTACCAATGTACACGAGGTATTGGAGCGAGTAAGGAGTTTGGTAGAAGCAGAAATCAGCGGCAAAGGTATACGGCTGATTCGCGACTATGACCCTAGCATACCACCGCTTCTGGCTGACTCGTCGCAGCTCATACAGGCGATGCTAAATATCGCACGCAATGCCATGCAATCATTGTTCAGTCCGAAAGTGGAACACGACCTGGGACGCATTCACTTGCGCACCCGGGTAATTCGCAACGCCACCATAGGGGCCAGGTTTCATAGATTAACTGCCAGCATCAAGATAATCGACAACGGTCCGGGCATAAGAGCCGACCTGCTCGATTCAATCTTTTATCCGATGATTAGCGGCCGCGCCGATGGCACCGGACTTGGTCTATCGATTACTCATTCCATAATCAATCAGCATAAAGGCTTGATTGAATGTGACAGTAGACCTGGCGCCACTTGTTTCACCATTCTTTTACCAATTGCTGCTTCGGAATAGTTTCAGGAACCAAAAACTGGCCTTATAGCCGCGTTATAGAAGGTAGTACTTTATATGAACTCAAGTAATTCTGTCTGGATACTCGATGATGACCGCTCCATTCGCTGGGTATTGGAAAAGTCTTTGGGTAAAACGGGACTCAATACGGAATCCTTCGAGAATGGTGATGACCTGCTGCACAGACTCGAACAGGAATTACCCGATGCAATTATCAGCGATATTCGCATGCCGGGTATAAGCGGCCTGGATTTACTTTCTACTATTAAGGAGCAGTACCCGCTGCTTCCCGTCATCATTATGACCGCTCATTCGGACCTGGACAGTGCTGTCTCCTCCTATAGTCGCGGCGCTTTCGAGTATCTGCCAAAGCCCTTTGACATAGAAGATGCTGTGGCGATGACCAATCGCGCCCTGGAACACTCGCGCGAACAGAACGTTGAAAGCGATGCTGCCGAAATCACAAAGACTCAGGAAATTATTGGCGAAGCACCAGCGATGCAGGAAGTATTCCGCGCCATCGGCAGGCTCTCGCAATCGAATATTTCAGTTCTGATCAACGGCGAGTCGGGTACGGGTAAAGAATTAGTGGCTAGAGCATTGCATCAGCACAGTCCACGCAGAGACAAAACCTTCGTGCCCTTGAACGTTGCTGCCATACCGAAAGAGTTAATTGAGTCCGAATTATTTGGTCACGAGAAGGGTGCATTCACGGGAGCGACGTCACAGCGCACTGGCCGCTTCGAACAAGCCAACGGCGGCACCTTGTTTTTGGATGAAATCGGGGACATGCCTGCCGAGACACAGACCCGCCTGCTACGAGTTCTCTCCGACGGGGAATTCTACCGCGTAGGTGGCCACACCTCGATAAAGGTGGACGTAAGAATCATTGCAGCTACGCATCAGGACCTGGAAAAATTGGTCGAGAGTCATGAGTTTCGCGAAGATCTTTTCCATAGACTCAACGTTATTCGCATTCACATCCCACGGCTCAGCGACAGACGTGAAGACATCCCCAAGCTAGCCAATCATTTTCTGCATTCCGCGGCTAAAGAATTAGACGTGGAACCAAAAATTCTGCGGCCAGAAACCGAAAAATACCTGACTGGACTAAATTGGCCGGGCAACGTTAGACAACTGGAAAACTTCTGTCGCTGGATTACCGTGATGGCTTCCAGTCGTGAAGTGCACTTGGTCGATCTGCCTCCAGAGTTTGCCGCACAGGAAACCTCTATCAGCAGCTCTGGTGATTGGACCAATGGACTACATCAATGGGCCGACCAACAACTCAGCCTGGGCAATGTCGGCATTCTGAATCAGGCTACACCTATGTTCGAGCGCACCATGATCAATATAGCCTTGAAGCACACTGCTGGACGCCGGCGGGATGCCGCGAACCTGCTTGGATGGGGCAGAAATACGCTTACGCGCAAGATAAAGGAATTGGGTGCCACTGAAGATAAAGACGAGGACGAAGAACTCTAGGTCTGAGATATCCCCACGAAATCTTGAAAACGCTGGCTTAGTTTTATTGTAAATTCAACGCTGAAGTAAGCCTGCTGTAACGGAGATGTTTCCTGGGAACAATCAGGGCCAGGGGCCCGTGAGCGGGGAGCATCTCCGACAGAGGGCGATGAGGTATTCTGTCCAGTCCAGCCGCCAGAAACTGGGCTATTGTTCAAAATTTAACGGCTGAGCAGAAAACAGCAGCTTAGAACAAGTTAATCTATTGAGTTGGCTCAATATTTTCTGCGGATATTTCAGACTCTAAGTGATTAGTGATCTGTGAAGTTCAAATTAGAGTACATCTACAATCCCCTCTAATCAGCTTTAGCAAAGAAAGCTAAGGTGTTGGCCCTATATAAATTTCCTGCCAGTTGATGACTCTGTCATGCCCTCGGTAACTGCCAAAGTTGAGCTGGGATCGAGGATTGTCTATATAATTTCCATCTTCAATCTCATCCAACACATCGACTTCAACTGTTGTGCGCCAATCATAGGAAAGAAAATCAAGAGAATAGGGCAGCGAAGCGTGATTGAGATCAAACTCAACGATCACACTTCCCTCCAAGCCTTCTCCTGGCGCAGAGGTTACCAACGGCTTGTCGTCTTCTTCCCCATCCGCATCCAAATCAACCCCGGAAACTTGATTGGTTTGACCACCGCTTATGCTAATTACCAAATCTGTGTCTGCTATGACCTCATCGTTTTCAATAGTGGTTTCACCGTCATCTTGATTATCGGCATCAGCATCCAGATTCCCCTCCCAGGAACCGTCCACATAGAATGCGGAGCGCAAGGTGCGGTCATCTTCCGATGCGTTATAAAAAAGAACGGTGCAACTATCAAGCGTGTTGGTGGCCCATTGATCGGTATTCCAATATTCGATTCTAAAGGGAATTCCCAACTCTTCGGTTTCAGGTCCGAAGGCATTGTCGATCAGGAGTCTGCCATAACGGAAATCCTCCGTTGCTATGAGAGCTACGTCATTCTCTATCGGCATTACTTCATCTAAATCGATTCCAAGTTCAAGGGCAGCCCCATCAGTATCGGCAGTGTTCAAGCCAATGCTAAGTCCGTTGTAGGGGCCATCCTCTGAATCATCGGGGGGCACACCACCAGACTGTCGATTGAAAATCAAATTCCCGGCCAGTAATCCTATGCCTCGAAGTGGTTCCGCTGCCGCCTCGGTCGGCCAGGTCACATCAGGTGCAGTTGATCCAAAAGCCATCCGTGATGATAGATCATTGTCCACACCAGCCAATTCCTCAAATCCGAAAAAGTTTGCCAACAACAAGTCGGTATTATCCAGTTTGGCAAAACCGTCGACATAGTTTCGTGTTCTTACTCCCGGCACTGCTCCGTTTTGTGCCTCGATCGAGGCACTGAACTCAAATTCTTCACCCATGTAGGTAAAATCGCTGACGGGGTTAATACACATTGCTTCCATCCGTGCCTGAGCTCTTGAAGTAATAGAACCCCCTGAAAGCTCAAAGCTTGCTGGGTAAAAACGACCTACATCGCGAACATGGCCGGTGAGTTGTGTGCCCGACAGCAGGTAATTAACGGGTGCGTTTACGAGATCCAAGAGAGTAGCTTCCAGATCAATGATTCCTACCTCATCGAAAGTCACACTTTGCGTGCTGGCACCATTAGTGAAAGTGAGGAAGTCGTTGTCGGCAAGCGCACCATAGCCACCAGGAGGTGCTACCGTGGTTGAATTGAGTTGTACTTTGTAAGTAGCAGCGGTGGAATCGTGGCCGAAATTGGGCGTACTCAGGTTGTCCCACAGTTCAGAATCGGGATCCGGTATGCCGTCCGGGCCTATAATATCATCGGCTGCATCGTATTGAATGCCACGCACCGTGGTGCTAAAACCAACACCAGCCACAGCGAACGCGGTGCCGTTCGAATCTGCCGCATAAGATTCATCATTGATACCGCCCTGGCCTGGCGTTAAATCAGCACGCCCTCCCGAGAAATCAATGTCCAGACCAAACGGTCTTACTGTAAAAATATTACTCGATGTCTCTAATGGAGTGCCAACACCCGCACCTATGTCCGCCGCTATATTTGCCGGACTAGTATCCGCACGTATATTGGTGGGTACATCGAACTGTGCGTGTAGCTGCACATTACCCGCGTCCTGATACATTAGCTGAATTTCCGACGCAACCCCCGAATTAGTGAAACTGGCGAAGGTAAGATCAATATCAGCATAGGCAGCCGCACCGGTACCGCCATTACTGTCCAGATTTGGTATTTCTGTACCATTAACTGTGGCAACTGGCGCTATCAAGGTAGCAGAATTACAGAAGTCATCATCTATACATTCCAGACCGAAGGAGAATGTTAATGTTTCTCCCACGTCGATAAGCGGAATGCACTGGGTGGTGTCCGTGAGATCCGAAGTTATTACCTGAACAGTGAGTGTATCCGCCGTAGGCGCTGCCACGCTCGACGCCTTCCCTGAAATCTGAGTCGGTATCAGGTTCGGCCCATTTTGCGTCTCGTTATATATTCTAAGAACCACATCACCAATTCTCAAAGTTGGATCTTCATCCACATGCACCGGAAATGCGGAAGTGACGTCGAAATTGACATTTTCTGGGTCCAGGGTTGGATCGGTGTAGTTAAAATTCAAAATCACCTGTGACTCACCGTTTGGAAAGGTATAGGTTGCAAGTCCATCAGTAGCAGTTCCCGAATCTACAAAGGGACCTGTACCGGTGGATGGTGCAGACCAACTACCTTTCTCTACCAGCGTTTGACTTAGAGCTCGGAAGGTGACAGCTTCGCCAGGCTCCGCCGCTACATGATTTGCATCGTGCCCACTGATTGTAATCTGTGAGGCTAGACAGGAAATACCGCCAACCTCGAAAGCGGAAGTACCAGTCAAATTGTCGATTTGAATTTCCCAATGATCCATCACCCCGATACCGCAGGTAGTGGTGCCGGTTTGCAGTTTCACATTATCGATAAACATGCGGCTGGTACCGGTATAGCCGGTGTCGACCCTGAAACGAATCTCCGTGCTCGATGACCAGCCAGCCCATACCCTGGGAACTGCTTCGATCGCCGCCTTGAGATCAATCGCTCCACTGCCCTGAAAGACACCATTCGTGCCGCCAGTGTCCCAGACCCAGACTTCTTCCCAGTTTGCTCCGTTGTTTTCGCGAACTTCAGCCACGAATCTGTCGGCTGGACTATTCAGCGAGGAATATTTGAAGTCGAAACTCAGTTCCACCAGATCATTGCTGATTGGAAACAAACTCAAGTCCGCGATCCGGCTCATTTCAGATGAGAGTAATCCGGGTTCCGTTGTAAATTGCATGGATCCCGCAGCAATTATGACATTACCCGTCGCTGGGCCGGTGCCGCCGACAGCATTATCAACTTCTGTCCACGGCGATGCCCACACGGTGATTCCATCGTTATTGTCGAAGGCTGCGCTGGTGAATTCGTCCTCATAGGTAATATCGGCGATCACATTGCTGAAATTAAAGGCAGGGTCTTCTTGTTCTTGTACGATAAGATTGGTGACATTAACATCGATAGTGCTGGCGTCGGTCTCCGTCAAATACAAGGTCACCTCGCCATTATCGGTTGGATCGAAGGTGTAGGTAGCGACACCATCGTCCACGCCAACATCGGTGAGTGCGCCGTTGCCCACTGCAATACTCCAGGTACCTGCGCCACCGACACCATCGTCGGTAGTAATCAGAATCGAACCTACATAGTCGGTATCCACATCGTGGCTGAATTCGTGTTTTCGAATAGTAATCTGCCCAGCCGAGCAGGTGGTGCCCGCCTGTGACTGACTAATAGAAAAATGGCCGTGATAGCCGTCTTCAACTACATGGATGGCATCAATTTCACGCGTGCCATCCACAGGAGTAAACACTCCAAATTCCACGTCACCCACAAACAGGTTTTGGGTTACCGGATCAGCACCCGTTAGGTCTACTTCGATGATGTCATCGGGAGTCACACCGGTACCTACCACAGGATCACAACCGGCACAGGCTCCAACCTGCTGCGTGCCATTTACTGAGAGAATATACACTTCCTTAACATCGTTCGGATCTGTATCGTCGACCCGTAAATAGATGCCGTTTACCTGCGCTTCAGAGGTGAATATCTCATCGTCACCATCGAGAGGGTCAAAGGCATCAACCAGAATTGTTGCTGAGCCGTCGAGAGGATTGTACTCAACGACATCGCCTCGGTTAAAGCACAGGGTTGTGGGTCCGGTCCAGGTGATACAGGCATCATCGCCAGCCAGCGCATCGCCGAAGATCGAGAACACTATCCTGCCGTCTTCCTTCACAAACACCGCATCAATATTGTGATTAGCGGTTATGGGGCCATCGAAGATCGCCGAGCCATCGAACAACATGATGGCGGTATCCTTGATTGGATCGTACACAACGATGTCTTCCGGCTGAAAGGCTAAGCCACCCACCGTGCTGGTGCCGCCGCCATTAATTTCGCCACTGGCTGAAATGGCAATATGGCCGTTCTTGAATACATGCACGGCGTTAGCATCATCCACGTCGCCGCTGGCACTGTCATCGTAAAACCCTGTGCCCACATTAGACTGCGGATTGTAGACGAAGTAATCGTCGTTCTCGATTCCAACGAGACCGCCAATTTCTGAATCGTTTCCACCTACCGAAACCGACAGCAAGAATTTCTCCTGAGACGCAACAGGAGGCGCGATGATTATGCTGGTGTCGGAGTCGGTGTTGTTTGCGGTGTTGGTGGTATCGAAGTTATGAGTACCCGGGGTTACCTGCGCTGTATTGGTTACCGATTGTCCGGCAGTGCCGGTGACGGTAACAGGTAGGGTTAATACCGCAGGGGGGTCAAGTGCCCCCAAAACCGCCGCATAATCGCAGTCAATTTGCACAGCAGTATTTACGCTGCAAACCCAACCAGTTCCGGCCGCAGTACCATCAAACTGAATACCAGCAGGCGCATTGTCTATTATATTAATTGTCTCATTAGTATCATCTGGGCCATTGTTGCTTACGCTAATGGTATAAGTTTGTGTTTCACCGACTTCCAGGTCGCCATCTATCGACTTATCAATAGCCAAGTCGGTTTTTAGCCCTATAACATTGTCGATTATGCTATCTACATTATTATTGTTAACAATGTCCTTGTCGGTTAGGTCATTGATGTCGGTAGCACCGCCATCGAGGTCGTTTACATTGTCGAATTGCGGCGATCTTTGACACAGATCTGGATCAGGAATCACACCTGGGCTGCCAGATATTAGCGCGATGCAAGCCGGCTGCGCTGGCGAATTGGCTCCATTGTGTTGCATCCTGACTATATTCTTGGTGGGATTACTCTCGTCAGGAAAGAAGGCGAAACCACCTACCTGCACATTGGCAGTAAGTGGCGGCAAACTTTCACCTGTAGACAATTGGTTTGCTACTGTTTCACAACCGATATCATCCGATACCGTTCCGAAATCGACGCAGTCGTTTAATATATCGTAAGTACAGCTAAATCTATCGGCTCCGGTGTAGCAGGTCCAAAATGATCCTACCGGCCCCGATACCGAATTCAATGTCATCCCGTTCGGTAAAATATCTGCAACCACAACCAAACCAGTAGCTTCACCTCCGCTGGAGCCATTATTGCCGTTGTTGGTTACCGTGAAGACAAAATCCTGAGGCTGGTCCACTTTAAGTGCACCACTTACACTCTTGAATACTTCCAGGTCTGCCAGATCAAAATTCGTCACGGAAATGACTTCCGCAATCAATAACACCAAATCCTGACCGGAGCTGTACTCTGTGGTTATTTGTTCCGCCTCAGCGCCAGCACCGGCAAAGGGATAGAGTGGGGTTCCGCTGGTATTGCCAGTAATGTAGTGCGTGTCGACATCGAAGCCCCAACTGTCGCCCAGCTCTCGCACATCGTCAGGCGTATAGGGTATCAGGTCCGGATGATGGGGGATTACCGCGTCATTCTCGTAACCCGCACCATCGTCACCACCTGTTGCGTCAAATTGATAGAGGTTGGTGCCACCGACTCCATTATCAAGAAAATAAGCCGGACGGGTCACGGTTGAATTGAAGTCGCCCGTTAGAGGATTGTAGCTATTTGTCAATACAGTAAAGGTTTCAAGGCCTGGTCCATCCTGAATGCCCAAGGCCTCACTGCCGCCTGCACCACCTTCCAATGTTTCGTCTCCCTCCACCGTGATATGGGTAATCTGACCATTCGGTTCAAAAAGCAGCGGGTCATCGTCCGTTGTCTTCATACGGAAATTTCTTGGAACCAGGGTAAATGAAGAGTTTTGGAAAGGCTGAAATCCGTGAAATAAATTAGCTACCCGAAATGCTTCTGCCGGGTTGCTGTATATGACAATCAGGCCCCAACCACCTGCACAGGCTGTCGCGCCACCTGACCAAACACCGGTAGATTGCGTATCTAGTTCTCGCAAGGTATAGGTACCGTTACCGTTTGCTGCTACTTCAGTAGTTACGTCTTTATAGGATGCAAAATAATCCAAATTGCCACCAGATCCGACACCGGTGATCATGAACAGCTCTTCTCCTGTTATGGAATTGAGAGTGGGAAGATCAAGGCTGTGGCCGAATTCGATATCCAAATCGGCTTGCAATTCAGTCCCGGAGCCGGCCCAGTACAAATAGGCCCGCTCTACCGTAGATCCTGCAGGCATGGCTAAGTCAGAGGTTGTTCCTGTTCCTAGGGGTACAAAACTACACTCTCCGTTCGTATCCGGTGAGGTCGCTGCGTTTGAATGAGTTCTTAATGTGTGACCGATGGCACGATAGCTAATATTCCCCGATAGGGTTTCCTGCAAAAGCACCGGCACGTAGCCATCCGCTTCTGGATCACCAGCAACCAAGGGATCAAAGCCCGCCACGATATGAGCGGCGCTGACAATGGATGAGCTATTGTCATGATCGATTACGGTAATCAGGCCAGCTACAGGTTTTACTCCTTCACTGCCACCGGCTGTGCCGTCGACAGGGTTCTGGTCGTTGTTGCCGGTAAATCGCATGACCATGGGTGGATCAGGTTCAACGGAATTAAACCAGGAGTTGCCACCACCCGCATCGTAATCGCTTACCACGCCGCTAAGCACCAAGGCGTTATTTCCCGAGGTGGTGATACTGGTAGTCATGTCGGTAACGGCACCGAAGGAATTGCTATTCACGTTTCCCAGGTTCTCGTTTGGGTTGGCAACACGGGTCGGGAATGTTTGTTCAACATCGGCCAGCTCCACCAGACACATGGAGGCGGTTTGAGCGGGCGCAGAATCAAAAGTGTAGGCTCCCGGATAAGATGCCCCACCAGCGGGCAGCAAGGCATCGGTAATACCCCAGAGTTCGATGCCGGTGTTGGCACCAAATTCGTCGGCAATCTCGGTCATGGCCGCGCCATTAAAGGTAGCGCTGGTTACATCCTGGGGAGTTAGATCCTCGGCGTGAAATACCCACATTATCACCATGCGACCTGGGCCAGGGGAGGCGCTGAGAGCCAGGCTTCCTGTTCCACCCCCCGGGCCATCGAAACACACACTGCTCACGATAGATGGAAGACAACCGGTCACTTCGAGATCAGGGTCAAAAGCACCGTCTTCCACAATTTCACCGGCAAGCAGATTGACATTCACATCTTCAAAATTGAAATCTTCAAAAGTCAGAGTAACAGCGGCACCGACTTCCGTTCCATCGAAAACATAACTCGCCACACCATTGTCATCTCCAGGCGTGTCGCTTAGTCCCACTGGTCCGGTCCAGTTACCATTGAGAGTACTGGTAGATATAGCCACTGTTCCTGTGTAGCCATCTGCAGTTACGCCGAGACTGTCATAAACGGTAATGGTCACGTCTTCGGTGGTGCAAGCGGTCATGGTTTCATCAACCATGGTGATTCTGAATGTACAAAGCGAAACCATAAGATCCGGATCCCAGCTTGCGTTGTCCGCACTGATTGCTCCCTGGGTTACTGAAAAATTTAGTGTTCCACTGCTATCGCTGCTGAAATCCAGAGTCACCTGACCCGCGTCGCCGGACACGAATTCGTAGGTGGCAGAACCATCTTGGGGGAAGGGGTCATCCAATACACCGGGTGAACCACCTCCCTGCTCCACCCAGCCGCCGCTGGTGGTAGTCAGGTTAACCGTCCCCACATAGTCGTTAACTATGGCGCTGCTGCCACCATCGACATTCCAAACCTGAATCGTCATTGCCTGTACGGAACAGACATCGCTGGTACCGGCGTTGCCAGTCGCGCCACCGTCGAATGAAATACGGAACTCACAGTCTAAAACGTCCAGATTTTCAAAGCCTGTAGAATTAAAACTGATGTTCGGCGCCGAAGAACTAAAGGTGAATGCACCAACCGTGCTGGTGCTGTATTCGAAATCTACAGTGCCGCCTTCGCTGCCATCGAAAACATAGGATGCTATGCCGTCGTCCGGTGCGCCATCATTTAGGTTGAGCGCCACCCCGGTGGTGGAAATAAAACTGCCCTTGCTGTTACTGGCAGTAAGCACCATCGAACCGATTGTGCCATTGGCAAGCCCGCTGTCGCGATTTAGTATGCTAAGCGTCACCGTTTCGCTGATGCTGCATACATTCATCTGCGGATTAACTGAAATTTCAGCGGTGCAGGCTACGATTCCAAGATCTGGATCATCAGGACCGGATGGTGCCGCAATACCCGGAGTAGTAGAACTGCCATCGAAATTAACTGTAGCGGTGGGAACCACCAATTCATAGTTCACCACTATATCGCCATTGTCTCCTGCACCACCGGCAACGAATGTGTACTCGAAAAGTCCGTCATTGGGCAAGGTATCGACAAAATTACCGGGCGCGGCAACGGTGTTTGTCGTCCAGGTGTCGTTAGTGAGGCCACTACTAATAGTAACCGTACCGTCAAAACCAGTGACTGCGTTGTCAGCAGTATCGGCGATAGTAATGGTAACCGCTTCCAGCGAGCAAACGTCAGATTCCGTGCTGTGGCTGATGACGATCTTGCAGCCCAACACATCAAGGTCCAGGTTCGAACCCGCATCCACAGAAAGACCTGGTGTACCCACTGTCTCATCCGCGGTAAATTGAATAGTTTCGATAACCGCGGTTTGAAAGTCGATCTGTACTACGCCGACATCGCCCAGCCCGACATCAAAATCATAGGTGGCTATGCCATCGTCCGCCATGGCACCGTCATCCAATGTGCCGTTGCCGCCAAGCCCTCCGCTGGTGAGCACATAGTCTCCATTGACCGAATCGGTACTGATCTCGATTTCGCCATCAAAGCTGGTCGCTGTTGATCCATCCACATCGAGTATGGTGATGGTTAGCGTCTCGCCGGCGGTACAGACACCCATCGTTGGCGCCACCTGTATATCGATAGTGCAGTCAGCCACATCCAAGTCAGGATCAAAGGTTGCATTGCTGGAATCGAGAATGCCAAGCCCGGAATCTTCGGTAATGGTGAAATTGACATTACTGCCGGTCTCTATGTCCGTGTAATTAAGTATGACCTGAGAATCGCCTATGCCCAGTGCATAAGTCGCGACACCGTTGCCGACATTATTAAAAGCACCCGGCACCGTATTTGCAGTGTAGTTACCACCCGCAGTGCCACGATTATTATCTATTTGCACGGTACCTGCGTAGTTTGTTGCCGGGTCGCCATTCACTGCATCCACCAAATCGATAGTTATAGTTTCGATGCCACAGGTACCCATGGTATTCGCCGGCACATCGAGAGCACTGCCGTAAGCAATTCGAAACTCACAGAGATTGATTGTCAGGTTTGGAGAAGCGTATCCCGCTGTTGTGCTTTCTTGCCAATTACCCGTTGCGGTGTCGGTAACGTTAAAGTTTACGGTTTCAGCATGAGTATCCGTAAAATTCAAAATCAATTCATTGGCGTCACCTGCCGCGAATTGATAGGTTGCCGTGCCAGAGTCAGCGCCACCGGGTGTCACCGCGTTGACGTTTAAACCGGAATCAGACCAATCACCGTTGTTAGTAGACGTGCTTAGACTGACAGAGCCAACATAGTTAAATGGCAGTGCATTACCACCACTGTCGGTAACTCGCAGAGTGACCTGCTTAATACTGCAGACGTTGGATTGTGTTGGGGATGATCCGCTGGCGTCTTCCAGAAAAAATCTGAATTCGTAGGGTTCGACTGAAATAGTTCTATTATGGGATCCTTCGGCGAATTGTAAGCTAAAGTTCTCTGTGCCGGTTGAAGCCTGTGCTGCCTGATGTGTAAATGCAGCCGTAATACCCACTCTTGAACCGGTACCATTGCCGGTGTTTTCTTGCTGAATCAAATCAGTGTGCCCTGCCATCCCAGGCCCCTGAAGTGTTGTATCCAAGGCATTTCGATCAATATTTGCCGTGCGCAGGATTAGGTTGAACGGAGAATTTGGAACTACCGCTAGCGAGGTCGGAAACTGTTGGGCATTCTGATCGCCCGAGGCGAAGTTATAAGTCCCCGATGTCCCGGTAAACAAAAGCATATAGCCCTGATTTTTCTCGTTACCATTTAACCAAGAGAACTGATAGGACGGTTTCAGCACATCAGCTGCCGTAGCGACCTTAGTCCAAATATTCGAGCTTACGCCTCGACCAGAAATAAAGGGTTCCAGCTCAGTCCAACCCGCTGGAGGTGTAAACGACTCGCCGTTACTATCAACCCCGAGGCTAACCAGCAGTAGATCACCCGCGGTGACAGTTACACCGCCGCCGAACTGAAAATTGGCATTGTCATCGCCGTTGCTATTACTAAAATCTGAATCACAGGCCTTTAGCTGAACCCGCTCCCCTGGGACATCAGCGAAAGTGGCGGCGCAATCTAGTGCGTTAGCCTCTGGAATCGTTAAAACGCTCGCACAAAACACCAATAACAGAAGGCAGGCATGCCTTCGCAAATTAGTGCTTGAGTTAAGGCATTGTGTAGCGGGGAAAATCATCAGATTTTGATACTTTTTGGGCTAATTTTGCGAGCGTACATCAAAGCATTTTGCAGGAATCAAGTAAAAGCATAAAACTCAATAATTTGAAGTACTTAGCAAAATATCGACTCATTTGGCTAAATATTGATCTTACAGGGAATTAATGGGAATGGTTTTCATGTTAAGTAGGCTAAACATACGTTGAAAGCCGCTATTTTTCGATGAAAAAGCAGGGTCGAATGGGGGGTGATAATAAATTTGCTCAGAAACCGACTATTTGCTGTGTAAATGGCCACAAAATCGTTGCAAATCAAGCTCATAGGCAACAAAATAGCGACCAACCCTAGTAACTAATTGATCTATAGTTGAAATTCAATCAATTCCTAGGCACTGAGTACTTACAGAACAGAATACAGCGCATATCGGAGCTTCCAATGGATCTAGAATACAAAACCCTTCATGCTCAAACACCGCTGTTTGCAGATAGCAATAAGATGCACGAAGTATTGGAACAAGAGGCCAAGGCTGGCTGGCAGCTGTTATCCAAAGACGACAATTACAAGATTAAGCTACAACGGGATATTTCGAATCGGGATAACGATAAGAACCTGGGCTTTGATGCCTACCGGTCATCAGTTGGTGTTAGCTCGGTGGTGACTTATGTGGGAACAGCGCTGTTTACTATCGCGATCGTTTCAGTGATTTTGTATTTTGCAATCTGGGCCGGCTAGACAATCTTAAATACTGACTACTTCAGGTCGGACTACGTGATTTATTTCTTACTCCGCAGCCCTACTTAACCGCTCGCACCTGAATGGTTCTTTCCACATCCCCGCAAGAACCTGTGCTCTCAATTGTATTGTAGTCCACGCCGCTTAAGGAAATCGTTGAACAGGTCACTGTCGCCGTGCATTGGGCCAGGCCGTCCACGTCAAAAGTATAGGTTCGATCTGCGCAATTGGAACCCGCGTAGCCCGAGTATTCCTCGGGTGGAAAAGTTCTATTCATCAAAAACCCGGCGCCAGATTCTGCTGCATAGAATGCACGCGCCAGATTCACTTCTTCTTCGAAAGTTTCTGCATTCTGTCTCACCAACAAATTTACCGCCACGGCTATTACCGCCATCACCGTGATAATAAAAATCGCCGCGGGTAAACCGATTCCATTCTGGCCACGTAAAGACTCAATTTTAGCAAATGTTTTTTTCATCGCTTCACCCTAGGGCACACTACGCGCTAGAACTTCGTGATTCAAAATGAGGGAATCTCCTTCAGAACTAAAATTCAACTCGATCTTAACCAGAGAATTTCGCGTTAGAGACTGGGTGCCAATATTGAAGGCTACTCGACCCGAATTATCGATACTGTCTGTTACCAGAGTTTTTGTTCTGGGAGGATCAGAATCAGTGGGAGACGTTGCACCGAATGCCGCGTAGTTCGGCAGGCATCTATCCGGGTCTGTATCGGTTATATCGCAGGTACCAGTCTCCTCTTCCTGTTGCACCTGTGTAGCGAAGAAACCGTAGTTGCTATAGCGATACAGCTTGTCGTCCACCACACAGAAGCTGACCGGTTGTTCCACCACGAAGAAACGCTTTGTGGGTGAACGCCTGCGGAAGCGGTGACTCTTAACCAAATTTATCACGCTTAGAGTGCTATCGGTTGGTGCGGTATCGGTGATGGAAGTAATTTCCTGGATAGGTCTGCGTGTTGGAAAATTGGGCCACTCTGAATAATTGTTCGGAGCCGGAGCGGAGAAGTTGTCCCCGTCATACAGAATCGCCGTGTTATTGGTTGGGAAGATAGCGGCAAATAGGCGGCCCTCAAATGCGCCTTCCAAAGAGGGTGAAAACTCAATGACATTAAAGCTACTGGAACCACCACCGGAGAATGAGGGGTTCACATAGTTTGTTGCGGCGCGTACTGGAATAAACTCTATGCATTGATCGCCGCTAGCATTTAAAGGATCGCCCACCGTTCCCAGAGGCGTAACACGTATACTTCTTGGAAGGGCGTTGTGAAGCTCCAACGCCATCCTGTCGATAGCAGTTCGACCGGCCGACGCCATCTTGCTGCGGTTGGATGCGTTATTCAAACTGTCTGCAGAGTCGGCAATATAGGACACCATGCCCACACCCAGTATGGCGGTAATGAGAATGGTAACCACGATTTCGATAATCGTAAATCCGGCGTATCTGCTGGAGCTCACGGTCTTCATGGCTATCTATAAATCCTGTACCGCATATCGATCTTCATTGTTGTCATAGGGGCGAACTTCCCGTGTTCAAAAATTTGATTTGTAGGCACTAAACACAAAACCTTCTGTGTCAGCGCCAAAAAATACAGTAACTGTTATCAACTTTGCATCATACATATCATCAAGTTCTTCATCTGTAGGAGTTGTTGGTGTGTACTCGACATCGGTACCACTGCCATCATAATAGTCTACGACCACCGAGACTCGAAAATTGGCGTATTCAGTTCCTCGAGAATCTCCATTGGCATCAAACAGCTCGCCTCCTCCGATGCCAAAGCCTTCCTCCAGGCCGTCATAATCATCTACATCATCGTAGCTGGCACGTGTTTCGGAGCCGTCTGGGCCAAACTCACGTGGTGGTGGTGACGGTTCCAGCTTTTCGGAACAGCGTCTGCGATTGCCATCCGGCAAAGTTCCCCGGCAAGGAGGAATTCCGGAATTCGCATTGCCTTCATCAAAGCGTTTACCGATTATTTCATCAAGATAGGCTTGCGCCAACGCGACAGCCTGAATTTCTATCAGAGTATCTGAACTTCGGCTGGTGCCTCCACCTATCGAAGCCGCGATTCCCACTAGAGCAACCGCTAGTATCAAGATGGCAAAAATCATCTCGATCAGGGAAACTCCCGCGGTTCGGGAAGAACTAAGGATCAACATCACAGTCTCCAGCGTAAGCAAAACCGGTAGGAGCTATGCAAACTGAATAATTGATATCGTCGTTGATGCAGATTCTTAGCGCTGAGGTTACCGTGCCCTCTCCTGCACCACCGGCGACTCCACTGCTCGCCACCAAGTCGCCAAGTTCGCCGAAACGCAGGTTCAGAGGAGCGCCATTAGTGACGCCAAATGCACCCGTTGTGGTTGTGCAGCTGTCAGTGTCGTTAATATCACCATTAATGGTGAGTGAGGAAATAGGCACAGTAACGCTCTCAAGCGTTTCGCTGGCAGCAGACACCACAGCAGATAATTCGATTGTCGCCTGATCCCCCGCCACATTTGGGGTGAAGGTCATGGTCACGCCAGAACGACCGAAGGCACTTTGCTGTGCCATGCGTGACAGGGTTATGATCTGATCTCTTGCCACCAGACCTGTGAAGGAGTTGGGGCTGCCGAAGCGCGACATGGCGACAACCGATATTACAGACAAGATAAATATAATTATTACAAGCTCGATAATAGTAAAGCCGTTTCTTTTGGCAGTAGCATCAAAACAGTGCGAATTACTCTGCTGGCTGACCGAGGCAGGTTCTGATTTACGACTTACTTTCTCGTGGTGCACTATTCACTCTCCTCGTTTGCTGCATAACTAACCAGAGTGAAGGATCCATCTTCAAGACGGAAAAATGTCTGCGCCGGGAATCTGTACTGGGCATCGACAAAAGTAGCATTTGCGTTTTCGATTTGTCCGGCAAAATCATAGGCAAAAATTAAATCTTGATAATGTTGCCAACGTGGTCTGGACTCGATCTCATTCCGAACCAGATCGATGAATGGTTGCACCTGATCCGATTCGCCCCTAGCCAAAGCAGCGAACATCAAGCTCTTCCGAACATTCCAACGAATCCTGTTGCTCCAAACTATGGGATTAACGATAGTCAATAATTCAGTTGCCGGAGTATCTGGTACGCGTTCATAGCGAAACAGCACTGATCCCGCATGAAGAGTGGTTAGCATAAACGCCGTCGTCACTAGAGGAATAACAATAGCAGTAGTGCTAATTAATAGGGTTGATTTCAGTTTTTTTACCTTCTCCTCAGCTGACATGGAATCCACCAGATAAATCAACATGATGAATATTACCCAGTGCACCAGCGAATGATAGAAAGGATATTCGGTTTGCGTGTGTAACACTATTGGAAACAACAATCCTACCAGTAGCAAACGATGACCTTTCTCGGCCTTTAATATTGAATGTAAAACCAGATAAGCCGCCAACAACAGTCCAGTTAGCGATACAATTCCACCTTCAGATGCCCAGTACATTAGTTCGTTGTGAGGGTGATGTAGATTGGGAACTCCGTTAGGTTCAGAGATTCCTGCAGCATACAGACTAGCAGCAAAAGAATTGAATGATGCCTCAAAATTACCGAGCCCCACGCCTGTCAATGGATACTCAACTATCATCCGAAGAACTTGCGGGTACATTCGCATCCTGATCGGATCCACCTGCACCTTGGATGCGGCCAAGGCCAAAGCACCGCCCGCAGAACTGATAAGCAGAAAGCCAACGGCGATCCCTAAAGCCCCCATAGCTATCCAGGCTGCCGCCTGTCTTTTGCCTCCTCTGTTATAGATATAAGGGATAATTAACGCCGATCCGATTAACGCGCCAAGCCATCCGGTCCGAGAACTGAGCAGTATGATTAAGGGAAAGGTGAGCAACGGTGTTAGCAGGCAGATAACAGCATAGGCAGGCTTTCGTTCAAAATGTTTTTGGAAAAGAGGCAACAAATATCCCGATAGCACAAGACCGGTCGCCATAAAACTTGCCATGACATTGGGCTGTGCAAATATACCAAAAGGTCGCTGACTATCTGGATTATGACCCATAAAATTCTCAGGGCCAAAGAAATACTCCTGGCTCCAACCCAAGAAAGCTTCGATCCATACACCACAAAGAACGATGAAAAACAACTGGCAGCGCCTTGCTTCGGTCAATTCAAGTTGCTGCAGCGCCACAAAAAAAACCATGCCTGCTAGCAGGCCATAAAACCTTCCTAAATTTAACACATCGGCAGAATTGGGATACAGGCTGGGCAACAGCATCACCAAGATGGCAGTCAACAGACCCAGCGTTAAGCTGCTGTATCTCAATTGTGATCTGTAGGATATCTGCAGAAGTCCGAGCCCAATTGCAATACTCAGAGGTATCCAGATAAAGGCATTGAAGGACAGTTGCAGTCCGTCACCGGCAGGATGCGGTTGAAAATAGTGTACCGCCACTAAAAAAAGAAAACCCAAAGTCCAGAAGGCATATTCGCCAGGGCTTTGGGTTTTCAATTTGCTCAATTGGTACAAGTTATGTCTCAGTCAGAACTGTGAAAACTATCCTATTGTTTCTTGTTTACATGGAAATCAGCTCGATCTCCTGGATATTTCGACACAACTATTCCTATACAACAATTGTTGATCTAACCTGCTTTCGCTCCACAATAATTAGAACGTAGAGCGAGATACATCACCATCGGTATCGATCGTTATTACTTTTGCAGTTACCGCAGCAAATGATGATACATCCGCTGTGTACACATAGGAGCAGGCTTGAGTTGTTGTCAAGTAAAATGCGACAAATTCACTGGTCAACGGTTCAGAAGCGCCCGAAAAATCTGTTGGAAGATTACCAACTACATCAACCGCGCTTGAACCTGCGACAACTGAAGGATGGCCACCCTGCAACATATTATCAAATGCGGTAGAACAATCTGAATTAGAAGCGACGTTTGGATACCCGGTTGTAGCGCTCGCCGCAACAGAAGGGTAAGAAGAAACCGAAGTCCCAACATTGCCTTTACCGACATATTCGGCGTGATATAGCGCGTGCGCAGTTGACAAACCGCCTTCCACTGCATCAACGACCGCATCATGGGCTTCGCTAGTCACGTCAATAAACCGCGGCAAGGCTGTGGCGGCTAATATGCCAAGAAGCAGAATAACAACTACCAACTCGATAATTGTAAAACCAGTTTGACTAGCCCTGTTCTGGTTTTGAATATTTAAAGATTTCATACGTTTCACCCTTTTCTTTTCTATCAGCAATTAATTTATGAATTTAGTAAACCGGCGAATCACTTAACCTCGGTTTACATAAAATTGACTTAGGTTCGCTTCATATTCGGTGGTTTTTGCGCTGTTTGGAAAACTAACTAGTTCTCAACTCTCAAGCGCCTGAATTCACTCCATTCTCTTCAATTCCGATTTAAACTATGCCACCTTTGGGCAGAATATCTACCCAAATGAAGCACTTAATGATGTATATCTAATAACGGCTCACTTATTAGTAACTTAATACCTTCTTTGAACCTAATTTCTTCAATAATGACGAACTGTAGCCATTGTTGGCTATATCTGCCGCCATGTATAGGCTAACAATTCCTTTTCTTCCCAATTTGTTCCCTAATTTTATAGACTTAAAACCGTGTAAATATACGGACAGGATCACCTTTTGCGGTGCTTTTCACACTTTTAAGCTGAATTCTCTGCTAAGGTTTCTGACAATAATTCATCCTCAGCGACTCCCCGCCACTCGAAGGGGACAACAGGTCTCAGTATCACTCCATTCAATCGTCTACGCCGGTTCTCTGCAGGTATCTCATCAGTTTTGCCGGCTATATTCACATCTAAGCCGGAAACCGTATCGACTTCTCCGTAATCCACCACCACTCTAAATCGCAGCTCATTGACGGGTATTGAGCTTCCATTTTGATTTATAAAAACCCCGCCAGCATCGTTTATCAAATAAACCAATTCTTCGCTGCTACTATCAAAATACCAGGAACGTCGCTGCAACCCTGCAATAGCTGCAGCACCTGGGGCACTAAACGAACCAAGATAATTGCTCGGAGCTACTAACATCAAATCCATCGGGTTGATCCCCTCAAGTTGACTTGCTGCGTCTGTTCGACCTCGGCCTATCGCGTTGATTAGTTCGAGATTAATGCCTGTTTGTAATTGTGTAACTACAGCTATGAAACTAGCGCGCTCTGCCTGTCTGGGAAAATCTGCAAATCTGTTTGCCGCATAGGCATAGATAATTGCCACAGAAATAATAAAAACTACAAGTTCAAACAGAGAAAACCCACTATTCCGTCTATACGCCGGAATATTTTGAATTTTGGTTCGCTGTTCGCCTATGCTGTCCAATTAGATACTCATTCAATGTGAAAATATTTCTAATCCAGTTACGATAGCTACACATAGTCATGCAGATATATACGCTCTTGTTTATCAGTTCCGTATAGCCGAATTGAGATCCCAGATCGGCAGAAATACACCAAGGGCGAGAATTAATACCAGTACAGCGATAAATGAAATTAGCACAGGCTCGATTGCATCACTAAGCCGTCTAATGTCGTACTCTACCTCCGTAGTATAAAAATCTGCGACATCCCCTAACAGCTCATCGACAGTTCCTGTTTCCTCGCCCACTGCAATCATTTGCAGCACTAGAGGGGAAAACATATTACTCACCACCGCAGTTCTATGCAGAGATTCACCACGCTCTACACCTTCTCTCATCTTGTGAACATTGTGTGCAATATAGGCATTACCCACGGCGCCTGCCACCACAGTCAAACCTTGCACAATCGGTAGACCAGCTCCCATTACCATGGAAAACGTGCGCGCAAATCTTGCCAGTGCAATTTTTTCAAACACTTCACCGGCCAATGGAAATCCCATCTTCTTCTTGTCCCAATTGAGCCGACCTTTGACAGTGCCCACCCAATAAAGAAAACCAAAGCTAATGCCGGCTATCGATGCCAGCATCACCGGCCAATAGTCCACGACGAAGTTTGAAGTATTAATTAGCCATATCGTTTGCCACGGGAGGTCTGCACCTAGTCTTTCAAACGTTTCCGAGAAGACAGGAATAACAAAAACAGTAATTACGCCCAGTGCAACTGCCATCGCAACCAGCACGAAAATTGGATATCTGGTGGCACCTTTTATCTGCTTACGCGTGCTTTTTTCCAGTTCCAGATATTTTGAAATCTCTATAAAGGCTTCATCCAATCGACCCGTATTTTCACCAACATGAACCAGGCTCAAAAAAAGTTGGGAAAATATTTTCGGGTATTGACCCAGCGCGGTAGCCAAGTTGTTGCCATTCTCTAGTCCGGTAATCACATCTCGTAGAATACGTCGAAAAGAGCGGTTACTCATTGAAGCTTCTAAGCCCTTAATCGCACGATCCAATGGCAATCCCGCCTTTGTCAAACTGTGCATTTGACGAGAAAACATAATCAATTCATCGATTTCAATATTGCTGAAACCGAGGAAGGCATTAACCTTATCTATCGCAGTAGCATCGGGACCAAGGTCCATTCTTGAACGCGATGAGCTTTTGTCTTTCTCAACGTGCTTGACGCCGGCTTCCTTAATTTCGATAGGCGTGACTCTGTCGCCGAAAAGTTTTTCCGCAACATCGGTGGCCGTACCAGCATCTATATAACCAGAAACCAGAGAACCGCTATTGTCCCTACCACTGTATTGAAATTGAGGCATGCTATTTCCCAGAATTTGCTAACATGAAATATTTGGCCACTAAGCCACATCCATAAAATCGCTTGATTCATCGATTTGTTCAGCGACCCTGAAAACTTCGTCCAAGCTGGTAATGCCTTGCGACGCGAATGCCAGAGCGCTTACTACCAAGGGTTGATAACCTGGGGTTTGCTTCGCTATGCGAACAAATTCTGCCGAATCGGATCGTCGTAGAGCATCGGCCAAAACCTCATTGAGAACCAAAATTTCAAACACGCCGATTCGACCCCGATATCCAGTATTATTACAACGATGACACCCTGTAGCCCGCTTTAGCTGCATATGGTCGGCTTTATCGCCTAGTAGACTTTTTATCCAGGCCACATCTTTAGTGCCCGGCTGATGGTCTTCAAAACAATTGTCACATAGCCTACGCACTAGTCTCTGTGCCACAACTGCACGCAAGGCAGTCGCAGCCAGAAAACCTTCCGCTCCCATGTCGACCAGACGCATTGCACTGGAGACCGCATCATTAGTATGCAGAGTAGAAAGCACCAGATGTCCTGTCATGGCAGCACGAAGAGCTATTTCGGCTGTTTCCTGATCTCTAATCTCACCTACCAGCAAAATATCCGGATCTTGACGCAGTGCCGACCTCAACACTTTAGCGAAGGACAAATCTATCTTTGGATTTACCTGTACCTGGTTTATGCGATGCAGACGATATTCAACTGGATCTTCAACCGTGATGATTTTCTTGCCTACCTCATTGAGTTCTTGTAAGGCGCCATACAGTGTAGTTGTCTTACCACTACCGGTTGGACCAGTGACCAGAATCAAACCATGGGGCATGTGAATAAGCTGTCGGAATTTTTCCAGCATGTTTGGAGGCATGCCCACCTCATCCAAGTCGGTCGCTCCATCGGTCTGATCCAGTAGACGCATAACAACAGATTCACCGCATTCGATAGGCATTGTAGACAAACGCACATCGATGTTGCGCCCCTTAACCTTGAGACTAAAGCGGCCATCTTGCGGCAATCTCCTTTCAGATATATCCAATCCGGAAAGTAACTTAAGACGGAGAACCAAAGCCGGTGCGATTCTCCGCTCCTTCATCACCTGCTCTTGGAGCACACCATCAACCCGTTGACGAATACGCAGAACACTCTCATCAGGCTCGATATGAATATCGGAGGCACGTACCTGAACTGCATCCTCAAATATTGATTGAAGAAGTTTCACGACAGGCGCTTCGCTATCGTCTGCGTTTAGACTTAAGGCTTCTAGATCAAACTGCCCGTCCGTTAATTCCTCATCCAGTTCCTCGGCAAAATTAACAATGTCTTCTGTTCTTCGATACACCAAATCGAGAGTGTTCATTAACTCACTCTCACGAACTACAACTGGCTGAATAGGCTGGTGTAATATTCGCTCCAATTCATCGGAAGCGAATATGTCCATGGGGTCGGCCATTCCAACCAACAAATGTGCTCCCTGATCAGCCAATATGATGGCGCGGTAACGACGGGCATAGGATTCTTTTAATCGGTGGATTAAGCTGACGTCGAAATTGTAACGACGTAAATCCACGAAGGGAATTTGAAGTTGCTGCGAAAGATAGCTTAGAAATTTATCTTCATCTATGAACCCCAGATCAATAAGAACTCGACCCAGCTGTTGCCCACCTCCTTTTTGTTTATCAAGAGCAGTTTGTAATTGTTGCTCAGTGATCGCTTGATTCTGAACCAAAAGATCGCCGAGTCTTATTTTCTGTTTTACAATGGCCATGATCGATCTACCGGCCTAATTCGCCGAGCCGTTCCTGGCTCCGGCGGCGCAGATTGGCGCTCAAATTTGAATATTTCATGGCCTGAGTATAGGCTTGTCGCGCATCGCTACGATTACCCAGATTATCCAGTGCCGCCGCATACCCATACCACCACTTGCCTTGTGTCTGATCCAGTCGTACCAGCCCTCTATAACTAATAGCAGCACCTGCATAATCTCTAATCACCAGTTGTAACCCTGCCATTATATCGTGGTACTCGGAATCTACTGTTACATCTGGTGCACGACTTATCAAAATATTGACAGCGTCTTCCATATTTCCTTCTGCTATCAATAGCCTTGCCTTGACTTTCTTGAAACCATGATGATTCGGTGCAATATTCAACCCTGTATCCACTAACTCATTCGCTGTCTTTGTATCGCCGCGACTCATTAGCAACTGTGCGTAAAATTCCCGCGATTGATTGGCATACTGATTAGATGCTATATGCTGTTCCAATCGAATATAGGCGAGATCGGTTTTACCATCGGAAATTAGCTGCAACGCCTCTTGAACGGCTATCGTGTCTTTCTGCTCGTTGGATAAAACCTCTTGATTTTTCATCGATTCATTATTGGCAGCCTCATTCAGATTTGACGTAGTCTCTATCTGGCTTTCATCTACCGCTACTATTCTGTCATTTGATGAAAGTGGAATTTGCGATTCTGTAACCTCAATAGCAGAACTTTGGACCGTCGCAGCCTCAGCTGGGACCTGATCTCGATTAACCCCGGCGTTATTTACAAGCGGTACTTCCAATGGTTGCGAAGGCACAGGTACCGAACTCGAGTTCTCGTTTGTGCTGATGCTAGATTCGGCTACCACAAACTCTGGCTGTATAGTTGATTCAATAGATTCTTCCGATTCGGACTCGGGCTCAGCTGATAGAGCGGGCTGCGCAATTCTGATATCCAATTGTTGCTCAGATGGGGATCGATCTAACTGAATCCAGTAATAACCCAACGCTATGGCTGCAAGGACCAACATGCCAAAGAAGAATGGCAACCATCTAGTCTGGGCAATTTTTGGAAATTCACTAGCGGGAGTTAATCGAACCGACGCTCCCGAACCCTCACCTTCTTTCCGGCGCTGGTCGAGATCACGCAACATGTTATTAACAAGGCTCACAGATATAACCTGCTTAGATAAAACACCACGGCTGCACCAATCAGCAATCCACCTACAGCTATCATCGCCGGCATATAATTAGAACTGGGAAAACTAATACCCTCTGTGTCTTCTGCAGCGTTCTTAATATGATCAATTTGAACGGTCCTCTCTCCTTTACCGAATGCCACCATTAGCGCTTTGTGGCAAAGAATATTAATAACCCGAGGAATTCCATCGCTAGTGCGAAATAAAAAATCTAATGCTCTTTTTGAGAACAAAAACGGTCCGTTGTATCCAGCTGTAGCCAAACGATGGACCACATATCGCTCAACCCCTTCCCTATCCAGAGCTTCAATCTCGAACGAAAAAGTAATTCTCTGACGGAGTTGACGCAACGAAGGTTGGCTCAATAAGACATCTAATTCCGGCTGCGCAAACAGCACAACCTGAAACAGTTTAATTTGTTCGGTTTCAATATTGGTGAGCAATCGCAGCGCCTCCAGAGTTTGTTCTGGCATGGCATGGGCTTCATCAATAAACAGCACCACTTGTTTTCCCTGAGCTGAATATTCAACCAACATTTCCGTAATAGCTTTGAGGAGACGATGATGTCCAACATCCTGATCAATCTCTATATTCAATTCTTCAGCAAACGCCAGAAACAAGCCCTTAGGACTAAGAACAGGGTTTGGAATGTAGGCTGTCACATAGCTCTCTTTATCTTCTTCAAGGGTATTCAAGACCTTGCGGCACAACATGGTTTTTCCCGTGCCCACCTCACCCACGATCTTGATAAAGCCTTCCGCGTTAGCAAGCGACACCATAAGCATATTGTATGCCTTGTGATAACTTGCCATATTCAAGAAAAATTGTGTATTTGGTGTCAGAGAAAATGGTAATTCCCGTAAACCAAAATGTTGTAAATACATGACCGCTAATTCCTAGTTTAGTTGTTCGCGAACGGATCTATCGCCCGATTGATATCGCGAAATCTTTCGTTGCTATCTTCGAGTAAGCTTTTATCGCTTTCATCGCTAGCGATAATAGGTTTGAGTAAAATGATAAACTCGCGTTTTTGCGACTGGATTTGTTTTTGTTCGAGAGCGTCTCCTAGCAGTGGCACGCGGTTCAATCCCGGTACTCCCGCTGTCTCGTTATTGTTTCGCTCAAATGCCATTCCGCCCAGAACTACGATCCGTCCATCCTCTGCCTTAATAACACTGTCAATCTCTCGAGTGGTTGTTACCGCCAGTGGAACTACCTGTCCAGCAATGCTCTTGGTCTGAGATTCGACAGCGCTAATAATAGGATGAACATGCAACGTTATTTCACCATTCGCACTTATTTGTGGCGTAATGTCCATGGATATTCCGGAGAAGAACTGTTCGAGATTATTATTCGCATTAGTCGTAGTGTTATTTGCCGATGCCACCGTGGTGGTATCAGCCTGGGTTTGGAAAAATTCCTGAGAGCCATCTTGAAAGACAGCTTTTTGATTGTTGAGCACCCGTAGTTGGGGGCTGGATATAACTTGCGTCGTACCGCGAGTTTGCAGTAATTGGAAAACCGCGTCGAAGTCGTCAAAATTTGTACTGAATTGAAGAGCGTTTGAAATACCTTCGATGCCAAAATCTCCGCCCAAAAATTCCGCAGCCTGATCATTATCGCTATCCGCAAATACCGCGGAACCATCGGACGGATTGTTTACATCGAGACCAAATGTATTGAAATCGATGGCGTACTGGAAACCCTTGTTAAGAATTACTTCCAGAAACTGTATCTGAATAATAACTTCTCTGCGCAAGGATTCTTGTGCTGCATTAATAAATTCCTCAACCCTATCCAATTCATGAGGGAAGGCAGTAACGATAACTATGCCTGTCAATGGCTGCACGAGTACACTTTTCCCTTCATCGGTTACAGTCGACTGATTACGACTGCCGGCGCCACCCAAGCCTCCCAGGAAACCTCCACCTGCGGATGAACCGCTGCCCGAACTTTGAACTCCTATAAGATTTGAAATCGCCGTCTCGAGATCGGACCAAAAATCTGTACTGGTTGAAGTGGAAATCTGACCTCCTGCACCTCCGCCGATGTTGCCACCGCCAAAATTGCCACTGTTACCGTTGTTGAGGCCACTACTGGAGCCGTTGAAGCCGCTATTTATTCCGCCGCTATTGCCACCAAAACCGCCTCCGCCATTATTGCTATTACCTCCGCCTTGAGAACTTCCCGCGGTCACCGAAATACTGGAGCTGCCCTGTCGTTGAACGTTAAGATAGTCAATTGAAAACTGACGAGTCCTCAAGCCACCGGGTAAAACGGTATAGTAATTTCCACGCCGTGTAATATCCAAATTATAGATTTCTGCAACAATATCCATTACCTCTTGAATAGTTACCGGCGGTAGGTTTAGATTAATCTGAACATCTACTTCTTCGCCTACGACAACTCCGTAATCGGTACCGGAAAACAAATCATTGAAAAATTCAGTGGCCGACAAATTAGATCTTGTGGAAATTGAAGTTCTTCGCTCTACCGGTGCTAGCAAACTTTCATCAAGAGATAGCGAGGGAATCAACTCATCCAACAAGTCAGTATCATCCTCGGTCAGTTCTTCAGATTGCTCGTCTAACGTTATCACCGCATTCTCTAGGGTTTCCTGAATTTCACTTAGAATCGCCGTATCGGGTACCGAAACAGGTCTGGTCGCGCAGGCACTCAGCAAAAAAAGCAGAAGCAGTGCTAAAAGTTTCGCAGTTGAAATCACCGTGTCGTCCCTAAGGGTTCTATTCATCATATTGTGCCCCACACTAACAACCAACCGGTGTGGATTTGATATTGCTGTCGTACATACTAATTCGTCTTTCTTCATCATCGATTAACAGCGTCACACCACCCCGATCTATGGCTACTACCTGTGCTCCACCGATGACGTCCCCCACAGAGACACGCAAATTGTTTATCACCGCAACGGAATCCACACTACCCGCTCGAATAAAACTGATATCAAAGCTTGCAGGAACTACTGTTCTTAAAAGCTCAGACACGGTTTCATCGCCTCTCCTGGAATCATAAAAAAGAGGTTTAGTAGGATCCACTAATTCTTCACCATCGATTACATCAGCCGACGCCTGTGTTACAGCTCCCAAGGCTATTAACAATAATAATTTACGCATAGCCCTAAACACCGATGAATCCTGAGTCTGTACTAATCGTGTGAATCTGCAGAGTTACCATCGCTTGAGGCCAATCAAATTGTTGAAACGTGATTGAATCCCAAAAAAAACTGCCGCTTATCTGCTCAATAAAACGCAAATATTTCAAGGTACTAAAATAGTCTCCCTGAAATTGGATTCGCAAGCCGTGCTGAAATACCTGTCCCGATAGGGCCACTTGCGCACCACTATTCACACCATCCTCATTTCCACTGGCACTCGCGGCATCTGTTCGCAGTGGTGATGCCTCAATGTTCTGAAAGCTGATCAATTCAAGTCCCGATTGCCTCTCCAACACAGAGGTTAAAATCCTGGTCATATCTGTTGGTGTAATAAGGTCGCCGGCCAGACCGCCAATTTCGCGACTCAACTGCTCCAGCTCTCTTTCGACAACAGCCAGTCTCTCGTTGGCAAACTTGTTAGGGTCTTCTCGGCTGGCGTCTAGCATTTCAGTATAGGAAGACTGCTGAGCCTGAATCTGGCGCATAACACTTGCAATCTGGCTTCGTGCGTTATCAATATCCGCTTGCAAGGGATCCGATAACAACGACAGGTACCCTAGAACCAATCCCGTAAGTACTAGGAGAAATACCGCCAACTTCTCCGCCACGGATCGAGATTCAATATTCTTGATAACAGCATCCAACTGCTTACTTAAGTTCTCATTCACTGGCTGTGCTCAACTCAAAGGGGAAAAAGCGCTCTTCAACAGTGGTCCTGGAGATATTAGTACTAAAATTAAGATCTCGAATTGGGCTATTGCCGTGCTCCAGATTACTTACAAAACGCACAACTAACGAAGAGTCCACCACCTGCCCTAATAACTTAACCTGCTCACCACCGCTTGTAATTTCAATAGTGGAAAGAGAAAACCCTTCTAGGGAAGCGCGCGCCAAATCTTTGAAGTATTCAGAAAATCCGACCAAGTTTCCCAATTTGGTGCGACTTAAAAAATCCCGTACTTGTCGATCCGAAAGCAAGCGCGCTTCTGCATTTTCCAATCTCCGTGTTAACTCGTCACTCTGTGAGCGCCTAGCCAAAAGTCCGTCAAGCTCCGCGGTTTTCTGAGATTCTTCTTGCAACGTCACTTGCAGCTGCGCTAATTCACCATTTAATTGCCAACGAACTAGAAAGTCATAGCTGGTTAACAGCAGCATGATAGCTAAAACGCCGCCTATGACCTGCCCCATCAACAACAGGGTCACAGGGTCTTTCTTAACCCTGAATTCCGACAAATAGAGATTAATCTGCTGAGTCATCAGGCTGCTTCCTGCTCCGAAGAATCAGTTTTACTTATTTTGTTCTTGCCGCGTAAGGTCGCGCCTATCGCCGCCATTCCAATTTGCTGAGTTTCTGGTGTTAGCCTCACTTCGCTTTTTATATACTCTGCCAGATCGAGCACGCTCACGTCGGCGTTCAGCAGTCCATTCAGGGTCTCCGTCAAGGCTTGACCATCGTGCTGTCTCTGCCCTATGACAATCCGGTTAATTGGACTCTGGCCCATTTGGCTTTCGTAGTAATCCAGAGAACGCTGAATTTCCAATACCAAGCGATCTTTTAGGTCAGACCATTCAGCGGAATTCATGACATCAGGATCCAACTGGGTATTTATTCGCCGACTTAAATACAACTCACCGCCGCGAGTAATATTCATGGTACTGCCGTTACGACGCAAATCCATGAATGCCACCCCATTTGCGTCATCTATGAAACATCCGGAAAGATTCTTCATCACCAATTCCGGGATATCGATAACTGCCAACTCCAAGCCGCTGGAGGTGACCATATCCACCACGCTCTTAATCCTGGATTTTAGTGCCGCCACCACATACACCATTTCGCGGCCACGATAGGCGTCTTCCGGTACCCGAAACACGTCAATTGCTGCGTCTTCTACTTTCATATCTAACAAATCTTTTATCTTCCAACGTACTGCAGCACGAAGCTCACTGGCTTCAACCTCGGGAGCTTCAACAAGGTGCAGGTTGTAGTCCTTGCGATTCAGAACATAGCTGCACTGCTTGTCTTGCACAGCCATGTCCTTAACTAACTTAGCCAGGACCTTTGCTGTGTCTCGTTCCGATTCCAGGGCGGCCCGCCGACAATCGATCAAATAGGGGGCACCATCGCGCTCTCCCATATGGGCAACCACAAGCTGATCCGAGTTGACCATTAAACCAACTCGACTATTCGACTTTGCTTTATTCCTGAATAACTGCATTATCGCCCTTGGGTTCCTGCGGCGTGACATCCACCACTGCTAGCCGCCTCTGTCGAGGCGTTTGCTTTCTTTGAGGAGTTAATATTCCAGTCTTGCACGCAAACACGCCCAAAACTTAAAGGAAGCCATAAAGGAGTATCGTTTAAGCCCCTAAATTCTAAAACAAAATCCACCTGTCGAGGGGATAAACTAGGGTTAATATGATTGGGCTTGGGAAGAAGTGACGGTTCAGTCACAGAACCCCGGGGCAAAAGGGGGAAAAAATCAAATAATCAGGAAACACGCCCTTCGGCGATTCTAATAATCAGCAAGTGAACACTGTTCAACTAATTGGTGAATTTTTGATCAACATCGTGCTTTTCGAGCCTGAAATACCCCCAAACACCGGAAATATTATCCGTTTAGCTGCGAATACAGGTTCACACTTGCACTTGATAAAGCCCTTCGGATTCGAACTGGATGACAAAAGAATGCGGCGGGCAGGCCTCGATTATCACGAATTTGCTGGTATATCGACCTATCAAGACTGGCCTGAGTTCGACCAGCAACAGGGGGAAAACAGACTTTTCGGCATTAGTACCAAGGGTAGTAAACACTATTGCGACGCTGCGTTTCAAAGCGGTGATTTCTTGATTTTCGGCCCGGAAACCCGCGGATTACCTGAGCTGGTACGAGACCAGGTGGGTGCGGATAATCTGCTGCGAATTCCAATGTTGCCAGAAAGCCGCAGCCTAAATCTATCCAATGCTGCCGCCGTAGTGGTTTACGAAGCCTGGCGTCAGCTGCGCTTCGCGTCCGCAGACTAAGATCTAGTTAGTAACTTCAGACGGCGCATCGGCTGCAGCGCCATTGCCTTCTTGCGCCTGTGCCTGTTTTTGCTGGGCATACAGGGCATCGAAGTTAATTGGGGCCAGCATCAATGCCGGAAAACTGCCCTTAACCACTAAAGTATCTATAGCTTCTCTTGCGTAAGGAAACAGGATGTTGGGGCATACTGTGGAAAGCAGCTGCTCCATTTGCGCGTTATCAAAGTCCTTCGCCGTGAATATGCCGGCTTGATGAACCTCAACCAAGAAGGCCGCTTGTTCTTCCAAAGTAGCCTCAACGGTCAATACCAGAACTACTTCGTAGACATCATCCTGCACCTTGGAGTTTCGAGTCTTGATGTCGAAATTGATCTTTGGTGTCCACTGGCTCTGGAAAACCGTAGGACTGCGCGGTGATTCAAAGGAAGAATCCTTCAAATATATGCGTTGTAAGGCGAATTGTGGGCCCTCTGGCTGATCGTTTGCGGGCGCCGCTGTTGCATCTGGGTTGGTGTCTTCGGTATCTGCCATGGTTGATCCTGTAGTTTTACTATCAAAATTTAGTACGGTTACTATTAGTCAAACGCCTGACGGCTAATCAAACTATCAAAGGCATTGATTGCGCCTTCCACTCAGTTAAACCACCAGACAACTTAAACACTTCCTCGTGGCCCGCCGCCTGAATCTTTTTCGCGGCCTCACCCGAATGCTGTCCTAATTTACAGACTACAATTACCGGCTTTTGTTGGTGCTTTTTCAATTCAGTAAGCCGTTGCTCAAGCTTGGCAAGTGGAATATTGATGGCATCCACTATATGCCCAGTCTCGAACTCTTTCTTGTCTCTAACATCTACCACGATTGCGTCACGGCGGTTGATGAGCATCACTGCCTGCTGCGGCCCGACGCCTTTGCTGGCCGTGCGCTGATGATAGAAAATAATGGCGCCCATAGTAATCACCCACATGCTCGCCAAAACCAGGTGATTACCGATAAATTCTACAAATTGCGCCATAGTAAACTCTGTAATGCACGAACCGATTAGTTTGCCGGCCGCCTGTACTAATAATTCTCAGACCTTGAAAGAGCTAAACACTGAACATGACTCTTTTGCGGTCCACAAAAAGGGCTGCAAGTATACACGTGTCCTCTGGCTTAAAGAAGTTCTCAAGAAAACTTAGCCAGAATGGAATGCAAGCTAGCTCTAGTCACATCAGATTGGCCGTCATCGGCGCCTTAACTCTTCTCAAAGAGCATGAAGCTTCTCGCTATGATTTCCGCTTTCAAGGATAATAAAACACCGAAACAACCGCTAAATTCTTAGGACTATGACCCACTCCATGACCGATATCGACGACAACAAAAAGACTGCACTATTACTCATCCTCGATGGCTGGGGCTATCGCGAGGAAACCAGCAGCAATGCCATCCATGCTGCGGTCAGCCCGGTTTGGGATTCGCTTTGGAATGACAGGCCCCATACCCTTATAGGCACGTCAGGAAAGTCTGTCGGCCTGCCCGCAGGTCAGATGGGAAACTCCGAGGTGGGTCACATGAATCTGGGTGCTGGCCGGGTTGTATATCAAAGCCTAACCCGCATCGATGAAGATATTGAAGACGGCACATTCTTTTCAAATACTGTACTTTGTGCAGCTATCGATAAAGCGGTGTCGGCCAACTCCGCAGTTCACCTATTTGGACTCATGTCCCCTGGTGGTATCCATAGCCACGAGGATCAAATTATCGCCATGATCGAATTGGCCATCCGCAAAGGCGCCTCTCAAATATACTTGCATGCCTTCCTCGATGGTCGTGACACGCCTCCCCGCAGTGCCTTGGCTTCCCTACTGCGAGCCGAGAAAACTCTTGTTGGTTCTAACAAAGGCAGGGTGGCATCGGTCTGTGGACGATTTTTTGCCATGGATAGGGACAACCGCTGGGAGCGAGTTCAACCAGCCTATGACATGCTCACTCAGGGTAAAGCAAATTTCCAATACGAAAATGTAAGCATGGCTATGGATGCTGCTTACGGCAGAGATGAAGACGACGAATTCGTCCAGCCAACTCTAGTAGGTTCAGCCTCTGACCACGCAGCTACAATCAATGATGATGACGTTGTAATTTTCATGAACTTCCGTGCCGACCGAGCAAGGGAAATTACGCGAGCCTTTGTCGATAATGATTTCGATGCTTTCCCTAGAGCCGCCAGGCCAAACTTGAGCGAGTTCGTTACGCTCACCGAGTACGCCGCAGACATTGACGCGGTTTGTGCCTATCCTCCGCAAACCCTGAATAACGTATTAGGGCAGTATTTGGCCGATCAGCACAAAACTCAACTTCGCATTGCAGAAACAGAAAAATATGCTCACGTGACGTTCTTTTTCAATGGTGGGCGAGAAGCTCCTTTTGATAATGAAGACCGCATTCTGATCCCATCACCGGATGTTAAGACCTATGATCTAAAACCAGAAATGTCTGCCTTCGAACTCACCGACCATTTAGTCGCTGCCATTCGATCAAAAAAATACGATGCCATTATCTGCAACTACGCGAACGGCGACATGGTTGGACATACTGGAGATTTCAATGCCGCCGTAGAAGCAGTAGAGGCCATCGATAAATGCCTGGGGCTCATCGTTGCCGCCATAGAGGAAACCAATGCCGAGCTTTTAATTACGGCCGACCATGGGAACGTCGAACAGATGTTGGATGCAACGACCAATCAGCCGCTTACTTCCCATACCAGCGGCCCAGTCCCGCTAGTATATGTGGGCAAAAGCGGCAGACAGTTTATTAGCGAGGGTAGCCTCTCAGATTTGGCACCAACACTGCTCTCCCTATTAGACTTGCCCGTGCCAAAAGAAATGACCGGCAAGGTATTGTTAGGCAGTGCTTAGGAGTTCGTTCGCCAGTCAAACCAACGAACGCAATAACAGCATATTCCAAGTCTCTTAGTATAGAAACCATGACCAATTAGATGAATCTTCATTCGAAAACTGCATACTCAATATTTAGACCTGCATTATTTATCTGCAGCTTTCTGTGCATGAGCTTTAGTTTTTCGGCAGAAAACAAAGATCAAGCTCAACTGGAACTTACAGCTCTCAGCAACGCCATTGATGAAATTAAAATTTGGCTCGCCGCGGCCAATACATCACAATCTCAAGAGGAAGAAAATTTACAACAGGCTGAGTTGCAAATTTCGACTATTAGTAAATCAATATCGACTACGGAACAAGCGCTGTCAGAAACTCAAACGGAAATGAATGTGCTTTCGGCTCGATCCGCGCAGCTTGAATCTGAGATGACCGTTCAGAACGCTCTACTTGCTCAGACCATTAGAACTGCGTATATGTCCGGCAATCAAAGCGCCATAAAACTGTTACTCAATCAACAAGATATTTCCAAAAGTGCGCGAATGCTGCATTACCACCGGCTATTCACAGAATCGCAGCTCGCGAGTATCGAATCGTTCCAAAAAGTTCTGGATGAAACGAAGCAGGTGAATTCAGAACTGGATTCAAAAGCGAGGCAACTCGAGAATCAACAAACGCAGTTGAGTCAGAAATTACAGTCATTGACTGAATCAAAACAGCGTCGGGAAACCGCTCTTGCACAACTCAGAGCCAATATTTTTTCACGTAGATCTGAATTAGAACAACTGGAAATCGACCAGGCGGAATTGCAACAATTAATAGAGCAGATCAATACAGCCATCGCCGATATTCCTGCATCGGGTCAAACCTCACCCTTTATCGAACAGCGCGGCAAACTGAGAATGCCAGCCGAAGGCAAAATCATAAGCAGCTACGGTTCTCGTTATGGCGATGGTGACCTGCGACGACAGGGTATTACCATCGGCGTAAGCGAAGGAACTCCGGTTCAGGCCATTCATTCAGGTAGAGTGGTGTTTGCCGATTGGCTACGTGGCACTGGTCTGCTGCTAATTATCGATCATGGTGAAGGGTATATGACTCTATACGGAGCCAATCAGGCCCTGTCTAAACAAGCCGGTGATTGGGTCGATGCCGGCGATATATTGGCCACATCTGGCAGAGCAAGTGAAATCACAGCCAAGCAAGACGCGGAGCAATCTCAGGCAGGACTGTATTTCGAGATACGACATCATGGTGAAGCGCAGAATCCGATAGACTGGCTTGCAAAATAGACTCTGTCTCAGTTTAATGGAGGCACTTGAAATTGCAGGCTTTGAAATGAATCACTGCATCCACTGTTCTCCTTCTATTTGCACTACAAGCGCTAATCAGAATGACTGAAGCAACCTAAATTAGGGTTGGCGACAGGATGATGGTGCAAGCGTATTGCAACTTTGGGTTCTGATTCGTCGGTATTTGCGTATTGTCGAATAAACTGAAACACTAGCATTATTCGTATAAAAGAGACTGACAGAGTCAGTTTGCCTGGAGCTTGAATTACAGCCCATTCAGGCTGGGTAACAACAGGATTTAACTATGAATTTGCATCCATCAAGTTTTCCCGGTAAACCGCGCAGGCAATCGCCTGCTTTAACCTTGATTGCGTCACTTACGCTAGTTCTGGGATTGATACTCTCCCCAGCGGCCAGTGCTCAGACCCAGCAACAAACTCTACCTCTTCCGTTGGATGAGGTCCGAATGTTTACCGAAGCACTTGACCGAATTCGCCTGTCCTATGTTGAGGAAATTGACGACAAGACACTGCTGGAAAATGCCATACGCGGCATGCTTGCCGGGCTGGACCCACATTCCGCCTATATGGCCGGTGATGATTTCGACCTATTGGAAGAAACTACCACTGGTGAATTCGGCGGCTTGGGTGTAGAGGTTGGTCGAGAGAATGGTTACATCCGAGTCATCAGCCCTATTGATGACTCACCGGCAGATCGCGCCGGCATCAAGGCCGGAGATCTAATCATACAGATAGACAATAAGCCACTACGTGAAATGTTACCGGAAGAGGCGGCGCAGATGATGCGCGGTGAACCCGGCACGGAAGTGACGGTGACAGTAGCAAGAGAAGGGTTGGAGCCCTTCGATGTAACCATAATTCGTGAAGTGATTGCCATTGCCAGTGTTCGCAGCCGCATGCTCGCTCCCGGCTATGCCTATCTTCGAATTTCCCAGTTTCGTGTAAATACCGGCATCGAGGTGGAAAAGGAAATAGAAGAATTGTTCGAAGAGAACGAAGCCATCGACCAACCTATCAAGGGCATAGTGTTGGACTTACGCAATAACCCAGGCGGAATACTACAAGCATCGGTTGGCGTGGTTGATGCCTTCATCAGCGAGGGCCGCATCGTCTATACCGAAGGCAGACTGGAACAAACCGGCCTGGATTTTTCTGCAACGCGCAAGACTGTAGCGGGTGATGTTCCCCTGGTGGTCTTGATAAATAACGGTTCCGCCTCTGCCTCTGAAATTGTTGCCGGAGCGTTGCAAGATCACGGCCGCGCAATAATTATGGGTACACGCAGTTTTGGCAAGGGCTCGGTGCAGACTGTTTTACCTTTAGATGAAAGACGTGCGATCAAGCTAACCACTTCTCTTTATTTCACTCCAAGCGGCCGTTCCATTCAGGCGCAAGGCATAGACCCCGATATTATCGTCGATGAAGCCTTCGTAACGCGCCGTTCGCGCAATGTGATGCAATACAACGAAGCCGATTTGGATGGCCATTTGGAAAATGGCAATGGCACTGGTACAGAGAACCAAAGAATCGCCGATGCACTAATTTCCGCCGAAGAAGTACTGGTGAACGACTACCCACTGAATGAAGCATTGAATGTGCTGAAAGGGATTAATGCCTTTAAACCACAGCGCCCGCTCAATACATCAGGTTCATTTGCACAACGAAATTTAAACTAGGCAATTGAGAAAGTAGGGAATTGGTAGAGAATTGAAAGTTAGCTGCGAACTTCAATTCCCTGCGCAGCCATGAACTGTTTCGCTTCCTGAATCGAATACTCCTGGAAGTGAAATATACTCGCCGCAAGCACAGCATCAGCCTCCCCCTCTAACACCCCATCCACCAAATGCTGCAGATTGCCGACACCGCCTGAAGCAATTACGGGTACGAGTACGGCACGACTCACCGCTCGGTTAAGCGCCAGGTCGAATCCTATTTTAGTGCCGTCTCTGTCCATACTGGTTAGCAATATCTCACCAGCACCGTATTCCACCATGCGCTTTACCCATTCAATAGCATCAATGCCAGTTTGATTGCGCCCACCATGAGTAAAGATTTCCCATTTCAGAGCTTCACCCTCTCTGGATACTTGTTTCGCATCGACAGCAACTACAATACATTGCGAGCCAAAGCGCTGTGCCGCTTCGCGAACAAAATCTGGATTCACTACCGCCGCGGTGTTGATTGCCACCTTATCTGCACCGGCGTTTAACATGGCGCGTATATCTTCCAATGTGCGTATGCCGCCACCTACAGTCAGTGGAATAAATACCTGACTAGCTATAGCTTCCACCGTATGCACTGTAGTTTCTCTGCCTTCGTGACTCGCAGTAATATCAAGAAAGGTAATCTCGTCGGCACCCGCATCACAATAACGCTTGGCTACTTCCACCGGGTCGCCCGCGTCACGAATATCGAGAAATTTAACACCCTTCACCACACGACCGTTCTCGCAGTCCAGACAGGGAATTATTCGTTTAGCCAATGTCATAGTTTGTTACTTCTTCGAGAGAGACTAGAAGTCTACCAAATTTAAAACTGTATCATTCATCACATAGCTGTTGTGCAAGGGCCAGATCTAAAGTGCCTTCATAAATCGCGCGCCCAGTTATTACACCCATGATTCCACCGCCAGTGGACGCTTCCGATGCTTCTCTTATTGCCGCTATATCAGCCAACTTGCTAATACCACCGGATGCGATAATCGGAATTGGTGAATAATCCGCTAGCTCCCTGGTGGCCTCGATGTTTACCCCGCGCATCATGCCGTCACAGTTAATGTCAGTATAAACAATAGCCTCTACACCGTAGTCGGCAAGTTTATCTGCCAGGGTAACGGCCGAAACATCTGATACATCCGCCCAACCTTCTGTCGCAACCATGCCGCCGATGGCATCGATGCCGACTATTATCTTCCCCGGAAAAGCGGCACAGGCTTGTTCTACGAACCCCGGGTTTTTCACCGCCGCCGTGCCAATAATTACATGGCTTACACCGGCGTTAATGTAAAACTCCACACTCTCCAGATTACGAATTCCTCCACCAATCTGTATCGGCAAATCTGGATAGGTTGAGGCAATGCTGGTAACTATCTCGGCATTAACTGGAGTCCCAGCGAATGCGCCATTGAGATCCACCACGTGCAGGCGACGTGCTCCTTTCGTCTGCCAGATTCCAGCCATGCTAAGCGGATCATCGGAAAAGACTGTGGAGTCTTCCATACGACCCTGGCGTAAACGCACGCATTGACCATCTTTTAAATCGATTGCTGGAATTACTATCATCTAATTGCTCATCTAATTGCTCATCTACTTCAAATTATTCGCTTGGTCTATTTACTGCCGGTAAAAAATCACTACCTCTTCTTATGCCGAACCGTCCCAACGCAAAAAATTGCTAAGCAGAGTAAGCCCTGCCGTCTGACTTTTCTCTGGATGAAACTGCGTGGCAAAAATATTGTCTGCGGCGACGGTTGCAACTATGTCGGTGCCGTAATTGCTAATACCTGTAACCATTTCTCGTTTTTCTGTCTGCACATAGTAACTGTGAACAAAATAGAAGCGACTATTGTCAGGCACATCTTTCCACAAAGGGTGAGGCTTGATTTGCTTAACTTGATTCCAGCCCATATGCGGAACTTTCAGACGCTCCCCGTTGGCACCGGTGAGAGCATCGCCAAAATAACGAACATCGCCGTCTAGAAACCCCAAACAGTCAACTCCGCCATTTTCTTCGCTATGCCGCATTAATGCCTGCATGCCGACACAGATCGCCAAAACCGGCTTAGCCTTCATGGCATCCTCCACGATCTGATCCACATCGAGACGAAGAATTTCCGCCATGCAATCACGAATAGCACCCACGCCAGGAAATATGACCCGATCGGCCGCGGCTATTTTCTTGGCATCGGCCGTTACTATGACCTCAAGCTTTTCGCCCGATTCACGACCAACATGCTCTATCGCCTTCGCAACAGAATGCAGATTGCCCATGCCGTAATCAATTACCGCGATCTTGTTCATGTGAGGAATATTTACAACAAAGTTTTAGGAATTAGTGCGCTTTGACTAAACTCGATGTTCTAATTCAGAAGTCTTAAAGCGATCCTTTGGTTGATGGTATTACACCTTCCTGACGAGGATCTGCTTCAATCGCCATGCGCACGGCACGACCAAAGGCCTTAAAGATTGTCTCAATCTGGTGGTGTGCATTTTTCCCGCGAATATTATCTATATGCAGGGTAACCAGAGAGTGGTTAACGAAACCCTGAAAAAATTCATGAAATAGATCGACATCAAATGCACCAACCGTACCTTTGACAAATTGCACGTGATAATCCAGGCCGGGGCGACCTGAGAAATCAATGACTACGCGAGAAAGTGCTTCGTCCAATGGCACATAGGCATGACCATAGCGTCGGATACCCGTTCTATCCAGCGCCTTATCGAAGGCCTGCCCCAGGGTAATGCCGATATCTTCCACTGTGTGGTGTGCATCAATTTCGAGATCGCCCACCGCCTTAATTGTCATATCGATCAAGCCATGACGCGCGATCTGATCCAACATGTGATCAAGAAAAGGCAGACCGGTATCAACCTCTAGCTTGCCGCTTCCGTCGAGGTTCACGGTTACCGTAATCTGAGTTTCCTTGGTATTACGCTCTACAGTTGCTGTTCTCATGAATTGGATCGCTGTTGTCTAAGTCGCTGGGCCAGGCTAAAGCTTCAGGCATTATTAGGATATAGGACAGATTAGAGTCCACGAAAAAGAACGCATTATAATGCTCGCTCTCCCGCAATGAAAGCAGCAGTGACGCGCTTGCCTTGATTTGGGCACGCCAGTAGCCAAGGCTCAGCCGAATCTGCAGCCAGGCAGCCAATGAATGGGCTTCTTTGCGTGCCTCTCGATTCTGCAACCCCCAGCCGAGTTGTCGATAGCTGTCGTGCAAGTGACATCTCAATCCGTTAAACTAGGCAGCTCGCACGGGCTGAAGAGCATCGCGAACCCTAGAGCCAAATTTGAACAAATTCCGACAAACAGCAATACTCCGTAACATTCCTGAATGCGCTGCTAAACAAACATGTTAAAAAGACTAGCCAAGATACTGCTCGGACTCATCCTGTTACTGATAGTAGCCGGTGTAATTCTATTGCTGTCCGTCAACACGGCGCAGAACAAGGCAGCGATTCAAGCTGCCGTGCTGTCAAGCACCGGCTATGAATTAACTATTGCCGGCGACATGGACATCAGTTTTTTCCCATCCATCGGACTGACATTAAACGATATTCGTCTGAAGAACCCTGCATCACCACAGGAGCTTGCATCCACTTCAGCGGCGCTACTGCAAGTCGACCTGCGAGCTCTAATCGGCGGCGAGATTTTGATCAGGGAATTATCCACCGACGACTTCCATATCAATTACTATATTGACACTAACGGTAAAAGCAATTGGGACGTAAGCGCGACCCCCAGTGACGGTAATTCAGAGAATGCTAGCCTAGCCTCCTCTTCCAGTGCACAAGATTCTCTCCCAAGCACACAGGCTACTTCGGCGGAAAGTAATGGCGATATAGTGACCGTTTCATTCCAGCGCCTGCAAATTAACAACGCCAGCATTGATATACAGGATTTGTCTCAGGGAGTACGTTATAGCGTCAACAATTTGGACCTCATCAGCACCGACACCAACTTGGAAGGTCGACCTTTTACCATTGACGTGAATTTTGACTTCCTGAACAACGGCATGACCAAACCCATGGCCATGGGATTTCGTAGCAATGTTACTGCCGACATTAACGCGGGAAATATTTCTCTGGAAAATATCAATTTCAATCTCACTCCGATGCTGTTGCAGGGCGATTTAAAAGTTAACAACTTGAGCGAAGCTGTCTCTTTTCAAGGTTCACTCAAATCGAATAGCTTCGATCCGAGGGGCTTAATGGAAACATTAGGACTCAGCGAGATCGAGCAAGACTTTACTGCTAGTAATTTGAACCTTACTAATCTGCGAACGCCTCAGATAAATTATGAACTAGGTTTTAGCGGCGACGAGTTCGGCATGGAGATTCCTGGTTTCTTGCTGCAAATGGCGGACACGGAAATAGAAGCTAACGCTGATGTGCGTTTCCCTACCGAGTTTACGCCTACTAACATTAGTTATGAAATAGTAAGTAACCGAATCGACTTATCCACGTTCATAACCGAAACTGATCCAGCAGATTCAACCGGCAATGAAACAAGCTCTGCAATAATAGAGCCCAATAGTACTGCGAGCCTCAACTCGGTCGACGAAAATTCCGCCGCAACTAGCGACACAGAAATCCCTATTGAACTACTTCAGGCATTCAATGTGCTTGGCTCAATTTCTATTGAATCGATAGCAGCCAACGACATGGAATTTGTAGATATTAATGTATTCACCAATGTCGAAGACGGGGTGTTGGATATTGAGATTCAACCCATTTCTGCTTTCTCGGGAAACATTCAAGGAAATATTCGAGTAGATGGCCGAGCGCAGGATGCGGCCTTAAGTACGCAGCTTTCAATCAGCAAGCTGAACATTGTTGAATTGGCGCCCAGTATTTCGCGCCTTAATTCTGTAACTGGAAATCTGGATGTAGAAATTGACTATAGCGCCTCCGGCAATAGTACTAATACATTGCGAGATTCACTTAAGGGATCAACTACCTTCGCCATCACCGAGAACAGCGTGGATATAGGGGTAATCAAGCAGGTCTTCACCGCAATTTCGGCACTTAGCCCTGGTGGCGGTGCCATAGAGCAATGGCCCGACGTGATTCGCTTTGCAGAACTCAGCGGCTTCATTCTTTTGGATAATGGCTTAAAAGAGAATCAACAATTGAAGTTACGCATGGATAATTTTGACATCACGGGCACTGGGGGTATCGATCTCGACGAACAAATCTTCGCGTACGATTTGTTGTTCACGGTATTGGGTGAACCCTATCTGCAAACAATTCCCGTCGACGATCTTTATCACGATGTGTCATGGCCGGTTGAATGTGCCGCCGCCTTCGCCGATGATGTAAGTCAATATTGCCGACCCGACTTCAGCCAAGTACGTGAAATTTTCACACAGATAGGAACCAACGCAGTAAGAAGTCGTCTTAACGAAATCATAACAGATCAGCTACCTGCAGAAGTCAGGGATGGTGCCCGTGGTTTACTTCGCAACCTATTCAACTAAGCTAGCCTGATAGATTCGGCTAATGCCTGCCAACAAACCTCTCTTCGCAACGCAAATTCTCGATTGGTTCGACAACCATGGTCGTCGTGACCTTCCCTGGCAAATAGATCGTACACCTTACCGGATTTGGATTTCGGAGATCATGCTGCAACAGACTCAAGTCAGCACAGTTATTCCTTACTTCCAACGTTTCATGGATCGTTTCGAAACAGTACAGGACTTAGCCGCAGCAGAAACCGACCAAGTACTGCACCTATGGACTGGGCTAGGCTATTACGCCAGAGCCAGAAATCTGCACAAGACCGCAAAAACTATTTCGGAAAAATACGCAGGCAAGTTCCCACAGAGCGTGGAAACCCTAATGGAACTAGATGGCATTGGTCAATCTACAGCCGGAGCAATAGCTGCAATTTCAATGGGGATTCGCGCGCCCATACTGGATGGAAATGTGAAGCGCGTGTTGGCTCGCTATCACACAATACCCGGCTGGCCCGAACAGTCTGCAGTAAAAAAAGAACTGTGGGCAATAGCCGAATCGATTACGCCAAGCAAACGTGTCGCCGATTACACCCAAGCCATAATGGACCTCGGCGCCACCGTGTGCACACGCAGCTCGCCGGCTTGTCCACAATGCCCATTGCAGACGGACTGTGCTGCACAGTTGCAAAACCGTGTAGCGCTATTTCCCGGGAAAAAGGAAAAGAAGGTATTGCCGGTAAAATCCGTTGCCATGTTTATTCTTCAGAACCAGGCTGGCGAAGTACTACTGGAGAAAAGACCTGCGTCTGGCATTTGGGGTTCACTCTATAGCCTGCCCGAGTCGCCGAGCATGAACACCCTGCCCCATCTAGCTCGAAATTTGGTGGTCGGGATCAGCCTGCTTGAGCGTGAACAACTGGCAACAATACGTCACAGCTTCTCCCATTATCATTTGGACATTAGTCCAGTTCGGATGCGAACCGACAACAATTCAAACGAAATTGCGGAAACTGATCGCTGGCTCTGGTACCCTTTAAACCATTCTATGGAAATTGGATTAGCCGCCCCGGTAAAGAAATTATTGTCACAACTGGCCGAGAAACCTTAGCCCGCCGGCAACTCAAATAACGAGACCCGTATGTCACGAATGGTACATTGCAAGAAATACAACAAGGAACTGCCCGGACTGGCGGTACCACCTTATCCAGGTGCCAAAGGCCAGGAAATCTATGAAACCGTGTCACAACAGGCCTGGAGCGAATGGCAGAGCCAACAAACTATGCTGATTAATGAGAAACAGCTGAACATGATGAACGCGGATGACCGCGTATACCTGCAAACCGAGATGGATAAATTCCTCAATAATGAGGATTTCGACCAAGCCGAGGGCTATGTGCCTGAAAGCGAGTAAATTCGCTGCCTCGCTTGACTAAAAAGCGCAGATTCTATTTAATACGCGGCTTGCGAAAGATGACACTTCTAATGAATCTTTTATGGGTTTAAGCGTTCTGAGTGCAGCTTAGACGAGGCGAAGACCAAATCGAGAGAAGGAGCTTACATTAGTAAGTGACTGAACGAGATGTTGGGCTTCAACGAAGTATAAGCAAACACAATAGCTTAAAATGCCCAGGTAGCTCAGTTGGGTGAAGACAAGCGTTTTTGAAGCGGCAGCTTCAAGCGCCGTCGGAACGACAGCAATCTGTGATTGCTGGCTGGGATGAGCAGAGGAGCAATGCGAAGCATTGCCGCGTGTGCAGGATGCACGAACCAGATAAAAGTTTTGTTATGCCCAGGTAGCTCAGTCGGTAGAGCAGAGGACTGAAAATCCTCGTGTCGGTGGTTCGATTCCGCCCCTGGGCACCATATACAAAATAGCCTCGCTTTCAGCGGGGCTTTTTTGTATATGGTGCCCAGGGACTGGATGAGAGACATCGATATGGTTCGACTGTGCGTCAGCAATTTGCAACGAGCGCATAGCGCGAAGCCCGCAGGGGACAAACAGGCCTAAGCCTGTTTGGATTCTTCCGTCCCGAGTCGCCATCTCCTAATTGTCTGTCTCACGGCTACACTTTTCACAACCTTAAGTTGTTAAGTTGTGAGTGTCCCCCGTAGTTCTTTTGCTTCGGCTTCCGTCATTTCACATCGTCTCCAAGCTGGCCTACAACGCCCAAGCACCTTCTAAAGTATTGCCATCCTTCGATGCATCACTACCCCGTGACTGCACTCCAACCACTTTCCATGTGTCACCAAATTTCACGACCTCAAAGTGGACAACGAAACGCTGAATTTCTGTGTTATCGGAAGACCGGCGAGACCAGATAACTTCAATAGCACCTCCTGAACTGTTATAGGCCCTTACGCTCTTGTCGGGCACTTCGGTATGGGAGTAACCGGCTTCTTGAAGCAGTTGATGTTGCATGGTGAGAAATTTTACGACTTGCTCATCGGTGTTGAGCCAAAGGGCGAATTCGGGTTTATCGTTGGTCGCGTACATAGGAGTGCCCCAGTACTGCAAGATAAATTCAGGGCCTTCATCCCTCTCACCTTTGCCTACAGCTACCCAATGTCTCAAGTAGACATCAAAGAACCAATGATTGATTTCCGCTTCAACTTCTTTCCGATTGAACGTCTCCTTCGGAGCGCTTTTCAGTTGCGCCGCTACCGCATCAAGATCTAGTGACATAGCTGTTTTCCTTTTTCATGGTTGTCTTTAATTGACTTATTTACCCTTGAACTTAAAAACGGGCCTCGGTTTTCCCGTGTTTACGGCTTCCACCGCCGCAGCAAGATTCTCCTGCACGTCCGCCGATGCATGTAGCTGATTAGCGAGGCCTGGCATCAGTAGATCTGCTGCTACTAGCCCACCGTTGGAGCGTGCGTTCAGCAGTTTTTTGTGGGCTCCGTGGGCGAGAGTTGCACCTGTCGCGAAGATATTGACCCATTTGTCTGTCACCACATCCAGCTCATCCACACCAGCGACTTCATTGATCAATCCAATTTCCAGTGCTTGCTGAGCGCTAACCATTTCCGAGGTGGCGGCAAACTGGAATGCTCTTGTTCTTCCAACTCGGTCTGCAACTCGCTGCACGCCTCCCAGAAGTGTGAATATGCCAATCGTTGCCTCAGAATGGCCAAACTTCGCGTCCTCCGCCGCTATGATAATGTCTCCACGAAGTGCCAACTCAAAACCACCGCCTCTACAATGTCCCTGCACTGCAACTACCACTGGAAATGGCAAACTCTCCAGAGCATTAACAAGGCTGAGGGCTTGTCCAACATTGGCACCAAACTCTTCGCTATTTACATTCCGCCAGACTCGAATATCTCCGCCCCAACTGAAGTCAGGGCCATTGGATTTAATTAGAAGCACTCTTGTGTCCGCGCGACTGGAGAGGTCTGCAACCGCATCTGCCATCCCCTCAAATACCTCGGGTGCAAATCGGTTTTGTGGTGGATTGTCGAGGGTGAGTTGCGCAACACCATCTTCATTTTTGTAGTTAAGTGCTGTCATAGTGATTTGATCCCTCGACTATTATTGGTTGCTTTGTGCAAATATTGGTTAGCAATTGCACTGTGCTAAACACGGTGAAAATTCAGAAACACACAGAGCTTGAAGTCCTGTTGTAATTGAATGGATATTGATGTGCACGCGACAGTAACTAATCGCTAAAGGATGACCACCAACATTGGGGAAATACACTGACTGACGAAGAAATCCTTCTAAGTTCATTTTGAGAATCACAACGAAAGTAACAACAGCCTGATTATTACGGTGGCAAATAATAGCCAGCAAACAATATTTCCCGAAGCTCTAGCCAATGGCACCGGTGTGTAACTTTGTTGAATGCCTATTGCGTGCAGTATTCTCGCCAAGAGCAACACACCCCCACCTATATGGATATAGAGAGGGTTTTCTCCCAGCAGAGCCATCAGTAACAGCCCAAAGAGTATACTGGGAACATATTCTGTGTTGTTTCCATGCGCCCTCATTGCCCGCTCCAGCCCGAAGCTATCTGACAAACCAACGACAACATTTTCCTTAACACGCCAGCGGAATACATTCAGCGCCAGGATCAGCATCAATGCCAAATTAAGTGAAGCCCATAAAGCCAGGGCATGAACTGCATCTGAATTTTCTAAAATCATTGAGAATCTCCTAAAAACCAATTTTTTGAAATCGACGAGCTAAAGTCTAAGCTTGCGATCACTACCAATTTTCACAGTAAGGCCTGATTTCTACGTTAAATGACCACGCAGATTTGGGCTGGTTTGCAATTCGAAAACACTCGTCTGCTATATCAGCAGGCTGACAGAAAAATTCATCTTGCGCCTCTGAGAACATTTCTCTAGCCCAGGGCACATCAATTACTGCGTCGATTGCTATATAGGCAACGTGTATTCCTTCGGGACCCAGACGTCTAGCCATTGATTCTGCCAGAATTCGCTGTGCCGCTTTGGTTGGCGCGAATCCAGCAAACCCCGCTTTACCACGATAGGCCGATGTATTCCCGGTACAAAGAATGGCGCCGTACTTTCTTTCAATCATATCGGGTCCGAGTAGCTGTCCAAGATGCAGCAGTGTCATTGTGTTAATTTGGAAATTGAGCTCCAAATCTTCGGGCTTAATTTCAAGAAAATCTCCGAATGTGCCCCCTACCGCGTTGTGAATAACAATCTCAGGACTACCTAACTCGCTCTTTATCTCTTCTATCGATGTTTGAAGTTGCTCAATGTTTCCGACGTCACAGACATAACCCTTTACGTTTTTGAGACTTTCCTCAAGCTCGTCGAGTCTTTCCTTGCTTCGCGCCAACATCGCAACGGTGTAGCCATCTTTGGCAAAGCGGTGGACTAGCTGGGTCCCCGTTCCGGGACCTACGCCAGTGATCAGACATATTTTTTCTGCCATTTGTTTTTCCATTTGTTTTTCCATTAGTGTTGATTACAGGATTTCCCTCTTATCTCTTATCTCTTAAACGCTTAATCTCAAAATAGCGTCCAATTGAAGATTTCAAATTATGGTTTTTTAAAGAGACTATATTATATGGTTGCTTTACGCAACTAGATCTGCAACACTAATCCTATGTCGAGAACTGATTTTTCATCGGAAGACTGCTCTGTCGCACGTGGCCTGTCAGAAGTTGGCGACATCTGGTCGTTCCTGATTTTGCGAGAAGTAATGTTGGGAGTTAGGCGATTCTCCGACCTGCAGCGCAATTTGAATATCGCCAAAAACGTATTGACTGATCGCCTGAATACACTGGTAAAGCATGAAATATTAGAGAAGATTGACCAAGGCCAACATGGACCTCGCTTTGAATATGAGCTCACTGAGAAAGGCCGCGACCTTTTCCCAGTCATGATAGCGGTGCGTCAGTGGGCAGATAAATGGGTTGAACCTGAGAAAAGAAATATCCTGATTCTTAAAGACAAGAACTTTGAAAAGCCACTGGCGAGCATCAAAGTCCATGATGCTGAAGGCAACGAATTAGATCTAGATGGTATCACCGCCGAACTGCCGGGCCGGGAGACAAGCTCGAAACCAGTTTGAATTTTGGCTCTAAAGAAAAATGAGGGAGTGCGGTAATTTAGCACTTAAGTAAAAAATATTTCGATATTGACGGAGGAATTACCAATGAAGAACTTTCTTTTAACAATACTAACAGGGCTCGCTTTGCTAGCAGGTAACCTGTCAGTGGCAGATGAAAATACCGTGCTGATGTTTATTCGCGATAACTCCCGTGATCTGCAACTCATGCTTGAAGAAGAAGTACTCCTGATGAAAAATATGCTCGAAGCAGAGGGTTACCGAGTTGAAATTGCAACTAATGATGGAATGGATATAACTTCAGGGTCAGTTACAGTTGAGGTAGACCATAAAATTGCTGATGTCTCTATGGATGATTATGGCGCGATAGCACTTCCCTGCATGGCGCCGCCCAGAGGGTCGGCACTGGAGCAAACTGTTACAGATCTAGTCAAAAATGCAGCAGAAGCAGGAAAACCTATTGCGGCTTCGAGAGGATCGGTCGGATTCCTTGCAGAAGCCGGCGTTCTCGAAGGTAGACGATATGCGTATGCTTCACCTGTAAACATCGAAGAACGCCCAAGCTTCCGGGGCGGTACTTACACAGGTACCGGGACCGAAAGAGATGGAAATGTCAGTACTAATGGAATCTGCCCACTGGCTTCCAGGTCAACGAACCTCCCTGATGGGACTGCGGATCTGGCGCGATATTTTATTGAGTCACTCAAAGAACGGGGATGAAATGTTTACTCTAAAGTGCTTTGAATAACTGAATTCAAAGCACTTTAATTCGCGAGATTAGCTGGAATTCATAGCACACTTCTTAGCACACTCCGATTTCTAGCCTGCAACTTATTGATTGATATAACGATTCGGTCACGCGTTCTACTGAAAATCCTCGTGTCGGTGTTTCGATTCCGCTCCTGGGCACCAACTCTATAAAGCACCCTTACCGGTAAGTTATCAGTGTCCCCAACTATCTTTTTACCAAACACCTGATAAAGCATCGAACGCTTGCGTTTCACTGCCTATTCTGATTTAATTAACCGGACGTCCAGTTAATTAAAGCCAAACCTAATGAAAGATAAAGCCCACACTCCTCAAAAGAGAGACCGCGATAAAACCTCCGGTGCAATACTCAGCACCGCAACAACATTGTTCTTAGAGCGTGGGTATGCGGCTGTTTCATTAAGCTTGATCGCAAAAGAAGCTGGAGTTACCAAGAGCCTGCTCCACCACTATTTTGGAGATAAGCGAGGGTTGTGGAAGGCGGTTAAAGATGCATCAGTTGCATCCTACGCCAAACAGCAACTAGCGTTATTTTCCGCGCAGCCCGATCATCCGGAAGAAGGCATTGCCGCTTCACTTTCAGCTTACTTTTCTTTTCTGAAGCAACACCCAGAAGTTGCACGCATGTTCGCGCTTGAGAGTTTTGAAAGCGAATACAAGCCTAGTGCTACTGAACAAGAATTGCAGAAAAAAGGAATCAATTTCATACACGACCTGCAAAAAATGAACGTGCTCAGAAACGACATAGATGCTGACATGATCCAGGCTCTGTTCAGCGCCTTAACCGAGCACTGGTTTATCAGCAGATATCGGGTAGCCAAACTCAACAACACGAAAGCTAACGACGCCCTCGACGCTCGCTACTTCGAGGCAGTCACTAAGGTTTTTAATGCTGGAATCCAAATTCAGTGAATTTGACACGCTTGATTTGGGAAAATTCAGAGTCCACACATTTTGATATCTAAGGAAAAATTATGGCGAATGTAATGGTTACAGGTGCGAGCAGTGGATTAGGCGCTGCAATTGCAAAACAATTTGCTAGTCGCGGAGACCGGTTAGTTGTCGTCGCGCGACGCGAATCTCTGCTAGAAAACTTGCAAGTGGAGCTTCTCGACTCAGGTGCACCAAGCGCTGAATATCGAGTGGTTGATCTCGCGGATGCAGAACAGGTACAAAACCTTGCCAATGAGCTGCCCAAGCTTGGCATCGAAGTATTGATCAACAATGCAGCCTTTGGCCACTGGGATTACACGTGGGACACGACGCCAGAAATGATGCGCTCCATGATTGCAGTGAACGTGACCGCCGTGGCCGTGTTAACAGCAGCGTTCAGCCAGCTAAAACATCAACAAGCAGCTCGGCTCATGAATGTTGCATCCGGGGCGGGTTATGCATTATTCGAGAGTTCGATACCCTACTCTGCAACTAAGTTTTTTGTTACTGCGCTAACTGAAGGGCTTGCACAAGAACTCGCTAGCCAGAAACAAGCGATGCGTGCACAACTGCTCGCGCCCGGACCAATAGCCACTGAATTCATGCTTAACGCATTGGATGGCTCACAGATGCCTACCTCGGAAAAAGATTTGGAAGGCTTTCAGTTCCACACGGCAGAAGAAGTCGCCGAGTTTGCCATGCAACTCTATGATAGCGAAGCAATGGTTGGTGCTGTGCAACCGGACATGACTTTTTTGCTGAGCGAGGGGTTGCATGCAGTTGGTAAATTGACAGGGTGAGCCTGGGCGAAGTTTAAAACCTGCTGATAGCGGATTACTGTCAGAACTACGCAGTAACATTGAATAAAGTAAGCCAGCCGGCAACACCGTTTACATACATAGATTTTAGTCTTCAACGAGGTCAAACACTTGAGGAAAGGTTAGCGCAAGTTGCAAATTCCGGTAAGGAATAAAACGGGAGCTGAGTAAAAATACAGTAATTTCTGCTACTTCTACTTGAAACTTATAGCACACTTCTTAGCACACTCTGATTTCGTAGTTTTAACTCATTGATTCAAATAAGGAATCGGTCAAGCGGTCTACTGAAAATCCTCGTGTCGGTGGTTCGATTCCGCCCCTGGGCACCATTTCTTTCCGGTCCGTACCGGACACATAGGTAACACTTTATACCGGAGACATGGGTAACACTTTTGGAGCAAATGGATTTGTTCCCACCGGCTCCACCCTGTTCTCTTCTTCGTCGAAAAAGCCTATATCAAACTCCATAAAGCTGACAAGCCAAATCCTGTCAGCGACCTCTCTTATACCAATATGTTGGCCACCAAACACAGTGCTAAGATTAATCTTCCGTCGGCCCATGCAAATTCTGCCGCACTGAGTAACAAGAATGGTACGGTCATGAAACGGATACTCTGGCACCTCTGGACGGAAGTACTCACGAGCTGACGGCGTATACACTTCACCTGGGTACATACCGTTTAGTGCCTGATGAGGACGCTCGTTATTGTAACCCTCGATGAAGTTATCAAACCGACTTTGTTGCTGGAGGAAATTATAACTAGCCGGTTTTGTCGCTTCCTTTTTGAGTGTCAGGTGCATTCGCTCATGACGTCCATTCTGTTCAGGGTGCCCGGGTTTTGTCCTTTCGATAGCAATGCCAAGGCGTAGCCACCAGATCGAGGGTCGGCTAAGACCAAACAGAGCCTGTGGTGATGAGAACGGGACACCATTGTCAGTTCGGATAGCCGTTGGTAGACCAAACTCCTTGAAAGTCTGCTCAAACACTGGGAAAGCACCAATTTCCTTCACCGATTCTAATCCTTCACAAGCTAACAAAAAGCGTGATCGTTGGTCAGTAATCGTTAGTGGATAACAATACTTCTTGTTGCCCAGCATGAACTGGCCTTTGTAGTCCGCACACCACAAAGTATTCGGAGAGGGGGCTGCATTCAGCTGAGTGCCCTGTGCTTTGTAGCGCCGTCGCTTGCGACGCTTAACCAAACCATGGCGATCAAGCACAGCGTGAACTGTGCTCTTTGCTGGCGGCTTAACCATCGGATAGAGTTTGGCTAGCTTGTCACGGATCTTCGGCGCACCCCAAGTAGAGTGCTCCTGCTTGATTTTGACAATGGCTTTTTCGATCTGGAAAGGGAGTTTATTGACGTGCCGGTAGGGTCTTCGCGCTTTGTCTTCCAGCCCCTGAATCCCAAAATCCTTGTAGCGATTGAATATCTTGTATCCAGTTTTTCGAGAGATACCGAATTCACGACACACGGCAGCCATCTTATCGCCATCAAGCAATCGCGCTACAAATCTAAGTCTTTCATCCATACGATTACACTCTTGCCAAGGCATCTGGGAACCCCCCAAATGCTCAATTGTGTAACCTATGTCTCCGGTATAGTCTGTAACCTATGTGTCAGGAAGCACATCCGCTTATCTTCACCTACCCTGCTTGCTGGTCAAACTCAGTTGTCAGAAAGTATCTGTTGCTAGACCAGAATGGAAAATAAATCTGTCCCCATTTCCCGCGTGCAGGCATTTGGCGGAAAGGTAATGGTCAGGAGACTTATTATCGTGGAGATAATTTAGCAAAAAAACAGGAGCCTGTTTCTCTGGGAGGGCGAAGAGTTCTCCTCTTGAACAGAAAAACCCATCGCTGCCTTCGTCAGTCAAAAAGCCAATGATTGCTTCAACACGTTCAGGTTCAGGTTTGGAATAACGTCGAATGCCAGCATTACGCTTATCAGGATCGATATGCTCAAGCCCTCTTACAAAGTTTTCTAGGCTATTTTTGCGGAAGTGCAGATCTACCCCCGTCTTTTCAAGATAATGTTCCTCGATCATCCCAGCAAGATCACCCCAACCGAAAGGTTTATTTGTTTCCCCTTGCCAGGTATCTCGGTAAACCGTAAGGATATTTCTCATTCGATTGAGTATAGCTGCGTCCATGGGGCTAATTGTCAACCCTTTAGCTGATTCAAAACAATGGCCAATATAAATATTTGACGTAAGTGCTCGCTTAGAAAGGGCAACACTTCTTTCCCCTGTGAGATTTGTCAGTATAAAGTCTCTGATAAATCTTCACCTCCAGTAATAGGTATTACTGGAAAGTTCAAGATCTTTTATCCCGGTGTCGGTGGTTCTATATCGCCGCCTGGCACCATTCATGCGGGCTTCAGAGCATCAAAACATTGCTCTTTCCGAAATGAGCCCCTTTATTTGTAGAGATTGAAGCAGTTTCGATAGCAGCTTTCAAAATTTCTATGTTGAATAATTCTGTATCCAATACTAATAAAATATTGTGACTGCAATGATTAATAAATTAAGGCAGAAGTGCACTATACAAAGTTTCATGATTTTTTCGTGGCTTTGATAGTCCGTACCAATTAGTACCACGTACATGCCAACAAGAGGTAAAAACGAATCAATCAATCCTACAGGTAGGGGCAATACCGAAAGAACGCTGAACACGACAGATGCCGCTAAAAATTTTCCATATTGCTTGGGAAAATGAATTATGGTCGCAGATACAACAAGTGTCACGAATGTAATTGCGAAACCCGTAAACAATGTAATCATTTAGTTGGAAGCGCGCCCAGGAATTCTTTGTCTGTCGAAAAAATTGAATTCATCCAAAACAGATACATACTACCTAAAAGCTAACACCAGACTGGAACCCAAAAACTTCAAAATACTCAACCTAGCTTCAACCCAGTACGCAAAAAAAGTCCGCACTGAAATCTTAAAATTTAAATCTCTCTTACGACCCAATCCTTATCTTTCTAATTTTTTGTTGCACAAAGTATAGATTGTATCTCACGATATTGATAGTATGAATTTCGTGGGATTTAGTGCTCACTTTTTTGTGGAGCAGCAAGGACGCAGTAAACGTAATGCCAATTTGGCAATTCCTTATATTTTTGTTTTCCGAATATTTAGAGAAGTTTGATCATGAAGTTCACGAAAACTATTCTTACGACCCTTTTCCTTTTCATACTTAGCACCCAAGCTACCGCCCAGACTCCTCCAACCCCAGATTATTATTGGGATACTGATTGTTTCTATTCTCACTTTTCCGATCAAGCATCGCGAATGCAGTGTTTTCAAGATGATGGTCCGTTAGAAATTTGGATGTGCGGCGGGTCACCTACACCATTAAAGTGTGCAAGAAATGCGGGCAAAGACGCATACATTACATTCATGGATTGTACAGGTGCTCAATACGAATATATAAGCTTTTATTCTACATTGAGATTTGACTTAACGCTGGTCGCAGGTCCGGAACAGACTTGCGAAGATCAAAGTGATCCACTTGTGTTTGACTTGGATGGAGACGGGTTTAATTTTTCGAACGTAGACACAGATCCAGTGTTCTTTGATGTCAATTCTGATGGTATACAGGAAGAAGTAGCCTGGACTATCCCTAATGACGACGATGCCTTTCTAGTTCTTGATAGGAATGAAAATAACTTAGTTGATGACGGAACAGAATTGTTTGGAAACGGCACATACTTGTTGTCAGGGGAGCAAGCAGAATTTGGCTACATCGCGCTAACAGAATTGGATGATCCGGCTTGGGGTGGGAACGGAGACGGAATTATTTCAAAAGACGATGACCAATTTAAACGATTGCGATTTTGGACTGATTCTAACCAAGATGGTATTTCTGAAAACAGTGAGATTAGAACAATGCAAAGTAAAGGGGTTAGAGAAATAAGCCTGGATTACGAGTTTTTGCCAGAAACGGATGAATTTGGCAATGGACTAATCTTCCAAGGAACAGCATTGAAGAAAGAAAGGGGACAAGATGTCTATATTGATGTCGTTGATGTAATATTTAAGCAAATTAGAGAGTAATTTACCTCATCTAGTATTGAGCTCCACTTTCTTCTGGTGGGGCTCAATATTAGTTTGAAGTAAAATCAACATTGCACTCTCAAAGATTTATGTTTTTCATCTAGGACTTTTATACATAAGGCCTCATAGACAATATGTTTAAACTAAAGATATATATGGGATATGCATTTGTATTTGCCACTATTGCTATCGCATTCATAGTTTCAGCATGGTTTTTTGATGACCAAATCCCTGATGATATTGAGCGCCCCGAGGTTAGGGCGAACAATTCTCGCGAACTAGTTGGAATTGAATTAGCGAGTGATCTATCTAGTTCATCTATAGCAGCTGATGATATTGATGAAGACCAGCAAAGCGACAGTATTGTTGAATGTGAAATTCCTCCGCTCCCAAACTCGACTAATCTAGTTGAAACGGAACTAAGAAAAGATCTAATTTCTGAAACCCTTAATATTGATCCGAATCAATTTGGGATCGATGTGGAAATATACAAATTAGTGTACTCAACCACAGAAAATATCACTTCACGCATCACTCAGCTGGATCAGCTCTTAGAAAATAATTCAGACAATGAATTTTTGCTCAAAAATTTGATTTCTTCATGCTTAGACCTTCCTGAACACTCAGCATGCGGTACGGACTTAACGAATAGGTTACAGAACATATCAAATGAAGACGGATTCTCATTGTCACTATTGTCAGCTTATGAATATACCAAAGGAAATTTAGACAGCGCTCATGAACTATTGGCTCAATCTGCGGAAAGTCGCGACTACTATGATTTGTATTCTGATTTTGTAGAAATTCAAAGAAATGTTAATGCAGGCAATTTACCTGATTCGGCAAATTTAGTTAGAGAGATGATGACGGTGGCGTCAAAATTACGAGGGAGAAGTCTAGACACGATTGTAGGGATGTGCCGAGAAGGGTCTAACACAAATCAAGAGCTCGCAAATTCTTGCGCCGCATTCGGAAGCCTTCTTGAAAATGAATCAAGTACATCTTTTGGTACAAGCATAGGGCTGAGTTTGGAACGCAACGCATTTACAGCCTTAGGAGATGATCAATCATTAGAATTGCTGGAAGAAAGACAAGACGAATTTAATGAAACGTTTTTCAGTTTAGACATTAGTAAGTCCATGGTGCTATCTCAGTACGATGAGAGGCTTTATTCCAATTGGCTCTACGACTTTCTGAATTTGGGGGAGAAAATAGCATTTCAGAACTTGGTTGCAGAAGCGAAACGGTTATCTTCAGACACAAGTTATAATCCTTGCCCTTGAGTTGGAACTATATAAAGTAGTTGAGAATCCTAGAGTTGATGATTCGATCCCACCCCTGGGCACCATCCATGCGGGGGTGTATTCCGAAGATATAGGTAACACATTGTAATCGATTGGATTTTCACCCATCGGTCCGCCCGGTTCTGTTCCTCATCGAAGGTGTATTCCGGACACATAGGTAACACCTCTCCCATCGCTCTTTATGGAATTACTTATCCATGATCCGATATCTAGTTGCCCGTCCCTGACCTAGCTGTTCGAGTCTTTTCATACCGACAAGCTTTTTAATTATTTGTTCTACGGTTCTTGCAGGAAATCCAAGCCCTTCAATCGCGTCTTTACGGCTGAACTCTTTACGATCCAACCCCCGCGCCCATTGCCAGAGTGCAAGTTGCTTGTCCGATAGCAAATATTCAAACTGATCGCTTTCTAGGAGCTGCTGTGCCTGCCGCGCCTGTTGCAGAAAAATCTCAAAAATATAGAGCAACCAGGGCGTGACGTCTTCCTTGGCTTTCTTCCATTTCTTTTGAGCTTTGCTAAGCGCGAGATAATACTCAGCCTTACTTTCTTCAATCAGCCTTTCGTGTGAAACCAATGTCGTGAAGTTATAACCGTGCTGCAGCAACATCAAATTGGTGAGCAAGCGGCTCGTCCGCCCATTACCGTCCTGAAATGGATGAATAGCCAGGTACTCAAACACAAAATTGGCAACCAAGATTAAAGGATGTTTGAACTTCTCATCCTCGGCCCAGTGATACCAATCAATCAAATCACGCATTTCCTTTGCGGTTAAATGGGGAGGCGTGGGATCGAATACCACACCAACTAGTTTTCCGCGTTGATCTTTAGCCTCCACACGGTTCGGCCCAAACTTGTATTGCCCTTTATGGCCTTCATCTTTCTCACTGTAGCTCAGCATATCTTTGTGAAACTGAAGAATGTGACCCTCGCTTACCGGGATATCCTCATAGTGCTCAAAGACGCGCTCCAGCATTTCAAGGTACCCCGCCACTTCCTGTTCATCGCGAGTCTTGAATGACTTAATGCTCATCTTGCGATAGAGTGCTTCCACTTCTTCATCACTCAGCCGGTTGCCTTCTATTCGGTTTGACGCACCGGTAGAAGTGACAATAACAGACTGTGTTAACCGCTCTATGGTTTGAGGCAGGAGTTTATGGGACAGGGCGTAGGTATTCTTGACTGCATCGATTTCCGCAATCATGATGTATATTTTCTCCGTCACTTCTGGAGAAAGCTGCAGTCGTTTGCTTAATCTGAAATCTCTCCATTCCATGTGTTACATAATGTGAGATTATGTGAGATTAAGCAAGCTTATTCTAATGTGAGATTATGTGAATTTAGTTAGCTATGCTGATCAAAAGTGGTCCAAATTCTTTTTAATATTTAATTCCCAGCTTCAATAAAATCAATCGGTTACGGCTCCCTAACAGCCAGTTTTATTAGAAGACTTAGTCGCTAAAAACTAAACAAGATCAGCTAATTACATATGGCTCGACCATTGACTGAAAATCCTCGTGTCGATGGTTCGATTCCGTCCCTGGGCACCATTTCTTTCCGCTTATCTTCACCTACCCTGCTTGCTGGTCAAACTCAGTTGTCAGAAAGTATCTGTTGCTAGACCAGAATGGAAAATAAATCTGTCCCCATTTCCTACGAGCAGCAATTCCTGTTGGAGGTCGTTCACTGACTCTGTATGAAGAGATTCACCCAAGAACCAAACTGGCTAACAGGAAAGTCCAGCACCAGTTTTTGGCGCAACTAGCAACGATGATTCCACAGGCGTGTCGTCCC
>JAJFKE010000006.1 GCA_021773355.1 Gammaproteobacteria bacterium | reverse complement strand
AACAAAGCCTATTTGAATATATAGAAGTATTCTACAATCAACGAAGACGGCATTCCTACGTGGGCTATGTAAGCCCGGCAGAATATGAGAGGCAATATGCCCCTCACTAAAACAATCCGTTTTACTGGGGGAACCTCAGATACAGAATCCGTTTGTCTGACTAGACTGATTACTGGATAGTATGTCAATGACGATTAGTCGCAAAAAGATTTTGATGTTAGCCCTAGCGAGTATTGCTCTGCTGTTGTGGGCCTATCACTTCACGCGCTTGGAAATTGAGCTTCCAGCTACTCACGTGGATGGCTTGCTGGTTTGTTCGCCGGAGTATAATTCGGGGCCTTTTGGGCAGTCTGAACAGGAATTAGCAGCTTCCTTCAATATCTATAACAAGCAGTTTCAAGACTCGCTTGCAGCATCAGCCAACCCTGACGCGAAAGTAATGGCGGCGGTTGTTAGCAATCCCTTCGACAATGATAGCCGCATCGTTGAACTAGATGACCTCGTTGCTGCGTATCCTGACAATCGCCTCGCCAATTTGCATTTTCAAAATGCCTGCGTGAAGAATACTAGTCATCCACTGTGTGACGAGGACGGTGGTGCTGGCAACCCGAATTAATGGGGATAATGCAGTTGCCTGGTCGTTGTTGGCAGTATATAGATCGGAATTGAAGGACGATTTTGGCGTCGATAGCGCTATGTTGCAGGCTGCAAATGCGCCGACATATGAAGATTACTTTGGCGCACAATTGCGCATCATGCGTGATGCCATGCTGCCAGGAAGCGACTTTGAGGGCATCGAATTGGCCATAGCTTTATGGGTAGAAGTGATTTGTTACTTTTCAATAACAGTTATCAGGTTTCTTATATATGTGGTAACGACGATCCTCGGCGCGACCGTTTGCATCAGGCCTGTGCAGATTTTGGTGAGTCTATGCAGCAGGAAGCAGAAAGCACGATGATGACCTTAATAGGTGGAAGTATTCAGCAAGTAGCCTATACCGCGATGGGTAATACTGCAGAAGCGAATAGGCTGGAACGGGAGTACTTTAGTTATGCCAATACGCGTACCGCTGCGGATTCTGGATGGCGTCTGTTTAACAAGGTGGATTCAATAATGAGTTTTGACTTGGATCTAACCCTGTTTTGGCTGGACAATCTGATCGAATTCGGAGAAGTGAGTGCGGTGGAAAACACGCTTGCCGAGGCAAGGCGGTTATCGGCTGATCCTGGCTATCGACCCTGCCGCTCGCCAGGGCCATGACTTCATTACCCCATTCATTAATATCCAAATATGCAGAAGAGTGTTCTTTCAAAAAGTATTCTATGATTTTGCGGCTCTTAGCATTATTTGAATAAACTTTTCAATTTCTCCCTTTTTTGCTTCTCTGTTGCTTAATCTTGACAATGCTGAAATCAATCCTGCTGTGAGGATTTCAATATAGGCCTCCACTTCGGAGTCCTTGAGGTGTAACTCTCCTGTTTTTATTCCTGCTTCAATTTCAAGTTTGACCACAGACTTCAATTTGTTTCGTGCAAAATTTGAGTAATTGAACAACTTGGCAGCAAATCGGCCCCAGTCGGAATCGTTGTACGACCGCTCCAGTAATAGTTTTAAGCATTTGGTGAGTCTCGGTACACCGCGATCCGAAAGGCCATGAATCTCTTCAAGCGAAGTTTGAATTTCTTCTGAAACTTGTTGAATGATTGCATCAATCAAGACATCGATGGAATCAAAGTAATTGTAGAAAGAAGCTCTACCCATATTTGCGTGTTGCGTTAACTGATTCACATTCAGGCTTTCTATGCCTTTCTCTCCCGCGAGTTCAATTGCCGCCCGCATAATGTTATTGCGGGCCTCCATTCCTTTGCGGCTCTTAACTACTGAAAATTGATCGTCAGACATTGTATATCTCGTAGTACTTAATCCTGAACTGTTTGCCAGAGAATGATTTCATAAACACGACAGAACTGTTGACATAATTCGACATATATGTCAGTTTTATTGAAATGAAACTACTACTGGCTATTTTAACCGACTTTGTAGGGAAAACGTCTACGCGGGTCGGGATTATCTCTCTCTTGGTCCTACAGGCTCTCATTGGCACTGCAATTGCCTACCACCTGGGTGCTATAGCGGAGGTCTCCGGTGGGTCAGGGATTCTTGATCTTGAAACGGGTTACGACTTAAACACGGTTCAATCGCTCTTGGATAGTTACGGCACAGAAGGCATCGCTCATTATAGATGGGTTCAACTTCTCGATATTGCCAACCCCTTTGTTTACTCGTTGTTGTTCAGCAGCATATGTTTCCATCTATATCGACAAAGTAACTGGGTGTTGTTAGCCCTCTTGCCACTCATGATTGGATTGTTTGACTATTTTGAGAATGTATTCCTCTATCTCATTATCAATAGCTATCCCGAACTGACCGAAAATCTAATTTTGTTCTCAAGCGGGTTGAGCATCATCAAACGGGGCGTGATGCTCATAGGTGTTCTGATCCTTCTTGGAGGCGTTGTAGTTTGGTTTGGGCATCGGCGAAATCCGAAGACCTTATTAAGGGAACAGAGATGATGAACAGATTGTTGACACCTGCTCCGCCCAAAGTAGTCATTGGTTTTTATTTGCTCACCTTTTGTCTGTTTGCCGTTTATTCAATCTACATCACACCTTTGGAAGAAATGGCGGGCGGACAAGTACATCTTGATATCCGGCCGGGGAGTTACGACTTAGCGGAAGCGATGAATTACTTTGAAACTTTGGGAGAGGAAGGTCGCGCGTTCTACATAAAAACAACGATTTTTGATACAGCTTGGCCTCTGTGCCTGGCCGTGTGCGGATTTCTCCTGGCTCCCTATGCATTTGAAAAGAAATGGCAAATTGTGAGTGGAGCTTTCTTCCCAGTAGCGTTTGGAGTGCTGGATTTTTTTGAGAATATTGGTTTGCTGCTTATGATCAATGCATTTCCGGATATTAGTTCGAGCCTGATCACCTATTCATCCACGTTAACCTTTATAAAACAGCTTATGATTCCAGGTGCATCTCTGGCCTTCTTTGGTTTACCGATTGTTATCTTTTTGCGGACAAGAAGGCATAAGAACGTCGTTCAGTAGATACATCTAACTCACTCACAAATTCAGGATGGAGAAACCAATGGATAATGTATACGCGGTAATAATGCGTTTAGTCACTTGGCGAAATGCCCTCCTAGCGTTCGCACTGACTGTGGTTGCCCAATACTTTCACAATGGACCTGCATAATCCGTTCAGCAGACCGGTTACTATCCTGATGTTCCGTTTCAGGGATCAATATTCGGCATGCTCTAGTATGCCTTCGATGCAGATTATGTGAATTCGATGTTTGTCATTCCGGGTGAAGAAGGCCTACGCACCTATTTTCTAGCAACCATATGGAACACGGTACATCCAATAACGGACATTGTTTCTGGCACATTGCTTTCTGCTCTGGCTTTTGAGCAACGTAAGTATGTTATGGGTTCAGCTTTAAAGTTCTTTTACTCTTAAATTCACCGTGAGCCCCATTAACTCCAAATAAATTAGCCGCTGGATGCTTATCTCATTGCTAGGTATGATGAGTCCCGCAGAAGCTATAGACTCAGGTCCGTTCGCTTGGAAGGTGCCGCCTCGATATGCGGCTGTTAAATTGTTTTAAGAAGGAAATACAAATGTTTAGTCATGTAATGCTCGGTGCCAATGACATCGAAAAATCAAAGGCTTTTTACGATGCCACGTTGGGTGCGCTGGGCTACGAGCCCGGTGTGTTGGATGAGAAGGGGCGTGTCTTCTGGATTGCCAAAACTGGCGTCTTTTCTATTAGTCAGCCCATCGATGGCGAGCCTGCTTGCTATGGAAATGGCAGCACGCTGGGTTTTAAGGCAGAAAGCACCGATGCGGCAGATGCCTGGCACGCCATTGGTCTGCAGAGCGGTGGAACGGCATGCGAGGAACCTCCGGGCCCAAGACAAGGCACCACAGGTTCAATTTATCTGGCCTATTTACGCGATCCTGACGGCAACAAACTCTGTGCCCTGCATAGACTGTAAGTAATTGAACGGAACAACTTGCCAGAGAGCCAAAACCAGTAGATCCCAACTCACTAGTTGGGCTCTGTTGCGCAGAACAGCCCATCCAAGCAGCTATGCCTGATTCTGCTGAAGCCCAGTTTTAGTGGGCTGCAGCATGAGCATGGCTACCGTCGCTGTATTATTGCTAGCAGCCGTTACTACGCTTGAATCATATTTAGTGGCTGTTTCATTTTGGTTTATCGTAATTAAGCTTCAGGTGAACGGAGACTGATCGATAGACTAAATGCAGGGCCGAAAAATAGAATTGCGACCGGTTAGGCTGCGGACCGGCACTCCTTAACAAATGAGATTCAGCATAAAATGGAACCAGAAGAATTAAATAATTGGGTCAATGCCTACATTGAAGTGCACGAGAGTGGGAATTCTAATAATGAAGATCACCCTTGTTATTGGTCGGTAGAGAAATTTGCCGACCTCGAAATGGATCATCCGGATCTGACATGGGAAGCCATGATTCAGATTATTGAAAAAACTTCTTCGCTGAGCGTGCTTACCAGTGTTGCAGAAGGCCCGCTGGAGGAATTGGTTGAGCTCCATGGCGTCGAATACATAGCCAGGATTGAAAAGGAAGCGCAATCCAATCTGAATTTTCGCCTGTTGCTGAGAGAGCTTTTGGAAACAAGCGATAAAAATATTTGGAATCGAATTCTGCGAGCTAGATCGGACGACTAAGGTCGGCCTTAACTAGCAAACAATCGGAAAGAAGGCGCAGAAGCACAGGTTGTGCGACTGCGGCCTTCGTTCAGGGCGTATTCAAAATCACATTGCAAATACCCAACCTATTTATTCCTTTATTGTCTCACTGATCTGCAAAAGTAATATCTCGGCCATTGAGTTTGCACTTTGGCGTACAATTTCTATCGATGCTTTGATACCCCCTGATGGTCACAGATCTTCCAATATACAAGGCATTAGAATTCAATCCAGCTTCGTGCATAACTGTAAACCCACTGCCTTCTATGAGCCAAGGTGTAACGCTTCCGTCCTCATTATTCGCATCAACATGAAGCCATGTTAGAAATTCCCCATAGTCGACACGGGCAATTTTGCCGGTAAATTTAATCGGTGCATTGGCATCATAAACATCCGCAAATACTGGTCGCTGCTCCACCTGCGCGATAGAATCAGGTGCCGTGGTGAAAGCAAATATGCCAACGACTAAACAGAGTCCGGCTCCAAGAATAGTATTCAGCTTCGATTTTTTGTGTTTTGCCAACATAAGATAGCGCTCCATATTTTTTTTAAAGAAAGTTAATACCGATGGTACTAACTGCGGGCTTGAGCCCAGCAGCAATGCTCGACCGTAGTGGTAACGATCTTCTGAGCTAGAGTCACTAAGTACTGCTTGATCACAAGCATATTCTTGATCTTCACGAAAACTTCGTAATGCTATGTGGACAATTGGATTGAACCAGAACACAGTACGAATTGTTTCGGCTAGTAGTTGCATCCATAAATCTTTGCGTTTGACATGAGTTATTTCATGTCTAAGTATCCAATATTGTTCTTCCTCACTAAAACATTGTTCAAACTTCGTCGGTAGCACAATACTTGGATTAAAAAGACCCGCTGCAAAGGGCGCGTGAGGTAAGTCAGTTATGAGGATTTGCACGGATTTAAAATTCGATTGTTCGATAAGTTTGATTAGGCGGTTTGCGTGTAATTCGTATGAAATAGAATTGCTGGCTAAAAGCTTCCGAAAATTGCAAATTAGAATTATCTGGATAGCCAGGCAGAAGAGAAACCCGATCACCCATATCCATGCCCAGGGGACTTCTGATGAGACGTACCAAGTATCTGGCGTTGAATTCAGTAGCAGTGTTAATTGAGTATCACTACCCGAGGGAATGATTTTTTCAATGAACGTGGCCGGGCGAGGAGGGCGTTCCGGCAGGAATATGCTTAACAGCGGCAAGGACCAAAGCCAATAAACTATATTTGCGCCCAATAGTCTGCGGACAATAGGTCGAAGCAGCAGAATCAAGCCAATGAGTAAACTCATATCGATTGCTGTGTTATATAACCAATCAATCGTCATGATTTCTTCAATTCATCCAGGATTTTTTGAATTTCAGCTATATCCGATTTCGAGAGTTCTTTGCGCTGTGCAAAGTGGGCTATCAGCGGTGTCATCTGGCCATTAAAAAATTGTTTCAGGAAACCATCTGTCTCCTTAGATACAATTTCTTCTCGTGATACTGCTGCAGCATAAAAAAACCGTCTCCCGTCCTTGTGTCTTTTTACAGCATCTTTAGCCGTTAGACGCGACAACAGGGTTTTAATGGTGTTTGCATGCCAGCCAGAGTTCTGTTGCACCCTCTCAATTATCTGCCCCACAGTAAGTGGGGATTCGCGCCAAATTACTTCTAGCACCTGTAGCTCAGAGTTTGTCAGTTTCATATACGGGCCTAGTAAATCTAGTTGGATAATCTCAAAGACTACAAGTGTAGATATTAAGATTTCAGTTGTAAAGCTTTATTTTGAAGAGCCGCGCAGGGTTCTTTCCTGCGGTCACTTGGGCCTTACCAAGTGCTTTGCTATTTTCTGACGTGGGCAGATAGATTTTTGCCAAACTAAGCCCTGATCTTCATGGCCGTAGCGCAGATGTTTTATCAATCGGCGCAGAGTTAAAATTCACTGAAACTCACGTCCAATGTATGTTCACCATTGCGGTAGTTTAAGTTCTGCAAATACATATCGCGCACAAAGATGTACTTGTCGCCGATCACGAGGTCGTCAAGCGGCAAATATTTCGCGCGGGCGTGAGCAATTCCCAAAATGATTAATTTGTCTCGAACCTCACTATTCCTGCTTTCGAGAATTGGATTGACTGGGATTTGACTTCCCAGGCTTTGCGCTATGGATTCCCGTAATGTAGTAGGCCCGATAATAGGTAAGACCATATAAGGCCCGCTGCCAATATTCCAATGTGCTAAGGCCGTGCCAAAATCCTCATCATTTTTTTGCAGGCCGAATTTTGTAGTAGCCACATCGAACAAGCCTGCTACTCCCAAGGTTGAATTAACTGTGAAGCGTCCCAGGTCGGAGAAGCCTTGTTTGAATTTAAGTTGCAGCAGATCGCTCGCAATTACTTGAATGTCATTCAGGTTGTTTAACATATTCCCGAAACCTTTTCTTGCTGCCGCGGGCATTAGTTGTTGGTAGGTTTTTCCCAAGGGTTTAAACACAAGCGCATCCATTGCCGAGTTAAAGTGCAGAATTGGCCGATTTATTGGCTCGAGTGGATCCGCGGGAGTCGCTGCCTGTGCCGAGTTGATCATAATTAGCAGCAGTACGAATATCTCAACCACAAATAGTGATTGGCAGGCGATGAGACGGTCCAGGTATTTCAATAGCTGCTGGAAACGGGGTATGACATGGCTAGGCTGACGCGTTGACACGATCTGTTGCTCCTGTTTATGGTCCTGTGGTGATTTGAGTAGAACTTTCGACTTTCCCGGGCATCAATGACTTGTCACCAGTGCCGGGAAGTTAGAGAGGATTTTGAACAGGTTTCGAGCTGATATCGTCCTGGCTTATAAGTTAGGACATATTTTCTGTATCGAGGGGGCGCTAAGACCTGGTGCCGAGGAGTGATAGCATAAGCAGCATTGTTGACGATGCAGCTGGGCAAAGGGCCGATTGGCTTTGTGTCCTGTCTTGGGCACTTGTGGCATCGGGCGGGAAGATAATAAAGAGTGAGGATTGAGGCCTTAATATGGTTGTAGCCACGCCAGCATTGACGCCATTGTCAGTGTTCTACCTGTTTGGGGTAGTTCAGGCGGTCTTTCTTGCGCTCGCGCTGATGGCAGCGAAGAAAAGCAATAGACGGGCGAATCGCTATCTGGCCTTGATGTTGATCGTTTTTGGATTGGATTTGTTCAACGAGTTTCTTGATAACTCATTGTACGGTCTGGAAATGCTCGAGTTCATGGTGATTACTTTTACCACCGATCTGCTCTATGGCCCCCTGGTCTGGCTGTATGTGCGCTGCATAACCGGTCAGCCACTGCGCTTAAAAGGATTGCATCCAGCCTGGCTTTTTGTGCCCTGGGCTGTGCATTCAATGTTCATCTGGCCCCGTCTTCAACTGGTTCAAGACCCGGCGTTGTTGGAACTCTATCCTCAGCTTTTGTTGGGTAATCAGATTCAGCCTTTTCTGATGATTGCCTTGGTTAGGCCGATATCGGTGGTGCTAACTTTTACCTATTTGATTTTGAGCCTGCGTGCTTTGCAAACCTATGCCGAAGTAGTGAGAGACAATTTCTCGTACAAAGAAGGAGTCGAATTGAAATGGTTGCGACGATTACTTGTCGCCTTGCTGATCGTGTTCGCCGTTTATGTTTTCTGGATCCTGTTCTCTGACTTCTTCCAACTTACCGCTGTTGTGGACGTGTTGCTGAATATTTCGATTGTGGTGGTCATCTACGCTTTGGGATTTTTTGGCATAAGGCAGCCATTGATATTTTCTCGACTAAAAAGAGCGCCTTCAACAGACAAATCTGACAATCCAGATGCCGCGATGGCGGTGGACTCCGGTGCCTTGTCTGAATCTTTGGACCTTGAGAGCAGTCCTGCCGAAAAATACGCGAAATCATCGCTGTCCACCGAAGGGGCGGAAGTACTTGCCCGTGAATTGGGGCGGTTTATGCGCGAGAAGCAGCCGTATCTGAACAATGACTTGAACCTGCCGCAGTTGGCATCGCTTTTGGGTGTTTCGGCAAACCATTTATCGCAGGTGATTAATGAGCAGTTTTCCATGAATTTCTTTGATTTCATCAATCGACACCGGATTGAAGCGGCCAAACAGCAGTTATTAGAATTAGACCCGAAGAGATACACGATTCTCGGATTGGCCTTGGATTCAGGGTTTAACTCAAAGTCCGCCTTCTACACGGCCTTCAAAAAGTATACCGGCATTACACCTCTGCAATTCCGCGATACGTCACAAGCCTGATCTCTCTAGCAGTTGTTACTCTAGCTTTCCTTATTAAGTATGAAGTAGAAACTATTGTGTCCAGTCTTGTAGGGACGGACTACAGCCTGCTTGTCTTTGCCTAATATTCCTCCTGTCTCGGCGTGTACCTGCGTCGTTCAAAATTTGGAGGAAAGTAAATGAAGATCGAAAAGATTATCCTTAAAACAGCTACGTTGGGCTCAATTGTTATAGCTCTGTTTGCGACCACGACGCAGGCCGCCATTACAGTAGTAGGTAGCTATGAGATAGATGCGGTCTACTCGGAAAACAACACCAAGCTCACGGTTAGCGTGGCTAATACATCGGGCAGACGTAGTGACTCAATGAAGTGCTTCTCGCTGTTAGAAACTGTCCCTGGGCAGTTCAGTATTACAGCCAGGCCCCGTTCCGGTTGGTACTTCCCCAATCATGCTTCGGCCTGTGGCGTATTCAGTAGTCAGTTTATCCAAGCTGGCCGCTTCATCTTTTCGGTAACTCCTGGCATGGAAATGGGTGATACCCTCAAGATTGGATATATCAATAAAGGAGGCCACAGGGTTACCGGGACCGTAGAGGTGTCTGGCAATGTGGCAGCTAATCAGCCACCCGTTGCCAATGGGGGAGTGAGTCGAGTTATTAGTGATTCTGACGGTTTTCCGGGAGAACAAGTGCTGTTAAATGGAAGCCAGTCCCAGGACGACAAGGGAATTAGTTTATATGAGTGGTATATCGATAATATCCTGGTTGCCAGCGGTGTAACTGCAACTGTTCACCTTGAAACCAATTCATCAACAGTGGTTGAGCTGTTAGTGCAAGATGAAGAAGGTGTGCAGGATAGAGACTTCGTGCAAATCACAGTGTCTGAGCCCAACCTGGGCTATAACGGAGTAACTCCAGCAGCCCGGTATCAGCTCGCCTACAATAATATTGCTGTTTATCGCCCCGAAGATGAAATGGTGTATATGTGCATCAATATGCGAGCAGCAGAGTCGAGTGAGTCGGGTTTAACCGATGGAAAATACAATCTGAACCTTCGCCTCAGTAGTTCAAGCCCTGTGCAATTTGCCATTGAGAGTTATAGCGAGTTCAATCCTCTGCATTTGCTCAACGAATTTGGTGAAGAGCCCGATTGCAGTGGGCAATACCATGCCGCCACGGGTAGAGTCGTTGATATTGTGCAAGTTGGCGCGGTGATCGGCAGTATCGAAATGCAGATTGAAAATTCACCTTTGCCCATTCTCAAGGTGATTGACTTTGAATGGTTAGGCTTGGGACAGGAATAGCTTTTCTCGCGTAGTTAGTAGTTGAAATTCCAATTGATTCACTCCATTCTTAACCAGCAATTTATTGTAAACTGCTAATACCGATGGAAACCTTGGAGATCAACCATGACAAAACTATTTAGAAACACTGCGTTCGCTGCTTTGCTGATTACTTTAACTGCCTGCGCTGCGGGTGTCTCAAATCCGGTTGTAGGTACTTGGGATACGGTTGCTACAACTCCCGTGGGTGACCAGCCGGCCGTATGGACAATTGCGGCAGATGGCACGGGTATGATGTCCGGCGATCAAGGGGATCAAGCCATAGACGGAATCGTAATGGATGACAACAGCTTGAGCTTCGAGGTTTCCGTAGATGCCGGTGGTCAAATTCTTGATCTTAGTTTTTCTGGTATTGTAGAGGGTGATTCATTGTCCGGTGCTTTCGCCAGTGATTTTGGAGAGTTTGCGGTTACTGGTACTCGCCAGTAGACAGGTGATTCGGAGAATCAGGAAGCCTGGTTCCTGCAGAAACCCAACTACATCTATAGCCAAACTGAAGAGTGAGCTGTGCAGTGTCAGAAACTGACATAAGCTCACTCATTCCAATCGTTCTTGCCCTCGCCTTATCGCTCTATACCGGTAACGTAATCGTCGGCCTATTCACTGGCGTGTTCGTGGGTGTGTTGATGTTAAACGGTCCTAATCCTCTAGCTGGGGTCGGTATTATGGTGAAGCAGCATTTGGTACCTGAGCTCACGGACAGCTATAACGCCGGGGTTTTGATTTTGTTGGCGTTTATTGGTGGCTTTGTTGAGTTGGTAGAGCACAGCGGCGGCGGGAGCAGCATTCGCAGCTTCCATCAACCGTTGGGTTAAGACGCGGTTTCAAGCGCAGCTTGCAACCTGGCTTGGTGGTATATCGATTTTCTTTTCAGATTTGGGAACGCCACTAATTGTTGGTCCGATATTCAGGCCATTGATGGATCGGCTTAAAATATCCAGACAAAAACTCGCCTATATTATTGATTCAACTTCTTCCCCTGTCGCAATCTTGGTGCCCTTTATTGGCTGGGGCGTCTATATCATGAGTTTGATTCACCAGGAGTATGAGGCGTTGGGAATCGAAGAAAGCGAATTTAATGCCTTCATCAATACCATTCCCTTTCAATTCTATGCCTGGTTGGCGGTGGTGATGGTGCCGCTGTTGGCAGTACTTGGTTTCGACTTTTCGGCAATGGCCAACGCTGAAGAGGCAGTGCAAGAAACTGTCGCGGACGCCGTAGAAAGTAATGAAGTCCTAAACGGGCAAGAGAACGAGATTAAGTATCAGGCGTTCTCCCATCCAAACGCCAAGCCCTTGCTTGTTTGGGTGCCGCTTATGGTGCTGGCGCTGGTGCTCTGTGTCATGCTGGCGCCGCTTGGCTTTCCTTTTGCGCAGGTTTCCGGCACGGATTTTCGGACAGGCCTGTCCACGGCTTATTTGACGGCGGCTACGCTACTCATTGTGCTGATGGCGGCGTTAAAAGTTCGCGACATGCTTAGCAGTGTAGAGATTTATCTGAAGGGAATGACAGCTATGACGCTAGTGGCGGTAACATTGTTGTTGGCCTGGGCGCTTAGCGACATAGTAAAGATGTTAGGCGCTGCTGATTACATTGCCAGTGTTGCGCAGGCGGGTTTACCTTACTGGTTGCTGCCTGCGGTGGTGTTCATTCTGTCCGCAATTATATCTTTCGCCACGGGTTCTTCGTGGGGAACCTTTGCCATTATGTTGCCCTTGGTTATACCTACTGCCGTGGCAATAGAGGCGCCCTTGTACGTATGTATGGGGGCCGTACTTTCCGGTGGGCTATTTGGAGATCATAGTTCTCCCATATCAGAAACCACGATCCTTTCCTCGACTGGGGCAAATTGTTTGCAGATAGAACATTTTCGCACACAGCTACCCTATGCAGTTTTTAATGGCGCTATTAGTTTACTGCTGTTCTTGATCGCCGGCGTTACCGGTTTGAGCGCGCTTGTTTTTCTGGCTCTTGCAGTACAGTTAATTGCCTTGCTACTGATGCGCAGGCTGCTCACAGCACGAAAGTAACTTAAATGACATTTCCAATGGGAAAAGAGGATTTGATTCCTGTTCTTGCTTGAACGATTGCGCCAGTTAATAACACTGGAGTAGACTGTCTCTTCATCGAATACCATCCACCAAAGTTTGAGGCGCGAACAATGAAAATAATAAAGTACACGCTGTTTCTACTCTCCCTGCTTTCGACTCCGGTATTTGCGCAAACAGCTGGGGCACCCTTAGCGCCGACGGACAGTGCCGCTGATTTTTCTTTGGCTGAGCTTGAAGCAGCAGCCGAACATCTTAAGGAGGCAGGTATAGCCACCAAGCGGATGTTGGAGGGCGGCATCTTCAGTATAAACGTACGCCATATACAGGGTGCGGAAACGGCGCTGCAACACGGTAGAATTTCTGAGATATGGGTGATTCGCGAGAGTTCGGGCATAGTGGCCACGGGGGGGGGGGGGGGGGGGGGTGTGTTGGTGCCCCCAAAGGGCGTTGCGCCCCCGGGGGGGGAATTGGTATTTAAAATAGGGGTGGGCA
>JAJFKE010000050.1 GCA_021773355.1 Gammaproteobacteria bacterium | reverse complement strand
TTAGAATTCAGAGAGTAAATTCTATGGCCGTGACCAGTTGACCGTGAAACAGTGATTGTTCTTGAACAACCCCTTTGGTACGCTGCCACGACAAAGTCGCTTGGTAATTAGTCCGCCAGTTTCCCTTGGTAATGACACTATGACAAATAATTTCTAAATCTCACGCAATAAAAAGGGCAGTCTAAGCTGCCCTATGTTGACTACATGACTATGTAACCAAGCCAGTCATTTACCTAGTCATTGTCTACTCGATAAGTATCATGGCAATTGGCGCAGGCTCCTCCAAGTGATCTGAACGCACCCAGGGTCGCTCCCATGTCACCATCAGAGGCCGTATCTGCAAAAGCATTGGCGGCATCTATCAGGGCTTGCGCCTTGTCAGCGATATCACCTTGATTGTCCCAGATCAGATCCAATGCCTCGGTTTCGATATCGAAGCCGCGAGTGTCCTCGGCTAGCAAATCTGGAATCATTGGCGCCAATGAAGCTATGCGGCGTGCATTTCTTTCGGCTAATTCAGCATTGAAAGGTGCGCCCTGCGCCATGCCTGCGATAGGAATCAGGTTGAAGCGCAGCAGCTTGAACACCGACTGGCGTGTATCGGCCGCTGCCGCGGCTCTCTGTTCGGGTGTAGGGCTGTCCTGAGCAGAGGCAGTGAATACAAGGCCTGAAACAAGCATCGCTATAGCAGAAACCAGTACAAGAACTTTTTTGATCATTAGTATCTCCAATCCCTCGCAGGATTTTTCTAGTTAAAATAATTCAATTTGTTAGCGCTAACAGCAGTCAACAATGGATAAACCCAAACTCTCAAAGCAAGACAGCAGCAGACTATATTACAAGTAAATCGCGCTTGTCACATCCTACGGCTAATTCTCGATGATCGATGTTCGATGAGGTTTAGCCCTCGCCCTTAGAATTATGACCCAAATCTGCATCGTTTCTTGCTGGTTTTACATAAAGTTTGGTGGGCAGTCCTGTTTTGTCACCTATATATATGAGCAAATCGTTGATCTGAATTTCCCAATCAATCCGTTTTATCCGAGTTTGATTTGGGTAGTTGAGCTTCACTCCGCAGTCATACAATTGATTAATACTAAGACTTCTATCAATGGCCGAAGGGTCTTTCGTAGCAAACGGAAGCAGAATCTGATCTCGTACGTTGTGCTCATAACTTTGCAATATGAGATCGAACCAGCGCTCTCCGATCTCCTTGTTGGTCTGGTTGTGTTGACGAATCATCCAGGTACACAATGAAGAAAAATACTGTGAGAAATCAACTTTTTTCTGCAGCAATAAATCAATGACCCGAGTACATTCATCCAGAGAAAGAATGCCATTGCAGAAGGGAAACAGAAACTCTTGCACCAGCGTCGTGCGCTGCGGGTGATGGGGAACCATCCATGAACGTTTGGTTCTGATGGACTCGGCGCAGAAATCCAGGAAGGGTTGCGTGATTTCCCATTTTGGGTCCAGGTAAGCGCTATAGTCATAATCAGCAAAGAACAGCTGAGGCATGGTTTTGGCATAGCGCTGCTTATGGCCATATTGATCGAGTTTGTGGGGGTAGAAATCGTCCAGATTAACCGATGTCCAACCTGGAAAAACCTGGCGATGAGAATCATGTAGCGCAACAAAATCGAAATCGATCGAACTAAGAGAAGAAACATCGTGCACATAACCACTATCGGGCCCGGTTACGCATGTGTAGAAAACTGATTTCATTGTAGAGTGAAAACTGTTCTAGTTCATGGCAAGGCGGCCTAGGCTAATTCGCAACTTCCTTCCAAACAAAAAGTCTTGTCGCTAGAATAAAACCGATGATAAACCAAACTGCAATGCCAATCAGGCTTGGCATAATTGCAATCAGACTCGCTCCGTTGTTAGCTATTTCACGCATAGCGGTGGACACGAAACTCAGTGGTAATATTTTCGCAATCGGTTGAATTAATTCCGGCATAGACTCTATGGGATAAAAAACACCAGATAAAAATATTTGCGGAAAGATAACGATATTACCCACTGCCATCACAGCCTGCTGCGTTTTGGCGATGCTGCCAAGACAGAAGCCGAGACAGAGAAATATGAATGTCCCCAGCATTACGATGAAATAGAATGATGCAAAGTTACCCACGATATTCACATCCAGCGCGAGCACGGCGAAAGCAATTAGTACCGTTAGTTGGATGAGTACGATTGCCATTCTGGCAAGTACTATGGAAGTTATAAAATCACGAGGCCTGATAGGCGTAACAAATAGCCTTTTCAAAACACCCTTGCGTCTATACTCAACAATGTTAAATCCACTGCCGGCTATGCTGAGTTGCATAAGAGTAAAGGCCATTAAACCCGGTAGTAGAAAATCGAGGTAACGCTGCGAACGTGCTTGCACATCTTCTACTGTAAGAGTGAACATCGGTTCTATGTTTCGAAACTCGCGCTCGATGGATATCAGCGTCTGTTCCAACAACGGCATTATCAATCCTAGTTGCTGCACTTGTGCGGCATCGACTAATAGCTGCAACTCGGCACCATTACTTTGCGCATCGAAACTCTCTGGCAGGATCAGCACCATAGTCTGGTCACCCTCTACCAATTCTGTGCGCAGTCGGGTTTCTTCCCCCATGGTGACGGTAAAAAGAGGGTTGTCGATTAGCATCTGTGCGAAATCAGTAGCGACCGTGCTGGGGGAATTATTCACGATTCCCAGCTCGATTGGATCGACTTCCCCACTATTCACAAACCCGAATACCGTCATGAAAATAATTGGGAAGAAGAGACTAAAGAAAATAGATTGCCTGTCTCTAAGAAAAATCTTTAGAAATACCTTGGCCAGATGCAATTGTAACCTAGTTGGCATTTTAGTCTCTCAATCCATGACCGGTTAAGGCCAGGAACACGTCTTCTATATTTCCATGCAGCGGAGCCTTCGGAGGCTCGGGGGCATGTTTTAAAATCAAATTTTGCGGTGTATCTTCGGCAACCAATTTACCGTGATCCATGATAGCGATGCGTTGGCACAGTGACTCTGCTTCTTCCATGTTATGAGTAGTAAGCACAATGGTCATCCCTGCACTGTTTAGTTCGCGCACCAGGTCCCAAAGATTGTGTTTCGCCTGAGGGTCTAAACCAGTGGTCGGTTCGTCGAGAAATAAAACTTTGGGGCTATTGACCAAGGCGCAGGCGATTGAGAAGCGTTGTTGTTGCCCCCCGGAAAGATTGGCAGGCTTGGCCTGTGCCTTATCCAACAGATTAACTTTGGCTAACAATTCTTTTGCGTCGACCTCGCAGCTGTAGAGTGCGGCAAATAAGGTAAGAAGTTCAACTAATGATACATTGTCGAAATATTCATTGGCTTGTAGTTGTACACCAATTATCTCTTTGACTTTGTAGGGGTCGGCAGCGACATCTATACCATCGATAAAAGCGCTGCCGCCATCGATATCATTAAGCCCTTCCAACATTTCAAGCGTTGTTGTTTTGCCGGCGCCGTTTGGCCCTAAGATGCCAAAAATTTCTCCAGCTTCAATGCTGAGAGAAATGCCATCTACGGCGTAGAAAAATTCAGATTTATTGTCGGGAAGCGGATATTTCTTCGCGAGATCTTTTACATCAATAATAGGCATTCAGTCGTCCTGCTAGTGCTGCTCAGTATAATACCTGAACTAAGCGACATTAGAAGCACACTTGTGACAATGGTGTCCTGAGCGGGATAGTAGCTACGGCTTATTAATAATGGTAGTGATGACGTGGTTTGATGGGGGCCAGAAAGAAATAGAACACCCAGGCAAACCAGGAGAGGCAGAACATCGCCAACAACCAGGCTATTTTTTCATAGCCTGTAGTTTTCTCGGAAGTAGCGATAATCCAAACCGGAAGTATCCATATCGCCAAAACCAGTGCACCACCGAGAATAGCAAAGCCAAATGACAGCAGCGGGATCACCGCCACCAAACCGATGATAACCAATACAATCACTAGTAAATTCGATAATAGCTTCATATTCAACTCCGTTTCCGCTTCTTTAGCTGAAAACCGCACTATTCGCTAATGGCTTTTAGCTTCTAATTAAGTGCGAATTCTGTGCCAATTGCATAAAGGTATGAAATTCAATAAGATAGAGAAGTTGTAGAGCGAGGAAAATGGGGAAAAGCGCTAAAAATAGCGAAACTCGCCACATTCAATTGACTGCTTCCCATTTCACTCACAATGCTAAGCAATTGTTGATCCAAATGATAAAAGTAGCCGGTATTGATCATATAGTTCTGAGAACCACGCACTTACAAGAAATGATAGATTTCTATGTAAAAATTCTCGGCTGTACTATCGAAAGAGAAACTTCTATTGAAATGGGGCTAACACAACTCAGAGCAGGGTCTTCCCTAATCGATATCGTCGCAGTGGAAAGCCAGCTTGGCGCGCCAGGTGGTGGCGCACCGACTTTAACTGAAAACAACATGGACCATTTCTGCCTACAAATAGAACCCGTCTCAGAATCCGAGATTAGTGACTACCTCGAGGATCAGGGTATTGAAGTTCCGGAGTTTTCTGAGCGTTATGGCGCACAGGGTTTTGGAAATTCCATCTATATCAGAGATCCCGAGCAAAATATTGTGGAACTCAGGGCTCGAAAATAGATTTTGATAAAAGCACTACTGAGCTTTAACTGGCTCCGAGTCTATCACTGATCAAATAATTCCCAGTTCGACAAGTGTTCTATGCCCCTAGGCAGAACCTCAAAAAATTTAGGGAGAGTGAAAAGGCGCCGTAGCACCGCCAGGCAACCAAATCGTCAACACAATCGCCGGCTCGCTGCCTATAACAGAATGAATTATGGAATCACCGGGACGCACTATGCCAACATCACCCGCTTCGAGAATGCCATCGACATTGTTTACATTGTGCCCAAATGTTCCGCTGAGCACATAGAAAATCTCAATAGCGTCATGCTGATGTGATGGGCCAGCATAGCCAACAGGAAACGTGAGTTCGGCGATTCGTGTCTCGCTGCTACCCAGATTTGCAGCGTCCACTAGAATCTTAAAACCAATACCAGCCCCAGCTGGAGAGCTGCGAAGTGCATCTGCGGTGATGGCTTGGTACTGAATATCCTGGGCAGCGCCAGCTATAGGGATTAATACTAATAATAGAATTTTTGTAACAAAGCTTTTAATCATAGTCAGAACCTCTGCAAGAGTTGTTGCTAGTGTGGTTACCGCTCAGAAATATTGTGTGTTTGTTCTTCGCCTATTGGTTGCCTGTGTAACCCGGTCCGTAGAGAATTTTTCCAGGATGACGGCCCGTATGCCGCCCGTTCTCCACCACAAGTTCACCATTAACCAATACATACTTCATGCCTACTGCGTATTGATGGGGGTCCTCGAAGGTCGCCATGTCTTTTATCTCATCGGCATCGAACACTGCCACATCGGCGAAATAACCTTCAACCAACAGGCCGCGATCTCGAATGCCTAAACGTTGCGCGGACATGCTGCTCATTTTGCGCACCGCCTGTTCCAATGTGATAACGCCGCGCTCTCTGACATAGTGCCCAAGCACGCGTGCAAAAGTACCGTATTGTCGCGGATGTGGTGCGCCTTCTCCAAACACTGAAACCGGCCCATCGGAACCAATCGCCGTTGCCGGGTGTTGCATAATTCGGTCTACATCCTGTGGCCCAATGGCGTGATAAACCGCAGTTGCGCCGCCTGCTTTGACGATATCCATGACCAGCTCTGCTGCATTTTCTGCTGAGGGGCGAAGGCCACGCTCCTCGGTTAACTGTGCCAGATTCTTACCTTCCATGCTGCGGTCTCGCGGGTTGCGGGATATGAACACATTTTTAGGATCGCCACCGCCGCGGTCGTAGAGAATCTTGTCAACGATTGCCGCCTTTACCGTCTGTCGAGTTTCCGGGCTGTCTATACGCGCAATCATTCGCGCTTCCCCACCTTCCTGTGCCCACTGCGGAATCAGCGCGGTAATTCCGGTTTGCGATGCGGTATAGGGATACTGATCGATAGTGACATCAATCCCCCCTGCCCTGGCTTCATCTACCAAACGCAGACTATCGATGGACGCGCCCCAGTTCTCCACACCAATCACCTTGTGATGGGTAATCTGCACAGGAATATTGGCTTCTTCTCCGATACGAATTGTTTCTTCCACAGAATCCAATAGCTGGGCGGCTTCCTCTCGCATATGCGAGATATAGATGCCTTTATAGTCTGCAGCGATTTTTGATAGTTCCACCACTTCTTCGGTTGGCGTAAAGCTGCCGGGCACATAGAACAGGCCGGTAGAAATTCCCAGCGCGCCTTGTTGCATGGCTTCGGCAACCATGTCTTTCATGCGTTGCAGTTCGCTTGGGTTGGCAGGACGATCGTCGCTGCCGATTACCAGAGAGCGAATGGTTCCCTGCCCGACAAACACTGCCCAATTAGGGCTGATTCTTTTTTCTGTTATAGCTTGATAGTGCTCATCGATGGGGAAGGGTGAGCTGCCATCATTGCCCTCGGTCAGTGTAGTGACACCCTGCAGTAATGAACTTTCTGCGTTAGGCACATCGAAGATGCCTCGAATGGCATGGGTATGGGGATCTATGAAGCCGGGGCTGACGACGAGACCGCTGGCATCTATTGTCCGGCTGGCAGATTCATTGGCTAGATTGCCAATGGTGACAATCCTGTCTCCGCGTATGCCAACATCTGCTGCGTACCAGGGATTACCCGAGCCATCGATGATGCGGCCGCCCTTGATGATGAGATCATAATTTTCCTGGGCGGCAGTGTTACCGATAGCCAGAAACAGTAGAGCGAATAATACTTTTCTGGCTGGCATCAGTTCTCTCCTGGCTACCAAATCTGAATACGTTGTTCCGGCGGAAGATACAGGGCATCTTCGGGCTGGACGTCAAAGGCCTCATACCACTGATCATTATTTCTAACTATGCCATTAGCACGGAATTCTCCAGGCGAATGGGGATCCGACGTTAAGCGTTGAATCAATGCGTCATCACGAATTTTTGTTTGCCAAATCTGGCCAAAAGCCAGGAAGAATCTTTGGTCGCCCGTGAGACCGTCAATGATCGGGGCTTCTTCTCCACCCAATGCCATTTTGTAGGCACGGTATGCCAGAGACAGGCCGCCAAGATCACCTATGTTCTCGCCCAGGGTAAAATTGCCATCGATATAGTAACCAGGCACAGGTTCGAATTGGTTGTACTGTTCCGCCAAGGCGGATGTCAGTTGTTCAAAGTTGCTACGGTCTTCTTCCGTCCACCAATTCCGCTGCACACCCAGATAGTCAGATTTGGAGCCTTGATCGTCAAAACCATGACCCATCTCATGACCGATGACGGCGCCAATGCCGCCGTAATTCACGGCCATATCAGCGGCTGGATCGAAGAACGGGGGTTGTAGAATGGCAGCAGGAAACACTATCTCGTTAAAAGAAGAATTGTAGTAGGCGTTCACGGTTTGCGGGGTCATGCCCCATTCTTCCCGGTTTGTAGGTTCACCCAGACGTCTCAGATCGTCTTCGTAATTAAATTCACGAACACTCTGGGCATTGGCAAATAAATCACCGCGAGTAATCTCTATGGCGGAGCGATCTTCCCATTCATCGGGGTAAGCTATCTTGGGCCTGAACGAATTAAGCTTAAGCATTGCCTCGTGCTTGGTGTCTTCTCCCATCCAATCCAGTTCTTGGATACTCTGTGCTAAAGCTGCGCGCAGATTTTCTACCAATTCTTCCATCTGCTGTTTCGCAGCCTCTGGGAAATGCCGCTGCACATAAATTTGTCCAACGGCTTCGCCCAGGCTATTTAGAGCGCCTACTCGAGCTACTCCACGTTCCCAGCGTTCTCTCTGTTCCGGCACGCCATTCAACACCGTTGAATAGAAATAAAAATTCTCCTTATCAATTTCTTCTGAGAGCAAACTGGCGTTATTGGAAATGAAATGATAAGTCATGTAGCTATTCCAATCCGCTACCGGTATTTCTGAAATTAGATCGATAATGGGTGACATGGCACTTGGATAGGACACGTTGAGATCTGTGGGATTATCAATGCCGGCGGCACTGAAATAATTGTCCCAATCGAACCCGGGATAGGCGGCCACAAAATCCTGATAGCTCATGGGATTGTAAGTGAGATCGCGATTGCGCCTATCGGCTCTTGGCCATAGGTATTCAGCAATTCGTGTCTCCACAGCCAGCACTGCGGAGGCTTTGGAAGCGCTGTCGTCAATGTTTGCAAAGTCCAGTAGTCGCTCTATATGGGCAACATATTCTTCACGGACCCTTATATATTGCTCTGTATCTTCCAGGTAATAGTCTCGATCAGGCAGGCCTATGCCACCCACGGCCACTCCTAACTGATGACGGTCAGGGTCGCTACGATCATTTCCAACGCCAAAGCTTATCGGGCTTGCCGTAGTGTCGATGCGAGAGCGGCCGAAAGCGGCAACCAATTCTTCCTGCGTATCAATTTCGCTGAGTCTGGACAAACCTGGCATTAATGGACTAATACCAAGATCATTCAGTGTATCCACGTCCATATAGCTCAAGTAATAGTCACTGACTTTCTGCTCCATAGAATTCGGAGCGGGTTCCATGGAAGTCAGATCGTTAATTATTGTCCTAACGCGCTCGTCGGATCGATCCCGTAGCGCGATAAACGATCCGTGGTTGCTGCGATCGGCGGGCAGCTCATAGGTATCTAGCCAGTGGCCATTTATATAGCGGAAAAAATCATCGCCCGGCCTGGTATTTGGATCTTGATGGGATAGGTCGACACCGAAGCTCCCAAGTTCGGGAACGCTTGCAACAGTCATTTCTGTTTCAGTGGTATTGTTCTCGCTTGATATTGCCGCCGTTGTATCAGCAGTATTTTCTTCGTTGCCGCAGGCCGCCAGAAACGAGCAAATACCAATCAGAATAAATCTAAAACGTGACGTCATTTGTAATTCTCCCATGGGCATTCAGAAAGAATAGGTGGCCCTATTCACATAAGAGCTGAGATTATACCCGAATTGCAAATACCTGCAGGGACAGAAAAATCCAGAAAAACTCCTGCTCTTATAATTGCTAATAGATGACTGTAAGATGACCCGAACTCGGTAATCGCAAGAATCATGGGAGGCATTCAGCCATGAATAGAAAAATTAAAAAAATTGTACCTGCTGTAGTTACAGCGTTACTAGTTTTCGGTTCCGGTATTACTCTCCGTGCCCAAGATAACTTAACCCCTAACGGCATTGCCGACGACAGACAAAATGCTTTCGCATTTACACATGCCAATATTTATCAGGCTGATGGCAGCTTCCTTGCCGATGCAACTCTGTTAATTCGTGATGGTAGGGTAGTCCGGGTCGGTAGCGGGGAGCAAGCAAACTCAGGATATTTCGAGATTGATCTACAGGGTAGATACATCTATCCGGGCTTCATCGATATCTATACGCAATATGGTCTGCCTCAGTTAGAGCGAGAAACACGTAGCGGCGGTGCGGAAAATTTGTTTTCCGCCAATCAGGCGCTAAACGTCAATGATGCTATTCGCTCCAATTTCAGGGCCAGCTCTGCCTTTGTTCCAGATTCCGAGGAGAGACAAAAGTTTCGTAAACTCGGTTTCTCCACCGTACTAAGTTTGCGCACAGACGGTATCGCTAGGGGCACTTCCGCGCTAATCACCTTAGGCGACGAACGCGCCAATGAGTCAATTATCGTGCCCGATGCGGCGGCGCACTATTCCTTGTCAAAGGGAACGTCAACCCAGTCAATGCCATCTTCTCTTATGGGTTCCTTCGCCCTGCTGCGACAGACTTATCTGGATGCGGCCTGGTTTACCGCACAGAACCCGAGACCGTTTACCGACGAGACTCTTGAGGCCTGGGCTTCCAACCAGGCATTGCCACAGATAATGGAAGTAAGTAATTGGCAGCAGGCGTTAAAGGCGGACAAGGTCGGAGACGAATTCGAATCTCAATTCATATTGAAGGTAAGCGGAGACAGCTATAAGCGTGCCGGTCTGCTTAAAAACACTGAGGCGCCGCTAATCGTGCCGATAGATTTTCCTGATGCCCCGGAGGTAGATGACGTAATAGCCGCGAATGATATTTCGCTTGCCGAACTAAAGCATTGGGAACTGGCACCCTTTAATCCGCGTGTGCTCAGCGAGAATGGTGTGCCCTTTGCTATCACCAGCAGTGATGCACAGGAAGACTTCCTGCAACAATTAAGAACTGCCGTGAAAAACGGATTAGCTGCCGACAAGGCAATCGCCGCCGTAACCAGTACCCCTGCTGAACTGCTTGGCGTTGAATCATTGGTCGGCAATTTGCAGCCCAATTCCCTGGCGAATTTTGTGATTAGCTCTGGTGACTTATTTGCAGAAGATTCGCTGTTGTTGGAAAACTGGATTCGAGGCGAAAGACATGTGCTGGCATCAGACTTTGATGGTCGCGGTGGTAGTTACCAGTTGCTAATCGGAGATATCTCTTACGAACTTGATCTTAGTTTCGATGCTAGCGGTCCCGACGCGAAATTATTGATCGATGACGGTGAAACCAGACCGGTGAATATAGAGCTTTCCGATGACTTGATAACATTGAGTTTTGTGAGTGATGCATCTGCTAATCGAAGTCGGCTTAACGGCTGGCCTGTGGACAATGGCTGGCGTGGCAATGGGCGTTCGGCTAGCGGAGAGCTGATTAGTTGGGTACTCCGTCGAAACGCTGATGCCACGGACGCTAACGAGGTTGAAGAACCTGATTCAATTACTCCTGTCTTGCCTGGGCCAATCAGCTTGCCTTTCATTGCCTATGGACGCGATGAGCTTCCTGAGCAACAGGATTTACTAATAAAAGGTGCGACTGTCTGGACCAACGAGGCGGAGGGAACACTAGTCACCGATGTGTTGGTTAGGGATGGCAAGATTGCTGAACTAGGTGACGAGTTGTCGGCGAATGGTGTAGTTGAAATCGATGGTAGGGGCAAACACCTTACTCCAGGCATTATTGATGAGCATTCACATATTGCACTTTTCAATATCAACGAGACCATGACGAATTCCAGCATGGTGCGAATGAAAGATGTGGTGGATTCAGAAAGTATAAATATTTATCGAAACCTGGCCGGTGGAGTTACTGCCGCGCAGTTGTTACATGGATCAGCAAACCCTATCGGTGGACAGTCGGCGATTATTAAAATGCGTTGGGGTTTGCCGCCCGAGGAACTGCTGATTGCCGATGCCGACGAGTTTATAAAGTTTGCTCTGGGAGAAAATGTTAAGCGTAGCCGCAACGACGAGTCGATTCGCTATCCACAAACTCGAATGGGAGTTGAACAGGTATTCGTCAATGCTTTTTCGGAAGCCAGAGAATACGAGAAACGCTGGAATGAATATAACAATCTATCTAGATCGCAACGGCGCAATAGAACAACTCCGAGAAGAGATCTTGTGCACGAGACCATGCTGGAGATACTGAATAGCGAACGTTATGTAACTAGCCATTCCTATGTTCAGTCAGAAATAAATATGTTGATGAACGTAGCCGATAGTTTCGATTTTAATATCAATACCTTCACTCATATATTGGAAGGTTACAAGGTTGCTGACAAGATGGCATTGCATGGTGCCGGTGGTTCAACCTTTGCTGACTGGTGGGGTTATAAGTGGGAGGCGTTTCAGGCGATTCCCTATAATGCCGCTCTGATGCATCAGGCTGGTGTGGTTACCGCCATTAACTCAGACGACGCCGAAATGTCGCGCAGGCTAAATCAGGAGGCTGCTAAGTCAGTAAAATATGGCGGTATGAATGAGATCGATGCATTCAAACAGGTGACTATAAATCCGGCGATATTACTACATCTTGATGATCGTATGGGCAGTATACGGGAAGGCAAAGATGCCGATCTTGTACTTTGGTCGGATCATCCGCTATCCATTTATGCAGTTGCCGAGACAACCTGGATAGAGGGAACCCCCTATTATGATCGTCAACAAGATATTGAGATGCGAAAGCAAATCGCTAGTGAACGGGCCAGAATCATTGCGGCCATCGGCAATGCCGGGGAGGAGAACTAATATGAATACTCAGGCTTCCTCCAATTGTATGCGTCTAGTCCTATCATTCTTCATCTGCTACGCAATCTCCCTGTTCTCTATTAGTAGCGCCATTGTGCCACTGCCAGCAGCAGACCAGTCTGGTCCAATAGCCATTACCGGTGCAATTATCCATGTTGGTAACGGTGAAGTGATTGCCGACGGAATAATCACCTTCGATGAAGGTGTTATAACGGCAATTGGTTCTGCCGGTGACAATATCGATTTACGAAATCATCAAGTTATTGACCTGCAAGGCCAGCATGTCTATCCGGGTTTCGTGTTGCCCAACACTACCTTGGGCTTGAATGAAGTGGGCGCAAGTAGAGCAACCCAGGATAATGTTGAAGAAGGAGATATTAATGCCAGTGTTCGTTCGGCCATAGCGTACAACACCGATTCGGAAATTATCTCTACCCATAGGTTTAACGGTATTCTCACGGCGCAAGTGACACCGCAGGGAGGATTGATCGCTGGTTCATCTAGTTTGATGAAATTGGATGGCTGGAATTGGGAGGATGCAGCCCTGCGCTCGGACGAAGGCATGCACTTGAATTGGCCGGCCATGAAATCCCGCCGCAGAAACCCGGACACATTCGAGTTCGAGACAATCGATAATCCAGAATACGCCGGTGCGGTCCAGGTACTACATTCTCTTTTTCAAAGTGCGCAGTCATATACCGGAGAACGTCTAAATCTAAATTTACAGGCCATGCAGCCACTATTTAACGGTTCTGCGAAGCTTTATCTGCATGCAGATGAGGCAAAAGAAATTATTAGCGCGGTACGCTTCGCACGTAGTTATCCTATAGCCGGTGTGGTTCTAGTGGGTGGTAGGGAAGCCTTGATGGTAAAGGACTTACTTCTAGCCGAAGACATTCCGATTATTTATGAGGCGGTACATAACCTGCCGGACATGGCCTGGCACGACGTCGATGAGCCTTACAAGATGCCATTTCTTTTGACCGAGGCAGGCCTTAAGATCGGACTAAGTGGCGGCAACACCGGCATGATTCAAAGACAACGCAATCTTCCGTTTCTGGCGGGCACTGCGGCCGCCTATGGCCTTGATCAAGAAACCGCGCTAATGCTAATCACCAAGAACAATGCAGAAATTCTCGGCATTGACGACAGAATTGGCACTTTAGAAGTTGGAAAAGACGCCACCTTGTTTGTTTCAAGCGGAGATGCCTTGGATATGCGCAGCAGCCAAATATTGGGTGCTTATATTCAGGGTCGTGATATCGATTTGTTTGGAACACAACAACAGCTGTATGAACGATTTCGTGACAAGTACTCCAATCAAGTTGAATGAACAAAGCAACTAGTAGCAAATGAGTAGTACCGGGACTGCAAAAAATAATTTCGCATGGTTGGGAGTGGTCGCCGTGCTTTTTGGCGTATTGCTGCTAGCGAGTCACAGCACTGAGTTACTAAAGCAAATTGTACTCAGTCCTGGCTCCAGCGCAGACATGAACATTGCGGCACAGTGCAGAGAAGACGAGCTGGAGGAAGAGCAGTTGTCACTGCAGGAATGCCAGCTCATGGTGAGCAATGTTCAAATTGTATTGGCCTCCAGTCCTGAATGGTTCCGTTCTTTTCAAATTAGTCTCTCAAGCATAGGTATTGCCGCGGCGCTGTTCTCGCTGGTTGCCGCCTATAGTTTGGCTAGTACGGTCGGCGGCAAAGGCAGTATGGCGCTGCTTAGCTTTGGCATGTTGTTGCTGCTAGATGTCGCAGGATTCATCGCCGCCGTAAATACCGGTCCGCTGTTACGCGCTCAATATCTCTGGCCCTTATTACTTTGGTTCTTTATTCATCTTTGTATGCTGATAGCGGTAATCATCGCAAAGAACAACACTAATGCGGCCGAGGTTTAGCAATCAATGCAGAAGAATTCCAGAAACTCATCTGCTGATCAAGAAGATGAAACGCAAGCCATGCCGAGAATAATTGTATTGATGCATTGGCTATTGGCTACCACGGTTTTCTTTCTTTTCGCATCCAGCTGGTGGATGCTTTCTCTACCACTGCCCTCGGAGGATTTCACTTACAGAGAATTGCCGTTTCAATTGCACAAGAATATTGGCATCAGCCTGTTCCTGATTGCTGTGTTGATGGTTTCTGTGCGTATGGTTACCACTCTGGGACAAGCAAGTGTCGCCCAGAGCTGGATGCAAAGGCTGGTATTTTTGGAACATCTTCTCATCTACTTCCTACTATTGGTCTGCTGTCTCAGCGGCTATATCTCTTCATCTTATAGCGGTTGGCAGACAACTCTGTGGTGGCTAATAGAAATTCCAGCCTGGACCGCAGAAAACGATGAATTGAACATAGTATTTTCCGATATTCATATGTGGACCTGCTGGGCATTGTTGGTGGTGCTAATATTGCACATTGCTGCGGCGCTCTATCATGCATTCAACAACGATGGCATGATCGAAAAAATGTTTCGCCCTAACTAATCTAAGGAGCCTCTGAACAAGTCTATGGCCACTCTGGCTATAGACTTGTTCAGAGGCTCCCTAAAATCTCATTAAAACACACGAGATAAGCAAATGAAGGAAATTGACACTTTTGTAACTCATCTGGAATGTAGTTACACAGGCAAGACATATCCGGCAGACCAACTACATGGCCTGTCAGAAGCTGGCAAACCTCTACTGGTTAAATACGATTTAGAAGCTCTTTCTAAAGCCGTATGCAAAGAAGATTTGGAGACACGAATTCCCGAATTTTGGCGATATCGCGAGTTTCTACCCGTAAGAAAGGCCAGCAATATTGTTCGTCTGGGTGAGGTAATGACACCAATACTGCCTGCGGAGAAATTGCAGAACGAGTATGGTTGCGGTGAAATCCTGATCAAAGATGAAGGAAGATTACCGACTGGCTCATTCAAGGCCAGGGGCCTAGCGTTGGCTGTCGCTATGGCAAAGGAGCTAGGGGTAAAACGCATGGCGATGCCGACAAACGGCAACGCCGGTGCTGCACTGGCTGCTTACTGTTCGGCAGCAGATATTGAAACCTATGTGTTCTGTCCGGAAGATACTCCCAGGATAAATATTGCGGAGATTGCGTTTCAAGGCGGCAAAACTTTTCTAGCCAATGGCTATATTAACGACTGTGGCCGCATCGTTGGCGAAGGCAAGGAGAAGATGAATTGGTTTGATGCATCCACCTTGAAGGAGCCGTATCGAATCGAGGGCAAAAAAACCATGGGTTTGGAATTGGCCGAGCAACTGGATTGGCAGCTTCCCGATGTTATTCTCTATCCCACCGGTGGTGGCACCGGCTTGATCGGCATGTGGAAGGCTTTCAATGAACTGGAAGCAATTGGCTGGATAGGGTCAAAGCGGCCGCGTATGGTCGCAGTGCAGGCCGAAGGCTGCGCCCCGATTGTGAAAGCTTTCGATGAAGGTACCCGACATGCGGAACCCTGGATTGATGCTCATACTATTGCTTCCGGTATTCGGGTTCCGGCTGCGGTGGGCGATTTCTTGATCTTGGATGCCGTGCGTGAAAGCAAAGGTTTCGCCGTAGCGGTGAGTGATGAGTCTATAGTCTCTGCGCATCAAGAATGTGCGCTCAAAGAAGGTATTTTGTTCTGCCCTGAAGGCGCGGCAACACTCGCCGCATTGAAACAAGAATTAAAAAGCGGCCGCATAAAAGATGATGAACAGGTCATGCTTTTCAATTGTGCAACCGGCCTGAAATATCCGATGCCATCTAGCCATCATAAGATCGATCTAGCAAAGCCGATTGACTTTGATTTCATTAGAGATTGTTAATCTCAAATTAACTAATAAAGAGGGCGATGCTCTGGTATCGCCCGCTAAGGAAAGTCATTCGTCCAATTTCCTCCCCATAGTCACCCTGCTAGACACTTAAAGTTTCTTGGTCATCTCAGCCACTGCCCCGACTTGTAAACCATTTGTAAACTAGTTTTCCCGGGGAAAGCCAGTTAGTTTTCACTAGTCAAATTTTCGCAGATATTGGCGGATCGAAAATATCCTTACTACGCTTAGCTTATTCCTTCAGGAAAGTAGGAATATTCAAAAACTTAATTTAGTAATGGAGATTCAAAATGAGAGAACTGACAGAGCAAGAAATTGAACAGGTCAGTGGTGGGTCTATTGGCGACTGGGCTGCTGACGGAGGCGCATTGGGGTCGATATTGGGCACCTTGGCGACCAATACCATCGGAGGAGCAGCCCGCGGAGGTCTCGGCGGTGCACTAGTAGGAGCCTCCTTTGGAGTAGGTTTCTCTGCTGGAACTGCATTATACGACTGGCTATCTTGATCTACAGACAGGGCAAGTATTGTATGAAGCTGAAAACTGCAACAATAGTCATTGTCATTATGGGTGGCACATCAGTAGGTCTCGCGATTCTTCATACTTTTTTCGACCAGAGTTATATTGGTGCAATGATTGGAATATCTTCGGCGTCCGCTTTCTACTTTTTATATCGGAACCCGGATATGATGCTGGCGAAATCATGGGATGAATTCGGAGAGCTTGCCGACAAGTCTCGCGACAAGAAATATATCTGCGGTTTTCCTGCATACCATTTGCTCATGCTGTCTGCAATTCTCTATATCTGGCTGGTGTAGGGCCCACACCATTCAGTTGGATCGGGTATGAGTTCTCATGGCTGATCCAACTAACCTGGGCGAGAATCTGTCCTCGCTTAGCTCAACTTGTCTCAAGCTCGAAATCGAAGATAAACTCTTCGCAATCTGCATATTCGAAAACAAAAAAGTATCCGGTGTCAAATCCTGCTCGTTTCAGTTTTTCTAATCGACGTCTACCGTCCACCATGCGATAAGCTAGTCCACAAGGATTGGGCATCGAGCGTATTAGCATTCCAGGATATTTGGTGTCAGCCGCGTCGAATCTCGGGCCGGAGAAGTCATCGTCGCCAAACCAGCTTCCGGGTTTTGCACAGATATTGCTGAATTGAATCAGCTGGGCTTGTTTGCCAGGCATGTGTTTTTTTGCAAGCTCGCGCAAGGCAATATAGCTATACTTACGCCCAGGCAGTGCCCAATCTCCGTACATTGTATGCCCAGGCACATTAGAAGTGTTGGATACCTTTAACGGTGCTTGATTAGTCGGCATGATTGGCGGAGCTCTGGGAACAGAGTTGTAGACAATTCTACGAGGATATGATGTGAGCGCACAAGCAGACAATAAGGGAATCGATCTTTATACCTGGAATACTCCAAATGGGCGCAAGATTTCCATCATGCTGGAAGAATTAGGATTACCCTATACAGTTTTCCCGATTGATATTACAAGGGGCGATCAACATCAGCCTGAATATTTGGCCTTGAGTCCGAATAACAAAATTCCTGCCATAGTGGACCACGAAACAGGAATTCAATTAATGGAGTCAGGTGCAATTCTAATGTATCTGGCGAACAAGACTGGAAAACTACTAAGTACAGTTAGTACAAAATACTGGGAACAAATGGAATGGCTGATGTTTCAGATGGGGCATGTGGGCCCTATGTTGGGACAAACTCACCATTTTGTGAAATTTAATCCTGGCAAGTCGCCTTATGCTGAGGAACGGTACAGCACCGAGAACGCTCGTCTCTACCAGGTGCTTGATAAAAGATTGCAGGGAAGAGACTATATTTGTGATGAGTATTCGATTGTAGATATTGCTACTTGGCCGTGGATATCACGTTTCGAATTTCAGCAAATGAATTTAACCGATTATCCGAATCTGAAGCGCTGGTATTTGCTAATTGCCGCAAGGCCAGCTGTACAAAAAGGTTATGCCGTGCCTGACCATACCTTAACCGTGCCGATGCCCGATTAGATATTTGGATAAATGACTGGAGTTAAATTCTAGTATTTAACTCCAGTCATTTAGTCGTAGTCGCAGTGTGACGTCGTTAATCTACCAGGCTCTCGTAGATAATATCTCGGGCGACATTACGCATATTTGCGGCACCTGGTCTGCGCTCTCCCTGAGCCTGGATCATGCCAATCAGAAACATGTCTTCGACCGGATCTACCCAAAACCAGGTTCCAGCTGCACCGCTCCAATAATAGGTGCCCGGGCTGTGCGGGGAATTCGCTTTCTCTGGATCGTAGATGACGGCAAAGTCGACGCCAAATCCCTGACCAGCCTGACCTGCATTGGTTGCCGTACCACGTAGATTGAGTTCATCTCTCAAGCTATTGGTTCTCATAATACGAACCGATTCGGGAGAGAGAATTTTCTGTCCATCAAGCTCACCTTCATTGACCAGCATCTGCAAGAAACGCGCATAGTCATGAGTAGAGGAAACTAGTCCACCACCACCAGATTCCAGTCGTTCTGGATCTAGATAGCTAGGTCGATCAGTTCGATGTGGTCGTTGTACGAGTCGATTGCGCTCGGCATCCCAATTATGTACTTCAGCGAAACGGCTGATATCCTCAGGCTTGACGTAGAAGCGCGTGTCGTCCATGGCCAACGGTTGAAAAATTTCCTGCTCCAGAAATTCACCGAAGGGCATAGCAGACAGTTTTTGAACAATATAACCCTGTATATCAACAGCCACTGAATATGACCACTGTTCGCCTGGCTGAAACAGTAAGGGAATATCGGCGACCTTCTCGATGAGTTCATCCAGGTCAGCAGAGGCTAGCACTGCGGTGTCTCGGAATTTGCTATTAACCGGATCGCTTCCGCTTAAGCCGTAACCAAATCCCGCTGAATGGTTCAGCAGCTCACGCATAGTGGGTTCGCGACTGGGTGATAGCAATTCCATTTCACCGTCATCGTTATAACTGCTCATGATTCGTAGATTAGCCAGTTCCGGTACATGCTTGTCAACAGGGTCATCGAATTCCCAAAGTCCCTGCTCGTGCAGCTTCATCAGTGCCACACCAGTGACTGGTTTGGTCATTGAATAAATTCGAAACAAAGAATCCAATTGCATAGGTGCTTGGTCGTCGACTCTGGCCAATCCAGTCGTTTCGAAAGTGGCGACTTCGCCATCTTTCGCGAGTAGCCATACCATGCCGGCGACGTCTTGGTCGGCTACTATTTTCTCCATAGCGGCATCCAATGCCTGTATGCCTTCTTCGCTGAATCCTGCCGCTGCAGCGCCAGCTTCTTTCTGCGGCCAGGATGTGTCAGCCTGCACGCCAGCAATAAAGGCAATGCTGATCGCCAGTACAAGCAATGCTCTCAGCCAACTACTCAAATTTTGAATATTCATAATCCGCTCTCCACCGGTTCTTTTATCTTATGCCCACATATCGCTGCCTGCCGCTTCGAGCGAGCCCGAAACTTATGCTGACCCTGGATACAGACACAGCGCAGGGAGCTTGATATTAACCCCCCTGCGCTATGATTGACTACCCTAAGTAGGCAGGAATTAAGAAATAACGGTACTTATTGCACGGTAAATTGAATGGCTTCGGAGTTATAGCGCAGCACCCCATCGCTAGTGTCATAGGCGATATAGATTGCAAACTCGCCAGTGAGTTGGGATAGCTGCTCAGCGATGGAAATATTCTCAACGCTACCAAGGGTTGCTGTTGCTTCCATTGCAGGCAGTGATGAGGCATCGCCGTTCCATAATTGGTAATTCCCATTACTGTTCAATGCATAGAAACTGCCCTGATAAAAAATAACACAATAGATGTTGCCACTGTCACCTATATCGGAGGGATCAACTTCAATTCTCGCAGTAATAGCGAGTACTTCTCCAGCCTGAAAAATTCCGCTGTTGTTACTGCCGTTGGTGTTTACTACTGAACCACTGAATACAGCAGCCGTGTTAGAACCGTCTGAACTTAGCCCCGCGATATCCGTATTAATACTGACACTCGCATCACTTGATTGAAGTTCACTGGCAAGGGTTGGTCTATCAAAGGGAAAGGATTCGGAAGCGACCCGAGGGTCGGTTAGACCATTCACCAAGAATTCGATAATCTGCCCACGTTTAACCGGGTCGTCACCGAAAACATCTATCTCATCTATATCCAGATTGCTGTCTGGGATTCCAGATTGATCCTGAGTGAACTGAACATGCCCGGTGTTATTTGTACCGGCATTGTAAAAATCGATAGCGTCGGACACATCAGTTATCCAACCGACATGCATCAGTGCGCTGCGCAGGCCAACGTTTCTCAATGAAGGCGTCTTGAAATCTCCTCTATCGTTGTTCTGCCCAGTCACTTCGAATTGTCCAAGGTCTTCATTGGCCGGACGCAAACCGATGTTTCTGAAATTGTCGTCGCTAAACAGTGGCGGTTCATGACAATTGGCACAGGGAGTCTGGTTGTTGAATAAGTCCCATCCGGTTATCTGATCACTAGTCATCGCGTTATTGTCACCGGCAATGAATAGATCCCAGGGAGTTTCATTGGGAACCAGAGTTCTTTCATAGGTAGCAATCGCCATCGCAATTCTAGCGGGCGTAATCTCGGCATCGCCGAAAGCGGCATTGAATAACTGCGAATAGTTGCTGCCTCCTTGTAAGGCATCCGTCATATCTGCAGGAATATTCGAGGCCAAAGATAGCGGCGACACTTGCTCCAGTTTGCTAACAACATCCGACCAGTCCCGTCCCTGTTGTGCCATTTCAACGGTGCTGAGGATTGGCCCCACTGCCTGGCTTTCAAGAGCGCCACCCTGTTCGATGATGGTGTTTCCGGGATTTAAAGGATCAACGAATTCATCAGTAGCACGTCCATCCCAGAAATTGCTATCGGCAAACATCGAAGTAAGAAATGACGGTGTTGCTCTGCCAGTAACCTGAGGGTCATGACTGAACATGGGATCATTAAGCTGCAGACCATTTTCATCTAAGGCACGAATACCAGGCGAACCCACGATGTCGTCCGCGCTACCAAATATTTGATCAAAGCCTGGATTGATAGCCAGTCGGGTGTCAGAGCCACCGGCTGCTGGTTTATGACAGGTGCCACATGCCACAGTATTATCACTAGAAAGCTGCTCGTCCCAGAATAGAATTTTGCCTAGAACTCGTTTTGAATCTGTAAAAGGATTTTCATCAGGGACTGGCGCGTCGCCGAGAGGCTGAAGGTTCTGGCCGCCATTATTATTAGGGCCACCTCCGGGCCCACCTCCGCCTTGAGCAAAGATGGCAGTGGAGAAAAATAATAAAAAGAGTCCAAGAGTGTTTCTGATTGTATTGGAAGTTCTGCGTAAATTTTTATGAGGCATATTGATTCCTTCAAATATTAAAGCTCTTCAACTACTTCAAACGCAGAGTCGGGACATTGGTTTACACAAGATGTGGGGGAATCATACGGAATGGTTTTTTGATGCGATGGATTGCTGTATGGCCAACAAAATTAACTATTCAGACTTAGTCCACAGCGTATTCCAGTGGCAGAGAGGTTGTGTACTTAATTTGCTCCATGGCGAAGCTTGAGGACACATCTGAGAGGTCTGTTGTTTGTACTAACTTTTTATAGAAGGAGTCGAAAGCCGGGATGTCTGGAACCACCACACGCAGCAAATAGTCGGATTCTCCCGCCATGCGATAGAATTCAACCACCTCCGGAAATTGAGTTACTGCCTCGGAGAATTTTTCCAACCATTCCCAATTGTGCTGATTAGTCTTTACCGCAACAAAGACATTCACACCCAGGTTCAATTTGTCTCTGGATAATAGGGCTACTTTCTTGCGAATAACCCCGGATTCTTCCAATCGCTGGATTCTTCGCCAGCAGGGAGTAGTTGATAGTCCTACTTGATTCGCAATATCAGCAGTGGAGAGAGTCGAATCCTCCTGCAGTAGTTTGAGTATATTGCGATCTATTCTATTCATGGTAAAAATATCTCAGTAAATCGAATTAAATAGGAAATAATTCCAATTATCGCGATATATACAGTAATTTTGCAATCTAAATTTACACTAGCTTTGCTATATTTAGCTTTGGACTAAGTCAGTGACGGGGATATGCAGCAGTGAACAGGAATACACACCTACAGAGTGTCAATGAGAGTTATTTTCAGCATATGCGACATGCACTCAGTTTCACTGTGGACATGTTTGTGGGGGCCGCTTGCTGTCTTGTCCATGCCTTTCTGCCGTTTCTGTTTGAAAGCAGCGGTAGTCACATAGTGAGCAAATTACATGAGCGCATGGTGATTAATCGTGCCAAGCTCAGCTGCACATCCAAGTCCAAACCGCTAACTAGGGACCCCCACGCCGAATTGAACTAGAGCTTCTTCTTCAGCATCGTCACTTGCCAACTTAGAATTGATCGGTAGCAGTTTTCCGCGCCGCAAAGTTAGACAGACACTTCCTCAAAGCGTCCATCCTGGACGGGACTTCGCACAGCTGTGTTGCGCAGGCTGACGTTGTTTCTGCGGAATTCCCAAGGCTGATTCGCTGTGCCGCTTTATGGTGCGCAACAAAAAGCCTTTCCCAAAAACGCACCATATTGTGGCGCCTGTTCCTTCCCGCAGTGGCGATGTAGCCCTGTATGCCACTAAATACCTGTAGTTTCCAATATTGGCTCAATCCTTGCTATTTCATAGCCAGGACGTAAATAAAAACTTTAAACCCCAGTTGATAAAACTATCAAATTCTATTTTTGGAGGAAGACATGAAGAAATTAACCCACATTGTTGCTGCGATGACACTGGCCTCAAGCGCCCTATTTGCCGCTTCTGCGTCAGCCGAAGTTTCGTACAACATAGGTTGGACATCTGAATACTACTACCGCGGTATTCTGCAAAAGAACTCGTCCGGCAGTGCTGGTATTGATTATGAAGAAGGCGGATTCTACGCCGGTGCATGGACAGCTGACGTAGGCGATGGCTTGGAAGTGGATGGCTATTTTGGCTATGGCATAGAAACCGAATCTGGTTTCACTCTTAGTGCTGGCTTTACCGGTTACTACTACACGGGTGAATTCGATGATACTTACGAGGAAATCAATCTGAATGCTGGCTATGGAATGTTTAGCCTCGAATACTCCGTAGGCGAATGGCAGGGCTTTGGTACGGAGGCGGATTATGATTTTCTTGCACTGACTATTGCCGGCGAAAATGGCCTATACGGTACCTTCGGTACTTTTGGCGATGAATTCGATGGTGAATATCTTGAGCTGGGCTGGGGCACTACCATCTCCGAAATCGACTTTGGTATAGCGGCGATTTTCAGCAGTGACGAACTCTCTGATCAACTTAGTTCATCAGGCTCACCCGAGGAAAGTGAAGCCTTGGTATTTTCAATAAGTAAGAGTTTCTAATCGAACAATAGCAAGTATGTATTCTGAAGAAGGCTCCTGCGGGAGCCTTTTTTGTGGAGTTTAGCTGCAAGGCTGATAGCTGTTTCAGATATTGTAGACAGTTACAACAGATCGTTAGATGCAGGCATCGTCTTAAAACTGCTGCGGTTTGCCTGAGTAAAGGCAAAGGAGTACTCTGCCTGAATTGATTTATTCCCAGTCTGCAAAGGTATAACTCGTCATGGGCAAGTTCGAATCTAACAGCAAAAAATTACTCGCCTGCGGTGGCTTAAGTCTCGTACTAATGCTGCCTCAATTCGGTAGCGCCCAGAGCTATCCCAATATGCCCCCTGATGCGTCCGGTCCTCAGGTACCTGAAGGAGTGGCGCAGTTTGCGGTAGATCCGTTTTGGCCCAAGCCACTGCCTAATAATTGGATAATTGGTCAAGTAGCCGGCACCAGTGTTGATGCCGATGACAATCTGTGGATTATTCATCGACCCTGGACTGTGCAAAACACAAACGCCGGTTCGACCCCGAGTCAAACGACTCGCGATCAAAGTTGGGGTCATGACCCATTACAATCAATCTGTTGTACTACTGCGCCGCCGGTATTGGCTTTTGACCCCGAGGGAAACGTTATTCATGCCTGGGGGGGAGACCATCCCACTGGTGAGTACCAGTGGTTTAATAGCGAACACGGTATTCATGCTGACCCAAACGGCTTCATTTGGGTAGCCGGTAATGGCAGTGATGACCATCACATGATGAAGTTCACTAAAGAAGGAGACCTGGTTCTGAAGATTGGTGATGTGGGCGTAAGTGGTGGCAGCAATGACACCGATTCAGTTAATCGCACAGCCACCATGGAAGTGGATCCTGATACCAACGAGCTATATGTTGCAGATGGTTACGGTAATCGACGCCTGGTTGTATTCGATGCCGATAGCGGTGAGTACTTGCGACATTGGGGTGCCTACGGCGAAGCACCGATAGATGAAGACCCGGGCCCCTACGTTGCCGGTGCGCCGCCCAGCAGAACCTGGAGGACCCCGGTACATGGATTGGCAATTGCAAACGATGGAAAAGTTTATGTAAGCGATAGACCCAGCAATAGATTTCAAGTATTTGAGGCGGATGGCACCTATTTATTCGAAAGTGTGTTGGCACCGCAGACCTACGGTCCGGGTTCTACCTGGGGTGCAGAATTTGATCCCCTGGACACCCAGCAGAGATTTCTCTATGTACCAGATGGTACAAATAATAAGGTATGGACCCTCGACAGAGCCACTCTGGAGCCTGTGTATTCCTGGGGAACAGGCGGTAGGCAGGCCGGGCAGTTCGATTGGTTGCACTATATGGCATTCGATTCTAACGGCAACCTGTATACCGGTGAGGTACAAACAGGGCATAGGGTGCAAAAATTTATTCGCCTGAATGGTAATTAGCCGAGCTGAATAGCACAGCAGTTGCTTGATTCCCTGAGGTAAAGCAATTACCTTGATTTCCAGAAGAAACCATAATTCTAGTAATACTGATTCTCCAAGGAGTAGTCATGAAAAAAGTATTTAACTTTGGCCTTTTAGCCGTTACATCGAGCTTTTGTCTCGCCAGTCTCGCTGCCGATGAGTTCACGCCACCCAGAACTGAATGGGGTCAACCCGATCTTCAGGGTGTATGGAACTTCTCTTCCAATGTGCCCATGGAACGACCGGAGCGCTTCGGTGACAGGGAATTCATGACTGTTGAAGAAGTCGAAGAATTACGTGCTCGCCTGGCGGCTCGAGATGCCGCATCCGACCAAGCGGTACCCCAGTCCGAGGGCGGTCCCGGCGGTTACAATGATTTTTGGGTGGAGAGTGCTGGCATAACTGATCAGATTCGAACCTCTCACATTGTTTATCCGACTAATGGTCGGCTTCCTGCCAGAGTCGAGGGTGTAGATATCGCATTTGGTGGCCTCGGACCTGACGTTCCCGGTGATCGTCCAGTACGATTTGTGGTGGGAGGCATAGCAAAAGATGGTCCGGAAGACCGGGGCCTGTCTGAGCGTTGTATAGTGGGATTTAATTCAGGCCCGCCTTTTGTTCCCAGCCTCTACAATAACAATGTGCAGATTTTTCAGAACAAAAACACGGCTGTGATACTTACCGAGATGATTCACGATGCTCGTGTGGTGCAAATTGGAGATCGCCCTCCTCTGGATGAGAATATTGGATTATGGACCGGAGATTCAAGAGGCTATTACGACGGTGATACGCTGGTAGTAGAAACGCGTAACTTTAATGGTCTAACGCAAAGCTACAGTGTCTTCGGTGATTCTGGGGATAAGCTGCTTACTGAAAAATTCTATCGGATAAATCCTTATACTGTAAATTATGAATGGACCCTGGAAGACCCGTCTACTTTTACCGATAAGATAACCGCTATTGTGCCGATGACAAAAGTCGGTGGTCAGCTCTATGAATATGCCTGTCATGAAGGCAATTACGGTATGCAGAATATTTTGCGTGGCGAGCGTATAGCAGAAAAAATGGCAGAAGAATCCGGCGCTCATTAACTTTTTCTACCTCATTATTAAACGGTCCTGCTTGGGCCGTTTTTTATTTCGGGAATCGGCAAAATAATTGGGCGGCTCCTGCTTGGCACAGTGACACATAAGGATTTTTCCCCGCTTTGTTCTCGTTGCAAATCTTCCACCTCTTGCGAATATTTTCTGCGAGCTCTCCTAATGATGTGTTGAAAGTAATCACTTGCTTAATGAGTTGACTTTTAGTCTATCTCAAAATACTGTATATACATACAGTATAAATATTTCATCGCATCATGACCCCAAAGTATTCAATAACATCCGAACTTGTTCCCCAGCTTAAAACAAGGACCGCGCATAACCATGGCGCTAGCTACGACACAGCTGTAGAGAAAACCGCAAGCCAGTCAAAGCCTTTGCCTAATTATGCTGAATTGCATTGCATTTCAAACTTCACTTTTTTGCGTGGCGCGTCATTCCCTGAGGAGTTGGTAGAAACAGCGAAACTATTGGGATATAGCGCCATTGCCATTACCGACGAATGCTCCTTATCTGGAGTAGTTCGAGCTCATATGGCTGCCAAGCGACGGAATATTAAATTAATTATTGGTAGTGAGTTCATCTTGCAGGAGCAGGGTGTTAATGATGCTGAAGAAAGTAAGGCAGCTAATGTAGACAGCGGTTTGAGAATAGTTCTACTAGCATGTAACCGCAAAGGCTATGGCGAGCTTAGTTATCTCATTACTTGCGCTCGAAGGGAGGCGAAGAAAGGAGAGTACAAAATTGATAAGCGCATGCTTGCAGACAATTTCCCAAGCGATTGCTTGCTTCTGTGGGTGCCTGATTTGCGGCAGGCCGCGGAGCATGTCGAATCGCAAGCTGTATACCTAAGTGGCTTGCTTTCCAGAAAATTATGGATTGCCGCTGAACTGCTATTAAGAGGAGACGATCGTTTAAAGCTAAGACGCTTGCTAAAGCTAGGGGAAAAATTTGATATTCCTGTCTGCGCTGCCGGCGGGGTTTATATGCACGAAGCTGAGCGACGTATTGTGCAGGACACATTAACTGCAATACGACTAGTTAAACCTTTGACAGAACTCGGTTTTGATGCGGAGCCTAATTCGCAAAGACATCTACGCTCTATTGAGCAGCTAGAAAAATTATATCCGAGTCAATTACTCGAAGAGACCTTAGCGATTGCAAACAGTTGTGACTTCTCTTTGGATGAGCTTCGTTATGAATATCCTTCTGAACTTGTTCCGCACGGTCATACAGCCCACTCATGGCTATGGGATCTCACAGAAGAAGGAATAAAAAAACGCTGGCCCCTAGGAATTTCAAAAAAAAATAGAGAAATAATCAAACACGAGATGGAGCTAATAAAAAAGCTATCTTATGAGCATTTTTTCCTGACAGTTCACGAAATCGTTTGTTTTGCTAAGAGTGAAAATATTTACTGCCAAGGCAGAGGCTCTGCTGCTAATTCAGCAGTGTGTTATTGCTTAGGTATAACGGAGGTAAGCCCTGACAAGACTCAACTACTTTTTGAGAGATTTCTTTCACCCGAGCGCTATGAACCACCTGACATAGATGTGGATTTTGAAAATAGTCGCCGTGAAGAAGTCATACAACACATTTATCAAAAATATGGTCATTCTCGTACCGCCATTGCTGCTACTGTTATCACTTACCGGTCCCGTAGCGCTGTTCGCGATGTCGGAAAAGCTCTAGGTCTTGGCACAGAGCTTATCGCTCACCTTGCCAAGTCTATTTTTTGGTGGGGCGAAAATCTACATGAACAATTATCCGATTCGGGTGTTGATCATTCCGATCCAAAAATTCAAACCTTAGTTCATCTAGCTCAGTCGTTAATTGGCTTTCCTCGTCATCTCTCCCAACACGTCGGTGGTTTTGTTATTAGCAAAGGGCCTCTGTCCCATTTGGTTCCTATAGAAAATGCTGCTATGCCTGATAGGACAATTATCCAATGGGATAAAGACGATCTAGAATCCTTGGGCTTGCTAAAAGTCGATGTGTTAGCACTAGGAATGCTGAGTGCGATTCATAAAGCGATTGATCTGGTTAATAGCTATAGCAGTGAGCAAATAGCCATGGACAAGATTTCTCAGGGGGAAGACAGCAAAGTCTACGACATGATTTGTGAGGCCGATACTGTTGGGGTTTTTCAGATAGAGTCCCGTGCTCAGATGAGTATGCTACCTAGACTAAAGCCTCGTAACTACTATGATCTTGTAATTCAGATAGCTATTGTTAGGCCGGGTCCCATCCAGGGAGATATGGTACATCCTTATCTTGAACGTCGTAAGAACCCGTTAAAGGTAAACTATGAAAGCGAAGCTATAAGAGAAACCTTAGAACGCACTCTGGGCGTTCCTATCTTTCAAGAGCAAGTCATGAAACTAGCCATGGTTGCCGCAGGGTTCACGGCCGGGGAGGCTGATCAATTACGGCGTGCCATGGCAGCCTGGAAGAAAAAGGGGGGCCTAGAACCTTTTAAGGAAAGACTGGTTTCAGGAATGACGGTTCGTGGCTACTCTGAAGATTTTGCCATACGTATTTACAATCAGATTAAAGGCTTTGGAGAGTACGGCTTTCCAGAATCCCACTCTGCCAGCTTTGCTTTACTGGCCTATGTGTCTTGCTGGTTGAAACATTATCATCCGGCGGCGTTTTGCTGTGCCTTGCTTAATAGTCAGCCGATGGGGTTTTATCCTCCCGCGCAGTTGGTGCAGGATGCCAAGCGTCATGGTGCTGTGATTTTGCCGGTTGATGTGAATGAAAGCTGTTACGACTCGACACTTGAATTTGACAATGGAAAGAGTGGAAAGCCTTCTCTACGTTTGGGTTTCAGATTGATAAAAAGTTTGTCTGTTATGGGGGCGGAAGCGATTTGTGTGGCACGAGGTTTGAAACACTTTGAAAGTGTACAAGATTTGCTTAGCAGAGCTGTACTAAACAAGAAAGATATCGAAAGCCTGGCGGCAGCTGATGCATTAAAGAAGCTTAGTGGAGATAGGCATAGGGCTTTCTGGACTGTGGCTGGAGCCGATAAGGCCCTGGCATTTTCTGCTGGGCAGGAGCTTGATGTGCAGGATTGTGACTTCGGTATCGATGTTTTGTTGCCAGTGCCGAGCGAGGCTAACAATATAATGGCGGATTACTCTAGTACAGGTCTCACATTACGCAGGCATCCCATCGCTCTATTGCGGCCTCATCTTGATTTGTACTGCGTAACAGCGGCTAAGTATCTTCCTGATACAAAAGATAAAAGTGCTATTAAAGCAGTAGGCATTGTTACCAGTCGGCAGCGGCCACAAACTGCAGCAGGAGTTACATTCATCACTTTAGAAGATGAAAGTGGTTTTGTTAATGTAGTTGTCTGGCCAAGTCTAGGAGAGAAACAGCGTCCGATTGTAAGACAGGCAATGCTCATTGGTGTGGTAGGCCACGTTCAGAAAAGCGATGGGGTTATTCATCTTGTTGCCAGGCATCTAGTGAACCTCAGCCATTGGTTGGGAGCGATGGATTTATCGTCACGAGATTTTACTTAATTTGGGCTTTTCATCTTAAGATAGAAAGCGGAGTTATTTATGCAAAAATTCCGTGAAGGTACCAGCCTCTTTCGCCGCCTTTTTCTCGATAGATCCATAGCCTGCTACCTTTGAGCTCTTTAGCTACATAATAGTCTCGACGAACATCGGCTCCTGACCACCAGTGAGTTTCTATACGCTCTGGGCCACTTATTATAGAGATTACCCTGCGATGAAAAAGCCTGCCTTTGTTTATATTAAGGCGTACAGGGTCTTGCAAAAGCCATAAGGGTCTAGGGTTTCGAGAAATACTTCCCGCGCTGCTTTTTTTCAATCTAGGCTTAGAACTCCCTCTATAGTCGAGCTGCATATTGGCATGTTCCGGACAATGCTGTGCTGCACAACTAACATACTTCACATGGTCTTCTCCTAATCTTGCCTGCAGTTCTTCTATAAACTGTATGAGCTTGCTGTCCTTGTAATGGGTGGCATCTAGGCTATTCGTTTCCAGTAAAGAATTACTGTGGCCAAAAAAAGCATCAAAATTTTTAACTTCAACCCTAACTGCAATTACGGGAGCGGGGATAGTGAGCCTATTAAAATGTGTTTCCAGCAATAGCATGAGATGTTGTTGTGAACGACTTGCTTGTCGTAAGCCTATATGAATTTCAGTGTGATCTCGTTTCTCGTGAAGCAAAGAGAAGTGTAAGTGACTGGTACTAAGATCCCGCCGTCGCAAGAAGTCACAAAGCTGTGCGAGAATTTCATCTGCTATTGGTAATAGTCGGTCCAGGTTTTCTAATTCATAGGGAAGTTCATAAGAAGTAATGAAGATTGGCGGAGCTATATAGTTGCACGTCGGTTCGGGGGCTTTTCCTAAGGCCTTGTTTAGTTGATTAACGAAGTTACTGCCAAAACGTTTACATAGGCCATTGCTAGGTAAGCGCCAGATGTCCCTTAAATAACGAACCCCCATATTGTGAAGCCGCCGCCGCTGCTCCTTGTCCAAATCTAATACATCTGTGCAGAGCCCGCCCAATGCTGAACGCAAATTATCTTTCTGATAAACCAGCGTATTATGCCCGGACTTGGCTAGCAGCAGGCTGCCAGTAACCGTGGGACTGGCTGCGTACAAAAAACCATCAAGCAAACCCCACTGCTGTAATTGTTCTTCAAGTAGTAGTTGTAGTTTTTGATGAATAACATCGATGCCGGCAAAATATTTCAAGCTGCTGCGGATCTCACAGATTAGTGCCTGAGGATGAAAACTCACGGTAGAGCTGACACTTTGCATTAGTCCGGCTAGCTGATTCAGATATTTTTCTTGTTGTGATGGATCCAGATTGCTCAGTTGGGGAAGATAGAGTGCATACCAGAGACTGCGCGCCCTGCATTTCTTGTTAGCAAGGCCGGCACTTCCAGAACTTTTTGTGGAATCCACAAGCTGGTTTTTAAATACAGTCCTAGGCCGGGTAGGTAGTTTAGTAATCTGGGCCTCAGGTTTGGATTCTAAAGTGGGCAGAGGGAGTTGTGCCTCACTGTCTGGATATTCCAAGGTTTTGCTCCAGACGAGTCAGGCTTGTTGGTAAAGATTGATATTCGCGCTGAGAGGGCGGAAATTGCCACGGGCCTTGATCAGGGTCACTTCAGATTCGTTAAATCCAGCGTTTTCAGACCAAGAATCCTCTATTTTAAGGCGTGTAGACGATGGTGAGTGCTCACTATCATTATTCTTAAACAATACCCCAAGAGTGTCTCCAGTGTCTGCTGCCAGTTGCAAGCGCCGCAATACTTTACGAGGTAGCCAGTTTTGCCAGGCTAATACCAAGCCGCAGTTTTCGGTCTGCAAAGCCTTTTCCATACTCCACAAGGCATCCTTGCAAGAGGTATCCAGCTTTACCACCAACAGCTGTTCGGTATTAATACCCGCTTGCACCAAAGCGGGTGCATACAGCAGATAAGGAGGAGATATCCATAATATCCACTTCCCTTGTTCAACAATTGAACGCATAAGCGGAATTAATAACTGTAGTTCACCCATACCCCAGTAGGGTGTGATGACTTCCACCAGACCTTTATTAGGCCATCCACGTCCAGGAAGAATAGCGTCCAGTTGCGCAAAACCGGTGCTGTGTTCGTGCAAGCCCTGAGCTGCCATATCGCAGCCACGCCATAGGCCAGGATTGCTGTGAACAAGCTCGTCTATGTCCCTAGAGCCCTCGCCATCTAAGGCTTTTACTTGAGATGGCTGGTATTGCCCCTGGCATTGCAACTGCTGTTTTGAATGATTTCGAATAATAGTCATTTTAAAATCGACCTGATTAATACTGTATGTTTGTCCAGTATTATAGGGGGCAATTTTTTGAGCGCAATAGAAATTTGAAAATTTTCAATAATTGAACAGAGGTTCTTTCGCTAATCAATTGTTTTTTCGAGGAAATTAAAGCTTTAGAAAGAACAGACGTTAAAGCTCTTGAGCGTAGAAAGGCTGGAGATAGAAATGAATAAAAAACCAGATATGGTTATGGTAGTTATCGCCCTGTTTGTGGTGAGTGTATTGGCTAGCAGCCTTGCCCAAAGCGCATTGCTATAGGAAGAAGGGGGGGGGGGGCAGCAGAAAGGGCTCAAAAAGGGGAGGTCAGAGTAAAAATTCTAAATAAATCGGCCTCTGCCAACGATGTGCCAGAATTTTTACTCTGACCCCGGTTTCACCAGTTTCAAGATAACGAAAAAGGAAGATGGCCAAGGATAGGTAGTTAGCTAGTATTCCGCCCTATGCAGTATCGGGGCGGTATATTTTTTTATCTGTGGCGACCGCATCCAATCGCACATCCCAACTTTCCACCGCAAATGAATCAATCAATTGGTTTTCATGGGCTAGTCCCACTAGTAGCGGGCTACTACGGCGATTAAAGATCTTGAAACTGAAAGTCCGGTCATAGAAACCCTTGCCCATTCCCAATCGATAACAATCTGCACTGAATCCTACCAGAGGCACAAAAACCACATCGAAGTTAGTCGGAGAGACTATAACTTCCGGTACGGGCGGTTCTGCTATTCCCCACTTATTAGGAACCAGCTCGGTGCTGGCATCATAGGGAGAGAAAGAAACGAATTCGGGATTATCCTGTGCAATGACAGGCAAAAAACAGGACTTGCCTTCGCTAAGGGCTAAATCGAGCAGCATTCGAGGATCGATCTCACCATCGGCGACCTGATAGAACGCTATTCGTTGTGCAACACGGAAAAAATCCTGATTCCCCAATTGATTGAACAGGGCTGCCGCAGCAGTTTCCTGCTGATCCGGGCTCAGTTTCTGGCGGGCTTCTCGCAACGAAGTTCTAATCGTATTGCGGGTATCAGTCATAGAAGAATGCTAATGATTTGTTAAAAACTGTGAAGCTCCCCGGAACACCGCTACCAAATTTGCCCTGAACCCAAAAGTTCAGGTGGTGGCTCCCGCGATGCATAAGGCTTTCCGACTAGCGGACGTGCACAACAACACCTATCGAGTGGCCTCCGGTGGTAAAGATATCGGCTCAAGAACACTTTTGATTGGCAAATGTCCTAGGGAACCTGAGATCAAGTATATATCGGTCGGCGACAATAAGGATAGTCAGAAAGCCAACTAAGCCTGCATAGCTTTAGTGTGTGCGGGAAGGGACTAAAATGGGGGTCAGAGTCTGAGATATCCCCACAAAATTTTGAAAAATGCTGGAACAGTTTTGTTTTGAATTCAACGCTGAAGTAAGACCGCTGTAACGCAGATACTCCCTGCTCACGGGCCCTTGGCCCTGATTGTTCCCAGGAAACATCTGCGTTACAGCGGGCGATGAGGTATTCTGTCCAATCCAGCCGCCAGAAACTGGTCTGTTGTTGGCTCATTTTTCAAAATTTAACGGCTGAGCAGAAAACAGCAGCTCAAAACAAGTTAATTTATTGAGTTGGCTCAATATTTTCCGGGGATATCTCAGGGTCAGAGTAAAAACTCTGACACATTGATGGCAGCAGCTAACTAGTTATAAGAATTTTTACTCTGACCCCATTTTCGTGAAACCCTGGATTCACTCTGAACCCAGATTCGACGAGATAAGAGTTCTATCAAATCTCAAGCTGTCGACTATGGGCAATGGCTGAGTCGATTTTTGCTTCCAAACTCTGCACTTGTTGTGCTGTAGTGTGGCGGGTCTCATTGATAAGGCGGTTTTTGCGTAGCATATCGTGAGTGATGTTCAGAGCTGCCATCACCGCAATCTTCTCAACACCGTGGATATTACCTCGGCCTTTAATCTTGCGCATATTCTCATCGAGGTATCGAGCTGACTTAATCAGTGCTTCCTGATCCGATGGCGGGCAATTTACCTGATACTCTTTATCTAGAATTTTCACTTGTACCGATGTACTTTGATCGCTCATCACTTCACCCAAATAAATTTACTTGATAACTACGCCTAAACAAGCAGTAAGCCAGAATGGAGACTAGGATTGATCCATGGCTTTCAAGCGGACCAGGATAGATTCCAATTTCGACTTGGTTTCTTTATTCTTATCCATCAACTGCTTGCGTTCAGATTGCCAGGAATTCTCCCCGGCTTTCAGTATTTGATTTTCGCGCTTCATATCCGCGCAAAGATCGATAAGATCATCGACTTTCTCACTAAGAGATTGGAATCTGTCTTCACTCATGCCGCTTTTTCTCTTATTCCTAACTAGAGCTAATTCTTAATGCCTGCAACGCACTATTGGCATTAGTTTAGGATTTACATTAACAATGCCCTAACTATAGAGCTGTGTAGTAAATGGGTCAATAATGGAATTGTAAAAATTGGTACTTGGCTCCCTTATAAGACAGCTATATGCTTGTGCGCTGAATTTAAGAGCAGGCCATCGAGGTAGGAATGAGTAGTAAGTATCGCGAAATGAAGCTTCGCCGAAAGGAATTAATGACCCAGATGGAGCCAAATAGCATCGCATTGCTGGCTTCGGCACCGCCTCGTCTGCGCAACAACGATGCGGAGTACCTGTATCGACAGAATAGTGATTTCTACTATTTAACTGGATTTACTGAAGAGCATGCTCTACTGGCACTTATTCCTGGGCGCAAGAAGGGCGAAGCGGTGCTGTTTTGTCAGGAAAAGGACAAGCAGAAGGAGCTATGGACCGGTATTTTGAAAGGCCCGGAGGCTGCCTGTGTGGAATTCGAATTCGATGATGCGTTTCCGATTAGCGATATCGATGACATTCTGCCGGGCCTGATCGAAGGTCGTGATCGGGTTTACTACTCTATGGGCAAAGACGACCAATTCGATAATCAAGTCATGGATTGGGTCAAAGTTATTCGCAGCAAGGCAAAGATAGGTGCGCATCCACCGGGGGAGTTTCTAGTTCTCGATCATCTATTGCATGAGTTACGCTTATTCAAGAGTGCTAGCGAAATAAAATTGATGGAGCAGGCCGCAAAAATTTCAGCTGAGGGCCATAAACGAGCTATGGCCTGTTGCAAACCAGGGATTAAAGAGTATGAGATGGAAGCAGAGCTTCTCTATGAGTTCACCCGTAGTGGAAGCAGGGCTCCTGCTTATAGCTCCATAGTTGCTGCAGGCGGAAATGCCTGCATTCTACATTACAACAGCAATGATGCAGAGGTTAAAGAAGGTGACCTGGTACTTATTGATGCTGGTTGCGAGTACGAATACTATGCGTCAGATATCACTCGTACCTTTCCTGTAAGCGGAAAGTTTTCGCCAGAACAAAAAGCGATTTATGAACTGGTATTACATGCACAGGATGCGGCTATAGCGGCAGTAGCCCCGGGTGCGCACTGGGATGAGCCTCATAACATATCTGTAAAGATTATTACGCAAGGCTTAGTGAAATTAGGATTGTTAAAAGGTCGGGTCAGTCAACTTATTAAAGCAGAGGCCTATCGTGATTTCTATATGCATCGAGTTGGTCACTGGATTGGTATGGATGTTCACGATGTAGGTGATTACAAAATAGATGATAACTGGCGTTTGATGGAACCCGGCATGGTGACCACAATTGAGCCAGGAATATATATATCTCCAGAAAACAAGAAGGTCGAGAAGCGTTGGCGTGGCATTGGTGTGCGAATTGAAGACGATGTTTTGGTGACCAAGCAAGGGAACAGAGTTTTGAGCAAAGGAATTCCGAAGACAGTTGAAGAGATTGAAACATTTATGTCGAGAGCTATTCACTAATTTATGCAAATTACCAGACCCGAAAAGCACTATGACCTAATAGTTGTAGGTGGTGGAATGGTGGGCGCGAGTTTTTCCTGCGCTTTGGCTGCTGCTATTGATGAGGAAAAATTTTCCATACTCGTTATAGAGGCAGTAACCCCAGATAATGACTTAGCCAGGCAATCCAGTTTCGACGCAAGATCAACCGCGCTATCTTACGGTTCCGGTAAAATATTCGACAAAATGGGTTTGTGGCAACAGCTACAAGATGCAGTTACCCTCATCCATCAGATTCATGTTTCGGATAAAGGCCGTTTAGGTTCTGTAAAGCTGAGTCGTGAAGAGCACAACGTAGATGCCTTGGGCTATGTTGTTCAGAATCAGGATCTGGGACATATTCTGAATTCTGCAATGGAGGAGTCCTCAATCATAAGCTTACTGTGTCCGGCTTCGGTGTCGTCGATTCAAGCTATACAGAATGGCATGAGCCTGGAGTTAGTTTGTTCAGAGCAGGAATTTACCGTTGACACAGCTCTTGTAGTTCTTGCAGACGGAGGAAAATCTCCTGTATGTAAGCAACTGGGAATCGAACGATCAGTTGAACGTTACGACCAGCATGCTCTGATATCAAATATTGTTTTTGAAAAGCCACATAACAATATCGCCTTTGAAAGATTTACCGATACGGGCCCTTTAGCCGTTTTGCCATTAGAACCAATCGATGCAAAGAATCGAGGTTCGCTGGTATGGACCCTTACGGAAAATGAGGCTGTAGAATTTCCGAACTTAAGTGAGGAAATTCTACTTGGAAAATTACAGGAACGCTTTGGTTGCAGGCTAGGAAAAATACGCGCCATTGGTGAAAAATTCGTTTATCCATTAAGTCTTTCATTGGCGAAGGAACAGATACGTCCGGGCATCGTCTTATTGGGCAATGTTGCGCATACTCTACATCCGGTAGCAGGTCAGGGACTAAATTTGGCTCTCAGGGACACAGAGGTGTTGGTTGATGTATTGTCTAGCGCATGGCGGCAGTCAGCCCCTCTGGGACAGATGTATACCTTATTGGACTATTTAAAACGTAGGGAACAAGATCAGGTTCAGACAGCACAATTCACCCACACAATTACTCAACTATTTTCAAGCAACAACGAAGTGAAAGCCTGGTTGAGGAAATTTGGCCTTATAGCAATAGAACTAGTGCCAAGACTTCGACGAGGTTTTGCTGAGCAGGCCATGGGTTTAAAAAACAGGGCTTAGCTGTAATAAAACAACAAGAACGGCCAATGCAGATCTATAAAAAGTAGTCCATCCCTGGACCAAGAATAGGTAAGGTTAGTTACCGGGAAGACGGGTCTATCTGAAAAACAATGCGTTGTCGTACATCGTAGGTGGCAACCGGCTCACCATTTTCAACAGCTGCTGCATATCTCCATTTGCGTATTGCTTGAAGTGCTGATCTTTCAAAATAACCTTCGGGTACCGCATTCAGTACGACTGGGTCGACTACACTTCCAAATCTGTCCACAGTGAATGAAAGCTCCACGAAACCTTCCACTCCTCTTTGTAATGCGCGATTTGGGTAGGGTGCCGTGGTGCGTATTAATGGCACCATAATATTATTGGCTATGGGAGTTACTCCGATTGGTGAGGCTTCCAGGATGACTTTCGTTTCCGGAAGTCTGATAGCCAGCCCAATGGGCAGGTCTGATTCTCTGCTTGGCTGACTTACAATGGGTAACTCTTCGGGAACTATTGGTTCAGGTCTTTGTTCTTCAGTTATCAATGTCTCGACAATTTCCGGCATCGTGGCATCAAATATCTTGGTGATGTTCAGTACTTGGGGTCGATCTGATTCCGTTTCGATTAGATATTGCATAAAATAAAAAAGCAGTAAGGTAACCAAAGCACCTAAGATTACTGCGGTATTAAGCTTGAAGAAATTTTGGCTAATAGATGTCATCGTCGTGTCTTCTTAACTTAGAACTATTGAAATTCAGCCATTAGATAGGAAAATTCTTTAGAATTATTCGGGAAGAAAGACACTGGGATTGTTACGTAAATTGTGACGTACTGAACTACGGGCAATTTCATTTCTTGCAAAGTTATGCTCATTGATGAAAAAGGTGCCACAACCAAAGCCGCCCAAAATAGGCCTGGTAAAATGCTACTCGTGTCACTACTTCTACCAGTTCTTTCTTGCTTCAAGATGTGTCTAATACGATGCGACAAGCTTGACCTAACTCCCAAAAGTGCAGGTGCAAGCAGAGGTTTTTGAGAATTAAAACTAGTTGCGAGTTGCAATAAATTCTGGGCATAGGACAGAGCGCAGCCAGTATTGTCCACGGCAACATCATCACAGGCCTTCTCGCTTTCGATTAATAAATTTCGATGAGCCAGCCAAATCAATGGATTAATCCAATATAAACTAACCGCAGTTCTTGCAAGAATTTGTAGTATCCAATCGCTGCGCTGAATATGACCTAGCTCATGACTAATTGATTGCTCAAATAACTCAGCGCTCCATCCATTAGCAGCCAAGGGGAAGATGATTTTGTGCCGCCATATTCCCCAAGTTAAAGGCGAAGAAATAGTAGGACTCACCAACAAATCAATGGGCCTATCAACACCGTTGAGTTGTTTTAGCTGCTGTAATTTTTGTTGAGCTACTTCATGTTTGAATGGCTTGGCTAGTCGAGTGAGAAAGACGACCTTCAATATTCCGGACAGTAAATAACTAATCAGCAAGCCACATATCAGTAAGTAGCCTAGAGCTGCACCGAATAGGCTGCTGGCAAATGAATTAATTTTAGTTTCGAAGTTTTCCGCTACCAGTGCTGTATTGGAATGAGCCACAGCAAGTGCTGTAGAATCATAGTTAATTGGGAGCGATATCCGCGGAAAAATTTCATGAAACAATGGCAGGAAAATAAGAGCAGCGAACACCATCATCCAAACTATGCTTTTTAGCGAAGCTGCACGAGTGCCTAAATATAACTGAATCGAAAACGCCAATATCAAAATGAGTGAAGACTTGAAACTTAGGTCGATCAAGAAGTGCAACAATTGATGCTGTTGTTCAAGGACATTCAACGCAGCGACTATTGAGATTGCTGTCATTATTATTTTCCTCCTCGAAGTCGATATTCTCCTCGAGTTTGGGTTCTCAGGTTTGCTTGGCTCTATTCAATACTCTCTATTTCTGCTTTCCTTTTTTTGTCTTCTCTTGCATTGCATTTTCCAACAGCGTGTTTAGTTCATCTAATTCTTTCTCGGTTACGCTGTCTTTTGACAAATCCAGAAGTGTACTCATGGCTTGGGATGCTGAACCTTCGAAAAATGTTTTAAGTAGGCGCTGCAGAGCAGATGCGCGTGCCTGTTGATGGTCAATTAACGGGTAATACACGTATTTTAGGTCCCTCTCTCGATGAGCCAGAAAACCCTTGGTTTCTAGCTTATTCATGGTGGCTCGGATAGCGGAGTAGCCAGGGGGATTGGGCAGATGAGCCTCGATATCTTTAGCAGAGGCCTCACTCAACTCATACACTATATCCATGATTTGGCGCTCTCGACGACTGAGCTGTGATGACATTGGCATATTATTCCCCCTTACGAATCTGTGCCTATTGCTACTGCTGAAAAAACAGCACTATGCTGAAAAAATAGCACCTATGGGCGAAAAGTCAAGCATCATCGCCTCTGGCGGCGATAAATCTATCAAATATTACAGAAAATTGTTTTAAATCAGTGTGTTATAACTGAGCTCGAATTGCTTCGATACGCTTGCGATTGGCGCCAAGATCACTATAACCTAAGCGAGAAGCGGATCTAACATGGGTTCTATTACTCGCCGGGTCGGTTAAGAATTCCACGTCATCAACATAGCCCATGATAGGGCTTGTAAATTCAGCGTACAGATATCCAGCCGACGCTTCTACTATATTGGCCGCATCCATTCCCAGCAGAACCTGTTGTATTTGTTCTAAGCTGGCGGCAAGAGGTTCAATCGAATGTTCTTCACTGCTTTCGAAGCTGGAAACGCAATTAGGAGATTCCGGGCAGGGGCTTAGTCTACCATCTCTGATACCGATGTCCTGAGGTGGCTCTCCAGCGCAGGCTGTAAGAAGGGGAAGTAGGGCAAGCAGTGATTTCTTCATGAAGCGATCTCTCTAATGTTTAGCAATTAATCCTTTGCATCTGTTGAACCCGCACACTTTAACATCTTTACTAAGCTTATTTTCTTAACACACTGCACGCTTGCTTCAGGCTATAACCGTCATGCCCAACCATTCAGCGATTAGGGCTGGTTTGTCTTCGCCTTCAATATCGATAGTAACGTTGTGTTTCATAAGATAGTGATTTGGCTTCTTTTCCTCGGCGCTGACTAATTCGAATCTAGCTCGAATTCTACTGCCAACCTTCACCGGATTAATAAATCTGACTTTGTCCAAACCATAATTTATACCCATCACAGCGTTCTCGAGTTTGATGCCTCCATTATCGGCGCTTAGCATACTCATTAGGGATAGGGTTAGAAAGCCATGGGCGATAGTTGTCCCAAACGGCGTTTGAGCGGCGCGCTCTGGGTCAATATGAATATACTGATGATCCCCTGTGGCATCCGCAAACTTATTGATTCTGTCTTGATCTATCTCGATCCAATCTGTTACTCCAACTTCTTGGCCTAAGTAATTGCTCACTTGATCGGCACTTACCACATTACTCATTTTCATATCTCCATTTACTAGATGTAGATTCGGCATATAACCACAGGCGAAGCAGTCTAGCAGTAATTGACATTGCACGAAACCAGAACACGGTTAGGGGATATATCAATCTCGTCCTATAATATGAACCCATGTCTGACAGCAAAATTAGTGAATTTGATATCGTAATAGCCGGGGCGGGAATGGTTGGAGCAAGTCTTGCCTGTCTGTTGGCAGAGTCTTCCTTGCGCATTGCACTGCTGGACAGAGAACCACTCACAAACACCGGTTCCATAGCACAGACAGAGCGAAAATCTGAGAAGTTTGATCCACGAGTAAGTGCAATAAGCCAAGCCTCCAAGAACTTATTCGTCGAACTAGGCGTTTGGCAAGATGTAGTTGCCAGAAGAGTTTGTAGTTATCGAGAAATGCAGGTTTGGGATGCGGAAGGAACTGGGTCAATTCATTTTTCCGCCGCGGATATTAATCAGCCAGAATTGGGAAATATTGTAGAAAACTCGATTCTCACCACCGCACTTCAGGGAAAATTGAGCCAGTACAATAATCTGCACATCGTTTCACCTTTTACCATTGAATCGCTAACGAATATTGAGTGTGACGGAAAACACCTGGTGCAACTTAATTCCGAGGACGGCCAATCTATTCGTGCCGCTCTCGTTATTGCTGCCGATGGCGCAAATTCGAAAGTCAGGCAACTTGCGGGTTTTAGCTGCAGAGAGTGGGACTATGAGCATCAGGCACTGGTGACTACTGTGCGAACACAGCACCCGCACTGCGAAACGGCTTGGCAGCGATTTCTGGAAACGGGGCCTTTAGCGTTTCTGCCGCTGCGTGTTACCGCGCATGATGATGATCAGCATTATTGCTCTATTGTTTGGTCTATGTTACCGGAAAAAGCCGAGAGGATAATGGCGCTTAGTGATGTTGAATTTAAAAAAGAGCTTGCTGCCGCTATTGAATTTAAACTTGGCAACATCGAATGGTGTGATAGGCGATTCTCGTTTCCCCTTCGACAACGTCATGCAGTTGAATATGTAAAGGATAATATAGTGCTGGCAGGTGACGCCGCCCACACAATCCATCCTCTGGCGGGCCAGGGAGTGAACCTGGGATTGCTGGACGCTAGGGTCCTGGCTGAGGAAATCATGCGTGGGCTTAAAGCTGGTCGATCCATCTCCGATCCCACGGTACTGCTTCGTTACCAGCGCAAGCGAAAAGGAAATAATCTTTCGATGATGTGGCTAATGGAAGGCTTCAAGCGCTTGTTTGCCGAACAAAATCTGACCGTACGATGGTTGCGCAACGTGGGAATGAATTCAGTCGATAAACTTACGCCCATAAAAAATCAGATGATTCGTCGAGCCATGGGGCTGGATAGATGAACAAATAGTTTGACTGGCCTTAATGCTGATTTGTACTTTCAGAGCTGCTCCGTATACCTGTTACCATTTTCCGTATGTGAGATTCGATGAGTTTTTCGACTTCAACGTCTTCAGATAGCGCACAGACAGATGGCCAATTCTGATGGCTTACGGCGGCAGCAATCGATCCAGAATTTCGCAGCATAACGATGCCATGCAATTGTGACCAAAGCAGTAAGGTCACATTTACAACTTCTTCCTCACTACATTGGATTTTATATTCATTATGAATATCCAAAATAAGACGCCGTGTCTTCACTATGCTGCGGCCCGATACATCGACAATTTCCTTTGTTGACCATTCTTTGGGAAGTGATGAACTAAACAGAAATCGAAATTGCGCCGGGTACCTTCTTGAAAAGTGGAAATAGGCCAAACACATTTCTAACAACGATTGTTCTGGGTTCTTGGTTGAGACGCAATTTTCTTCAAAAAAATCATTGAAGATTCCATAGATTCGAAGCTTAATCGCCAGCATTAATGTGTTTTTATCGGCAAAATGGTTATATACGGCAGACGGTGTAACTCCCACTTCTTTCGATAATCCCCGCAGCGATATCATCTCGCCATTGTTGCTCTCAATGTGATGCTGGGCAGCATCTAACAATGCTTCTTTGACATTACCATGATGGTAATTGGGGCTCGTGTTCTGTGGATCGATCAACATTCTCGCCTCCAGAGGGTTAAGTCTGACTATATTTGAAAGTTATAACGCAGATGTAGTTGCAGCACATCGTTGTTTCTAAAATCGTAGAAATTAGATTGCTCCCTACTGCCGTAATCAACCCAGAGTAGGCCCAATTCGAGATTATCGGACCAACTATAGTCCACAGAAACTCTACTGACCTGACCAGATCGATTAGCTAGTTCGTTCCTCACCGCTAGTACCTGCAGTTTTTCATTTAATGCTGTCCAATAAATCCTCGAGCCAAAGCTAGTCTGGTTCTTGTCGGCATACATAAAATCATCATGGTTTTTCGTTCGAGTACGGTCTATCTCGAAACTTAAAAGCAAATTCCTAAAGCCATTGTATTCAATCCCAAGAACCGACAATACCTGATCTTTCTCATCCCATCCGCCTACTTGTCTGAAGACCGAATCGGCACTTGGAATTACAGCCTTGTCAAAATGCATACCCAGCTCTCCAAACACCAACCACAATCCATCAGCCCAATTCGCTGCTACGCCTATTGCACGCATTCGATTCTGACCGTACTGAAAACGCGGTGCTATGGAGCGTATGGCGGCAACCTGTTCGAGGCTGAGAGCGTTGTCATTGAACTCGCCAGCGACGAGTTGCAGATCCCCTTGGCTTAGGTGAGTGGATGCTCGGAAGAAATATTCCTGCTCATCCTCAGGGTCGGCTCGCTCAAGGCTGAGGCCCGATTGACGTAGTCCAATTAGTTGATCAAATTCATCTCCAGCAGGTGCGGTATCATTTCTCCCCGCTCGATGGGTAATAACCCCGTCGAAGGTCCAGTCAGCGCTTGAATAACTCAGCAGAACTGCCGGCACCTGCAGGCGTATATCTTCTAGATCTTGTTGGCCAAAAGTATATTGATCTTCTGTGTTTATGAGATCGGTGACTCGAGAATACTCAGCCATACCCCAGGCCAGAATTTGATTGCCTGCCTTAAAATAGAATCCATTAGTGAACTGTCTCTCTATGTAAAAATCTTTTAGCTCGATCCGGTTTCGAAATTTATTACGTTCGTCCGCACTGTAATTTGTATCATCATTGATTCGATAAATCTCATCATGGTAAGCCTTCCCGCTAACACGGAAGTTAAAGTTCTCGCCAAGTCCTGAATCTATTTGACCAAACAGGCTGGTCTCAATCTTATTCAGCTCGCGCTCGCGCCGGCTAAATTGAGGCCCAGGACGTTCAATTCCCTGCGAAATTTTTTGAGTTATCCAGCCAATAACTGAATAATTTGCCCCGGAGCGCGAATCTTCTCGCCTAATATCTACGTCGATGCTGTTGAAAAAATCATTCTGCGCATTACTAATTTGGGAGAGACTTGCAATAACAATGACTAGAAGCAGAGAAATGCTTCTAGTAGATATTCTCATTGCTTCGGATTGAACCAATGTTTCGACCCTCTAATCGAACCCGCGTTGCATAGATTCAGTAGTAAGTAGTTCATCACTAACATCAACGTTGTAATCGATAGAGTTGATTTGAAGAACGCTGGCGTGTTCCTGCCGATTGTTTCTGGTCGTAACTGCCTGCAATCTCTTTACTGTCCAAATGCCTTCGACCTCCTCAACTTCAGAAGAGGTAAAAAATTTTATCCGGTTCCCCCGAAGTTCCCATACCTGGCCGCGCATCTGTAATATTTTTTCCTTACTAATCCAGCTTTGCATCTTCGAATAACCGGTAGCTTCTTCGGCACGGTCTTTGAATGCGGGTTTAGGAATTATTTCAATTACCCAGCAGTCCTCTCCATCGACCATTTCTGATTCATTTATAAAATTGTAATCATACCAATCCACTTCAATGCCGTTGATGTCTGCATAAGTAAAATCGCTGCCCAAAAAAGAATCTGAAGTGTCACTACTCGCTAAGCGTTTTACTCTCTGCAGTGCAGGTAAATACAGCCATGAATCATCATCTCGCTGGGTTTCTTTCCAATCGAAATTTAAATAGGCTGTACCGCGAATATCCGCCGGTGACTCAAACAGTGATAGTGTCTTTGTATCTACTCCATAGTCCTTTGAATACAATCTTAAATCTCGAACTCGCTGGCGGTCCCTTCGATCGATCAACACCATGGTGATTTCTGCGACCGAAGAGTCGCCATCGTAACGTTGGTCTGCCATGTACATGACTTCCTGTGCCGTATACTCGGCTGCACTCAAACTGGAGGAAACAAATAATAGAGAATAGGTTGAACCAAGCACTGCGACAAGTAGTTGAAAATACTTTGTTGGAAGATTCATATTGGCGCACTCCACAATATTTAAGCGTCTACTTTAGTAGAGACGATGCTGGAACCGTCTTCTTCGATTCCGTCCACTAGATATAAGATGGCGGGTAGAACAATGAGATCACCCACCAAGGCCAGAGTCATGATAATAGAACCAAATAAACCTACATAGATTATCGTTGTGAAAGACGCAAAGCATAATACGCTGAATCCAAAAACCAGCACTATTGAACTAAAGACAACGGCTCGACCCGATTCGTTCATTGCCCTTTCAATTGATTGTTTGGTATTGGACCCGGAGTTTTTGGCCAGAAGATAGCGGCTCATAACGTGGATGGCGTCGTCAACTGCCATACCCATGGTCATAGCAAACACGATGACAGCACTCTGATCCAGCAATATCCCAAGCCAGCCAGCAATGCTTCCTGCCAAAATTATCGGCAACACGCTGGGGATAATAGAGAGCAGCCCGTATTTGATAGACTTGAATAGGACAATAAAAAATAATGTTATAACCAGCAGCGCGATGATAAAGGACTGAGCCATGCCTTGTGAGATATAGGTGTCTTGAACGGTATATAGGGCCATTGTGCCCGTAACTATCGATTGGAGTTGTGGGTAATTTTCGTCTAAATGGGCTCTTATGCTATCCAGCTCTGTTTGCATGTCTGACGCTTTCAGATTGACCACGGGGACAACTAGACGTGATTGACGGTTATCAAAATCTTTAATATCGGAAAGATCTTCATCGGCACCGGAGCTTTCGTATAACAACAGATACTGAGCCGTCATCTCCCTGCTTTCAGGGATTCGATAGAACTCAGGGTTATCTCCATTCAGTGCCTGATTGATTTCTTTTAGATAATCCACCAGTGAATTGACTGGGCCAAGCGCCTCCCGCTGCAATAGCCAATCTTCAATTTCATCTAGCTGTTTCAAAAATGCGGGATTTTTGATTCCCTCTGTTTCGCCAGAATCGAGGATAATGTCAAGATTCATCATGCCGCGATAGACATCATCGAAGTACACGATATCCAGTCGAGTCTGACTATTTTCTTTGAATATAGTAACGTAGTTCGAATCTATTTTAATATTGGGGATATTCCAGATAGAAAATATCAGTGCAATAAGACCGGCGACTAAAATTCTATTTCTATTTCTTAATGTGAAATCTGGCACCTTCCTTGTAATTTTAGAAATTATACCAGTATCGAGAACCTCGTTTGTTTTACCCGGCACCTTCTTCATATAACTAAGCACTGCTGGTAACGCTGTCAGCGCAAATAAAAACAGAGCGATAGGGCCGATCGCGCCCAGCAAAGCGAACTCTCTGATAGGCATGATTTTAGTTATAGACAGTGAGTAGAATCCTGCTGAGGTTGTAATGGCAGTAAAAAAAGCAGGGCGCCATATATAAATGATAGTAGAGCGAGCCGATTCGATACCACTCCTGCCGTCGTGCATAAATTGGAAAAACTCAAGCAGAACGTGAACGGTAATTCCGATTCCGATTATTATAAGCGTTGGGGCCAGAGCCCCAGAGTCTATGGTGGTATGTGGAATTTTCAGATAACCCTGAATTTCCAGAACTAAAAGAATCCCGCAGGCAATCACTAACCATGGAGCTATGGTTGCTATTAGGGACCGAAAGCTTAAAAAGAGAATTAGCGCCATCAATATGACCATGACTGGAATAAGAATATCGATGTCTCCTGCTGAAACGGTTTCAAAACGCTCCTGTGCAAGCGGGTAACCAGAAAGGTGCAGGATATAGCTGTCGGAGCTTAGGTTTTCTTCTTCGACAAAACGATAAAGATCTTGAACTAGTTGAACCTTTGTTTCCGATGTATCGTCGCGATACTCGACGCGGGCGGCAATCCTGGTATGTCGAAAATCTCTGGTGATCAAAGTATCCAGAGCAAGTGGTTCGCTGTTTAGAATACTTTTTACATTTTCGATGGCATTCGGGTTGTCTATTAAATCCTCAACATCTTCTATTAGATAGTCCGTGCGTAAGTCATCATCGTCAGCGTGAATATACTGAAAATTTGTAATCGAGCGCAGCTGGGTAATGTAGTCATGGTATTCAAGAAAATCTGAAACACGGGCTATGTCTCGCAAAGTGTCTTCGTTAAAAATATCTGCTTCATCAGGCGCGGCCTCGAAGCCAACAATGAGATACTCATTATCTCCGAAGAGTTCTATTAGATTGTCGTATTCGACCAAGGTTGGGTCGCCGGCTACGAAATAACGTTCGGTGCTGTTATCGAAGGGTATGGTTTTGCCAGTAAGCAAAATGCCAGCAAGCAATAATATTGACCCCATAATGACATAGAGTCTGTTGGCAATAACAAAATTTGCCCAGGCGTTGATGAGAGCTGTCATCCTGAAACTCCTCAAACATGGTAGGACGAAGCTGTCCTTTTTCTTGTAATTATTAGCCGAGCCGAGCCGAGCAGAGAAGCGAATTCACCAACTTCGGGGGTTAGTGTAATACCAGATGTTAACCGCGTAAAGTTAACACTGTAAATATCTACTATATCCAGCAAAAATCGAAAAACTCTATATATAAGAAATTCTTATGAAGATTTCTTAAAGTCAGTCGATACTATCCTTGTGCGAAAATTCGGGCTATACCGAGGCCTGAGCACCACAGGGAGTAGTCATTCGCTATGTCAAAGGAATCCAATTTCCCCTTCGATCTGGATCTCAGCACTCTGGATACGGGCAGTATCACCAACATCCTCAATGATATTGAAATGCATATGCCGCTAATGGAGAGCGAGGGTGACATCACCCAACTGCGGCAGGTTAAGGCTTTCTTTGAGTCTGAACTAAAAGTTGAACGTCGCCTGCATTAAGCCCATTTAAACAGCCGCTGCAGCGTCCACTTAGGCAGGTTTCGACTCATCGATTAACAGTGTACTCCATGTCGTGCTTGGTTTATGCTCCTATGCCCTGTTTATAAAAATAGGCGCTTTTAGCGAGATTTTCCAGTCGAAAGCAGTCACGGGAATCAATTGGCAGGAACAACACTAGGAACTAACAAAAGGGTTATTACTATGAAATCCGTATTATCTTTGCTCGCATTTTGCAGCTTGGTTTGTAGCAGCGCTTCAGCGCTGGATATCGCGGCTCTAGAAAGAGCTATGGCAAGCCCCGATCGCCCAGCCGCCGATAAAGAAAGAGACGCCAGCCGACAGGCTCCGGCAGTGTTGGACTTCCTGGGACTGGAAGCCGGCATGACTGTTTTAGATATCAACGCCTCCGGTGGTTGGTATACGGAAGTTTTGTCCTATGCGGTAGGACCAAATGGTAAGGTTCTTATGCAGAATCGCCCCGGCGGCCGAGCCGCAGAGGCAGCGACCGCCAGAGCAACAAGATTGGCTAATGTCGATGAGTGGCTTACCCCGATTTCTGAAATCCCAGCTAATTCCGTGGATTTCTCCATCACTGCATTGAACTTTCACGACTTCCATAATTCCAATCCGGCTGCCGCCCAAGGAATTCTTGGTCAGGTCATGGGTGCCTTAAAGCCCGGCGGAATATTGGGGGTAATTGATCACGAAGGAACGCCGGGTGCCGACAATGCCACTTTGCACAGAATCGCATTTGATGAAGCTGTAAAAGCAATTCTTCAATCTGGATTCGTATTAGCAGGTTCCAGCGAAGTTCTGGATAACGAGGCAGATGATCATTCGGTTGGACCATTCGATCCGTCATTAGGTAGAAACACTGACCGCATCGTACTTAAATTTGTGAAGTTATAAATTGTAAATTATAAAAATTTTGTAATTTTTAGTTAGCCAGAAATGTAAAGGGTCTTGGTGCAAAACTAAGACCCTTTTTTCGTTCCTCTGTTTTAGTTAGTACTCCGAGTGTAGTTTGGATAATCAAGATTCACAAAACCCGATTAAGAAATTTGTTTCTGTTTTTCAATACAGCGGTGTTGCCTTGGAAATCGTCTGGAGCACCAGTGCCAAGTTGACAATAGTCATGGCCTTGACCACGTTGGTCTCGGGTGTACTACCGGCAGCAATAGCTTCGGTAGGGGGCTTATTCGTCGACGTTGTATCCAACGCCTATCAAGACAACGGTAGTTCTGCAGAACAGTTTCGTAGTGATGCGCTGTACTACGTATTTTTGGAAGCTGGATTAGTAGTTCTAATGACGGGTGCGCAAAGAATTAGTACGATCTGTCAATCCATATTACGTGTGTTGTTGGGAAACAAAATTAATGTAATGATTCTTGAGAAAGCATTGACTCTTGAGCTAGCACATTTCGAAGACGCTGAGTACTACGACAAATTGGTCAGGGCACGTAGAGAAGCATCTAGTCGGCCATTGAGTCTCGTCATTAAGACCTTCGATCTGTTTAGAGATATTATCGCCCTGGTGACTATCGGCATATGGCTGTTTCAGTTCTCTCCCTATGCGGTATTGCTGCTCGCTTTAGCTGGCGTGCCTGCGTTTCTTGCCGAGGCAAAGTTTTCTGGCGAAGCCTTCCGAATTCACCGTCGCCGATCGGCCGAACGCCGTATGCAAATTTATTTGGAGATGGTGCTTACCCGAGAGGATGGGGTAAAGGAAGTTAAACTATTACAGCTCGGCAAGTTATTTCTGCAGCGTTATATAGATATATTTCTCAATATCTACAAAGAAGATAGATCGCTAGTGCTGCGGCGTGGATTCTGGGGATATATCTTGGGTTTGCTCGCCAGCGCCGCATTCTATTTCGCCTACGGTTGGGTTGGTTTCGCGGCCATCGCAGGTTCAATTACCATTGGTCAGATGACCATGTATATTGCACAATTTCGCCTGGGGCAAAACTCCGTCACCAATAGTCTTACCTCTATTAATGGCATGTATGAAGATAATCTCTATCTGTCGAACCTAACCGAATACCTGGAACACAAGGTACCCGAACAGACTGGCGTCAAAACTGTGGGGCCCATGCCTAGAGATGGCATTCGCTTCGAGAATGTTAGCTTCTACTACCCGGGTGCCGAGACACCGGCACTGAATAGGATCAATCTACACATAACACCGGGAGAGAGTTTGGCCATTGTCGGGGAGAACGGCAGTGGCAAGACAACGCTGATCAAATTGCTAACCCGGCTTTATACACCCACCGAAGGTCACATAACAGTTGATGGCATGGATTTACAGGAATGGGATACTGATGCGATTCGGCAGAAGATTGGTGTAATTTTTCAGGACTTCGCTCGCTATCAACTGATTGTAGGAGAAAATATTGGCATCGGTGACGTGGAAAATATTGGTGAAGAGAATCAAATTTCCGAAGCGGCCCGAAAAGGTATGGCAGAAGAATTCGTTAAAGATTTGCCGCTGAATTATAAGACACAGCTAGGAACTTGGTTTAAAGACGGCAAGGAGCTATCCGGGGGGCAATGGCAGAAGATCGCTTTATCCAGAGCATTTATGCGCAGCCAGGCGGACATTCTGATATTGGATGAACCCACAGCCGCAATCGATGCGCGAGCGGAAGCAGAAATCTTCGCCCATTTTGGTGAGCTCACTGATAATCGAATCTCAATTATTATTTCCCATAGGTTTTCTACCGTGCGCATGGCTGATTACATCATTGTGTTAGACAAAGGAGAGGTTTTGGAGCAAGGAAGCCACCAACAATTATTGGATCGAGATGGTCAGTATGCAACCTTGTTTAAGCTACAAGCCAAGGGCTATCAATAATGATGGACAGTGCATTTCTGTATTTGCTGGTTGGTTTTCTGGCTTGTTTCATCGGCACTATTCCCTTTGGTCCCATTAATCTGGCTGTGGTAAAAACCACCGTCGACTATGATCGCCGCAGTGGCAGCGAAATCGCTTTGGCTGCATCTCTGGTTGAAATGTTGCAAGCTCTTATTGCTATTTGCTTCGGCATGCTCATCAGTTCCTATCTTGATTCCAATGTAGTAATTAAGTTTTTCCTGGCGTTTATATTTATCGCTCTAGCGATATTCATATTCACACGCAAGCCCAAACCTACTTTGCAGAACGACGGAGATCGGCCCTCTTCTTTCTTTAGGAATGGGTTAATAATCGCTGGTCTGAATCCCCAGGCAGTCCCATTCTGGATATTCGCGCTGGCTACAATTAGCCAGTATTTCGAGTTCCAATATATTGGTGTCTATCTGGCAAGCTTTCTGCTGGGAGTTTTTGCCGGCAAGTTACTCGCGCTATATGGCTTCGTTGTAGGCAGTACCTACTTGAAAGCGCATCTACAAGAAAGCAGCACATTAGTGAACCGTTTGTTGGCGGGAATTCTGCTATTTATTGGTTTAAGTCAGGGGTGGAACGCGGTAAATTCAGTAATAGTCTAGACCAACAGTGAGTTTTATGAGTCTCATGTCTCAGCAGCCACCTGCAAAACGCAACGCCAATAGCCCTAATAAACCAGGCTTTTATAAGGCTCTACGCAGAATCAGAAGAACACGTACCAGACTACTCGTATGCTTTTGGACTCTGCCTGTTTATATAGTGGCCATTTGGGTGTTGCTCAATAACGGGCGCAACATTGATTCAATGATGTGGATTTACATGGCCGTGTATGCGGGGTTTGCGATTGATATGTCGATGCGCCACTGTCCGGTTTGTCACCATCAGTTTTACGTGAAGAGCATTTTTCTGAACCTACTGACGACAAAGTGTGTTCATTGCCAGCAGCCTTCTTCTTCCGCCAATTTTAGTTCAAAAGACTAACCATTTTGTTCAGAGGCTCCTTAGCTTCCCTGACGCATTATCCGCAACAGTTCCATCAATTTCGGGGGCTGACCAGTCCTCAATACACCCATTCGAAATACTTTTCCTGAAAGCCAGATTACAAAAACAATGCTAAGTACCAACATGATAGTAGTGCCTACTACATCGATGAGGGGAGGGTCTGCAGCAGCACGATTCATCATTAGGTAGGGTGTAAATAGCGGAAACCATGACATCGCGCGTACGATAGTGTTGTTGGGGTCGCGTACGACGAATACCATCATCGCCAACGGCACTACTTGAATCATGATCATAGGCATCATCATGGCTTGTGCTTCCTTCAATGTATTACAAAGGCTACCGATGGCGAGGAATACACCAGAATAAAGCGCGTAGCCAGCAAAGTAATAGAACACAAACCAGGGAATTAACTCCGATCCGAGAATAACATCCAGAATTTGGCCAATCAGTTCAGTTTGGCTACTTTGATAAAGTGTGATGAACAGGAAGAAAGACAGCAGCCAAACTCCAATAGTGGTCAGACCGGACATACCTATGCCAACTAATTTCCCCATCATTAACTCGCCCGCCGTAACAGAGGCCAGCAATACTTCTATAATGCGGTTCGATTTTTCTTCGATGGTATTACTCAATAGGTATTGAACACTCTGCATAAGAGAAACGAACATCAAATACACAAAACCAATTGGTGCTAACTGTCGAAAGGTGTCCGCCATGCTAACTTGTTCTTCTCCCTCCGCTGCTGTGGGGTCCAGCTGACTGAGGGGCATCCTGGTGCGTTGTACGTTTCGTACGATCTGATTGTCCACCCCAAGATCGACGTACTCACGATTTCGGATTTCCGCATTGACGCTACTAATAATTGCATCGGGCAGCCGGGAATCAGTAAGGTTTCTCGCCCAGTATTGTATTCCACGGTGCCCTTCAGCTACCTGAGGGATATTGCCGGGTCGCGAGATGTCTTGATTTACATTGGCTGGAATTAGAATGAGTGCGAACAGATCATTTGCTTCGGATTCAACCAGAATTTTCTTTTCGCCGCTTAGATAGGGTCTTAATGCATTTGCAATCTCAGTGGGTGATGCCGTGCTATCTACTTCTTCGGGAATAGGGGCAGCGATAAATTGCCTGGAAGGTTGTTCGAAGGGAGGAACGTTCTCTCGTAGATAAGGACTGGCCATGGTCACAGCAAAATCCAGGCCGCCGCTGTCTAGCCATTGTTCAAGAGCCGCTACTTCGTCCGCATCGGCGCTATCTATCAGTTGATCAGCAGCGCTACTTCCCGCGGCTGCGGTAAACTCCAAATCAGTCTCCTTGCGATTTTCCAGTAAGTAGCTGACAAACTCTCGCAGTATTCGTTGCTGATGATCTCTTTCGATTGCTGTATCAACAGCCTGTTGGTACTGGCCCGACTGATCGATAAAAATATAGTAACGGGTCGGTGTCGCATTGGAGAGTGCGGTTTGCAGAAAATACATGCCGGTAAAAATAATCGGGAAAATCATGATTCCTACCCAGAAACCCTTGGTCTTTACGTTCTCCATATACTCGCGCCAGGCGATCAAGCGGATCATATTCATCTGAATGCATGCTCTCTAGCATCGTCGCCTACAAGATGAACAAATACATCGTGCAGGCTGGGTTCGGTGAATTCGAATCGGCTTAGGGAAATATTGCGTTCGAAACAGGTGCGCAAAATGTCTTGTGGATTTAGCTGTTCGCTAATTTGTAACTGCCACTGCGGCTTGTTTTGCTCGGTAGTATCTGATGGCTCCACTTGAATAATTTCGGCAACACCATCGAGTGAATTCAGTGATGCAATGTCATCTGAAGTTTCGAGAGTCACACGCCTGGGTATAGTTGCCTTGGCTTCAGCAACTGTGCCATCAAACACTTTGCGCCCTTTTGCTATTAACAGAATGTGATCACAGAGACGTTCGGCGTGTTGCATCACATGCGTAGAAAAAATTACAGTCTGGCCGTTGTCGGCCATGTCGGTTATAAGTTCTTCCAATACAGACTGATTGACGGGATCAAGGCCAGAAAAAGGTTCATCCAGAATGACTAACTCGGGTTCGTGTGCCACTGCGGAGAGCACTTGAACCTTTTGTCCCATGCCCTTGGATAGAGATTCAACCTTCGATTCGGCAAAATCTTTTAAGCCGTATTTTTCCAGCAGATGCCATGCCTGCTCTTTTGCGTCTTGTTTTTTCATGCCTTTCAACATGGCAAAGTATTGAATAAGGGCCCAAACCTTCATCTTCTTGTAGAGACCCTTTTCTTCTGGCAGATAGCCGACGCGATTGCGAACATCCAGAGCAGAAGGATGACCGAGTACACTGATGTTGCCGCTAGTCGGTTTTATTATCTCCAGAATCATGCGAATAGTAGTGGTCTTGCCTGCGCCGTTTGGACCCAAAAAACCATAGATTGAGCCTTTCGGAATCGACAGACTAATATCGTCCACCGCGGTGAAATCGCCGTAGGTTTTAATGACGTTTTGTAGACTTAGAACCGAATCAATTTCGGCGCAAGGAATAGCGTTAACAGCGACATGATCCATCTAAAAAACTCAGCAGAGAAATACCTGAGCTAGTATGTCAGAAACCATCAATAGATGGAAAACAAGTGCTGTAACTCAGTTTCGGGAGCTAGTTAGCCCCCATGGGTAGAGAGACTGTGAACTGTGTGCCTTCGTCTATGGTGCTTTTTACTGAGATATTTCCCCAGTGGGCTTTAGCGATTGCCAGCGCCAGGCATAAACCAAGCCCAGTTCCGGGTTTGCTTCTGCTTTGATCGCAGCGGTAGAAGCGCTCGAATATATTGGGCAGATCTTCCTGACTAATACCCATTCCTGTGTCTGCGATACGGATTAGCACATCAGAGCCTACAATTTCTTGATCGATATTTATCCTCCCGCCAGAGGGAGTGTACTTAATGGCATTATCCAGCAAATTGCTAATCAGTCTCTGCAGAAATTGTTTATTGCCATTGATAATAATTTTATCGATCAGATTGCTTTCCAAAACCAGCCCATTTTCTGTGGCAAGTGGTTGGTAAAGATCGCAGGCATCATCAATCAGTTCGCTCAGGTTCAAGGCTTCCATGGTGGGAGTAAGTCCAGCTTCGGTCTCGGCCAAATCCAGCATGGTGTTGATTAAATGCAACAAGCGATCACACTCTTCGATAGTGCTACCTGCGAGCTGCTGATACTGGCCGTTGGATTGATCGCCGGTTAGGGTAGTTTCGGCAATGCCTCTAATCCTCGCCAAGGGGCTCTTCAGGTCGTGGGCGATATTGTCATTCATCTCACGCATGCCACGAATGAGAAGCTGGATCTTATCCAACATGCTATTAAATGTTTCTGCCAGGCGATCTATTTCCACTCCTTGATTGGACAAATTGACTCTCTCGCCAAGAGCACCATTGCTAATATCGATCGCTGTGTTGGTAACTTGTTCCACCCCCGCTAAAGACTTCCTGGACATGAACCAGCCAGCCGATAATGAGAACAGAATTAAAAATGGCAAACTGAAGAGAGAAGTAAGTTGGAATATCTCCAATACATCGGCACGTTCTTCAAGAGACTCGGTAATCTGTATCATGTAATTTCTGTCTGTTGCCGCCAGATTTCCATAGATGGTCCGGGCAGGAAATTCGTGTTGTGGTAAATGTATACCTTCAACCACGAATTCGGAGTCCAAACTATATTGAAAATCCGGGTCGGGCAGATATTCAGCCCAGTGACCATCATCGCTGTTGCGAATTATCTCGCCTTGGTCGTTATACAGTCTGAACAAAATCTGGGAGGAACCGTCGGCCTCTGCTTCCTGGCGCAGGTCCGCCCATAAACCTTCCAGTCCTTGTTCCCTTAGTATAAAGTTGAATTCAGCCACATCTTCTTCCAGGTCTTCATCCACTTGATTGAGAAGCGCTGCTGCTGTTAGGAAATAAATCAAAGCGATTGTCAAAGCAAATAGACTCGTCGATACCAGTGTGTACCAGACGGTCAGACGGCCTGCTAATGAGGGTGGTTTATACATCGTGCTTAAGAACATAGCCTACGCCACGAATCGTATGTATAAGAGGAATTTCAAAATCTTTGTCGATCTTCTCTCGCAATCGACAAACTCTAGCTTCAACGACATTCGTGTGCGGATCGAAGTTATAGTCCCAAACATGTTCCATAATCATGGATTTAGACACAATGCGTTCGGCGTTGCGCATTAAGTATTCGAGTAAACTGAACTCGCGGGGTTGTAATATAATCTTCTTTTCACCGCGTTTTACTTTGCGTGTTCTAATGTCGATGCTGAGGTCGTGCACTGTCAGGTTATTAGGTTCGACAATATGATTGGCTCGTCTAATGAGCGCCTGCAAGCGAGCGAGCAATTCAGAGAAGGCGAAGGGTTTAGTAAGATAGTCATCGCCGCCTCTATCGAAGCCTTTAACTCGATCATCTACCGAACGCTTTGCACTCAGTATCAATACTGGCAGATTGATATTATTACTTCGTAGCTCATCAATGATACTTAGGCCATCCATGCCCGGTAACATAATATCTATAATCCCGGCATCATAGGACTCTTGTTTCGCAGCCGCTAATCCCTCACTACCGTTTATGTAATGATCAACAATGTAGCCGGCTTCTTTTAAACCTTTGATTACAAAAGAGGCAATTTTTACATCGTCTTCAATCAATATAACGCGCATCGTATGACTCATGTCTCTTTACAGTTCAGCAGGCAGTACTGATCAAAGTTTACCATAGTCTGTATTTTCATCAGTAATGTGGCATTCTACTTAACATTACCATTTGGTAATCGAAGTTCAACAGTGTCCTGGTTGAGGATATATTTCCAACTAAATTGGTCAAATTTACCGTTGAATAGAAACTGAGATACAAATGAAAAGGCTTTTCCTGTCCACACTGCTCGTGTTTGCGCCCGTAGTCTATGCCCAGCAGCAAGCGGAATCCGGTCTCGATGCAGAAAGAGCTGGAAACTATAGAACCAGAGAGGAACGACGGGAGGCCGGCCTTGGAACCGAACTTACGGACTGGCTCACGTTTTCAGGCTTGGTGGAAGCTGAATCTATTCGCGAAGTAAGCAATTTCGATGTCGAGCTATCTGATCACTATGACTTTAGTACTGACCCTTCCGTACAAGCTGCGTTCGATATCTCGATTATGGATATTTTCGAAGCCGAGCTAATTCTTGAATACACCGAAGACAGTCGCGACCCAATCATGGATGAGCTAATAGTAGCCGCTGATGTAGGTGACATTGGCTTCAGTGCAGGGCGTTTCTATGCTCCTTTCGGACTGTACTACAGTCATTTTGTCACCGGTCCTCTATTGGAATTCGCAGAAACTCGCCGCGACATGTTTCAGGTAGATTATGACTTATTGGATGTCGTGGAATTTGCTGTGTTTGCATTCGATGGCGAAACAAGAAAGCTGGGTGAATCAAAAGATGATGTAGGTTGGGGAGCAGCGGTAGATGCATTGCTACTGGATGGACGCTTGAATGTTGGTGCAGGCTACATCTCCAATCTTGCGGAATCCGATGAAGAATTTCTACGTGAAGAGAATAATATTTATCAAAAAAAGGTCGGCGCCTGGAATGCCTATGCCGTTTATGAAGCGAATAGCTGGGACGTATCGTTTGAAGTGTTAAAGGCATTGGAGCAGTTTCGGGAATTCGATATTAGTGAAGACCGACCCGAATCCTGGAACATCGAGGCAGCCTATTTTCCTAATAGCAGTTTTGAAGTAGCCTTCAGATATGAGCGGAGCAAGGAATTGATTGATGCTCCTGAACAGCAAATTGGTATCGCGTTCACCTGGCGATTGCCCAACAGAATCAGCATGACTGCTGAATATCTTAAGTCAGATTATAAAAAAGGATTCGTCGAAGAAGACGATGACATTTTCCTTACCAAGGGAAATACAATCGCTATTTGGTTCGCCTTCGAATTCTGAAATCTCCGATCTTTTACTACGCTAGGGACCCTCTGATTAACTCCAAACCAAATGCCCCGAAGGGCGCGGCCTGAAGCGCCCATCTTCGTCGTTGCCGTTGTTGCTAAGGGAGTGACCATTAGCGGCAAACGGTGTCTAGAATCTGTACGCTTCAGGTCACGCAGAGGTGTTGGAGTTAATCAGAGGGTCCCTAGATAACCATTTGGTAATCCTCCGGTAAGTCTCTGGTTAGGTTCATTCATTAGGATAGGAAAACTCGTGAAGCATAGGGATCAGAGGATCCCAATCTTGCTCGTCGAGATTTTTTTCCTCACCCTGGAGATTTGCTATGAATAGACAAAAAATTACACTTTTGGCAGTAGGCTGGTTGTTTACTACAGCCGCCGTCGCGCAACAATATCCACAGGTTACAGAAGACGATGATAATTTTATTATCGATATTCCGTATCTTGAATACGAAGACGGTGAAGGCGAAACAAGAGCGCTTTCTGCCGAATTGGTTGCTTCTAAAAACAGTAGCGAGATAAGTTTCTCACTCAACGAATCCTCACTAAGCGATGTGGACGTCGATGCGCCAGCGATGGTAAGTGGCGAGGGTGCCTGTTCAAGAACTACCAATGCACAACTATTGTCCTGCAAGTCAGAAGTTCAGGAAGAGTATTTTGAAAGGCAGGGGAACTGCTTCAACTTCGCGGATATTGATGAACAGCAGGAATGTTTTTCAGAAGCAGCAGAAGAGCGTGTGGAAGCATTAGAGGAATGTGGCGATATTGAAGAGGAGCACGACAAGCTCTGCGCTATCTTTGGTGAAGACCCTTATGATCCTGATCTTGATTCACTCACATTTCTAACTGTCGAGGAGATTGCGGCGAACCCAAACCCATTCTTCCCACTGGTAGTAGGTAATGTTTGGGTATACGAAGGAGACGGCGAAGTCATCACCGTTACAGTCCTAGATGAAACCAGAGAGATTGAGGGAATTGAGGCAATTGTCGTGCAGGACGTCGTGGAAGAAGACGGTGAAATCATTGAAGACACCTTCGATTGGTATGGGCAGGATTCCGACGGCAATGTTTGGTACATGGGTGAACTCTCCCGAAATTTTGAAGATGGGGAGCTTACAGACATTGACGGTTCCTGGGAGGCTGGCGTTGACGGCGCCAAGGCGGGTATTTTGTTCAGAAGTATGCCTGTTGTGGGCGAGACTCTCAGACAGGAGTACCGTATCGGTGAAGCTGAAGATATTGGGGAAACTGTGAGCATTACCGCCAGCGAGTCAACTTCTTCAGGTTTCGACTGTGAGGGAGCATGTTTACAGAATCTCGAGTACACGCCAATTGAACCCGGAGAACAAGAGAATAAGTACTACAAACCGGGAACCGGCCTGATTCTCGAAACCAAGCCAGATAGTGAAGAGCGCCTTGAGTTGCAGGACTTTACGCCGGGTTCCTAATTAGAATTGGCTGTTTCGCCTTGGATTATTGAGACAGCTTGGACACCGGCTTGAAGTAAGAGGTTCGAGCAGGGCAGTGGGTTAGCGGTCGTCTTCATCCCCCGAAGGCGACCGCTCGTTCTGAAAAGCTATTCGCCGCTGAGTAATCGATCGATCTGTTCGGCTACCAGTCGACCTTCGTCGATAGCACGAACCACCAGTGACTGTCCGCGTCGGCAATCGCCAGCCGCAAATACTTTTGCCTTAGATGTTCGAAAATCTCGATATTCTGCTTTGTAGTTTGAGCGGTCATCTAACTCTAAGCCTAGCGCATCGCTGAGATAATGCTCCGGACCTAGAAAACCCATGGACAGCAAAATCAAATCAGCTTCCCAGAATTGTTCTGTGCCAGGAACTTCTTTGAAATTCTCATCGACGTTAACCGTGTTGATTCCTAGCAGGCGTCCTTCGTCGTCGCGCACCAGATCTTTGCCGGAAATTGAAAAGACTCTAGGGTCTTGACCAAATTTTTCAGCTGCCTCTTGATGCCCGTAATCAACTCTGTAAATTTTTGGCCATAGGGGCCATGGGTTGTCCGGAGCTCTATGCAGAGGGGGTATCGGCATAATCTCAAAATTCACCAGAGACTGACAGCCGTGCCTTAGTGCAGTAGCGATACAATCTGTTCCGGTGTCACCGCCCCCGATGACAATAACCTTCTTGTCTTTAGCGCTCAGATAGCCACCGTCCTCAAGATCGGAGTCCAAAAGACTCTTGGTGTTCTTGTGGAGGAATTCCATAGCTAAATGAATACCGTCTCCTTCACGATTCGGAATATTTAAGTCACGTGCAGTAGTCGCGCCAGTTGCAAGTATCAGGGCGTCGTTCTCATTAAGCAGTCGATCAATGTCGACCTTGTTTTCACCACTGCCACCAACGTCGGCATTGACGGTGAAGTTAACACCTTCTTCTTTCAGCAAGCTTACGCGGCGATCGACGATGTCTTTATCGAGTTTCATATTAGGAATGCCGTACATCAACAGTCCGCCAATACGATCATCTCTTTCATAGACAGTTACGTTGTGACCCGCATGATTTAATTGCGCTGCCGCAGCAAGGCCAGCGGGTCCAGATCCCACAATCGCAACTTTCTTGTCGCTTCGCTCAAGTGGAGGTTTGGCCAGCACCCAGCCGTTTTCGAAACCTTTGTCGGCGATTGCGCATTCGATGTTCTTAATGGTAACCGCTGGTTCGTTAACCCCAAGAACACAGGCACCTTCGCAAGGAGCGGGACAAACGCGACCGGTAAATTCCGGGAAATTATTAGTTTTGTGCAGGCGGTCCAGCGCTTCTTGCCAGCGGTTCTTGTACACCAGGTCGTTCCATTCGGGAATAAGATTGTAAACAGGGCAGCCTTCTTCAGACTGGCAGAAAGGTACGCCGCAGTCCATGCAGCGTGCGCCTTGATTATTTAGAAGATCGTCGTTGTGGTTAGTATAAATTTCTTTATAGTCCATCAACCTATCCATCGCGTTGCGATAGGGTTCGGTCTGTCGATCAAATTCCTTAAATCCTGTTGGCTTTCCCATTAAACTTCCTACCAGCTCATCGGTTACTATCGAGGTTCACCTCAATTAGCTAATCCAGTTTATTGCTGGATTAGCTAAAATTAATTTTCATGTCTTGACGTCTCTTAGACGGCGTTCATCAACACACGCTTGTAGTCGGTGGGCATGACTTTAACAAACTCAGATTGATGCTTTTCCCAGTTGTCCAAAATATTTTTTGCTACAGGCGAATCTGTGTACAAGAAATGCTTCTTGATCATTGATTTTAGTTCCATGATGTCTTCGGTGCTGCTGAGAGGCTCCAACTCGAATGTTCCCGTATTGCATTGCCTGGGAAATTCGCAGGCAGGGTCCCAAACATAGGCAATTCCGCCGCTCATTCCGGCACCGAAGTTTCGTCCTGTTTTGCCGAGTATGACTATGCGTCCGCCGGTCATATACTCACAGCCATGATCACCGATACCTTCTACCACGGCTTTCGCTCCACTGTTTCTTACCGCAAACCGTTCAGCCACGATTCCCCGGAAATAGGCCTCGCCTGCCGTGGCGCCGTAGAGATTCACATTACCTGCAATCACGCTCTCTTCGGCCTTGAAGGTGGAGTTCTTCGGTGGATAGATGACAATCTTGCCTCCAGAGAGCCCCTTGCCGACGTAGTCATTGGCATCACCTTCAACCGTAAGAGTAATACCCTTAGCTAGCCACGCCCCCAGACTTTGACCAGCGGAGCCGGACAATTTGATGCTAATAGTGTCTTCCGGCAACATCGCTTCCTTCCAGCGTTTGGCGACTTCGTTGGAGAGCATTGTGCCAACGACGCGATTGGTATTGATAATTTCAGTCTCGATCTCAACTTTGTCACCGGTCTCCAGTGCCAGTTTAGACAGGCGTATTAATTCATTATCCAGCGCCATATCGAGGCCATGGTCTTGATCCATGGTCTTGTAAAATTCAGTGCCTTCGAATACAACTTTTGCTGGCTGCAGCATGCCACTTAAATCAAGTCCGTCAGCCTTCCAGTGATTGATGGCATCATCGGCCTGCAATAGATCAACTCGGCCAATCATTTCATTTACAGTGCGAACGCCTAAATCAGCCATGATGTCGCGCATCTCTTCGGCAACCATAAAAAGATAGTTGACCACGTGTTCTGGCTTACCCTTGAATTTCTTACGCAGATCGGGATCCTGAGTAGCAATACCAACTGGGCAGGTATTCAGATGACACTTACGCATCATTATGCAGCCCAAAGTAATTAGCGGAGCGGTGGCAAAACCGTATTCTTCTGCACCAAGCAGGGTAGCTATTGCTATGTCTCTACCAGTCTTTAGCTGACCGTCGGTTTGTAATACCACGCGAGAACGCAAGTTATTCATAACAAGTGTCTGATGAGTTTCGGCAACACCCAATTCCCAAGGTAGGCCAGCATGCTTGATAGAAGTCAGAGGCGAAGCCCCGGTGCCACCATCGTGTCCAGCAATTACCAGATGATCGGTCTTGGCCTTGGTAACACCCGCGGCGATAGTGCCGACGCCAACCTCAGCCACAAGTTTCACACTGATGCGAGCTTCACGGTTGGCGTTCTTCAAATCGTGAATAAGTTGTGCAATATCTTCAATGGAATAGATATCGTGGTGTGGCGGTGGACTAATTAGTCCCACGCCTGGTGTTGAGTGACGAATGCGAGCGATCTTCTCATCAACTTTGCCGCCCGGTAGCTCACCACCTTCACCGGGTTTCGCACCTTGCGCAATTTTAATTTGCAGTTCATCGGCGTTGGTAAGATACCAAGCTGTTACTCCAAATCTTCCAGAGGCAACCTGCTTGATGGCCGAGCGCTTTGAATCGCCATTAGCCATTACCTTAAACCGTTCTGAATCTTCTCCTCCTTCGCCGGTATTGGATTTACCACCAATACGATTCATGGCAATAGCTAGAGACTCATGACTTTCTTCAGAGATAGAACCAAAGCTCATCGCGCCGGTAGCAAAGCGTTTTACAATTTCACTGGCCGGCTCCACTTCGTCAATGGAAATAGAAGGGTTAACACCATGCTTGAATTTTAGCAGCCCTCTGAAAGTGCAACGTCGAGTCGCGTCTTCATTTGAATGCTTGGCGAATGCGGCATAGGCCTCGGCACTGTTGGTACGTGCAGCTACCTGCAGGTTGGCGATGGTGTTCGGATTCCACATATGGGAATCACCGCCAGAGCGCCAATGAAAATCGCCTGGATTTGGTAACACTGGAATGCGATCACCGTCTCGCTTGGGAAAGCCAATAGCGTGACGGCGGCGCGACTCTTTGATTAGTACATCGAAATTCACACCTTGCACGCGAGAAGCCGTTCCGGAAAAACAACGGTTCACTACTTCGTCTGCCAAGCCAACGGCTTCGAAAATCTGCGCACCTTTGTAGGATTGTAGAGTCGAGATGCCCATTTTTGCCATGACTTTCAGCATGCCTTTGGCAACACCCTTCTTATAACCGTAAACCAGTTCGTCCTCGTCGGCGAACATGGCTCCTAATAAACCGTCCTGTTGTGCCTGCCATAATGCTTCAAAAGCCAGATAGGGGTTAATGGCGTCGGCGCCATAGCCGGTTAACAAGCAGTGATGATGCACTTCTCTTGCTTCTCCGGTTTCAATAATCACTCCAATCTGAGTTCGTTTGCGCGAGCTAATCAGGTGTTGGTGAACAGCGCCGCAGGCTAGTAGTGCGCTTAGCGGAATGCGGGTGCCTGAAGTGAGGCGGTCGGAAAGAATAACAAATGCAAAGCCATCGTCTATCGCCGACTCTGCTTCCGTACAAATTCTATCCAGTGCATTGCTGAAACCGTTTTCTTCGTTACTATCAAAGCTAATATCGATTTGCTTGGATTTCATGCCTCGATAGTCCATGTCTCTTATGTCAGACAGCTGTTGATTAGAGAGAATCGGGTGGTCGAGGCTTAGTCGATGTGCCTGCTCGGCTGTTGTCTGCAATAAGTTACCTTCTGGTCCGAGAAAGCATTGCAGCGACATTACAATTTCTTCACGAATCGAATCGATTGGCGGATTTGTAACCTGGGCAAACAGTTGCTTGAAGTAATCGTAAATCATGCGCGGCTTGTCGGATAAACAGGCGAGCGCGGAATCATTTCCCATCGAGCCTAGCGGGTCACGTGATTCAGTAACCAAAGGGATTAGCATGAATTGCATTGTCTCGGTGGTGTAACCGAAGGCCTGCATGCGTTGTAGAATATTTTCGCCATCCAGGGAATGTGCAGCGCTGCCCCTGGCTACATTTTCCAGAGTGACTTTCTGTTCAGCCAACCACTCGCCATAGGGATTCTTGGTGGCGATAGTCTGCTTCACTTCCTCATCAGGAATTAGTCTGCCTTCCTCGAAATCCAACAGGAACATCTTGCCGGGCTGCAGGCGACCCTTCAGTTTTACGTTTGCTGGATCAACGTGCACTACACCTACTTCGGAAGCCATGATGACCTTGTCATCATGGGTCACGTAGTAACGACTGGGGCGTAATCCGTTTCTGTCTAATACTGCACCTATATAGTGACCATCTGAAAACACGATGGAAGCAGGCCCATCCCAGGGTTCCATCAAGGCTGAATGATATTCGTAAAAATCTTTTTTGACCTGCGCCATGTTGACATCTGATTGCCAGGCTTCTGGAATCATCATCATTACCGATGCAGGTAATGATCGGCCGGAGAGCAGCATGAATTCCAACACGGCATCAAAACTTCCCGAATCGGAACAATCGTCATCGATTACCGGGAACAATTGTTCGAGCTTGTCGCCAAAGACATCGGTCTTGGCGGTGCCCTGTCGCGCCACCATCGAGTTTACATTGCCACGTAAGGTATTAATCTCACCGTTGTGACTCATGAATCGGTTTGGCTGTGCTCTGTCCCAGGAAGGAAAAGTATTGGTGCTGAATCGTGAATGCACCATTGCCATATGGGTTTCAAAATCGGGGTTAGTCAGGTCTTTATAAAAAGGGAATAACTGACCAGGTGTGAGCATACCCTTGTAGACAATAACCTTGGTAGAAAGGCTACAAGCATACAATTGCTTTGCTTCGGTAAGCGCTGCATCACCGCGTAGACGGTGAGTAAATCGCTTTCGAATAATGTAGAGCTTTCTTTCGAATTGCTCTTGATCTAAACCAGCTTGAGCGGCGATAAATAGCTGCTCGATTTTCGGTTGTGCCATCAAGGCAGCGGGGCCTACGTCAGCTCCCTCTGCGTCGATAGGAACTTCTCGCCAACCCACCAATTGCTGATCTTCTTCGGTAATAATCTGATTAATTGCTTCTCGGCACTGCTCTCTTTCTTCATCTACTTGCGGCAGGAAGATGTTGCCTACCGCAAATTGCCCTGCATCGGGCAAATCAGTGGCGAATTCTGTTTTCGCAATTTTATGAAAGAAGCTATCGGGAAGCGCCATTAAAATGCCCGCTCCATCGCCAGTATTCGCTTCGAAGCCACAACCACCGCGGTGGTCCATACGGGAATTTAGATGGTAAGCGTCCAGCATTATTTGATGGCTGGGCTTTCCTTTGATATTCGCAACGAATCCCACTCCACAGGAATCCTTTTCCTGAGCTGGGTCATAAAGTCCTGTTTTTTCAGGATACCCAAACTTTAAAGGGATTCGATTTTCCTTGCTCATAGTCAATAAGTTCTCTTGCAGTAGTCGCTGTTTATCTCTTTTCTTATTTCCGCAGCTTCATCCCCCATCGAGGTTCGTCTCTCGGGTTAGGATGTTAGTACGCTGCTGAATTTGTCCAGGGAACCTCTGATTAATTATTCATACTCTCTGCAGGCCAGAGAGTATGAATAATTAATCAGAGGTTCCCTTGATAGGGCCTGACGATTCAATCAGTTCCCCTTAATGCGAGTGGCTGTGCAATAAATGAGCATTGCAGAAAGGGCCGAACACGATACCACTGCACCAGAATATGTCAAGATCGGCGCGGCTTCGCGGCCTATGGAGTGGGCAATATGTTGTCGAATAATCTCTCCTATTCCGAGCGGACAATCATGTTCCAGAATAGCCATTCTCAGGCATCTGAAAACTGTTGGATTTCCAAAATGGCAGGTACTCATCAGCATTGTTTAGCAGCAACGTGGGATTCCTTCGCTAACATTGGCTGAATCCGCTGAAACGACCAAATTACATACCGTTCCAGCGATTCGGTTGCTTGATAAAAAGGGACAGGTGATTTACTCTAACTGACGCTCACTACATTAGAATAAAAAGTAGAAGAATAATTCTGCGCGAACCATTCTCATTTAGATTTAGTGCGAATAACACAGAATTCCAGTCCACATAACGGAGGCGAATGTAAATCGTGAATCCAAAACTAACCCGTAGACGCTTCATCAAGGGCGTAATTGCCTCTGGTGCAGCGGCCACTTCAACCACCATCTGGTATGCAGCCAATGGCGCGGCAAAACCGCCAGGTGCGGTGGAACGTCTTATCAGAATCAATGTCAATGGTCAGGCACGCAGCGTTGACGTTGCCTCACAAGAGACACTGGCATCTACCCTGCGTTACAAACTTGGCTTAACTGGCACAAAACTCGGATGTAACCGCGGCGAATGCGGCGCGTGTACAGTCTTGGTTAATGACGTACCAAGTTATGCCTGTTCCGTGCTGACTCATTCAGTCAAGAATATGCGAGTCGAAACGGTAGAGGGTCTGGAGTCAGCCAATGGCGACCTCCACCCAGTGCAACAAGCCTTTGTGGATGAGTTATCTCCTCAGTGCGGTTACTGCACACCGGGACAGGTAATGTCAGCAGTAGGTCTGCTGCGTTCCAATCCCAACCCAACCAGAGAAGAAGCACGACAAGGTATGGCAGGAAACATTTGCCGCTGTGGTTCTTATGACTCTTACCTCAATGGCGTCATGCGCGCAGCACAAATAGGATAATCATCATGGCATATATGCATATTGGTAAAGATTTCGTTCCACCAGATGTGCCTGGCAAGGTTACCGGCCGCATCAAGTACGCAGAAGACTATGCGCGCGACGGCATGGTGTACGCCCGCTTACTCACCAGTCCCGTGCCACACGGTCGGGTTGTCGATATTGACGCTTCCGAAGCCTTAGCAATGGACGGTGTGTTTGGCATTTTGACTGCTGACGATGTTTATCCCGATGGCGAACCACAAAGCCCCGGTCTGAAAGTTCTCACTAATGAGCCTACGCTTATGGGAGAACCGATTCTCGCAGTAGCAGCTATCGATGAGAAAACAGCCGAGAACGCCATGGCTGCAATCTCACTCACTATCGAAAGGCTTCCCTTTGTATTGGATCCACTCGACAGCCTCGCAGAGGGTGGTTCCGATGCCTATAACGGTGGAAACACATTCATCTTTCGCCAAGGCTTTGCCGAAGAGAAATGGACAGCTGACCAAGTAGAGAGCTTTAAGAGCGGCAATGAGCCTACCGCCGAAGCCCAACAAAGTTGGGAATACGGTGATCTGGAAGCTGGATTTGCTGCGGCAGACTTCGTCCACGAAACTACATTCTCCACAGCCGGGTACCCGCATATGTCTATGGAGCCTCGTAGCGCCATGGCCTATTGGGAAAACGGCAAATGCTATTTGCACGGCACTTCCCAGAGCTTGAGCGCAATTGCTGAGCCTATGGCTGCTATCGTCGGTGTCCCATTAGAAGATTTCGTCTTCATCAATGAAGCAACTGGTGGTGGTTTTGGTCAGCGCGCGCGTGCTGGCAGCATCCCAAGCATGGCGATTCCAGCCAAGCTGTCACAAAAAATTAATCGCCCGGTAATGATGCGCGTATCTCGCGAAGAAGAATTCACCATAGGCGGTGCAAGACAGGGTCTACAAGGCTGGATCAAGGTTGGATTCAAGTCTGATGGCACCATGTCTGCAATGGATATGTACTGCATATCTGATAATGGCGGCAAAGGCGGCGGCGGTGATGCAAATTCCGCGGCAGCTGGTGTTAGTGCTCTGTATCAGACCGAAGCGATGCGTTTCCGTAACACCTCTATTGGCACTAACACAGGCCATCGTGGTGCGCAGCGCGGCCCTGGTGAAAATCAGATAATGGCTATCGTAGCGCCAATAATGGACAAGGCAGCTGAAGAACTGGGCGTAGACCGCTTGGAAATTCGCAAGCTCAACGCTGCACAAAACGGCGATGTAAGTGGTCCTAGAAATACACCATTTACCAGTGCCTACATGCCTGAAGCCTTGGAACAAGGTGCAGCCCAGTTTGATTGGGAAGGCAAGAAAGGACGCTCCAGACAGACAAACGGCAGCAAGGTTAGAGGCCTGGGTATTGGTCAGGGTTACCACAATGCTGGCCGAAGTGGCATGGACGGTATAATTCGGCTGATGCCAAGCGGACGCCTACAGATTCACAACGGTGTGGGTAACCTTGGTACTTATTCCTATGCATCAACTTCTCGTGCAGCTGCCGAAGTGTTGAAGATGGAATGGGAAAATTGCGATGTTGTTACAGGAAGGACAGACAGACATCTACCAATTACCTCTCCGCAGGACGGTAGTAACTCAATCTTTACTAACACCCGAACCTGCTACGGTGCGGCGCAAGATTTGTTAGGTAAGATGAAAGAGATTGCGGCAATGGATTTGGGTGGTGTTGCAGCCGATTATGAAATCGACGGCTCCAGAATTTACCAAATTGCTGACTCTAATGTTGGCATGACCTATGCCGAGGTTGCTCAGCGTGGAATGGAGCTAGGTGGAAAATTTACCGGCGAAGCTGAATTGCCAGAAGAACTAAACACACTTACTGCATTGTCTGTTTCACGACTTGCAGGTTCTGCGTTGATGGGCATTTATCATGACCCTAGGCACAACAACAATCCTCCAGGTTTTACAGTAACTTTTCTTGAAATCGAGTTGGATACGGAAACGGGCAAGTTCGATATCCTCGATTTGGTAACCATCGCTGAATGTGGAACAGTTGTTCATCCACAGGGTTTGGCGAATCAGTTACGCGGAGGTGCGGTCTGGGGAATAGGACTGTCCGCATTAGAGCGACATCTTTATGATCCTCAAAATGGTCTTCCAGCCAGTTCAGGCTTTTGGCAGAGCAAGATACCTACCTATCTTGATACGCCAGCGGAAATTGGTACCGGTTGGGTAGATCTTCCGGATCCAGAAAATCCTGTTGGCGCAAGAGGTATTGGTGAGCCATCAATGGGCGCAGTATCTGCCGCACTAAACGCTGCAATCTCAGACGCATTGGGCGGACATTTGTTCGATTCCGCGCCTGTGACTACAGACATGATCATTAACCACATAGCAGGGGTATCGGAAGAAGCGAAACCTCTAGCTCAAAATAATTTCAGAGGTTGATATGCCAGCCACATCACATGACGTAATGCCCGATATTGAACTTTATCAGCCTACTGATGAAGCGAATGCTCTGGAATTAGCAAGTACACTAGGCAGCGATGGATGGCTACTAGGTGGTGGTCAGGATACTTATGGTTGGTTGAAAGACCGCAATAAGTCTCCGGCAGCCATGATCGAACTGACCCAGATCGATGCCTGGAAGGGTGTGAAGGAAACAGCTGACGGAGTTGAGATTGGTGCTGTTACCACTCTTACAGAGATCGCTAATCATCCTCTAGTACAAGCCAAGTTTGGTCTGCTAGCAACCGCAGCGAGTAGAGTCGCCAGCCCCCAGATTCGTAATGTTGGAACACTGGGCGGCAACTTGAATCAGGATGCCAGGTGTTGGTACTACCGCCGTGGACTGGATTGTTATCGTGCTGGTGGCAATATTTGCTATGCGGACTCCCCAGAGGGTTTGAATCGCGAACACGCTATCTTTGGTGCTAGCCGCTGTGTCGCGGTAAGCCCCTCAGATACTGCACCTGCCTTGGTTGCACTTGATGCCACTATGGTAGTGGCGAGTACCAGTGGTACGCGATTGATTCCTGCTCAAGATTACTTTGTTGGACCGGCCCGTGACATCGTTAATATGACTGTGTTGAACGAGGGCGAGATACTAACAGCAGTGAGATTGCCGAATGCTTGGGCGAATGCTGAGTTCTACTTTGAAAAAGTAGCAGATCGAAATGTATGGGACTTTGCCTTGGTGAATGTTGCCGCGGCGATTAAAGTTTCAGGTGGTTCCATAGCAGACGCCCGCATAGTTTGTGGCGCGGTTGAATGTACACCTCGCCGTCTGGAAGCTGTGGAAAATGCTATTCGCGGACAGCAGCGTTCAGAGCAACTGGCCAACCAGGTTGCGTCCATGGCCACCGATGGTGCCAGACCTTTGAACTACAATCATTTCAAAGTGCCATTAATGGAAAATCTGGTTAAGAGAGCGATCCGAGGTTAAGCCTCGAGTCATCTCGAGTTAACTGAATAATAAACATAAGAAACTAAGAGGGTAGTACAGTGGGAGAAATTGTCCGCTATAAACGCGATGTTTGGGGTGAGGAAGTAATTCTCGGTGTTTCATGGGATTTACTCTGGGTTGTTGCAGTAGCTGTTTTAGTCCTCCTTGCAGCCCATGCGATTATTATGGCTGCATTGGCCAACAAGAAGATGGACAAGCCTTCGTCAGAAGGTCGACGAGTCGTTCGTCATGAGACCATTGACCGCTTGTTTCACTGGGTGATGGCTGCAAGCATTTTGATCTTGATTGCAACCGGTGTTGCGCCAATCCTGGGGCTGCGCATAGCCTGGTTAAATATTCACTGGATCGCCGGACTGCTGCTAACATTCGTGGTCGTGTTCCATATTATCCGCTCTCTTTTCTGGCAAGACTTCAAGTCTATGGTTCTTGGCCCTAAGGATTTCGGCGAGCCTTTCGATTCAGCAAAGAAGCCAGGTAAATACACTTTCGAGCAGAAGGGCATGCACTGGGCCGTGACCGTTGTTGTATTGGCGGTTATCGTCACTGGTATATTGTTGTTCATGCAGATTGATACGCCTTTCTGGGATCGAACAAATAGTATGCCGGAAGATCGTCTGGGCCTAATGTTCTTGTTACATGGCCTGTCCACATTGGCACTGGTAGCTTTGGCAGCGACGCATATCTATTTTGCCTTAAGACCGGAAAAATTATTCTACACACGTTCTATGGTATCTGGTTGGATTTCCGAGGATGAAATGACGGCTAACCATGACACCAGTCTATGGTCTCCGAAAGAAGCCGATTAATTTGATCAGTATTGATTTAATTACTGTTCTCGAATACGACCGAGATAAATTCCAAGATTTACGAGAGTAACGCTGTGATAGAAGAAGATATAGAAGCCATTGAATCTGGTTATGAGTTCCTGTTGGCATTTGCTGCTCAGGGCAGACCGGCACAAACGGAAACCGGGCCTGGTCCTCATGCACGGCCTACGATTGAAGGAATTGCGGCCGCGATGAGTAATATTGCAACGGCTTTTTCTGACAGTAGTGATGACTTTGAACAAGTCATTGCCCATGACTGTCGTAATGCCGGCGCAGCCTTAGGATTCATACTAGGTCAGGAGAAGATTGGGTCGGAGATCGTAGATAATTTGAATGCCTCTATTCATCTGCGAGCTGTGCTTACGGACTTGTTCTTGTATAGCGAAGCCTTAAAGCCTCTAGATACAGATGGTGGAGCAGAATCAAGTGGTAGCGGTGGTGTAGAGACTTACGACGCCTCAAAGAAGTAAGACTAAAAGTATTGTAAGGCCTTTCTTGGCCCAACAAGTTACAACAACGCAGAAACGGAATCGGACTAGCTCTTGTTCCGTTTTTTGCTTTTTGCATGAGACGATATTGAAATGATCGATTTGCCTTGCAGAATTAAGCTGGCACAGCTGCCTACTCCAATAACCAAGTTACAGAGGTTTTCGCGCCGCTTCAAGGACATCGATATCTGGGTGAAACGAGACGAACTAACTGGCACCGAAGTATCGGGCAACAAAATACGAAAACTGGAATTTTGTATTGCTGAAGCCCAACAGCAAGGCTGTGACACGCTTATTAGCTGTGGTGGCATTCAGTCCAACCACTGTCGCGCAACAGCCATTCTCGGCGTCCGCTTAGGGCTAAAAGTTCACCTGATTCTCAGAGGTGAGAAGCCAGAAGTAGCTGAGGGCAATTTGCTCTTGGACTACCTGAGTGGTGCCGAGATCACCTATTTGAGCCAGTCGCAGTGGCAGGATCATGAAAACTTCGCAAAGGAATTGCAGGAGACGTACCAATCGCATGGCCATAAAGCTTTTTTTATTCCAGTCGGTGCCAGCGATGAAATAGGTATCTGGGGCTATATTGCCGCAAGCGAAGAACTGAAAAATGATTTCGCTCGGCTGGCAATGGAACCTGAATATATTGTCACCGCAACGGGTTCCGGTGGCACTCAGGCAGGGCTATTAGTGGGCTCTCAGTTATTAAACATGAGGACACAGGTAGCCGCCTTTAATGTCAGTGACAACGCAGCCTACTTTGAGAAAAAGATTGAACAGGATGTGACGCTCTGGAAACAACGTTACAAACAAGAATTCGATATTGAAAAGCTGAACATCAAGACGGTAGAAGGTTATCTCGGTGCAGGCTACGGCATAGCTGGTCCCGAAGTTTTCGCCAGCATAGCGGAGCTGGCTAGCAGCGAGGGCATTTTCCTGGACCCAGTCTATACAGGAAAAGCCTTTCATGGCATGGTATCTGAGCTGCATAAGGGTGATGAGGGCCAGCTTGCTGGCGCTCGAAACGTGGTATTCATCCACACCGGTGGCCTGTTTGGTGTGTTTCCCCAACAGCAGAATTTTAGCTTTAATTAATCAGAAAACGAGCAAAAAGTGGACTACCTTATGAACAAGCTTTCCAGACTTCCCCTGGCAATCCGACTTATTGCAGTGGCTCTCGTTACTACAGCAATCATTCCAATTCATTTAGGTGTAACCGTTTTCGCCGCAGCACCTCAGGATGGTACCGCTGCTGCAACACAGCCAGATGGCGTAGCGGCGGCGAGCTATACCGCGCCGGCGCCTCAAAATGGCGTGAGTGAGAGCAATAATGAAGAACTGTTGCTTTCCACTACAAGATTACTGGTTACAGACAGTCTTCGTTCCGGCGAAGGCTATTTTAGCGCGGATGGAAAGCAATTCATTTATCAGAGTGAGACCAGTGGCGATAACCCCTTCTATCAGATATACCTGATGAATCTCGCCGACGGCAGCTCACGCAAAGTATCTCCCGGCGTTGGCCTGACCACCTGTTCTTGGATTCACCCCACTGAAGACCTGCTGATGTTCTCATCTACCCATGAGGATCCAGATGCCCCAGCCAAACAGGCCGAAGAAATTTCCATTCGAGCCAGCGGTGTCAGCCGTCCCTATGGATGGGACTACGATAGGCACTACGACATCTATCAGGCAGATAGTAATGGAAACAATTTACTAAACCTCACAAATGCTGACGGCTATGACGCCGAGGGATCTTATTCCGCAGACGGCAGTCAGATATTGTTTGCCTCCAATAGAGAAGCGTATCAGCGCAGTCTCAGTCGGGCTGAGCAAAATTTATTCGAAGACGATGCCTCTTACTTCATGGATTTGTATCTGATGGATGCGGATGGATCGAATGTCAGGCAACTGACTCATTCTCCCGGCTACGATGGCGGTCCATTTTTTAGCCCCGACAACAGCAAAGTAGTTTGGCGTCGTTTCAATCCTGATGGTAACAGTGCAGAGATATGGACCATGAATATCGATGGCAGTGGGCAGCGCCAGCTTACTGCGGACGCCATGGTCTCTTGGGGGCCTTATTACCACCCTAGTGGTGACTACATCATCTATTCCAGCAATATCCTTGGGAACAGCAACTTCGAGCTGTTCATGATCGACCCCCAGGGAAGCAAGCCTCCAGTGCGAGTAACGAATACTGAGGGTACAGATATTCTTCCGGTATTTTCCCCGGATGGAAATAGTTTGGCCTGGAGTACTACTAGAACCGCCGATGGCAGTTCACAGATTCATATAGGTAACTGGGATCATCAGAAAGCGCTGGAGCTGTTGGGTCTGTAGGCACCAAGACCCGTGAAATATTGTAGGCAGATATAACTCCAATGATTGAATCGATTCGAAAAAATACTGGCTTCATAGCTTGGCTAGGCTTCTTGCAGTTAGTCAGCATGCAGCTAAATGCTCAGACCTTCGATCTCGTTGAGAGCGAACCCGAGTTGCTTCATCACAGCCTCAAAATAATTCTTGATCCAGGCAATCAAACTATTTCCGTGGAAGATACCGTCAGCTTCCCGGAATCTATGACGGCTTCCCCACAGAGTTTTTCACTCAATAGTAATCTGACCATCAGTAATAACTCCGGCAATTTGCAGGCGCAGACTTCAGACTCGGGCGTCAACATGCCAGGCATCAACAACGGCGGGGGATTGGCCGCCGCGACGACTCAGTACAGCCTCAGTACGCCGCGCAGAAATTCCGGACAAGCTCTACTGATTTACAGCGGCACAATCTTCGATGCTGCAAAACAAACGAGTGCCGAATACGCCCAGAGCTTCGCGGAAAGCTCTGGAATAATTAGCGAGCAGGGTGTCTATCTGCATAAAGGTAGCGCCTGGGTTCCAGACTTCGGCACGGATTTAATTAGTTTTGATATGCGCGTCGAGTTCGCTGAAACGTCCAGCAGCTGGACGGCCGTAAGTCAGGGAGACCGACTTGATGGCAAAAGCTGGCAGAGTGATCAGCCCATGGAAGAAGTGTATTTGATTGCTGCTGATTTTACTGAATACTCACAGCGAAGCGGAGATGTCGAAGTACTTGCATATCTAAGAACGGCAGACCCCAATCTCGCTACTAAATACATGGATGCCACAGGGCGTTATCTGGCTCTGTATGAACCACTATTGGGGAAATACCCCTATAGCAAATTTGCCCTGATCGAAAATTTTTGGGAGACCGGTTATGGCATGCCGTCTTTTACCCTGCTTGGCGAACAGGTTATTCGCTTTCCCTTTATTTTGGAATCTTCCTACCCCCATGAAATATTGCACAACTGGTGGGGAAACGGGGTTTATCCGGATTATGAATCAGGCAACTGGAGCGAGGGGCTAACAGCCTATCTAGCAGACCATCTATTTCAGGAAATGGACGGACTGGGACCTGAATACCGCAAAGAGATGTTAGCTAGATATAAAAATTATGTTGCCGAAGGTAGTGATTTTCCGTTGTCTGAGTTTACTTCCAGAAACTCCGCGGTATCTCAGGCGGTGGGTTACGGCAAGACGCTAATGCTCTGGCATATGCTTCGATTGCAGTTAGGCGATGAACTGTTCATCGAAGGTCTGCGTCAATTTTATCAAGACTACAAGTTCAAGCGGGCATCCTTCGATGATATCTCGAATCACTTTTCCCAGCTCAGTGGTTATGATCTTAGTTCTTTCTTCACTCAATGGGTTGATAGAACTGGTGCGCCTGAATTGTCCGTGTCGGTAGAAGAAACCAACGGTAACCGAGCAAGAATTATGTTTGCTCAGATTCAAGCAGAACAACCTTATGCCTTAAGAGTGCCAGTTGCACTTTATTATGAAGGACGTGATATCCCAGAAATCTACGATATCGATCTCACCCAAAGACTCGAAGGCGTAATGGCCGACGACTACGATAAACTGCAGGGCATACTGGTTGATCCCTATTTCGATGTATTCAGAACCTTGGACCGAGAGGAGACTCCCCCTACCATCGGAGAATTATTCGGCGCGGAACAAATCAGTTTCATATTACCGCAGGCTAACAGGCAGCACTGGGTGCAAATGGCGCAGTCTTTTGCCACTGGAGTAGACGCGCAATTAATCAATGCTGAAGATATTGAGGTATTGCCTCAGGATCGATCTGTTTGGATTTTGGGTCGCGACAACCCTTTTGCTCCTTCAATTTTTTCGGCAAGCGAACTTTATGGAGTAGAAGCCTCTGCATCCGCTATAAATATTCAAAATAGAGAAGTCGTTTTTGAAGATCGTAGCAGTGTCTTGATTGCCCGCCACCCAGCAAACCCCGAGTTGGCTTTAGGTTTTATAGATGTCGACAAGATAATTGCCATGCCGGGCATGATTGAAAAATTGCCACACTACGGAAAATACTCCTATCTCAGTTTTTTCGGAGACCAACCTACTAATGATGTGAAAGGTGTATGGTCCAGCCCGGATTCTCCCATGCAATGGTTAAAGCCGGACCTGCAGTCCGCCGTGAATTTCGATACATTACCCGCTACCGAACCCTTGGCCACACTGCCTTCGAAATACATGCCGGAGCAGCTGCGCAGGCACGTTTTGCAATTAAGTGCCGCGCCCATGCAAGGCAGGGGCCTAGGCAGCCAAGGACTCGCTGCCGCTGCCTTGTATATCGCTGAACAATTTCGAGCGGCTGGTTTACAGACTCTCAACGGCACCTATGTTCAAGAGTGGAGTCAGAGCGTAACTGGCCGCGGCGCTCTAACTATGGCCAATGTTGTGGGCATGATTCCCGGTGTGAATCGCGAGCTGAGCGGTGCTCCCCTGGTAGTCGGGGCACATTTTGATCATCTGGGAATAGACTCACAAACCGGACGCCATTACCCTGGTGCCGATGATAACGCAGCTGGAGTGAGTATTTTAATCGAGGTAGCTAGCCAACTTTCTCGTGCATTCACTCCCCAGAGACCGATTCTGTTCGTGGCCTTCACCGGTGAAGAAGCGGGATTGTTGGGCTCACAGTATTTTGTGAACAAGCCCCCTGCAGGCTTTGCCCGTGAAGACCTGTATGCGATGATCAATCTCGATGCGGTGGGTCGCCTCGATGGACGTGCGCTGCAAGTCTTTGCCACCGATAGCGCCTATGAATGGCCCTTCATGGCTCAGGGAATCGGATTTACCATAGGCGTGGAATCCACCTTTCCGGAAACCACCATCGCCAGCAGCGATCATGTGAGCTTTCTGAATGCCGGTATCCCGGCGATTCATTTATTTAGCGGCGTTCATGCTGACTACCATCAGCTCAGCGACAATGCTGATAAACTCGACCTTTCCGGTATGTCCGATATCGCCTTATGGTTGGAACAAGCGATAATTTATCTGGCAGATAATACCGTGCCCTTGCGAGTTACATTGCAGGGGGCAAGCGTGGAAGTTCAATCCAGAGCTAGCGGAGAGAGGTCGGCGAGCCTGGGAACCGTTCCAGATTTCGCCTATTCTGGCGATGGCGTTCGTATTAGCGACGTATCTCCCAATAGCGCCGCGGCCGAGGCAGGACTTCAAGCAGGTGACATATTAGTAAACTATAATGGCCAGCCAATGAGTGATCTACAAAGCTATTCCAATCTATTACGCCAATCCTCTCCTGGTGACAGCGTGCGTCTTGAGCTGCGACGAGAGCAGCAATTGTTGACAGTAGATGCTGTGCTAAAAGCCCGCTAAGGATTATAGACGCGAGTTTAATTTAGTGTGCTAAACAAAAACACTGCGAATAGACACAGCAGCGACACCGTAATTAAGTGCCGATTCAGCCTGGTTTTACGCGGCGCCCACTTATAGCTCTCCTCTTCCACAAACAGGCAATTCTGAGTCTTCTTGAACAATTTCACTACAGGCTCCATAAACGATAACAATTTCAGATAGCATCTATTACAGCGCATTAATCTGGCAATGCCCGGTCTTAAAAAAGGCGAATTACGGGGCAATTGTGATGAAACATGGCAGATCGAGGCGAAATTGGCCGATAGACTGGAAACTGCTGATTTCTGGAGCTTGAACGAAATTTGCAACTATTTGTTTCTGGTTAGTAAATAGCCATTTATTTGCTATATAGTGCATTCACATAAATACTATTTGCCTGGGGTTTTACTAGGCCTCATTGAAGCAAGAGCCATCCTCAGAGTAATTTTATGACTACGATTCTTCGACGTGTTTCTGCCAGTCTGTTGTGCCTTACTCTCTCATTTCCCCTATTTGCCCAGCAAACCAGTCCCGAGATAATCCCTCAGCTGACTCGAATTGATGAGACTGTGGCCAACATCGACCTGGATGGGTTTGTGGATGAGGCGATTTGGGCAAATATTCCTGTAGTGGACGGAATGAAGGTTATTAACCCGGACACACTTGCAGACGCTCCCTACGAGACCCACGTCAGAATGTTTTATACGGAACGTGGCATCTATATAGGAGCGATCAACTATCAGCCAGAAGGTACTCTGGTTGCTAGAATGACATCCAGAGACACGCAACTGGATCGCGACGGTTTTGTGGTAGGAATTGATGCTTCAGGCGATGGTCTATACGGCTATTTCTTACGAATTAATCTTGGCGACTCCATGACAGATGCTTCGCTACTGCCGGAGCGAACACTAAACATGCAATGGGATGGCTCCTGGAATGGCCGCACCCAGGCCTTGGATGATGGCTGGAGCGTGGAATATTTTGTTCCATGGTCAATGATGCCATTGCCTCAGGTCGATGAAGTCAGGCAAATTGGAATTTATCTGGAACGTCAGGTCGGCCATCTCGGCGGTGAAGCCTGGTCAAATCCGGCATTACCACGAACTGTTAATCAGTACCTCTCTGCCTTTGAAAAATACGAATTGCGAGACATCGAACCACGTAGACAACTAACCTACTATCCCTTTGCTTCTACTGTTATCGATAATATTTCCAATGAAACTGAGTTTAAGGTGGGTTCGGAAATATTCTGGCGGCCGACCACGAATACGCTTCTTTCAGCTACATTGAATCCAGACTTTGGAAATGTAGAATCAGATGATGTGGTAGTGAACTTAACTGCATTCGAGACTTTTTTTCCGGAAAAACGATCTTTTTTTCTGGAAGGGCAGGATATCTTTAATGCCTCGCCGCGTACTTCTGGCCGGGGCGGCCCGGGTGGACCAATCTCCTTATTAAATACTCGCCGCATCGGTGGTGCCGCAATTTATGATGTGCCAGACGATGTTAATGTTGTTGCTACGGACTTGAGCAGGCCTACAGAGTTATTGGGTGCCGTGAAATTTGCTGGCCAGAGCGGCAACTGGAGATACGGTACATTGCTGGCATCAGAAGACGATTCAGAAATACGAGGAACTCTGGACGACGGTACCCGGGTAGATCTACAGGCACAGGGCAGAGACTTCACCATAGCTAGAGTGTTATATGAAGATACTGGTGCCGGTGGGCGTCAGGCTATTGGCTGGATGGGTACAGATATCTCACACCCCGACATTGATGCCACCGTTAACTCGATAGATGCTCATTACTTTTCGGCGGACAATCGCTGGGTAGCGGACGGCCAGATAATGCACAGCGACGTTGATGGAGTCACGGGAACGGGTGGTTTCGCCGATGTGGGTTTTCGACCGCAGCGAGGGTTGCAGCATACCTTGCGCGCAACCTATATAGATGACACGCTGGATATTAATGATCTGGGTTTTCTGACTCGCAATGATCAGATGAATCTAGACTATAACTATTCCAAGACAGAATCAGATATCCCGGGACTGCGTGAGCGCTCAACCAGTATTTTTGTGACTAATCAATGGAATACGGCTGGGCAGCCAGTCAGAACCGGCCTGTTTTTCAATCGCAGCTATACCTCTCTGGATAGTAATAGATTTGACTATAGTGTGCGTTATTTTCCAGAGCGAATTGATGACCGACTAGGCGGTGGTACCGGTGATTTTCGTGTTCCCGGGAGATGGGGCGCCAATATTGGCTATAGCACAGATCGAGCGAAATCAATTTCCTACAATATTGATCTGCGCCTGGATCAAGATGATCTGGGACCGTCTCGAACCGAAGGCCGCGCCGGTATAGTGTGGAGGCCAGATGATCGTTTCTCTACCGACCTGAGTTTGAGCTATACAGACAGAGAAGCTTTGTTAGTGCACAAAGGCAGCGGCAGTTACACCAGTTTCGAATCTCATCAATGGTCTCCAAGGCTGGAAATGAACTACTTCATTACCGCTAAACAGCAGCTTCGATTCAGTACTCAGTGGACAGCGCTTAAGGCCTTCGAAGACCGTTTCTGGCAGGTTAATCCCAACCAGAGAGAATTTTTACGTCCGGTGCCGAATCCAGACGCCACACCGGATGACTTCGTCATTAGCAGACTTACCTTCCAGGCGCGCTACCGTTGGGAGATCGCACCGCTGTCGGATCTATTTGTCGTCTATACCCGGGGTAGTAACTTGCCATCGAATAGTTTCGACACGTTTCAGGATTTGCTGGAACAATCCTGGAATGACAAAATCGTCGATACTATTGCTATCAAACTACGTTATAGATTGGGTTCATAGGGCAGCCTCTGCTGTATTTTTCAGACCCTTTGTAATATAAACGACAGTGTTCGTCGCTTAGACTTGCGCCATCGGACACTCATTTTGTTTCTGTCAAGTTGCAATAGCACCGGGGTAACTTAAAATGTACAAACCACTCTTCAGACTACAAGCAATCGGTGTATTACTCATGACGGTTACACTTTATTCTCAGACACAAGCACAGAAAATAGTAATCGCTCACCGTGGTGCCAGCGGTTATTTACCAGAGCACACGCTGCAGGCCAAAGCTATGGCCTACGCCATGGGTGCAGACTACATTGAACAAGACGTAGTCATGACCAGTGATGACCAGCTGATAGTGCTACATGACATCACTCTGGATAGAACCACCAATGTCGCCGAACAATTCCCAAATCGAATTCGGGATGATGGACGTTTTTATGCCATCGATTTTACCTTGGATGAAATTCGGCAATTGAAGGCCAGTGAAGGATTCGAGATTGAAAATGGGGTTAAGGTACAAAGCTTTGCTAACAGATTTCCCATGGGTGCATCTTCTTTTAGTGTGCCTACTCTGGCCGAAGAAATTGAATTGATACAGGGCATGAACAAGTCTACAGGGACAGATATTGGCATCTATCCCGAGGTAAAGTCACCCGAATTTCACAGAGAGGCCGGCAAGGATATCAGTACTGCCGTGGTGAAGATGCTCAAGGCTTATGGTTATACCAGCAAACAGGACAAGGTTTTTCTGCAGACATTCAGTTTTGATGAACTAAAAATAATTCATGATGAAATACTGCCAGCAGAAGGCGTTGAGTTAAAACTTATTCAATTAATTGGAGGTGAGTCATCATTTCCATGGATGTTCGAAGTAGATGGAATGGACAGGCTCGCCTCTTTTGCCGACGGTATTGGGCCAGAGAAGGGCCTGGTCATATTGAGAGAATCCAGCAAATCAAATATCGAAGTAACTAATTTGGTCACAAGAGCCCACGCGGCAAATATACAGGTCCACCCCTATACTTACCGCCTCGATCCAGGGCAGCTGCCGGGCTATGCAGACAGCTTTGAAGAATTATTGGAGCTCCATTATTTTCGTGCAGACGTAGATGGTGTGTTCACGGATTTTCCTGATCGAGCGGTAGATTTTTTGCGCAATAGAAATAGGTAGTAGTTAGACGAAGCACAGCAGTATCGCCTGTGCAGCAGACTCTCGATAAACTAAAACTTGTATCGAAGGCCAATAAACCCCGCCCTGGGTGCGCCGGCGCCTAGAAAGATTGGGTTGCTCAAATTTTCAATGATTGGCACTCGTAATTCCGCGGGTTCTTCACCTAACAGGCCGAAACTCTCATATTCTCTATCGAAGAGATTCTCCAGCTTGGCGAAAATTTCAAATTTATCGTTCACCTTATAACGCGCGCGTAGATTAAGGGTAGTGTAACCAGATATCTCGTTTAACTGATTGGATTCATCACCGCGCAATACCTGATTTCCATTGCTGAGCACATCGAGGCCAATACTTAAGCCATCGAAAAAGCGGTAATCCGATGAGAGTTTGAATTGATGCTGCGGAATTCCCGGAATGCGATCGCCAGAGCTAACACTGATTTCTCCCTCTGCATCGGCAAACTCATGGTTAGGACTTAGTGCCTGAAAATCGTCCTCGAAACTTGCATCCACATAGCTGTAGGCCAGCAACCAACTAAGTGCCTGCCGTTGCCCTCGGAGGCTAGATTCGAAGCCAGCCCTTCTTGTTTCGTCGACATTCGCAAACAATCCAGTCGAGCGTCCTGTAGTTTGAAACAGGATGTCGTCCTTATTTAATGTGTGAAAAACGCCTACGGTATAGGCAAGCTCCTGAATGAATCCGCGAGCGCCAAACTCGAAGCTCTTGGCTACTACATCATCAAGTGGTGGATCGGCTAAAAAGGCATTCGGCAATCGACATTCCAGATCGACATCATCAGGATCCTCACCGGCATCGATGGCATTTGCAATGGCAATGTCGAAGACGCCTTCATTGCAGGCTAACTCAATTGGAGTGGGTGCGCGGGATGATTCGCTGTAAGAGGCGTAGAGGCTGTGATCAGCTGTGGCCTGCCAGGTGATACCTATGGATGGATTTATTCGTGAAAAATTGTGATCGCCGTTTAACTCAGGTCGAACTCCCGACTTGTCCCGTAGCACGACATCGGTGTTATTGGCGCGAGCTGAGAGCGTTAGTGCCAGTTGCGGAGTAATGTCCATGGAGTTGGTAAAATACAGACTGCTGGATTCAGTTTCAGTATTTATTGACGTGGCTTCACTATCAACAAAACTACCTGTACCCAAGCCCAGTGTTAGTCGACTAATAGGATCCAGATCGGTGAGCTCTAGCACCGAATTGAAGCTGGAATCTCCTTTGAAGTAGGCAGCACCCATAATTATTTGCGAATTAAACCCGAGAAAATTACCACGCAATGTCCATTGGAAATCAGCACCTGTGCTTTCCTGACTGCGATCACTAAGATTATTAATTCCTTCATCGGAGAGAATTCCGCTGCCGGATATCTCATCGGCAAAATTTTCTAGGTTAAATTGTCCATCGAATCCCAATATTGTGGCGCGCTGGTTGAGGAAAATTTCAAGTGCGTTACTTTCTGAAAATTGATTCTCGCATACATCGTTCTCATTCAAACCAAGAGCTTCCAGATCATCCTCTTCAAGACCGCCCAAAAGTTGTTGATTACCGGAAAATTCACAGACTGCGAAATCAGAGCCGTCGCCGTTAAATGAATCTGTCTTGTTCTTTCTATAGAAAAAATTACCACCGAAGTTAATGCTGGCAGATACCTCTTGCGCAAAATCGAAACTGATCATCTGCATATCGTTCTTGGTAATATCCGGTCCGGTGAAGAATGCTTCTCTGTCAAGGCGTAATAATTCTATCGGTGATGCACCATTGCCGATCAATTCAGAATCACCATATTGATAGTTTAGATTCAATTGCGTTGAATCGGAGCGCCAACCGATGCTGCTGTAAAAGTTCGTGGCCTCTGACTCGGAAAAATCGCGCCAACCATCTTCCTGGAAATGCTCTAGGTTTGCGTAATAGGCAAAGCTGCCATTGTTCCCTCCGAACTCTATATTGGCCGTGGTACGGTCGAAGGATCCAGTACTTATCTCAATCCCGGTTCCCTGATAATTAAAACCATCCTTCATGTCGATGATGAGGGAGCCTCCCAGGCTATTTAGCCCGAACAGAGGATTGGCACCGCCGGCAAGTGTAATATTCTGCACAGCAGACTGAGGTAGCAGGTCCCAGTTAACGGCATCTCCTAGCGGTTCATTGATGCGCACACCGTTCTGATAAACCGCTAGGCCCTGTGCCAGGCCAAGTAGGGGCGATGCGGTGAAGCCTCTATATTGCAGGTCCGGCTGCATCGGGTTGTTCTGAGCATCGTTCAGAGAGACGCTGGTGAAGCTTTGTCTGAGGAAATCTGAAATATTTAGAGGATTGGCATTTTCCAAATCTGTGGCATTACGACTCTGTACGGGAAATGGAATCTTGGCCTGGTCCAGTCCGGCTCCAGCCGGTATTACACCAATCACGATTACTTCTTCAGGGCCCTGAGCTGAGGCAGCCGAGCTGAAAATACCGTAAACCGTCAACAATGCGAACAAGTTACTACGCATGGATATTTCCGAGCCGCCAATTACCATTGCTTACCAACCATCAGGATTAAATCAGACGCTGGAGTATAGCAGAAGCTTACTATTCTTCTCAGCTTGAGAGGCCTATGTGATCGGAGCGGCGGATTTGGTAGTATCACGTTCCATTGGATGGCAACGAACTGGAGATGAAATGGCAACGGTCTTGATTACAGGAACTAATCGCGGTATCGGCTTGGAATTTACCGCGCAATTTCTCGCGCGGGGTGACCGCGTAGTAGCGACATGCAGGGATGTTGCGGCGGCAGAAGCTTTGAATCAACTTAAGAATGGCCAGGATAACTTGGAGGTTCTACAGCTTGATGTGGCGTCCACCGAGTCGATGAATGAATTTGTTCGACAACTAGGCGGTGCGGCGATCGACATTTTTATCAACAATGCGGGTGTCTATGGCCCAGCGAATGGGAAATTTGGCGAAATAGACGCCCAGGTCTGGTCTACTGTATTGAGGATTAATTCGATTGCGCCCTTGATATTGAGTCAGATGCTTATGCCCAACCTGCGTCTAGGTAAAGACAAAAAGCTGCTTTACCTAACTTCCAAGATGGGCTCTATCGGAGACAACAGTGGTGGTGGATCCTACATTTATCGCAGCTCGAAGACAGCACTAAACTCGGTAGTTAAAAGCCTGTCGATAGATTTGGCAGCAGAAGGATTTTCGGCGGCAGTCTTACACCCGGGTTGGGTGTTAACTGACATGGGTGGCCCTAACGCCTTAATCGATACTAACACCAGTGTGAAGGGTATGATGAAGATTATCGACAGCTTGAATCAGGCGCAGTCGGGTAGTTTTTTCAACTACGATGGCAGCATCATTCCCTGGTAAGTACGCTTCTCCCCTAGCGAGGTATTCAGTCGCCAATGTATCGCGCTTAGCGCCCAGTTTGCAAACATGGTAAGGTGGACACCTATTTTTCAGTCACTTCAATTCTGCCCGAAATGAATATTCATAGCCCCCGCCGAACCCTGCAATTAGTATTATTGCTAGTCTGGAGTTTGTCTGCTCAGTATGCCGGTGCGCACGGTGGTGTCGCATTCGAAGACGATCTCTGCGTAATCAACATCGATTTCCTGCGAGCGCATTTCACTGTATTTCAACCCGAGACAAGAGAGTCCGATGAATTTTGCGAGGATATTCCAGATGTGTCCCGCGCGGTTTTCGTAATGGAATATTTGCACAGTCTACTGCCCGAAATGCTGGTCGATTTTCGCATCATCAGAGACATCAACGATGTGGGTAAGTACGCTACCCTGGAAGATGTGTTAGCGATCGACGACCTGGAAGCCGCGACGGTCTACTACGAAGCGCCTCGCATCGAGCCGGGAGGCTTCTATACAGCAAGTCATGAGTTTGACATCAAGGGGACCTATATTGGTGTGGTTACGGCTGAGCATCCGGTAGAAGACAGGTACTACACCGCGGTATTCTATTTTCAGGTCGGTGGTGCGGATCTTGGAACTATTCCATTATTCATCGCGCTGCTGCTACTGTTGCAGACAAGCTATTGGCTGAGTAACGGCGGCTGGACTAGATACAGACAGCGCTCGGCCCAGAGAAATAAGGCTGCGTAGAATAGCCAAAACGATGAGTTTTCTACCCTGGCCACTACTAGTTAGAATAATTATATTGCTTAGTTCAGTTAGAAAATATTGATTAAGCGTTATTTCTGCAATCAAACCTAGTAGTGGCGCAACCCAATTCTCTCTGCCTGTTAACTAGACATACTTGGCACGAGGCCTTATTAAAATTCCTGTTTTTTGTTGCTCATAGTAATGAGCAATCCATCCAACCATACGACTAATCGAGAACAGAGCTAGCCCCGCGCCAGCAGGTAATTTTAGTTTCCGTTCTATGACTGATAACGCGCAATCTAAGTTTGGAAAAGTATTGCGAGTTTCACAAATTTTGTGGATTGCTTCTGCCCATGGCTTCTGAGGAGGGCATAGTTCTAAAAGTACTTTCGCTCGCGGGTCTCCATCGGGGTACAACGGATGCCCGAAACCATTTAAATGAGGTTCGTTTCGAGCTCGGTCCTCACTCTGGTGTTCTGGACCGTACGCAATGTTATCAAGAAATTTGGAGCACGATTTTGACACTCCGCCATGCTGAGTTCCTGATAAGGTAACCACGCCCGCAAGTAGGCTGGCAGCTAGAGAGGCTCCAGCAGAAGCGGCAACCCTGACGGTATAGGTTGATGGGTTTAGCTCATGTTCTGCGCTAAGCACAGCTGCGGTACGTATTATTTCTCTACCCGCACTATCACAATTCCACGCGTGCGATAATCGCTCATGGATTAAAGATTCGTTTTTGCTACTTGAACCTACAACGGAACTGACTGCCCGACATAAAAGTGAATATGGATTGGTGGACTTTCCAGTTGCTATTTCGTTTCTAGCTTCTTGACTCAATCTATAAAGTATTTTGGCGATTGGAGGTTCATCAGTATTGGTATCTATATCCTTGGAATCATCTGACTCTACGGCAGAGACATTTCCTATAAACAAAAGAAGAATGTCCTCTAGTGTCGAGTAATTCGACAAGGCAATTGCATTCTGTCCTTTGTAAGAGAAATGCCCATCTGAAATTTCACTTATTTTTGTTCTGATAATTGGGTCGCCCCAATTAATAGTATCAGCTGCAATATCTTCAATTTTTCTACTGCGGTATTTTCGTCGATACAAATTCTCTACGTCTCGCCTATCATAGAGTTTCCTTCTAGTATCAATAGGATCAAGTGTCACGCGAACCAAACCACGACTCACATATGAGTAGAGAGTGCTATTCGAAATTCCGAGCCTTTCAACTACGTCTCCAGAACCGAGAGTGCAGAAACTTAGTTCTTCTTGTTTATTTATGTTGATTTTCATAATCAATATTGAACAGTGCTTTTCTCAATATCATACTAGAAAATCATCGAAAGAGCTCAGTAAGATTTCAGCTACTTATAACTGAATGAGAGGACAATAATTATGAAATTTCGAAGTGTGATTGGGATAATCGCGGGGGCCATTTCTTGGTGGGCAGCATTAATAGCATTTTCTTTGATAGCAAGTATCATAAGTCCTGAGCTTAGAGAAATGGGGCGCGAGGTTGTTCGAAACGATAACTATGGTGCTCTTACCACGCCTGTTCTCGCAATGATGGTATTCATATACTTATGGATTAATCCACTTTCGGGCTTTATCACAGTTCAAATCACTAAGAGTAGGACATACGCCGGCTATGTTGCTGTCCCACTTACTCTATATGCCGTACATGCTCATTGGTACAGGCTTTGGGGTATATTGCCCGATTGGTACAATTTGGTGGTTGTTATAATGATACCTCCACTAATCTATTTGGGTGGCAGTCTCACAAAATACAAGTAAAAGCAGAGGGCGACAAGTCGTTCTTGCCAACACACTAACTCGTTTTGCTCATGTGTACGTATGACTTGGGAAAAATGTCCTTGAGCTCGAAAAGCTATTTGTCTATTTAGATCAGTCGCTTAAAATGACATCTCAACTGTTTTAGTTGGAGTGCTGACAATTATCATATATTGTAAGTATTGAAAAATTGCAATCGTGAATTCCAGAGTCTAACTATTGCGCCGATAAATAGCTTGTGTAACTCTATTTCGTGTTTCTCTGTCTTCATATATGTTTTCAGGTGGTCATGGGTGAATACCAAAATTCTGAGATTGAATAAAGCAGGAATTCCAATCAGTTGGCTAACGCGGGAGGAAACTGCGACGCTGTTGGTTAAAGACCTTGTGGTCTGGTCTTTAGGTGAAACCGTGATTGAAATGCGCGGTGGATACAATCGCAGCGGAAAGCAATCCATACTCCGCCTGCCCAGCATCGTGGCCTGCGACGGTAAAGTTCACAAGGAAAATTTCAACCCACCGCTTGAAAACAAATTCCTGTTTCGCCGCGACAAGAACATCTGTCTGTACTGCGGTGGCCAGTTCGCCGTGGGTGATCTGTCGAGAGACCATGTACAACCCTTGTCAAGAGGTGGCGTCGACATATGGACTAACGTTGTAACTTCCTGCCGTCGTTGTAACAACCGGAAGGCGGATCGCATGCCAGAACAGGCAAATATGCAGCTCCTGGCAATCCCCTTTGTACCCAATCAATACGAATTTCTCTATCTTTCCAATCACAATGTTCTTGCCGATCAGATGGAGTTTTTAAGTGCACGGTTCTCCCGACATATACAACTATCTTAGAAAGGCCCAAGGCATTTCATAAGTTCAAGAACGAATAAAAACCATTGATTAGAAGGCAAATAAGATTTGATTTAGGCAGTCAATAGCATTAAGTTTTCACTCCAGCCAAGTTTCGGTAGAAAATTCAAGAGACAAGACCAATGAATCAGGCCGCGTATTCGGGGATTTCTGTTAAATTCAAAATTGCGCTGATATTTAGCAGTTTGCTTACAGCCTGCCAGGCAGTGGATGCGCAGCGTGGGTTTGTAGATTTTGAAAAGCACACATTAGACGAGCAAATGCAGGGAGGCTATGGCGTAGAGCTAGCGGACCTGGACGGTGATGGACTGGTCGATGTGGTAGCCCTTGCAACGAATCCTGCCCAGTTTGTCTGGTATAAGAACCCGAGTTGGGAAAAATATCTCATTAGCTCAGCTACTCAGGCCAATATTGATGCAGCGCCTCAGGATATCGATGGTGACGGTGACGTTGACCTGGTATTGGCCAGTGCCTTTGACCTTGGTGCGTCTACCGAAGGTGGATTGATCCACTGGTTGGAAAATCCCGGTAATCCTGTACAGAATCAGGAATGGGCTATGCACAATATAGATCAGCTGCCCACCTCGCACCGAGTGAAATGGGCTGACTTAAATGGAGACGGTAGAGACGAGTTAATCAATTTGCCGATTATTGGTGTAGGCGCGCAGGCTCCTGCCTATGATATAAATGTTAGCCTGCGGGCCTACGCAATACCACGAGACCTCAATGTTTCCCGCTGGCCTGGTGTGGTTTTGGATGAATCCTTACAGTTGTCCCATGGTTTGAGTATTTACGATTGGGACGGAGATGGAAGGCAAGACATACTGACCGCCAGTTTTTATGGTATTCACCTTTTTCAATTGGCCACTCGGGGTCAAGCAGTAGCCAAGAGGTTTCTCGGCATCGGTAAGCAAAACGCAGAAAGACCAGCCATAGGTTCCAGTGAAGTTGATGTAGGAACACTGTCCGCAGATACACGATTTATAGCGAGTATTGAACCCTGGCACGGAAATGAGGTGGTTGTATATTCCTCCGGCAGTAATGCTGATGCCCTATGGACCCGCGAGGTAATCGCCTCTGATCTTTCCAATGGCCATGGGCTACTGGTAGCAGATCTGGACAATGATGGTAGCGATGAAATCATTGCCGGCGGTCGTTCAGAACCATTTCAGTTATCGGTTTTCCAGAATCGTGGTACGGTGTCGGACTGGCAGAGATTTGATCTGGACAGTGGCGGGATAGCCGTATCCGGTTTGGCCATCGAAGATATTAATGGTGATGGCTTTAAAGATATTGTGGCTATCGGCGCTAGTACTCAAAATGTGGTTTATTATCAAAACACCGGAAGGTAGTAATCTGACCTCTTTATTCTGGTTATTTCAATAGACAACTACTGCTACTGGGTTTTTGATTCTGGATCATTCAGAATCAGAACTGTGTAGCCATGGTTTCAATAAATGCATAACCCAATTATTAGACACACGGCAGGCTTTCTACTGTCGCTGATTGCCGCCATGCTTTGGGGGGTTTTACCGGTGGCGCTGAAAGAACTGCTAGCGGGTATGGATGCCACTACCATAGTTTGGTATCGCTTCCTCGTTGCGGGCCTGGTGTTGTTTATGTGGCTAGCATTTCATAACAAGCTACCAGCAGTTTTTAGGCAGACTCGTCAGGTGCGGTGGTTTCTGGTGTTCGCCGCAATCGGTCTTTGCATAAACTATTTTCTGTTTTCTTATAGCCTTAATTTTGTCAATGGTGAAACCAGTGAGGCTGTTATTCAATTAACTACTTTGTTTCTCATTCTCGGTGGAGTAATAGTTTACAAAGAGTCTTTCTTCGCAGTGCAGAAATTTGGAACTCTGCTAATAGTACTTGGACTACTGTTATTCTTTAACGATAGATTGAGCGAGTTTGACAATCTTGAAAACAGAGAAACTACTGGTGTCATAATTGTTGTCTTCGCCGCCATATCCTGGACGGTTTACGCGCTCTTGCAAAAGCAGCTGTTGAGCAGCTTTTCCTCGGTGCAGATACTATTTCTAATCTATGCATTCTCTATAGTGGTGCTACTTCCCTTTATTTCTCCCTTAAGTCTTTTCCAACTCACGCAGTTCCAGTTTTTTCTATTGTTATTCTGCTGTGTTAACACTCTGGTGGCTTACGGTTGTTTTGCCGAAGCATTGAACTGCTGGGACGCGTCAAAAGTCAGTGCTGTGTTGGCCTTGGCGCCACTTTTCACTATTGGTTCTCTTAAACTAGTGGTGTATTTTCTACCGGAGTATCAATTCTCAGATCGACTTACTTTGTTGTCGCTAATAGGTGCACTACTGTTGGTGGTGGGATCGGTACTCACGGCTCTGATGCCTGTATTCCAACAGTATCAGCACCGCAAGCGGTCAGCGCTAATCGACCCTGGTTAGGCCCAGCAGGGTAGTGATTGCATGTTGTCTTGTTGGTAGGCGTTGACTCTGCGTCATAAATGTTAAAAACTCAGTATTTCCGGGGTTTCATGTGTCTCACTTAAGAATAAAACCAATTGGATACCATCATGAATATATGCAAGCTCTACTCTAGCACTGTACAGCGATCACTGAACTTGGCTTTAGCGATCTTATTACTGGTTTGCAGCACATCTATTTATGCCGAAGTTACCCGTGTCGAAATAAACAGTCGTGAAACACTGTCTGATTCGAATGTGGATTTCAGCTACCAGTCAATTAGCGGTGTAGTCTATTTCGCTCTCGACCCAGCAGATTCGGCCAATGCAGCAATAACCGATATAGCCTTTGCACCAGTAAATAGTGATGGCCTGGTAGAGTTCTCCGCAGACTTTCGAGTGCTGGTGCCATCCACCTCAATAGCAAACGGCGGCCTACTCTACAACGTCAACAACCGTGGAGGCAGTGTGTTTCCGCCAGAAAGATCGCTGCAACATCCCTTGAGTGGCCTGGGCTTCACCTATCTTGCAACCGGTTGGATAAATGAATTGTCCCCCGCGGACGGCCGCTTACGCTTACACGCGCCCATAGTCGGTTCTGTGCGCCAGCCGATTACCGGACAAGTTCGCTACGAGGTTTCTGTTGGCGCAGCGGCCAATAAGGTCAATATCGCCGGTGGCCGCCATCTGGCCTATGAGCCAACTGCGGCAGGGCTTCGCGATGTCAGCTTGAGTCAACGTCTTTATCAGAATGACCCACGTATTCCCATTGAGCGCTCACAATTCAGCCTTGAGGTGAAAGCCGAGGTGGATAGCAATCAACCCATTGTTAATCTGAGTCTGGACGGTGGATTTCGTCCCGGATACATCTATGAGCTAATGTATGAAGCGAAAGATCCGGTCCTTGCCGGGGCAGGCATGGCTGCGATTCGCGACATGGTATCCGCAATTCGTTTCGGCGGCGATGCTGAAGATCAGCTCAGGCAATTGAGTTTGCCAGCAATTAGTAACACCGTTGCCTGGGGTAACTCACAGAGTGGTCGTCTGCTGCGTCAGTTTATGTACGATGGTTTCAATGAAGACTTAAATGGCCGCAAAGTATTCGATGGAGTAATTCCTGTCATCGCTGGTAGTGGCTACGGCATGTTCAATAATCGTTTTGCCATGCCCACTCGAACCAATGGCCAACACTCCAATCATCTGTTTCCGAATGACTTATTTCCATTTACCTATGGAGAGAGTACAGATCCCTATACCGGTCGCCGCGATAGCATTCTGGGAAAAGCACGAGCGAGTAATACCGTACCGAAGGTGATGCATATACAAACCTCGAATGAATACTGGGTACGGGCTGGATCCTTACCCCATACAAATCCACAGGGAACAGAAGATGCGGTTCTACCCGATGAAGTTCGTTTCTATTCAATAGGCGGTTCTCAACATGGGTCTGGCAATGGCTTACCTCGTGCCGCAAGCTCAGGCCAGTTACCTCCGAATCCGAATATGTGGGCACCCATCGCCGATTCTCTCCTTGTCGCCATGTACAATTGGGTCGCAAACGATGAGGTTCCGCCGGCATCACGCTATCCTAAAATTGCAGATGGCAGTCTGGTTCCTTCCCATAGCGAGCGCGGTATCAATAGAGATGCCTGGAATCGGCTGAACGGTGTCAATCATCCTGATGCATTGTATACACCTGGGTTCGCGAACTATGGTGATCGCTGGATGGATCAACGCATTGTCGATAGACATCCGCAAACAACCGATATGTATTACACGGCATTAGTGCCAGCCGTTAATAATGATAATAACGATTCTGCGAAAAGCACCGTGCTTCCACCCTTAACACAGGTGCCGATTGCCACTTTTGTGCCCTGGAACTTGCGAGCAGTGTCTACTGGAGCGGAGAAATCCTTAGCCAGATTGTCTGGGGGTTACATTCCGCTGCCGGCGAATACTGCAGTAGCCGTGCAATCGCGAGATCCGCGAACCTCTATAGCCGCCCTGTATTCCTCTTTCGAAGATTATCTATCGAAGTATGAAATCGCAACAGACGGGCTGATAGCGGAAGGCTATTTGTTACCGGGGTTTAAGCAAAGCTACATGGATATCGCCAGAGCCAACAAGGGTGTATTTGAATAAGCAAACCTTCTAATTGCAGAAACTGGCCAATGGGTTGAGTTCAACCCATTGGCCCAGAGCAGAAGCTGTTACTACTCAGTCAGCTTCGCCATAAAGTGAACGTCCGCGTATTCGCCTTGTCTGAAAGCGTAATTCCTCGCCGTTCCTTCGATGCAGAAACCGTGCTTTTTATATAGACGGATTGCATCGTTGTTATCGGTAAATACTTCAAGTTCGATGCGGCGTACAGCAAGCCAATTACAGCATAAATCCGACATTGCTTCGATCAGAGACGAACCTACACCTATTCCGCGGTGTTCTGCGGATACAACCATGCCGAAGTTAGCGACATGGTTACGACGCGGCGTTGAATAAACCTCAAAACCAATTTGTCCGATAATCTTGTTCTCAATACTCGCAACCAGGCTATATAGATTATGCGGTTTTTCCAAATACCTTTTTTCCCATAAGGTATAGCTTGGGAAAGGCAGCTGCAGCGTGTTGGCGTAACAACTTGGCTGTGCGTGCAAAGCCCGCAAGCCGTCAATGTCGAATTGTTCGCTGTGTCGAATTTGATAATTCATTACGTCGCTTCCTTTAACAGCTGTTGGTGCTGTCATTGCCGCTATCTTGGGCAATTCTTGCAGCGTCTGTTCTTGCAATATGTTTGCGAATATAGCGCATCAGCATTATCGCCTTCTCTTCCGAGTTTATTGTTGCCGAGCCTGCATCCGAAATCGGAATGGAAAACTGAAATCCGTTATCGGTTTCATAAAATAATGACTGGTCACGATAGAAGACAAAATGTGCGTTCTGATTTTTAACAATGTCTTTAATGTTCATAGGAATTCTCCTGTGTTGGTTTTACTTCTGTCCAGAAACGAAAAAACCCCGGGAACTGCTAAGTTGCCGGGGTTTTTCAAGAATGATTTTATTCAGATCGTCATGAATACCCGCGCGGCAGCAAGCCCACTTGTTCCAGTGAGTCGAGTAGGTTCTGCCTGTTGAAGGAGTAATTCATTGCGCGCATCGTACTATTCTTATGGAATGACTGTCTATAGAAAAGTGAAATTGGTCAAACTTTGGTATTTATTTTAATCATCACCTGGTATATCGAAAGAAATTTCGGACAGTCTGGGTAGACTGCAGCGGTGAGGGCTACTGTCATAAGACACATCGTTGGGATCCAGGCCGCCCTTTAAATCTATAAAACTTACTTCACTGCCTTCACCGATACAGATTATATTTTCGCCACTGCTTCCGGGTTTCACCAGTCCTCCCCAAACAATATTTGGTGAGTTTTGCCCGCTTATTTTATGCCAGGCTGCCAGTGCCGCATGTCCGGGAACGGTACCACCACCGACGAATTCGTTGTCATGAATATAAATTTGTTCTGGATAAGGATCGTAGTTGGGGTCTTGAATAGTGCGACCACCCAATGCAAAGCTATAAACCATTATGTTGACGCTGTTATTGTCTCGAAAATGATTTCCGAAAACCTCAATATTGTCATTGGCCAATACCAATAAACCCGTGCCTGGAGGAACATTGCCAACTATATTTCCCTCGGGGGCGAAATTTTTCGTGTTGTTCCCAAATACTTCATTATTGAAAACCCGCGTGGCCTGGCCACCTTGAACGGGCAGGTTAGGTAGATCGAATACAAGAATACCGCCTGTATTATTAGTCGCTACGTTGTCATACACGTCAGCATAGGTAGAGTTTTCAATTTCGATGCCCGCCACATTGAATTCTGCGCGGGAATTCCTAACAATAATTTGACTGGACTGGCCTACATAAATACCGGCGTCTGAGGCGCCTATTGCTACCGAGTCCTCAATCAGCACATTCGTGGTTTGAACTGGATATATTCCGTAGGCACCGTTATCGGTATTTGCGCCTCTGGTCCACTCTGTGCGGACGCGACGAATAGTGACATTCTCGCTTTCGTTAATTTTCAGAGCATCACCGACGGTGTCTTCTATGGCAATGTCTTCGATAATAAAATTATCCGCGCTGACTAGAAGTCCCTCGGCGCCTTGAGCTTGGTTTTTGAAAGAGAGTATGGATGAATCTATGCCGGCACCTCGAATTGTTACACCGGGTACGGTTAGCGACAGACTGCGGGTGAATTCATGAATACCTGGGGGAACTTCGATAATGTCACCGGGCCGGGCTTCAATCAACAGGGTTTGAAAAGTTTCGGCGAAGCTAAGTTCAGGAGAAGCGATTTCTACGTCTCCACAAGAAATTAATAGTGTGGCCAAAGAGATAGTTGTTAGCAGTTTTAGTTCAGTACTAGTCATCGATTTTTCTCCAGTATTGGTTCTGGGTTCTTGCGACTCATTTATAATGACACGAATCGGTTATTCTCAACATCTTTTCTTACTTTGTCATAATCGAAGATAACACCGTTCATGGCGATATATACTCCCGCCGGTTTGGTCTGAGCTGCAGTTAGAGCAGCGCCAATGTTAAACATGGCATCTGAGTTTTTGAACAGAGCCGGGCTGAGAGCACCGGTTAGAACGATGGTTTTGTTTGTTAGTGTGCTTAGCTCCTTGGCAGTCTCGACCATGGTGTCAGTACCATGGGTAATGACGATTTTAAGCTCGTCAACTTGGGCTACGGCCTCGCGGATCAATTGTCGATCCTGAACCGTCATTTCCAAACTGTCTTTTTGCATCAAAGAATCAACCTGATAATTCAGGTTGAGGCTGAGCGCGGAAAGCACTTCGGTGATATTTGGCGGGCCGACTTCATAGGCACTTTTGGCATCAAAGTAAATCTTGTCTATGGTGCCGCCTACCGTGAAGATTCGTATCAAACTCATGAAAAATCCTACTGCTTGCGTGGTCGCAAAATTGAATTAAGGGGAAACTACTTCATACATCCAGGTATAGCCAGTTGCCACCGCCTGATCACCAGCGGCTTCCCCATCACCGTATTTACGACTAAATTCGTTGAGGACCGGAACTACTTCCGGGCCGCTCATTACTCGTCGTAGTCTCTGTTGGTATAGATTGCCATCAATTCTCAGTATTACCCTGTCGTCGGCCTCCAGATAATGAGGCCATTGCTTCCAAATGGCGCCATAGTTGGTGGTCATATAGCCACTGACTATGAACAGCCGCTGCTCGTAGGTCGCCAGCCACACGGTACGCGACTGTGCTGGCTCCATAGTCTGGAACTCGATGCTATAGCGATCTTTCAGAAAGCTCCAACTGCTGGGTGAAGTACTGAGGGTACCGGTTTTAAAGGGGCCCCCAGCGAAAATTTCCAGGGGTCCATCGTGAAAACGCATACTGCCCAAGAACAAACTTATACAGAGTATTAGCGCCACTATAATGAGGCCGGTCCATTTCAATATTTTTTTCATGGAGATGATTCCTGGTTAATTTATGCGCTTAATGAGCCATGGGGATGCTGAACCGTTTTTACTCACAGGGATAGGAAAATTTATAAAATTTAGGTGAACTAAAATTGACTAGCTGCCGTAGTAGTAAACAGCATTAGTGCTTTATACAGCTTAAAGGCTCTTGAAGCGCGATTCTCCATGCGATCCCGCGTCGAACTCTCCCAAAAATTCGACGTGCTCTAGGCTACCGCAGATTCGCTATTTGAATCCAGGTAGCCTTTTTTTATGAGATTTTGACACCCGAGAATCTTCTATTCAGCAATACGCTCTTGACCTAGTTATACCTTCGCTGGTCCAGATACTTCCTCACTTTTTGTAGTTCTTTTATTTGCTTCTTGATACCGCTGGATGGAAATTTCTCTGCAAATTCCCTGAATAAGGGAGCCGCGGACTCTATCGCCCGTTTCCTCATCTGTTTTCCCTTCGCGGTAATAGTCACTTTCTTCTTACGACCGCTGTGCTCATCAGGCTCAATCTTAATCAGTCCTTTGGCTTCCAGCTTTTTCAGGGTGTTCGTCATTGCCCCGGGGGTTACTTGAAAAGCGGTGGCTAGTCGTCCAGGCGTAGCCTCAGTATCGACGCGACTAAACCAATTTAATACGCCAAATTGAGAATTGCTAAGGCCGGATGGCAGCTTGCTTTCAAATAGTGCAGTGCTCAGCTGTGAAATAATTCCTATTTCGTTGAAATAAAGGAATAGGGGCGACTCGCTGGGTTTGCTGGATATCTGTTTACTCACTGGTTATTCCTAATGGTAATTCGTCTGGGCTATCAGTTTCCGTTGAATAGCTATTGTAGTGGTAATTAATTCAACATTAAATAGTTTAATGATAAACAGTTTAATGCTAAAGTAAATTCATTGCCATCCATTGAGGATGGGCGGACACAAGAGAGTCACAATGAAATACTTATTATGGGGTCTTGGTACGGTTGTTGGCTTGGTGCTAACTTTGTTGTTAGTCCAGACATTGGCATCAGAAAGAGTAGAAGTAGTCGAATTAACTACTACAGACGCAGCTGGAGAACCACAAACTACCAGACTGTGGGTCATGGATGATGAGGGCTACCAGTATCTACGGGTTGGAGCAGACGGCTCAGGCTGGTTTTCACGGATTCTGGATAATGGCGAGATTCAGGTAAGCAGAAGCGGTAATAGACAGTCTTATACTGTAGTGCCCAGACCTGACAAATCAGAGAAGATTAACGCCTTGATGCAGGAGAAATACACCTGGGGTGACAGCTTCTTTGCAATTATGCTTGGAAGTAGAGAGGGTTCAATCCCGCTCGAACTACATCCAGTTAACTAGGGACCCTAGATCGGCGTCGAATTCAGAAGATTGCTAGCGAGCTCAACCTAGATTCCGATTCTGCTGAGATTATTTACCAATTCGCGGATGATTTTCTCAGCCACTGGATAGTTGGCAGCGAAGCTCGCTTCCAAAGCGATTACATCATCCAATGTTGTATTTTCCGAGCTGTCTGTTTCAGGGTCCAGCAGGGATTCAATTTTGGACTCCAACATTCTCACGGAAGACACTAATTCTTCGTCTAAGTCCTCAGTCTGTTCAATTTCTTCCAACAATTCCTTAAGTAGCTGCTTAACCTTCTCTTCGTGCATAGTAGTCCTCCCTCACCACCAATATGATGTGCTGTCAAAATACCCTACACGGCTGCAGAGAACATTGATACTGGTCATTTATATCTTCCCGCGAGCGAAGTTGAATACTTCAGTTACTAAACTGCCGTCGGACTCTCGCATTTTTAGTTTAACTTGTAGCTTGTGGGGTTCAACGATTTCATAGCTAAGCCCGCCAAATACGGCTTTGTTCAGAGTAACCGAGCTTAGCTTGAAAGTAATGTAGTCGCTCTTTTCTTCCCAACCACTAAAATCGGGATTGAAATGCTTCAGGCGCAGAATAAAACCTTCCTCGGTTTTCAAAATTTCCATAAACTCTGTGAATACCAGATTGGAATTCTCTGATTGTTTAAATATTCCAAACATTCTGCCATCAACTGGCGGCATCCAAATTTCTTCAGATTGTCCGCCGAAGCCAGTTCCCTGCCAATATCCAGTCAGGAAGGCGAAGTCGGAGATTGATGGCTCCGTTTGTTGAGCCAAGGTCACTTGACTCATGGCGAGGATCATATAGACGGAGATTAATTGTTTGAAGGAATTCATTACGCTGCCTCATATCTCTCTATGAATTGTATTCTGCGTTAAGATTCAAAATCTTGCTACAGTCAAAAATCATTTAAGCAACACTCCGACTATCGACGGCAGGCAAGCTCGAATATAACGTAGAACAGGCGAGCTATAGTTTACTCAAGCCCATACTGACTTGTGTTGGATATAGGCTGAATGAAAGTCAGAAGACTTTAACCGACACCGCTCTTACCCGATGGTTTTCGCTGTCTGTCACATATATCAAAGCGTCGTGCACAAATACACCATGAGGACGATTCAACTTACATTGTAAGGGATCTCCATCGGGGCCGTCGCCTCTCTCGCCACTGCCTAATACTGTCTCAATCGTCCCACTAGCTAAAGACATGCGGCGAATCACATGGTTTTCGGTATCGACAATATAGAGGCTATGGTCTTCAGCGGAATAGGCGATTCCCTTAGGTCCATTGAACGTGGCATTTATCGCGGCATTGCCGTCACCGCTGTACCCTTTCTCACCAGTTCCTGCTATGCGTCTAAGTCGATTGCCAGCAAGGTCTAGTTGGAATACCGCATTACCTTCTCTGAGTACAAGGTAGGCGTTGCCGTCACGGTCGGTATCGATGGAACGGGGTCCGAGTAGCGGGGTACCGCCGAGTGGCGCCGAATCGGGAGTAGCAATTCTCTCGCCAGTTCCCGATAGCGTGCTAATGATACCACTGCTCATATCGACTCGACGAAGCCGACTATTACCAATATCGCAGATCAGCAAATTGCCGTGTGCATCGAAGGCAATACTATGGGGTTGCCGTAGCTGGGCTGAACTGGCCAGTCCTCCATCACCGGAAAATCCGGCTTCGCCGCTGCCTGCGATAGTGCTTACCAGGCCGCTATCGCGATCTATACGCCTGACAGCGTGAGAATCTCGACTGACGATAAATAGATTACCCTGACTATCGAAGCGAATCTCATGCGGGGCGGAAAACGAGGCATCTAGGGCCGATTCGCCATCGCCGGCGTAGGCTTTTTCACCATTACCGGCAAACGTGGTCAATCGCCGAGTCTGTAAATCCATGCGCCGGGTTCTACCGCTGTCAACTTCGCAGAAATACAGAGCCCCATCCGGACCGACTACAATGCCGTAGGGGTTATTGACAGGCGTTGCCTGGGCTAAATTGCCGCTGATTCCATCGGCTTCAAAGCCGGCTATGCCAGTGCCAGCGACAGTGAGTACCCGGGGCGGCTGCTGCGCAAAGCCCAGTGGGCTGAAGCCCAGAGCCACAGAGCCAAATAAGCTGTGCTGAAGAAAGCTTCTTCTGTTTAGGGCTTTAATCATTGGTCTCTCCTTGGGAGCTGGAAATCAGCTATTGTGCATCACTACCTGGCGTCGTCATGTCTTTATCGTAAATTACTGGCAGGATAACGTATTGCTGAAAATTGTATTGAGTTTTACTCCAGTCCCAAATACTCTCATATTCCCCAGTACAGAATAAAATAAAATTGGCTCGAACCCTGAGCGCTCAAGGAGACCAACATGTGTGATTTAGATACCCAAAAAGATGCTGATGAATTCCTCAACAGCAAAGGAGAATTAACTCGTAGGCAATTCACTAAGCTGTCTGGTGCGGTCGGAGTGGCCATGTTATTGCCTGCGGTAGCGAACGCGCAGGATGTGACAGAATCTGATGTGAATATCACTACTCCTGACGGCGTGGCGGATTGTTATTTTGTACATCCCTCCAGCGGCAGTCATGCGGCCGTAATAGTTTGGCCCGACATTCTCGGGCTGCGGCCTGCGTTCCGGATGATGGGCAAGCGCCTCGCACAATCCGGTTATTCGGTATTGGTGGTAAACCCTTTTTATCGTGACGCTAAGTCGCCAGTGGTAGGCGAAGGCGCCAGCTTTGGTCAGCCTGAAATTCGTAATATCGTTTTGCCCATGGCGCGTAATCTTAATGCAGAAACACACTTCACCGATGCTCGCGCCATGGTTAGTTGGTTGGATCAACAATCTGCTGTCGATACCAGCCGTCGCATCGGCACTACAGGCTATTGCATGGGTGGACCCATGGTCATGCGCACAGTGGCTGCAGTACCTGATCGCCTGGGAGCAGGGGGAACTTTCCATGGTGGTGGTTTGGCCACCGATGCTGATAATAGTCCCCACCTGTTGATTCCGCAAACGCAGTCGGCAATGTTGCATTGCATTGCGGCCAACGATGACGAAAACACGCCTGAGGCAAAGGTTACCCTGCGAGAGAGCTATGCTGCGGCAGGCCTGTCGGCGGAAATTGAAGTGTACCAAGGCACCTTGCATGGCTGGTGCCCACCTGATTCGCAGGTCTATAACGAAGCGCAGGCAGAACGCGCCTGGAGTCGTTTACTGAACCTATTCGAGACAAACCTGGCCTAGCGATAGTGAAAGATTTGTTGAAGTTCGGGAGTTAGATTTCCCGCAAACTAACAAAAATCCAGTGTGAGAACTAAAAAGGCGAGGGAATCCAATTCCCTCGCCTTTCTCTTTGCACAGGTTTTTGCAGAAATGGCTTTATGGCTTAGATGGCAGAGACAACTCTAAACGTCCACCAACGCTCGCCACGTTGCGCATCAGGGGGAGGGGCAGGATTTCCCGGACCGCCCTGTACTTGTAATTTCGACACGCGGGCAGCCCAAGCCCTGTCTATCGCCGCCTCGTCGGTTTCACGACTCAGCGTGACCGGATAAACGATACCGTCCAGGCGCATCACACCAGACTCATTCGCACCAACCTTACTGGCCCAATACTTGGTATCGCAGACCGAGCAACTGAGGTAAAGCTCGCCTTCAGGGGTTGACATACAATTTAGGTTAATTGCGTGGGGTCTGATTCCTGCCCAAATTTGTAACTGGCAGAGTTCAACCTGGTTTGCGAATGACCAGTCAGTAACTGGTTCGCTTGCACGTTCCCCAAACAAGAAACCACCGGGAGTTCGCTCACAGGGGCAGATTGACGAATAGAGCAGGAAGCCGGCAACGATAACTACAAGCAATGTGCCCATCGCGGCAATAAGTATATTTCGAAATCTGCTGCTATTTTCAGAGAGGGTCTGTTCTTCGCTCATGGTTATGCCCTTTTCTATATTTTAGCTGGAGTATACGCCCAGAGAACTAGCAGTTAAAAGGACCTCAGCGATAAATTGACGAATAATAAGTTGCCGCGTCATAGTGTCGCAGTTAGCCAAGGCTTGCTGGGATCGGTGTTATATTTGCTTCGTGAATTAGAAAGGAGGAACTAAAAATGGTTCATCTACGACACTTAGTGTTCCTAATGATAGTACCCGTTGCCGTGGCCATCGCTTGTTGGGTCGTTTTGTTGAGTCTTTAAAAAGCGGGGGGTATAGCGCCCGTGCTATTACTGAAAAGCGCCGTCGCCGTTCTCCAATTCAAACAATCTACGCAAGATTCCTCGCCATTGTCGATACTGCTGTTCCATAGTGCCGCTTAGGCCGTGAACTTGTGAATTCAATTCGAGAATTGCCGGTGCCAGTTCATTGTTGAACCCTACTGCCAGATCGTTAAACTCCCGTTCAAAAATTTTGCTCCATTTGAATCGATCGTAGCGTTGGCTAAGCGAAAGAAAACCGCTGGAGCTTCCATAGTCGCTTCTGCTTGCCTGTTGTTGTGCAGCTTCGATTTCGGAAATTTGATCGATTGAGTAACGCCGCCACAATACATATGCCGGTTGAATATCGTCGTAAAGAGTTTGGTAGTACTCAGCCACGGTATCTATGAATAGATGATGACGGTACTTCATGTCGGCAACTCTGGCTAACATCGGATCGTCCAGAGCGGGAAGCCTGTCAACTCTTAGCAATCCATCTTCGCCTACTGTTAATGTATCAGCAAAAGTGTCTGGTGATAGATCGCTAGCATACAGCATGTCGGTTACAAGATTTAGGTCGAGCAGGGTTTGCTCATCCATCCTCGATCGTACTGTAATTAAATCGTTAGCTATCTGATTGTAGATATCCTGAAAAGGATCCACAAAATTAGTGGCGTCGAAAGTATTGTCCAGCGTGAATCGTGTGGATTCTGGATAGTCTTCAAAATCACTTTGATCTGCGTAAACTTTGTTTAGCCATTCGCGGCCACTGCTGTCGGTGGCCGCTATTTTCAATTCAAGTGTCTGACCGTCAGACTGAAGTATTTCTCCGTTTATGAAAAGGTCCAACGAGGGGTCGTGCTCGGGAATCACTCGTATTGCTCCCCACTGATTGGAATCCTGTAGCGTGTCCTTCATCAGATTGGGGAGAAATTGAGTTTCTTTTTGAATGATTTCATCGAAAATCCAGTCACCAATTTTATAGTCTTCCCCGGCCTTATTTTCCGTGGTAAAGATCAGAACTCCTATTTCCAGTAAGGAATCTTGCGCAGGAATTTGGACTGCTCGATCTAAGACTACATCGCCTACCAGGTCTAATGGGACTTCTATAGGTGCAACAGGAGTCTGAGTACAGCCAGCCAAAAATGCCACAAGCCAAAGCACATGAAAATTGGGAAAACGCGCGGTGATACTGAGATAACTCAATTTTCTCATTGTCCATCGAGGACCGTCGATAGGTCAGCACCCGACTGGTTGCAAACCTGTCCGCGGCTCAGGGTTTGTATGCAGTTGAATTCATCGCGAGGTGCCTGGTAACGGTTGAATGCCTGTATCAAATTAAACGGTTCTCCGCCTTTGCTATACACGCTGGTGAGTAGATTCAATACCTGATTATTAGAGGACACGGTGAAGCGATGCATGATAATCAGGTCATCGGGTAGCATGATTTGAAACAGCAGTTGCTGTCCATCCCAGCCGCACACCTCTACGCCATGTTGATTGGCGAAGGTTTCTTGCAACTCATATTCTGTGCCGCAAATTAATGCTGCCTCTCCATTGCGTTCGATTCTGATTTCCTCGCGGGTCTGCGTAATCTGTAGTGTGTTCTGCCGACTAACGTATTCCGCCAGGCGGGCCAGATCGATAATGTTCGCACCGCGACCCCTATTTCGAGGGAGATTCACATTGCCTATGGAGATTGGTGGCGTAGAGCGGATACGGGTAGAACCCGGTGAGGATTGCTGCCGCGCCGCGGCCTCCTGCCTGATTCGCATGGTTCGAGAGAGTTCGTCTTCCCAGTTATCGCTGCGGCGAAAGTCTTTCTCCCAAGACCCTGAAAAATCCAGTCGCAGTGGAAGCTCCAGATCCAGCTGCGGCAGGCTGTCCTGAGCCAGTGCCGAGTGGCCTGTAGTCAGGCTCATCACCAGGGCAAATACCATCGAGCAGCCGAATCTATTGGCAAAGCCTTGTATTGAACTATGCATCAATATTGACATCAGCGCCCATGAACCTGAATGCTTGAAACCCTCTCATAAAGTACTAATCATACGGTCTGTGACCCTAAACTACTCCATAAAGACCCAAATACCGTGGCTAGCAGCTGCAACAGCAGCTACTTTAAACTACTTGGTCACGATGCGAAATACAGTAGCCGTCGCGGTGCAGCTCATTGGACATTCCGCCCCCAGACTCTTATTCTTTCTCTGACAAAATGAATCCTGTCTACAATCAAAGCCAATCAGGCTGGGAGCTACTCCATGTCCAGATTCCACCACTTACAAACCCTCGCTCTAGTGCTAGCTACTGCATTCTTCGCCGATTCCGTCCTGGCGCAACAGGACTTCAGTAATGTAGAGATCATCCCGCATTACGTCGCCGGCAGCGTCTATTACCTTGAAGGGCGCGGTGGCAATATCGGCCTTTCTGTCGGTGAGGACGGGGTGGTAATGATCGATGATCAATTTGCACCTCTTACGGACAGGATAGTGGCGGCTATTCGAAGCCTGAATAGCGGTGATATTCGATTCCTAATAAATACCCATGTGCATGGCGATCACACGGGAGGTAACGAGAATATGGGCAAGATGGGAGTACTAATACTTGCCCGCGACGAAGTAAGGGTGCGTTTAAGTGAGCAGGTACCCGAAGCGGCTCTTCCCATTCTTACCTACAGCGATGCTATTACTATTCACCTGAATGGCGAAGAAGTTTATGCCTTTCCGGTTCCACCTGCTCACACCGATGGCGATACCTTTATTCATTTCAAGGATTCGGATGTGGTGCACAGCGGTGACGTATTTCGTACTACAGCATTCCCTGTGATAGACACTAACAATGGCGGAACTCTGAAAGGTACGCTGGAAGCATTGGGTAGGCTCATCGGGGTGGCTGGCCCAGATACCAAAATATTGCCGGGACATGGAGTAGTATCAGGCCGTGAGGATGTTATGGGGTTTCGCGACATGGTATTGGACGTGGCCGCTCAGGTAGAAGCCATGCTGGACCGAGACATGTCTTACGAGCAAGTGGCCGCGGCCGATCCTACAAAGGACTACAACACAAGGTATGGGGATCCAGATCGTTTTCTACGCGCCCTGTACACGGAACTGGGAGGTGAGCTCTAAATTGAAAATTAATTGGAAAACAACTAGCGCCTTCATAACCATCGCCTTCACTCAGATCACTGCTTTTGCCGCCGAAGGAGGCAGTGAAAAACTATTAGTTAGTGAGTTTTGGATGGCGAGTACCGAAGAAGAAAGTAATAGCAGCCAGGCGAATCTCATTGCGGCGGCAAAAAATGCGGAAACACTCTATCAATGGTTAAAGGCAGGTCCAAATTTTCAAGAAAATGCATCCGTAGGAGAACAGGAGAGCGCTCGAATCGCGGCCGACGGGACGCGCTTTCCCTACGTAGTTTTAATTCCTGAATCCTATGATGCTTCGCGTAGCTACCCCGTGGAGTTCATGTTACATGGCGGTGTCAGTCGACCTGAGTGGGAGGCCGGTGGTGGTTGGTGGCGACGCGGCTACGATTCTCTCAAACAGGAAGATCGAATTACGGTAGTACCTGCAGCATGGAATGAGGCGTTCTGGTGGTTCGACAATCAAGCTGAAAACTTGCCAGCGATTTTAAAGACTCTCAAACAAACCTATAATATTGATGACAACCGCGCAAGCTTGACTGGAATTTCCGATGGCGGCACCGGCGCCTATTTTTTCGCGTTCAAGCAATCTACGCATTGGGCTACGTTCCTGCCCTATATTGGACATCCAGGTGTGTTGAGAAACACGCAAAGTGGACCCGGCTATAAGCTGTATTTCGAAAACCTGATGAGCAGGCCGCTCTATATTGTGAATGGTGAGAACGATCCGCTTTACCCAGTATCATCAGTTATGCCTTTTATAGACATTTTGCGACAGGCGGAAATTAATCACATATTCAGGGCTATCGACGGCGGCGGACATAATACCAATTGGTTGCCGGATGAGCAGCCAATGATCGAGCAGTTTAAGCTGGATAATCCACGCAACCCGTTCCCTGAAGAGCTTCGATGGGTGGCAGATCGTAGCGACCGTTACAATCGTAATCTTTGGATCAGGATCGATAAACTTGCAAGGGAAGGACAGCCAGGAATTCTGGAGGTGAGCAAAACAGCTAATAATTTTACTGTCTCGATTGAATCGGTGGAGGCATTTACTTTGTTGTTGAATCCTGAGCAAGTTGATTTTTCGCAAGAGGTACGGATTACTGTTAATGGTACTGTCCTGTATCAGCAACATGTCACTCAAGATATGGAAACTTTGCTCGAATGGGCACGTAAGGACTTAGACAGATCCATGTTATATACAGCTGAATTGAACTTAATTACAGATCAGAGCGTCCCTAGTATTTGATTAGGACCAAACTCGTTGCTTGGTGTTATGTCACATTGTGACGGTAGATTTAATATCCCGCTATATTCTTAAGAGAATAGTCCGCTGTACGCTATAATGGACTGGCCTAGCATCCGCTTTGCAGTGGCTGATTAAAAAATGGAAACAGGAGAATTAAATTGAGAAGGAATATTCGACGCAGTATAGACATGGCCCTAACGGGTCTTGGTATCGGTATTATCTTTACCGCCATATTGCTCAGCGCGACGTTAACGATTCAGATGCAGTTGCCCATAACCTTATTTGGTGTACTACTGATGGAGGCTGGTGTTTGGGGTCTCTCCAGTAAAGTTTTTCCAAGCGAAAGACGCTACATAGATCTTAGGGCAGAAGGTGACAATATAATTCGCTTGATTCGTAAACTAAATTCGGCCGCTGTGGCGAGAGACAGCGGTGCTGCTGATGATGCTCCTTTCCAAGAGGCGTTGGAAGAGATGCATAGCTCTGTTAAGCGTATGGCCGAGTTTGCTTCGCTGGAGTCTGGCTCTTCTGCGGCATCAAGCTCACCAGAGTAATCGCAACTTGCATAGATTAGATGATGCTGAGTGAAGTTTCGTCGCCATTCATCTCTTTCCTATTTATCGTATTGTCGTGTACTAAGTTTGCTTAGCTCCCCTTGTCAGCTAGGGTGAACAACCCATATATTATTTAGTAGACTCTTAAGCTATGAGCAATAAAGTTGAAATCGGTAGCCTCAAAGTGGAAGCGGTATTGGAGCAATTCGTCAATACCGAGCTTTTGCCCAAGCTCGATATTTCAGAAGCTGAATTTTGGTCCGGACTAGAACTTATACTTGATCAGTTTACCTTTCGTAATACAGCACTTCTTGCTTGCCGCGATCAGATGCAGGCGAAGATAGATGATTGGCATATTCGCAATCAAGCAATCAGTGCGGCAAGCTACCAAGAATTTCTAAGGGAAATTGCTTATCTACTTGATGAAGGAGAAGACTTTACTGTCAACACCGAAAACGTCGATGCCGAGATTGCAGTTTTGGCAGGCCCGCAATTAGTGGTGCCGGTTAAAAATGCACGCTTCGCCCTGAACGCTGCGAATGCCCGCTGGGGAAGCTTGTATGATGCGGTGTATGGAACTGATGTCATTTCCGAAGAAGTCGGGGCCGAAAGAGCAGATGCCTACAATCCAGTTCGTGGTGAGAAAGTCATCGCCTTCTGTAGAGAATTCTTAGATCAGGCCTGTCCCCTGATGACTGCCAGCCACTCGGAAGTTAGAGCTTACCGAATTGTGGATGAGCAACTACTTGTGGAGTTAGAGCATTCTGTAACCATGCTCGCAAATCCAACCCAGCTTCAAGGCTATTACGGTGATGCCAGAGCGCCATCCTCGGTGTTGTTTAAAAATAATGGCCTGCATATTGAAATTCAAATCGATCCAGAGTCCGGCATAGGCAAAACCGACCCAGCCGGTGTAAAAGATGTTGTTTTGGAAGCAGCGATTACCACCATCCAGGACTGTGAGGATTCTGTAGCGGCCGTAGATGCCGAAGACAAGGTGGAAGTATACCGAAATTGGTTAGGCCTTATGCAGGGTGATCTAACAGAGACCTTTGAAAAGCGGGGTGTTCAGTTAAGGCGATCTCTGAATCCAGACAGGCAATTCAATTCGCCAAGTGGTGAACCTCTGACGCTGCCGGGCAGAAGTTTGTTACTGATAAGAAATGTCGGCCATTTAATGCGCAACCCCGCGATACTCGACAAACACGATGTAGAAATCTATGAGGGTATTTTGGATGCGGTAATTACCGCCGCCATTGCTTCAATCGATGTGAACCTGCGCAATCAGCTGCGTAATTCCAGGACGGGAAGTATCTATATCGTCAAACCAAAGATGCACGGACCTGAGGAAGTGCAGTTTAGCTGTGATCTTTTTACTGCCGTAGAGAAATTGTTAGGACTTGCTGCCAACACTATTAAGGTAGGCATCATGGACGAGGAGCGGCGCACTACTGTCAACCTAAAAGAGTGTATTCGCGCAGCAAAGAATCGGGTTGCCTTTATAAATACGGGATTTCTTGATCGTACCGGCGACGAAATACATACCAGCATGCAAGCTGGCGCTATGGTAGCGAAGGCGGATATGAAGTCAACACAGTGGATCAAGGCCTACGAAGATAATAATGTAGACGTTGGCTTGGCCTGCGGCCTACAGGGTAGAGCGCAAATCGGCAAGGGCATGTGGGCGATGCCAGAGCTGATGGCTAAAATGCTGGATGAGAAAATTATTCACCCACTGTCTGGTGCGAACACCGCCTGGGTTCCTTCACCAACAGCTGCGGTGCTGCACGCCATTCATTATCACCGTGTGAACGTTCAAGAACGACAACGTGAAATAAGTGCGAGATGTCCGGCAAAATTGAGTGATATTTTGAGTTTGCCTCTGCTGAACAATGTAAGCAGTATAGATGCGGAAACAATTCAGCTAGAGCTGGATAACAATTGTCAGAGCATACTGGGCTATGTAGTACGTTGGGTCGATCAAGGCATTGGTTGTTCAAAAGTACCCGATATTCATAACATTGAGTTGATGGAAGATAGGGCCACCTTGCGTATATCAAGTCAGCATATTGCCAATTGGTTGCTGCACGAGCTATGCAGTGAGAAACAGGTGCTTGAAACCCTACAGCGCATGGCACTAGTGGTTGATCAACAAAATTCAACTGACTCTAATTATATCGCTATGGCTGAGGATTTCGATTCGTCTATAGCTTTTCAGGCAGCTTGCGATCTAATCTTCGATGGTATCACTCAGCCCAACGGATACACCGAGCCCAGATTGCACGCCCGCAGGCTGCAAGTGAAGGCAACAAGGTCGAGTTACGGTGATTGAGGTATCTTATCGCACCAGGCTACGGTCGTGTTGGAGGAACGCCAGGAAATTCCTTAGTACATCGCTATGAACAAGTGGAATATCAGACAGGCACTGCCCGCTGACGCAGAGAACCTACAACAGTGCATGGTGTCTGCGTATTCACCCTATATTGAAAGAATGGGTAATTCTCCTCTCCCACCCCTGGAAGCAGATTATTCAAAAGAGATAGAAGAATATCCAACTTGGGTGGTGGTATTTGAAGAGGATATTGTCGCCGGGCTTAGCATGTCGTTTGACAAGAACATAGCCTCTATCGTTAATATAGCTGTTCGACCAGAACAGCAGGGCTTAGGGATAGGGCGTGGATTGCTGGACTTTGCCCAGGAACAAGCGAAGCACCAAGGCTATTCCTGCATGCAGCTTGCCACTCATGTATTGCTGACCGAGAATATTTCTTTATATCAGCATCTGGGTTGGTGTGAAGCTGGCCGGGACAATGTCAGAGTCATCATGGAAAAAGAAATCTGACAATGTTGTATGCCCATTCAAGGGTTAGTTGGTGTTGAGCATCGCCTATAGAGTTTTGTCTGGATCGGACGAATTATTTTATAAATCGATTTTCGTCATACTTGGCCTGCCTTGCTATCAGTTGCACCCTACGCACAAACTGCGATAGAGAATTATGCTATTAGCCCATAGCTAAGAATTTTAACTTGGAAATTGACGTCAACAAGAGTAGTTTTCCAAATACCCTCTCATTACTTAGAAAAACATGTAGAACAAGGAGGCTTGAATGAACAATAAGGGCTTAATTTCACTGGGTTTGGCTGCGGTGAGTCTGCTACTGGCCCCTGCGTTGATGGGACAGTCCACTGTAATGCCCAGGACTGAATATGGTCACCCAGATTTACAGGGAACCTATACCTTCCGTACGCTGACGCCACTTAATCGACCTGCTGAATTGGCTGATAAGGCAACCCTGACCCCGGACGAAGCCGCGGAATGGGCAGCTTTCGAGAATCGTCGGCAAAACCGCGATCTAATCATCGATTCTGTAGGTGGTGCTGGTTATCCGCCCGGCGTTATCTCCTACAACGAATTCTGGTATGAGCGCGGAATTGAAACCATCGCCGATCGACGTACCTCGCTTATCTACGATCCGCCCAATGGGCGCCTGCCAGCCATGAATGAAATTGGTAAGGCACGTGCTGCCAGGATCGCCGAGATGCGTAGATTGAGTCTCGGGCCGGAAGCTCGCACTCTAGCCGATCGCTGTCTGATGAGTAATGGTGCGGGTCCACCCATGGTACCCGGTGCTTATAATAATAATATGCAACTCGTCCAGACCAAAGACCACATCATGATTGTGAATGAGATGATTCACCGCGCCCGAATTATTCGGCTAGATAGTGAGCATCACACACGACAGATAAAGTGGGACGGTGATTCAGTCGCACATTGGGATGGCGATACCTTGGTAATCCACACCCAGGACTTCTATTACTTCCAAACAGCCAGAGGTGCTACTTCGAGTATGAAAGTAGAAGAGCGTTTCACCTGGGTGGATGAAAACACTTTGGATTATGATTTCACTGTTGAAGATCCACAAACCTGGGATGTGAGCTGGTCGGCCAAGGTTCCTATGCGCAGAACTGATATGCCGCTGTATGAGTATGCCTGTCACGAAGGCAATCATGGTCTTGCGGGCATTCTTGCTGGTTGGCGGCGTTACGAAGCGATGGGCATGAACGGCGACGGCACCCCTATCGAAGCAGACGGTCCATCAGAATAAGTAGTTCAATTTCCGCTAGTAAAAATTAAAAAAGGGTCGGCGTTTTAACGCCAACCCTTTTTTTCATACAGAGATTTCCGTTTTTCTAATCTTCGATTTCCAGTTCCTCCAGTTTTCGTGCGCCAGCTAGTATTCCAATCATGCCATAGTTACCTTCGTGACAGGCATACTCATAGATAGGCTCATTTATGCGGGACAGCGGATACTCGCCGCTAAACTGCGCAGTAAAAATTGATGGATCATCTACCGTGAATCCATAAATTAATTTATTAGCGGTTTCTCTGCGAAAGGTTTCGATAATGGTCATATTTTCTACTGGCATGCCCCGTAACCTATGCCAGTTATTGAAATATTTAGTTTCGACGATCAATGTATTACCTTCCCAGCGTCCTATTGAGTCTCCCATCCACTTTCGGTGAGCTTCGCCAGCGGGATTTCTATCATCGGTAATTTTTATGATGCGAGTATCGTGAACCATTTCGGCAGTAATCGTTACATAGCCTGGTGACTGGGTGAATTGTAAATGACTATTGTAAATAACCGGGCTCATAACAGGGCCAGCCAGATTGCCAAAGCCTACCAGGCAACGTTCCCCAAGCCCGCGACCTTCTGGGCCATCGCTGTTTCGACCTGAGCTAGCTCGCAGTTGCCGCATACGCTCGTCAAAACCGCTGACACGTTCCGGCATGCGACCATTGGGTGGGTCGATTATGGCAGAGGTTCTAAATTCGCCATTTATAGTGGGTATGAATTTCGCGTCGTCGCGCCAAAACAGGTCATAATTACCAATAGGTGGCAGTGAGTCCGCTACTTCGGGTGGCGGTCGATTTGGGTCTAAGGGTTCGTTATTTTCTTCAAACTTTTGTTGTACCACGCTCTCCAGGGCGATAGCTTCTTCTTCGGTGTAGGCGCGCTTCTCACCGAGTTCCCGTGGTCGCTCGAATGGCATTACAGTTGCATTTTTCCAAACACCTTGAAAATCGGGTACCCCCCATTCTGTTTTTGGTACTTGATATTCTTGGGCGACAGCAGCACCACCAAGAATACTTGTTAGGATGAGGACGGGTATTTTGTAATTCATGTTGTTTTGCCTCGAAATTCTATGTCTAAAGCGGGTCTTGCAGGACTTCCAAAGAGGTGCGACTGTTCGCAATTTGGAATTTTTCAAGACAAATCCCTCCAGGAGAGGCTGAATACCGGTATTGTTTGTTCAGCCTAATTCTTATTTACTGATTTTTATAAGGCTGAATTTCGCGGTTCAATAAACCCTTCAGCCTATCACGACAAGGCTCCAAGTCAATCAGCTACAAATGGCCTGTAATGAAGTCACAGCTGTGGCTTGGATGTCGGAGACTGGAATTTGCAACAATTTGTGATTTTCCGAAGTTTATTGAATTTCTGTGGGTTTATTTGTCATGATAGGCCGGAAAACAATAATGACAGACAATACGATTAATAAAAGAGGCTCTAACATCATGTTAAAACTGAACCGGCTAGTTGTCTTAACTCTAGCAATCCTGATTTCAAGCTCCGCCTTTTCGCAACAGGGCAATGCGCGTGGCCCCATCGGCGAGAGCCCCTATGACATTGTATCGTTGTGGCACAAGCCCTTTGCACAGCCTGGCTATGCATTCGGGGGCAACTCAGGCATCTGGGCCGAATCGCCTGATCGCATCATCATCGCCCAGCGCGGTGAAACCGTCCTGCCCTATCCCATTCCCGACGATTTCCTGGGTTTTGCAGGGCATATGGGCCTAAATGTTCTAACCGACACAAATCGTAGAGTCTGGAATAACTGCCTTTACAGCCTAAACGCCGATGGCAAAGTCATCGAACTTTATGACCAGTGGGATTATCTGTGTGAGGGTTCAGCGGGTCCAGGACCACATCGCATACGCATTAGCCCCTATGACCCCGAGAGCCGTGTGTGGCTGGTGAATGAGACTTTTCATCAGATCTACGTATTTTCCAATGACTTTAGCGAACTATTGGCGACTTACGGTGAGAAAGGCGTCTCGGGCGACGACGAAACACATTTTGGTCGCCCACAGGATGTAGCCTTTCTTCCTGACGGTCGCATTCTGATCGCCGACGGTTTGGATAATAACCGCGTCATGATCATGGATAGTGACATGAATTATCTGGGTGAGTTTGGCAGTGAGGGCACGGGCCCAGGTCAAACAAATACCATACATGCGGTTGCGATTGGGCCAGATGGCAGAGTATTTGTACTCGATCGTTCCGGTGGCAGAGTTAACGTCTGGAGAACTACCGACAATCCCATGGAATTTGAATTCGAGAGATCCATAGGCGATCTAACTTTGCCGCTGGATATCATTGTAAATGAAGACGATTTTTGGATTACCGATTTAGGGCCACTAAGGTTCGTCAACTTCGATTTCGAGGGCAATCTTAAATACACCTGGTTGGTGCCGCGAGAGTTGCCGGACGGTTATATTGAAGTACATACATTTAGCGTTGATTCAGACGGTACTCTGTATGGTGGCGATAACCAGTACGGGCGCACGCAGAAGTTTTTACCCAAGGCGGGCGTTAATCCAGAACTGCTTATCAATCCTCCTTGGACAGCGCGTTAGAAACTATACAGTTTGAAAAACAAAAAAGCCGATCTGATTTCTCAGACCGGCTTTTTAATTCTATTTCCTCGTTACCGCCATTGCTAAGTAAGGTGGTGCAAGCTACTACGAGCTAGTTGCGGTCTATCTCCAATGGAGCATAGTAACTGCCGCCAGCACTTTCGATCTGGCTGCGGCGTTCACGCCACTCGGGACCCGCCGAGCCACCTTCCTCATACTGTAAATCCTGACGCAGATAGTTCCAACTAGAGGGGTCTAGCTGCTGTGCCATGGTCCAGTACTGCTCGGCTTTCTCGTCGTTGCCATTGGTAAAATAATAGCCGCCGAGTCGAAACGCCGGTTGTGCTCGCTCCGCTTCAGGTGTGCGCTGGAAAATGCTCTCACGCACCTTGTCTCTATCCCACACGTATTCGCTGTCGGCTCCCTTAGCTACCCAATCACGCACGATAGGCACATAGTCATCCGTACCCCAGGCACCATCAAAATGGGTTTTTGCGTAGGTACCTTCATTGATGCGCATGATCTTGCCTTCTTCATCTATCCAGACACCGGAGGGCACGTTGAGCAGATTATAGAGCGCACTTATGTGATGGTTCACATCAATCAAAGCAGTATAGCTGACATTGGCATCATCAAAGATCGGACCTGCCGCTTCTTCACCACCGGTATCTTGCGCGGCAGAGATTATTTCAAAATTTTGAGATTTGAGTTCTTCGTAAATGGACTGCCACACGGGCACGTCATAACGACATCCTCACCACGAGGCCCAGGTAAGAAGTAGAACCTTTTTGCCCCTGAAATCTGAAAGTTTGATTAGCTTGCCATCGCGATCCGCCATTTCGAAATCCGGGGCTTGGCCACCACGAAAAAACGACTGTCGTTGCAGCGGCATTGTGCCGAAGCTCCACAGGCCGTCGGCGTAGTCAGCCACATGTGCCTGCTGTAGTTTGTCAGCCAGCTCGGTGACATTGAACCAGCCCTGACCCTGACGAGTCACATACATGTCACTATCTCTGTCCTGTAAAACCGGGATGCACAATTCATCCAGGCAGGCCCCTTCAGGCTTTAGTACGAAATCGTTCACTCGCGTCAGATCTTCTGGTTTTACCCAGAGATCAGTTGCATCCGCTAGGGTTTGCTCAATTTCCACTACCCGCTCGTTGTACAAGACAACGGCACTTTGGGCATTGAGAACGCCGCTTATAAGCATGACAGCAATTGAACCGGCTATGCTTCTATAAATCTTCATCTTGCTCTCCTTGATAAGAACTGTTTGGAACTCGTCTTTTGCTTCGAAATCCGCCTTGGCTGCTTGCTAGCAGTAGCAGCGACAATATAACAGTTGGATAGATATGATGGTATCGCAATATGGGCCAGCGAATTGATTTGGTGATTGAAACCTGGCGTGATTCTCGGCAAACTCTATGCCTCTCTATTGACAGTTTTCACAGTCTCCAAGCCTTGGTGACTGTCTCGATAATACATGGCTTCCCGCATTAATTGATCGCGACCAGATGAGGAAACATAATGATAAAAACAACAAAAAACATGGCCCCTATACTTCTCACTCTGACTCTATTGGGTTTGTCGTCAAGCTTATTCGCCCAGAGCACTGAGGTGCGCCTAAATAAGGCAATTGAACTTCTAGAAAATGATGAGCCTGCTTTTGGGTTACTGTCCTTCGACTACTCACTTAATAATGCGCGATCCCTGGCTCGCTCTGGCTTGGATTTCATTATTATTGACATGGAGCACGCACCCTTCGACGTGGAGCGTATTCGTCTATTTTTATTAGGTATGACTGACAAGCGCGGTATTATGGAAAAGGGAAACCTGCAAGCAAATGTGGTGCCTTTCGTCCGGATACCAGCCATTGGTAGGGAGAATGTGCTATCTCAAGTAAAACAGGCCCTGGATGTAGGTGCTTTCGGCGTGATGTTTCCCTCGGTAAATACTGCGGCAGAGGCAGAGATGGCTATTCGCGCAAGTAGATACCCTCAGCTGAACGGTGCCGATGACTATGAGCCCGCCGGTCTGCGTGGCCGCAACCCCTCCAACGCGGTCTGGTATTGGGGCATAAGTGATTATCATGCAAAAGCGGATGTATGGCCACTGGATCCAAATGGGGAATTGCTGGCGATCATTCAAATTGAAACGCCAGAAGCTGTGGCGAATATCGAAGAAATAATATCGGTGCCAGGCACTGGTGTAATATTTGTTGGACCCTCCGATCTTAGTACGGCAATGGGCTATGCCAGCCCTGCGGCAACAGAAGTGGAAGCAGCTATTCAAACTGTGCTTTTGGCCTGTATTGCACACGATGTACCCTGCGCGATCACGACCAATTCGAACAGTGTTGAACAACGCATTGCGGAAGGTTTTCGTTTTGTAACGGTAGGTCTGGATGGCGGGCTTTCAGCAGGCGCTCGGGACGCCCTTAATCGAGGGCGGGCCGCCGCCGGTCATTAAGTAGAGGGACCAAGAAATTCCGACATTTACCTACAAGGGAATCACTAACTGTTATTCTGATTTGAGTATTGAAGGATGTGTTTAACCTGTTCTGCTGCAGTTCCTAGCGGTGGATACAGATTTATGTGATTCCCAGAGTCAGGAGGTTTATCACCCTGCCCGGCTTATTCGCTGTAGGAAAATTGCCATAGACAACGGTTCCTACAGAGACTATTTTAAATTTCCAAATATCAGGAAAATGGCCGCAAGCCCGGATTAGTAGTGCAGAAGTCGCCTGGATCTGATGTCACGGTTTTGAGGCAACACAAATGAGAGAATTGATACAGCCAAAGCGTCGATGGATCGGCGGCCGTAGTCTGCGATTTCTCTCAATCTATATTCCGTTCGTTCTAATCAGTGCCCTGTCCTTCAGCATATTCCTGTATTTGGGGATTACACCGGATTTCGAACAACTAATGGCCATTACGGCTCTTCTTTCTGGTGCTTTAGTGCTTTCGGGTGTCATCTCCTGGCGCTACGCCACAAACCTCTACGGAAAAGAAAAACAACTTCGCTCTAATGAAATATTAAGAGAAGCATTTATTGGGAAAACTCAAAGTGCACTCTCGGTAAAAGACCTGGAAGGAAACTATCTCTACAGCAATGATGTTTGGAGTCGCATGGTAGGTCTGCAGGAAAGCGAGATCGAAGGAAAGTCTGACTTTGACCTGTTCCCAATCATGCAAGCGACGTTAATGAGCAAGCAAGACGAGCAAATTCTGCAGGGAGGGGATCGACTGGAATTTGATGACATACTTCTAACCGCAGATGGAAAGTCAAAATTTACGGTTATGAAGTTCGCCATGCGTACTCGCAGTGGGAGAATGTATGGTATTGGCAGCATTGCTCATGATGTAACTAAGGTGCTGTCTGCGGAGAGTGCTCTCAAAGATAGTGAACATCGATTTGAAGCCTTGCTAGACATGGCTCCGAACGCAATCATTATCGCCGACGATGAAGGCAAGATAAGGCTGGTGAACAGGCAGGCCGAGAACCTTTTTGGAAGAGATGTAGAGTCGCTTCAGCAACTCAAGGTAGGAGACTTGATACCTGAAGAGAATTGGCAGCAATTGAGAGATGAAAGAATCGAGTTTTTGAAATCACCTGGCACTCGCGTATTGGGTGCAGAAAGGGAGATGTTTGGACTGCGGGGTAATGGAAATCAGTTTCCAATCGAAGTGGCCATGAGCCCGGTGGAAAGCGGTGACGAGTCTATGATCATGTGCATAGTGCGCGACATTACCAAACAAGTTCAGGCAATGAGCGCGCTGGAGGAAAGCACGACACAATTACAAATATTGAATCGAGAGTTAGAAGAAGAAAGGCAGGGTCTTGAACAGCGCGTGAATCAACGTACGGAAGAATTAAATCATGCAATGCGCCGAGCCGAAGAAGCGAACAAGGCGAAGAGTTCTTTTCTGGCAACAATGAGCCACGAAATTCGCACCCCCATGAATGGTGTAATTGGCACCATTGATGTGCTAAGGCAGAGCAGTCTAAGGCCACGCCAGTTGGATCAGGTGGAAATAATTAAAGACTCCGCTTACAGCTTATTAACCGTAATCGATGACATTTTGGATTTCTCAAAGATCGAGGCCGGAAAAATAGAATTAGAAGAAGAGCCCGTGGTTATTTCTTATCTGACAGAATCTATCTGCAACGCCATGTTGTCCATTGCACGAAAGAAGCAAGTAAGCTTGCGCTTCTACCTCGATCCAAACTTACCGACAGCGATAATATCGGATGCGGTACGCCTGCGACAGATAGTCATCAACCTGGTTGGTAACGCCTTGAAATTCTCTGGCAGTACGATACGGCAGGGTCACGTGGACGCAAGATTTGAACTTGATGACAGCAATCTGCTAATTCGCGTAATTGATAACGGAATCGGAATGTCACAAAGCGCGATAGCAACTGTTTTTGAACCGTTTTCACAGGCTGATACTTCAACAACACGCAGGTTCGGAGGAACCGGCCTTGGTTTGCCAATCACTAAACGAATAGTGGAAATGATGGGTGGTGAATTAACTATTAATAGCGAGGAAGGCGATGGCAGCACTTTCGCCGCGACAATTCCCATTATTGAAGCCGATAAACCAGGTCAGCCGGAACAACGCAATCAACTACAAGATTTCCACTGTCGATTGCTATGTGCGGATCACGAAGCGAGTGAGGATTGGCAGACCTATATAAATTATCAGGGGACTATTGCAGACAACGTAGAAACGCCAGAACATCTAGTGGTTGAGATACAAGATGAAAACCCCTCGGCCAAGCCGCTTGTAGCGATTGCCGTAGAAAGCGATAAGGATATAGCGTTCTATGAAAGTTTGGTGAAGCAGCACTCAAATTCTCTCCATCGCTTAGTCATTGTTCGACCATTGCTTCACCATCGTGTTGATGTCATTGGCGAAAAGATTATTCTGGTTAATTTGAATCCCAGCATCAGTACTTGTTTCCACGATGTCCTTGCAGCTGTATCTGGCGAGGTGGAACATCTGGAAGACAATCATTCAGAAGGCTCTGATCAAAGGCGAGAAATTAGTCGAGAGGAAGCCGAGAAACTTGGCCGCATGATACTTGTCGCAGAGGACAATGACATCAATCAAAAAGTCATAAAGAATCAACTGGATTTATTGGGCTACGCCTACGATGTTGCTGGCAATGGTCAGGAGGCATTAGAATTTTGGAGTGAGCGACATTACTCATTATTGCTCACAGACTTGCATATGCCAATTATAGACGGTTATGAATTAACCTCTGCTATACGCCGTCAAGAGACTGCCGGAGCAGAACAGCTACCCATTGTTGCGTTTACTGCTAATGCAACTAAGGGTGAGAGAAATTTGTGCATAGAAGCAGGAATGAATGATTATTTGCCTAAGCCCGTGCCTCTAGAGGCATTGCGAGAGAAGTTGGAGAAATGGGCTGGCAAGGCATTCATAGAAAAACTGAAACCTGCCGCAGGCAGCGAAAATTTCGCTCAAGTACAGTCGCAGACAAGCAGGCAGAGTTCAGCAGGAGAATGCATTGGTAGTAATGGATCAAGCGAGCTATCAACGTTAGACGTAAACATTCTAATTAAGCTGGTGGGGGACGACGACGCTTTAGTAGAAAGTTTTTTAAGTGATTATAGACAATCGGCTGAGAATTCAGCTACGAAAATAAAGCATGCCTATGAGAGTGGTCAGTGGAAGCAGGTAGGTGAGTTGGCACATGCACTGAAATCCTCCTCCCGATCAGTAGGTGCTTTAGCATTAGGTAAGATTTGTGCTGAACTAGAGTCAGCAGGGAAGAATAACGATGAAACGCAAATCCATAATGTAATGGCGGGTTTTTCCAGGTCACTGCACGAAGTTATGGAATCAATAGGTCAACGGAACAATTAATATGGAACAACAAGATGAAGGCCCGCAAGCCATCACTCAGATCGTAATTGTTGATGATGATCAATTTCAACTCAAATTATTATCCCATCAATTATCCATGGTTGGTTATAAGAATGTTATCGCTTTTGATGATGGCCAAACTGCGCTGAATCATATGGTGGGCCTAGTGCTCGACACCACTATTGTGATACTTGATCTCAATATGCCGAACATGGACGGCTTAGAGTTCTTGCAAAAATTGCGTGATGCGAAGTTTACCGGCGCGCTGTTGTTAGTAAGTGGTGAAGACGAAAGAGTTTTGCAATCCGCCGAGACCCTTGCATCATCCTATGATTTGCTGGTGTTGGGTCACTTGAATAAGCCGGTACAGCAAGAACAGTTGCAGAAGTACTTAAAACAATTAGTTGCACAGAGAGAGAAATTGCTGGTCGGAGAGAAGCAGCATATATACAGCGCCGAACGATTAAAGGTCGCAATCGAGTCAGGAGAATTGGTCAATTTTTATCAGCCGAAAGTGTTATTGCATTCAGGAGAGCTTGTCGGTGTTGAGGCACTTGTTCGCTGGGAGCATCCCGAAGATGGTCTTATTCTGCCGGACAATTTTATCGACCTTGCTGAAGAAAATGAGCTAATTGATAAGATCGCTCAGCAAGTGCTGCGTAACGCACTAGTTGACAGCAATATATGGAAGAAAAGCGGAATAAATATTACTGTGGCGGTAAATATTTCAATGTACAACTTAAATACCAGAGAGTTTATAAGCTATCTGGAAAATGAATTGTTGACCTCAGGCATAAGCCCAAATGAACTTATACTAGAGGTAACTGAATCAAAACTTATGAAGGACTATTCATTAGTTTTGGATATGTTGACTCGATTGCGCCTGCGACGTGTGAACTTGTCAATCGACGATTTCGGCACCGGCCACTCGTCTATGGCACAGCTGCGAGACATCCCGTTTAACGAACTTAAGATCGATAAAGGCTTTGTCCACTCGGCTTATGATAATGCCACTTTGCATGGAATATTTGACGGTAGCATTCAACTGGCTAAAAACCTGGGCATTAAGACAGTAGCTGAAGGCGTTGAGAACGAAGCAGACTGGAGCTTTCTGGATGGTTCTGGTTGCGATCTGGCACAGGGATTCTTCATCGGACGACCGATGCGTGTTCTAGAACTAAGCGAATGGAAAACGCAGTGGGCGGAACGCTATGCAAAGATTGCTGTGTAATCGTAAGCTAGGGGTGGCAAATAAGTTCTTGAAATATCGAGGAAAAATTCAGCACCGGAATTTTTCGTTAGGCTGGCTCGCCTAACAGTTCATCCAAGGCAGACGCCAGCTCCTCAATCGAATAAGGCTTGGTAATCAGTGGCGCATCCAGGTCAGTACCAGACTTGTCAGCTATTACACCTGATGGAAATCCCGACATGTACAAAATCTTAATTTTCGGAATTCTCTCTTTTGCAATCGTAGCTAGTTCCGTTCCACTCATGCCACCCGGCATTACAATGTCAGACAATAAAAGCTCAATATCAGGATTGCTATCAAAGCTTTTTATCGCTTGTTCCCCATTGGTTGCAGCAATTACCTCGAAGCCCATTTCTTCCATATAACTACATGCTACCTCTAACAGGTCGTACTCATCATCCACTACCAGTACCTTTGCAGATTTGAAGTCCGAGAGTAGCTGAGTAGTATCAATAGTTTCAGTAATCTTTGTTTTGCCTTTTTCCTTTGACACGGGCAGGAACATATCGATAGTTGTGCCAACACCGGGCTCGCTATACATTCTAATATTTCCTTCCGACTGCTTAATAAAACCGTAAATCATGGAAAGGCCCAGGCCGGTTCCTTTGCCGCGTTCTTTGGTAGTGAAAAAAGGTTCAAAGACACGACTCAAAGTTTCTTTTGTCATTCCTTCGCCGGTATCGGTTACCGAAATTTGCACATAGGTTCCTGGATGCATGTCGTCCTGAAGCGCGAGAGGATTTTCCTTGGTGAGATGCAGAACATCAGTTGTGATATAAAATTTTCCACCGTTAGGCATGGCGTCACGGGAGTTAATGGCCAGATTTAGAAAGACATTTTCCAGACCCGATTGATCAACTAGCACATTAGGCACGTTCTCGCTTACATCGTGTTTCACCTCGACATCGGGGCCTAATGTCCGCGGTAAAATATCTGCCATTTCCTGAATGATCTCATTTATGTTTGTTGGCTTGGGCTGCAAAGGTTGCCGTCTGGCCACAGCCAACATTCTCTTTGTAAGTTCGGCGCCGCGGCTAGCAGCTTTTTTTGCGGTGTCCATGCGTTGATACACGGGTGAGTCCTTGTCGATCCTGCGTTGTGCAAGATCGATATTGCCCATTATCACGCCCAACAGATTGTTAAAATCATGGGCCATGCCGCCAGTTAATTTGCCAATGGCATCCATTTTTTGACTCTGCCTAAGTTGTACCTCCAGTTTGGATCTATCACTCACATCACGTATTAAACAAGTTATGGTGAGCCCGGATTCGGTCTCTGATGTAGATATCGCCACCTCTACTGGCGCGGTCATTCCCTCGCTGTTTAATGCCTGCATAGAAATCAACTGATGAATCTGTGAATCCTTCTTGTCTTTGGGCCGTTGTTGTACAAAAGTATCCAGTTCAATGTCTGGTAGCAAATCCAGCAGGGACATACGCAGTAACTCGCCACGGCTAAAGGAAAACAGGGTTTCAGCTTGTTTATTAACCAACAGTATTTTGCCTTTCACATTGGTAATCACCACCGCTTCAGGCGCCGACTCAACTAGAGATCGGAATTGCTCCTCGCTCTCCCTCAAAGCCTTTCTCGCCTTAATCTGATCTGTTCTATCGGTAGCTATTCCACCAATGGCATAAACTTTACCGTGGTCATCTAAAAGAGGGAAACGCAGAATCGAGAAATACTGATTACCTCCAGAACCAATCCATTTCGCCTCGAATTCCATAGCTTGCTTGTATTCGATTACCTGGCGATCTTGATCTCCAGTTATTTGGTTTGTCTTATCAGGAAAAAATTCATGTAAGGTAGTATCTTCGATGTCTGCTTTATTCGTTTGAGTAAAGTTATAAAAGCTTTCATTGACCAGACTGTAATTACCGTGCAAGTCCTTGACGAACATAATGCTTGGGTTCTTTTCAAAAAAACCTTCATGCAATGAATTGCTCTGTAGCAGCTCTTTCTCTTTTCTGTGCAGCGCTATTATGATTCCGGTGAATCTTGTGGTGGCAAATGCGGTGAGAATAGTGATAACAAGCAACATGGCACTGATCGGTGCCCATCGTTCAGGATAAGGCCAAAGTGAGTTGACGATACTCAGTTCACTGGCAGGTGTGTGGGATACAATGATCCATTCAGACTCGGGGAGTAAAATTGGTAGCTGGATACTCTGTGCATTATTTAGTTGAGAGCCGAACTGACAATTTACTTCTCCACAAACTCTTACGAAGGAATAATGATCACCATCGACGTAGAAGCTGTCTTGCGAAGGCAGCCTCAGGTTCAACCATACTTCTGGGTTGCGGTTCGCCAAATTTCTATCAAGTCGTTCGGGATATAAAAATGCCCATTCATCGTCGGGGTTCGTGCTCGAAATCCAATATCCTGATTTATTGAGTAGCCAGGTATCTCTATTTTGCCGTTGACCGGCAGCTTCGAAGCGGGACAGGAAGTTGGTTCCGATGTAACTGAAAGCGAGTACTCCCCAGCGATTTCCCTGAGAGTCAAACAAGGGGACCGCGAACTGCATAACCGGCAACGCGGGCTGGTCCAAATTTCCGTTTCCTCCGCCCAAGCTTATGTCCGATACAAACAATTCTCCATCTGCCAATTCCATGCCGCGCTGAAAGTACGGCTGGTTACTGACATTCTGTAAACCGTCGACAGCTATGGTGGTCGCAGTCCCAGTTTGTTGATTGTAACTAACTCGGGCGATCTCATTACCTGCGGCATCGATCAACCTTACCTGATTATAAATCGTACGTATCGTTGCCAAGTCAGTGAAGCGGTTTATAATTGGACCCAGGAATGCCTCTTCTCCGTCCACATAATCATAGATTAACTGTGCCTTGGAAAAAGTTGACACATCGGCTTGCACGATGGCAATTTCGTTTAGCATAGATTGACCGAGAGAGTTAACCAAAGTAGTTTCTTCTGCGGCTATTTCAGCGAGTCTTTGTTCGTACTCAAAATAGAAGAAACCGCCGAATGTTATTAGCGAGAGTATTAGTGTTGGTGCAAAGATTTGCGTAAAGGTGACAAGGCTGTTGGGACTTTGTTGGTCTGCTGTATGTAGATTTCTCACGATTGACTACCATGCCTTTTTGTTGGTTGGAGCAATCCATTGCTAGTCTTCATTTACGGTCGTCAAGAAGCTAATTTGGTTTCCGTATGCAGAAAGCGGGCAATGGTTTTCGAGCATAGGTTTTGTGTCTGAATCGGGAGAGATAGGAAAAGCTAAGGAGCCTCTGAACAAGTCTATGGCCACTCTGCGGGAGTCTGGCGCGCGCTGAAGCAAGGCGTCGTGCGCACCAAGCGCGGCAACGCCGCAGTACGGCGCCTGCTTAGGCCCCGCCGGTCGGGGGTTTACACCGAGTGCGCCCTCTTCGTTGCACTTTCTTGACAGGCCCGGCGAAAGTACGTCTTGATAGCAGGATTGGCTGTAGGCCAGAGTGGTCATAGACTTGTTCAGAGGCTCCCTAGAGCTGTCTTGGCATTTCCGCGACTGTGTTGCATATGACTGAATCATGGGTATGTAATATTCCTAATACTTTTTATACCCAACCTTAGTTCTGCCATAAGAAATCCCTAGACTAAATGCCGCTAATCTCGGTTTTCTTTTAGGAACCATTTTGTGAATTAGGGTTGCTGGGCAACTTTGTTTCACGAACCAGTGATAAAATATTATTCGCGCTAGTTAGAGGTAATACCTGGTCTCCCCTGGCACTATTAAAATTGCATTTCTTAACAAAGCTTAATTGCGCCTGGGAATTAACATTATCTGCACAGACAGTTATTCCCTTCTTATTGGTTACCGAGGTAAGCGAGCTGTATAAAAATTCCAATTCCATGTCGTTAGTAAAATTTGTTTCCTGATTCACGCAAGTTATATCTATAACGATTTGGTCGATGGGCAGGTTATCCAATAGGGGGAGTATATTTTCCCCTTGGCTCTCGACGGCTACGGCTATCTTAAATCCCTTGATGCGTAATCGAGAAAGCACATCACCTATAGTGTCTTGTTTATCGGTAAGGGATTTTTCGGTTATTTCTATAATCAGTAATTCTCTGGGCACATAATATTGATCAGCCATCATAGCTAACACGTCGGGTGTAGACAGATCTGTCAAAAACGAGTCGTCTAATTGCACTGAAATTTCGGGAGTAAAGTCTTGATTGGACCATACTCTGACATTCTCTAATGCCTGGGCTAGAACCATTTTACTGAGACCCTTGCCGATCCCGCATTCGTCTGCCATCGCTGTAAGTTGACCCGCTGAAATGACGCGATTGTCATCCATATGCCACTGTGCCCGTACTCGCAGCCGCTGAGGGTTCGCTTCGTGCAGAGGTCTAATCAGGGATTCTGCTTGGTAGTGAACCGCCAAGCCAAAGTCGAAAGGAACAGGGGTGGGTTGAGCTGCTATGGGAACTCTGTTCTCCCTAGCTGATCGAAAATAGGGACTAAGTGCAGTCTCAATTGCATCAAGAGACATTGGCTTGGTTAGGGTCGAACCTATATCGAGATGGTTTTCCCTCCCTAGAGATTGCACTGAGGAGAGTGTGCGCTGGTCCATGCCACTCATCAGCAGGATGCCAGACTTACAATTTTTTCTGCTCAGCTCGCGAATTATTTCCACACCGTCGGAGCCCGGCATTCGCAAATCCAGTACAATGACATCGGGTTTTAGTCTATTAACCAGGGCTACGACTTCTGAGCCTTCGTTAACACAAGTCACCTCGAAGCCTAAATCTTCCGCAACCGTCTTAATTATTTCACCAATTTCGATTTCGTCATCGGCAACCAGTAAAGTGGGTTTCATTGTACTATCGACTCCAATAACATTGAATAACATCAATTCGTTAATCTTGTTCTAGCGAAGGAATAAAGTTTCTCTACAGTCACTTTACCGAATTATCCCTCCTGATTAGATTCTAATACCTAGCGGATTGGAGGCAGTACCACTATTTTCGTAAATATTGCATCAATACTCTGGGAATATGGATTGAGAAACTGTGAACCAGATCACACTTTTTTAAGCCTTGAAAGTAATAAATGTTTACTAGACAACTAGTTAGGAGAGTCGAGGTAGGAACTTTCTGTGGTCGGAGGTGGGGTGGGTCATGCTAAATAGAGCACCTCTCCCGCCGCTGCATCGGCGTCAGCCTGATCGTGGGTAACTAAAATTGTTGGAAGGCCAGCGTCTCGCAGTTTGTCGAATACCTGTGTTCTTATTTCCCGGCGTAGTTGAGAATCCAGTCTGGAAAATGGCTCGTCCAATAGCACCGCTTTCGGACTTGAAAGCAATAGGCGCAGAAGAGCGACCCTAGATTCTTGGCCACCTGACAGGGTCGCTGGATCTCTGTGCTCAAATCCGGCAAGGCCAATCTCCTTGAGGCCTTCGCTGATTAAGTGATTCTTATTGCTTTGCTGCGCAGGCAAGGCAAAACGCAAATTACCGGCGATCGATAAATGAGGAAACAACAGAGGGTCTTGAAACAGCAGTCCAATCTTTCGTTGTTCGGCAGGGAGACCACCAATGTCCTCACCATTTATAAGGACTACCCCGCTTGCATTAAAGGCTGGATCCAAGAATCCTGCTATATGAGCCAACAACGAAGATTTACCGGATCCCGACGGCCCCATTACGGTTAGAATTTCACCAGCATTTACACTGCAATTTATTTCTACCAGTGTTTTGCCGTTTAGTGACAGTTTTACGTCGCTTAGTTCGAGTCGACTTTGGCTCATCGAATTTCTCGCATCCCAGCGCGGTCACGCCATAGCAGTTTTGGTATAAATAATGCTGTCATGAAGCCCAACATCGGCAGCGACAGTTGCACCACGGCCCAGACAGCGATCAGATTTCTACTGCCAGCAGATGTCAAGGCGACCGCTTCGGTGGTTATGGTGGTAATTCTACCTGCACCTAACAATTGTGTAGGAAGAAACAAGCTAATACTTATCGCCATGCCTATCGCTATGGCGGTTAGGCATGGCGATAATAGCAGGGGAATACGAATTCTCCAGAATGATTTAAAAGAACTTGCACCGAGCGCCGAGGCAACCTGGGACCATCGTGGATCGAGCTGTCTATACGGCTCAGAAAATGACAAGAATACATAGGGTAATACGAATAGAAGATGGCCAAAAATAACCAGACTCCTGTTGGCTTGCCAATGAACAGATTCGGCTAGCACCACTACGCCAAATAAGAAAACTACCTGTGGTATAAGCAAAGGAAGGTAAAGTAGCCATAGCGCCGTGGTCTTTTTTATTCGCCGTCGTCTTTCGAATTCCAGAGTTGCTACTACCAGTATCAGTGCAGTGACCGTGGCAGAAATACTAATGACCAGCGTATTTGCCAACGGTGCAAGCAATTCATTCCAAGTACTTGTCCAGTGCCTAAGCGTCCATGATGTAGGCAGTAAAGAGGGAAACCTCCACGAAGCGGCGAAGGCATTCAATAGCAGCGCTACAAGACTGCCGGCGATAACTAGCAATACTGAAGGCATGGCGCAGCGACCTATGCTGTAAAAGAAAGATTCAGCTGACGCTCTATTTCCAGAATCAAGCCAGAATCGCCACAACAGCATGGCAAGCTTTTCGAGCAGCAACCACGCGCAGACCGCCGCAAGGCTGATTAAGAGTTGTAGCAGCGCCGCCGCCGCTGCCAGAAATCGATAACTCAAATCAGGATCATTGAACCACGACAATATCCTAACACTTAATGTAGGAGGAAGAGTTGGGCCGAGTATGAGAGCCACATCCACAGTGGCAGATGCAAACACAATTACCGCAAGTACGGGCAATCGTATCAAGGGGTACAAACAAGGAGCTACAACCTTTAACCAAGCAATTACAGGGGCGTAGCCTAGCGAGCGCGCAATCTTTATGCGCTGTGCCGGGTTTATCTGGGGTAAGGCTGCCAATGACATTAATAGTAGGAAGGGCACTTCTTTAACAATCAGTCCCAGTAGCAAGCTTAGGCCCCAGCTATCGTTGACGATTAAGAGGTCGGGCGGTCTTTCCCAGCCACTGAGGCCAGGGGAAATAAGCCTGCTTAAAAGCCCAGAGGGTGCTATTAGAAACGCAAGGCCAAATGCCGCTGCAGCATGAGGAAAGGACAACAGCGGTGAAACCAGACGTCTAATCCAAACATCTAATTTACTTCCAGAGGCGCTTGCCAGAAACAGAAACACCAGTACTAGGGCTACCAGCGGTGTCACAATGGCGGCTAACAGGCTGACCATAATACTTTGTGTGATACCAGGCACCTCGATAAGATCCCGCCATGGAAACAGGGAAAACTCATTACTGCCCAGCGATGGAAAATAGCCGAAGGCGGGCAAGGCAGCAATGGCAGTACCGAAGAGCAACGGCACTGTGAGCAAAAAAATCACGCTGTAATATGCGAATCGAAGCACGACTTATTTTGCGCTATAGCGTTGAACCCAGGCTTGCTCTAGCGCCAGTGTCCAGGATGGGTGCGGTTCTCGCAATTTTCTATTTAAATCATCAATGCTCACAGCTGCGCTGCCATAGTCGATGGCGGTAATCATCTTTCTTGCTTCATCGGGCAGATCCTCAATGGAAAGAACTGTGGTGCTGCCCATATGTACTGGGTCGCTTGCACGGGATTGTGCCTCGGGGGAAAGCAGGAAGTTTGAGACGACCATTGCCGCCGCCTTGTGCGGAGAATTAAAGGGAATTGCAAGAAAGCTAACATTGCTAATGGTTCCTCCTTGCAACACATAGCTTCTTGCGCTCTTCGGCAATTCACCCGAGCTTATCGCCAGAGCTGCTTCATTTGGGTTAAACGCCAGGGCGAGGGAAATCTCTCCGTCACCCATATGCCTGCGTAGATCTGCCGCCGTACTGGGGAAATAGCGTCCGGAGCGTAGTAAATTTGGGTGCAAGGCATCCAAATACTCCCACAGTGGCGCGGTGATCTCATCGAAATTTGATGCCGATACGGGAAGATAGAGTGCTGCTACATTGTCGCTCAATTCCAGTATCGCTTGTTTCAAGAAGGTGGTACCGAGAAAAGAAGGTGGTCGTGGATAGATAAACTCACTCGGATTTTCTACTGCCCAACTTAGCAATTCTGAGATAGATAGTGGAGGCCCGCTAATAACAGAACTGTCGTAATAGAAAACCAGTTGTGAGCGAGTCCAAGGCGACTCCAAGCCATCTGTTGCTATGCTAAAGTCTTCGCGCATTTCCGGGAAGCGATCTGCATTGACTAGTGGAAAATTGGGTTGATATTCCGCCCAGGGGCCATACAGTAGCTGATTCTGTTTAAGTGCAGAAAAATTTTCGCCATTTATCCAGAGTAAATCGATGGCTCCATCAGTATTATTTCCGGCTTGTTTTTCGGCCAAGACTCGGGAAACTGCTTGCGCTGTGTCTGCAATTTTTACATGTTGCAGGTTTATGTCATAACGCGATTTGACTGTGGTAGCAGCCCAAGACAAATATCGGTTAATTCTGGTTTCGCCGCCCCAAGCGTTAAAGTAAACAGTTTCTCCGCGGGCTAGATCTTCAATAGAAGACCAATCATTGATGTCTAAATCTTTGGCATTGGCCGCATTTGTTACAAGCAATAGAATCAGTAAGGAAGCAACATTACGTTTATCCGCTATTAAAAATATTCCAGTGGCCAAGGTGGCGCTAAGTAATTTTAGCTTAACCATTACTAACCAACACACCCATGCGTTGCGCACGGCGTTCGCGTCGTCTTTCATCGAGCATGGTGCCTAATACTTCGACGTGAAATTTATCGCAGCCAATACAAAGATTGCTGTAGTCACCGCCTTTGGGAGTTTTCGTCTTCGATTCCTGGATAAATTTTTCCTCGCTCCAGCCATGAGTCAAACCCATGCGTTCTGGCCTGCCAGCATTGATGGCTTCGATGGCTGGAATTCCCGCAAGGTCGTCCAGAATTTTGATAAGGGGTTCTTCGGTAAGATTGCCCAGTGGGTGAGCGGTTTTAATACAACAAGGGAATACATCGCCGCTAGGATCGATAGAAACTTCGGAGCCCGCATAGCCATGCTGAAGGAAATTCAATCCTCCTGACCAGGCATCACAGAAATTGTCATTAATAGTCGCCTGTGACAGTCCATTCTCCCAAGCACGACCACGAGGCCAGAGCTTTCCTATCCAGGAATCTTCGCTGGCACCGAACATACTAAAAATAGGGCCTCGCTCTAAGGCGCGCTCATCTCGCTCACCGTCAGCATGTTTGACTCCAGCGTGCTGTAACATCTTCATTATTTTTTCGGCGAGAACATTCTTTTTGTCTCCTTCCATGCCTACATGAAAATCGTCCATCCCTGATACCGAAATTGACCAAACATTTCGGCTCAATAGTTCCTCTATAATATTCGGTGTCAACAGGTCACCGGTGGTTTGCACAACTACCTTTATGCCGCCGTTGTCCTGGTACTTCCTTTGCAATGCTTCCAAGACCGGATACAAGACACTTTCACGTACCGGTTCAGTTAACACGTCACCACCAGAAAGTATTATCTTGCCAGTTTTTTCAATATAAGCTGCGGGCTCGGCATTCGAATTTTCATCTTCTGCTAAATAGGTCATTCGTTCTGGAAGATTGGCTATTATGCGAGGATAATTATTTACCGCCTCAGACACCACTGTATCAAGTTCATCCCTTATATAGGGACGAAAGCGATCTTCGTAACAATGCTTACAACGTCGGTGACAATGCCAACACAGCACGTAGTAGATGGATTCCATGTAAATTCCTTCTTATATTCCAGCAACGTCACTATTTATCACGACTGAACACACTATCGCCTATTAGTTCAATGCATACACAACGATGGCAGGGCCTGTTCTTGACAGGCTGCGAAGAGCCGTACCTTCGGCGCCAAGAAAAGCGGATACCACGCCTAACCAGAGGTTTGTATGTATGCTTGGTTGCCCAACTACTACAGCAATATACTGTGTACCCTCAACTGAGTAGCTAATGGGGAAAGATGCTGCGATGTCACCAAGATCTGTTTCCCATAATACTTCGCCATTGTCTTGGTCGAATGCCTTGAACGATTGATCCAGTGCGCCACCAAAAACCAAGCCACCGCCTGTTGCCAGAACTGCTGAAGTAGGGGGAACGTTTTCACGGAAGCTCCAGGCTACTTCTTGAGTTTCCAGATTTATCGCTTGCAATCTACCGAACTTCCCGCCGTTGTCAGGAAGTGGCGCGGGGTTGAGCGCCACACCCGTGCTGAGTAGTCCGCCTTGATCGGTCGTGGGTCCAGCCATCATGCAAATTTCTGCTAGTGGCAGGTATAACATTTTAGACTCTTGGTTCATCGCCGCCGCTTGCCAGTTTCTACCACCGTTGGAGAATGGGCAGAGCAAGTGGGCCTGCTCCGAGCTTGGTATCGCATTTGGATGTAGCGTTTTTTCCCCAGTGTCTGGATCTACGCCGCTAATAATATTTTGTAGACCCACATCAATAGAAAATAAATATTCACCACTGGCAGCATCTAGCGCATCGTAAAGTGCCATCTTGCCTGCTGTTACTATAACGCGGCGATCTACACCTGCAACTTCCAAATCTAAAATTTGTCGTTCGTACACCCAGTCCAAGTCCCACTGGTCGTTTGCCATATGTTGATAGTACCAAACCAGTTCGCCGCTGTTTGGTCGTAATGCAATGGTCGCGTTTGTATATAAGGCATCGTTGCTTACTCCGGGCAAGCCCAGTGATTCTAGCAATGGAGCTGTATCATATGTAGGAGCTGTGCCGAAATAGACCAAATCCAAGTCTGGTTCATAACTGCCAGGCACCCAAACCGAACCACCACTTCGCTCTGCCAGAGACAGGTTGTTCCAGGTATTACCGCCTGGCTCGTCAGGCCGAGCAACTGTGTGAAATCGCCAAATTTCCTCGCCAGAATCGAGATCGATACCAACTATGAATCCACCCTCGGGTGTCATGGTTGCAGTCACTCCTTGAATGACTACACCATTTGCAACAAGTGGTGATCCACGCAGTGAATAGGGTATAGGACCCGTACTTGTGGCAATAATTTCATGGTCCCATATAACGGCCCCTGACTTGTTATCCAGGGCTACTACATGAAGATCCAGGGTTGGTATGAGCACCTTGTTTGCATGCAATGCTATGCCGATCTTGGCATTGGGGCCTGCGCCGGACTCATGTTGGTAACGCCATAGCTCAGCGCCGGAACGCGCGTCCAGTGCCAGCACAATGTCTTCGGTATCGGCAAGAAACATCACACCGTCATGAACCAGAGGTGTTGCCATATTTGGTCCGGATGAGAGATCTACTCTCCAAGCCTGAGCCAACCGCTCTACGTTATCTCTATTAATTTGTGCAAGAGGACTAAATCCCTGGCTGTCGTAGGTGCGGCGCCAAAGCAACCAATCTTGCTCCGGTGGATTCTCTAGCATGCTAGTAGAAACCGCACTCAGGCTTTGTAACAGCTCAGTATTGCCGGTTTGGGCCAGGATTGAAGATTGCAAAAACAGGAATAAGCACAGAAAAGCAGGAATAGAGCGTAAGCGCAGCATTTGTAGGTCCTCGGCTGGTTGTTCTACCTGAATCTAAAGGCCGAATTTACAAATGTCCACGCTTATTTAGTCCTGTGTCTACCGTTAACTAGAAAACCCGGGTGAAGCGACGCTTCTCGCCAGCGCTAAGTCCTAGTCGCAAGACTGCTGTTCCAAATTCCCAAGTCTAGATTAACCGCTGGAACCGGCTACTTGATGTCGTAGGTGATTTTCAAATCAGGTCAGCACCATGCCTGTGAGTAGAAATTAGATGCAGGCCAAAACCAACTATGAACACGAGACAAACGACTGCATCAATTAATGCCACCCTTGGCAGGCTAGCGCTACCAGCTCCTGTTAAGACAAACAGCAGAATAGAGGACACCATACTAAGCAATCCCGCAAATCCCGCCTGCGTCCTCAGTCGCGGCAGGAAGGCGGCTGCAAGCAGCAGGCTGCCTACCATCCCAAACAGAACCGCGCGGTGTCTTAGCAGCAGAGATAATTCCGCTGAGTCTATTTGAATGCCATACAATTGGGTGAGCATTTGGTTCGAGAGCACACCATATCAGGGGGCCGCAGCGAGTAGATAGGCAAACACGATGAAATAGCGCATGCGTGCTCCCGCTTACCAGAAAAGCCAGCATAGTAGTGCGTGCACCTACCCAGGACAATTACCTGAGAGGTAGTCAAATTCGATTGCATGGAAGGAAGGGAATTGCCTGGACTATATAGCCAACAGACAAGCTAAGGCAGTTTTTTCCAGCTGAGAGTAGCGGTGGTACGTCCCGAACTATCCTTCAGAGAAAGTTTTAGCAGTCCATCACTAAACTCGAAGTGCCGAATATTTTCTCCACCGACCCACTGCGGGACCATAGGAGAGCCTTCTACGTGGTGTATGACAATATTGCTCTGCAGATCGAAGCTCACCTTCCCCCAGTAGGCAAAACCGCCTGTAATGCGTTCTTCGGAGTCGGCGCTTCTGGCAGGTAAATCGCGGGGCATTCCCAGGCCGGCCATATTGCCGTGGGCATCATAACTAAGTCGGCCAATATAGTTCATATCTATCGGCTCGCCCTGGGCTGGGAACTGGTAGTAACTTACAAGTTCGAAGTCACCCTGAAATTTTTGCTGAATATCTTGCAAGGAATCGGCCGCCAATAGGGCGGTAGGAATCAGTGTTAACAAACTTACTGCCGCGTAAACAAACTTGGTCGAGTAGAATAGTTTTTCCATTACTACACCTCCTAAAGGTTTTCTGCCCGTGCTGAGGCGAATGGCCCTATGTTACACTAGATTCTTGAGATCGGGTTTAGTCACCTTTCCCATAGCGTTGCGTGGCAGAGCTTCGACTATTTTTATTGCCTTCGGTATTTTATAAGAAGACATTTTACCGTCACACCAGCCTTTAAGGTCGGCGTACTCCATGCTCGCTCCTGGTTTCAATCCGATGAAGGCCATGACTGACTCTCCCCAGGTTTCGTCTTCTACACCGATCACTGCACACTCGGCAATATCTTCGTGGGTTAGCAGGGTGCCTTCTATTTCGAGTGCGGAAAGTTTGTAGCCACCGGATTTGATTATATCGATAGAGGAACGACCCATAATTCGGTAGTAGCCATCATCGATAACTGCGACATCACCGGTACAAAACCAACCGTCATGAAAACTTTCTGTAGTGGCTTTTTCGTTCGCCCAGTATTCGAGAAATACATTGTCACCTTTGATGCGTATTTCCCCAGGTGTATTTTCTTCTGTGATCGGATTATGGTCTTCGTCGAAGAGTTGCGCTTCTACCCCCGGCAGCGGCTGCCCCACATGTCCCGCACGTCTCTCGCCATCATAGGGATTGGACAGGCCCATGCCTATTTCCGTCATCCCGTAACGCTCCAACAATACTTGACCTGTCAATTCCTTCCATTGATTGAAGAGCTTCACCGGACATGCTGCTGAGCCGGATATATTCAGTCTCATAGGTCTGAAGCCATCACAGATTTTACTGACTTCGCCGGCATCCAGGGTGTCAAAATACTGAATAAGTTTTACGTAGATTGTGGGCACGGCCATAAACACATTGTAAGTACCGGCAACTACTTCAGCCGTTATTTTCGGGATATCAAACTTCGCGAACAAATGCACAGTAGCTCCGGCCCAGAGGCCACAACTCAGTATGTTGATGATGCCGTGAATGTGATGCAGAGGCAGAAACAGAGGGATAGCATCTTGATCGGTCCAACTCCAGGCTTCGATTAAGGTGGTTATCTGTGCACGTATGGTTTTGTGCGTGCTCACCACACCTTTGGGTTTGTTGGTAGTGCCGCTAGTGAACAGCATCATTGCTCGCCGCTCGGGTAATACCTCAGGCAGCGGCCCTGGCGCTTCCGCCATCACGTCGGCAACGGACATCAATTCGATATTCATTTCAGCGCAAAGTTCGGCTAAGGATTCTTGATACTCTCCATTGGCTATCATGCTGGTAACGCTGGCACAACTCAGATAGTGTTCAAGTTCTGCAACTGCAGACGCCACATTTAGCGGAACGGCGATTCCACCAGCACGCCACACTCCATGCATGGTTGTCACATAGTCGAGACTCGCTGGAATAAAAAATGCAACGCGCTCTTCCTGTAAATCTTCGCGCCCATTAAGTAATCCAGTAGCGAATTTATCAATACTCTGATTTACCTCGGCATAACTATAGGAACTATCTCCTTCTACTAATGCAATTTCATTGTTGTCATTGTTCAAATTAGGAAAATTATTTTGCGGCATTTGCTACGTTCCCTTGTGCTGCTAATTTTTGGAGTCGGTTCTAATAATTAGTTTAAATTTAAAGTTAGAAAAACTTATAACAGAGCATTGACGATAATGAACAATATCGATGGACCCAGCAGGCATCCAACACCAGTGTAAAAAGTGGCGGTCATCGCGCCGTAGGGAACCAACTTGGGATCGGTTGCTGCCAGACCTGCGGCAACGCCTGAAGTAGTTCCCATCAATCCACCAAACACCATCGCCGATTGCGGGTTGTTCAGGCCAATCGCCTTCGCCACCATTGGTGTTCCTATCATGACCAGGATGGATTTGATCAATCCTGCCGCAACGCTCAGCGCGATTATATCGGAACTTGCACCCAGCGCTGATCCGGTTACCGGACCAACGATATAGGTTACTGCGCCCGCGCCTATGGTAGTTACAGCAACCGGGTCGGTGTGACCATAAAGAATCGCCACCACTGCGCCCACGATAAAGGAGACGATTACGCCTGCAAAAATCGAAATAACCCCTGCTATTCCTGCCTTCTTTAGTTCACCCAGTTTAACGCCGAAGGCGGTGGCAACAATTGCGAAGTCACGCATCATGCCCCCACCCATCAAGCCTATGCCACCAAGCAGGGTGATATCTGCTACACCGGTGCTGCCGCCGGTTGCTTTTCCTCCGAAGTAGGCGGCTATTAAGCCAAGCGCTATGGCGATAGCCGAACCATGGATTCGGCCGTTGGTAAGTTTGTGGGCGACAAAATAGGAGATCCAGATGGTGACACCCACAACAGCGAAGGCGACGATGAGGGAATTTCTGACAAAGACAGTTTCGAGGATTTCCACTATTGATTCTCCTCAGTGCCGATGTCTGATCGACCTATCTTGCTGATTACTGGAACCAGAGCGAAACTCACTACCACGGCGGCAACCCCCGCCACCACCGCCAGCATGCCGCCTTCGAATGCAGCGACTACATTCTGCCTAGCAGCCATCGCCACAACAATCGGAATATACATCGCCGACCAAAACTGAATCCCCATCCCCGATGCGCCCTCCACCAGCGCTTTGAATTTGTCTGAATTACTGGTCAGCACCAAAAACAGCATGGCTATGCCTACCCCGCCAACATTGGCCTCTACGGCAAGAGCGATACCAAGAACTTCGCCAATTAGCATTCCCAGTATTAGACAGGCAGATAGCAGGGCTACACCGTAAACAATCATTTTATTATCCTTATTGTGCGAGCAGTAGGCGGCGTGAAGCGCGATTTAGTTGGCCTGATGATATGACGCAGGTGGTTTTTGTGCAATTTGCCAGGCTTCACTGCAAATTGGGCGATTTCGTCCCGATATAGCAGCGAATTGCTGGCTTGTGAATTGACAGCGGTAGTGGGTTTATAGCTTAATTGTGCTCCGGTTTGCTGGGTGCTCAAGATCAATGACCACGCACTGCCACCTTGCAGAATTCAGCTACAAATACAGACATTCAACGCTTAAAAGGTTATTCAAATGACTAAAATTTCAAAGTCACTGTTAGTACTACTCGTGAGTACCGGCCTATTTTCCTCTGCAGCTATCGCTCAGAACGTGACTACAGATATTCTGGAAAATGCACAGGACTATTCCGATCGCTGGGTAACCTATGGCAAGAACTACGGTGCCTGGCGCTATATGCCGGATGCCCAGATAAATCGCGATACCGTGGCCAATCTTAGGCCGGTATGGATCAAGCAAAACGGCGTAACCGGCGGTGCTTATGAAGTCACTGCCCTGGTCAACGATGGCCGTATGTACCTGACTACGGCAAACAGTCATTTAATAGTAGTCGATCCTCTCACCGGTGACGAGCTGTGGCGTTATGACCATGATTTTGAGAATGTCGATCTTTGCTGTGGGCCCCATAATCGAGGTGTTGGCTTACATGAGGATAAGGTTTTCTGGGGAACTCTCGATGCACACCTGCTAGCTTTCGATGCGGCTACAGGTATCCAGTTATGGGATGCCGAGGTCGGTGATCACCGCGAGTCGTTTTCCGTCACCGGTGCGCCCCTGGTTGTAAAAGACATGGTTTTGATTGGTGTAGGTGGGGGTGAATACGGTATCCGAGGCTATATAGATGCCTACGACGTAAACACCGGTGAGCGGCGCTGGCGCTTCTATACCACGCCAGCGGAGGGTGAGCCTGGAAATGAGACCTGGGCAGGCGATTCCTGGAAAACGGGTGGAGCGCCTACTTGGGTAACTGGTACCTACGACCCGGAAACCGACATGGTGTTCTGGGGTACGGGTAACCCTTGGCCAGACATAAACAACAACGTACGCGCCGGCGACAATCTGTACTCAAACTCGGTAGTAGCCCTGGATGCAGATAGTGGCGACCTGCGCTGGTATTTTCAGACCTCTCCCAGAGACGAATTTGATCATGACTCTACTTCTGAGCCGATGATCATCGAAGAGATGTATAACGGGCAAATGCGCAAAATGATCGTGCAAGTGTCTAGAAATGGTCATGTCTACGCTTTGGATCGAATGAACGGCGATTTTCTGTATGCGGGTGAGTACACCCGGGTGAATTGGGCGGAAAGAGATGAACGTGGCAAGCCTGTATTAAAAGAAGAGTTGTATGAGCCGGCCGACACCATGGTGTTCCCCGGCCTGTATGGCGGCAAGAACTGGCCACCCGCCTCTTATAGCCCCGATACACATATGCTCTACATTCCGACCACGGAATGGGGTACGCGCTTTATTCGCCGTGAGGGTGATGGGCGACCCGGCACCATGGATTTAGGTGGTATTCCGCAATTTGATACCACAGGCACCGGATGGGTTGTGGCCTTTGATATGCTCAGCGGTGAAATAGCCTGGCAAAAAGAAATGCCAGGAAACTTCAATTGGGCGGGTACTCTATCCACCGGCGGCGGCTTGGTATTTTCAGGTGCACCCGATGGCTATGTATACGCCATGAACGATGAAACTGGTGAGGTGCTGTGGAAGTTCCAGACAGGTAGTGGTGTTTATGCGCCTCCGACTAGCTTCACCATCGATGGCAAACAGTATATTGGAGTAGCTTCCGGAACTCGAAACCCGGTTACCCGTGAAGGCGTGGCTACCGGCATCGCTACCGGCAACTATATTTTATTTAGCTTGTAGCCGAGTTGGCCAGTACAAGAATAAAATATGAATGCTTCATCCGTTTTATGGACTATCGAATTGAAAATAATTAAAACTGTAACCGATGCCGCGTCGCGGATTTTAAAAATCTCCGCGACTGTTTTCTCATTCTGTGCCGTGTCTTCTGCTGCGATTGCTGGTGTAGGTGAGGGACAGGAACTCTACAATGCTTATTGCCAGATTTGCCACGGTGCTTTGGGTGAAGGTCAGACGATGGGTAAGCCGTTAACCGATGGCGTAGCAAATCGTTTATCTGATCAAGACTTGCTGACAGTCATAAGCGAAGGGCGCTCCGGAACAGGTATGGTCGCCTGGGAAGGTTCGCTCAGCGAGACTGAAATTTTTGATATCGCCAGCTATATTCGGAATTTGCAGGGAAAACCGGCGCTAAATTTGGCAGATAATGACGCTGGGCCAAGTGATGATCCTCGAGTACTGGCCGGCGAACAGCTATTCAATGGTGAGGCGTCCTGCGCCACCTGCCATTCTTACGGTGATCAGGGCGGCAGCGTAGGTCCTTCCCTGGATGGTCTAAGCAAGCGTTTAGGCGAGGATGCCCTGATGCAGGCTTTGCTTAATCCCTCCGCAACAATTGTCAGTGGCTATGCAGCTAAAGAAGTCGAGCAAGAAGATGGCACAATAATTCGCGGTCGCTACCGTAACGATTCAGAGCTGGCTGTGCAGATTCAGAGTGCGGATGGCCGCCGTTGGGTTACCTATTTTAAAGAAAGGGTGAAATCGGTAAGAGATTCGGATCAGTCCTTAATGCCTGATACCTATGCGAACCTTGCTGCTGCTGAACAACAAATACTGCTCGCGTTTCTAATGTCCTTGTAGCGCTTGAGTAGTCCGAACTTCTTTTGATCGTAAAGTACAATCCGTGAGCGAAACAGAGAGTATCAGGATTAAAACGGGGAAGACTAACAAGTCTTCCCCTTTTATTATTTGAAGCAAAATAAGAAAAGGTACAACTATGGAAATCGATCCCTCCGCCCTAAGCGCACTAGCAGTTACCTATGGACTTAAACTTCTTGCTGCCCTGGCGACGTTGGTGATTGGTCTTTACATAGCGAAGATGCTTGTCACCTTGACCAGGAAGGTGCTCGACAGGAGCGCGGTAGACCCTTCTCTGACCAGTTTCTTGAGCAGCATGGTGTCTATCTTGTTGAAGGTGATGGTCTACATTACTGCACTTGGCATGCTGGGTGTAGAAATGACTTCCTTCATAGCCATTCTCGGTGCCGCCGGTCTCGCGGTTGGTTTGGCCTTATCGGGAACTTTGCAAAACTTTGCGGGTGGGGTGATGATCCTGTTCTTCAAACCCTACAAAGTAGGCGATGTAATCGAGGCGCAGGGCTATACCGGTGCGGTTAAAGAGATTCAAATTTTCGTGACCATACTTACTACGCCGGACAACAAAACCGTGTTGATTCCTAACGGACCACTGGCGACCGGTTCTATGATTAATTACTCGACGCAAGCGACGCGCCGCGTAGATTGGGTGTTTGGAATTTCCTATGGCGACGACGTTGACAAGGCCTATGAAGTGCTGAATCGCTTGATTGCCGCAGACGAGCGCATACTGAAAGACCCTGAGCATTTTATGGCGCTTAGCGCTTTGGCCGATAGTTCGGTAAATATTGTGGTAAAAGCCTGGGTTAATGCTCCAGACTATTGGGGAGTGTTCTTCAAACTGAATGAAGATGTGTATAAGACCTTTGGTGATGAAGGCTTATCCTTCCCGTTTCCACAAATGGATGTGCATGTACAACAGCAGTCATAATGCACTGCAAGTCTTAGAACAGGAAGAATAGTATTCCGAAAAAGATTGCAAGCCCTAAGCCAAATGTGGTGCTGTAGAGTAAAGTTGTGAGTAGAAATTTCAGCAGGGTTATTGCATAACCCTGCTGAAAATAGTTTTTCAAACTCAAGAACAAATAAGTCCACCCCCAAATAAAAACAGCTGTTCCCGCCCAAGCAAATAATGAACTTATAATCGCTATCTGCTCTTCTTCAATAATATCGAATATTATGTTTATAAAAATCGCGAGAATAATAAACGCATGATTATGCAAGGTGAGCACCAGATGTTCCACATAGTAATGCCCCGTCCTTAGGTAGAGAACTTTTTGAATAAGGGCCAACAGTGGCATCATCAATAAGGTAAAAACAGTAATGTATTCCAAATAGCCGCTGGCAAAGTCTGCTGGGTCTTCCAGTAGAGTGTTCAGGTTGGTTTCTGCCTGTGCTTTCATTGCAGTGCGCAGGTTTTCGTTTGTTTGTTCGGAGAGGAATGGCAGGTGTATGTCATTGACAAATCTCTCGATATTCTCAAGACTGCTTTCATCAATTTCGCCTGAGTCCTGTTCGCTGTCGATAGCACCTACTGTGTCATTGTCCAAAAGTGGTGCCTCTACAGCCACTTCTGCTGGTTCGCCACGCAATACCTCGTCAATAGACTGGATCGAGGTATACAGACTAACCAACAAGAAGAACGAAACACTGATTATCAAAAATAAACGCAGCGGTGGAGTATAGCTGGCCCGGCGTCCACTAAAATATTCTCGGCTCAGGAAGGCCGGCTTGAATAGAAGGCAAAACAAAGTTCGAAACGCTCGACCGTCGAGTTCTAACAAAGACTGGATCGCTTCCAAGCTAAGCTTGAAGAAAGGGCGTCGCAAGTCCTTTGCTTCCTGACCGCAGTTTCCACAGTAACTACCCTGCATTTGATACCCGCAGTTGAGACAGGGGCGAAGCTGTTCTTGGAATGAGGGGTAATTATCCATGAAACTCTGTCTCTGCTTTGTTGCACAGGGAAATGACTACTTTATCAGCTATCGGACGGAAACAGAGAAATTGCAGTGGACTCATCGCCACAAGTGAATTGCAGGCTGCTCAGAGACGAGTGCAGGATGTTGCAGGAAAGCATTCCTGCCCCAGCAAATCTTTAGACTATGCCGGAGCAGGAATTCTCAAGGAGCACTTCGGTACAGGTTGAGGCGTGGCGACTGTATCCGAAGCGATTGCAAAACATGAAGAAATCATCATCTTGTGTTGCGAAAGAGACAATACCACCATATGTAGCGAATCTCAATAGATTTGGATTTGTAGGAAGGTGCTAATCGTAAAATTGGGAACTGGTTTTGGAGCCAACTCACCTACTCTCAAAAATAATAAAGTAAAAACTTTACTATACTATTTTTATCAAAAAGTCGAGATTCAAAGAGGAACTCAATTGCTTGGACATTCGATAGCGTTACAGGCGGTATCTGCAATTTGGCCTGACCTAGCCTAGTTTTGAACACAGTCCGGGTTCAAGCCTCTGCCCATGGCAGATTGACGTAACGCATTTGCCGCCGGCATCAAGCGTCGCAGTTCCGCCATTCGAGAAGATGGCGAGGGATGGGTAGATAGAAATTCAGGAGGTCTTGGGCCGCCTTCAGCGCTCATATTAAGCCAGAGGTTGATACTCTCTTCGGGATTGAAGCCAGCGTTGGCCATGAGTATCACACCGATAGAATCGGCTTCGCTTTCCTGAGTTCGATTAAAGGGTAAGAAAATACCAAGCTGAGAGCCGGTATCCAATACTTGAAGAGTTGTATCTGAGGCACCAAGGATCTGCGCAGCTGCTATGCCGACATTGCGCAGTGTTGACTGACTTGCGCGCTCGTTGCTGTGATTTGCCAGTACATGACCCACTTCATGAGCCATTACCGCTGCTAATTGATGTTGATTCACGGTTATGGGAAGCAAGCCGTTGTAGACGCCGATCTTACCCCCTGGTAATGCGAAAGCATTGGCCTGTTCGTTGTCGAAGACTGTCACTTCCCATTCAAATCTATTTTGATCTTCCTCGTCCAGCGCAGCAACAATATAGTTTGCCACACACTGCACGTACTGTAATTCTCTGGGATTAGTGGTTGCGGGAATCTCCGCCTGCATTTGACGGTAGCTGCGAATGCCTTGCTCGACCATTTCAGCATCGGAATAGAGCACGACCTGGCGTCGATCGAGTGGTGAACTGGCACAGCTAGCCAGAATTATTAGAAGGGAAATAACTGCGCTATATTTTCTCATAACTTTTCAAACCATCCTGCAATCCTAGAAAAGAAATACTGTATGAGAAGTATAACGCAGACCTAAAATTACTGACTAAAAATTACATTCCTCAGCGTCCAGCTGCACCCGTAATTCGTCTCCCTGTTCGTCAACTATTCTCTCGAAGCAGTTTCCTTCCAAATCTCTTAACAGGCGACGACCGCTGGCAACTGGCGCTACATCTTGGACTTCAGACTTGTCCACATACACGATCTCGCGAGTGCGTGTGGCGGGAGCGTTTCTATAGATCACAGTTTCGTAGTTTCGACTGGAGTAGCGTGGGTAGCTAAACAATGACCCCAATACCAGTCCCCCTACAAAACTGCCGGAGTCGTAGTGCCCGCGACGAGAATAGCGGCTACCGTAATAGAAATTGTAATTATTTCTATAGCGTCGGTCACGAGAGCCATAGTGATAAGAGTTAGCCCTATAATTTCTACGGTAGTTATTGCGGTAGTTATGACTACCGTAACCATAGTCGCTGTAGCCGCGGCGATGATTGCGACTGTCCGCCGAAGCAGTCTGGCTCAATACAAGTGCCACGATAACTGACACGCTAAATAAAATCTTCTTAATGACCATAACACGCACCTACTTCCGTAATTAATGACAAGGGTGACTTCGGAAATTACCTTAGTATGATCATACCGAGAGTGTATGAATAGAAGCTGAACACCCTAATGGCGAGGATCAGGCTATTCACTAGCTGTGTTGAATACTTTGCAGTTAGCTAGGAAAGTTTTTGCAGAACAGTGTCATATAGCGCTCTAGTGGCTGGCCCGGCAGCTTGATTGTCAGCAAGCATTAGGTACATCTGAATCAATCTATCCATCTTGGGCTGCAGGGGGATCAGTACCAGATCACCCTGCGCCAATTCTTCTGTCACCCAATCGTGTGGCAGGAAGGCAAAAGCCAGGCCCGATTTCAGCAACTTAATGCTGGTGGAGAAATGACTTACTGTCCAACGCTGTTCGGCCTGTAACCAGCCAGCGTCCAGTTCGCGATGTGCACCGGTGTCGCGCAAAACAACCTGCCTATAACTGCGTAACTCCAGTTCCGAGACATTGGATTTGGCGGTAACGAGCGGGTGCTCAGCTGCGGCCACAGGAACCATATTTACCTGCAGCAGGGGTGCGCTTCTGAATCCCGGCGGCGGAATTGATCCAATCACCAGGTCAGCAGTTTTCTCCAGCAGTGCATCGGTAGTTCCCGATAAGCTGGTCTCTAATACGCGAAGTCGCGTATGGGGAAATTCTTGAGAGAACTCTTCGAAAGCACAGATTAGTGAGCCGATTTCCACCAGCACATCGACCGCAATGGCTACCTCCGATTCGAAACCCAAGGCCAGAGAACCCGCTACTGCCTCAGCCTCACTGGCCTGGTTGAGTAATTGCTGTGCATGACGGTAAAGCACCTGCCCGGCCTCGGTCATCACCGCCTTGCGGCCATGTAGAGACAGGACCGGCTGCGGCAACTGCCCATTGAGTCGACTGATGGCGTAGCTGATAGACGACTGGCTCTTGTTCAGCTGCTCTGCTGCAAGAGCATAGGAGCCGCTGTCCACTACCGTCTTAAAGGCCAACCACTGTTCCAATGTAATGCGAGGAGTCTTCATATATCTAAAAAGCTGATCTATTACATCTAATAAATGGATTAATACATCGAATAATATGCCCTATCATTGTTCCCATCAAGTACAGCGACTTTGAATGGAGAATGACTATGAAAAATGTATTACGGCTTACCAGCAGTATTTTCGAGGAAGGCAGCGTGAGTTCCATGCTGATGCAGGAGTTATTGTCTGCCTTCGTATCCGCAGGAGAGAGCTTTCAAATTGTAGAGCGTAATTTTCGCGAGTCTCCCGTGCCCCACCTCGATGCAGCATGGCTGCAGGCATTAATGACACCGGAAGCGGATCGCAGCGACGAGCAACAAGCCAAGGTAGATTATTCCGACAGTTTGATTGCTGAAGTGCAACAGGCTGACACCCTGGTGATTGCATTACCTATGTATAATTTTTCCCTGCCTTCCATGTTAAAGGCCTGGGTAGACCATATTGCCAGGGCGGGTGTCACTTTCAAATACACCGAGAGCGGGCCAGTGGGGCTATTGCAAGACAAGAAAGTGTATCTGGTAGCAGCGATGGGTGGTGTGCATGACAGCGCGGCAAGTGATTTTCTGCGTCCCTATATGAAACTTATCATGTCATTTGTCGGCCTGACGGATGTCGAATTCATCACCGCCGATGGACTCAATATGGGACCGGAACGAAGAGAGCAGGGAATTGAGCAAGCTCGGCAACAGATTGCAAATACCGTTGTCGGAGACGAGTCACAAACTATTCACAGGAAGGATGCGGCATGAACCAACACATAGAATTTCGCGATATTGAAGAAGTATTAGTCGCCCAGGCAACCAGTGATGGTGCTGGTGTGCAACTCAAGCGTGTTTTCGGTGGGAATGATCTGGCACGTTTCGATCCTTTTCTGATGCTGGATGAATTCGGTTCCGATGAAGCGGCCGATTACATCGGCGGTTTTCCGCCCCATCCACATCGAGGTTTTGAGACGGTTACCTATATGCTGACAGGGCAGATGGAACACCGAGACCATATGGGCAATATTGGACGTTTAGGACCCGGCGACGTGCAGTGGATGAAAGCTGGCTCCGGGGTGATTCATTCGGAAATGCCAAAACAGGAAGAAGGCAAAATGCATGGCTTCCAGCTATGGGTTAATCTGCCAGCCAGTGAAAAGATGACACCTGCCACCTACAACGATATCGATGCCGAATCTATTCCGTCCTACAAGACAGGAGGCATTGACATTAAGTCCATCGCTGGCGAATTGGCCGCCAACGATATTCAGCTAACAGGTGCGGTTAGCAGACTTAATACTGACCCGGCCTATCTGGATATCGCCTTTAGCAAAGACGAGCAGATAAATATTGAAGTGCCTGCTGGTTACACCGCCTTGGTGTATGTTTATTCGGGAATCGCAGCTATCGGTGATAGTGATTACCAACTATCCCAGGGCAAGATAGCGCGTCTTTCGCGGCAGGGCTTGCTGCGAATAACTGCTACTGGTGGTTCTCGGCTGCTTGTGATAACAGGCAAGCCAATTGGCGAACCTATAGCGCATCGAGGACCGTTCGTTATGAATACCATGGATGAAATTCATCAGGCGATTCGAGACTATAGCGACGGAACACTGGTCTGAGTTTGCCAGGGCAAGGGCACAACAAAAGGACGATGAAGCAAGCAGGCTCATCGTCCCTAATTCAGTCCTATTGACAACAACAACTACTGATACTGAACTGGGTGGGTCGTGATCATGATACGGCTTTCCATATAGGTAATGGTTTCACCATCGATACTACTGAACCAGTGCGGCGTTCCTGGTTGCAGCACCAGTACGTCCCCGGCTGTTACTTGGCGGGCGAGTCCGCCCTTAATACCATGCTGAGTTCTTACTATATTCGGATCACTGGATTCGGCCAATGGCAGTTCGAGCAGGCCCCCAGTTACAAAGGTGCCGCTGCCTTCCAAAATTCTATAGATCTCCATGCTCCAGGGATGGATGATCGCATATTGTTCCACGGAGCTACTGCGGCGACGTACTGATACACCGGGTGAGATTGTCACTGACCAGCCACCCGCCGATGCAGAAGATGCCGCAGCTTTGGCCAGTTCCGCCATTATTTCGGCGCCTGGTTTGTAGATAGCAGGAGGAGCACCGGAGTCTTGTGCCTGTGCTGTAAAACTCAGGCCGGAAACAAGCAGTAGTGATAGTAAAAAAGATTTCATCAAGGGCTCCTTCGCCAATCCACGGGATATTAGTATTAACAGCCTTTATACCCTACGATGCGGGTATTGGCACTACGCTTTGGCGCCTATTTTTGACAATAACTATTTGCGCCCACGCAAAAGAAAAGCCCTTAACCAGAGACGATAAAGTCTACGTGACTAAGGGCTTCGTTAAACCGATTTCGTTCTTGCGAATTGCGGTTCTGAAGCTAGGGCTTCTTGAACACCAAGAAAAAACGGTCAGTCATATTTGGAATTCTTCCTACTTCCTGAGTCAGGTCGTCGCTTTCTTCGAAGAACATATCGGAGGCTCTATCGAGCACAAAGCCAGCGGCTTGAACCTGCAAGATTACGTCCACGGGATCTTCGCGGCGACCCAGAGTACGAGTTTCTTCTTTCATATGCCGTCTGCTGTGATCTATGATCACGTAGCTGCCACCGGATTTCAGTGTCTCAAACACCTTGGCATTTATGCGGGCATTATCCCTCTCATCAAAATTGTGATATTCGCGGAAGTGCAGAAACAGGTCAGCGCTGGGTACACCGAAGTTGATTTCACCGGGTGTATAGCGACCAGCACTGCTGCTAAAGGCATTATCGATTGGCACCTGATGGGTCATCTTGAACATATCCATCTCAGTCCAATCACCCCAACTATCGAAAGTGCTCTGATTATCCACAACCATTAGGTGTCCATTGTCCACCAGCACCGGCCCCAGAATTTTAGTGTAGTAGGCCTGGCCGGCTGGCAGGAATTCGATAACTGTCATGTCGTCTTCGAGACCGATGAAATCCAAGGCCGCAACCGGATCGCGGTCGGCATCGCGCTCCAGTTCTGCTTCGGTGCGGTGATCCATCTGCATTACAGACCTTACTTTTTCCTGCAGAGGCGTTAAATTTTGTGCGCTAACGAGAACTGGTGCTAACAGCGACAGTGCTGCAACTACTAGTCTAGGCTTGATCTTATACATAGTGATTCCTGATTTTAGTTAGTGTGACTTAGGTTTCTGTAAGTTAAATGACCCGTGGCAAGGAGTTTATCTTAATAATAAGACTGGGGTAAGAATAGTTGCTCCGATTATTCCATTCTCGGGGTAGGCGAGCCCTTACTGTTTGTCTATTCGATCCCTCTATTATGATCACTTTTATGTGGAGGACATCGAGTACAGAGCTTCACTAGCATATTGACTCTATCCTGCTCTATACCCGAACAACAGGAACAAAGCCAAGAGAAAGAAAACAGCATAAAAGATCGTGCGTCTTGGAATCGAATAATAGAGCATTCCAGGCAGTATCCGAATCATTGAAAAAGAAGGGTAGAAGAAGTGATATCGATTTTCGAAATTGAAAAACCAGTCCCAAACATTCCGCACATAGAGTTTGGCACCTACTATGTACATAAACACGAATGTGGCTGCGCCGATCATCTCCAGTAATGCCATTCCTTCTGCGTAGACCAGAATCTCTGGTCCTGCCACCCCGAAAATTATGAATACTGCCGCTAGTCGCCAGCCTTTTTTAGCCAATAGCTCCACGCGCTTCATATTTATATGCTCTCTTAACCGTAAGCGATGACCGCCTAATCTCGTTGCGGTTTTCGAAGAATCAGAAAAGCAGCCTGTCCCTTGCGACGCTCCCATTGAAATTCCACTTCGAAGCCGGCATTAGTGAAATACTCTTCGAGTTTCTCCCGCTTAAGAATATTCACATAGGGAATGGCGTTAAATAATCTACCGAGAAAAATAAAAATTCTCCAGGGAGAGAATGCACCGCCGAGGCATACCGTGCTGCTTACAAAAACGCCACCTGGCTTTAGTAACTTGTATACTTTGGTAATCGCCTGTTCCGGGGTTTCCAGCAAATGTAAAATGCTATGGGCCATCACAACATCGAAAGATTCATCATCGGCAGAGAATTCTTCGATGGTAGATTGTTGAAAATCTATATTTTCGACACTCGCCGATCGAGCTTTATCCTTTGCTATCTCAATCATCTTTGAAGAAATATCAACGGCCACTATGTTCTTTACATAGGGGGCGTGGGCCACCGCAGTTGTACCCGTTCCACAGGCAAACTCAAACACTTCGGATTCGGGCTGGAAATAGCGCCGAGTAATTTCCAGTTTTTCCTTGTAGGCTTCCTCATCTCTGACCGGGGATTTGGCATAACCCTCAGCTCTCTTATCCCAGAAATTGGCATTTTGGACCATAGTCTCTTTCCTCGTTATATAGGGCAATAGCTTAGTTTGATCACCGCCGCTGATCAATGAGAATCCATCTCTAGTAACTTGTGATTAGCCCAGAGGTAGTTCGGTCGTATCTTTTATTCGGGTGATGGCAACATTAGAATGCATCTCTCGAATATTGGGTATCTGCGCCAGATGTTCGCGGGCAAACTTCTCGTAGTGATGCATATCCTTGGTCACAATTTTTAGCATGTAGTCCATATTCCCGGTCATCGTGTAACACTCTACGACCTCGGGAAAGTTTTTTACCCGCTGCTCAAATTCCTGCAGGGTTTTTCCATGGTGGGTAGATAGATTCACTGCAGTGAAGATCACCACCTCCAGACCAACTTTCTCGTTGTCTAGTAATACCACTTTCTTACGTATGACGCCCGCCTGTTCAAGTCGACAGATGCGACGCCAGCAGGGCGATTGGGATACCCCAACTTTATCCGCAAGCTCGGCGGTGGTTATCCTTGCATCTTGCTGTAATAGCTTTAGTATTTTTAGGTCCAGACTGTTTAGTTCAACTTGCATATAATTTCCGCAAATTAGACATTTAAAGGCATATTTATTCGGAAATATACCATAACAGCAGTAAATAGAAATAACATTTCCCGGTCTAATTGTTATTATTTTCCATAGTATCTTAAAAAATGAGCCTCGCCATGCCGACCAAATTGCTTCCGGTTTCACTGCAGGACAAATACGCGCTGGCTTCCACTCGTACCCTGATGACTGGCACAGAAGCCCTGGTTCGCCTACCCATACTGCAACATCAACGCGACATGGCTGCGGGATTAAATACGGCCTGTTTTATCTCTGGCTATCGCGGCTCCCCCCTTGGAAATCTTGACCAGAAGTTGTGGCAGGCTAAGCCCTGGCTAGATGAGCACGGTATTGTATTTCAGCCAGGGGTGAATGAGGATCTCGCCGCGACATCAGTGTGGGGGTCACAGCAGGTAAATTTGTTTCCCCGGGCAAAATACGAAGGTGTCTTTGCAATGTGGTACGGCAAGGGCCCCGGGGTCGATCGAAGCATGGATGTGTTTAAACATGCCAATGCCTTTGGAACTTCAAAGCATGGCGGCGTCCTGGCCGTTGCCGGTGACGACCATGCCTGCAAGTCCTCTACCCTGCCCCATCAGAGTGAACATATGTTTATTGGCGCTTCAATGCCGATACTCAATCCCGCCAGTGTTCAAGATATTCTGGACTACGGCGTGTATGGCTGGGAATTGTCACGTTTTAGTGGTTGCTGGATAGCCTTAAAAGCCATCACCGAAAATGTTGACTCTTCGATGGTGGTCGATGTCGACCCCGATCGAATCAAGGTGTTGAAACCAGAGGATATAGAACTGCCACCGGAAGGGCTCAACGCGCGCTGGCCTGCCAAGCCCCTGGAGCAGGAACGTATTCTCAATCGATACCGGATTTATGCGGCACGCCAATTCGCGCTCGCCAATAATCTCAATAAGGTAGTCATCGATAGTCCGTCTGCGCGGCTTGGTATTATCACTACCGGCAAAGCCTATTTGGATGTGCTGCAGGCATTGGACGATCTGGGCATCGATCAACATCAGGCGGCAGCAATTGGTTTACGAGTGTTCAAGCTTGGCATGAGCTGGCCACTGGAGCCTGTAGCAACTCACCAGTTCGCCGAGGGTCTCGAAGAAATTCTGGTAGTAGAAGAAAAACGCAGCATCGTCGAAGATCAGTTGACCGGGCAGCTATACAACTGGCCTGTCAGTAAACGTCCTCGCGTGGTAGGAGAGTTCGATGAAAATCATAGGGATTTGCTGCCTAATGTGGGCGAGCTGACACCAGCCATGATTGCCAGAGTAATTGCTGCGCGCATCTCCAAATTCTTTCAGAGCGAGATAATCCAGGAGCGCTTGAGTTTTCTGGAAGCCAAAGAAACGCAGCTAGCCAGATCCAGAAAGATTGTCGAACGCGCACCACACTTTTGTTCCGGGTGCCCGCATAATACCTCCACGAAAGTTCCAGAAGGAAGCATGGCATTCGCAGGAATCGGCTGCCATTACATGGCGATCTGGATGAACAGAAATACCGAGACCTTCACGCAGATGGGAGGTGAAGGTTGTACCTGGATAGGACAGGCGCCATTTACCGACACCAAACACGTGTTTCAGAACCTGGGCGATGGCACTTATTTCCACTCTGGCCTGTTGGCGATACGTGCAACAATCGCCTCTGGCGTAAATATCACTTATAAGATTCTGTATAACGGCGCGGTCGCAATGACGGGTGGTCAGCCCATCGACGGTGAATTAAGTGTTGAGCAGATGATTCATCAATTACGCAGCGAAGGTGTCAGGCGAATCGCCGTCGTCAGTAATGAACCGAATAAATACACGAATAAGTTTCCGCAGTTCCCAGGCTTGACCATAGACCATCGAGATCAAATGCCGGCTGTGCAGTCTGAGTTGAGAGAGTTGCCAGGGACGACGGTAATCATATTCGACCAAAGCTGCGCCGCCGAGAAACGTCGGCGCCTGAAGCGACAGAAAGTACAAGCCCCAATAACACGTGTCTTCATCAATGACAAAGTTTGTGAAGGCTGTGGGGATTGCAGCGTCGCTTCCAATTGCCTGTCACTTTTACCGAAGGAAACCGAGCTAGGTCGTAAACGTACTATCGACCAGAACGCCTGCAACCACGACTACAGTTGCCTGAAAGGTTTTTGCCCAAGTTTTGTCAGTGTCGTAGGCGGCGAACTAAAAAGCGGAGCGGTTAAGAGGGTTGAACAAGAGCCCATAAATCTTTCCGAATTGCCGGATCCTGTGTTGCCGTCAATCACTAAACCCTGGAATGTGGTTATCACCGGCATCGGTGGCACTGGGGTTCTTACAGTCGGCTCGGTACTCTCTATGGCGGCACATCTGGAAGGCAAGGGTTGCTCAACCTTAAACCAATCCGGTCTGGCGCAGAAATTTGGCGCTGTGATCAGCCATGTACGCATAGCCCAGCAGCAGGATCATATTCACTCCGTGCGTATTCCAGCAGGGGACGCAGATCTTTTATTGGGCTGTGATTTGGTGGTGGCGGCCTCCGATGAAGCACTCGCTAAATTACATGTGGATCGCTCTCATGTAATCGCCAACGATTATGAATCGGTGACTTCTGATTTTATTCACAACCCGGACTACGAGTTTCCGGCCACAGATATGAAAGACACCTTAAGACAAGAAGCCGGCAACACCAAGGTGGATTTCATTAACGCCACCCACATCGCCAAGTCCTTTCTTGGCGATTCTATTGCGGGGAATTTCTTCCTGCTGGGTTATGCACTACAAAAAGGCTTGCTGCCAGTGTCAGCCAAGGCCATCGAACAAGCCATAATATTGAATGAAGTCTCGGTAGAAATGAACATTTCCGCGTTTAAGTTGGGGCGCACAGCGGTCGTGAATTATAAATCGCTGGAAGCACAGTTGCCGAAAAGTGACCAGGCCTATCAGCCCCTGTGCGACATAGATGAAATTGTCCAATGGCGTGCAAATTTTCTGGAAGAGTATCAAGACAAAGCCTATGCCCAGAAATATCTCAACTTTGTTAAGCAATTTCGCGAAGCATTGGTAAAACTTAGCGATATTACGGAGAGTCATGATAAGGCTTTAAGCCAAGCAGTAGCCCGCTCCTATTTCAAACTGCTGAGCTATAAAGATGAATATGAGGTAGCCCGACTCTACAGTGGCAGGGAATTTCTGAATTCTCTACGTGAACAGTTCAGCGGCAACTTCAAATTGAAATTTCATCTTGCACCGCCGCTTATTTCACGAATGGACAAACTAACGAAAACTCCAGTAAAGGGAGTTTATGGGCAGTGGATTCTTAAAGTATTTCCAATGCTGGCCAGGCTAAAATTCCTGAGGGGCACTTCCTTCGATATTTTTGCTTACACCGCAGAACGCAAACACGAGAGAACGCTCATCACTGTCTATGAGCTTGCAATTCAGCAAGTGATCACAGGCTTGAATGAAGACAACTTTGAAACTGCTTTGGAAATTGCATTAATGCCGAACATGGTCCGCGGTTACGGTCATGTGAAAGAGAAGAGCATGCTTCAGTTCGATGAAGATATCGACAGGCTGCTGCAAGACTTTCATCGCAACCAGAACAAAGTTGTACGGCTATTCGAGAACGTAGCCTGAACACCGGAAAACGAGTTGAGCAAAAACAATATGAAAAAAAGAACACATGAACAAGAAGTCGAGCGAAGATACGGAGAAGTTAGATGACAGTTTTTTCCTCCCCCGAGTTCGATCAGCATGAGCAAATCGATTTTGCCTATGATCAAGACTCGGGCCTGCGCGCAATTATCGCGGTGCACAATTCCCATCTTGGCCCGGCATTGGGTGGCTGCCGAATGTATCCCTATCAGTCGGAGCAAGAGGCAATCCGCGATGTGCTTAGACTTTCAAAAGGCATGACCTATAAGGCGGCGATGGCGGGTGTCTCTCTGGGCGGTGGTAAGTCAGTCATTATCGGAGATCCACGCAACGACAAATCCAGTCAACTATTCAAGGCCATGGGGCGATTTGTGGATCGACAATCCGGGCGCTATACCACGGCTCAGGACATGGGTATAAGCGCACAGGATCTGGAGCAAATGGCGAGTCAGACGCGGTATGTGTCGGGCATTAGTAACAGAGAAGATTCGACACAACTGACTTCTCGCAACCCGTCTCCAGCCACAGCTCTGGGCGTATTTTGCGGTATCGAAGCTGCGGTAAAGTATGAGCTTAAACACGAGGGGCTGAAAGGAGTCAAGGTAGCAATTCAGGGATTGGGTAGCGTCGGTAATCAGCTGGCGGGACATCTGCACCGGGCCGGTGCCAAACTCTGGGTATCCGATATCAACAAGGAAGCTGAACAGCAGGCGGAGACAGAATTTGGCGCGACTGCTGTTACCGCCGAAGAGCTGCTTCGCCTGGAAGTGGATGTCTTCTCCCCCTGTGCTATGGGAGCTGTTATCAATGACGAGTCCATCGCCGTATTGGGAGCAAAGATTGTCGCGGGTGCAGCCAACAATCAGTTATTGGAGACCAGGCACGGTGTCGATCTTTTCAATAGAGGAATTCTCTACGCTCCGGATTACGTCATCAACGCAGGCGGCATCATCGACTTGTATTGCTTCGATAGAGGTAAGTCTGTAGATGAAACAGAAGATAGAATCAAAAATATCGCGACCACGCTCCAGGATATTTTTGTTGCTTCAAAACGCAAACAGCTTGCAACACACACAATAGCCAACGAGCAAGCTGAAGCGAGATTTCGATTTTCCTATGCCAAGGCCTCATAACAGGCGGGCTAATTTCTTTCGTTCCCTTGGTAGCCTCAATGCGATTGTCGGCTCGCGCTGCCCATTGGGCTTATGCGACAATTGCTGTTTCGAAGTAGCAACATTCGCAACCACAACTTTCGAGTAGCGCTAATGCATTTGTCTCTTACTGAAGAACAGACTCTCATCCAGGAGACCGCCCGCCAGTTTGCTCAGAACGAGTTGGCTGCTAACGCCGAACTGCTGGATCGGCATGAAGGCCGCGAAACTTTTCTGAGAAACCTTAAGAGTTTGGCCGATCTGGGCTTCATGGGTCTCAACGTTAAAGCCGAATATGGAGGCTCCGAAGTCGGTGTTGTTGCTTTCAGTGCGGCAATTACGGAATTGGCACGCGCCTGCGCCTCCACGGCAGTCACTGCATCAGTCAGCAATATGGTTGCCGAAATTATTCAGGCGGTAGGTAACGACAATCAAAAAGAAACCTATCTGCCAAAAATATGTGGCGGCGAATATGCCGCCGCCGCTTTTTGTCTCACCGAGTCTGGCGCTGGTTCTGACCCTGCTGCCATGTCAACCACAGCTGTGAGGGAAGGGGAAGACTGGCTACTCAATGGAACTAAGATATTCGTTACCAGTGCCGAATATGCTGGCATATTTGTGGTGTGGGCAGTGACCGATGCTGACGCAGGGAAACAGGGCATATCCTGTTTTTTAGTCGAAGCAGCAAATCCTGGTATCACCATTGGCAAGCCCGAAAGCAAGATGGGACAAACCGGTTCGTCTACTAACAGCATAGGATTCGAAAATTGCCGAGTCCCCGCTAGCGCACTGCTTGGCCTTAAAGGCCAGGGTTTCAAAGTCGCCGTAGGGGAACTGGCGGGTGGCAGAATCGGTATTGCTTCCCTGGCTCTGGGTATAGGCCTGGCTGCCATGGATTATGCAAGAGAGTATCTGGGAGAAAGAGAACAGTTCGGCCAGAAGATAGGAAATTTTCAAGGGTTGCAGTGGATGATCGCCGATCGCTATACCGAACTTGAGGCGGCTCGACTGTTGACCATGAAAGCCGCCTTCGAAAAAGAGCAGGGCTTGGCATATGCTACAGCCGCATCCATGGCAAAGCTTTTCAGTAGCGAAAAAGCAAATGATGCTTGTTATAGCGCAATACAAATTCTGGGTGGAGCAGGCTACACTAAAGAACTTCCTTTGGAGAGAATGGCTAGGGATGTTCGAGTAACAACCATCTATGAAGGCACCAGCGAAATTCAGCGCGTTATAATCTCGCGTGATCTGCTCAGAGAGTTAATCTAAAATCACAGTGTTCCAAACACGTAGTCTTAGGGAAAATTATTGTGAATCAAGAAAATTCAGTTGTCGTCGTTGCCGCCGCACGTACTCCCATGGGCGGGCTGCAGGGTGATCTTGCCGATATCGGCGCAACCCAACTCGGCGCTGTGTCTATTGCCGCGGCCATGGAACGAGCAGGAGTCGCTGTTGATGCTATCGACGAAGTGTATTTTGGCAATGTGGTTTCTGCTGGATTGAAACAGGCACCGGCCAGGCAGGCTGCGCTTGCCGCTGGTATCAGTGAAGCAACACCCTGCACGACTATTAGCAAGGTCTGCGGTTCCGGCATGAAAGCCATAATGATAGGACGCGATCAAATCGTAGCCGGTAATGCGGATGTTGTCATGGCCGGTGGCATGGAAAATATGAGCGCGACGCCTTATCTGATTCCTAAGGCACGCAGCGGTTTGCGTCTGGGCCATGGTGAGTTGAAAGACAGCCTGTTTCTGGATGGACTGGAAGATGCAGAGGCCGGTGGTTTGATGGGGTCTTTTGCCCAGTCCACGGCGGATCAGTACAGTGTCGATAGGGAAAAGATGGATGAGTTTGCCATTAATTCACTCAAGCGAGCGCAAGCGGCGCAACAGCAAGGCTTTATGCAAGAAGAGATCGCGCCGGTAACTGTTGAAACCCGTAGTGGAAGCTGTGTTATCGAAGAGGATGAGCAACCTGCTAACGCTAATCTGGAGAAAATCCCAAAGCTCAGACCTGCCTTTAAAAAAGATGGCACCGTTACTGCTGCCAATTCCAGCTCAATTTCCGACGGCGCTGCTGCTGTTCTATTAATGCGCGAAAGCACTGCGTTGGAGAGGAAGGTCACTCCTCTGGCGAGGCTGGTTGCTCAGAGCAGTCATGCCCAGGCGCCCAAGGATTTTTGCCAGGCACCGGTAGGCGCTATACAAAAAGTATTAGACAAGGCTGGTTGGTCGGTAGACGACGTTGATCTGTTTGAGATCAACGAAGCGTTTGCTGTGGTGCCCCTGCTGGCAATTGAGCAACTAAAACTCGACAGCGAGAAAGTGAATATAAACGGAGGAGCCTGCGCCCTAGGACACCCATTAGGGGCCTCAGGCGCGAGAATTTTGGTGACACTTATTTATGCCTTGAAACGCGCAGGCAAGAATCGGGGAATCGCAGCCCTGTGTATCGGCGGCGGCGAAGCAACGGCAATGGCGATCGAACTAATCTGATCTAGTAGTCGTGATAAGCTTTGGAAGAATACAGCAGAGTTGACTAGAGAAAGTTGGTGTCGAAATTAGTGAGTAAGCTTTCTAGATAACTTTGGTTCTGCTCTACGAGGAACCAGGATATCTCAACACCAGAGTGTATAAACGCGCTCAGAGTCCGAGATATCTCCAAAAAATATTGAGTCAACTTAATAGATTAACTTGTTTTGAGCTGCTGTTTTCTGCTTTTAACCGCTAAATTTTGAACAATGAGCCAGAAACTGGTCTGTTGTTGGTTCACGGACCGTCGGCCCTGATTGTTCGCAAACAACAGACCAGTTTCTGGCGGCTGGGCTGGACAGAATACGTCATCGCCCGCTGTAACGGAGATGTTTCCTGGGAACAATCAGGGCCAGAGGCCCGTGAGCAGGGAGCATTTCCGTTACAGCGGGCTTACTTCAACGTTGAATTCAAAATAAAATTACGCCAGCGTTTTCAAGATTTCGTGGGGATATCTCAGGCTCAGAGTAAATATCCAGTACAGCATTTGACCCTTTTGATTATGTTTTTAATTATTTCACAATGATATTTCTAATTGCCTAAATCCCTTTTTTTGAAAACTTTCAGTTTTTTCTGCTGCAAAATCCTCCAGCTTGTGATCTGAAAAAAGCGGTATACCTGACTCGAGTTTGACCGGCATCTCAGAAATACTTAAATGTGTTATCAAATCTTTTTTCAAAAACGAAGAGGCGAGCTTACCCCCACCTACCAACCAAAGATGTCTAAGCCCCATTAACTTCGCTTCTTTGATAACATCATCCACCGATTTTGCTGTCTTGATATTCGCGCCTTCTAGGGGTTCCAGATCGCGGCTTGTGCAAATCCAAGTTGGTCTGTCTTCATAAGGCCATGATCCGTAGTTAAAAACAAAGTCATAACTGCTACGCCCCATTACAAGACCATCGATACTTGCAAAGAAGTCATCGTAAGCTGTATCAGTCATGTCAATGTCGATATCATCAAGCCAGGAAACATCTCCATCTTCGCTTGCAATATAGCCATCCAAACTGGTTGCGACATAATAGGTAATCTTCATTTTCGTTGTTCTACCTTTCCTTCAGGCCCTTACTAATATGCACTGGCAAGCATTTTTTCTGGCTATCTCCAATCATTTCACAGCTTTTCTCGTTCATCCAGGAGATCAAAGTACTCTGATCTTCTGACTTGGTATAACGCATTGTGAGGCAAGGCATGTAGTGCTCCGTCTCGTTCGGATTTGACTATTATGTGCAAACCAACCCTGAAAGTTCATCCATTGACGTAAAGCTCTCGACATCTTCATACTCGCAACTCTCTTCAAATCTGTTAAAGAACAGAATACGCATCCCAGCCTTAACCCCGGCTTCGATTCCTACTAGCCCATCGTCTACCACTATGCAGTCTTCTGCTTTGAATCCCATGCTGTCTGCGGCAATGATGTATGACTTAGGGTCGGGTTTCCAATATCGCGTATCATATGAGCTAAACAATCGATTCTCGAAGTGTTCAGTTAAGTTGCAAATTCTCAATGACTGTTGAATTTTCGCCATAGGGCCACTTGATACAACGGCTTTATGATATGGCAGTTTCTCCAGTGCTTCATGGACCCCCTCGATTGGAAAGAGCTCTTGTTCGAATAAATCTGAAACAAGTGCGCGATAATCTTTGATGAAGGTATCCGGGAGTCCCCCAGACCTGCCTTCACATAAACTATCTAAAACTCTTGAGAGTTTCCATCCTCGATATTGCCGCATAAGTTCATCGGTATCTAACTCAATTCCAAGTTCTCTAAGCTTTATAGTGAGAGCTAAGTTGGCGAGTCTTTCGCTGTCAACCAAGGTGCCATCACAATCAAATAAAAGACATTTATTCATTTGTCGTTAGAGCATCCCATACGATTTTATTGTTATGCCCATCAATCTTCAAGAATATCTAAATTCAGCCATTGGTGTCGGCTTGCACAATATACTTGTTTTAGTGGAGCGGGAAACTCAGGGTCAGAAAAGGCACCTACAGCAATAGCTATGAGAGATTTCATTCGATCGGGTTCCCAATATACGGTTGAACCACATTCCGGACAGAAATGAAATGCAACCGAGTGCCCACTTTCAGATTGTCTTGTATAACACTTACTATCACCGAATAATTCAACCAAGTCCCGATCAAAAAATGCAGCTATTCCAAAAGTACTACCAGTCCTTTTCTGACACTCGAGGCAATGACAGAGGGAAACTGATTTCGGATCGCCTTTACAATTAACCCATAATTGTTGGCATGAGCATGTCGCTTTTCGATTTATGGCACTGATCCTCTAAGTATCGAACACATAGCGCACTTGATAATAGCCAACAGCGTAACTACTGTGCCTATTGATTTGATTGTATGATCAAATTTCCCTGTTTTTGACCCTTTTGATTTATTGGCCTGAATCGCTAATGCAGCTAATAAGGCATAGACCACACCGTGGATGGTTTTTTGAACTGAGTGCTATGACCTGTCATACAAAGCCACTGGTACTGAGATAAATCGCAGGAACCCACAGAGCCAACGCCAAAAAAAGAGAACAGGCAAAAATAAGAATAATGCTACTGCCCGCGATATGGCCTACACATACCTTGGGTTGGAACATATACAAGCCAGCCAGCATGGATATTGTAAGTGTCACATGCCGCGCAAACTCTGATAATTTGATTCCGAGAGCCACTAAACCATTACGAGACTGGAATAGTAGAAATAGTAGCAGAGCCTCTAGACCCATAATGTCTGCGAATAGTACTAGTTCGAATGCTACAGGCACTACATAAGGCGCGATAACGAGAAGGGCTGCTATTATTACTAGTTTTATTAGTAGTGGCTTATCAAGTTTCAAGTAGATTCTCCCGGGCGATTAACGCTCCCAATAATAGACATGTCCTTCTAGATTTTATTGGTATCAGGCATTGTCTCTTTTCATTACCAATACGCTAAAGTTCCTTGCTATGTAACCGTTGAACCTTTCTATCAAAAATCTAGGTGCTTCGCCTAATTCAATTTTTTCGAATCCGATCTTGCCGTAGAATGCTGCTAAATGGTCATTTGCTATGCAGTAGATTGGCTCTTTACCGAACGATTCTTCCATAAATTTTAGCAGCTGAGTTCCGATGCCTTTGTTTTGATAGGGTTTTAACACTTGCATGCCCCGCAAGACCAAAACGTTGTTCTCTCGTGCGATTCGGGCGACCCCAATTTTTAACCTATTTTCCTCTGCATAATAGAGGTCATCTGAGTCTGCAAAAGCCCCTTCGTATCCTACGTTACTATAAAAGTCTGCTAACCAGTCCGCCGAGCCAACTTTACAGGATTGCAATATCACTCTTAATACCTTACGCCCTTGTCCTGTAGCCCCGCTAGAGGGCGATTGAATTGCTTGTTAGGCATCAGTAGCAACCTTCCAAAAACCGCTAAATCGGAAGAGAACGGGCCTGGCTGGAAGATTTAATGTTTCACCTTCATACACATGGGTACCAACAGCAAAAACGCCGCTTGGTGTTTTGGTATATGAGGCTTCGGTAAAATTTACATTTGCGAACAGCTTCTTGATCCCGCCAACGACCGTCTCTCCATCACCAAATTCATTCAAGTTGCGCGTCCAGATTACGCGAGCCTTAGGCTCACATAGACTCCGGAGGGAATCAATTAGTAGCCCCACATCCTCGTACTTCAGGTTCCCAAACACACCAGATAGCACCACGATGTGGGCAGGAGCGATGCTACGGTAAGTTTCTGATTTCGTTGCATCTGAGCACTGGAAGGAAATCTCTTCTTGAAGGCTGAACTCCTTTATCGTTGAGCGACCCCGCGCTACTAAGTCAGGATTCAACTCGATCAAAACCCCACTGATCGATTTCCTGAGCTTCGATGCGGCAGTTGAAAGAATTACATCTCGACCGTCACCCGAACATATGCTCAGGATGCGTACAGGTTTGGTTCGTGTCGCCGAGATTGCCAGCGAAATCTCTTCGCAAACAACCGCTAGGCGCTCCTGAAGCGAAGGAACGGATTCATATCTTTTATGCCATTCAGCCCAGTCCACCGTTTTCTCCAACGATGCCTAAGTGCCCTTAATAGTAGGTACACGTTTTCGCATTCTTGTTGATTCGTTTGTGTTTTGTCAAAATTTTCAGAGCTCTGTTGTTAAAGGACTTCAAGCCAGGGCGACTCCATATTTGGAAGTTGTGCCTGGCTTGAAATAAAAAGATAGTTGCCAGTTTGCAAAAAAATATGTAGCCCTTCTACAGTACTTTCTTGTTTCACCGGGTATTCCATTAATGCCATTGGTCCATAAACGAATTTTGCACCATCAAGGCGAAAGAAGAGCTGCGAAAATTCGCCTTTACAAATTATAAAATTATCTTCGACTTTGATTATCTTCGATAAGACAGCAATTACTCCTTCGTACTTGCTATTGAAGAGATACGCATGCTGCTCGCCCGCGGCACTCCACATATTAAGTTTTTCCATTGCATCTTCTAGACTTATCTCCGGTCCGAAATCTGGATGCATTTCTTTCATTATCAATGGTCCTGAATATTTTGAAGCACATAAAGCCTTTAGCAAGAACACGGTCTAGTGAGTCCCGTTGGTGTGATGGTCAAATATCCTGAACACTTTCTCCCAAATTCATAAAATAGACATGGTCAAAGATGTCAGGCCCGGAATCGCAACCTATTAAAATTTCTGTTGTGTACAAAAATTCTCTATGCAATCGAAACGGATAAACACCGTTGGATATTGAAATGCCAGTGCCGAAAATCTCCTCGCCTAACGAGTTCTTAATATTCAGTTCAACACCTCTGACTTCACAAGCCTGAAATCGATCTAGATTTAAAGTCAGAAAAACAGGTGCGGGCGCATCCATAATTTCATATTCGAAATTACGGGCAATCAATTCAATTCCGAGATCTAAGGCATCTGCAGCTGTTAAATGAGTTTGGGGGCCAGAGATAAACGTTGCTCCTGCCGTAGCTAAAATGAGGATGTGCCACATACTGACTCCTTAGCGTTCTAATTATGTTTTACTCAGAATTCGTCTTTTGTAGGAGTTCTATCCTATTGCCAAAGGGGTCGCTAGTAAATACTCGGCTATAGCCTTCTAAGTCCGACCCTTTGCTTATAGAATAACCCCTCTCTTGCAAGAGGGTGGAGAGAGCGGCGATATCTGCAACCTCAAAGCCAGGGTGTGCTTTCCTCGCCGGGCGAAAATCTGGGTCGACTCCCAAATGAACTTGCAAGCCTTCATGTTCAAACCAGCATCCACCCTTATTGCTTAGGCTAGCTGGTTTGGCTTTTCCGGTTAAACCAAGAATACCAGCATAAAATGACCTGGCCTCATTTTCCTTCCCGTCAGGCATGGCAATTTGGATGTGATCTAAAGCAATTATTGTCATACGCGGTTTAGTTTTGAACTAGAAAAGTGCTAAAGGGACGGAAGGATTGAAGATAAATTCTTCCGTTCCGTTTTACTGTTTCATGGTGTGTCGTTTTTGATTTGCTTGTCAAATTTCAAGTAAATGTCCGTAAGCGTTCAAAGCCCGCTAATAAGCGATGCACTTTAGCGTACCCTTTTTTGATTTGTTATCCGCCCTTCTCTGTCTTGCAGCATATACTTACGCATCTCACTCTCGGCTCTCATTACATGCAATATGTAAACTGTACCACTAGTTAGGCGATAAAATATTCTACAAGGGCCCACTATGACTTCTTTATATTTGGAACGAGAAAGTTCGGGTACTTTCTTACCGGAATTGGGTGATTGGCTGAGTAAGTCCACCCGTTCGAAGACTTTTTGAACTAGTTGCTGCGCGGCACTTAATTTCTCCAAAGCAATGTAATTGGCAATCTCTTCTAGGTCGGCTAACGCAGGCTCAGTGCAAATTATTTCAGCCATTTTCTCATTTTGTCTTTAGCTTGCGAATGACTAAGAATTCGCTCTTCAAGAATCGCCGTTTCTCCTCGAGAGATGCCCTCCAGGATTTTTAGTCGATTTTGCATCATCTCGTAGTCGTCCACATCTAGTAGATATGCTGAAGGTTGACCGTGCTCAGTAATGAGGACAGGCTCCTTGGTATCATGCAAATCCGCGAGAATCTTTGTAGCTTGGCGCTTTAAGGTAGTTACCAGTTCAGTTTTCATAAAGTGATACTATTCTATCACTTTATGCCTGGCAAGTATTCTGTGCAGATAACACATAGTGCCACATAGTGTGGACACCCAAGTATAGCTATCGGATTTTAAAGGGAAACATGGGTCGAGCGGTATAAGAATCGATCATGATTTTCTGCGATCAACAAGGACGCGAGGTAATTGAACGAAACGTCCAAGAAGGCCATATCCATTTGTTAGTATTGATTCCACCTAAAATATCGGTGTCGAAACTGATAGGAGTTTTGAAAGGGCGATTGGCGATTCGGTCGTTCAATAAGTTTCCCCATCTAAGGGAAAAAACCTTCTGGGGGGGGGGGGGGGCATTTTTGGGCCAAGGGCTATTGTGTTGATACGGTTGGAGTGGACACTGAGATGATACGTAAGTACGTAAAATATCAGCAGAAGCAAGAAGACTTACAACAGAAGTTGGAATTGCAATGAATGGAGCACTGGTATGATCTTGAGAGTGCCTTCTGAGAAGGCACTCTCATGGCCCCCTTCCAGGGGGCTTAAGGCAAAACCACGTTCTATGAACGTAGTTTTTACTTGTTTGTTATTGAGCCGTATGTTCTAACCTTTCAGCGAGCCAAACTTTGATAATCGATTGACGAGTAACGCCTAACCTAGCAGCCTCTTTATCTAAGGAGTCGATCATCCAAGTTGGAAAATCAACGTTTACTCTACGCTGCTCTTGATTAGGTCTCCTAATCTTTGAAAGATCAAGAGAGCCGGTTATGTCCTTTCCGCTGTTAAAGTCGGTGTCAAATTTTTTAGCTTTCATATAGTTCCACTTCCTCACCGCGAGAGCGGCGTACAGATATGATTCGAATATTTTCATTTCGATAAGTGATAACAGCCGACCAGTGTTTCTTGTCGATTACACCCACAACTAGAAAGCGGGGCTCATCTTCGGTCTTCGCTGGAACTTCAAGAAGGTTGGGGTCAAACCATAATAGCTGAGCGTCGACGAAGTCGATGCCATGTTTGGTGCGGTTTGCCTTGCTCTTTCTTTCATCAAATTCGAATGAAATCATGGTATATAAAATATACCTTTTCGGCACAATGATCAACCGAGCTCAATAACATTTGTATATGAAGCACGGACACATTGCACTTCCAGAATTTCTAGCCTATTGCATAGCTTATTGAAATGAAACATAAATCCAAAAATCGCTAATTTGCAATAACACGTTAATGGTCGTTTTCTCGGGTAGCCATACTTTCAATAGCTATTTTACTCGTTATCGCTCGGTCGAACATAACTGGTTTGCTTGATGTGTCGCCGGTAAGCAATCTCTTCCAGCTCTTCACTACTGGTCAGTAAGTCGGCTGAGATTTCCTGGATCGAAACCAGGCGTCGTTCAAGGTCAGACTGTGACTCCAGTTTCCCATCGTGTTCAATATGTTGAACCTCCATGCCGCGCTCATGTTTTAAGTAGTGTGCAACTAACAAACTTCGATGACAGTTTGTCGGATCTTTCTCCGCACACATCATGGCGATACCTAAACCATTCTCCAGCCCCCGTTGAATGCGTTTTATGCCCTGTTTAAATAAGTGCGATTCAAGTAGACGGTCAAATTGTACCTGGCCGTGTTCGTCATAATGGGCCGGGTCCTTGGAACGAGGGCCCAACTCATCGCCTAGATAGACATACTTAATGCCTGCCTTCGCTAAAGACCGGGTCAAGTTTTCTCGGCGGTAGTCAGTAAACACTTTGCTATAGGCAACGGAACGAACGTCCGCGATCGCGTCTACGTCATAGTGCTGGAGTTGGCTTATAAAAATTTCGATGGGTTTAGTTGCGTAGCCAATGCTGTATATCATAAAACGCCGTATAAAAGAGACAGATGACAGTTATCGATCGAGCTGTTTTCAGGCAGTGACTTCTTGTGTTGTTAAGCGGCGAATCAGCTCTGGATAACCCAGAAGAATTTCAGCTCGCTCTAATAAACCTTTTTGCTTCAATGCTTCATGGAAAGCCGCTAATCGGTATTTGGGTACCGAGGGTAGTAAATGATGTTCCAAATGATAGTTCACATGGTTGGGGGCAAAGGTAAGTCGCTCCCACCATCTCGCCAATACAGTACGTGTGTGTAATATAGGGTCTGGATCAAACAGGTCTGGCACTACAGCGTGTTCGGCGAGATTGCGAATACGGCTGAATACCATATAGAAACTAAAATAGGAGGCTAACCAGAGCAAGTACAACTCGGGCCTGCCTAACAGAGCAAGCGCGATCAGGATAATCAGGTTAGAAATAATTCCTGCATGTAGCCGAATAAAAAACTGCCCAATATCAAAGCGCATTTTACCTTGTTCATTAATAGTAGTGATTTGGTTAGCACGAAAGGTAGTGCGCAGAAAATGCAGGCTTGTTCGGCCAGTAATATCTCGCAGTATCTTGCGTTTTAAGGAGGCGCTGGAAACCGGATAGTGTTGGTAGCGTGATAGATCAGGGTCGTCCACACTGCCAGCCTTGGCATGATGTTTAAGGTGATTGCTCATGTAGTCATCGATGCGATAGAACATGGGCCCGGCACATAGCCATTTACCCATCCACTGGTTTAGCGCTTTGGATCTAAACAGTGTTCCATGACCACATTCATGCATAAGCGCGCCCAGACCAAGCTGCCTGCCACCTAATAGCACTAGAGAAATAAGTAGCGTGAGAGGATTTGGCCATGCGGCCACCAGCGCAAATGCAAGCGCTATGATGACCCAGTTCAGAACCACAGCCAGCCAGGCCTGAAGATCGCTTCGCTTGCAGAATGCCTGAATTTCTTCGGGGCTGAAATTGTCTTTTAGTTTCATGAAGAGGGCTTCACACTATGAGTTTGTTAGACTTGATCCAGGATACTTCATTTTTGAGCATAGAGTAAAAATAGTCTGTCTTACATAAATTCCGTTTTCTAAACGACTCGTTCCAGTTTAGAGGTCGAATATCCACGTTGATCACTCTGGCTAATTAGGTTTTGCTTGAATTGGAACCACAAAAAAGGCGCAACATGTGCGCCTTGATTCTGATCAGTCGAAGTTCAGTACAACTCACTTAACTCGCTTCATAGTGGTGTAGCGGTATGACGTCACCTGCCCACCGCCCCAATTCTCAGTTCGAGTCTGGTAAGTGTCTTCGTCGATAATCTTCATATAGCTGTTGTGAGCATGAGGGTCCGCATGCACATCCATATTTGTTCCCTTGGTGAATTGGAAGTCAATTACACCTTCCTCTCCGGTACTGGAAAAAGTCATTGAGGGCTGATTTCCAATTGCGCAGTAATGAGTATGGATAAGCTCTTCTTTGCCATTTTGATGATACATACTGACCATTTCTGCAGGCGTTCCGGCAGCGAAGGTTTGCATCACTGAGGAGTTACCTATGTTCTTAAAAGAAACAGTGGTAGTAGATATAGCGGCGTCTTCTCTAACCTGACCCACAGGAACCACTTGAGCTTCGCCAGTCCAGGTACCTTCCAGCTTCAGCATAGTCTTAAACGCTTCATCGGGAGAAAAACCGTCATCTCCGGCAAGGGCAGTGGTGCTAAGCATAAGCGTTGCGGCTGATAGTGCGGCAATTTTCAATTGTTTCATGAACTCAGTCCTGTGGTTGTTAGTTATTGTTGTCCCAGACTAATCTGCGCACCAGGGCTTGTCAACTTTGAATAGGGGCGTATGGGCTCGAAAAATACCGGTTGTGGAACCTAATTCGAAGTGAGAACGGCGCGGAAAACCTGGAACGGTCTAAGTGTGGCTCGACACTGCCTCATAGTGGCTTGCCCCCGCATTCTGCCAGGTCAGGCGGAAGTCTCAGATTGCTCAGTATCGACAGTGGATTCTGCCACTGGCTTATCAAGTTTCTTGACGAACTCCTGGCGAACAAGAACAAAACTGATGATGGCTTGTGCAGTTACTGAAACGATCGATACATACCACACCATATTGATAGCAAAGCCTGGCTGGTATTTCAGATATACCGCCGTGGGTACGAAGATTAACAAGCGTATACCCGAACTTGCCAATGCCGGGCGAGTATTGCCTAGTCCCTGAAATACACCGGAACAGGTAAATACAATGCCCTGGGCGACGAAGTTCAATGAGATGAGTTGCAGGAACACAGCACCTACCTCAATTACCTCCGCCTCATCGGTGAAAAACATTATCAATACTTCTGGACGCCACTGCATTATCACGGTGGTGATAAACATGACAATGCTGCTAAGGATTATTCCACTGGCGAACGTTTCCCTAACCCTGGTGCTTTTCCCGGCCCCAAAATTCTGACCAATTATCGGGCCAACGGCGAAAGCAATCGCCATGGTGGGCATGAAAATCGATTGCATGATACGGCCGCCAATACTGAAGCCAGCCTGTGCCGGTGCACCGAAGTCGGCAATCAGCCAGTAAACCACGGAGAAGTACACGAACAACAGTAGCATTTCTCCACCGGCGGGTAGGCCGATCTCCAACATCTTTTTCCAGATATCGAATCGTGGTTGCCATAGTGTAGTATCGAAAGACACGTACTTTTCCAGTTTGAAAAAATAGAGTGTGAGTAATGCAACACCGACAGTTATGGATATGCTGCTAGCAAGACCCGCTCCTAACACTCCAAGTGCAGGCCCTGGCCCCCAGCCTGCGATTAGTATCGGTGCCAGGATCGTATTAAGTACCACGGTTAAAACTTGAACCATCATTGCCGGCTTAACTATGCCGGTGGCTCGCAATGAAGAAGCCATCGCCATCATTGCAAACTGAAGCGCCATACCCGGTAGAAACCAGTATAAAAACGTTAGGCCTTCTCTGAGTGCGGCCTCGTCTGCGGTTATGCTGCGTAAATAGCTTTCGGCGAAGAGATAGCCAGCAAGCAGAGTGATAGCTGCGCATAGTGCCGACAGCACCAGCGACTGGTTAAAAACCAGATTGGCATGCTCTTGATCTTTTCGCCCCACCGCCTGAGAGATAAGGGCAACAGCACTAACGCCCAATACCTGGGTGAGTGCCATGATCATGAATAGAAGAGTGCCTGCCGTTCCCACACCAGCCACCGAGTCATCACCTAGCGCTGCTACAAAATACAGATCGACCAACAAATACAGGGTCTGGAAAATCATGCCCGCAGCAACGGGGACGGCCATGGCTAAGATTATTTTGGTGGTAGAGCCCTGCGTAAGATCTTTCATCGGAAACTGATCCTGATAGCTGGTGATGATGTCGAGAAGGGAGTGGAAAAACCTGAGAACAGCATCCGTCATAGAACACGGCGGTTCACCTATCTGGCTACGGGTTTTGCCAATCCTGAAGCGGCGCTAAGATTATCACCAATTCGCCAGAAAGTGAGTAAAAGTGCCGAAAATAATACCTGGAAATCGAGAATATTTTTGTTGACAGATTTTTGCATCTCAGTACAGATAGATTTAGCTCCAATTCGGGTATCTTGGTATCTGGTTAGGGGCGAAATCAGCAGTACAGCGCATTCCATGCAAAATTTGAGTATCATGCTGGGGCAAGGATGAGGACAGAGAAGCACGGCTTCGACTAGATTAGATATACTGGCTTTGCAGGTGAAACAGCAATGCGTAGATTGCAAAAGATTACTCGAACTTTCTAGCAACAGATTGCAACGCATTTCTCCTTGGGATGATGCGGTTAAGCAGACGCACAATGAATATTAAGGATCAATCATGAGCATAAGAATTCGACTACTGGGAACGCTGCTTGTAACCCTATTACTAAGCGTCACCACAACTCTCGCGGCGCAATCCGTGACCATCGGTGTTTCGATTCCATCTGCCACGCACGGCTGGACCGGAGGCTTGAATTACCATGCGGAGCAATCGAAGGCGCGACTGGAAGCGGCTAATCCAAACTTGAAAATTGTCTTGGTGACAGCCAATAGCGCCTCCGAACAAGCGAACGACCTCGAAGACCTGGTGGCAATCCATAACATAGATGCATTGGTGATCCTGCCTTTTGAATCGGCGCCCCTTACCGGTCCGGTTCGCAACGTGAAACGACGCGGAGTTTTTGTCACTGTTGTCGATAGGGGCTTGAGCGAAGAAGGCATTGCCGATGTCTACGTGGCTGGCAACAATGCCGAGTTGGGCAGAGTCTCGGCGGAATACATCAAACAGGCACTGAGCAACGGCGGAGACATAGTAGTGCTGCGCGGTATCCCAACGGTAATAGATACACAGCGTTTCGATGGTTTTATGGCTGAGCTTGAAGATAGCAATATAAATGTGTTGGACCACAAGCATGCCAATTGGAATCGCGACGATGGCTTTAGTGTCATGCAAGATTTTCTGGCCAGGTTCTCCAAGATAGATGCGGTGTGGGCGCAGGATGACGATATCGCCATAGGTGTTATACAGGCCGTTCGCCAAGCAAGGCGTCAAGATGAACTCTTTATCGTTGGCGGCGGTGGAATGAAAGACATGATACGTCGAGTCATGGATGGCGATAAACTCACTCCGGTGGACGTGCTTTATCCGCCGGCAATGATCGAGACCGCAATGGAACTCACTGTGTTGAAGTTCACATCGAAGGTACCGGTAAGTGGTGAATATATACTGGGCTCCCCATTGATCGATCAAGCGAATGCAGCGGAATACTATTTTCCCGAGTCGCCGTTCTAATAATAATGGGGCTAGCCCTGGATCATTTTTTGATTTTCAAAATAAGTGATAAGTAATCATGAAGACAATTAAAGGCCCAGCAATTTTTCTGGCGCAATTCGCCGGTGACGAGTCTCCGTTTAATTCTTTAGATGCCATTGGCGCCTGGGTGTCGGAATGCGGATTCAAAGGTGTTCAGATTCCCAGTTGGGACGAGAGACTGTTTGATCTGGCGACCGCGGCCGAGAGTGTGGACTACTGCGAAGAAGTAAAGGGTACTCTTGCCAAACACAATGTCGAATTAACTGAGCTGTCCACTCATCTGCAGGGTCAATTGGTAGCGGTGCACCCAGCCTACGACGAAATGTTTGATGGCTTTGCTGTGCCCGTAGTTCGGGGAAATCCAAAGGCCAGGCAACAGTGGGCGGTAGCACAGATGTTACTTGCCGCTAAAGCGTCAAAGAATCTAGGCTTAACGGACCATGCTACCTTTCCCGGTGCTCTTGCATGGCCCTATTTTTATCCCTGGCCACAGCGTCCAGCGGGGCTAGTGGAGGCAGCGTTCCATGAGCTCGGCAAACGCTGGCTTCCTATTCTGGATGCCTTCGATGAGGCAGGCGTGAATGTTTGTTATGAAATTCATCCTGGCGAAGATTTGCACGACGGTATTACCTTTGAAATGTTCCTGGATCGGGTAGAAAATCACTCCCGTTGTAATATTCTATTTGACCCCAGCCATATGGTGTTGCAGCAATTGGATTACCTGGCATTCATGGATGTCTACCAAGACCGGATTAAGATGGTTCATATCAAAGATGCTGAATTCAATGCTACAGCAAAACAAGGTGTCTATGGTGGTTACCAAGGCTGGGTAGACCGTGCCGGCAGGTTTCGCTCACTCGGTGATGGCCAGGTGAACTTCAAGGGAATATTTTCCAAGCTCGCCGCGATGGATTTTGAGGGTTGGGCTGTACTTGAATGGGAATGTTGCCTGAAGCATCCCAATGATGGTGCGCGAGAAGGAGCAATATTTATTAAAGACCATATCATTCATGTTACCGATAAGGCCTTCGACGATTTTGCCGATGGTGGCAGTGACGAACAGGCGAACAAACGAATTCTGGGAATTAACTGAACTGTAATGTGGATTAATTAGTGACATACAATAAGCCATCAAATTCCAGAATTCGACTGGGAATGGTAGGTGGTGGACAGGGAGCCTTTATTGGTGACGTGCATCGAATCGCCGCACGCCTGGATGATCGCTATCAGCTAGTGGCTGGCGCGTTGAGTAGTGACCCTGCTCGCTCTGCTGCTTCCGCTGCGGATGTTGGTATTGCCGCTGATCGAAGTTACGACAGTTTCGAACAGATGGCAGTTGCCGAGGCAGCTAGAGACGATGGCATCGAAGTAGTCGCTATCGTTACGCCAAATCATCTCCATTTTCCTGTGGCCGTGGCCATGTTGAACGCTGGTTTCCACGTTATCTGTGATAAGCCTCTAACAAGCAGTTTAGAAGAAGCCGAGGAGTTAGCAGCCTTGGTAAAAAGCAGCGGCCTGGTTTTTGCCGTTACCTATAATTACAGCGGCTATCCGATGGTAAGGCAAGCGAAGCAGATGGTAGCCGATGGCGAACTGGGTGAGATTCGCCTCATACAAGTTGAATATGCCCAGGATTGGCTGGCAACAAATTTGGAAGAGCAGGAGCAGAAGCAAGCTTTGTGGCGAACTGATCCAACTAAGGCTGGCTCTGGCGGCTGCATCGGCGATATCGGTACCCATGCTTTTCAGTTGGCCGAATTTATTAGCGGTTTGAAAACCACTGAGCTCTTGGCCGACCTTACATCATTTGTTGGAGAGCGAAAACTTGATGATAACGCCAGTATACTATTGCGCTTCAACAATGGTGCCAAAGGCAGTCTCTGGTGTAGCCAGATAGCAGCAGGAAACGAGAATACGTTGCGCATACGAATCTATGGCGATAGAGCAGGCCTGGATTGGTCGCAGGAAAATCCAAATTATTTGAGCTTCACTCAATTGGGTGAGAGTGAGCAGATTCTCTCACGAGGCAATGCCTCAATAAGCAGCAGCACTGGTTTCATTGCTCGACTACCCGCCGGTCATCCGGAAGGGTTTCTGGAAGCCTTCGCCAACATTTATCGAGATGTGGCCGATCAGCTGGTAGCGCACGGGCACAATCAGCACACAGATTCAGATGTATTACTGGTTCCTGGAATCGATCAAGGTTTGCGTGGCATGGAGTTTATAGATAAGGCCGTGCAATCCAACGCCCTGGGCAATAAATGGCAAAAGTTCAACAACGAATAGTTATTGCCCTTACTCCGCTCTAGACCTCTTTAACGTCTACGGCAGAGGAATCAGAGGGTTCTTAGGTATTGCTCCAAAGGAACAGCGATTTCAAATATGATAATTGAATTGCCTTCGGCTAGCTTTTACTCCGATTGCCGGTTAGCGAATTGACAGCTGCCTCAACCCCATTAACGACGGCTTTAGCTACTACCCAAAAAGACAATTTCACTCTTTGCATAAGCGGCAAAGAGTTCGTTGTATGCCAACGCCGCCGCCAATACCTCATCTCTTTATTGCTATTCAAAAGTGAGTCGAAGCGGCTGGATACTTTTGCCAACAAAATCGCTGCTAGAAACAAAAACAGGATTCCGGGAATTATCGGTAACACCAGCCCAAGCAATCCAAGCAACAAAAATAAGCCAGCTAATAACAGACCCAATGCCTTGAACACCAATGGCATCGCCTGACGCTCTGTTTTCCGTTTGTTCACAACCGCTACCTCCCGACAAATTCCTCATCTCGATTAACTAATGCAGTATCCATACCAATGCTGTAAGCTTTTGTATTTAATAGATAAAAAATATCTTACACCTATTTTTTCAACGATTATGTGGTGAAAATGGCTAATAAATCAGCGTATGTCCAAACTTCAACAAAAACACCAGGCAATGCCTTTTCCCGCAATTGATGAGGTAGAATAGCCGCCCAATTCGCAGCAAGCCCTAACCGTATCCACAAAGTTTCATGCCACTAGTTCGCCTCGATAAAGTTTCCCTCAATTTCGGTACCCATATTCTCTTGGATGAAGTTGATTTCACCTTGAAGAAGGGGACCAAAATTGGTCTGTTAGGCCGCAATGGGGCAGGCAAGACAACCTTCATGAAAGTTATTGCGGGCTCAATGCAAGCGGATGGTGGTGAACGCTGGCTTCGACCTGGAGTTGAAATTGCCTGGCTCGAACAGTCCTTACCCGAGGCTGATGAGCAATCTGTCTACGACATGGTTGCAGGTGGACTCGCAGAAGTGGGTGAGCTGCTCAAACAATATCACCATTTGATTAGCGACTACGAACACGCTGACATGACAAAGTTAGAAAGAGTGCAGAATCAGCTTGAGGCGAAACAGGGCTGGAGTCTCGGCCAGAAGGTGGACACCGTAATAACCCAGCTGCAATTGCCAGCGGACAAATTGATGTCAGAGCTGTCCGGTGGATGGCGTAAGCGTGTAGCCTTAGCTAGAGCTTTGGTTAGAGAACCAGAGTTTCTATTATTGGACGAGCCGACTAACCATTTGGACGTGCCCGCCATCGAATGGTTAGAGAAGCAACTACAGGAATACAATGGTGCGGTGCTACTGGTTACTCACGACCGCACATTCTTACAGAATGTAGTAAATAAAATTGTAGAGATCGATAGAGGCCATCTCTACGAATTCGAAGGAAGCTTCAGAAAATTTCTGGATTTTCGTGAACAGCAGCTTGCCAACGAAGATCGGGCAAACAAATTATTCGATAAGAAGTTGGCTGAAGAAGAAGTTTGGATACGCCAGGGAATAAAGGCAAGACGCACTCGTAATGAAGGTCGAGTCCGCGCATTAGAAGCATTGCGCCAGCAGCGCAGTGAACGCAGAGAGCAACCGGGTAGTGCCAGTTTTAAACTAAGCGGCGCAGAAAACTCTGGAAAGATAGTGGCGGAGTTGGACAATATCAGCCACAGCTTCGAAGATCGGCTAGTTATTCGAGATTTCTCCACCACGATTCTGCGTGGCGACCGTATCGGCATCGTTGGAGCGAATGGTGCGGGCAAGTCGACACTATTGAAAATTTTGCTCGGCAAGCTGGAAGCGGAGCAGGGCTCGGTGAAGCTTGGCTCAAAACTGGAAGTCGCTTACTTCGATCAGCTACGGGAACATCTGGATCTGGAAAAAAACCTGATCGAGAATGTAAGCGAAGGTCAGGACTACATCGAGATCAATGGTCAGCGCAAACATGTCATTAGCTATCTTGGTGACTTCCTGTTTGCGCCTAACAGAATCCGCACGCCCGCCAAGGCACTCTCCGGCGGCGAACAGAATAGAGCGATTCTGGCAAAGGTCTTCAGTAAGTCGGCGAATATGCTGGTGTTGGATGAACCGACCAACGATCTCGATATAGAGACTTTGGAACTACTCGAGGATATCCTGCTAAAATTCGAGGGCACGGTACTTCTGGTTAGTCACGATCGGCAGTTTATGGATAACGTAGTAACCAGCCTTATGGTCTTTGAAGGAAACGGTATCATAAACGAATACGTTGGTGGCTACAGCGACTGGTCAAGAAAAGGCGGCAAACTAGTCAGCTTCGAAGATCAAAACGATCCCTCTTTTACAGAAATTAGCAAACAGGATGCTGCTGCAGATAAAGCGACAGTGAGTACAACATCTCCCGTTGTAGAAAAACCCAAGAAACTCTCCTACAAAGATCAGCGTGAACTAGAGTCGCTGCCAGCGCTTATAGAAAAACTGGAAACCAGTCAGTCCGAAATAGAGCAATTAATATCGCAGCCTGATTTTTATGAAGATAAGGGCGACGGGGGAATGTCTGTTCAGGAAACTTTAAAACAAGTTGCAGACTTGCAGGCGCAACTTGATAAGGCCTATCAACGTTGGGAGGAGTTGGAGAGTTTGCGGAACTCTTAATTCCTGCAGAAGGTAAATACTGTAATAAAACAGTCTACATCACAGCGGCAGACGAACTCCTTCCGCAGCGATATTAAATCCCTGCGAAATAACATACCGGCTTTCTTCACTTTCCCTGTTCAGTAATGGGTTAGTGTGGTTAAAGTGAATGAACCAAATTTTTGCCCTTTCCGCTTCTGTTAACGTTTGCAGTACAGTCATGCTCTCAGCAACAAAGGGGTGGGGAATTTGCGACATATCGCGGCCGGGCAATTCCCCATCCGCATAGAAAGTCGCATCAATTAGCGCATAATCGACGGTCTGTACCAAGGCAGCCAAGTCCCGATCCCAAACTGACCACTTATTAATGTCTGGAATAAAGACTGCTTTCTTGTTGGGCCCTGCGATTTCGTAGCCGACGGTTTCCGAGAATTCGTCTCTGTGTGGAACCAGGAAGGGGGTGACCTGCAGTTCAGAAAAACTCTCTTGTATTTGGTTTTGCAATGGCTGCAACTGAATATTGTTAAACTCTGACAGTTGGCTCCAGGGGCCACTGTTTTTCAAAAATTCAAGCATGCGCGGCATGGCGTAGACCGTGAGGTTTGATGTGGACATTGCTTCATGGCCGAAGAACATAAGACCGGCATAGTGTCCTATATGCGCATGAGTAAGAAAAACACCTGCCAGCTGGTAAGTTTCTCCGGGGGCTTCCGTTTCAAGTTGATATAACTGCGCAGGTAGGTTGGGAGTCGCCTCGAATAGAAACTTCTGTCTTGAGCCTGGATCGATCACAGCTATTGAAGTTGCCCCTCTTCTTAGTCTTGGGTCTTCCCAGCCAGGCAGGCAGTGACTCTCATAACAACCTATCTGTGGATAACCGGCATCCTGTGCCACACCCAAAATATAGATATAGGGTGCATCAGTTTGCGCGAGTGCCATGCAACTAGCTGCAAGCGTGAAAATCGTCAATAGAAAGGTAGGAACTCGATGCATCAGGACTCGCCAGCCGCAATCGATGCGCCGATTGCTCGAAAATAACTGGATCTCCAGAGCGCTATAGTGAGTAACAGAAACGGAATTGCGACCACTAAACCGCTGATGATTCCGCTGCCTCTTTCATCTAGAAAACTCCAGACGAACATGCCGACGGCGATCTGTAAGGTATACAGCGCGGCCCAAGGGAACATCCAGGGTTTCATCTTCCAGAAACCCCAAAAGCCTGCGCCATATACAAACCAATGTGCCAGAGCACCGATTTTTGCCTCCCAGCCGGTGAACAGAAATCCGAACCACACTTCCTGATCTTCCGCCAAGGGTTTTAAAAATATGTCCCAGGGCAGGTAGACAAAAGTCATGTAGGCACAGAACAACATCAGGCCGTTCATCCAGTGTGGACGCCGTTTAATATTTTCCGACAGTAAGCTTATAAGATTCATTGCTAATCCTGTGCAGGCACAATCTCGTTTCCTGCGTCCACGCTGCCGTCCTCCAGAACAACGGCTCGCAAACCGGCTTTTTCCTCAAGCTCAGGTAGCACCGCACGATGAACCGTGGCGGCTAAGAACGCACAGGGCTCGCAGAATTCAACACCCATGCACAGAGCATGACCAACTCTGAACTGTTTACCTACTAGCGCATTTAAATCGATTCCGCTAGTCACTATATTGCGTCTGAAGTTGCCGTAGTCTATCTCCGCATTGTTTCGCACCAGGAAAGCATCCAATTGTTCCTGCTCGATTAGGCTTAGATGATTCTGTTGCACTTCATCTCCCGCATCAAGACATTCCAGGGCGTGTTGATGATAGCGATCACCCACAATGCCTTTACTCGCTTCAAGTACGGCTGACTCTACCTGTTGTGGAACTTCGCGACGTTGCTTGATGATATAGATTCTTTCGACTGTACCGGTCATTGTATTTTCCGCTGTTTCTCTAATTGGGCTTAGACGGGATCGACTTGCTTAAGTAAATCTATTCGCATTCCTCTACACTCATGCTAATACCATCCGTCATTGGGATATCCCCCAGATCTTGAAGGTTCAGACCCTCTATGCAGGCGACATTATAACCGTATTCATCTGGTGCCTTGCGTCGTTGATGATGGGTGTAGATTCCACAAATAGAACAAAAATAGTGACGCGCAATCTTGGTATTCCACTGGTATAGGCTCAGTTTGTCTTCACCCTTGGTAACCCTAAGATCGGCAAGTAAGGATGTAGCCATAATCGCACCCTTCCTTGAGCATAAGGAACAGTCACAACGCTTCATCCCTACCGGGCCGTTCTCGGATCGTACTTCAAACTCGACTGCGCCACAGTGACACTTGCCTTTTAAAATTTTCATGAATAATCAGAGGGTCCCTAGTCGGATATCAGCGCCATAACTGCACCGGCGGGATCTTGAATAACGCAGAAATGGCTGCCGCCCATTCTTCGAGGTCCGTCCAATACTTTACCGCCAAGTTGCGTACATTGATTTGCGCTTTCGGAAACACTTTCAACGCGGACATAGATAAGCCATTGGCTGGGTAAATTCGCGTTGCCGCCGCGGGCATGACAGACGCCCGCTATGGTATCTTGCGTGCCAGGAAGATTGATGTTGAAGTCGCTGTAGGTGCCCATGTCTACTTCAGTGCTGGTCCAGCCAACTACCGAGGTATAAAAGTCTCTCACCCGGGAAGCGTCATCAACAGTCAAATCCATCCATTCGATGTGCCCAATGTTTGAAGGCTTTTCTTGCACGACTTCGTCATCGTCGATGGTTTGGTTTTCAGTCTCGTCGTTCATTGTTTATTTTGTCCTGATAAGAAAGGCTGTTGTTTTAATCTTCTTCGAAAATATGGGTAGGCAAACCGTCCAGACTCACTTGATTCTTTTCTCGCCAGTAATCTTCAATTCCGTCGTTTCCTTTAGAGGCGAGCCATTTATCCATATTATCTCGCTCCTCGACGAAGTCATAGAATGGCACACCAAAGCCGCAGGATGTCTGAGCTAGTTCTATTCTGAAGTCCACGTACTGTCTTGCACTCACATGTGGCTCAAACATCGCGGAGAGTTCATTCCATTGCTCGTCTCTGGGATGGGCCGCAACGGCTTTGCCGTAAAGACGAAGAATTTTAGGACTACCATCAAAGGCGCAGAACATAATAGTCATGCGTTCATTTTGCGCAAGATGAGCAGCTGTCTCATTGCCACTTCCGGTAATATTCATCCACACAATGCGGTTTGCTGATAACACGCGCAAGCTCTCCCAACCCTTGGGTGAGACGTTGATGGTGCCATCGTTGGCGGCGGTGCCTACAAAAAAAAGCTTCTGCTGTTCGACAAAGGCGATATGTTCTGCTGTCATTTCATCATAACGGCGGGCCATAGTGGATTGTTCCTATTGCAGTTGTGGAGAAGGGCTGCTGAAATGGATTCAGCATTTAATGCAGGTTTGACGAGTAGATTGTACTCTGAATTTAGTCCGCAAGACTAAAAACATACAGGGCATTGCCGTTGCCTGGATGGCGTACATCAGGAGCAATCACCCGGGGTACGGTTCGTGGGCTAACGCCGCGGGCACCCATGGCGGTAGTCACGGCAATATACTGTTTACCCTCGATGGCGAATGTGACCGGATGCCCCTGTACAGAGGTGCCAAGTCTGGTTTCCCACAGGATCTCGCCATTACGGGCATCGAAGGCTCGAAAACGGCGGTCCAGATCCCCCACAAATACAAGATTTCCGGCCGTGGAAATAGTGCCGGTTAGGAATGCTGCACGCTGCTCATAACTCCATACCTCTTGCATCGAATCCACATTGAATGCCGCCAGCTTTCCCATGTTGCCATCGGAGCCAGGCATTTCGAACCAGCGTCGATTCGCTGCCGTGCCACCGGCACCCTGAACCAATGGGACCTCGCGCGCTGAAATTTCCAGGCAGGATTGACTAAGCGGGATGATCAAGTTGGCACTGGGTTCGTGATAAGTCATGGAGTGCCAGTCTTTGCCGCCCGCCGTGCTGGGGCAGACACTGATCCACTGATCTAACTGCGCGTTGGCTATGTCGTCGCGGTAAGTGACGGTACCTGTTGCGGAATCGATGTTGCTAAAGGCGTTCTGAAAGATAGTTTCCAGATGAGAGATGAATTCACCGCTTTCACGATTGTGCTTCCACAGTATTCCATGCTTGCCAATGGAAAATACCAGTTTATCATCGTCTCGATCAATCAGTACTCGTTCGAACACCTCGTCCAGATCCAGTGCCTCCGCTGGTACGTGTTGGAAAAACCAGTTGAGGGAACCGTTCTCCACGTTTATGGCGACGGTGGAGTTGGTGAATAATCCTGTATCAAATATGGAAAGATTGCGGCTTGCTGGCATCCACGGCTTTTGTTGCGCGGTTCCCCAATAAGTTGTGTTCGAGTCCGGGTCATAGCTTCCCGTAATCCAGGTTTCGCCACCGGCACGGAACAGGTCTTCTATGTTGCCCCAGGTATCTCCGCCCGGCTCCCCGGATTCGGCGACGGTTTTAAAGCGCCATCGCAGTTCTCCGGTATTGGCATCGTGGGCACTTATAAAACAGTCTTCCTCAATATAGCGAGAGCAACCTGCAAGGCCTTGAATAACTTTGCCGTCAGCAACTATGGGTCCGCTGGAATTTTCAAAGCCCTTGCTGCCATCGGCGATCCGGGTTTCCCAGACTGGCTCGCCAGTTCGCGCATCCAGAGCAAGTAGCCGGGCATCGGTGGTGGCGTGGATAATCTTGTCCTTGTAGATTGCGATGTTGCGCATGTCTTCGCTGTCCACAGGGCCGGCGTGATGCTCCCAGATTAAATCGCCAGTCTTACCGTCCAGTGCCTGAATGATATTGCTGGGATTAATCAGATAGATAGTACCGTTGTACACCAGAGGGGAGGGTTCGGAATCGCCATCGTGCATACTCCAAACCCATTCCAGTTTCAGATCCTTTACATTGTCGGTGTTTATTTGGTCGAGTGGGCTGAAGCTCCAGGCCTGATAGTTGCGCCGCAGCATCGGCCAATCCCCTGGCGCAGGATTGCTTAACATGGCATCGCTAATGGGGATGAAGTTTTCCACGGTACCGGGTCTGATTACACCAGTAGGTGCAGCATCCGCTTGTTGTTGCTGCGCAATTACACTCGCCGCACCGGGGATGTTGCTAGCCAGGGGATAATCGGAGTTGGCACTTAGGACAGGATTGGAATCGCCGACGCCACTGCTGCGCATCACATGGGCGACAATATTGATGTAGTCATCATCGCTCACGGATTCATTGCCACCAGGAGGCATATTGGCTTTGAGGTAATTAAGGAAATCAGCTGGGGACTGCAGACCCCACTGACCCAGGAACGCCTGGCCGCTTAGTATCGGACCCAGTGCGCTGCCTTCCAAGTTAGCCCCATGACAGGCCGCGCAATTTACCGAATAAGCGTCCACGCCAGCATCGGCTTGTGCACTGAAGCTTGCAACAACAGGAGTTGGCGTATCGGATTGGCCTTCGTTACCGCAAGCAGTGAGCAGGCTCAAACAAAGTATTCCTAAAGCATGATTTCTAATTCTCATTCTTAGTTACACCTCTGAGCACTGCTCATTGTTGTCAGCCGAATCTAGTCGGGAAGACTAAATACATAGACTGCATTTCCCCATCGAGGGTATTTAATTTCCGTAAGTATGACACCCGGCACTGTTCGCGGGCTGGTGCCGCCGAGAGCGGCAGTTACCGCAATATATTGCTTGCCATCTATGGCGAAGGACACTGGATGACCTTGCACCGATGTGCCCAGTCGAGTTTCCCAGACAATCTCTCCGCTGCTTACATCGAAAGCCTTAAAGCGGCGATCGAGATCGCCAACGAATACTAGGTTACCCGCGGTGGACATGGTGCCGGTGTGGAAGGAAGCACGTTGCTGGTAGCTCCATACTTCTTCCATGGTATCCACGTTGTACGCGCCAATTTTTCCGAGATTGCCATCGGTTCCCGGCATTTCAAAAAACTTTCTGCTTGCAGCGAGTCCGCCGCCGCCTTGAACCAAGGCTACTTCGCGCGCCGCATTTTCCAGGCAGGTCTGACTCAACGGAGCAATGATGGTTCCGCTGGGCTCATGGTAGGTCATGGAGTGCCAGTCTTTACCACCGGTACTGCTGGGGCAGGCTGAAGTCCATTCATTGAGCTTGGCGTTTTGAATATCTTCACGATAAGTTACTTCACCCGTTTCAGCATTTATATTGGTGAAGGCATTCTGGAAAACTGTTTCCTTATAGCCTTTGAACTCGCCAGTGACCCGATCATTTTTCCAGAGTATGCCGTACTTACCGAGTGAGAAAACAAACTTCTCATCGCCGCGGTTAACCAGTACACGCTCGAATACCTCGTCTAGGTCCAGGGCTTCCGCTGGCACGTGTTGAAAGAACCAATCCAACTCGCCGGTATCGGTGCTTACTGCTACTGTGGAGTTAGTGAACAGGCCTACGTCATTGATCGTTAAGTGGCGACTTACCGGCACCCAGGGTTTCTGCTGCGCAGTTCCCCAATAGGTTAGTTTTAGATCAGGATCGTAGCTGCCGGTAATCCAGGTTTCGCCACCGGCGCGAAACACATCGGCAAGCTCGCCCCAGGTATCACCTCCGGGTTCATTCATCTTGGCGATAGTATTAAAGCGCCAATCCAGCTCACCGGTATTGGCATCATGCGCGCTGATATAGCAGTCCTCAGGAATATAGCGCGCACAACCGGCCAGGCCGAGTATCACCTTGCCATCCGCTACTATGGGTCCGCTGGAGTTTGAAAATCCTTTGCTGGAATCCGCGACAACAGTTTCCCAGACCTGCTCACCGGTGCGCGCATCCAATGCGACTAGCCGTGCATCGGTGGTGGCCTGAATGATCTTATCGTTATAGATGGCGATATTGCGCATGTCCTGCCTGTTGGCAGGACCAGCCCAGTTTTCCCAGATTAGTTCTCCGCTGGCCGCATCCAATGCCTGGATTACATTACCAGGATTGATCAGATACATAATGCCGTCGTAGACCAAGGGTGCAGGTTCGGAATCCCCTTCGTGCATATTCCAAACCCACTCCAGACTTAGATTACCCACATTGTCGGTATTGATCTGATCGAGAGGGCTATAACTGTGTGCGTAATAATCGCGGCGGTGCATAGGCCAGTCAGCGGGATCAGGGTTCTCCAGCATGGCGTCTGTTACTGGAACAAAGTTCTCTATGCTGCCTGCAACCGTCACTCCCCGAGGGGGTTCGGGCTCGGGGCGAGATCGCTGTGCGACCACGCTGGAAATATTTTCGCTGATCTGAAAATCGGTGTTGTTGCTTAGGGCCGTGGTTACAGCATCCACGCCGTTAGTTGACAGAATATGGGCGACTATATTGATGTAGTCTTCCGCACTGATACCGTCATTGCCGCCGGGAGGCATATTGGCCTGAATATTATTCAGCAGCAGGGCGGGAGTTTGCGAGCCCCACCTTTGTAGGAAAGCAAATCCAGATAAAATTGGACCGAGCGTTGTACCTTCAAGATTCGCGCCATGGCAAGCAGCACAATTACTGGCAAACGCCGTGGCACCATCTTCGGCTTGCGAACTGAAAGTCACTGCTGCTTCTGCGGGAGCGGCTGCCTGTTGGTTGCTTTCTTGGCCACAGGTAGCGAGTGTTAGCAATAGAGCAGACCCAAAAAGAGTATGTAGTGTGTTCTTAATCGTTAATTGCATGGGTAAGCCTCAATTATTTTCTAACAAAAATCCAACCGCGTAATTCACCGGGAGGATTTGTTTCGCTGTGTACTTGAATATAAAGCTCGTTGCGGCGCAGTGCTGCCACTTGCTCATCTGAAAGTTCTAATACCGCGCTGATCTCACCACTAGGGGACTTGGATATTTCCAGTTGATGCACCACCGGCCCCGGTTGTGCCGGAGGGCCGTTATGTACATGGGCCATGGTAGCAGCGGAATTCATGCCAGCGAAATTACCTGCAACGGTCAATGTGTTGCCGCTTAGGGTCAAAATAACCTCTCCTTCGCCGGTTATGGTATTCACCGTCTGCGGTGTGGTGGGCATTGGTGACAATCTGGCCCTAAAGGTTTCGGACTGTGCCACTGCATTGACAGAGAACAGCAACAAGGCTGTACATAGTGTGGAAGTGACAAATTTTGAAATTAAGTTGTGGCCGAGTTTCATAGCTACCTCTTGGCTCGATTGTTCTTTATTGTGGGTTCTACTATTTAAAAAGTAGGATGAGAAATTACCACTAACTGGTGGAAATAGGAATGTATGGCCATCTGCTAACGCAGAAAAACGCAGCACAGGCCATAGGAACTTTGGATGTTTAGGATCTACTGGCAGTTAAAGTTTGCCGCAATCCAGTTTTCAGGGTTATTTTCGCCGCCAGAAGGTCCGCTGTAGCGGGCTTGCTGAGGAAAGCTGCACAGCGGCCTCTCATTATCTACGCGGCCATCTGAGCTGTGAGTGGCGGTCAGCGTTTCAGGCGCCACACCATTCTCTACCCAATCCACTAGTGGCACTAGCTTGTCCCAGGAGTTTGGCCCTGGTCCGCCGCCGCAATGTCCCATTCCTGGTGCGAGAAATAGGCGCGATGATTCATTGGAGGCAGTAAAACTGCCGGCGAAAGTTGCATCGACCATGTCATTAAAATAATTCACCGTGGCGGTTGCTACCGAGAGTGCATCGCTGAGTCCATGATAAACAATGAGCTTGCCGCCTCGATTCTTGAGAAAACTGGAAAGGTCCGGGTCAGTGGCGTCCATGATAGAACTCATTAGCTCGGCCTTACCGTCGGTAAAGTCATCAACACTGAAATCCATCCAGTGAAACTCAGGATTCATGCCGTCACGCCGGGCAGAATAATTGGCATCGTTTAGGTTGGGAATGGTGACGCCCGGATCTTCTTCGTAGAACAGATAGTTAACATGATCACCTGCCGGGCCGCGTAACATTCCCGGTGTCATGCCGTTGCTGGCGTTTGGCACGAACAAGCCGATCCAGTCCAGCTCCGATCCTTTAGTCTTGCCGGGGTAAATGATAGTGCCATTGCTATCGTAGGGGCCGCTGTAAAAATCGGCTACGGTCTGTATTCGGGCCTCGTTGAAACAGGCTCCTGTGCTGTTTGACGATGGGCACATATGGTCAGATAAATCTGAAGCGGGATCGAAACTGCAAGAGAAAGGATCATTGATCACGCCGTCGCGAATGCCATCCGAGCTATCGCACTTATCGAGTACCGCATCATTTAAGATCTGCACCAGCTGCAGGCTATCTCGCTGCCCGTCACCATTGCTATCGACGGCCAGATTGCCGGCGTAGTTATCCTTGAACATACGCTGTAGATTCCAGGTACCGGCCGCGTTCATGGCTTGATAGTAGTTAACCGGTGCGCCAGCTACTATGCCGTCGAAATCATTCGGGTAACGCTGCGCCTCCATAAGCCCCTGCCGACCACCTGTAGAGCAGCCCTCGAAATAGGAGTAATCCGGCGCCTTGTTATAGTAACTATTAACCAGTGTCTTCCCAGCCATAACGGTAAGGTGTACCGCGCGATAGCCAAAATCGATTTCCGACTGACGGTTATTATAACCGAAGGCCGAGCCAGGTTCAGTGCCACTGTCATGCCCGGTATTGCTATTGGTTACGGCATAGCCCTCAGCGACACGATGGTTGGCAAAATCCAGGTCGCCGTCCTTGCCGCCGTCTCCCCACTGCAAGAAGCGGCCATTCCAATTTTCTGGTAGTGGCAATTGGGCATGAAAATGTATGGCGGGAGAGATTATTCCGCGAACATAACAGTACGGAGTATCGGATTGCTCATTTTCTCTTAGGGATGCGGAAGTAATGGTAAGATTACGAAGCTGTTGCAATGCCTGGCAAGCCTCAACCTGACTTGCGCTTGCAGCCTGAGCGGAAGCAGTGACAGATACGCCAAGCCCAGCAAAAAACACCCATACAGCAGCTAAGGCTTTGAATTTTAAAATGGAATCGAGGTGTGAATTATTGGCGTTAGTCATGGCTGCACCTGTTTTTTCTTTTCATCGATTGTTCTATGCATTGATCGTTCTATGATCGCGGTTCCATCAATTTCTGTATTCTAGTTGAACATATGCATGTTCAATGGAGACTGCTTCTTGTATTTTTGACTTTATCACTATAGTTGCCCGTGAGTAAAAGCCGTGTGTGGAAGATTTAGTCTAATAGACAGCCCCGAGGTTCAGTGGTTATGCACGACTTTGGGGATACAGCTATATGGCGACTATGAGAGTGGCGATATAGCGCCCGGTGGCACTATTGCCATAATCCATGAGCGGGCAGGTGAACGCTTAGTTTCCTCCGCAACCTGGTGGCTGTTTCTCGATCAGGAAAATCTTAAGCCAAATTATAGATATGCCAGCTTCAACTCTCGCTCGGACAAGCTCTCAAACAAACGCGCAATCGCTTACAAACCTTTTAGAGAATCTCGTTGCCTTATTCCAGCGAGTGCCTTCGTGGAAGGGTTGGGAGACAAGAAAACCTACCATAAGATTGAATTGGAAAACTCGGCCATTGCCTTTGGTGGCATATATAAAGAGTATTTGAATCGAAAAAGTGGCGAGCTGGTCTATTCCGCATCAATTATCACCCTACCGCCCTTAGCGGGGCCGTGGAGTGAAATTCATCCGAAGTCCATGCCGCTAATGCTGGATTTTGAAGACGAAGATCTGGTATCGCGCTGGCTAGATCCAGGCAATCAAGATGTCGAACAATTTGCAGCCTTGCTGCAGCCGGCTATTATTAAACCGATGAAAGTGACCAAAATTGATAAACCGAGTCGCTGGAATCCTATTGAAGAAAGCTTCATGATTGTGAAGTAGAGCAATAGCTTCCCACTAAACCCTGGAATCCCCAAGCAGTAACTGAGCAGATGAGAGACATGGATAAAATTGCGAGCAGTATAATTTTCGGTGGTGAACAATGTCGTTACCGCCACAATTCACAAACTCTTTCCTGCGAAATGTTTTTTTCCATTTTTTTGCCGCCGCAGTTAGCCCTGGCAAAATCAGGCAATGGAAATGCCCTGCCTGTTCTCTATTGGCTATCAGGTCTCACCGGTACCGATGAAAATTTTGTGCAGAAAGCTGGTGCCCAGCGAGTCGCTGCGGAATTGGGTTTGATTATCGTCACCGCGGATACCAGTCCAAGAGGCAGCGATGTTCCCGATGATGCAGAGCAGGCTTACGACTTCGGTCTGGGTGCGGGATTCTATTTGAATGCCACGGTCGAGCCTTGGAACAAACACTACAAAATGTATGACTACATAGTTAATGAACTACCCGCATTGATTGCTGAAAATTTTCCGGCGGATAAACGCCGACAGTCTGTATTCGGCCATTCAATGGGTGGGCATGGTGCATTGACTATTGCGCTAAAAAATCCAGACAAGTATCAGTCCGTCTCGGCATTTGCGCCTATCGTATCGCCTATCAATTGCCCTTGGGGACAGAAAGCATTGAAGAATTATCTGGGTGAAGATCAAACAGCTTGGGAGAACTATGATTCAGTTAGTTTGATCAGGCAGGCAAGCACTCCCGTGCCCATGTATATAGACCAAGGAACAGCGGATGAGTTTTTGCAAAACCAATTGAAGCCGGAGCTATTAATAGATGTCTGCAAGGACCTTGCCTATCCATTACAATTTAATTGGCGTGAAGGCTACGATCATAGTTATTTTTTTATTGCGAGTTTTGTGGAACAACAGCTTCGCTTCCATGCAGAAATACTAAAAAAATAACAGCCGCTAGATAGCCAGCCAAATTAGTAGCCCGCAGATCACAGCGACAAATTGGCTGCGCCTATCGGTAATGGCAAACAATACTGGGTCTTCATCTAATTTACCTTGTCGCGCAAGTGCCCAAATACGCCAAAGTAGATAAAGCAACAGTGGGCATATCATCCAAAGCACCAGCGGCCTGTTATATAACTCGGTGGTATCCGACGCATTAATATAGAAGGCGAATACGGCGACAGCCGTTAGGCTAGAAATGCCCCCGAGCGTGGATAAAGTGTACAGGCTCTGTACAGTATAACCACGGCCATCAATTGAGGATTTTCCTAGGGTTTGTAAATTCGAAAATTCCGTGTAGCGCTTCACCATTGCTAGACCCAGAAACAAGAAAAAAGAAAACGCCAATAACCAGAACGTAGTGACTACCGAGATGGCAGCAGAACCGGCGATAACTCTCCAGGTGTATAGAGAGGCGAGTGTCAGTACGTCCAATAGGAAAATGCTTTTCAGATAGAAACTGTAAAGGCTGGTGAGTAGCCAATAGCCAAGCAATACCATTACAAATTGCGCCGGTAGTGTGAGTGCTACCCCAAAGCCGAGAATCAGCAGCAGTGGTGCTCCTAAATAGCCATAGGCTAAAGGCAGGTCGCCCGAGGCGAATGGTCTTAGTCTCTTGGTTTGATGTTGCCGGTCGCTATTTAGATCCAACATATCATTCAGTAGATATACGCTGGATGCGACCAGGCTAAAGCTGATAAAGGCAATACATGCTTGTAGCAATAGGCTGGGCTGGTTTAGTTGATGAGACAATATAAGAGGTAAGAATATCAGGGTATTCTTCAGCCATTGGTGCGGTCTGATGGCTTGCCAAAATTTTTCTAGTGGCGAGGTCCTGGCGTCGAAGTGCTTAACCTGATCAGCATTGTGCTGCAACGAAGAAGCCAATGATTTGTCACAATTAACGAGAATTATTTCACTGGCTTCAGACCAAACAACCATATCTTCACTGGAATTTCCAGCATAGGAGAAGCCACCGGCGGGATTTAGTTGCAAAATACGAGTAAGTTTATTTTGAGATTTTAAGTTGTGGCTTTCATCACTACCCATGGCATCGATAAAGAAGCCCAGATGGTCACTAACTTCCCGAACCGGGATCTGGCTTGAAGCAGAAATTAAAATGATGTTACGTCCACGTTCGACCTGTTCTTGCAGGTAACGAATAAATTCCAGGTTCAGTGGTAGTAATTCAATTGGAATAGAAACGCGTCTGGCCAATTGATGTTTTAAATAGGCTTTCCCCTTGATTAGCCAAAAAGGAATTAGCAGAGCTTGTAGCGGGTTCTTCTTTAGCAATAACAAGATGGATTCAAATAGCAAATCCGTCTTGATAACGGTGCCGTCGAGGTCGACGTAAAGAGGGGGCTGAGAAAGTGAATTTAGCAAAATAGGTTTTGTGCTGTCGTTAGAATTTAAGTCGCTTGAAGATGGATTCTGGTATCGCGCACACGACAAGCATGATGAATCGCCAGTAGGCGGGCGCGTAAACAGTATGACTGCCTCGAGCAATGCTTTTTGTAATCTTCATCGCAACGCTTTCAGGGCTAGACCATAGCAGGCCTTTTTCAAACCCTGCAGTCATCGGCGAATCTACCAAGCCTGGTCTAATGTCTATTACCCGAACATTATGCGCTAGCAATTTACCACGTAAGCCCTGCAAGTAAGTGGACACCAAGGATTTGGCGGCGCCGTAAACAAAGTTGGGCTGACGTCCACGGTCGCCAGCTACAGAGGTTATTACCGCAATGCTGCCCTGTTTCTGCTGGATAAACTTTGTTGCCAAGACTGTCAATAGAGATATTACGCTTAGGCCATTAGTGTTTATTTCTTTCTGCGCCTGTTTAAAATCTATTTCTACTTGTTCTTGTTTGGGCAAAGAACCGTGACAAATTAGTGCAATATCAATGTGGCCTAGCTGTTCAAAAATACTGTGCAGCATTGGCTCGTGCTCAGAAAATTTATTGAGATCGAGAACACTGTGACTCACGCTAGTGGCACCACGCACTTTCAAGTCTTTCGCTAGCTCATCCAACATTTCTTCGTTACGGGCAACCAGATGCAAGCTATGCCTTTGTTCTGCATAAATTCGCCCTACCGATTTTGCAATAGCAGAGGTGGCCCCTATGATGAGTATATTCATAATCCTAATTCTAACTGAGACCAAGTCGATCGGACTGTAATGAGGCAAAGCGCCCGTTGGGGTCGTACTTGCATTTTATATTCACGAATTCTTCCCAATTTGGGTAACAGGCTTTAAATACTGTTTCGCTCATTCGGGCGTCCTTGGCGAGGTAGATTCTACCACTATGATCCAATACTATTTGATCTAATTCTTCTAGTAGAGGAAACAATGATGGCTGCTGTTTAAAGTCCAGGGTGAGCGTATAACCTTGCTTGGGAAAGGACAGCAAATTCTCATTTTCCTCTCCAAATTTCTTCAACACCGTCAGAAATGAGCCCATACCAAGATCCGCTACTTTCTTTAGCACAGCCGCCATGCCTTCGAGCGCACTATTACTAGGCATCACAAACTGGTATTGAAGAAAACCTTTTGCACCGTAGAGTCGGTTCCAGTTTCGAATATTATCTAAGGGGAAAAAATAATTGTCATAGTCGAGGATCGATTGACCGCTGCTGTTCTTTTTTAGTGCGAAGTAGCTATTATTAAAAAGCGTCATAGTGGTTTTATTAAGAAGAAAAGCCGGCGTGCTGAACGGAACACTTAATCCTCTCCTAGATCGGAATTTCAAATCGGTCTTCCGATTGTTCGCTTCAGCATGTTCTCCTAAATACAGTAATGAACGGCCAAGTTCTTGTCCCTGCGATAAGCAGTCCAGCCAGGCCACGGAGTACATGCTGTCGTTGTTAGCCTCTATTAAGTCGAAGCTCTCTTGTAAATTATTAGCAACCAAACATTCCTGCTTAATATAAGTGCTGGATATTTTTTGTAGAGTCAGGGTGGCATCGACGATAACGCCAGTGAGACCCATGCCGGCACAGGTACTGCGGAATAAATCGGCGTTCTCGTTTCGGCTGCAGCTAACTAATTCGCCCGAGGCAAGCACCAAGCTAATGCTTTCAACCGAATCACAGAAGCTACCGTCTCGGTGATGATTCTTCCCGTGCACGTCCGCAGCGATTGCTCCACCAAGACTTACCTGTTTGGTACCGGGCAGTACATTTAGAAACAAGCCACGAGGAATGCAAACTTTCAAAATATCTCCGAGGCTTATTCCGGACCCACAGCGCACTGTTTTTCTATCCTCATCCAAGTCGAGAAAATTATCGAGGAAGCGACTACTGAGTAGCTGGGCTGCCAAAGAACTGTCGCCGTAGCTTCGACCGGCGCCACGACTAATGCACTTGCTAGATTTGTTCTGAGATGACAGGAATTTTTGCAGCGACTGTGAATCAGCTGGCTCAAATATTTCCGCCGTTATTTTGGGAAAGCGACCCCAACCCGTAACTTCCATTCAACCATCCTGCCTTGAAAAAACGTAGCGCTTATCGAGTTGATACTTTACACCATATCCGATAGACAAGCCGATGACGGCACCGATATATCTCGCGATCTTGCCACCGGCAAGCCACTCGAAGCCCAACTCGAAACTCCAGAACAGGGCCGTAGTGGCGATACCAGTTAGCCCGTAGACTAAAAACTTCGCCAAGTCCTCTTGCTGAGAATTTGCCGAGAATCGGAAAATGAATTTTTTATCGAGTGAGTATTTACTTAGCAGACCTGCGAGCGTGCCCACAGCCATTGCGAGATACAATGAAGTGTCGCCACTATAAATACTCACTACGGTTTCTTGTGTTAACAGGTTAATCAGCGTGGCAATCATGGCGCAGAGCGTATATTTTAAAACGATGGTCATGTATTAGTCTTTATAACAATGCGAGAGTATGGATAGCCTTATCGACGCAAATTCAAAGACTGTTATGCACCCTGTGTCCCAGCACCTATAATCGAGCGTGGTTCAGCAAAATTCCCGGCTGCGCTATTCTGGCACTTATGCCCAAGATTACTAATTCAGAAGTAGCTATGACAGATATCTTACAGTTTACCCAAACACTCGCCAGAGAGGCAGGAGAACTTATCGTGAGGGAGCGGGCGGGGGTTGGCCTAAGTCACGAATACAAAAACGCTGATGAACTGGTAACTAGTGCAGATTTGAAGGCGGATGGATTGATCTGTGAAAGCATAGCCAGACGATTTCCGCAGCATAAGATCCTGTCTGAGGAGTCATCTCCCGATCTGGGTGATATTCAGAGAATAACGACGCCGTTATGGATCGTCGATCCCATCGACGGTAGCGTGAATTATGCCCACGGTCATAATCAATCCGGGATCTCCATTGCCTACATGGAAAATTCGCGCATTCAGATTGGCGTGGTATTCAATCCCTTCAGTGATGAAATGTTTAGTGCAGAACTGGGCAAGGGGGCTTTTTTAAATGAAAAGCCGATTAGGGTTTCCACAGAAACGGAACTTAGACGCTCATTAATAGCCACGGGATTCCCCTATGATAAATCTACGTTGGCACCAATGATTCCGCGCCTGCACGCTGTCCTCAGCAACTGTGCAGACATACGGCGCCTGGGCTCGGCAGCTCTGGATATCTGTTTTCTAGCCATGGGCAGGCTGGAGGGCTATTACGAAAGTTTGAGCATTTGGGATTTTGCCGCAGCGCTTTTGATAGCCAAAGAAGCAGGAGCCACAGTTGGTCATTTCAGCGATGTGCCTCCCGGGGTTGATCCGCAGTTTTATACTCAGGACATCTTAATCGCCAATCCAGCCATTTTTCCGCAACTGCAGGCTCTTCTACAGGCAGCCGATATGCCCTAAGAGGCCTATTTTTGTACCTGACGGTCACACTCTTTTAGTCGATGAAGCGAAATAGTATTGATTGACTGAAATCCGCTTAATTCGTACAGTAGACCTCATACATGGTAAAGCTTGTTTAAGTATTGCCACGGTGTAGTCTCAATAGCTTGAAACCCTTATCCATTAAAGGTCTTCAGGGACACTAAAAAATTAGTTAAATCGAGGAGAGAACAGTGAAAAAAGTGAACTTACTGAAAACATCACTTATGTCGCTGCTGTTGCTTCCAGCAATTAGTAGTGCTGCAGACAGAGTGGGTGATTTTTCACTTTTGGACCAAGATGGCTATCACCACAGCATGAGTTGGTATGACGACCACAAAGCCATTGCCCTGTTGGTTCAGGCGAATGACAGTCAGGCCACGGCCGCTGCGCTGCCCGCATTTGATGCATTGAAGGCTAAGTACGACAATCAGGGCGTGGAATTCATGATGATCAACCCCATGGGGAAACTGAATCGTCAGGATGTTCAGGCTAAAGCCGCTGAATACGGCGTCGATATGCCTATTCTGATGGATGATGCGCGTCTGATCTCTGAATCTCTCGGTATCGAGAGAGCGGGTGAGGTGTTGATTTACAGCCCGCGCTCATTCACCGTCGAGTACCGTGGAAGCGTCGCCGCGGCCGAACAGGCGATTCAGCAGATTCTGGCTGGTGAAGAAGTGAGCAATGCGCTGGTTGTTACTTCTGGCTCTGAAATTAATTATGCCGCTAAGCCAGTGCCTTCTTACACTCAGGATATTGCGCCCGTTCTGGCCCAAAATTGTGCGACCTGCCATAGAGAAGGTGGCATAGCGCCTTTCGCGATGGATAGCCACACCATGGTTCAGGGCTGGTCTCCAATGATTCGCGAAGTACTGATGACCAAGCGTATGCCGCCGGGTCAGATCGATGGTCATATCGGCGAGTTTATTAACGACCGACTCATTACTAATGAGGAAGTCAGAAATATTATTGCCTGGGCCGATGCCGGTGCTCCTAAAGACGGTGATACTGATCCTCTAACCGAGCTCACCTGGTCCACTTCCAAGTGGAGCTTGGGTGATGAACCTGATTACATTATTAAGGTGCCTTCGCAGCCGGTACCAGCCACTGGCGTATTGGACTATCGCGACGTTGCCGTAGTGATCGATCTCGACGGTAAAGACCGTTGGTTACGGGGTAGTGAATATATTCCCGGTGATCGAACAGTGTTGCACCATACGATCAATTCGCTGAACTACCCGGAAGAAATTGGCAAGCGTCTGAATGCCCTGGGTAGAAACAATCCGGATAAAGCCAGCATCACAGCCTATATTCCCGGCGGTACAGCTGCATTTAATCCGCCTAACACCGGTGGTCTGTTGAAAGACGGCTCTGTATTGAACCTGAACTTGCATTACACAACTAACGGTCGCGAGACAGTTGATAGCAGTGAAATCGGTCTGTGGTTCTACCCTGAAGGTGTTGTTCCCGAAGAAAGAATGTCCGGTCAATGTGCTTGTATCTTTCCTAATACCTGGACCAATATTCCAGCGAATGATCCAGCCTTTGAGCAGACGGCAACAATTACTGTCCGCAAGGATGCCAACATTTACAGCTACCTGCCTCATATGCATTTCCGTGGCAAGTACATGCGTTTCTATGCGGATTATCCAGACGGAACAAGCGAAGAGCTAATCAACATCGCGCAGTACAACTATGCCTGGCAGATGAGTTACACCTATGCCGAGCCCAAATTTGTACCGGCCGGTACCAAGATTACGGCGGTGGGTGCGTTTGATAACTCCGCGCAAAACCATGCTAACCCAGATCCGGAAAGGACAGTGCCTTGGGGTCAGCAAAGCTGGGATGAGATGTTTTTCGGAGCGGTTAGGTGGAAGGACGTCGATCAAGGCGGTCAGTAAGTCCACGCGCTTTAGTTTCGATTGAGAACAAAAACCCGGTCACCTTCGGTGATCGGGTTTTTTTGTGGGTGGGACGCAGCTCAGCAAAACGTAAACTGCGGCGCTAAAAAGTTTCTCCAGCTCGTTATTTACAAACCGTAAACGCCTCACTGAAGAAACTTTTTGTCTTGCACTTTGCACTCTGCTGAACTGCTCGAGATTTTTGGATCGTGCCATTCTGGGACAGCGGTTAACTTTTTGAAACAGGAGTTTTGCACGTGATGATGATGGTTCGCTTGCATCAAAAACTTAGACACTGAATGTTCTTGCAACCTAGTCTGACGAATCTAAATTATGTTGATCTTATTATTCATAGTGCAGCGCCTCGCCTGGCTCCAAACGAATCGCTGCTCTTGTAGGTATATAGCAAGCCACAGCGATAATCGAAAACATAAGGAGGGTGACCCCAATCCAGACAGCTGGCAGCATGTACAAGGACGAAGTCGATGAGCTTGATGCAGATATTGCATACACAAAACCAATAAGCGCGGGGCCACTTCCAAGAACCGTTCCAGCGAGGAGAATGTGAAGCCCTGGCTTAATGAATCTCAGAAAAATCCTTAGGTTGGTCGATCCTAATGCCCGTCGAATGCCGATTTCATGAGTTTGTTGGCTTACAGATCTTGCTAGTACCGTGTAAACACCAATGACAGCGAGAAGGAGGGTGGCAAAAGCGACGGTTTGAGACACTGTTAATATACTCGAGACGTCACTGTTCTCTATGTATTCATCCAATATTCGGAAGTTTTCAATTGCCACATTGCGATCAACCCTAACGGCAGCGGCCCTGATCGTTTGCTCCAAATCAGTGATAGTCAGAAAAGATTGAAACTTGACCAAAATAAATACGTTTGCAGGCGTATTCTGTCGCAGTGGGCGATATAGATTGGGCACTATAAACAACTCTGAATCGAGAACATCCTGTTTAAGATCTGCCGTGATTGTACCGACGACTGAAAGAGACTCTTGTTTGTTATTCACGACGGTGTGGATTGTTTTACCTAGCGGCGACTCCTGAGGCCACAGTTGCTGCGCAAATTCATTGCTAATTATGACGACATTGTCAGAGCTGGCTGAGTCACCAGAATCAAACCAGCGGCCTTCTACCAGGTCTATTTCGATTGCATCGAAGTAATTGTCACTCACCCAGATGGTCCCTTGTCCTGGCAGATTTTCACTGCCTTCTAGGCCGATGTAATCCTCAAGTTGATAGCTGCCAAAGCGGCCCGGTAAGGTAGGGATAGCAGTGGTTACAGCGGCTTTGGAAATGCCAGGTATTTCGCTGACTTCGCGAATCAAATCATCAACAAAAACTAACTGACTGTGCAGGTCATTAGTTCCGAGATGGGAGAGATTGAACCTGCCAAAGGCCGTATCGCCAGTACTGGTTCCGGGGTCAATAATGGTTAACCGGCTTAATATGACAATCATGGCAGCAGTCACAAAAAGCAGAAAGCAGCTGATGATGACTTCTACGGCCACGATTACTTTACTTGCGATAGCTTTACCATCGCTACCCGTACCCTTATTTGTGTCGGTCAGCATATTGCCTGGTGTGGTTTTCCAGGCTTTGTAAGCTACCGTCAAGCCTGAACTTAACCAGATCACAACAGTTACTCCGAATCCCACTAGAATAGTTTGTAGATTAAGTTCTGAGGTTTCCCAAAAGCTGCTCCCGCCAGACAAACTGTATAAAAAACCTAGCGGGAATCTACTCAATGCCAAGCTCAATATCAGCCCAGTAGTGCAAATAGCGGCGGACTCAAGCAATACTTGCTTCGCTAAATCCAATCCGCCGGCACCCATGGTAGCTCGCACCACCAGTTCCTGTTTTCTGGAAGTCGATCGCATAAAAAGCAAGGAAGACAGATTGACGACTGTCAACGCAAGAACAAGGTACGCAAGTACCAGGATCATGAAGGCTATATTTTGGGGACCATTGAAGCTGCTGGAAACTGATTGTGCATAAGGACCTACCACCACTCTTTGCTGACTATAATCATCGGGTAATTCTTGGGCTAGTTGATCTGTCAGTGCGCTTAGCTCCGCTTCAATCGTGTCTAGAGCTACCCCTTGTTTCAATATGCCAGCCAGAGATACCGAGCCTCCTTCATTTGGTTGCAGGGCATTGCTTACACGTAAAGGCAACCACAGGTGCTGTTGTACGGGAAAATTAAACCCTTCTGGCATGACTCCGATGATGTTATGAGGCTGGCCGTTAATTCGACTAATCCTGCCGATAATTCCAGAATCTCCTGCGTAGTAGTCTCGCCATAGTTCGAAACTAATAAGTGCAACGTTCGTTGCCTCTAACGCCGAGTCTTCCGATGTAAAGAGCCTGCCAAGGAGAGGACTAACTGCAGTTGCCGAAAGAATGTCTATTGATAGAGTCGCGGAGCTAAATTGTCTGGCGTAACTACTATCATCACTGATTGTCGCATTGCTGAACTGTATAGCTGCCAACAAAGAGTAATTTTCACTGCTACTCTTTAATCGATTGTAAGTATATAAATCGAAGGCAGATTTCTGCCATTCATCAAAACCGCTAATAGGATCGACTGTCTTTAATACTACATAACGGTCTCCATTTGGAAATGGCATGGGCTTGTCATTGCGAGCTTTGGCATAGGAGTAACTGGCTAAGTAGAGAGATAGACCCATCACCATTACGAATAGTGTGGTTGCAGTGTGGACTGGTGTTTTACGCAGCAGTCTCAGCGAATATTTTAGGTCTTGTAGTAATGCCATTGAAGCTCTCTTCTCAATTATTGATTTCCATTTTTAGATATTTAGCCAGTTCGGTAAAATTTGCTGCAAAAAATGTTTGGAGTGTTCACTATCTGAAAGTTTTAAATTCGTACTTGATGTCGTAATAGTTGAACCAATTTTTAAGCGCCTTTCTATCCCTCTCAAACACGGCAGCTATTTCGGCCTCTAAAGCATATTTTCCAAAATTAGATTGGTCATTTAAAGAATAATAGGCCGCTGCCAGAAGCATGGGCGCCTTGAAGGCTTCAGTAATTTCTGTCCAGTCTCTGGGCACGCTGAGTGCTTGCTGCAAATAGGGTATTGCCTCGCTATATTGCTTGTTCAGAATATAGTGCAGGCCCAGATCGGTTCGCGCTCGAATGGCGACTGAGCTTCCCGGTGAAGAGCTTGTTCCCGGCGTATTAATGGCTGTCAGGAAAAGCTCCTCAGCAAGCGCAAAATTCTTACCGTTTTCAAGACGACCTTCCACCGAGGCCGCGGAGGCAGCATCCAATTCTTTCAATCGGGTAAGCAATGCATATCCTGTTTTTTTGTCATCAAAGGGTGGCATTACGTCAAGCGACGCAGAAGCTAAGGCTCTGATTGCACCGACATGTTGCGGACTAAGATCTAATGTTCTTCGTAGCGCAGCCTTATAAGACCTCCCGACCCCAATCACTCGGAAAACACTTACCTCCTCTGCTCGAGCTTCATAGATTCTAGCTAAGGCATAGTGGTAATCCGGATTGTCGGGCTCAAGCTTTATCGCCTGTTTCATAATCTCGAGTGCTTGCTTGGTGTCGTCGGTCATAAGAAGGCTTAAACCATAATAGTATTGGAACTCAGCGTTGGACCTGAATTTTGATTCCAATTGGTTTAGAGAAGAATAAGCTTCTGAATATTGAGCATTATTGAAATATTCGATGCCTTGTAGAAGCTCGTCATCTGCAGCAGCGGCTTGTAGAGGAAGCAATAGCGAAACGGCCAATGTAAGAATCAGGGTTAGCTTTCTCTTCGACATTTTCTCTTCCGTGGTGATTTTTTTGGCTTTTGGTATCAGCGCAAATTCTTTACTAGTTGTTTGCTCAGATGCCCTCAGCCTTTAACAATATCTTCATCTTGAGCGTTACAGATGGTTGTCGCTGTACTATATGATGTTTTTGCAAGAAATAGACCATTTCTCAACACGTTGAATTTATTGGGAAAGGGGCTTTATCTAATGACCCCATTAGCTTGTAAATCCCATTACTAGGACATTCAATGTCGCAAAAATGGGACAGCAGGGCTTGTATGAATTGGGGAACACTCTATTTTTGAGCCAGGTAGGGAATGGAGAAGCAAAAAGCCCGCACCTATCACTAGGTCCGGGCTTTTTAGATTTTGAGATGGGTCTAAAGAATTTGGAAGATGTCGTAGGCGACTTTCCCGGGGATCTGTTTGCTCTTGCCGATGCACACTATGTGATTGAGCCAGTCGTATTTTTCCGATGCGGTTTGGAATATCGGGCGCACTCGCCAATACAGGCCGTTCTCTCCTGGATGAACGACGCCGGTGTAGGTCATGTAGATGATGTCGCCATCATCGGTATCCAGGGTGATTCTTACATCCAGGCTGCTATGGCCGGATACCTGAGTAATCCAGTCGGCTCCGCCGTTTCTCACTGTTCCTTTCAGTCTGGGGCCTCCGAAAGTGCCACCGGTTACTGGCGCTATGCTGGTGTGACCAGCATCCAATTGGTCGGCCACGTCCAGCGAAAGCTCCATTAGATAGATGGATTCCAGTTCACTTGCTGCGCTCTGTGCCGACGCCATATGACTCGCTCCTGCTGTTGCGGCCGCTATTGCGGTTGCGCCTAGTTTGGTAAATTCTCTTCTGCTAAGAGGTTTATGATTATTTTTCATTGCAAGACTCCTGATTTAGTTTGGTTCAATAATACGGCCATGAAATCAAGAAGTCACAATATTCTCAGGTTTAAACTGTTTATCGAAGCGACGTAAAATTGTTGGCAAATAGAATAGATCCAGTGCCAGTGCCAACACCACAATAGGAACAAGTAATTTCGCTGCCTGCTGAAAATAGATGGTATTGGCACCGATTAGAATTGTTGTGCCAAGTGCAAGTACTATAGTTGTAATTGATAAGGCTGGTCCCGCTGTGCTAATTGCATAATCAATGGATTTAGCTTGATCCAGACCTGCGCGACGCTTCTCTAGATAGTGGCTTAACAGATGCACTGTATCGTCTACCACCAAGCCGATGCTAATACTGAATAGCATCATAACGAAAGGATCCAGTTGTCCCACAAATAGGGCCCAAAATCCAAACACCATTGTGGCGGGCAATAGATTGGGTATGATGCTCAGAATGCCGAAATAGATGCTGCGCATGCCCACGATTAGGCTCAGGGTAATCAGCAGTAGGCTTATTGAATATCCCTGCAATAGCTCTATTGTGACTAATTCGTCCATGCGGGAAAAAAGTAGTATGCCACTGCCATGTAATAAGTCTACATCGGGGAAGTCTTGCTGGAATTTTTTTGTTACCCGTGAATCGAAATCTATGAGTTGTTGGTTGGACATTGGCGTTGCATTCACGAATATATTCATCATAGAGAATTCGAGATTTACAAATCCGAAAAGTGGAAAATCCTCGGTTTGCACAAGGGCATAGCCCAACAGATAATTAGATACAGTGTCTATGTCGTCAGGAATTCGATCGAAGCCGACATCATCGTGCTGCACTCGATTAATAGTTTTGACAACATCAACCAGGCTCGCAACTGATTCAACCGCTGCCTGTTGATTCAGCCAAAAGCCAAATTCCTCTACACGTCTCAGGAAGTCTGGATCGATGGCGGCTTGGGCGGTTCGGGCATCGATGCCATAGGTTAGGGCCGGACCGCGATTATAGTGCGTGCTTACTTCATCATAGAACTGTTTGATATCGGAATCGGCGGCGATGAAGTCGAGTCTGTCGAAGTCTGTTTCATTTAATGGCAGTAAAAAAAATGTGATGATTGCCAGAGCGGTACATATCCAAAAAATGGAAGAATCTCGACGTCGAGTAAACGCACTAATTTTTTGCAGAGTGCCCTCCATGAATGGCACGCCCGAGCTTGCTATCACCTCGCGCTTTGAAGTCATCCATATCAATACAGCGGGCAGTAGCAGCAGGGTCAGCACATAGGCGAATACTATACCCAATGCCACAATCTGACCAAACTCCTGTATTGCAGGAGATGAACACATATTCAGCGATGAAAAGCCGATGGCGGTTGTCAGAGCGGCGAGAGTTACGGGCTGAAAGTTGTGTAGAACACTTTCTCGCATGGCCTCTATCTTCTCCACGCCGCGGTGCAGAGCCTGCTTATAGATTGAAATTATATGCACGCTATTCGCCACCGAAATAATTACTAGAACTAAAGGGGCAATAATGGAAATGCTATTGAAAGCGAAGCCAAGATAGCCAAGCGCACCTATTGTGGAGAGCAGAGTGAATAGCGTATGGGTTAGAATACATATGCCCAGCGTGGCCGATCGAAAGCAGTAACAGATGGCGAGAACACAGGCCAGGATCACGAAGGGCATCAAGCTAGTCAGATCATCAAGCATTGCTTGTTGGCTCGATTGTTCTAGCATTACTTCACTATTTGCATGTATTCCCACAGTGGGATGGCGATCCCGCAGTTGATCTCTTAGCAGTACTACGGCGTTCGCTATCTGCAGACGCTCAGCTGCACTAACGTCGTTTCCTTCGGTAGTTATAGTGGCGAAGCTAAGGCGCGCATCGTCGGAAAGTAGATTGGCTGTGAGTAGTCTGTCATTCAATGCCACCTCGCTTAACCCTCTAAGCTCAGACGCAGAATAGTTTGCAGGAGCTGTAATAAATAATCGCCGGCCTGTCTCTGGCGATTCATAGCTAAGCAGAGAGCTTATTCGAGTGGCGAACGGAATTGCCCGAAAGTTTTCTCTTAGATCTGCTATTGCCTGCAGAAGTTCATGATTGAAAACCGTTTCGTTCTCGCCTGCAACAAAGGCGAAGCTAACTTCTAAGGGACTTGGAAACTCTTCTTGCATGACACGCAATTCATCGAGATAGGGATCGCTCTGTGTGAGCAGAGCCCCGAGTGAGGTGTCGAAACTTGTTCGTGGAATGCCGCTTGCCAGAAGTAAGCTAGTAATGGCCGCGATAGTGACAAGTATCTTTCGATGAGCCACAGTGAAAATGGCGACACGATTTGAAATCGAGCTTTTGCTCGGGCTGCTGCTTACATCTGACATTCTGTATTCCGATCCTGTTGTTACTGCTATGGCGCGCTGACTTTTTTAAAGCCGTTGGTACTATTCGGTCTAAGTATTTTTACAATGCTCTATCCAGCTCTTAACACCATGACTTAGAAATTTCTGTCTGTGCATGATGAAATAGAATTTGCGCATCCAATTTCTATGGGGGCATTCCAGGGGAAGCAGTGTGCCGCGTTTAAAAGCCTCTTCCAAGGTTATCTTTGACAAACAACCAATGCCCAAGCCTGCCTCGACTGCACGCTTTATACCTTCTGTGTGCTGTAACTCCAACCTCAAATCCAGATCCGGCAGAATGCCACTCATGGCGCGATCAAAAGCCTGACGTGTACCAGAACCCTTCTCTCGCACAATCCAGTTAGCCGTTAATAGATCTTCATCGCCAAGCCTGGGCTTTTTGCTGAGTGGGTGGCCCGGGGCACAGAAAAGGGAGAGTTCATCTTCTCGCCAGTAGCTTACATCCAAGTCCGCTTCTTGCAGCTCTCCTTCGATCAAACCTATATCCAATTCGAAATTGCGAACTTTAGCCGCTATTGCGGCGGTGTTTTCTACATTCAAATGTACTCTGGCGCTGACGTGCTCCTTCATAAACGCAGCCATAATTCCAATTGCCAAATAATTGCCAATTGTCAGTGTGGCTCCTACCTTCAGCTCCCCGATTTCATCGTGCTTGATTAAGGAGCCTTCCAGTTCTTCGGCTCTAGAGATTAACGCTGCGGCCTTCGAGCGCAAGGCGGCACCTTGATCGTTTAGTTGCAAACGCTTGCCAATGCGGTTGAACAGATTCAAGCCGAAGCGATGTTCCAATTCCTTGAGCGCTGTGCTGGCGGCAGATTGCGACATAGACAGTTCACTGGCCGCCTGACTCACATTCTCATGACTGGCGACGGCCAGGAACACTTGCAGTTGTTTAAGGGTGAATCTCATATAGGTAAAATAGATAACTCTAATATATATAATCAATTTTACAGATATAGTAAAGAAGTCCTAGACTGTGCGCAATTGATATTTACCCCCCAAAAGCAGTAGGCAACTACAGGAGTTAGCAGTGGCCAGTATCTCCACCCAAAGCGTAACCGAAATTCATCACTGGAATAATTCCCTGTTTAGCTTCAAAACTACCCGAGACCGCTCTTTGAAATTTGAGAATGGCCATTTTTTGATGCTCGGCATGGAAGTCGAGGGAAAACCATTGATGCGGGCATATAGCATTGCCAGCCCTAATTATGACGAGGAATTGGAATTCCTCAGCATCAAGGTCGCTGATGGCGCCCTTACTTCACGACTGCAGAATATTAGAGTGGGTGATGAAGTATTCGTCAGCAGCAAGCCCACAGGCACTCTTGTAGTCGATCATTTGTTGGAAGGCAGGAACTTATATCTAATCAGCACCGGCACAGGTCTGGCGCCTTTTATCAGTATTATTCAAGACCCGGAGGTTTATGAAAAATTCGATAAAATCATTCTTACTCATGGCGTGCGTTACGTATCCGAATTGGCGTATCAGCACTTTATCAAGCAAGACCTTCCCAACAATGAATTTTTCGGCGCAGAAGTAAGACAGAAGCTAATCTATTATCCGAGTGTCACTAGAGAAGAATTCCAAACGCAGGGCCGTCTCACTGACCTAATGTCCTCCGGCACGCTATTTAACGATATTGGTTTGCCTAAGGCCGATCCGGAGCTTGATAGATTCATGATCTGCGGAAGTCCAAGTATGTTGACAGATACCTGCCAGATTCTGGACGATTGGGGATTTGAAGAGTCACGGCAGGGTATCAAGGCCCACTATGTCATAGAGCGTGCCTTCGTCGAATAATTACAGCCCCAGAATTTTTTTACTAAAACTGCGAAGCAATTTAAACGTAATAGCCAATAATCCAGCGATGCTATTAATCGGTGCCAAAATCAGTGCCGCCCAACTATTGCCCAAATCAATCAGGCTGGTGCTCAAAAACTTCGCCATCGCTAATGCAAGGCCTTGCCCAGGAGCGCCATAGAACCAGGTGTAAACAAGCAAGATCACTATTAGTCCGACTGCAACAGTGATTAATTTATTGCGCAGGCTATAAGTTCTGCTCACAACCGCTGATGTGAATTCCTCACTCACCGGCTCCAACCTTGAGTCATCGAACAGAGATTGCAGGAAAGGATCTCGATCCTCTGTCATAGTGAATTCTCCTTGTTGCTACTTTCAGCATAGGCGGACAGGCATTCTCGTAGTCGCTGTGAGCCTCGATTGATATGTGACTTTACGGTTCCAAGAGCCAATCCTGTGCTCTCGGCTATTTCCTTGTGACTCATTCCTTCGTGATAGCACAGTACAATGCAAAGTCTTACAGTGTCCGATAGTGTGCTTAGGGCAGCGTCCAGATCCATAGCCTCCGCAGGAGATTCCTGTTGTGCGGTGTTGTCACTGTATTCCTCGGCATCGAGCAGGGCATCGTGCTTGCGTAAATACTGCAGCCAAATTGAGATTGCCAGTCGTTTCAGCCAGCCGCCAAATGCGCCAGGCTCTTTTAATCCACGAAGCTTCAGCCAGACCTGCAGAAATACCTGCTGTGCCAGATCATCAGCCAGTGCCCGGTCTCCGCAGCAGCGTTGCATCAAATGACGTATCCAGGACTGACGTCTGCGTACCAACTCCTCAAATGCTTTACGATCGCCACCTCTGGCCAAGCTAACCAGCAAGGGTTCAGGGCAATCCGGATAATAATCTTGTGCTTTAGGCACAAGAGCTATCCAAGCGCGTCAGTGTTTGCAGAATTGCTGTCCTCGATATACCACCGGGCGACATAATTCGCAGCAACCCAGAATCCAATACCGATACAGGCAAGTAGTGCCGCGACTCCCAATAAAGGCATCAGATAGCCTGGATAGTAAGAGCCGAGTATTCCTGCAAAAAATGCCATGCCGACGGCCGTAGGCAATATACATAGCGCCGTTATCTTAAAGTCTCGATCGAGACGCTTACTGCGTCCATCGCTGAGCGATAAAAGTTTATCTATTAGCTGTTGATCAATCTGCTGACCACTTTCTATTATTCGCCGTACCGTCTCGTGTTGTGCCTCGCGTTTGCGGATACTGTCCCATATACCTCCTATCACAACAGCGGCGATGAACATCCAAAAGGCGAGAGCCGCAAGCCCTCCACCTACTCCAAAATCTGCTAACTTTTCCATACCCTGCTCCTGTTTTTGATTGTCTCTAATTAACCAGATGCAATTTCGCTGAGATTAGATGCGACACCGTCAATATATTTTTTCATGGATTGTCCTCAGCTCACCGAAGTATCGGGGAAGCAGATTTTAGGTCGAGGCCCCAGGACTCGGCTGACATAAGCTATTCGTCATGGGGAAAGGTATTCTGAAGTACAGCTTCACTACTATCTACATCGACTGATCTGTTGTATTTTCACTCTGAATTGAACAGGAGACAAAGTTTGAATATCACAAGCCCCTTATTGCTAATCATCAGTTTGACGATTTCCACCCTGGCAAGCGCACAGTCTATCGAAGATGAATCGGTGGCTTGGCTACAGCAACTCATTCAGATCGACACCATTAACCCGCCGGGCAATGAATCGCGAGCCGTGGATTTCTATGCAGCCATCTTCGAGGCGGAGGGCATTGAGTATGAAACAGCGGAAAGCGCGCCGGGCCGCGGTAATATCTGGGCCAGGTTAGAGGGTGGAGATCAGCCTGGGTTGATGATGTTGCAGCACACCGATGTGGTTCCTGCGGACCCGGCTTACTGGACCACAGATCCGCTGTCTGGTGAATTGCGCGATGGCTATATTCTGGGCCGTGGTGCCAGAGACATGAAGGGAACCGGTATCTCCCAGCTTGCTGCTTTTTTGACCCTGCACAGAAGCGGTCGTGCTCTAAACCGCGATGTTGTCTTTCTCGCTACTGCCGACGAAGAAGCGGGGGGGGCCTATGGCGTAGGTTGGTTGATAGAGAATAGACGGGAAATTTTTGATGGCATGGGACTGTTAATCAACGAGGGTGGTGCCGGCAGCAGAAATGTCGATGAAATAATTTTCGGTGTTGAGGTTACACAAAAAGTACCAGTGTGGTTAAGACTAAAAGCCGTAGACGTACCCGGTCACGGATCATCGCCGCGTACTACCAGTTCCGTAACCCGTATAGTAGATGCATTGGCAATACTGCGGGCGAATCCGTTTCCAGCTCGCATCATTCCAGAAGTGAATACCTACTTTTCCGGAGTGGCATTATCGCTGGATGATGAATGGGCAGCAGCCTATGCCGATATGGCCACGGCAATTCAAGACCCCGAATTCCTCCCGGCTTTTCAGGATTACCGTCCCGGCCATCATGCGCTTACCAGAGATACTTGTTCCATGACGCGCATGAGTGGCTCGAACAAGATTAATGTAGTGCCGCCTGAAGCTTGGGCAGAATTGGATTGCCGCATGTTACCTGACAGGCCCGCCGAAGAATTCATCGCCGATCTTACCGCTCTGGTCGCGCCAGCCGGTGTTGAGGTCGAGGTAATAATGGCTTTTACGCCGGCAATTTCGTCTACGAATTCGAGACTATTTAAAGCGATAGAAAATGTAACCCGCGAACTCCATCCCCGATCTAGAGTGTTGCCCTCGGTGAGTACCGGTTTTACCGACAGTCACTTCACTCGAGATCTCGGCATTGTTAGTTATGGTTTCAACCCTATAATTACGCGCGCCGGCGAACCATCTGGGGTGCACGGTAATGATGAAAGAGTTCCTGTTGAGGATTTTCGCAAAGGCATCAGCGATATGATTGCCATCATTCGCAATGTGGTGCACAACTAAAGCAGAACGGTTGTAACTTAGTCTGTCTACAATGAGTATGTTTATACAAGAATAGGGACAAAAAAAGGGATAACTAATCGGTCTACTTTCGCTATCGTAAAACCATCCGCAAGGTTATCTGCACAACCAATTCCATTGAGGCCGTGCATCGGCAGTTTCGTAAACTGACAAAAACCAAAGGCGGCTTCCCTAACGATAATAGCTTGCTCAAGTTGTTGTATATGGGCATTCAGAACGCCAGCAAAAAATGGACAATGCTGACCCAAAATTGGGGCCTGACATTATCTCAACTGGCAATCTTCTTCGAGGGCAGGCTTGATGGCGCACTTGATCTGTGATCAGATAGATGAGGTGTTTTTTATTTTGACACAAAATTTTGAACAGTCTTGTGTCAGCCTAAGTCGATAAAAGACATTCCTTCTAAAAGGGCAAGCCTGCTTCCGGCTAGCACTGATTGTCGACTGTAAGTTTAGTGCAAGAAACGCTCTTACAAGACTTCTGAATTTATACTCCAACCCTAAACACTTTATGCGAGTTTCTTAAGCTTATTAGCTATAGCTAATAAACGGGCATCCGCAATTTTTATCCACCATCTAATGCCTCTGTTGCTGCATAGAACAGTTTTGTGAGCTCACTATCGCTTGGCGGATTTTGGTCAGTGCCCGTGCGTACAATGACTACACCGTGAGCTGGAGATACATAGATCATCTGACCGAATCGGCCTATCGCCGCGTAGTCGTTGGGTGGGGCAGCTCGAAGAATTTGCCACCAGCCATTCCGATAAATCCATTGTCGGCCATCCAACTCTTCTGGTAGTTCAGCATCTGGGTAAGTGGTGGAACGTCTGTGCCAATCGGTGGAGATTAACTTTACAGAATTGACCTGACCATCATCCAACATTAATTGCCCGATTTTGGCCAGGTCTCGCGCGGTCGCTACAAAGCCACTTTCCCAATATGGGAAGCCATGATTATCCGTAGACCACAGGGCACTGTCTTCCGCGCCAATCGCCTCGAATAGCTTTTCCTGAACCAAAACTACCGGGTTCTTTCCCACTACTCTTTCCAAGGCCAGCGCGAACATATTCGGATTGTAGTCGTTGTAATGAAATTCACCTGGAACAGATTCCAATGTGGTCTTCTGTAATACCACGGCGCGCAGATTGCTGGCGTAGTAGACAAGAGGTGCGTCCTGATTAACGAAGGGAAAACTGGTATCGGTCGAATAACGGATTCCGGAGTGCATGTCGATAAGGCTCGCCAGGTCTACACCGGCAAATCGGGAATCCCGCGCTGCCAATTCAGGAAGATAATCCGTTATCGGATCGCTAAGTGAGAGCGACGGATAGTCTTCTATAACGCTACCCAGAAGCAACGAGAATATCGATTTCGAGATCGAAAAAGTCGCTTGCAGTTGCTCTGCAGAGCTGCCGTTAAAGTATTGTTCATAAAGTAGTCGACCATCTTTAACCACAAGCAGCGCAGTCGAGCTCGATTCTGCTAAATAGGATTCCAAATTAAACTGAGTTTTCCCCTGTGTGAATGCGTTTCGCACTCTATCGATTTCATAACTCTTGGGCAAAGGAAGTGGAGTACTAGATGCGGGTATTGTGTAGGCTTCTTTCCACAGATAGTCGTCAGTGTTTGCGTCCTGGTTGATCAACACCTTCGACATGTAGCCGAGGGTATAGACCTGACTGCAACCCGTAAAAACCAGCATGAAAAGTAGTGCAGTGCAGTGTTTACTTCCCGGCATCAAGTAGCTTTTGTTTGTTGTGGACATATTGGAATCCTCAGGCTCATTGTTGAATAAAGGTTAATTTGCGCAACTATTTTTTAGTACTGTATAAAACATAGTACTACATATAACACAGTACTTTTGACTTGACAATACTAGGCGATTAACATTACCTTGTTACTCGACGACAATTACTGCGAGCTTCGCTTTGAATTCGGGGAAGGGATATGGCTGACGGCTGGACCTCACAAATGCACAAGGGCTTATTGGAGCTGAGTATTCTCGCCCTTATCGAGAAGCGACCCAGTTACGGATATGAGATTGTCACTCGTCTTGCGAATACACCCCGTCTTGCGGTAAGTGAAGGGACGGTTTATCCCATCCTGCGAAGGCTCAAAGGGCAGTCCTGGTTGGTAACGTACTGGGAAGAATCCGATTCGGGGCCACCGCGCCAGTACTACAGGCTTTCGAAAGAGGGAAAGAACAAACTGCGTACGATGCGAAAGGAGTGGCTAAATTTGGTAGCTGATGTCAATGAAATTGTTGGTGCCGAGTCGTTGCAATCCAATCAAAACAATACCGCACAAAAATCGATACTGTGAAATCTGAAGTCTCTCGACAGCCACCTGTGAGGAATACCAACGGGGATATTGATAACATGGATCAAGACTCGATCTTCAACGGTTATAAGTATCAGCTAAGGGAAATTCTCGAATTGTGGGAAGTTTCTCCTCAAACTATCGCAGAAATCGTCAGTGAGATAGAAAGTCACATAGCAGAGGGAAGGAGAGAGAATCGCGATTTAGCAGATATTCTTAGTGGGCTGGGTCCAGTTGACCAACTTGCTGAAGCTTATGGTTTGGCGTTGGTTCTTGGTCGCAGCGATAAGTCGGAGATGTCGAAAAGCCAACGATTTCGCTCCTCAGTAGGCAATAATTTATGGCTGGCATCTCTACTGCTGATGTTTTCAATCATGGGAGTCATTGGCGCTGCAATGCTTATTGCGGGTGTCGGTGGAGCGGCAGCAAGCCTGATACTCCCGTTTTTGTCTGTCGAAGTGTTGGAACCTACGCTTCGCGCCGGCATACCTCAGTTAGTCTTATTCGTGCTGTCAATTCTTGCAGGCATACTGGGATGGCAATGCCTCCGCTGGCTGCGGGTAAACGTTCGTATGGCTCGCACAGCGATGTGGCGAAACCGAAAAATGAAAGCCGGCATGAGACCTCGTGCTAATCACAGCAATGGAGATAATTCGGAAAACACTTCGAATTCTGAATCGACGAATAAGACCAATAAATCCGTAAAACTCCGAGTGGTTGAAAACAATTGCTCAAACCATTCCAAAGATGTTTTTTCTATCCTTGTCATGGGATTACTAATTACCCATGCCATTCTTAAAATTGGGTCGGCAGAAGCAAATGAGCGAGTACTTGAGAGCGTAATCCCGATAGAGGAACAGTCAGAACTGCAACTCATCATGGGAAACGGAGCAGCAACAGTTGAACCGTCAGCAGATTCCAATATTTATATTCACCTCGAAGTTGAACCTAAGCGCTACACCGACGATGGCGACAATTGGAGCCCGCTGAATTGGTTTCTGACCAGTCGCCTGGATGATGATAATTCTTTGATGCAAGCCATCAATGTCCGGGTAACGATTCGAGATGACGTCGTGATCGTGAGGCTGACACCCAGGGGCAGGAGTCGGGAATCACGAATCAAGGAATCGTGGACTGTACAAGTACCGGCCGATATCCACGTGAAAATGAGTGCATTAGCTGCCGATATAGAGATCAGCGGAATCGGCGCTGGCGTCGAAATCGATCAAGGCTATGGCGATGTCACAATCGATGTGCCGGCAGGCGATCTGGATGTCGATTTAGAAGTTGGCAATATTCGATCGGTAAGCGGCGCGCGAGACTGGCGCCAAATCTCATTAGAGACAACTGTTGGCAATGCCAGAGCCTGGGTTGACAATCGTAAAATGGATTTTCCCAGCCCTCCTGGCCCTGGTAATAGCATTAGGATAGAAGGCAGAGGTGAGGATACTATCAAACTCAAAGTCGGAGTGGGCGATGCCGAGATACGATTTAAATAGAGTGCTATGCGGTTAGAAACGCTCATAAGCTTGATCGAGAAATGTCGGCTACAAAACGCCTAAGCTTATTAAGTCGCGGTTTCGACTAATAAGTGCAAATCAATTACGCAGCGAGTAAATCTACTCGTCGCCCTATATATAATTCATTCAAAGATCTAAATCCAAGTGTTTTCCTAGGTCGATTGTCTAATCGATCTATTACCAATTGAATCTAGTCCTCAGTTACTCTGTTAAACTCTATTCCCTTTGGGAGATACTGCCGGATCAATCCATTAGTGTTTTCATTGATTCCACGTTCCCATGAAGCATATGGGCGGGCGAAATAAATATCCGCTTTCAGACCTTTAGCAATGAGTCGGTGATCTGCAAATTCATGGTAGTTATCGAAGGTGATGGTTTTAACTTTCGATTTGTGAGCCTTCATATGCTTCACCGTTGCCTGGGCCACCACAAATGAATAGGTTTATACAAGAATCGGGACAAAAAAGGGGACATTAGATGTCCCCCGTCGTTCACATTTTTGTGTGATTCGACTATGTATCGAATATAGCTACTAAACAGCCTTTGGAGTCAGGCACGTCATCCATATTTACCGTGCCGCCAGCAAGAACAGTGTTCAATGCGTCTTTTAAGAAATGCTCGTTGGCATTGTTACGCTGCGTTTCATAGCCTAGCTGGTCGTTAATTGGACCGCGGTACAGAACTTCTTTGGTTCTGGGGTTTACGATAAAAACCTCAGCCGTGCGTTCCACGCCTAAAGCTTTTGCTAACACCTGGCCTTCGTCTTTCATAATCGGAAAGTCGATTCCAAATTCTCCAGCCTCTTTCGCTATGCGCGGAAGATTGTCCTGAATATTCGAATTGAACATGAGGAATTCGATATTTTTGTCAGCATACTCATCGCGAACTTCGCGGTAATTCGGCAAGGCGATTCTGGCGATTGGACAACCAACGCCCTGTACATAGAACACAACAAATTCATTGTCGGCGTATTGTTGCAGAGTATGGGTGGCACCCAGATGATCGCTAAGCTCAAAATCCGGAATAGAGCGCAACCACTCATCCGCTAACGCTGCGGATGAGGCAACTAGCAAACTGCAAATTAAGAATGTATTACGTAGCATGACTGCTCCTTGATATTTAACTTTAGACACGCTTTATCAAATTCAGAGTGGCAAATAATCTCTCAGTGTCAGTTTAACCGGCGGGATGAGAATTCGTTTGATTCACATCAAGCGAGGTGAACAGTTGCGCTGTTCGCCATCAGTAAACCAGAAAAGCCGACAATCTAAGTACTTAAACTGAGAATTATAGTAACAACATTGTCGCATCAATCCAATGCGGCGTAATGTCGCTGTCACAGAATGTTGCAGCTGGGGATATCAAGCAATGGCTTAATAAATACTCTTTAAATAACAATATGTTAGTAGAGAATCACAAGTTTGGAGAATCTAGTTACTGATAATAAGGCCGATGGTAAATGAAAAGCACCAGAGAAGGCATCAGTCATCGCTGGCGAACCGCAATTCATCTTTCCCATATTGAGGCAAGGAAGTTTTGGGGTTATGCTCAAATGAGCCCTAAGAAGAAGTAAAACCTTGCTCAAAGAGGGATACAAATGAGAAACAATTGGCGTTTTACCTGCAGCATCGTGGCAGCTTGTCTTATCGCTTGGCCAGCTTTGGCGCAGGACTGGGAAATGCCGAGAACCATGGGTGGCAGGCCAGATCTTCAGGGTTATTGGAGTAATTCCTCTCAGACTCCGCTGGTGCGTCCCAAGGAGCTGGGCGAAAAAGGTTTCCTCACCGAGGAAGAAGCAGCCGATGTAGAACAGGGCTGGCGCGATCGCTACGATATCGCTTCACAACCGGTCGATCCAGAACGAGCCCCACCGACTGACGGCAACGCCGACCTTGGCTATAATAGCTTCTGGTGGGATCCTCGTACCGATGCCATCCAGCTAGATGGACAATTTCGAACCTCCATCATCGTTGATCCGCCCGATGGACAGATTCCGTATTTGGCAGGAGACCGGCCGCAAAATGATCTTCGCTCGCAGTGGCGAGCACGACCGGGTGTCGAAGCTTACGATGCTCATGAACTTCGACCTCTGGCAGAACGCTGTCTGCTGACCTTTGGCTCAGGATCTGGTCCACCTATGCTGCCCATTTTATACAACAGCAATTATCAAATCGTGCAGACTGAAGACCATGTAATGATTCTGGTGGAGATGGTGCACGATGCACGCATAATTCCCATCGACACGAGTCATGGCTCTATTGATTTCGAGAAATGGATGGGTGACTCCGTGGGCTATTGGGAGGGAGACACCCTGGTCGTGAAAACCCACAATTTTCATCCCCAGCAGTCCTTCAGAGGTAGTTCCAATGAGTTACTGATTACGGAGCGATTTACTCTGCAAGACGACAACAAGATTAAGTACGCATTTACTCTGGAAGATCCCCTGACTTACCAAAGACCTTGGACTGGAGAGATTGCCATGAATCGCAAACCCCCGGGTGAAGTAATGTACGAATATGCCTGCCACGAAGGCAATTATGCTTTTCCAGGAATTATGGGCGGTGCACGCAGGCTTGAGCAGGAACTCTCTAGCAGCAATTAGATCGAGCCTTGGCTTACCAGGCTCGTTTTGTAGCACCATGAGAGGGCAACTTTGCTTGCCTTTTTTCATGCACTACCAGACAGTGTCGCCTTATTGAAATCGCATAGTGCTGGCTAAACGCGTATAGTTAGCGCAGGTAGTGATCAGCCCCAAGGTAGCCAAGCCCAAGCATTATGTCTTCTCCCATCGCTCGAATTTACAGCTCATTAGTTTTTAACAGACCCTATCTTGTCGTTATATTCTTGCTTCTACTGGTTGGCTTTTTTGGCTGGCAGGCACAATATTTTCGGCTCGATGCATCAGCTGACTCCTTGTTATTGGAAGATGATCCAGACCTGGAGTTTTCGCGAGAGATAAATGTGCGTTATGGCATAAGAGAGTCGGTCACTATTGCTTACACGCCGGTTGCTGACCTATTTAGTAGGCGGGAGCTGAATAAGCTAGGCGCTCTGCGTGAGGAATTATTGCAGATCGATCGAGTTGAATCGGTAGACAGCATTCTTAATGTTCCCATTTTCGAAGACACGCCTCTCACCGGTATTTCCGAAAACTACTTAACTCTGATGGATCAGGATATTGATCTTGTCTCTGCGCGGGAAGAAGTCACCAGTAGCCCTGTTTTCAGAAATGCGGTAATCAGCCCGGACGGTAAAACAGCCGGTATGTTGCTTAGTTTGTCTATTGACCAGATAGCTCGTGAACTCATAGGTCGTCGCACCGAACTTCGCAATCAGGCGCGCGTTGCCGCTCTGACTGCCGAGGAAGCCAGTGAGCTGGCGCAGGTGGAAGCCGATTACGCAGCGCATAGCGTGCTTGCCGCAGATAGACAACATGAAAACATAAGCGTGATCCGAGAAACGCTGGAACGTTATAGGGATGGTGCTCAGATCTATCTTGGTGGCGCGCCCATGATAGCGGATGATCTGGTTACCTTTGTGCAAGGGGACTTGAGCAGTTTTAGTTTTGCGGTGGTCATACTCATTATCTTTGCGCTTGGCTTGATTTTTCGAAAGCTGCGCTGGGTTGCATTGCCACTGGCCTGTTGTGCGGTTGCCGGTGTCATCATGGTGGGTGTATTGGGACTGATGGATTGGCGCGTTACCGTTGTTTCTTCCAATTTTATATCGTTGTTGTTGATCATCACTATTTCTTTGACCGTGCACCTGACAGTACGCTATCGCGAGTTGAGGGCGACCCGGCACTTCAGTAATCATGACAAATTACTGCGTCATGCTATCTTGAGTATGTTCAGACCCTGTTTGTATACTGCGCTAACCACCGCAGTAGCTTTCGGCTCCTTAATCGTCAGTGGGATCCTGCCTATTATTACCTTCGGCTGGATGATGATGATGGGTGTGGCCACCGCCCTGATCGTTGCCTTTACCTTGTTTCCGGCAATTCTAAGTATTATTAAGAAAGACGAATCAAAACTCTCCTCTAAGCTGCGACTGAATCTAACATCTGGCTTGGCCAGGGCCACTGACAGGCTGAATAACAAGGTGTTATTTATCTATCTCGCCGTGGTTTTGGTCAGCGGAATTGGCCTGGCGCAGCTGCGGGTCGAGAACAGTTTTATCGATTACTTTCGCGAGAGTACGGAAATTTATCAGGGCATGAGTCTGTTTGATGAAAAATTGGGCGGCACACTCTCTTTTGATGTGGTTGTTGATCTGCCCGAAGCCGAAGATGAGTTCGACGCTGGTTTCGATGATGGTTTTGGTTTCGGCGATGCCGATAGCGGCAATGATGATGCTTATTGGTTTACGGCGCCAAAGATGGATCAGGTCAAAAGCATTCACCAGTATTTGGATAACGATTCGCAAACCGGAAAAGTCCTCTCTTTTGGTTCGGTAATAGAGCTAGCCGAAAAACTAAACGGTAATCAATCCATAGATGGCTTGCTATGGGCAGTTCTGTACAATCGAATACCGGAGACCTTAAAGAACACTGTGTTGAATCCTTTTGTATCCATTGCTGACAACCAGCTGCGCTTCAATGTTCGGGTTATCGAATCGGCGGAGAATTTAAATCGAAATGAATTATTGCAGCGCCTGGAAGCTGGCATAGAATCCGAATTTGGTTTTGCAGATGAAGATGTGCAACTCACCGGTATTCTGGTGATGTATAACAATGTATTGCAGAGTCTATTTCAATCCCAGATTTTGACTCTGGGCGTTGTGATGCTGGCTATCATGATGATGTTTCTGCTGTTGTTTCGCTCCTTCATGATCGCGCTCATTTGCATCATTCCAAATGCAATAGCGGCAGGGTTTGTATTAGGCATTATGGGTTGGTTGGGCATTCCACTGGATATAATGACAATTACGATCGCGGCAATTTCTGTGGGTATTGGCGTCGACAATACGATCCACTATATGCATCGATTCAAGCGTGAGTTCCCTCGTTTCGGCAACTATCGTGACACCATGTATTTCTGCCATAACAGTATTGGTAGAGCTATGTATTTCACTTCCATGACCATAGTAGCCGGCTTCTCCATCCTCGCATTGTCAAATTTCATTCCAACCATAGTCTTCGGTCTGTTAACGAGCTTGGCTATGTTAGTGGCCCTGATTGGCTCGTTGACTCTGTTGCCGCAGTTGCTCACGACTTTTAAGCCCCTGGGTGTTGAGACGGCGGAATCATCACATGCTACGGCCTAGAACATTGGCTCAATAAGTCAATATTCTGCATCGAACTGGCGCCTGCCATTTCTTGCAGGAATAGTCCCGCTAATCACTTCTGGCTGTTTGATTTTTGCCATGGATAGTCGTAGTCTCTGAAAGGCAATTTACAGCAACAATAAAGGCTCATAGTAAAAAGCTCGTGTCAGCAATGATGTTGTGGAATTCTTCAGCTGGGGATTTCAGATCGTAGCCAGGTCGAGCATCTGTTCGTTCAAGCACACTCACTCAGGGAGATCAATTCCGTGAATCCAAAAATTACCCGTCGGCGCTTTATTAAGGGTGTAATTTTCTCTGCCACCGCAGCTACATCGGGTGCCGGATACTACATCGCAACTGCCGCCAGCAGTAGATCAGCAGGCGCGGTCGAGCGACTGATTTCATTATCCGTCAATGGCCGCACTCGCAGAGTCGATGTGCTGCCTCAGGAAACCCTGGCTCATACCATTCGTTATCGTCTGAATCTGACCGGCACCAAGCTGGCCTGTAATCGTGGCGAGTGCGGAGCCTGCACAGTGATGATCGATGATGTGGCCAACTATTCCTGTTCATTGTTGACGCATCAGGTAAAGGGTAGAGAGATCACTACGGTGGAAGGGCTGCGGGCTGCCAACGGTAGCTTGCATCCAGTGCAACAGGCATTCATCGAAGAGCTTGCACCACAGTGCGGATTCTGTACTCCTGGTCAGGTGGTAGCTGCCGCCGCATTGTTGATCGCCAATCCGAATCCCAGCAGAGAGCAGGCGAGGCAGGGCCTATCCGGCAATCTCTGTCGCTGCGGAGCCTATGATCACTATCTTAACGGCGTCATGCGCGCTGCGGAGTTAATCTCATGACTTTTATGCATATTGGAAAAGATTTTGTCCCACCCGATGTCGAAGGCAAGGTTACCGGCGATGCAAAATATGCTGAGGATTTCCGCAGAGAAGGCATGGTGTTCGCGAGATTACTCACCAGTCCCATGCCCAGTGGCCGCATAGTCAGCATCGATGCTTCAGCAGCCTTGAGAATGGACGGTGTTGTAGGAATCATCACAGCGGACGATCTGCCTGCCAGCAAGCCGCCAGCTAATCCGATGCTAGCCAGTGAATACGTCACCTATATAGGCCAACCTATTCTCGCTGTAGCGGCAACCTCAGAACATATTGCCGAGAATGCACTGGAACAGATCAAGGTTGAGTTCGAGCGTCGAGAATTCGTGGTAGACCCGCTGGACAGTCTTGTGGAGGGTGGTCCGGATGCCTATCCAGAGGGCAATGCCATGGTGTTAACCGCGCCGGAAGGTGATGAAAATACTGCCTTGGTTGGTGTTATCAAACCAGTTAAGTGGCCTGCCGAAGAAATCGAAAAGCTGCGCCGCGGCGAAGAGCCCGATGGCACCTTCACCGCCGGTTGGGAATACGGAGAGTTAGAAGCCGAGTTCGCCAAGTGCGATGTCATAGTGGAAGAATCCTTCGTCACTGCCGGCACGCCACATCAGTGTATGGAGCCACGCACCAGCATGGTGTATTGGGAAAACGGCAAGTGCTACTTCCATGCCTCTACGCAAAGTCAAAGTGCTGTCAACAACGGCCTGGCGGCGATGCTGGGCATTCCTCCCGAGGATCTGGTTGTTATCAATGAAAACACCGGGGGTGGATTTGGCTCGAAAGGAACCAGTTATCCAACAATGGGTGTGTCCGGCAATTTAGCCCGGCTGCTTAATCGTCCGGTACAACTTCGCATAACTCGCGAAGAAGAGTTTTACATCGGTATTGGCAGACCCGGCATGCAGGGTTGGATCAAAACCGGCCTGATGGCGGATGGTAAAGTTGCGGCGGTTGATTTGATCATCATTAGCGATGGCGGACCAACCGGGCAGAACAGCGCCTCCTCATCGGCGGGTCATGTATCGGTGCTATTCCAACCCAACGCGATGCGTCTGCGCAATATTCCCGTGTTTACCAATACCACGCCAAGGGGAGCACAACGCGGTCCCGGTCAGAATGAAATGGCGGCAGTGCTTGCACCGATTATGGATAAGGCGGCGAATCAGCTTGGTATGGATAGGGTGGCGTTCAGAAGATTGAATGCACCACACAGTGATTCGGGTATCTATCAAGCCCAATCTCCGGTAACCAGTGCCTTCATGGCCGAGGCTATAGACAAGGGTGCTGCCCTGTTCGACTGGCAGGCCAAAGTGAGTCAACCGCGTAGGCGCGGTAACAAGATTGTCGGTGTTGGGGTGGGTCAGGGCTATCACGGGGCCGGCGGTTATGGCTACGATGGACTGGTGAAAATTCATCCCTCGGGCAAGATTGATATTCATAGTGGTGTTGGAAACCTGGGCACCTATTCCTATGCGGCAACTTCCAGAACCGTCGCTGAAGTATTACAGTGCAGCTGGGAGAATTGTGAAATTATTCGCGCACGCACAGACAACCACTTACCCCACAGTTCCGTTCAAGGGGGTAGTAATACAATATTTACGCACAGTCGTGCGAACTACGTAGCAGCAATGGATGCCCTTAATAAGCTTAAGGAGATTGCTGCAGCGGAATTCGGGGGCACCGTAGAAGAGTACAGCATCGGTGACGAGCGAGTCTTCAGAACCGACGATTCCACAAAAGGAATGACTTATGCACAGGCAGCGCAGAAGGCTATCGAATTAGGCGGTCAATACAGCGGCCAGCAATATCCGGAAGACTTAAATCCAATCACGCAGCGAGCAGTTGCCGGTGTGGCGGGCACAGGTTTGATTGGCGTAGCCAAAGACAATCTGGATAGAAAGGGCACCCCACCTGGGCAGATTATCGGTTTCATGGAAATCGAGGTGGATATAGATACCGGCAAGATCGAGGTTACTGACTACCTTGCGGTCGCAGACTGCGGCACGGTTATGCATCCACAGGGTTTTTCACAACAAATGAATGGCGGTGGTGTTTGGGGAATCGGTATGGCAGCCTATGAGCGCCATGTATACGACCCCCAAAATGGCTTGCCTGCCAATGTCGGGCTGTATCAAAGCAAACTGCCGACTATGTTGGACGTACCGGTACATATGGCCAGTGCGGCAGCGGACATACCTGACCCCTTTAATCCAATGGGCGGACGCGGGATAGGAGAGCCATCGCAAGGTTGTGCAGTAGCCGCAATGACCAGTGCAATAGCAGACGCTCTTGATGGACATCTGTTCAACCGTGTACCGGTAACGCCGGACATGATCGTAAATCATGTTGCACAAAATTCTTACGGTCCTAAACCACTCAAACTCAACACATTCTGAGGTTACCGCAATGCCATCACATGATGTTATGCCAGATATGGAGCTGTATCAGCCGCTGCAGGTTGAAGATGCAGTAGCATTAGCCGATCGTCTGGGAAGTAGAGCCTGGTTATTGGGCGGTGGTCAGGATACCTACGGTTGGTTGAAAGATCGTGCTAAAACCACCGAGGCGATGATCGACCTAAATGGTATCGAATCGCTTCGTGGTGTTCGCGAAACCGCCGATGGAATCGAAATCGGCGCGCTTACCACACTAACGGAAGTGGCAACGAATACGCTTATCAATGAACGCTATGGCCTATTGTCCTCAGCCGCGGGTCGAGTTGCCAGTCCGCAGATCCGCAATGCCGGTACCCTGGGTGGCAATGTCAGTCAGGATGTTCGCTGTTGGTATTACCGCAGAGGCCTCGACTGCTATAGAGCTGGTGGCAATCTCTGTTATGCCGATACGCCCGAAGGCATGAACAGAGAGCATGCAATATTCGGTGCCAGCCGCTGTGTTGCGGTTAATCCTTCCGACACAGCGCCTGCTCTGGTCGCACTTGAGGCAAGCATGGTGCTCACTAGCGTTGACGGTGAACGCATAGTGGCCGCTGAAGATTATTTCGTTGGTCCAGCCATCGACATTGAAAACACAACGGCACTGCGAACCGGTGAAATCCTCACCGCAGTTCGAATTCCTTCTACCTGGGCCAATGCCACTTTCTATTTTGAAAAAGTAGCGGATCGTAATGTGTGGGATTTTGCTCTGGTAAGTATGGCGGTAGCCATGAAAATGAATGGCAGCACTATCGAAGATTCGCGCTTCGTTTGTGGTGCGGTTGAATGTAAGCCGCGTCGCTTAACCGAGGTTGAGAATGCGGTTAGAGGTAGGAATCGGGACGAGAGCACGGCCGCATCGATAGCAGAGTTGGCCAGCAGAGGAGCCAGGGTGTTAGCGCATAACCAATATAAGGTTCCTCTTATGGACAGTCTGGTCAAGCGGGCCTTACAGTCAGCTTGATAACGGGACTTGGCTAAGCTAAAAGGCGCAAAAAATAGGGCGGAGGGACTAAAAAATAGTCCCTCCGCCCTATTTTTTGCTAATCTGCGGAACCGATTGCTACTAACTCTATTATTGAATTCCCTATTTGTGAGCGTGGCGATAGACAGATTGCAACGCGAAGCTAGAATCAAAGACTTCGTAGCAGGCGTGAGGGCAAGCTTAGTGATTCGAATTCTGTTGTACTGTTTGCTTCTGCCATCACTGCTGGCATGCAGTGATGGCAGTCCTGACTCTAGCCTGGCTGAATCTCCGGTAGTTGCGCAGTTCATGGCAGATCCAGCGGCAGTGGCCAGGGGGCAGGCTCTGTTTACCGGCTCATGTGCCAGCTTCTGCCACACACTTGAACCTGAAGCAGATTTGGATGCTCTGTTCCTGTTCGATTGTGAATGGAAGCATGGAGGCAGTGATCAGGAAATTTTTAATGTTGTCACCAAGGGAGTACCAGGCACACGCATGGTGGGTTTTGGTTCAAATTTTCCTGAGGGTGACGACGACCTGTGGAAACTCATCGCCTATCTACGCACTAATCAACAAGCCTGTTAAACTCTACATAGTAGGCCAACTCCAACATAGTTTTTTCACTAGCCGTACCATTAGATTGTGTACCAGCGAAACGAGGTTTTAAATGGAAATTAATTCTCCTGAACAAGAAAAGAAACAAGATAAATCCCTTGGAAAATCGGGATTCATGGATGAAAAGTTGTTTAAGTCCAGAGCTATAACTATCTTCGGCGAAATCGACGACAAACTAGCCCGAAATGTTACAGAAAGACTTCTAGCATTGGCTGCTGATAGTGAAGAGCCCATATCCATCTACATAAGTTCTCCTGGTGGACACGTGGAATCCGGTGATGTTGTTTACGACATGATCAAATTTATAAAGCCCACTGTGAAAGTTATTGGCACAGGATGGGTCGCGAGTGCCGCGACTACTATCTACCTGGCGGCCGCTAAAGAGAATCGCTTCTCTCTGCCGAATACTCGTTTTCTCGTACATCAGCCATCTGGAGGTTCGCGCGGAGTCGCTACCGATATAGCAATCCAGGCAGAAGAGATTATCAAGATGCGTGGGAGAATCAATCAGCTAATAGCCGATGAAACTGGTCAGCCGCTGGAACGGGTTGCGCAGGACACAGACCGCGATTATTGGATGAGCGCTGAGGAAGCTACCGAATACGGTATCGTCAACAAGATAGTAAAATCTGCTGCAGAAATATAATTATTGCTTGCTTGTGACTTTTTTAAAGATCGCCTGGCGATCTTTGGAAAGCATGCAGACCACCATGAAATCTGGAATACAGGTAGAGGCGAACGCCACAGCCGTGCCTGCATCAATAAGCTCCGCCTGGATAATTCCAGTGACTCCCGCATATTCGACTTCCACGGTAACAATGTTGCCGTCGATTTTGCCATTTTGATTGCTCCATTCAAAACCCAAAGACTCCAGCTGACTGACCTTCATCTCGTTGTCTTCGACCACCACAGCGATACTGAAGAGAGTACCATCTGCCGTCCACACTCCATTCCAGTGCTGCGAAAGATCTTCCTGAGCCATCAATTCTGCGCTAAGAAGCAAGGCGAACGGGGATAGCAATATACTGGCAACTAGGTGCTGACTGAGTTTCTTATACAAAGCTTATTCCCACTCCAAACAGTTGGCCATGGTAAATACCAATTAGTGCATACAGGCTTAGACCGCCCATCAGTGAAATAATATCCCAAAGTATTGAGGGTGATTTTGAGGTCACATCAGCAACCGAGCGAAGGCTAACAAATTTGCATGCGGACCAAAGCGCAAAACTTCCAAATAGCAGCATCGATGCGAGATCGCCGTTAGACCAAAGGTGGGAGAGGCTCCACAGCAAAACACCTAGTAACATTGGATTGCGCAGCTGTTTTCTTAAATACGATAAAGGCATATTTCCAGCGACTAGTAAAATCAGCGCCGGAATCATTAGTATCAGGCTTATGAATTGCTTCTCGAAAATTGGCTGCCAAATCATCTGAAAAGGAGAAACAGACTTTCCCCAAATAATGAGGCCCAATCCCGCCAGGATAACCAGGCTAAAGAGACCCATATAGGCGCTTTGAGACGGCAGTGCATTCTGCACTCTCTGGCGAAGCCCCAGTTCCCTCAGCAGGTGGGGAACAAAGAATAAGATTAATCCGCAAACTAAAATGACCATGCTACGCCCCTGTCGTAAGCGGCAAGTGTAGCATGGCTACAGACTCGGTAGCTGAAAATCCATGTCCGTAATCCTGCCTGGACGCCCGTAGCTACTGCCCGGTACTCAAGAATTCCCAGTTGGACAGGCCTGAATTTAGAGAATTCTAAGCTTGACAGATTAATTAATTAATCGTTTAATTAAATTTCGTTTGAAATAACCAAGAGACCAAACAATGAAGCAAGCGAAGGTAAAGGTTGGAAATGTCGGCCGACCCGCGGGAAGAGGATCAGAAAAGGTGCGCGCAGACTTGATAAGGGCTGCTCGAGACCACTTCCTGAAACGAGATTTTAAGGCGGTTTCCCTGCGTGAGATTGCCAGTAGTGCCGGTGTTAACGGAGCGATGGTGAACTACTATTTTGGCGGAAAGCAGGGCCTGTATATGGCCATGGTCGATGAATTGTTTGAGTCACTAGAAATAAAAATGGGGGAACTCAGCGACAGCCCTGAATTTACTGTCGCAGACTTTAGTCGAAGCTATAGCTTGTTGCTGGCAGAAAATCCCTGGTGGCCAAACTTCGTAACACGGGAGATTTTATTTGGCGAGGGAGAAACCAAGGAAGAAATACTGCAACGATTCGGCAAGCTCATTGCTCCTCGATTATTGCAGGCCATTAATCAGGAAATCGCCGATGGAAACTACCGCCAGGACCTCAATCCGGAATTGACGATTCTCTCACTCATGGGAATGACCATCTTCCCGTTTATGGCGAAGCCAATTATCGAACGGATCTTTGGTATGTCGATCGATAAAAATGCCGTCAACAAATTGTCCGCACACAATATCGACCTCTTTATGAACGGGGTTGTGGCTAGGCATCAAGATCCCGCGCGAACTGGTGAAGGAGAATACGCATCATGAACAACTGGAAAAGCTTAAGTTTGTCCTTATTGCTTCTATTGGCTGGCTGTGAAGAACAAGCTTTACAGGCTGTTGGACAATTAGAATCTGATCGTATCGAATTGGTAGCCGAGTATTCCGAAGTCATTACTGCTATCAATATAAAGGAAGGCGACATAATTGAGGCAGGGATGGTTCTACTTCAGCAAGACAGCGCGCGTATTGACATAAAAATTGAGGAAGCTAGCGCAAATATTCGACGCATAGAAGCGATACTGGCGGAACAAATAAGTGGTCCTCGCGTCGAGACAATCGATGCCGCCCGAGCAAACCTGAATGCTGCTCAGATCGAACGCGATTTTAGAGCGAAGGAACTGCAGCGACTGGATGGATTGCGTGAACGCAATCTAACCTCCATCGAATCGGTGGACAGTGCCGAAAACTTGCTTAACGCGGCTCTGGCGAGAATCGAACTGGTAAGCGCGCAGCTCGCCGAACTGGAAGCTGGCACCCGTACTGAGCAACTACAACAAACCAATGCCCAGCTTGCCCAGGCACAAGCGCAGCTAGCGAGTCTGGAATTGGACAGGCAACGATTGTTGATCACGTCAATTGCCGGTGGCATCGTCGACTCACTTCCATTTGAGTTGGGAGAAAGACCCAGGTCCGGAGACGTGCTTGTGGTATTGCTGAGTGGTGAACAACCCTATGCGCGCCTGTATATACCGGAACCTATGCGCGTTCAGGTCAGACCGGGATCTCAGTTACAAATTGCAGTGGATGGACTTGCAGGAACCCTTACCGGTACCGTACGCCGCATTGAATCCGAAGCAAGTTTTACTCCTTACTTCGCATTGACAGAAAGAGATCGCGGACGACTGTCTTACGTCGCGGAAGTTAGCTTACCTACATTGCCAGATAGATTGCCGGATGGTGTGCCGGTAGAGGCAGTATTCTGATTGCTTAGAAATATCCCAATAAATAATCAACGAACAACTCAATGAATCAACAACAAATTGCAATTAGTGCCAGTGGATTGACTAGAAGATTTGGTTCTCTGGTGGCCGTTGACAATGTAGATTTAGAGATACCAAAAGGTACAATCTACGGATTCCTTGGTCCCAATGGTTCAGGAAAATCAACCACAATAAGAATGTTATGTGGATTGCTTACGCCCAGTGCAGGTTCTGCGACTGTTCTCGGCATAAATACAAAGAAAGAATCCGAGGCTCTTAAACAGCGAATTGGTTACATGACACAGCGCTTCTCACTGTATGAAGATCTTAGCGTGAAAGAAAATCTACAGTTTGTTAGTGAGATCTACGCAGTAGCGCGCAGGCAGCGAAAGCTTCGTGTGCAAGAGCTGCTACAGGATTTCAAACTAGTCGATCGGTCCAAACAACGCGCGGGTACTCTCAGTGGAGGGCAAAAACAGCGACTAGCACTCGCCGCCGCAACGCTGCACAAACCAGAGATTCTATTTCTCGACGAACCCACCAGTGCTGTCGATCCACAGAATCGCCGTGATTTCTGGGAAACACTGTTTGAGTTGGCGGAGCAAGGCGCTACCATACTGGTTTCCACACACTACATGGACGAAGCGGCGCGCTGTCATAGTCTGGCGATTCTCGATGAAGGAGTGAAAGTCGCCGATGGAACGCCGAGGCAACTTGGCGAGGGAATTGCTTCCCATGTTGTAGAGATAGAAGCGGATGATCCTAACAGGGCGCGGCTGAGCCTGATGGAACAGAAAGAAATAAGCAGCATCACGCAGTTGGGAATAAAACTGCGAGTACTAATCCCTAAAACGGTGATAGACCCACTACAACTTGTCAATAGCAGTCTCCAAAGTACAGGTGTCACCACCAAAGCCGAACAGGTGTTTCCAGATTTGGAAGATGTCTTTGTTGCGGTGACGCAGAAACGGCGCGAAGGTACAGCGGCATGAAATCCTTGATTCGAATATTCGCCATTATGCGCAAGGAGTTTCTGCAGATGAGCAGAGACCGCCTAACCTTTGGCATGATAGTCGGTATCCCTCTAATTCAATTGCTGATGTTCGGCTATGCCATCAATACCGATGTGCGTAACTTATCAGCGGCCTACGTAGACGAAGCGGAAACACATCTGTCCCGACAATTTGTCGCTGATATGACCGCCTCGCAAGTCATCATTATGAAGCAAAGAGTAGCCAGTGTGTTCGAACTGGAACAGCTACTAGATGCAGGATCAATCTCCATAGGCATAGTAATTCCCGACGATTTTGATAGACGTGTGATTGAAAGAGATAGACAGGCTGCGCAGCTATTAGTGGACGGTACTGATCCTATCATTCTTGGTGTGGCACGGCAGCTCTCGGCTCTGCCAATTAAATTTGACTCCCAGGCCTCTCCGCCTAAACAGGCTGATCTAATGGAGGTTCGTAATTACTACAATCCTGAACGGCGCTCGGCGGTAAATATTGTGCCTGGCCTGGTAGGTGTCATCCTAACCATGACTATGGTGTTGTTTACTGCGGTAGCAATTGTGCGTGAAAAGGAGCGGGGCAATCTAGAGTTGCTGATTAATACGCCAATTAAAACTCCGGAGTTAATGTTGGGGAAAATATTTCCTTATATCCTGATTGGACTGATTCAATTGCTTATCATTCTGTCGCTTGGCTGGTATTTTTTCCAGGTGCCGATTCGAGGCAGTCTCATTCAGGTTCTGGGGGCGTCGCTGGTTTTTATCGCCGCCAATCTGTCGCTAGGATTACTATTGTCCACGGTAGCTACGACGCAGTTTCAGGCCATGCAGATGACCTTCTTTTTCTTTCTGCCATCAATTTTGATCTCGGGTTTCATGTTTCCCTTCGATGGGATGCCGGTTATTGCGCAGAACATTGCGGAGCTGTTGCCACTTACTCATTTCAATCGATTGATTCGCGGTATCGTATTACGCGGGGCTGATATCATGACCATGCTGGATGAGATGCTTGCCCTGGCAATTTTTGCCTTTATCACGCTCACCCTGGCGATTGTAAGGTTCAGTAAGCGTCTGGACTGACCTTCTTTATGGGCGAAGTTCAAAATAGTTATTGAATAGCTCGGCATCGTCGAAGTGCTGCTGCTGAATAAAACCAGTAGCGTGGGTTCCCCACTGGCGCATGGCTCCCACCGAAAGAATGCCGGTGGGCCAGAGCGTGAATCGTTCTAAACGTTCGCTACCCGTAATCAGACCCTGAGAATCGAATAAACTCTTGCTGCCATTGTCGGAAGAGATATTGTTCAAAGAAGCATAAGGTGCTAGCGAATAAGTCCAGCTGATCTGGCCGTTTTCATTAACTTTCCTATGTTTTGAATCACCATACCCATCGACGCCCACGACGTAATGATCGTTGCTGGTGATTTTCAGAACTACTGAATCATCTTCGTTTAAGTCATCGAGTTCAAAAATATTAGCCGGTTCTCCCGATAGAGGCTCAGTCTTTATCTGCAATTTTTCCGACACTTGAAAGTATTTGTGATAACAACCGCAGCTATGAATACTGTCGTACAATAAAACCTCGCCCGATTCATCAAGTGTTACGCGCCAGATTATGCTATCGATTTTTCCTGAATAGAGATCCATCCACGCTCTAGGTCTGCGTTCAGAAAACCAAAAAATGTAATTCAGTTGCAGCAGATTTCTTCCAGCGAATTGCGTCATCGAATTTTGCGTATAAAGAACGGGGGCATTGGTGTTGACTATGATTTGGTCAGATTGCCATTCCGGAGTCCCAATTCTGTCATTGTCGTTGTCGAATTCTATTTCTAACTTTGGCGCATGTTTTAGAACGAGCGCATCAAGCTGCGTGTCTTCGAGTGACGGGAGTTTCAGTTCATTATGCAGATACGCCTGTTGCATCCAGGCAGCGATTTCAGCGTCTGATACTTTTTCTGCAAGCGCTTCGACCTGATAGAAATTGCTTTGCCGGAAATTCTCTTCTTCAGCAAACCAGGCTTTTTCATCTTTGTGCCCGGCAAGGATTCGCCGCTCGAGGAAGGGTTTCAGAAGAACCAAAGCGCCCAGGTATTGTCGACTGCGGTTGTAGCTATCCGGTAGCTTTTGCACTCTTGATACCAGGATCGCTCTTTGCTCCGCATATTGTGGCTCAGTTGCAAAAGCAGTTGCACAGTCAGAGAGCCGTTTCATGTCGGGCTTGCTCCAGGGAGTATGAAGATTTCGATTTTCCGAAGCACGGGTAGAGGCAGCGAGTTCGGCTGCTATCAGAGTCCATTCCTGAATCTTGGCGGATGACTCTGCTGCGGTCGCAAGATGAGTAAGGAATCGATTACCGTGCAGCAAGGGCAACGAGCGCATAACAGGTGCACTGGCATTGCCAACTTTTTCGGCGTCGACGGCTTCGCGAAACGCGGCGATGCTATTTAGACAGTTAGCGTTTAGTTGAGCTGGCCAGCTAGCAACCAGATTTGAATTATTGCGATCAGCAAGAGCTTGGCAAGCACTTACCGAGATAAGTAGCAGGAGAGAAACTAAAACTTGGCGAGAATTTTTATAAGGCACAATAGTGATGACCGAAAGTAGACGAAGTTCTTCCTATCAACACCTGAAATCGGTGAAGGAGCGAATCTGCGGGCGCATCGACTGCGCCCGCGACCGTTTGGTGTTATACCTGCGCCACAGGTGTTGAGCGAGAAAAATCGTGATTCTTAATCGGTAATTCTCGAACTCGCTGCCCAGTCAATATATAGAGGCCATTGGCAACAGCGGCCGCTATTGGTGGAGTGGAAGGCTCTCCCAATCCGCCCAGAGCTTCACCGGATTCAACAATATGCACATCGATCTCTGGCGATGTCGCCATGCGCACCATTTCATAGTCTGGGAAATTGTTCTGTGCGACCCGACCATTCTCAATAGTAATTTCACCATACAGAGCAGCTGTTAATCCATAGATGATGCCGCTTTCAATCTGTGCTTCCACTATGTCTGGGTTAACCGCCCAACCGCAGTCGATAGCACAGGTGACTTTATGAATAACCGGCTTGCTGTCCGCGTCGAGTGAAACCTCCGCCACTTCTGCCACGATACTACCGAAGCTTTCCTGCACAGCGATGCCCAGAGCATGACCTTGCGGCAAGTTCTGGCCATAGCCAGCGGCTTCTGCCGCGACTTCTAATACCTTGCGATGGCGTGGGTGTTCCGCAAGCAGCTCGATACGAAATTGAAACGGATTCTTGCCCGATCGATGAGCAACTTCATCGACAAAGGATTCGGTGAAGAATGTCTGCTGTGAATGATCAACACTTCGCCACGCAGCGATAGGAACATGCGTATCGCCGTCCACCACTCCAATGGATTGATTCGCAATCGTGTAAGGAATATGTGCGGCTCCGGGTGTTTGAATCGGTCCAGTAAAACGATTATGCCAGGCCTGAACAGTGCCCGCAGCATCGAAGGCTGCTTTGAAGTTACTTGCTACCGCAGGGCGATAGTAGTCTTGTTGCATATCGTCTTCACGACTCAAGACTGTTTTCACCGGCACGTCGAATTCCTTGGCAATCAGAGTCGCATGATCGATAACATTCCAGTTAAAGGGCAGGCGCCTACCGAAACCTCCGCCCAGATAGCTGTGATGAAAAATGGCGTCGTCTTCTGAAACACCGGCAATAGATGCGACCCGACCCTTAATGCCCAAGGCATCTTGTGTGCTGGTCCATACTTCAGCAATGCCATCGTGAATATGCACGGTGCAGTTCATCGGCTCCATCGCCGCATGGGCGAGGTAGGGAACCTTATAATTGGCTTCGATCACATCGGCGGCTGAGTCAAAGGCCGACTCTGTATCGCCCATTTCCACATCTTCATCGCTGTCGTCATCTGCCAGACTCCGGTCAAAGCCCGCGAAAAGATCGGCACTTGAGGTGGTGTCGGCATCGGAGGATTCGAATTCTGACTTAAGCAGTTTTAATGCTTCTTTCGCGCGCCAGTAACTATCAGCAACTACAGCGACAGAATCTTCCAGTTCTACGATGCGCTTCACTCCGCGGCGGCTTAATACGTCGCCGGCATCTACCGATACCAACCTGGTTCCGAAAACCGGGGCCAGGCGAATGGCTGCATACAACATATCTTCGCTATGGGCATCGATGCCGTAGTGAGCGCTGCCATCCACTTTCGCAGGAATATCAACGCGGGAGATAGCTTTACCCATAATATTGAATTGCGAACGGTCTTTTAGCACAGGGTTTTTCGGTGGCTCTAACAGAGCAGCCGCTGCCGCCAGTTCGCCATAACTCAATGAACGCCCACTGGCATTGTGCTGCACATGGCTTAGTTGCGTACTGCATTCATCGATTGCCACACTCCACTGAGCGGCGGCACATTCCACCAGCATCTGCCTCGCCGCGGCACCGGCGGTGCGCATTGCCATTTCACCGGTAAAACGTACCGATGAACTTCCGCCGGTGGTTTGTAAATTCATTAATTCGGCAATACTTACTGCGCTGACATTGATAAGGCCGGTTAGGAAACCAGGAACTCCAAATTCACCGGCGAAGCCTTTAATCAGCTCGCCATTGGCAAATAAATCAATAGCGGGGGCCTGTTCGATGTTGACCAGCTCCCAGTCCGCATCCAGCTCGTCGGCTGCCATCATCGGCAGAGATGTGTGTACACCTTGTCCCATTTCGGAGTGCGGCACATACACGGTAATTTCATTATTCGGTTCAATCTTCAAAAAAGTGGTTACGTAGTGTTCACCTTCTTTGGCCAGCTCTGCGTTTGCCCTTCTATGCTTGCTCGGCCTGGTAGCCGAATAGCCAATTAATACTCCGCCGCCAACCAGTGCAGTACTTAACAGGAAACGTCGTCTGCTTATAGTCATCATGGTCTCCTTTATGCCGTAGCCAGTGAACGGATCGCTTTGCGAACTCGTGGGTAAGATCCGCAGCGGCAGACATTGGTGATGCTGCTATCGATGTCAGCATCGCTGGGGTTTGGATTAGTGGCCAAAAACGAAGATACGGCCATTATCATTCCAGATTGGCAGTAACCACATTGTGGTACTTGATGATCGATCCAGGCCTGCTGTACCGCGGCTAAATCCGGCGCGGAGGGGTTCGCTCCAGCTGCTACGCTGGCCAATCCCTCGATGGTGGTAATATTCTGTCCTTCAACCGAGCGTACTGGGGTAACGCAGCTACGGACTGCTCTACCGTTCACATGAACCGTACAGGCTCCACAGGAAGCGATGCCGCAACCGAACTTGGTGCCGGTCATGCCCAGCTCGTCTCTAATTACCCATAGCAGGGGCATGTCCGGTTCAATATCCAGATTCTGCTGTACGCCGTTAATTGTAAAATTCGCCATATTCAATCCCCCCGGGACTTTCTTCTTGGGTTGCTTTGAAAATCAAGATTGTGGCGAGTATAACAGTGTGGATAGTCCTAGAACACGATTTTGACCGCTGTGCAGTAAAGGCTTGGGGTGCAATCGAGTTATAGTTTGCCTGTTGCGAGGCTCATCATCGGGTAACCGAGTAGATAGATGGCGGGATATGCGGACGAAGGCTTTCGAATTCAATTACAGCGCACTGAACACCGTACTTAGCGGGACACCAGTAAGTCAGGCTTTGATGGCGCAAGTAAGCAAGTTAGGCGCACAAAGCGTGTTCATGCTGGCATCGAACAGTCTGACCAGGGCCACCGATGAATTTGCTGAGTTGCGGCAGACCCTGGGTGATCGCTGCAGCGGCTTATTTCACGACATCGCTGCACACACTCCTCGATCTCATGTATTGCGTGCTCTGGAGGCTGCTCGCGCGGTAGATGCCGACCTGTTGGTCGCCCTGGGTGGCGGTTCTATTATCGATGCCTGCAAAGTTGTGCAGCTGGCTATGGATCAGGATATCGAGACGGAACAACAACTTATCCAATACGCCCAATTCAGCGATGGCACACGAGGCCCCAAGTGCGGCGATTTCAGCTTGTTCACCGAGCATTCAAGAATACGACAGATAGCGGTGCCGACCACCTTGTCTGGAGCCGAATACAGTAATAATGCCGGGGTGCTTAATACTGAACTCTCTGCGAAGGAAGGCTATCGCGGCCTGGACCTCTGTCCACAGACGATTATCTATGACCCCTCGCTTGCTTTGCACACTCCCGACTGGCTTTGGCTATCCACAGCGATCCGCTCACTGGATCATGCCATTGAAGGCTTTTGTTCCGCAGATTCTCATGCCTATCTGGATGGGCATTTTCTTCATGCCATGCGGTTGTTCGCCAGCTCATTGCCTGAGTGTAAGAATGATTCATGCAGCCTCGGCGCACGCAGCATGAACCAACAGGCAGTCTGGTTGGCCTGTTGTGGATTGGGTACAGTTTCCCATGGAGCCAGCCATGGCATCGGGTATATCCTCGGCAGTCTATGCGGCGTACCACATGGTTACACCTCCTGCGTTATGTTGCCGGCAGTTCTCGCGTGGAACGCCAAACAACAAACGATTCGCCAACAAGCAATCGTGGAGGCCTTGGGAAATACGGCAGCCAGTGCCGCAGAGTCAGTCAAGGCATTGATTGCAAGTTTAGGCTTGCCCACTTCGCTAAGAGAAGTGGGCGTTGAAGAAGATCAGCTCACAATCATTGCCGAGAGGGCGATTAAACACCCGGTGGTTAAAAACAATCCGCGAAAGATAAGTGGTTCAGACGAGTTAATGGAAATACTGCAGTTGGCCTGGTAAATTCAGGAACAGTGTTATGAAAATAAAATCTATCAGCAATCACTTTATGATTCCGCGAATACCAGTAATCCTATTCTTGTTGATCTCTTTTTCTTCAAACTCCGCACAAGAAGGTTCTAAATTTGTACGATTCATCGAAGGCGACAATGAGTGGCAGGGGGAGTTGCAAACAGCCATTGTTAGTTTCGAAAACAGCGAAGGTGTGAGGTTGGACCTTGTTGCGGCAGTACACTTGGGAGAGCTTGAGTACTATGCGGCGCTAAATGACTACTTCGTGCAGCAAGATGTAGTACTGTATGAGTTGGTTGCCGAGGCGAATCAAATACCGAGTAAGGACAAACAAAATAGCGGCTCATCAGTTGTCGGAACTATTCAGCAAGCATTGGCCAATTTTCTTAATGTTGGATTTCAACTAAATGAAATTGACTATGCGATGGACAATTTTTTACATGCCGATCTCACCCCAGGTCAGCTAGATGAACTCATGGCCAGTAAGAACGAAAATTTCTTTACTATGTTTCTAAATCTGGCTTTAGCCCAGATCGCTGATCAGCAAGCTAATCCTAACAATGAGTCTCTGTCAGGGTTCAACATATTGTCTTTGCTGAACGCATTGAATGCTGAAGATCAGAATAACGCGTTCAAATATTTATTTGCGCAAGAGCTCGGTCGCAGTGGTGGTGTTATGGTCGGTGCCGAACTGGAACAGCAGCTAACAATATTGGGCGACCGAAACCAGGTGGCACTACGGGTATTGCGAGAAACGTTGCGCACTTCTGACTATCACACCATCAGCATATTCTATGGTGCCGCCCATATGCCCGGTATCGAGCGGGAAATAAGCAATGAATTGGGCTTCAAAAAGACTGGACTGCGCTGGCAATCTGCATGGATAGTCCCTTAAGCAGTTGAATTAACTCAATTTACCCTGTTTCACTAATAACTGAGGTTTTTCGGTTGACTAAGGCTCGATTAACCGGACAATAGGCTCACCGTTTCGCAATCGAGGCATCTTCTGCACAAACTAGTGAATTAGAAGGTGGGGAGCAAGAGTTGCCACTGGCAACACCGGACGGTCCAGGCTTCCGTTGTAAAACACATAGCGTTATATATTATTCAAATAGGTGGATTTATCATGAAAAAATTATTAAGCGGATTGCTTGTATTGTCGCTTTCAGTATTAGTTGGGTGTGCGGCCGGTGGCCCTCCTCCAGCAGTAGGTGTTTGGGGAGTTGAATTGAATTCCCCATTAGGAGCTCTGCCTGCAACACTGACTATCAACGAAGATGGTTCAGGCGAGATGGCTTCTGATGTACTTAATGCTCCAATTTCAGGTATTACTTTCGAAGGTAACACCATGGCTTTTACTGCCGAGATTGAAGTGCAAGGTCAGGAAATTGTTTTGGAATTCACAGGCGCAGCCGAAGGCGATGCATTAACTGGTGAATTCGGTAGTGATTTCGGTGCTATGGAAGTAACTGGCACACGTCAATAAGTTTCCAAGCTTATTGTTGGAAAAAGGCCGCATAGCGGCCTTTTTTGCGAGCCATTTTAGCTAATTCGCGGATCAGATAATATCAAATCTCAACTGCTCAGTTACCAGTTGTAAGTTTTGCTGAGCATTCGGGCTGTTAGGATGCACGGCGATGAGATTCTCAAAGGCTTGCTTGGCCTTGCTCAGTTCCTTGCGTTGAATGTAAACCATACCTAAACCAGACAATGCGCCAAAATGCCGCGGCTCCAAAGCAAGTGTTTGTTCAATATCTGTAATCGAGGCATCTAAATTTCCCAGCACATAATTCAGTGTTGCCCGCTTATTCCAGCCTTCAGCATAGTTGGGGAAACTTTCAATTAGTCGATTGAAAACAACCATCGCTTCGCCGTAACGTTGCGCGTTCATACGCTGCGTGCCCACTAACATAAGCTGTTCTACATCTGAATTGGCGTGCTGCAACCAAATTTCCCAAATTTGATTTTCAGTAATCCGGATGGTTCTCGTATCTTGTGTTTGTTGCAGAGTCGAAAATAAGTCACTTAGCCGCGCATCTGTCTGATCCGCACAGCTGAGGCCAGGGGTCATGGAAAGGAGCATGAATGCTAGCAGGCGTGAAGACATGAATGGCTCTTTGCAATAGTTCTTAACTATTGCCTTCTGATATCAAAGTTCGCTCAGTATAACGTCCCAATTCCTTGATTGGCCAGTATGACCTGTCGCAAGCCACCGAGTGCGGACGAGTTAGAACTGATCGGCCGACGCCGTTAACCAGTCGTCGCGATAGGAATCGGGAATATTGTCCGTATGTAATTGATTCCAGAGGAGTGCTTCGTAAATTTGATCGAAATTCTTTGAACGGCCCTCAAATCGGCTAAACAAGTCGGCGGGTGTCATCTCGTCAGGATTGCTGAAGCCCATGGCGCCACACAAATCCAGGAATGCTTCGACCGTTGCATGATGAAAATTCTTAACCCGAACAGATTTCTCATCGACATTGATAGCTCTAGCGCGCGACGCATTTTGTGTGGCGATGCCCGTCGGACAGTAATTGGTGTTGCAGGCTTTGGCTTGAACACAGCCTATGGCTATCATCATTGAACGCGCGGCGTTTACCGTGTCTGCGCCAACAATAATTTTTTCCAACATATCGAAGCCCGTCGCAGTCTGGCCTGCGCTGATAAGCCGAATGTGTTGGCGCAGGCCCGCACCGATAAGCACTTGATTCACATAGTAGGTCGCCTCTATGCAGGGCGTGCCCAAGCGATTAGAGAATTCAACCGGAGCTGCCCCGGTACCTCCTTCCGCGCCGTCTATAGTAATAAAGTCCGGCAGTATTTCTGTTTCCAGCATTGCCCTGATTATTGCAAGGAACTCCACTTTCTTGCCCAAACAAAATTTAAAACCGACTGGTTTGCCACCACTAAGATTGCGTAAGCGTTGTACAAATTCGAGTAGTCCCCTGGGAGAGTTAAATTCGGGGTGTGTGGCTGGAGAGTTAACTGTTTTACCAACTTCCACCAGGCGAATCTCGGCGATTTCTTCGGTAACTTTGGCGCCAGGTAATACTCCGCCATGCGAAGGCTTGGCACCCTGAGATAGCTTTATCTCAATCATCTTCACGACTTCGTTTGCAGCTCGCTGGGCAAAGGCATCGTCATTGAAGGAGCCGTTATCGTTACGACAGCCGAAATAGCCAGTGCCAATTTGCCAAATTATGTCTCCACCATGTTGCAGGTGATATTCGCTTATACCCCCTTCGCCGGTATTGTGTGCAAAATCCCCTAGTGCTGCCCCTTTATTAAGAGCTGCAATGGCAGTAGAACTGAGTGCGCCGAAGCTCAGTGCTGAAATATTAAGACGGGAGGCGCTGTAGGGCTGTTTACAATCTGGGCCACCGAAGTTGACCCTAATATGGTCTATATCTACATCTACTACGTTGAAGGAGTGAGTCAGGCTTCGATAGCCTTCCGCTAAAATTTCATGTTCAGTTCCAAAGGGCAGTGTGTCGTTTGCTCCCTTGGCGCGTCGATAGATTAAATTTCTACGCTCACGCGAGAACGGCTTCTCTTCGACATTATTGGCGATAAAATACTGCTGAATTTCGGGCCGGATAAACTCCAGAGCATAACGAATATTAGCCAGCACCGGATAGTTGCGGCGCAGATTGCTGACGCCGAAGAAGTATTCGTAGCCTCCGAGTAAGGTCCAGGCTAGAAAGATTAAAAATAGGCTCAGTGGTAGTGGTGCTGCCAGTAAACTACTCAATGCTAGAGAGCCATCGGTGCTGGATAGCAGCCACAGCAAACTGAAAGGCATTAGGAGAAGCGCGATAGCCCAATAGAGCCTTACTACCTGGGTCATAAACAAACCTCGGAGGAGTTACTATCAGCTCTATCTGAGCGTTTGTCCGTAGAGTTCGATTCAGGGCTCGTTAATGAATTTGGCCCTGAATCTACTCTAACTAACAAGAGATAAAGCCTAGAAGTTGAGCACGAGAGTAATAGCGGTTTCAGTATCCGTTTTTTCTCTACTTATAGGTACGTCAGTTTGGTGCTTAACCTTAATGGAAAATTTCAGTGAAAGATTGTCCAGGATATCGGTCTCAATGGCGCTTTCTGAACGATAGATGCTGCTGTTGCTGCCAGATTCGACGCTGAAGTCTTGAAGAAAGTTTGCGGTTTCTGAAAGATTCCACGTGTAGTTACCTTCAATACGCGCAATGGCTTCACTCTCAGTTTCAGTTTCAGTTTCTGAGCGACGCACACCAGCACCGAAGTTTAGGGCCAAGGTCATATTGTCTCTGTTTTGTAGTAGGTTGCGACCGTAATTGACGGTAAAATCTGATTGGCTTTCGAAACCGCTAAAGCGGTCATCCTCATAGGCCAGCCGGGTCTTGACGAAACTATCCGCGTTGAAGGTGTAATCCGCGCTGGCTACATGATACAGGCGCTGTGCAGCCAGAACATCTTCCTTGGAAGAGCGGAAGCCATCGCTGACAAAACGGTAATCCCAATTACCTCTGTCCCAGTCGACAGTGGCCTTGTATTTAACATTTTGATCTTCAGTATTACCGGAGGTAAAGATCGCACCTAGTTCCAATTGTGTAGTAACGCTGCGTTCTTCCTGGGCTAAGGAAGACACACTAAAAATGGCTAGTGCACTGCAAACTCCACAAACAAATACATTTTTCATGTTGGTATCCCCGACTATTGAAGGCGCGGTATTTTACAGACAGCATTTACAAATAGCTATTTGGGGAGTCAATTAATGCGGGAAAGACCAGGGCAAGAGCGCCCGACTTTACTGGAGTTGGCCCGAGTTATGCGGTATAAGGCTGCACTATGCTTGCAGTTTATAGTCTCAATCAATTCTAGATCGGTTCAGATATTCACCTCGTAAACTATCGATGAAAACCCTCTACCTGCTTCGTCATGCAAAATCCAGCTGGGATGATCCCGATCTTAAGGATTTCGAACGAGTCCTGTCCGAGCGTGGAATTAGTGATGTTCCATTAATGGCAGAACGATTTCTGCAGAGGAATGGCAGAATCGCCTGTATTATCTGCAGCCCAGCCGTTCGCACCAAGACCACAGCGAAAATGTTCGCGAAACAGATTGGATTTCCCGCTGATGAGATTGGCAGCAACCCGGAGCTGTATTTTGCTGGTGTAAATATGTTTCTAAAGGCAGCCAGCCTGTTGGATGATAGCTGTGAGGCCGCGATGTTGGTTGGCCACAATCCGGCAATTACCGAATTTGCTAACGCCATGGCTAATAGCAATATAGATAATATTCCAACCTGTGGTTTGGTGGAGCTTAGCCTAGCGATTGACAGTTGGGCTGAAATAGAATTTGCTAAGGCCGAGATTGTCGATTTCGACTACCCGAAAAAAATTCTTGAAGAGACATAGTTGTTTTCAGGGTTCAGCGAATAATGGGATGGATTGAATTTTTTATGATCAAGAGATTACACAAAATCGTTTTCCTCGGCTTAGCTAGCATTATTCTGCAAAGTTGCGGTGACGAAAGCTTGGAATCTGCAAACGCAAACAATTCGGTCTCGGGCCAAGAAGTTGCAACGTCAACCGATGCTGGAACTGCAGCGCTGAGCAGATGGTACAGCTCTTCACAGTTGGCTCGAGGTAGCGAAGTTTTTGGGAAAAACTGTGCCGTCTGTCATGGAGCAAACGCGGAGGGCACTGTTGCAGACTGGCGCGTCCGGCTCGATGATGGTTCATTTCCACCACCGCCACTGAATGGATCAGCCCACGCCTGGCATCATCCGCAGGAAATATTACTCAGAGTTATTGATTATGGCGGCGAGTCATTCGGCGGTAAGATGCCAGCATTCGATGATGTGCTCGAACAAGAGGAGAAGTTGGCAGCCATAGCATACTTCCAAAGTTTTTGGACCGATGAAATTTATCAACAGTGGATGCAAATGAGTGAGACGAACTAGACTCGCGACCACATTGCTAATGCTGTTTATTACTGCCTGTGCATCGGCGAAGTTAGACGTGCCAGACGGCTGGCAGTCGTCTCTGCATGTTGACCATCCTCTGGTTGGCACTATTTGGGACAGTAAGCGTGAACAATTCATTGAAAGCGAAGAGCTGTTACTTCGACTAGAAGGCGCCAGCTATCTTCTTTTAGGTGAGAAACACGACAATCCGGATCATCATGCCTTGCAGCTGGCAGTGTTTGACTATTTCATTCAGCGACAGAAAATTTCTGGCGTCTCTTTTGAAATGATGGACAGTGAGCAACAGCCACTGCTGAACGGGTTGAGCACGCGACAATTGAAAGATCTAAATGCGATTAATGAGTATTTGCAGTGGGACAATGATGGTTGGGATTGGGCCTATTATGGCCCCTTGTTACGTGCTGTGATAACTGCAGGAGTTGATATCTCGGCAGCCAATATAAGTAATGAAAAAATGATGCAAGTCTATGCTGAGCCTGCGTCCGCCGAAATAGAAGGCATTCTCAACCCAGATACTATGACCGCGTTGGAGAAGGACATAGACGAAAGCCACTGTGGCATGCTGCCGGCATCGCAATTTCCGGCCATGGTGCGTGTTCAACAGGCTCGCGACTATGCCATGGCGCAGAGCTTGGCCGAGGCGTTTCCAACCACCATGCAGATACTGATCGCTGGTAACTATCATATTCGTCACGACCTGGGCGTGCCCAATTACTTGCTTCACGAGCAACCAGGACTAAATAAGGAGCAAATTGTTTCTGTGGCGTTTATGGAAGTTGATCTGGTCAGCTTCGATCCAGCGGAGTATTTACAGCAATTTGGCACAGTTAAGGCCTATGACTATATCTGGTTTACGCCTGCAATAAGTGACGAAGACTACTGCGCTTCCCTTAATCAGCAATAGCCGACCGTGCTTGAATATTGGCGGGAATCCAGACACACTAGGCCCTCGTCTAAACCCTCTATAGAGCCTTTTGAAATATTTGACTTTATGCTGTTGATTGCCAAACTACCCATGCGCATTTTCGGGCTCGCTGCAATATCCTGCTTGTTCTGTTTTGTAGCCTTAGGCGCGGAGGATGAGTTTACGGAACTCAGCTACGACGACGCCGGTGAATTCAATTTTGTGCGGGTTCAATTTGACACCTACTACGGCGGTGGCTACGGCTACGGCCCCTGGGCCATAGACTTTCCCGATGCCGACATCAATTTTCTTCGTGGTGTTTCCAGGCTCACCAATATTCGCGTAATGAGCGAACCCATCGTACTACGCTTCGATGACGAGAAAATATTCGATTACCCTTTCTTATACATGTTGGAGGTAGGCCAGGGTGGTGGACTGACACTAAGCCCGGCAGAAGTTGAAAATATGCGCGAATACTTACTCCGTGGTGGATTTCTATTAATCGACGATTTCTGGGGTCAGCGGCAGTGGGACAATTTTTATGCGGCATTCAGTCAGGTATTTCCGGATAGAGAAATAGTCGAGTTGAAACCAGAGCATGAAATATTTCATGTGTACTACGACATTGATGGGCCGCAGATGATTCCAGCTCTGTATCGTAATGATGAGTACGGTGAGCAAGGAATAAACTTTGCGAGCAATCATGCAATACTCGACGATGAAGGACGCGTGATGGTTCTGATCAACTGGAACTCAGACATGGGTGACGGCTGGGAACATACTTACCATCCCGCTTACCCAACCCGCTATGCAAATTCTGCCTACCGTTTGGGCATTAACTATTTGGTTTATTCAATGACACATTAGTAGATATCGAGGTATAACGGACAAGATATAAAAAGATGCAATAATTCCAAAAAGTAGCAGAACAAGAATGCGTGGAAGTTCAAAACTAATCCAATAAAAAGAAACACGGGGAAGATTATGAAAAACTATTCACTACTGACAGCGTTGTTTCTATTCTTGACCGCACAGAGTTTTGCGGCGCCTTACGATCATATACACCTTGCGGCAACAAGTTCTCAAGAGGCAGTAAACTGGTATGTAAAACACTTCGGTGGCGAAGCTGCAAGATTTTTGCGCTCTACCGATACCAGTTACCCTATAGATCGTGTTATGTATGGCGATATTGCGGTCATCTTCTTCGAGCGAGACCCAGGCGAGGGTTCCGTTGGAACCGCTGCAGATCATTTCGGCTTTTCCATGAGTAATGTTGCCGACGTGGTCGCCAGCGTGGTTGAAGACGGCGGCAAGCAACTGGGTGATCTGGTCGAATTCCGTGGAATGCAAATCGGATTCATCGAAGATCCCTGGGGCACCAAGATTGAAATTATTGACGATCCAGATCTGCGAGGCATGCATCACCTGCATCTGTCATCGCCAGACCCTACAGGCACCTTACAATGGTATGCCGAAAATTTTGGCGGTGCCAGCGAACAATGGAAGGGCGCACTACCTGGATTGAACTATGGCGATATCTGGCTACTGGTCAGTCAGGCACGAGGCGAACTCGCGCCAACCCAAGGTCGAAGCTTCGATCATCTGGGTTGGAAGTTTACCGACCTCGGCGCAGCTGAAGCAGAATTGAAAGCAAACGGCGTTGAGTTTTCCATGGATCCTCGTGAATTCCGTACTATCCGCATCGCTTTCGCGGAAGGTCCAGATGGTGTCAGGATCGAACTGGTTGAGCCCGAACGCTAGCTAAGGCTTCAATGGATGCTCCATTCAAGCCAAATCCCATAGAAAGATTGAGTTAATACTTTTACCTATCCATTGGGTTTGCTTTGTTCGCATCGATATTCAATCCCTGCAAATGTTTTTTCAGCTGTGATGTCTTCAGTCTGCCCTCTCTGAACAGTCCCACAAGTGCAGCGTGGCAGATATAGTCAGGGTTGATCTCGAAATACTCCCGGAGATCTGCCCTGGACTCACTCAATCCATAGCCGTCGGTTCCCAATGCGGTAAAGCTCTTGGGCATCCACGGTGCGATGCTGTTTGCCAAAGCTTTCATGTAATCGCTTACAGCGACGTAACTGCCACTGGTATTGTTGAACAGCTTTTGAACATAAGGAACTTCTGCCACGCCGAATGGGTGGAGTCGATTTTTTCGTTCGCATTCCTGGGCTTGCCGTGTCAGTTCGTTATAACTGCTAATGCTCCAAATGGAGACTTTGAAACTCAACCCTTCCAATAAGTCTTTCGCAGCCAACACTTGTTGCATAATCGATCCACTGCCCAATAAATGAATCTCGCTTTCCGTTTGGTCTTTCGCATTTTTCGAAGTTCGCAGCAAATAGCCACCGGCGAGAATCGATGCTTCCAGGTTCTTTGTTTTTGGCAGCGCGGGCATCAAGTAGTTTTCGTTGTAGGCTGTGATGTAGTAGAAAATATTTTCCTGTTGCTGGTACATGCGGCGAATGCCTTCGCGGACGATCACCACTAGTTCGTAGGCGAATGCCGGGTCATAGCTCTTCAGGTTTGGGTAGGTATTGGCGACTATTTGCGAATGCCCGTCCTGATGTTGAATGCCCTCACCGTTCAGCGTGGTACGCCCGGCGGTGCCGCCAATCAAAAAGCCACGACATAGCATATCGCCACAGGTCCAGATCATGTCGCCTACACGCTGGAAGCCGAAGATGGAATAGAAAAAGTAAAACGGGATCATCGGCAGCCCATGAATGGAATAAGCCGTGCCTGCTGCGAGAAAAGAAGCGAGGGCGCCGGTTTCACAAATACCTTCCTGCAATATTTGTCCGTCTTCGGCTTCCCTGTAAGCTAGCAGTGTCTCGGCGTCCACCGGCGTATAGTGCTGTCCCTGCAGAGAAAAGATGCCAGCGATCTTGAACAGGGCCTCCAGTCCAAAGGTGCGTGCTTCATCCGGCACGATAGGAACTATGTATTTGTTCAGTGATTTGTCACGCAGCAACACCGAGAGAATTCTGACCAGAGACATGGTAGTAGACTGCGGGCGATTGCTTGAACCGTCGATCAATGCCTTAAAAGATTCCAGCGGCGGTGGTGAAAGCTTGCTGCATTCCTGTTCACGAACTGGAATAGGGCCGCCCAGTTCTTCGCGTCGCGCCTTCAGATATTTTATTTCAGGGCTATTCGCACCTGGCTTATAAAAATCGGCACGCTTGATTGCGTCATCACTCAGGGGAATGCCAAAATTGCGTGCAATCTGCAGACGTTGCTCGCCGTCCAGATTTTTCTTTTGATGCACAGTATTACTACCCTCGGCACCAATCATGCCATCGCCTTTTACTGTCTTGACCAAAACAACCGTGGGTTTGTCTGTACATTTCGCCGCGGCAGCAAAGGCCGCATAAACCTTTTTAACATCCTGGCCGCCGCGCTTGATCTGTTTTACTTCATCGTCATTCAGCGAATTCATCATGGCTTCGAGTTCAGGATTTCCGTCCACCCAGTGTTCTCGTTGACGCTCCCCGGGAAGAATTGAATAACGCTGGTAGTCGCCATCGACACATTCTTCCATGCGCCTGCGCAGACTGCCCTGGACATCTTCATCGAGCAGCTTGTCCCAGCCCGAGCCCCAGATGACCTTGATCACATTCCAACCAGAGCCTTTAAAGGAAGCCTCCAGTTCCTGAATTATTTTGCCATTGCCTCTTACCGGGCCGTCGAGTCGTTGTAGATTGCAGTTAACTACGAGGATGAGATTGTCCAATTTCTCTCTTGCTGCAATATTGATGCTACCCAGCACCTCCGGCTCGTCAGTTTCGCCGTCGCCAATAAAACACCAGACCTTGCCACCCAGTTTGGGTTTGAGGCCGCGGTTTTCCAGATACTTCGCGAAACGCGCCTGATAGATCGCGGTAGGAGTGGACAGACCCATGGACGCATTCGCCACCTGCCAGTAGTCGGGCATGGAGCGTGGGTGGGGATAGGATGTGAGCCCTGCATCCGCCTGCAATTCGCGTCTATAGTTTTGCAGCTGCCTGGTTTCCAGCCGTCCCTCTAGCCAGGAACGTGCATACACACCCGGCGAGGTATGCGGCTGTGGAATAATAAGATCACCCCCGTAGCTGGCTGAACGCTTGCGAAAGAAGTGATTGAAGCCTACTTCCATCATGGTTGCCGCCGAAGCATAGGTAGCGATATGCCCGCCAACACCCGCTCCGGAGTCCTGTCCACGCAGTACCATGGCCATGGCATTCCAGCGCAGAATGTTCTCGATAGATTGTTCTAACTCGATATCACCCGGGTAGCTGGGTTGCTCACTGGCTGGAATCGTATTCAGGTAAGGTGAATTAAAAGAAGTCTCTGTTGCTGGAATATTGTGGCTGGTACTCCAGCTATTCAAATCCTCGAGCAGCGTCTGCACGCCTTCGTCTCCATAGCATTCATGAATATTCTCCAGTGCTTCACGCCACTCTGAAATATCCGCTTCGATGCCACTTTGCTGTGGTGATTTATTACTCATATTTGAACAATGATACAGCCTGAATCGCCATAAGGCTCGGTGAACTGCAGTGGCCCATCCCAGACATCTCACGAATCTAATCAAGGTCAAGCTAGATAGCGAGAATACGCCAAGTAAAGTAGTTGTGCTGTTAGCGCCCTCTAAAATCCCTACGCTACGATTTCGAGGGCAAAGTTACTCGCGGTTAAAATGATCCTTTGCATGCCTGAATAGTGTCCTCTGACCACCACGCTAGTCGGGTTCTTTTCTCTGAGCACAATTAGTAAGAGTCCTGTTCGTCATAAACGAAGAATATTTTTGCTGTGCTTCTAAGGAAACTCTAGAAAGTGGTCTGTACACTCAAGATCAGACGACGATAACGACTGCTGCAAGAATCCTGAATCAATTCCAATGTTCCATCGATAGTTGTGCCATCGAAGCGCTGTCGTTCCCGACAGCGCGATGCATCCAGGGTGTTGTCTGATTCCAGACGGAAGGTCCAATCATCGAACCAGACCTTGGAGACAAACAAATCCAGGGAGCGCTCCCTGTCGTTGCGGGTGATGGTGGTGACATCGATGTCGTAATTGCCGCCCCAGATGGAGTGGCTGTATTCAATACCATAACTTAAGCCGAGTTGCGTGATGTCATGGCGGAAATCGATGTTGGCGAAGCCTCGGCCACCGATGCGCTGCTTTGTCTGCAAAAAGGGATCGATGATCTCTGAATCGAATAGGCCGAGGGTTACTCCGAAAATTGCGTCGGGTAAGTTCAAGCGGTTTAGTCGAATACTGGCGCGGTTAAACATGCCCCAACGTTTGGCCGCTGCCACATTTCCCGTCGCCGAGAGTGGCTCGTCCGGATCGACAGTGGCATTGATTCTGCCAATGTGGTTATCGATGTCTGTATAAAAGATACTGCTAGACAGCACGCCGCCATCGTTGGGCAGTCGATACTCCAGTTCGCCTTCGTAACTCCAGCTCGTCTGTGGTTCCAGTTCAGGATTGCCGGCCAGGGCATCCAGATCCCGGTCTTCTTCGTTTGTCGTGGCGGCGAAGCTGGAGAAGCTCAGTTGTGAAACATTCCGTTGTATGGTGCCGCGAAAACGAAAGTTGTCGCTGAAGTTGAAGCGGTAGTCGAAAGAGGGCCGCCAAAACTGAAAGTCGCGGGTCTTTCTAACTACACCAGATTGGGAAATCTCAGACGTCTCAAATACCACACTGCTTTCAAGAGAGCTGCGATCGCTCAGGGTCCAATTGTGAAAGGCAAAACCCTCATAACGAATCTCCTGAACCTTGGCTCCCGGATTGGAAATCGATGGCAGGGGTGAAAGGCCACCAACGCTTGCAGAGGGTGGTTCGGTTCCAAAACTACTGCCAATCAACAGGCTGGAGTCCAGTTGTGTATCGGCTCGCTCGAATCCTACTCGCAAAGACTGTGCGTCGTTTAAGGAAAAATTGTAGTTGGTCTGAACAATGAATTCCTGGCGCTCTTGTTGGGAGTCGATGAAAAGGTTTTTGCTCAATCCGTCTTCCGCTGGGTTGGCTTCGAAGCGTTCGCGTACAGAGTTGCGAATCTCATCGTTGGCAACGAACAATACAGACAGACGGGAACCATTGTCGAAGTTGAATTCGTAGTCGCCTCCGACTTCCCAGTTACGCTCTTCGTTTTCAACCTGCTCTTCCTGGATACGATTGACCAGCCCGGTGTTAGTAAAGTCGAAGAAGTCGCGGCGGATAGGGCGCGCATAGTCACCTTCGCTGATTAATGCATTGAGCTGCATGCGATGAGCGCCAGTGCTGTAGCTCATGTTCGTTGAAAGAATGTGCTCATCCTGATCGCGAATATTGGTTTCGAACAGGGTGCCCAACAATTCGCCGTTGGGTCCTAGCCGAACTTCCCGGTTATCGCGGTTTTCGTAATTAGGGCGAGCCTGCAGATTGACTACCGATTGAAAATTGCCGACTTGCTGCGACCAGGCAACGGAACCGCCGGTCTCAAATGTGTCGTCATGATTGAGTCGATTAACAAGCTCTACTGTTGTACTGGAGCGCGACTCCGCAGCAAGCAATATGACGTTGATTACTTCGCTGGCACCACGCACATTCAAGGCACCGGTCGTGTCACGAATTATCTCGATGCGTTCCACTTCGGCCGCCGTAATGCGCTCAAGCTGGTCGCTCGCGGAATTGTCTTTGCCCGCGATACGTTGCCCGTTGATCAAAAGATTCCCGCCGGTGCCGAGTCCGCGGTCACCGCCACCACCAGGCCCGCCGCCGCCCAGAGAGATACCTGGAATACGGTCCAGCATGTCATTGGCAGTAACAGGGTTGTATTGGGCGAAAAACTCGGCAGTGTAGACGACCGTGGAATCGGTGTTTTCATCCGTGCTCTGCAAACCCCCGGAACTTTCCACAACAGTGGCTGCGGAGAGCTGCGGACTAACTGAATTCTCCTGAGCGATGCCGCTCTGCGCGCTGACCACTAAGAGGAAAAGACTGAGGTGTGCTAGCTGCTTCATACTTCTCATTAAGGCTGATGCCCAGGCCAAAAACATCAGACTCTATCAGATATTGCACTAAGAGGTGGATGAACAGGCTACAGGTGGTAGGAAATTGGCGACAGAATACAAGCAGTCATTTAGAAATCACTGTATTTCTACTATGACTCTATTTGTTCCCCCTGCTTATTGCCGAATTTTACCTGGGTCAGGGCGGGTTAGCAGAAAGCTAATGCAGCCAATAAACAACAGCCCAGTAAATGCGATAATGCCCGCTGGGCTGTCGTTCAGAATGATCATTAGCCAGCTCACTGCAATGACTGCCACAGCGGTAAGTTTAGCTGGCTTGGCAATCGCTTTATCGCGGTACCAATCAAGCAGTGCTGGGCCAAAGCGCTTATGACGTAATAGCCACCATTTAAATTTGCTTGAAGCATGTGAGCCAGCCCAGATGGCAACCAATAAAAAAGGGGTTGTTGGCAGTATGGGCAAAAAAGCACCTATTAAACCAAGTGCTAGTGTGGCATATGCCAAAAGTAACCAAAGTACTTTTTGCCAGGTAATACGCTTGTTAGTCATAAAACCTCTGAATCATTTGCAACCAACTTGCTGGGTGGTGAGTAATGGCCACGCCAACGATATAGCCGAAGGTTGCGATAGCCAGTGCAAAAAATATCGTTTTGCTGACAGGTGTAGGTGCGCGTTTAATCGCTAGCGTGCCAAAGCCAACATAAAACACTAAAGCGATAAGCTTTGCCGTTATCCAGTCTTGGTTGCCTGGATGTTGATGAAGAATGATCATTAACAACACGGCCGTTGTAAGTAGTAGCGTATCAATGATATGAGGTGCAATCTTTACCCAGCGTCGCTGTAACAACGCCGAGCCTTGTATTGACCAGCAACCTCGAATCACAAAGCCGAGTAGGCTAATCATGGCTAGTGACATATGGATAGTTTTAATCGGCAAATAGAGGTCTTGCATGAAAAGGCCATTAATTGAAGTGGGCAAATTTATCGACTAGATAAACCTGCCTCCTTTGTTATCTCAATAAAAAAGGCGGAAGGATTGTTCCCTTCCGCCTTTATCTTTTTCGGACCTGCTGCATTGGTCTTGCCAGATCGAACCACAGTCTAGTGCGCCGCACCACCTTCGGCTCGAGCTCCAGGCATTGCCATTGCAGTGAGCTTGGATCCTGTCTGCAAGATGATGTACTGATGTCCATCGTGCTTCCAGGAACTCATGCCATAGCGGCTCCGTGCGGGTACTTCGATACGACCCACTTCGTCACCGCTCTGCTTATCGATAGCATACAGAAGTGCCGTCTGACCGTCGTGATCGGTATCAGAATAAATTAGCAGGTTTGCCGTAGTCACCATGGGTACCTGATTGCCAGTTCCGGTATCACCCACATCTACGCCTTGCAGAGCAGGATTGTTGCGGATACGGTCAGGCGTTTCACCGGTTGGAATCTGAAATGCAATCTCACCGGTATTCATATCGTAGGCAGTGATAGTGCTGTATGGAGGCTTAAAGTAAGGTATGCCCGAATCGAGACGAGGCGGACGAGAGCGCGGACCATTGGCATAGGCTGCAAAGGTCGCTCCGGTTGGATTGGAGATGCGCGCGTCCGCTTCTTCGCCGGGAATGATACGCTGCCAGCTGCAGGCTCTGGTAGAGGAAACATAGAGAAAGCCTGTTGTAGGATCTGCTACCGGTGGTGCAGTAATATTTGCACCACCACCGTCACCCGGACACATAGCAGAACTTATCTTGCCTGCCTCATTTGCCGCGTGGATTGGCGGATTAAATAGCGGGCCCATATCGTAATTGGCCATCACTTCAAGCGCTTCTCTGCGCAGTGCTGGAGTGAAGTCGATTAGGTCCTCTTCGCTAATACCCTGCATTTCGAAAGCAGGTGGCTTGGTTGGGAAAGGCTGTGTAGTGGCCAACTTCTCACCGGGAACCTCTGAGGCTGGAACGGCGCGCTCCTCCATCGGCCAAATTGGCTCGCCGGTCATACGATCAAAGGTATACACAAATCCCTGTTTTGTTACCTGTGCCACGGCAGGAACCGTTCCTCTACCTGGAATATTCAGGTCCAGCTGAATCGGTGCTGCCGGGTTGTCATAGTTCCAGACATCGTGCTTCACCGTCTGGAAATGCCAGCGACGCTCGCCTGTTTCAGTATCCAGCGCAATCACGCTAGTGCCGAATAGATTATCGCCGGGGCGGAAGCCACCGTAGTAATCGATTGTGGGCGGATTTGTGGGTACATAGACAATATTGTTTTCAGGGTCGGCAGTCAGTGGCGCCCAGGAAGACACATCCCCGGTCCACTGCCAGGCATCGTTTTCCCAGGTTTCATGACCATACTCACCCGGTCGTGGAATCACATTGAATTTCCATTTGAATTCACCGGTCACTTTGTCATAAGCCAAAATGTCACCGGGAACATTCTCAATACGAGCCTGGTTATACCCTTGCTCGGCAGAGTTACCGACAACAATGGCGTCGTTTACTACGATAGGCGGAGAGGAAGTAGTGATATAGCCGGTTTCCAGGGGAATCCCCTCATAGGGATCATAGGGATGTCCCAAATTGGCGAGCATGTCCACTACACCGGTCTTGGGAAAACCTGCAATCGGGACCTGACCGCCGAAGCCTTCAAGTGGGGCGCCGGTTTCGGCATCCAGCGCTACCAGAAAGAAACCCGGTGTGGAGATGTAGACCACTCCTCTACCATCTATACGTGAGTAGGCTATGCCTTTGCCATAGGAGGCACGCATGGAATATTCCCAGCGACCGGTATTGGGCAGACGGTAGGACCACAATGTTTCACCGGTCTTAGGATCGATGGCAACCACGTGTCTGCGGGCTCCAGAAACAGTGAATAGCTTGCCGTCGACATAAGTAGGCGTTGAGCGGCCAGTTTGCCCGCCAAAGCTGGTGCCATCCCATTCCCAGGCGACTTCCAGATCACTGAAGTTTTCGGCCGTAATTTCATCGGCAGGGGTATAGCGTGTATGGGCATAGTCACCACCCAGGGTGTACCACTCGACGGTATCCCCGGTGACCAGATTCTGACTCAAAGCTATCTGAGGTGTTAACCCCAGAATAGCCGCCAGACAGCTCAAGCTAATCAGCTTCTTGGCTATGGAGCCGGACATTGTTGAAGAACGTGATTTCATCGTTATAACCTCTAGAGATGCAAGATTTATAGGAGGATAGCACACGGAGTATAGGTAGAATAAAGGCTATTTTAAGGTTAAAGGGAGATGTGTCTATTTGTTGTAGTAGCGGAACGGATTTTTGAACTATCGCAGAGTATTTTCAGTAAGCAAGGAGACCGATTTCTTATTTAGATCAATGAGTTAAAACTTCGAAATCAAAGTGCTCTATGAAAATGTACTCATGCTGCAATCTGAATTATGTGTTGTGCGGCCTCTTTATATGAGTTGGTCGTATATATACCGAGCTCTCTTTTGGAAGCTTCATATTTGAGTTCATCAACGAAATCGTTTAATTCGGCAGTGCTACCATCTTCAGAAATTAATGGCGTCTGTAAGAGTAGTTCACATAGCTCAGGCTTAAATAACGAATCACCATCTCTCAAACGGTCTAGTTGCCAAAGTTTGCTTTGAGCCCGAACGAGAGCATGCTGAATGCCTTTAGTTTCAGCAATTGCATCAAATTGAGCGGCATAGTTTTCAGACAAGAAACCTATCTTTAATGGAACTCCAGATCCTTTTATTTGCACTTTCTGTTCAAAATAGTGACTAAATTCTGAGCGTGCAGAGGTCACTGCCTTAAAAATTTCATTTCGCCAGCTTTTTGGGGCAGACAATTCTGATTTTGAGTCAGGGAGTAATTTTGAAGCTTCTAGAGATAGACTGAAAGAAGAGCAGTGCATTGCTGCTACAATCAATGCATCGTCAATATCTTCAGCAAGTGAAGAGCTAATATTACTTAGATAAAAACCATCCAACGGTGGCTCCCACTTACTTGAAAGAGGGTGGGCTTTGTAAAATTTTTCTGCGTAATTCATACACAAAGATAATGCGTCAGTCACGCGATTTCCAAACTCCTGACCATACATTGATTTGATTCTAGTCGCAGCTATAAGCCTAGCAGCGATCAATGCTTGGTCGTCTCCTTTAACAATAGTACCTATAGTAATCCTTTCCCCTGACGAAGGAATGGGTTCGATTTGTATACTTCTCCAAGAGAAGCCGTATTCTGGTAGAGGTGGAATTGGGGATTTCATTTATTATTCTCTTCGCTTCGATTTTCCCTGTCAGAAAATTTCAATTCTTGCTGTCTAATGCCTAAGCTCTTAGTGATTATCATATGCATATGAAGTGTTCTGTTTTTCAAGAATTCAATGTACTTTTGAAAAGACGCATCACTTTGTTGTAATTCTTCAGGTCGTACAAGGTTGTGGATTTCTGACCAATCAATATTGTTGTATTCGTCTACAAAATTCATGGCTGATCTTCTGATACTGTGAAGTTCTAATTCTGACTTACCCTTGGATAGCAATTGCAGAATCGAAGAATTCGCGCTCTCATCATCTTTGGCTGAATTCGGCAGAGCCTCATCATGGTCAATTAGCCAGTACTCACCATTTTTTACAAACATCAAGTTCTTCGGAAGTCGATCAGGATTGAAAATCCACTCGTCGAATACGGCGCACCTTAAAGCATCCGACCAATTTAGTATTTCCTCTTCTAGCTGATTGTTTGCCAGATGAAACGAAGGAAAGTAGTCACGCTCAATACCAAAGGCAACATTAAAAGTATTGCCTTGCAGCCTGCCTTCTACTATAGATGGATCAACGTTCACGTAAAAAGCCTGTTTTATGGGCAAATGCAATTTACGAGCTAACGTAGCGCACAATATTTCTCTAGCGATATCCTCCACTTTGAGTAGCTTAAGAAACGCCTTTCGTCTCTCCCTCTTTTCGGTAAGAATGTCGGCTTCAAAAGTCGTACCCTTTCGTGTGGCTACTCTCTCAATGGGAGCTACGGCATTTGCTATTTGGATGCGATAGTTGTTGACAGACATTCTTCTGGTTTCATCCGTTGTAAATTGGGAATGGAATAACTAACTTTAGCCCTGCTAATTCAATGAATATCGAGAGTTTAGTGCTTGCTCAATTTTAGTCAAAGCATAACTCTGGGGCTGATATGTGGATAAGCTGTTAGTCAAAATAATACTGTATAGATAAACAGCATACAAATTAATATGAAGAATGAGGAAGAGAAGGAGAACGGGGACAGATTTATTACCACAAAAATAAATCTGTCCCCTCGATTCGTGCTGTATTCCTATATTGGTTGCAAATTAATTATTCGACCTGATGGCTCCGAACCCCTCGAGTATTTCAACCGCTGATGGCCCCTCGGCAATAGGCTGGTCGGGAGCGTAAAACAGTGTCCGTCCGGCCGAGGCTAGGGCTAAGTCGAGCGCCGTCCGACCCCGGCCATCCAGTGCATTAACGTCAGCTCCGCGCTCGGCCAGCGCCTGTACAACGGTGGCGAGATTTCTCGCCGCCGCGTCATGGAGCGCCGTCGATTTGCTGAAGTCGCTGTGATTCAGGTTGACCCCATGTTCTACTGCCATGATCACTGCCGCCAGGGCTAGTCGTTCTTCGCCAACGGGGTCTGCATTGGCGATGAGATAGAAGCGATCGCGGTCGCTGTTGCCGCTAATGGCCGCCTGCACCGGGCTTGCAAATCCGCCCACTATTTCCGGTGTCCACGAGTCGCTGCGTTCCGCTCGACTCCGTGGACGACTCCACAACTCCTTGTTGCTCAGCAGGGGGTCGGCACCTGCCTGGACGAGGACGCGCATGATCTCTGCTTCGCGGAAGCTGGCCGCCAGCCAATAGGCTGTGGCACTGACATGGGAGGTCTTGAATTTCCAGTCTTCGCTAGCGCGTTGTATGGGCGTGGCCCTCTGAAGTCGGACATTGGGATCAGCGCCATGCTCAAGAAGCTTGACCACGGTGTCGAGATCGCCGCGCAGCACTGCAGCATGCAATGCGTTGTAGCCGGCGCCAATTGCGTTGGCGTCAGCGCCCTGTTCTATCAAAAGATGTACTAAGACTGGGTGACCACTGTGGGCTGCGACGACCAGAGGACTCGCACCATTGGCTGCAACACCTTCGGTGTTCGCTCCAGCATCCAGAAGCAGCCGGGCAATATCCACATCACCATTGCGAGCGGCGAACAGCAGCGCCGAATATCCACCGAGTTGCTCAACCATTCCCTGATCGAAGGCACCGCCGTTGGTCGCATCAACATACATGAGCCGGGGACGTACCTTCGAGCGCGCTTCAAGGTCAGCCCCCGCATCGATCAGTACTCCTGCGACTTCGGCGTGCCCTTGGGCCGTCGCCCACATGAGAGCAGTCTGCTGGTGGGAGCTCTCGCTGGCGTTGACGTCTGCACCAGCCACCAGCAAATGCCGTACTCCCTCAGCCGTGCCTGAGCGCGCTGCTGTCATGAGGGGCGTTTCACCCAGCGGCAAGGCGAGATTAGGATCGGCACCAGCCCCCAGCAGGCGTTCGATCAAGTTGCCATGACCACTCTTGGCAGCTAGATATAAGGGAGAGGCGCCCAAGCGATTTACCGCATTGACGTTGGCCCCGGCCTCGATCAGCGAGGCGACGGTGTTGACGTCCTCGTGGTACACCGCCCAGTGTAATGCCGTCGCACCGTCTGCCTGACGGTCGTCTGGATTGGCGCCCTCTTTCAAGAGCAGATGCACGGCTTCAGCGTCCTGATGTCTGGCCGCCTCAATAAGGAGCGGGTCCTGCGCACTTGCTGCTCCGGTCATAGTGACGGCCAGCGCCAGGATCGCCAGTAACAGGCATGGATTCGGCTGCTTCGGAACATGGGCTGCTGGCCGTTTGCTGCGCATAAAAAACTTTGGCACAAGCATTGATCTCACTACTTTTCTCATTTTTGGGTCCACTACTAAACGCCGCCCAACAGGTCGAGTCGGCCCGTGCTGTTGGCCATCGTGTCCATGGGTACACCCATCTTGTCGAGCATAGTCAGGTGCAGATTGCTGATAGGCGTGCCCTCGGCGTAGCGGATATGTCGTCCGCCTTTTACCGTCCCTGCGCCGCCACCCAACAATACCAGCGGCAGCCCGGTGTTTTGGTGCCGGTTGCTGTCGGACATGCCCGCCCCGTAGAGCATTAACATGTTATCGAGTAGCGATCCGTTGCCATCGGGCGTCCCGTCTAGCTTATCGAGGTAGTAGGCGAAAAGGCCGGTATGGAATTCGTTGATCTTGGTGACCTTCTCATACAGCACCGGGTCATCGCGGTGGTGTGAGGTGGGGTGGTGGGAGTCGGGTACGCCAATCTCAGCATAGGTCCTGCCACTTAGTTCCCTCCCTAACATGAATGTTATGACTCGAGTCAGATCCGTTTGATAGGCTAGCACTTGCAGGTCGAACATCAGTTTGGCGTGTTCCTCGTAGGTGGTCGGTATCCCTGCCGGCTGCTCTACCTCGGGCAGCTCGCGGTTGCTCTGTGCCTCCGCCATCTGGATTCGCCGCTCCACATCACGCACGGCATCTAAATATTGATCAAGCTTGGCACGGTCGCCGGCGCCTACGGCGCGATTGAGTTCGTTTACTCGTTCAGTTACAGAGTCGAGCAGGCTGCGATCCTTGCGAATGCGCTGCAGCCGCACCGCGGAGTCGGTGGTACCTGTGTCGCCAAACAAGCGCTCGAATACTACTCTCGGATTGGTCTCCATGGGCAGCGGAGTGTAAGCATCTCGCCAGGCTATGGTACTGGTGTACTGGCAACTGAAACCAATATCGCAGGAGCCGAATACATCGCTCTGGTCTAACGCCAGTTCCAGTGAACCGAGCTGTGTTTGGCGGCCGAGTTCGCGGGCCACTATTTGGTCTATGGATACCTCGGCCTGGAGATCGGACTCCGTGCGAGCCGGAGTCACACCGGTGAGGAATCGGGTCGAAGCACTGGCATGCACGCCGGCGTTACTAGCCACGCCATTAAGGCCACTTAGCACCAGCATGCGGTCTTGATAGGCAGCCATGGGTTGCAGGATGCGGGTCATCTCGAAGCCCGCGCCTTCGCTGGCCGGAGTCCAAAACTTCATCGCCATGCCGTTGGGCACGTAAACCACGCCGAGTCGTTTCGCCGGTTGTGCCGCTAGCGCCGAAGCAGAGGAGAGCGCTGGAACCATGCTGTCTAGCAGCGGCAGTGCCAGGCTCGCGCCTAATCCCCGCAGCAGGGTGCGCCGGGGTAGGGTCTTTTTGAATATGTTCATAACTCAGTTCTCCGCATTTGAAACGGCGCGCTTTCGATCACGCCTAAAATCACCGACGACCAGCGATAGTCGTCTTCTGCTGTGGCACGCACGATCGCACGCACCGACGGCATATCGTAGTATTCGAGACTTCGCCCGAGAGCGAAGGCCAGCAGCTTTTCGGTCACCGTGCCGACAAAATCGTCAGGCCGGGCGAGCAACAAGTCGCGCAGTCCATTGCGACCGTCAAATGTGTTGCCATCGGGAAGCAGCCCTGAGGCATCGATCGGCTGGCCGGCAAACTGCTGGCGCCATTTGCCTACAGCGTCGTAATTCTCTAGGGAGAATCCGATCGGATCCATGGCCGCATGACAGACGCGGCAGGCAGGATTCTCTCTATGCATGGCCATCGCCTCGCGCATCGTGAGCACTCTACCATCGCTGCTAGTCTCCAGTGCTGGCACATTCGGTGGCGGCTCGGGAGGTGGCCCGCCGAGTAGATTCTCAAGTACGAATTTACCCCGCAATACCGGTGAGGTGCGATTCGGATAGGAGGTCACCATCATCAAGCTGCCGTGGCCGAGTAGCCCACCACGCTCGGCACTGTCTAGCGTCACCTTTCGGTAGCGGCTGCCGTAGATTCCGGGAATATTATAGTGACGCGCGAGGCGCTCGTTGACGAAGCTGTAGTTGGCGCTTAGCAGCTCAAGCATGCTTTGGTCGGAGCGAATCTGATCGTCGATGAATAATTCTGTTTCTTGCTGGAAAGCCTCGCGCAGGTTCTCATCAAACTCGGGAAATCCGGCCGGATCGGGGTAGATTCCATCCAGATTGCGCAGGTACAGCCACTGGCCGACGAAGTTCTCGATAAAGGCGTCTGCACGTGGATCGGCCATCATCCGCGCCACCTGCTGCTCGAGCACGCCGGGCTCACGCAAGGCCCCATCTTCGACCAAATCCAGTAACTTGTCGTCCGGCAGACTACTCCAAAGAAAGAAGGACAGTCGGGAGGCGAGCTCGGTATCGGTGATCGAATACATGCTTCCCGCCTCTGCATCCACAGGATCTTGTTCGATCCGAAACAGGAAGTCGGGTGAAATAAGCACACGCTCCAGAGCGAATTGAATGCCTGCATCGAATCCGTTTTCCCGCCGGCCCTCGTTATAGAACTCAACCAGTTCCTGTATGTCGCTGGCGTTCACCGGACGACGATAGGCACGTCGCGCCAGTGAGCCAAGTATTTGGCGGGCGCAGGCGGGCTCCTCATCGACGTTTGCCGGGCGGCAGCTGAAAATTCGCCTTCGACTGGGTGTATCGCCGGGCCCGTCTATGGTCAGTGGTCCCTCTATTTCGATACTGCCAATACCGGGATTGGCATCCGGTAACTCCGTTACCGCCAGGTGATAACCGAACAGGCGTGGTTGCTGAATGCCCTCGGTCTCCCACATCTCGCGCGGAAATGTGGCAGCAATGACGCGCGGGCCGGCCTGCACTGGCACCAGGAGCTGGAAGCCCTGGTCAGCAAAGTTCATCATGAACTCTTCCCAATCGTCGCTGCCGCGAATATTGCCGGCGTAGCTATAGGGAGCTGGTACACCTGGTGCATCGCCGCCGAAGCTGAAACTGTCGAGATGCTCGCCGTCGAGACTGACCTCCATCTGGTGGGGCTGATCGAATCCGCGCACGAAGTCCACGTAGTTGGTCTGTAGTTTGACGGTAATCCTATACTCCCCGTCAACAGGGAATATGTGCTCAATGGCAGTGCCACCGCGTGAGCCGAAGGGCAACTCCTCGCTTTGCCGGTCGTCCTGGATCAAGTTCAACGGCACTTTATAGGTCTTGATAGAGGCCCCACGCGGCGCCGCGCCCACAGCCAGTTCAGCAATCTTGTGCGCCGCGGAGACATAGCGTTCCACCAGCACTGGCGACAGCGCCAGCACTTCGGCGTTGTTGTCGAAGCCGTGTTGGTCCGGCGCATCGGGCGGGATCAGCTCCGTGACTTCGATGTCGAGGTCCAAGAGATCGCGCACAGAGTTCCTATATTCGGTCTGATTGAGTCGGTGGAAGGCCTGAGTCCGTCCTGGATTGACCTGCACCGCCGCCACACGATCGAGTTCGGTCTCAAGCCAGGTGCGGAAGCCGTCGTATCTATCCTTATCGGGACGCGGATAGTTTGGAGGTGGCATTACCCCTACACGAAGTTTGCGCACAACCTTCTCCCACACCTCTGGGTTTGCTGCCAGGTTCGATACGTCTTCGGTGTCCAGGGTCAGTCCTAAATTGCGCAGTTGTGTGGTCTGAAGACCCTCGTTGGGTGTAGCCACAGAACCGACGACTGCCTGGTTGTGACAGATCACGCAGTATTGGTCCAACAATGCCCGATTGCTCGCGGAGCTTGCCCCAGTCCCCGATTGTGTCGCCTCGGCCGCAAGGAGAAGGCCGGACGCCGCCATACACAGGCTAAATAGAAATGTTCTTTTCATGTCATGTTCCGGTCGAAACTCGCGAGTAAACTTTCTTGTTAGTAACTATTTTAGCTAACTACAGTTGAGTTGAAGCAGTTCCCTATTCCTATACTTTGGGCAACTGGTCTTTAAAGCTGGACAGCCTGGCTTGGCTGTTAGCTCCAGTCGGGTTCTCCACCGTGCCGCACTGTTCACCAAGATAACCGTTGCCACCACAGTAGCTTGGGTCCTGAAGCTGGATCAGGATACCGTCCGGATCGGTAAAATAGAACTCCGGCGTACCTTCAGCGGCACCGCCTCGGTCTGGCCCGCGCATCGTCACGTATGTTTGCAGTGGACCATCTGCACTCGATGCCTCTCCCAGTATGGTCAAGCCATAGCCTTCTAGTAGAGAGAAAATGCGCTCGACATCAAAATCATCGACGGCCAGAGAGGCATGGTGTATGCGGCCAGCCAAGGGAGGCACAGCCGGCAGTGCCAGGAACTGTTTTCCGGACCCGACCCTGAGCACCGGCAAGGCACCTTGGTAAGTATCGATGTCCATGCCGAACAGGCTCTGATAGAAGGCAATGGAACGCGGCTGATCCGATACGAACAGCGTGAAGTGATTGAATTCACGTAAATTAAGGAGGCCAGCGCTGGGGGCAGGCTCCGGTGTCGCCAGACAGTCTTCACCCAGCAAGCCTGCTCCTCCGCAATAACTCGTATCCTGCAGTTGCACGACTATTCCGTCCGGATCGCCGAAGTAGAGTTCCGGTGTGCCAGTGGGGGCACCGCCGAAGTCTTCACCGCGCATTCTTACACGAGATTGCATGGGGCCGGACTGGCCAGTCGCGGCTACGCCATGCTCGGCAAGAATCTGCACGACTCGCTCGTCATTGAAATTTTCCACCGCAAGACACAGGTGGGTAATTTGTGGACTGTCGCTCGCAGTTCCGCCCAGCGCGATGAACTGAGGACCGTCTCCAACCTGAAGCACGATTGTTTCGCCCTGACGTGCCGCGATGGGCATACCGAACAGTTCCTGATACCACCGCAGCGACGCAGCCGGGTCAGACACAGCGAGCGTCATATGGTTAATAGTCTGTACGGGGATCGGCGGACTTGTAGCAGGAAGCGCTGCTAATCCTGGACCATCGTTCGAACTGCCTGTGGAGTTGCTGCTGTCATCACCGCTGCATCCAGTCATTGCCAATGCCGCCAGCGAGCCCATGAAGACACGCCGGCTTAGCTGCCGATTTTTGAATGCGATCATTAGCCGTTCGATGTCTGCTTCCATGTTTCACGCTCTCTTCAATAGGAGTTAGATAAAGTCTCTGAACAATGTGCATACTTAGCCTTGCTGGAACTGTCAGATTGCCTGCTGCAAGACGCGTCGAATACTTTCTTAGGGCACGGTGAAATCATTAACAAATGTATCCATTCATCAGCCCAATGCATAGTCGTTTTCAGAGTAATTTTAAAATCTGGGATAAATAAAAGAGTCAGTAGCTAATAATAATGTTACAAATTAGCCCATCGTGTTTGCTAGTCTATTGCTAGTCGATGCAGGCCATTCTAGTGAAAAAGGATTGGCTTGCGGCCGGGTTGAGGTGACTACTATCGGCAATGCCCTCTGCTCTTTCTGTCGACTCAATAGTTCTGCTTGGAAAAGGATTCGATAGCCACAGATAAAAGCCGCAGGACGAGAATCTATTGAAGTTAATTAGTAACAACTTGATGAAAACCGGTCGCGAGGAGACTCTCATGTTCTTGATTGGAAGATTGCTAGCTACAGAACCCGCCCATATAGTGGCGTTTGTTCGGCGGCTTTTCCACGCTCTTAGCCTGACTGCTATCACGGCGCTCGCACTGACAGCCTCTGCTCAGCCGCAACAAGGTAATGGCATAATTGAGGGCATGGTGCTCAGCAGCAACGGGCAAGAAGCGGGGGTGTGGGTTATAGCCGAGACGGATGACTTGCCGACCCACTTCATCAAGATCGTGGTCACCGATAATGAGGGGCGTTTTGTGTTACCGGAATTGCCCGAGGCCTTATACAAGGTCTGGGTGCGAGGCTACGGTCTGCTTGATTCTGATCCGCTATACCTGCGTGCGGGTGCCGACGTCACCTTAAAGACATTTGTAGCAGAATCTGCAGCCCAGGCGGCGCAAGTCTATCCCGCAAATTATTGGTACTCGCTGCTTGAAGTACCTGATGCCAGCGAGTTTCCCGGCACCGGAGATCAGGGCAATGGTATCTCGGAACAGATGCGCAGCCAGGCGCAATGGATCGATATGACCAAGCAGGGTTGTCAGCTCTGTCACCAGTTAGGAAATAAAGCAACACGCAGCTTAGAGCACCTCAGCCATCTTGGTTTCGAGTCCAGCGTCGAGGCTTGGCATTATAGAACGGCCATGGGCATTCGGGGCGCTTTTATGAGTGGCTTTGCCGGTCGCTTCGGACGCGAACGTGGAATGGCAATGTACGCCGACTGGACCGACCGCATTGCTGCTGGAGAAACACCTGCGGCACCAGAGCGTCCTAGTGGAATCGAACGCAACGTGGTGCTTACCCTGTGGGATTGGGGCAACGAATCCTCCTACATCCATGATGAGATTACCACCGACAAACGCGACCCAACGCTCAACGCCAGCGGCAAGGTCTACGGAGTCGATGGTGGGCATGGGACTTTGGTGGAACTTGATACGGAAACAGCCGAAGTGCGCACCATAGAAATAGCAGTCAAAGACAATGCGGATAATCCTGCAGTGACACGATTCGCTCAGCAATTTCCAGTCCCCTCTGCCTACTACGGCAACGAAGCTCTGTGGCAGGGACCGGCAGATCCCCACAACCCCATGTTCGATGAGTTGGGTCGAATCTGGATGACTACAAAAGTTCGCGGTAATATTTTGCCGGACTGGTGCCAGCAAGGGTCCTCCAATAAGTATGCGCAGTATTACCCGACCAGAAGAAGCGACCGACAGGCATCCTATTATGATCCGGCTACGGAATCATTCGGCTTGATCGATACCTGTTTCGGCACACACCACCTGCAATTTGCTGGCGATGAAGATCGCACGCTGTACTTCAGTGGCGGCGGCGATGTCATGGGCTGGATAAACACCAGGCTGTTTGATCGCACCGGCGATGAACAATTATCCCAGGGCTGGTGCCCCATGGTGGTCGACACTAACGGCGATGGCCGCATCACCAAGCCCTGGAATGAGCCAGTCGGCAGTCTACGCAGCGTGGGCGAAGGCGGTGGCGGTGAACAACTCGTCGAAGTTGATCTGAGCCTCGACACCAGAATGAGCCCAGGCAGCTACGGTGTCATTGTCAATCAGGTTGATAATGTTGCCTGGGGCGGGGGCACTGAGTTTCCCGGTCGTATCTACCGCGTGGATATCGGTGATAATCCGCCGGAAACCTGTATAACGGAAGTGTATGAGGTACCCGTTATCGATGGCGAGTATGAGGGTTTTGGGCCCAGAGGAATAGATGTCGACAACAATGGCATTGTTTGGACCGCGCTCTCTGGCAGCAGTCACCTCGCCAGTTTCGATCGCAGCAAATGTAATGTGCTTAGCGGACCCACGACTATAGGCTCACAACACTGTCAGGAAGGTTGGACCTTGCATGAAGTGCCAGGTCCCACTCTTAAAGGCACCAACGTCAAAGCTGACTTTCACTACTATAACTGGGTAGACAATTTCAACACTCTAGGGCTCGGTGAAAATATTCCAATCGCTACCGGTTCGGGGTCGGACTCCTTGCAGGCGCTCAATCCAGAAACTGGGGAGTGGGTGTTCATGCGTGTGCCTTATCCATTGGGTTTTTATTCGCGCGGGCTGGACGGACGCATCGATGATCCGGATGCCGGATGGAAAGGACGCGGCGTGTGGGCGAACTACGGGACCAATTTCAACTGGCACACAGAAGGCGGCAAGGGCACCACCAGCAAGATGGTAAAATTTCAGATTCGACCTGATCCACTTGCTAACTAGTGACTGCTGTAAATAATGGTGTCAGAGAATAGTGCTGATTTTCCCTATGACTCGATTAAATCAGTTTTGTTTTCATTCTGTGAACCCAAGCGCGACTAGAACCAACACCGGTTGTGGTAACAAAACATGAATTTATCGTCGTTCACGCCTCTAGTCCTCTGTCTGCTGGTTTTTACGAGCCAGGCGCTGGCACAAGCGCCTGACAATTTCGGCAATGACTCCGGTGAACAAATATTCAATAACGTGCGCATCATTACGGGTGACGGCGCCGTAATTGAACAGGGATCTATTTTAGTTCGCGCTGGCATAATTTTGGCTGTTGGTCCTGCCTCACGCATTGCTATCCCGGACGGCGCGGTTAGCCATGATCTGAGTGGCAAGACGATTATCCCAGCCCTTGTTAATACCCATGCCCACCTCGGCTGGGAGGCCTACGGAGATTGGGGTTCACAATATTTTACCGAGGACAACCTGACCGACCACCTCTACCGCCATGCCTACTATGGCGTGGGGACGATTATATCCACTGGCAGCGACGAGGAAGAGGTTGCAGCCCGGGTAAAGCTGGAACAGTTGAGAGGGAACATTGGCGGCGCGCGCTATCACCTATCACCAGGTATGGGTTCCCCGGGGGGTGGGCCAAACCCACGTTTTACAGACGATCCTGATTACTGGGGAGTACACCCCGTTGCCGATCCTGAACAGGCAGTCAGAACCGTAAGAGAACTAGCTGGACGCGGATATAGAATCGCCAAAATCTGGGTGGATGCCCGCGACGAACGTCGCGGTGCACAGCTAAAACTGGCACCGGAAATCTATAAGGCAGTGCTGGAGACCGCGCTAAATTACGATATGCGAATCATCGCCCATGCCACTACCCTGGCCGATCACAAGTCTCTGGTTAATCTTGGCAATAGACGATTCATCCATATGCCCTATGATGTGGAGGTGGACGATGAGTACCTGGAATTGGTGCAAGAAAATAACGTCTACATCGTTCCCACACTGGGTATGGTGACAAAGAGAGAGCCTTACTATATTCCTGCTTTTCGTGATCCGTTTTTCTTCGACCAGGTGCCCCCGTCGCTTATTGAATCCCTGAATGTCAATTACAATCCGGCTCCGGTGATTCGTAATGCTGCTGCCGAAGAAAGGTCGGCCCGAATGGCCAATAATCTATTGAAACTAAAAGATCACATAATTCTCGGTACCGATGCCGGAGCCGTAGGAGATTTTTTCGGTTACGCCGATCACGTTGAACTGGAATTATTCGTACGCATGGGGATGAGCCCCGCCGAGGCAATTATTGCGTCGACCTCGCGTTCAGCTGAAGCCTTCGGGCTTGATAATGTTGGCATCCTGCAAGCGGGCAAGGCAGCCGACTTCGTTATCCTCGATGCAAATCCCCTGCAGGATATTCGCAATACCCGCCAGATCCACGAGGTCTATCTACGCGGCATAAAAGTAGATCGAGAAGGACTACAACAGAAATGGAGCCAGTAAAATGAACATTTTATATCACAATCGTCATAGGATTTCTGCAGTTTCCATGGGCGGTCTGATTTTCTGTACCTCCATATTGGCTTTCGCACAAAACGGTAACAACGAGGGAGAATGGTCTAGTTATGCCGCCGATGCAGGCTCCACCAAATACACAAGCCTCAGCCAGATAGACGAAAATAATTTCGGCAGCCTGGAAGTCGCCTGGCGCTGGCAGTCTATCGATGCTGAACTCGACCTGGAACAATTGGTAGAGAACGGTTCCGACATCAGTTTCGGGCGCTTGCAGGCAACGCCATTGATGGTCGATGGTGTGCTCTATATGCTAACGGCGCTAAACCAGGTGGCAGCCATCGATGCTGCAAGCGGTACCACGCTCTGGACACACGATCCCGAGATCTATCTCTCCGGCGCACCCATCAGCCCACTGGGATTTCATCACCGCGGCGTTGCCTACTGGAGTGACGGTGACCAGACACGCATCCTGCTAGCCACTAATGACGGCTATATCATTTCATTGGATGCAAGTTCGGGTCTGGTGGATGAAAACTTCGCCGGCGGCAGGATAGACATGACTGTAGGTATTCCCCGTGCCGAACGGGATGTGCCCGATTGGCAGGGCGCCCAGGCTGTGGGCTCGGTTTCACCTCCGATGGTTGTCGGCAATACGCTGATAGTGCAACAGATTACCTCTAACCGGCCCCATTTCAAGGAACGGCCACCTACCTGGATAAGAGGATATGACATTCCCACGGGTGAACTGAGATGGACCTTTCACGGCATTCCCCAGCAGGGTGAGTTTGGTGTGGAAACCTGGCGAGAAGAGTCCTGGCGCTATACAGGCAATGGTGGTGTATGGACGCAAATGAGTGCCGATCTGGAACTTGGCTATGTCTATCTACCGATGGAAGCACCCACTAATGATTTTTATGGTGGTCATCGGCCCGGAGATAATCTGTTCACACAAAGCCTGGTTGCCCTGGACGCAAGCACCGGGCAGCGGGTCTGGCACTTCCAGATGATACATCATGGTATCTGGGACTATGACACACCGGCTGCACCCAATCTGATGGACATTACCGTAGACGGAAGAGAGATTAAGGCCATTGCCCAGGTCACCAAACAGGGATTTACCTATGTGTTTGATAGGGCCACTGGTGTACCGGTATGGCCAATAATAGAAAGAGAAGTGCCCCCTTCTACCATACCCGGCGAAAGAGCTTCGGCAACGCAACCGTTTCCGACCAAGCCACCGGCCTTTGCGCCGCAGGGTTTGACTATTGACGATCTCATCGATTTCACGCCAGAATTGAGAGCAGAAGCAATTAATATTCTGAACACCTATACCTACGGCCCGTTGTTTACACCGCCGAGCCTACCGCGAGATGATGGGCACAGGGGCACGATCTTGCGTCCAGGAGCGGGTGGGGGTGCGAATTGGCCAGGAGCCGGCATCGATCCCGAGAGTGGGATTCTATTTATTCCCTCTGCAGACAATCCAACGGTTCCCTTCATGGGAACTCTCGCTCCTGGGGAATCTAACTTCAACTACACTCGTGTTACTAATCAGGGTGTGCGCGGACCGCAGGGATTACCGATACTAAAACCTCCGTACTCGACAATCACCGCCATCGACATGAACCTTGGCGAGATTCTATGGCAGGTTGCCAACGGTGACGGTGCTGCAAGAGTAGAGAATAATCCAGCATTACAGGGAATTAAATTGCCACCGTTGGGCGGTGGCGGTCGGCACCCGTTGCTGGTTACAGCCACACTCTTGATTCATGCACAGAACACAAGTGACGGACCTAAGTTAATAGCCAGAGATAAATTGAATGGAGAAGAGCTAGCGGCAATTGATCTTCCAGGCAATGCCAGCGCCGCGCCCATGAGCTTCTCAGTCGACGATAAACAATACATAGCACTGAGCGTTTCGGGACAGCCGACGCCTGAACTCATTGTTTATGCGCTGCCCTAAATAGGCCATGGAAACGCCTGCATTAGGCAGGTGTTTCGTCTGCTTAGTAATCATTACTTATTGGAATTCGACTCAACACGAAAGGAATCGTCGAATGCCTGAAATATCAGGGATCGTCCCATGGGAAAGTCTAGGCAAGTTTCGGAAGAAGATAAGACCTAAACCAAGCAATATTGTAAAAGAGAGTTTACACACATTATGTTCAAAAAGTTTCTAAAGTGGCTAGGTGTTGCTGTTGGTGTAGTTATTTTATCCACGGCTGTAGCCTACGGCGCGATGCGCTTACATGACGGACCGGTTGAATTTTACCCCTGGTTTACAATTAGCATAGGTGGCCCTTTCCGTAGCGGAAATGTGGTTGCCGCTCCCACCAGCTGGGAATTTCTAAAAGAACGGGAAGAAATAGAATTTCAGACCTTAGACCCAACTACTTCGCGCACCGTTTGGGCGCCTGTAGTTGACGGCAAACTTTACATAGTAAGCGGCTACATGAATTCTTCAATTGGGCGGATTTGGAAACGATGGCCCGCCTATATGCATGAGGATAACCGAGTGCTCCTGCGTATCGATGGTGAGATATATGAGCAACGCTTGAATAGAATCACCGAGGGCGCAACCATTATTGTGCCGGTGTTGGCGGAACTGGGCCGCAAATATTTTGCAGGTTCGGGAGAACAAATTCCGGGCAGTGAAGTAGCTGTAACCAGCGGATCCATATGGATGTTTGAAGTTGCCCCGATGTAGCAACTGACGGCTTCAAGAAAGAGCGGAACAAAGGAGTGCAGATTTCTATTTCAAAGGGGAATATCAGGTATATATGATTAAGTAATCCGTCGATGGTTGCCGGTAAAAAAGCGTTGAAAATAAAAGTGTGTTATTAACTGTGTTTCCTATTCTACATCAATAAATTGACCTGACCCCAATTGCCCTATTGAGTAAGAGCAACAGAGCGCCAATAGTATGAAGAGTTTTAAGCTAAAGCACGGTTCTCCTATTACTCTTCTATAGTGTGTAAGGCTTTATACTCGCTCGGTGTTACTCCTTTTAATTTCTTGAACGCCTGATTGAAAGTAGATAAAGATACATAGCCTACCTCCTGCGCAATTATCGAAATGTTCCGATGCCGGGATTTTTCTTCAAGAAGCGGACATGCTTCATTGATACGGTAGAAATTCAAGAATTGGTTAAAGTTTCTGTAGCCTAGCTCTCTGTTTATGATAACCCTGAGTTTATATTCCTGCACTGACAGATGCTTGGCTAATTGACCAATCGTGAGGTCTGATTGGGTAAATAGCTTTTCCTGCAACATCCTGCGGTCTAACTCTCTCATCAATTCCAAATCAGATTCGGCTAATTGCAGTTGTTGGTTCGATTTTTCTGTCGCGTCGAACATCGAACTATCGACGATCAACCGAGAATCGGGTGTAAGCCGAAAGGTGAGCAGATTTACTATTAAAAAGAACACGAACGTGGAGAGGTAGCTGATACCTATGGCCACCTGTGCAAACCGTGTTGCCCCCGCGTCGCTCATGAACTCTGGCGCTAGAATGCTTGCCACAAGCATCGCCATTACTATTCCCAAGCCTGCTGCGAAGGGGCCCCTAAATCTTCTTCTCTGTTCTAATAGGTCACTGCCGATTTCTCTTGTCGCCATGACAATAACGTGCACCGCCAACCCGAACGCTATCAGCAGGCACAGTGGATTCAGGATCGCCAGCAGCGTGCTGTCCGCAAAGCTGTGGAGTTGCTCAGGAAAAGTTACGAACCCCCGGGGTATCTGATAGCCAATTAGGAAGAACCAGGCAATGGGGGTTATTTTCCTGTCATCTGTGAACAGAGCCTGTGCAAACAGCCACAGCACGGCCGGAGTGGCGGCTGCAATTCTGCCATCCACATAGGCCAGAATCGGAAAGTCTGAACCAAGGGGAAGATTCCAGTTGGCGGCAATAAGGCAAACGCAAAGCAAAGATGTTATAAGCCCCAGCCGTGACGTTCGGTAATAGAAAAAATAGAACAATCCAGTTAGTAGAAGCTGGGACATGGCCAGGTAACTGAATGCTGTATAGAGTTGTTGCATCAGGCAGAAGGTTCACAGTACAGAACGATTCGAGTTAAAGTTGTAGCATCGACCTGATTCAGAAAGATTAACTGCTAAAATCGAATTAACAACCATCGGGAACACTGACAACTTAACAATTTAGGGTGCCATATCATCTAATCTTGTTTTTTCAGTTTCACAGATTGTATGGCCCTTCTTTCTCCAATTTGTCGCTGCTTGTTGCCCGATCTTTAGCGCAGACTCTAAACCCTTCAAACTGAATCCGAGTTCTTGTTTGTGCTAAAAGCAGAGAAGAAAATGCGACAGGTCCTCCGGCAGAAAACCGCTGTCGTTAATCGACTTATTCGGCGGCGATGTTGGTTTCCAATGCCCGCCGCCTGTCTGCAAGGTAGCCAAGGATCAGTTCACTATCCTGATCTGCACAGCCTTCGCTATTAGCGAAGATATAGTCGGCGCTAAGCTGCTGTATTTTTTCACTCTTGGCGATGGCCAGTTTGAAGTTAGCTATTTCCATGGGCGGCAGACCCTGGCTCCGATAGAAATCTGTCAACAGATGCATTTCTTGCGGACTGAAATTCTCAAGCAGAATTTGAGCAATGCCTGCCTCGAATTTTTCCCAGGCATAGGCTTGCTCGTAGCAGGCGGCAATTTTCAGCTTTATCCATTGCGGTAGATCCACATCGGCCGACATGGCGACGATGCTGCTATAGGTTCGAATAATATTTCGGGTCTGTTGCTGCGTCATCGATTGGAACTGACCAGCTACATTGCTGGCACGAAGCAAGCGGTTGGCGTCGCGTAACTCGTCGCCAGCAACCGAGCTTACGAAAAATAGAATACTGAATAGAATTGGCCAGCTAATTCTCATTGACGATTTCGAATACCACTGTAATAGACGTCTGGTATTCTACTTCATCGAACGTGGGTGCAACAACGGGCGCCGGCATTGAGGCGTTCACGCTCCCGCCAGCACGAGCGTTTGTATCCATAGCCATCTCCTGCGACATCACCGCCATAGGCAGGGCGCGAGATTGCTGGCGAATGCCGCCGTAGAAAAAATTAATCGCCTTTAGTTGCAATCCAAGGCTGCTTTCGTAATAGGCCTTCTGATCCATTACATCTTGAAGAGCCAGCTCTCGAACTTGTTTCTCAAAGGCTTCTTCCTCGCTGTGCTCGAATTCGCTGCTCTCGAATTTAACTTCATCGTGTTCATCCGCCGCCGCGGCTAGCAGTTGCAAATGCTCTTCGCTGCCCACTGAAATTTCCATCCGCGCCGAGACTTCGAAACTATTGGGATTGCGACCAAAGAGTCCAAATTGCGGTGAGCTGGAGAATTTAGAATTATTGATGTCCTCTAGCGGAATACCTTCGTCGGTAAACTGTTGAATCAGTGCCAGCCGCAGTTCTTGATTCACCTGCATGGCAGCGCTGAGAGTTCGCTCCTCGGTTGTCACCAGCAGACTGATTTTGGCCCTATCTTTATAGGAGCTTAGCTCTGCTTCTCCACTGATATTCACCGTATTCGGACGTGGGTGCAGAAACTCACGCAGCTCCTCCGGTGTTCCAGAGAGCTGGGCCTGGGCCAGGCTGAGCTGACTAAAGCCGCTGAGTGAAACTGCGCTGCTAATTAAAAAGGAGAGGGATAGAATTTTCTTCATGATGGCATCCTTGTGCGAAATGTCGGCTGAGCATGGGCGCTGACCTAGTGGTAATTATGCCCCAATTAAATGGTAACTCTTCTACTCAAGTCGCAATTTGCCTTGGGAAAGTTCTAATTTGTTTTGCGGTGGGCTCTAAGACTTTCTGTGACCGGGGACAGCAAGTGGCGATTGACTGTGCTTACAGATTCATAGTCAAATGACAACATGCTGACATAGATCACGGCAGTCCAGAAACTTCAGTGGGTAAACTACGAAGCATCGGCATGGTCTAATAGAACTCAAAGGAAAATCGAGTGCATTCTCCCAAGCGTATGCTATTTCTTGACCTGGTGTTGTCGCTGTTTCGCCTCAATGGCTTGTTGATAGCCGAAGGTGACGACATGACCGAAGCTCTGGGCCTGACCAGTGCCCGCTGGAAGGTAATTGGCGTCATCGCTCTTTCCAATGCCGGTTTGACAGTACCCGGCATCGCCAGGGTTCTCGGTCAGTCCAGGCAGGCGGTGCAGCGCATTACCGATGTCATGGTTACGGATGGCCTACTGTCCTATCACACAAACCCCAAGCATAAACGCTCAGTGCTGGTGGTGTTAACAGAAGAAGGCAAGACTGCGTATAACGCCCTGCGTGAAGTTCAAGACCCCTGGGCCATCAAGAACACCGAAGACATTCCAATCGAAGAGCTAGATGCCGGCTTGCGATTGGTACACAAACTCATCCAGAAATTCGATAAATAAACATGCCAGATATGCTAACAAGATTGCCTCGTCAACTGTATCGTGCTGAGCAGGTTCGTTTGCTTGACCAGATTGCTATCGAGCAATTTGAGATTCCCGGGTTTACGCTGATGCGCACCGCAGCAACTGTCGCATTCAATACCTTGTTGGAGAAGTGGCCACAGACGCGCCATGTGCAGGTGTTCGCAGGTTCAGGTAACAACGCCGGCGACGGTTACCTGGTAGCCTCCCTTGCCAAGGAACAGGGTCTTAGCACAGAGGTAATTTATCTTTCAGATCCGAACAGCTTGGCCGGCGATGCGAAATTGGCCTGGCAGTGTGCTCAAGAGCGAGGTGTGACCATCACCGCCTTCGCTGATTTCAATACCGAGCATGAAAACCGACACGCCCACCCGGTAATAGTCGATGCCCTGCTGGGTACTGGCTTGGATAGAGAGGTGCAGGGCGACTATGCCAAGGCGATTTCCTTTATAAATGCTGCCGATCGTCCAGTGCTTGCCATAGACATTCCATCCGGACTCAGTGCAGACACAGGTAAGTGTTTGGGTATTGCCGTAGTCGCTGATGTTACGGTGACATTCATAGGATTAAAACAGGGGCTGCTAACCAATCAAGCGGGCGATCATGTCGGTACATTGATTTACCACGATCTCGATGTGCCGGAAAAAGTATTCAGCAACGACAGCTCACCTACGCCTGCCTCACTGCGCATCGATATAAATTCGGTGACACCTATGCTCATGCCGCGCGCGGTTTCCTCCCATAAGGGCAACCATGGGCATGTGTTGCTTATAGGTGGCGACTACAGTTTCGGTGGCGCCGTAATAATGGCCGCCGAAGCGGCTCTTCGAAGCGGAGCTGGCTTGGTGAGCGTCATTACCCGATCCAGTCATAGGCCGGCGCTGCTAGCGAGGAGACCCGAAGTCATGGTCTTGGGCACTGAGGATGAAGACTCACAGATCGAGAATTTGTTATCAAAAGCTACAGCGATTGTTACAGGGCCGGGTCTTGGTCGCAGTCAGTGGGCACGCAATCTGTTTCAGCTAGCATTGGCTGCTCAGAAATCACAGTCGATACCATTGGTGATTGACGCTGATGCGCTGCACCTGCTTGCAGAAAAGAAACAGCAGGGTTCGGGTGCTAAGGGTAGCGGAATAAAAAGGGACAACTGGATACTAACTCCTCATCCAGGGGAGGCAGCCGCCTTGCTCGATTGCTCTGCTTCCGACATACAGGATGATCGTTTCAGCGCAGTGCGCCAACTAAATGATACGTGGGGGGGCGCGTGTCTGTTGAAAGGTAGCGGCAGTCTTGTCTGTAATACTGATGGAACTCAGCAGAACGTCTTTCTTTGCAGCGAAGGTAATGCAGGTATGGCAACGGGCGGTATGGGTGACGTACTAAGCGGCATTGCTGGCGGACTGCTCGCTCAAGGCTTATCGCTTGAGCAAAGCCTCTGTGCTGCTGTATGTATTCATGGTGAAGCTGCTGATTTGTCGATGCAGGCAAATGGCCAACGAGGGATGGCTGCCACCGATCTAATGCCATTTATTCGCGAGTTGGTGAATCCGGCTCGCTAGTCGGTGCCAAAACTTTTCAGCTACGACGTGTAAAAAACTCCACATAAAAACTAACCAAACCCTCGGCTTTCACATGATGTGGCAGACCTGGTGGAATGATTCCATTTATGCCGGGTTCAAGTAGCAGTTCTCGACTAACCGGCGCCTGACAGACATAACGTAGCGTTCCCGAGCTCACGTGGATTAGCCCCCATACACCCTCCTTGGTGGTATGGTCCTTTCGAAGTCCCGCTGGAATTGAATCCTGATCGAACACTGGTGTACAACGCAGCGATTCCAGATTCTCTGGCCATTCAAGTTGCAGACATCTGCCGCACTCCAATGGCTGACCCAACATAGACTCTCTTCCCTGGGCTGTGGCGGTCCATGAGCGATTGAAGAAAGGCGGGTTATGACGAACGTGTTGATTGTGAAAACAGGCCAGTTCAGCCACCCAATCGCCTTCTTCGTCTTGGTGAAATCCTTCTATAGTTCTATTCACTATCTATTTTTCTCGTCTGATTCTTTAGTGCCTTGTCGCCTTGTCGCCTTGTCGGTGGGAGTGGTGTTGGATTTTCTCCGCTTACAATTTGATTCGCTCTATGTTTAATATGATCCATCCATTCTGGATTGGGCAGAATGTAAAAACGCTCATCATATATCGCCTGCACTACTTGGTTCCCAATCGCTAGAGGTTGATTACCTTCTTTAAATGCTTGCTTGGTTTTTTGAATGCTTCTGTTGTTTGCTTGTGGCCCGGTTTTTGGAAAATGCGATGGCCTATTTCGATCCGAATAGAGAAGGTTTGTATCCACCAAAGCAGGGCAGAGTACGGAAATCTTAATCTTTTTAGCGTCGCGTTCTAGTTCCTGCTGTAAAGATTCGGATAGCGCCACAATCGCAGTTTTAGTGGTTCGGTATAAGGTGCCTCCTGAATTTATAAGACCAGCGATAGAGGATGTATTAACTATATGCACCTCTTCGTCCTGCTCAATTAGCAATGGCATAAAGGTTTGGATACCATGCACCACTCCCATTAAATTCACTCCGACTATCCAGTTCCAATCATCGAGTGTGCTCTGCCAACTAGGCATGCTGCCAGCATAGACCCCCGCGTTATTACACAGCACATGGACAGCTCCATATTCCTCCAGCGTGCGCTCCGCTAGCTTACTAATATCCTCAGCCCTGGATACATCGGCCCCCTGATTGCGCAATTCCAGTGTTGTAGCATTCAATGCGCCTTGCTCCACATCGCTAAGCACAAGCTTGAATCCTGCCGCCATGAAAGCCTCAGCAATGCCTCGACCGATCCCGCTTGCTGCACCCGTAATCACCGGGACTTTATTGTGCAAGTCTTTCATGTCTACTCCGGTTCTTGATTTTTTGCTTTCTGATGAACTCAATGCGTACTAATTGCGATGATCAGTCCTGAGCGATATAGAAAATTACCGGAAAAAGCGAACAAAAAACAGTCTGCTATAAAGAACGAAAATAGAGTAAGCTAAAAATAGAATTTGAGAGCAAAGTATTGATATTCAGATTGATGATAGGCGGCTTTGTCTCGACGAAGCTCTTCCTGTATGCAGAAAGGACCTCACTAGTCCAGTTCCAAAATCCTGGAAAGAATTAAATGGGATCAGAGCAATTGGAACTTTATGATGATATTTCGAATTATAAAATTGCTCTGATCCCATTCAAATTGTTCTAAAAGCTTAGGCGTACTCCCGCGCTCCAAGAATCAATATCGAAGTGCCCGCCAATGGTTTCGTAGTCAGCTATCAGGTGAAAATTGTCGGATAGCCTGTATGCCAAGCCCACCTGAAAGCCGTCGTCGTTGTCGGCATCTTCAATGTTATTCCAAGAGTAGCTGGCATTGAACTCCAGGCGCTGGGTCCACATATTTCTAAAACCTAGCCTTATTGTATCCACATCGAATTCATCGTTATTCATTTCCCAGGTGTTATAGGTATAACTGGCAAACCAGGAGTCACCGCGCAGGCCAAAGCCGTATCCTTCGCTGTCAAAATCATAGTCGCTGCCAGCGAAGCTGCCTTCGGATCGTTTTCGATCGATGACGCCGAAAAGGCTGTCGCCCAGGGAGAGTGATAATTTGAGTTTATAGCCGTCGGGTTCGATATCAACGCCGCCTATGTCCATATCATAGTCAAGTGTAGTCACTTCTAGATAGGAATAAGACAGATCATGATTATGGTTATGACCGCGTTCTTTCTTCGATTCATCCTCTTCTTCTGCCATGGACAAAGATGATGCGAAGCACAGAGCACAACAAGCAATTAGTAATTTGATTTTCATTTTTAGAAATCTCCCTGGTTTGCTTTAATACGGGCTAGCGTGGATACAGCTACGCCTATCGATACTGTCAGCAAATTACTAACAATTGATAGGGGTGCAGCGGCAAAGTGCTGATTCAAGGAGTGATACTATTAGAGTGAAACTGAATCCAGACTTAATACCCGGAACAAGATTCATAAATTCCACGCAGCTTGCAGGGTGGACGTAATGGTCGAACTATCAGGCTCTAACTACGGTTTCTTAATGCTTACAAATATTATCTTACTTGAAGAACCATCACTGGCCGCTCTTTCTTCTACGTTCAGATATTTCTGAGCTTTGACTAATTCGCCCAGCTTATCGTATCCGAAATTCCTTTGATCAAAAGACGGATCGCTTTTATTAATATACGAACCAATCGCGGACAAAGAGGCCCAGCCATCATCTTTAGATTGTGCTTTGACCGCCTTGGTTATAGTTTCCTTAAGTGCAGTTGCTGCGGGAGTATTAATTTCCGCCTTTTCCAATTTTGGCTTTAGAATCTCTGTATATATGAATTTGTCACAAGCAGATCTGAACGGTTCCGGAGTTTTCTTCTCTCCAAACCCATATACAGTTAGGCCAGCCTCTCTAATTCTGGTAGCTAACCGTGTAAAATCACTATCGGAAGAAACCAAGCAAAATCCATCTAGACGTTCGGCATGAAGTAAGTCCATCGCATCAATAATCAATGAAGAATCTGTTGCATTTTTCCCGACTGTATAGCTAAATTGCTGCATGGGTTGAATCGCATGCTTATGCAGGTGCGCCTTCCATCCTTTTAGATGAGTTGTTGTCCAGTCGCCATAGGCCCGCTTAATACTTGCGGTTCCATATTTCGCGATCTCTGCTAACAGTTCTGCGCAGATAGCCGCTTGCGCGTTGTCCGCATCAATTAGTACGGCCAATTTTTGATTTTCATTGTCGATCATCTATATCTCTCCTTGAGTAAATACTTCACGCTCGGACTAAATAGAATCAAAGGGAGCTTGGCTTCTTAAGGGCCAGATTTTTCTCACCCGCTTCCACAGTTTGATAGATCAATGTGTTAATAGTCATGGGTCCGACTCCACCGGGAACGGGAGTGTAGGCTTGAACCCGATTAACAAGAGGCGCGAGTTCAATATCGCCTTTACCACCGGGATGGGATCCAGCATCAATGACGATGGCATTGTCTTTAATCCAGTCGGCCTTAATATATTCTGGTCGGCCTACCGTGGCTACGACAATATCCGCTCTGCCGACTATTTCGGCCAGGTTTATGGTTTTCGAATGACAGATAGTAACTGTTGCATCTGCATTTAATAACATCGCCGCCATGGGTTTGCCGAGGATAGGACTACGACCAACCACAACTGCTTCCTTACCTGCTAATTGAATGTCATAGGATTCCAGTAGGCGCATAATTCCTTTCGGAGTTGCACAGCCATAGGCTTTCACTCCCATTGCCATTCTGCCAAAGCCGAAACAGGTAACGCCGTCTACGTCTTTTTCCACATCAATAGCGTCGAAACAGAGGCGCTCATCTATTTGTGCTGGTACCGGGTGTTGCAGCAGAATTCCGTGTACGTTGGTATTATTGTTTAGTTCGATGATGGCGTCGTACAACTGCTGTGTAGTGGTGGATGCAACTAATTCGACTTTCAACGACTCCATGCCAATGCGCTCACAGGCGTTGCCTTTCATTCTTACATAGGTAGCCGAGGCTGGATCATCGCCAACCAGAATGGTTGCCAGAATGGGCGTGGCACCGCCGCTTGCTTCTTTTAAAGCTGCCACTCTTGCCGTGAGTTCTTGCTCGGTTTTCTGTGCAAGTGTTTTGCCTTCCAGTACCAATGCAGACATAGAGCTCGATTCCTATTCCTTATTTCGATTGTTATACGTCTAAGTTCTTCTGCTTGGTGATTTTAATGAAAAAAACAAGAGAAGCAAAAAAGCGAGCGTAAAAGGGAGGTTGATGGTCGCTCCTGGAGCTGTTCCCGCAGTTTCCATAGGCTTAACTACACCTATATAGGCAAAGCGAACAAAATACTCCAAGGCGGCCAGCAGGTAAAAAAGTGGAATCATGGATCTGTACCTCAAACAGGACATCAAATACAGTAAGCCAATGATTAATTGAGAAAGTCCCCACAGAGAGAATGTGGTTATCACGGCATTACTTGCGGCGGTTGAATAACTGTCTAGTGGTATTGTAGCAATTGTCTGGGCGCCACCGTCAGCAGAAAACAAGTGATGCTGGCTACGCCATAAAGTTATCGCTGTGAGAAGGTAAAAAATCCATAAACTGAATTTATAGCCTCTAAATTCGTTATCAAACTTTGCCGGAAACAAATTGTTTAACATTCTTGTTCGATTTCCATTCTGCGGAGCGCCCTTGGTAAGGGCGCGGCCAAGTTCGACCGCCACTGATTAGATTGCTATGTGTCCACTGCTCCACCAGGTCTGCTTGGTAGCGGTAATTCGATATTGGGATCTAGATTTCCCATTCCCGGGACAAAATTGGCTTCAATACGCAGCCCTTCTGGATCTTCAAAAAGCACAGAATAGTATCCTGGAGCCCAGGAACCTTCTTCGGGGGCGTGTACTATAGTTGCATCTATTTCTCTTAAAAATGAATAGAGTAAATCAATGCCATTTCTGGAGCGTGCACGAAAGCAATAATGATGTAAGCCTATTCTGTTTTGATGATATTCGTCCGATTCGAATTCAGACGATACGGCACGTACGACGATTCCGGTACGACTCCCAACTCCGTAGATTATATTCTCCCTGTCATAGACCAATTTCATCTCCAAAAATTGAAACAATTTTCGGTAGAATACTGAACATCTTTTGAAGTCGGAGACGTTTAAAGCAATATGCGCGATACCATTCATTTCCATAATTCTTAACTACTACTGTATAGCTAGATTAAGAAGGGAGTCAAAGGGGTGGGAGGGGTTAAAAAAGAAATCGCTCTGTCTCCTTTTTTTTCTACAACCTACCTTTCATGTCCACATAAGCTCGCTCAATTAGCTCGCCAAGTGCGCGAGAATCTACGCCATTTGCGGTTCTTAGCTTAACATGACGCATTCTCTTTCCTGTCCCTTCCAGAAGTTTCAGTGGATCCTGAAGCGATGCGCCAGCAGGAAACCCCACGTTCACATGTGTGTTAAACACATTCACATACCCAAAAGCAACGTCACTTACACAGGCGACCGGGCATCCGTCATGCAATACTTCGTTGACATCATCACCGCATTGTCGAAATTTGGCAAACCATTGCCGAGCGATAGAGAATAGTTCACTGGGTTCGCCGGATAGCCATTCGTCAATCTCAGGAAGATATTTACCTGCTTCGGTAAATACAAATAGTTCACTTTTGTTCATTGTCTGTTAGCTGCATGGTCAGCGAGAAGAATTAGCGTAGTTAATGCGTCGCATAATCTCCTTTCCCTTTCAGTGTTCCTTTGGGTTTATGGCTTAGGTGTCTTATGCATTGTACAAAGTAAATGAGCCGATAACGATAAAACCAACACCGGCAATATAACGAAGATACTTTTCATTTATGTATTCCGACAATAGGCTGCCGGCAAGAACTCCCACCGCCGAAGCTACTATTAGTGCAGCTGACGCAGCAAGGAAAACGGTAAATTTTCTGACTTCCTTATCGGTGGCGAACAGCATGGTCGCCAGCTGTGTTTTGTCACCCAGCTCAGCAATGAATACTGTTGCAAATATTACGAAAAATATCTTCCAGTCCAAAGTTTTCCGCTCTCCTTAAATGATCAGATAAAAGCCGCTTGCGGCTTCTTTTTTGATTTGTTTTATATGTGCTTTTCTCGTCCTCTGGCACTCAGTCGCTAAGGAGCTTCAAGCCAAGGTGTTTCCAGACCAGATAATTGTGTCTGGCTCGAGATGAATAGGTAACTCCCAGTTCGCAAGAAAATATGCAGCCCTTCGACATTACTCCCTTGCTTAATTGGATATTCCATCAATGCCATGGGTCCATAGACAAACCTTGCTTCTTCAAGCCGAAAGAAGGGCTCCGAGGACTCTCCTTTGCAAATAATCATGTTTTTCTGGGTCTCCACAATTTTTGATACTACTCTATGGCGCCTTCGTTCCTGCCATTGAAGGCGAAAGCGTGCTTTGTTCCGGCGATACACCAAGCCTCGAGTTTCTGCATTGCTTCTTCGAGACTAATCTCCGGACCAAAATCTGGGCATAGATCTTCAACCATGTTTATTCCGATTAATCTGAACTTGAAATAGCTGAACTGTGCACATAGCGCCCTTAATGGGGAGCCACTTGCAGCTTCCTTTAATTGAAGTGGAGATTGCTGTGTCCGTGTTGAGCTTATTATTATGCATTTGGCGCCATTAGTATTGAATAGCCTAAAAACAATGTTAGTAGCATTAATAGCAAGCAGCCAAACATAAATACTTTGCGCCTCAAGGGGACATAGTTTGACCCGACATGAATTGCAACGTGAAATATTCGACTAGCTACAAATGCCCATGCTATTACATGCACGTACATTGTTATGCCATTGGTAAGCCACAACAGTACTGAAAGAATATAAAACAGTACTGGAACCTCAAATTGATTTCGTATGCAATTGTTTATTTGTAACACATTATCAGGCCAGGCATCATCGTGTAAGCCTCGCCTCTCTTCATTTACCAAACCTAGCTTTGTTGCTTTGGACTTAGCTATAGCTAAATAGATATAAAGATAAAATGTGAGCAGTATTTGGATGACAACAGGTAGAAATATAAGACTGTCTTTCATTTTTGCTCTCAGTTTCATAGATTTTTATTTGATGCATAAGGAGGCTGTAGAATAACTAACAACAGAAACCCAGGCTAATATTTCGTCGGAAAAACGCGTCTCTACGCGAATTTCAAGCTTGTTTACATTACCAATCTCGTTTTAGATAACTCTCCGCACGGTACTTTTAAAGGCAAGCATGACTTGGGAGTTTTTCTACAGCCTCAACGCCTCGCATCAGCGGCGCTGCTCTGCAGGGTACGACCGCATGCGTTTTTGTGAGCCTTTTACTCCGTATTTCGTCTTCCATAGTTAGTCCTGATTGAGACCTAGTTCTTTTTGTTTCTTCTTAGTTAAACCCAAGGAAACAATACGGTGAGATTCTTTTAGATAGTACTTGAGTTCATCGTCTTCCGCGACGTGCCCATCATATTGTTGTATCCACTTCATGCCGCGGGAGGCGAGGTAAGGCGCTGGCCGATATCCAGGCTGATCGTCTAAAAAATAAAAATTGAGTTCTGATGTCTTGAATGAGAATGCTGGTTTATCAGATTCTCCCCAACCTCCGATGGCAAATACCTTTCCTCCCACCTTCCATACATGAGAACCTCCCCATTGAACGACGTATGAGGTGGCCGGAAGAGAACGACAGAAATCACTGAATTCTTCATAAGTCATGCTGCCTTCCTCTGCTCATAACATTTGCATATGAGTGCTCGGTTATTATCGAGCTACGTCAGTATCTCACTGAATTTGCAGGAATTCTAGAAACTAGAATTAGGCAAAAGAGATTCGCTTCCTTACTAATTTAAATAGTCGACCCTGAAATATTCATTTCACGCATTTATCAGCATTCTAGATTAAGTTTTGTAAATACAGTTTTCGATATAGACCGCCATTGTTGGAGCCAAAAAATAACCTCCCTCATCCACTTCTTGAAGTTGAATGCGGCAGTAGCCATCAAAAGGTTAATCTGGTCACCTTCAAAGCCTTTTAAGAAGTTCCTTTTCAGCCGATGATCGCTCTTTAAATGTCCAATCACCGGTTCAATCCCAACACGCCTTCGAAAGCGTTTCCTGACTAATTCAATCGCTTCTTTAGAGGCATTTTTCCGCGCAGGCTTTGGCGTCACAATTCGGGTGTCATTGACCTGACTCTTTCCGCGGTAGCCACGGTCGCCTATACCAGTGCTTGATACTCGGTGTAGTAAACGCTCAACTTGAGACAAGGCAGCCGGCACTGTATGGCCATCAAAGACATTCTTTTCAAACGCCAACGCACCAATAATAATGCCAGAATCACGGGTGGTAGTAATCAATGCCTTGGTGCCAAACTCATAACGTTGATGGGCTTTACCTTTACTCATGCAGTAAATGTGAGGTTCGTGCAAACTGTATAGCTTATTTTTGTCTCCCCTCTTGTGATTCAGCATTTGTTGACACAAGGCAAACTTGTCTCTGCAAGACTCAAGCTGATCCAAAGTCATTTTACGCTGTATTTCTCGAAGCAATCGGCCACTGATTGTTTTTAAGCGCTTAATGGCATAACGGGCACGCTTGCGATTCTTTGGGTGCGTTGCAAACCGAACATGAAGCTTGAGCCGCTTCACTTCTTGCTCATAAGTACGAGTCAGAATAATGTGTTCTTGCCGCGCAATCTTGAGTAAATGCTGATGAATCTTTCGATACTGTTTGGCATCCGTTGGAAAAATAATATTCTTCTCCTGTACCGTGGTATCAATGCACATTTCATCTTCGTTTAGTTTAGCCTGGTGTAGTGCGATAGAAACTGACAGGATTTTTTCATGCCCAGCGCTGCCGATACGGTTCCTGAATTTGGTTAAACTGCTAGGATCACAAGGAAATTTCCATTGAAATTCAACTTCGCCAGTAAACGCCTGATAGTAGGGATTTTACACCCAGCGCTGGACCAGTATTTCATCTAACAGATTCTCCAGGTGCTTTAAAATGGATAAACCAACCATCAAGCGAATGTGCTTTGAGGGCTTACCCAAGTGGGAATACAGTAGTGAAAATTCTTCTTCAAAAACATGCCAATCGATTGTTTCTGACAATCGCAGCAGGGGATGTTTTGGATTCAGTTGATCGATTAAATTGGCAAATAAAAAATTACCTTGCTTGGTATTGGGCTTCGATGGCTCACCCAATAGTCACCTCCAATTCGTCCAGTTTTTCCTCGGTTTAGCACCTTTTCTGGACGTTTGTTCTAACACCTTTCAATGGATATTCCATGTAAAACATGAGGTTAGAGGTATTTCAGGGTCGACTAAATACAGTTGGCTCAAGATTGGCTGCCCTCATCTTCGGCTGCTATAGCATGACGTATCGCGCAATTTCTCACCCAATTGCATTTCTGTTTTATACTCCGCCACATGCCTACTGATCATGAAATACAGCTTGAGGACGAAACGGCTACCCTTGAATTCGGCTCTAGGCTCGCTGCTGCAACCTTTACGGAATTCAGTGAGGCGGATGCCTCGATAGCAGAAGGCAAAGGAATTTCGACCCTGGGCGCGATGATCTACCTGCAAGGCGATCTCGGCGCCGGTAAAACCACCTTGAGCCGCGGCTTCATGCGCGCTTTTGGATATCAGGGTGCCGTGAAAAGCCCCACCTATACCCTGGTAGAACCCTACGAATTCGAGCTCTGCAACATCTATCACTTCGACCTCTACCGCCTGGCCGACCCGGAAGAAGTGCAGTATCTGGGCACCGATGAGTATTTTGGGGAGTCCAATCTTTGTCTGGTGGAATGGGCAGAAAAGGGTGCAAAATGGCTGCCACAGGCAGATTTGCAGATAGATATTGCCTCCGAGGGAACGGGGCGGCTGCTGACTTGTCAAAGTCTGACGGAGAAAGGGACAATAATAGCCAAAAGATTATGGCCTTAAGGCCGTTGTAATAGACAACGTGAAGTAGGTCTCGAAGAAATTGTAATGAAGTTACAGCACTATTTAATCCACAGCAGGGTAATCACCTCAGCTCTGGCAGCTTATTTGCTGCTGGCCAGCGCCAATGTGTCTGCGGCCAGCGTAGAAGAGGTTCGACTCTGGCGGGCGCCCGATCACACCCGTTTGGTGTTCGATTTGAGCGCAGCGACGGACTATACCCTGTTCACACTCGCGAATCCGGATCGCGTGGTTATCGATATCAAGAATTCCTCCTTATCTGGAGACTTGGCCATGCTGGATTTTAACAACAGCCCCATCAGCGGCATGCGCAGCGCGATTCGCGACGGCGATACCCTGAGAATGGTTATCGATCTCGCTGCGAAGGTTGATCCCCGCAGTTTTACCTTGGAACCGAATAGTGAGCAAGGTGATCGTCTGGTGGTTGATCTCTATGATCAGAGTCAAGGATCAACTTCAACACAGAATAATACGGCGGGGACATCCCCTGTCGTTGCTCTCTCGCGAAGCGATGAAAAGCGCAATATCATCGTAGCGATTTCAGCCGGTCATGGTGGAGAAGATCCGGGTGGTATAGGTTTCGACGGCAAACTAAAAGAAAAGAATATCACCCTGAAAATTGCCCGGGCCTTGTTTGATCAACTGCAGAGGACTCCCGGCTACACGCCAATCATGATTCGCGATGGTGATTATTATGTTGAGCTGCAACGGCGCTCGGAAATAGCACGAGAGAAACGCGCCGATCTATTTGTTGCAGTACACACAGATTGGTATCGCAGTTCCAGAGCAAGTGGTTTGACTGTTTATGCACTATCCGGAGACAGAGCCGACAGAGAAAATTCCAGACGCGTCGCGCAAAAAGAAAACGGCTCTGACTTATTGGGTGGCGTTGGTGGCGATATCAGTCTGGGTTCCTGGGATGATGATGTGGCGCTCACCCTGGTTTCATTGCAGATGGCATGGAGTATGGAACAAAGTCTGATTGCTGGAACGCGTGTGTTGGAGTCTTTAGATGGTATTACTCGCCTGCGCCGCGACAAGGTTCAGCAGGCTTCGCTAGAGGTGCTTAAATCGCCTGATATCCCTTCGATGTTAATTGAGACCGGTTACCTGACTAATCCGGCCGAAGCACGTCGGCTGAATACTACAGCTTTCCGGCAGAAGCTAGCGGGAGCTATCGCTCAGGGTGTGATGAATTACTTTTACGATGCGCCGCCGGAGGGCAGCTTGGTAGCCTGGCAGAAAGAAAATGGAATTGTACCCGGCTCCTACACGGTTAAGCGCGGCGACAGCCTATCGGTGATCGCGCAGCGATTCGGCGTCAGATTGGCCCAGCTAAAGTCCAGCAATGGGATTTCTTCAAACACCATTCATATTGGTCAGGTCCTGACTATTCCCGGCGGCGTATCAGTCGAACCGGAACAACACACAATTCGCCGCGGGGAAACCCTGTCGGAGATCGCGCAGCAATACCGCATTAGCCTAGCTAGTTTGCGCGATGCAAATAGTCTGTCCAACGATCGCATTATGGTGGGTCAGGTTCTAAAAATTCCCCCCTCTTAGTTCCCTGGTGTAACCAGGCAACAGTCATCTGGCCGCTAATGATCAGAGCTATTTTTGTTGGTGGTTGGTGCTACAATGCCAACCTCATTTCCTATTTGTAAATCCTGTTCATGGCACGAATCAATCTACTCACTCAGCGACTCGCGAATCAGATAGCAGCAGGTGAAGTCGTCGAACGACCGGCCTCGGTTGCCAAGGAGCTGATGGAGAACTCTCTGGATGCAGGCGCCAGTCGTTTAGATATAGAAGTGGAACAGGGCGGCATCAAGTTACTCAAAGTCAAAGACGATGGCCTGGGCATACACAAGCAGGATTTGGAACTCGCCTTAAGTCGTCACGCGACCAGTAAAATTAAAGAACTTGAAGATTTGGAGAATATAGCCAGCCTCGGTTTTAGAGGAGAGGCATTGGCGAGTATTAGCTCAGTCTCCCGGCTTACCATGACATCGAAAACCGATGACGATGATGAGTCAGATGCCGGTGACAACAGTGGCTGGAAAGTTGATGCCGAGGGGCAGGAGATGGAAGTAAAACTGTCTCCTGCGGCTCATTCCCGCGGCACAACAGTCGAGGTTAGAGATTTATTTTTTAATACACCGGCCAGGAAAAAGTTTTTAAAAACCGAGAAAACAGAATTTACCCGTATCGATGAAATCCTCAAGCGCATCGCCTTAAGCCGCTTCGACGTGCAGTTTTCCCTGACCCATAACCAGCGTGCTATTCACAAATTACTACCTGCTAAGACCGATCAGGAAAAGCAGCGACGGGTTGCCTTGGTCTGCGGCCCCGCCTTCGTTGAGAACTCGGTGTTTGTGGAAATGGAGGGGCCGAGTCTGCGTCTATGGGGCTGGGTAAGTCTACCGACATTTTCGCGAAGTCAGGCAGACCTGCAATATTTTTATGTGAACGGCCGTATTATTCGCGACAAGTTAGTCACTCATGCGGTGAAGCAAGCTTACCGTGACGTGCTGTTTCATGGCCGCCATCCGGCCTATGTGTTGTATTTAGAATTAGCACCCGCGGCGGTGGATGTGAATGTACACCCGACCAAACACGAGGTGCGATTCCGTGATTCGCGTTTGGTACATGACTTCCTGTTCAGTTCACTGCATAAAGCCCTGGCGGACTTAACACCCTCGGATAGTTTTTCCGACAATGGTCAGCCAGTAGAAGCCGATATCCGATTGCTTGGTGGCGCTGTAATCCCCCGATCTGCTGAGGGTGCTTATGGCTCAAGCGATTTTATCGTACAAAGCAGCTTGCCCTTGGCAGATAGTTCTCGACATAACTATTCTTATAACCCCGGTGCTGACCGACCCGCTGCCAGCGCTATTCAAAATCAAATGGCCGCCTATGCAAAACTGACGGCCGACGATGGGGAAGTACCACCGCTTGGTTACGCCATCGCGCAACTTCATGGCATCTATATTTTGGCGCAGAACAAAGAAGGCTTAATCACTGTGGATATGCATGCCGCACACGAACGCATTACCTACGAACGTATGAAGACAGCTTGCCAAAATGAAGAACTAAAAATGCAGCCCCTGCTGGTACCGCTGTCAATTGCGGTGAGTCAGGCGGAGGCAGATTGTGCCGAAGCGCAACAGCAGGCCCTGATAAGCATCGGTATCGAATTGCAGCGAGTAGCAGCGGAATCAATAGTGGTTAGACAGGTGCCCTCGATATTACGCAACGCGGATATCGAACAGTTGGTGCGCGATGTGTTGTCCGATGTATTGGAATACGGTAGCAGCGATCGCATTCAGGCGCATCAGGATGAGCTGCTTTCCACCATGGCCTGTCATGGCTCGGTTCGGGCAAATCGACAGTTGACCATTCCCGAGATGAACGCCTTACTCAGAGATATGGAGGCCACCGAACGTAGTGGGCAATGTAATCATGGCAGACCCACCTGGGTTTATCAGAGCCTGGCCGAACTCGATAAACTTTTTCTTCGGGGACAGTAGGCTCAAACGCTGCGCAAATTCGGCAGCTAGACCTTTCCTATGAATTCTCCCAACACCAAGCCCAATGTGATCTGTCTAATGGGCCCGACTGCATCTGGGAAAACAGGACTGGCGGTGGAACTGGTGCAGCGCTATCCCTTTCAAATCGTGAGCGTGGATTCGGCGCAGATCTATCAGCAGATGAATGTGGGTACCGGCAAGCCGAGTCAGGACATTTTGGATATTGCGCCCCACAGGCTGATCGATTTTGTAGATCCGGCTGTGGCCTATTCAGCTTCTCAGTTCCGAGCGGACGCAATCACCGCAATAGGGGACATAGTCGACCAGGGTGACACGCCAATACTGGTCGGGGGCACCATGCTGTATTTTCGCGTGCTGCGCGACGGCCTGGCAGACATGCCCCATGCCGATCCTGGGGTTAGAGCCGAAATCGAAGCCCTGGCAGATTCACAGGGTTGGGAGGAAGTTCACCGTCAACTAGCCGCCGTCGATCCGGATTCAGCGGCCAGAATTCACCCCAACGATCCGCAACGGCTGCAACGAGCCTTGGAGGTTTTTCGGGTCTCGGGCAGCACTATGACTGCCTTGCATGCCCAAACACAGGCCGAGCAACTGGCCCAGCTACCCTATAATTTACATTTCTTCGCAATCCAGCCGGCAGATCGCAGCGTACTACATAGGCAGATCGAAACGCGATTTCAGCAGATGCTGAGAGAAGGCTTGCTGGATGAAGTGAAACTATTGCATTCCAGAGGTGATTTGAATCACCAGCTTCCTTCAATAAAATCAGTAGGATACAGGCAGGTCTGGCAATATCTTGAGGGTGAATTGGACTATGATGGCATGGTAGAAAAGAGTATTATTGCCACCAGACAACTTGCCAAGAGGCAGTTAACTTGGCTGCGAAGCTGGCAAAGCCTGCTAAGTTTGAGTGATTCATCCGCTCAATCCGTGAATAGCGTCTTGAAATACATGGATTCCATCTCTATATAGAAGTATGTAGAGACCATAATTTTTAAAAGTGAAGTCCGCAAATCTTGAAACCGTCCATCGGCTCTCGCTAGCGAGTCGGTGGATAATGCGCTTTGTAGATTGATAGTAGATTGTAAGGAGAATAAATAATGTCGAAAGGACATACGCTACAAGATCCATTTCTGAACGTGCTTCGCAAGGAGCGCATCCCGGTGTCTATCTACCTAGTGAGCGGAATTAAGTTGCAGGGTCAGATCGAGTCATTCGATCAATTCGTGATTCTGTTGAAGAACGCTGTTAGTCAGATGGTCTATAAGCACGCCATATCGACGGTGGTACCAGCTCGCATGGTGAAGGTTCCTATCCAGAACCCGGGCGAAGTGGCGGACGAAGACGACGGCGAACCAGGTAATACCGTCTAAGCAAACCCTTAGTGAGGTAACTGATTGTTTTTTGACCGGCCCGATTCTGGCGAAGTCTCCATCCTCGTTCACATCTCTATAGATTCAGAGACTGAACGGGAGGATCCAACTGAATTCGAAGAACTGGCTCTCTCCGCCGGCGCGCAGCCGGTGGACTACATAACAGGCTCTCGTAAACAGCCCGCATCTACCTATTTCGTCGGCTCCGGCAAGCTGGCAGAGATTCAAGCTGCCGTGCATGCGCATAAGGCAGAGTTGGTGTTGTTTAATCATTCTTTGTCCCCCAGCCAAGAACGCAATCTCGAAAGCGAACTGAAATGTCGCGTGCTCGATAGAACCGGCTTGATTCTGGATATTTTTGCGCAACGCGCTCGCAGTCATGAAGGCAAGTTGCAGGTGGAATTGGCACAACTGCAGCATCTCAGTACGCGACTAAAACGCGGCTGGACTCACCTGGACAGACAGAAAGGCGGTATAGGACTGCGCGGCGCCGGAGAGAAACAGCTGGAACTTGACCAGCGAATGATAGGTCAGCGCATAAAGGCTATTAACAAGGGGCTGACAAAAGTTCGAGGTCAACGCGATCAGGGTCGTCGTTCCAGGCGCCGGGCAGAGGTCGCTACCCTATCACTGGTTGGTTACACCAATGCTGGCAAGTCTTCCCTTTTTAATAAGCTGACCGCGGCGCATGTCTATGCGGCGAATCAGTTATTTGCCACCTTGGACTCAACGCTACGGCGTATCACGCTTAAAAATTATGGGCCGGCAATTGTCGCTGACACGGTTGGTTTTATTAGTCACCTACCGCATCAGCTAGTGGAGGCGTTTCGTGCTACGCTGGAGGAAACCGTACAAGCAGACATGCTTTTGCATGTAGTCGATGCGGCTAACGATTCGCACCCTGATCACATTTTGGAAGTGGATAAGGTGTTGTCGGAAATCGGCGCAAACTCTGTTGAGCAGTTAATTGTGTTCAACAAGATCGACCTCATTCCAGGTGCAGAGCCACATATTCAACGAACCGAAGCGGGCAGGCCTTGTAAGGTTTGGGTCTCGGCTAAAACCGGCGCCGGTATCGATCTGTTGCAGAGTGCGGTAACTGAATTGTTGGCCGGCACTATGGCCACCGAAACTTTGAGAATTTCACCACAACAGGCAAGACTTCGCAGTCAACTGTATGAGAAGGGTTTTATCGAGGATGAACACATAGACGAGCTGGGATTTTATGAATTGCGGGTTCGATTACCGCGCAAAGATTTGGATCGTATTCTGCTGCAAAGCGGCACGGAAATTATTAATCACAGAATTACAGTTAATGAGCAACAAAGATGGGAATCGAACGAAAAGGCCACTATCGCCTAATCGAGGTAGATCATCGTCTCTAAGCTCAAATTACTGTGTAAATGAACAATTTTTAGCTAAAATCGACCTTACACGTCTTTTAAAAAGCTATGGAGAAGCCAATGGCTTGGAATGAACCTGGAAACAATGGCAATGGTAACGACAAAGACAAAGACCCTTGGGGTGGAGGTCGTAAAGGTGGTGGTGACCAAGGTCCGCCTGATATCGATGAAGTCATTAGAAACCTGACTAAGAAATTCAACAGTCTGTTCGGCGGCAGCGGTAGTGGCGGCTCTAGCTCCACTGGATCCTCGTCAGCAGGCGGTGGCGGATTGTCCGCCGGGTTAATTGCTGGGCTGGTAGCAGTAGTTGCGGTGATATGGGCGTTCATGGGCTTCTATATCGTTGACGAAGCGGAGCGCGGCGTTGTTCTACGCTTTGGTAAAGTGCTGGACCTGACTGTTCAGCCAGGTCTGCATTGGAACCCCCCGCTTATCGATGAAGTTAATCTGGTGAACGTTTCTGAGTTGAATGCCAAGACTTACGAAAACCGCGCGATGTTGACCACCGATGAAAATATTATTGATATCGCCGTCACCGTGCAGTACCGAATTCTAGACCCAGTTAAATATGTGATTGCGGTGCAGGATCCAGAATTGAGTCTGGACAATGCCTCTGAATCTGCTATTCGTCACGTCGTTGGCGGAAACTTCATGGATCAAATTCTGACCACTGGTCGTGATCGCATTGCCGATGATGTGCAAGACCGACTTCAGGATTATATGAACGTCTATAACACCGGCATTGCTGTGAGTCAGGTGAATGTCGTCGACGCGCAGCCACCGGATGCAGTGCGACCCGCCTTTGATGATGTTATTCGTGCTAGAGAAGATGAGCAGCGTGCACAAAATCAGGCGGAACAGTATTCCAATCAAATTATTCCTGAAGCGCGTGGTGAAGCACAGCGGCGCATTGAGCAGGCAAATGCTTACAAAGAAGAAGTGATTGCACAGGCGACTGGTGATGCGTCTCGCTTCGAACAGTTGTTAACCGAGTATTTGAAAGCACCTGAAGTTACTCGTCAGCGTCTGTATATCGATTCCATAGAAGATGTGATGACTGCCAGCAGCAAGATTATGGTGGATGTCGAAGGCGGGAATAATATGCTTTTCCTTCCTCTTGATAAGCTTATGGAGCAGAACGCCACGGCATTTGATCTAAATGATTCGAGTACCACACAAGACCTAAGAAATCTGGCAGATCAGCTGGCACCTTTTTTACCAGCACCTACTAGCGCCAATAGCGTAGATCGGTCACGCCTTCCTACAACCGGGCGAGGAATTCGATAATGAAAAATTTTATTGCAGTTGGACTTTTATTTCTGATCATAGTCGTTGCAGGCAATTCTTTATTCGTAATTAAAGAAACAGAGCGCGCGGTTATGTTGCAATTTGGTGAACTCGTGCAGGACGATATTGAACCCGGTTTGCATGCGAAAATTCCCTGGGTGAATACCGTTCGAAAATTTGATGCGCGCATAATGACCGAAGATGCCCCCAGAAGACGTTTTCTAACCCTTGAGCAAAAGGCACTGGAAGTGGATTCTTACGCAAAATGGCGAATTATCGATGTAGGCCAATTTTATGTATCAACTGGTGGCAGCACCACTACTGCCGGCAGCTTGTTGGCAGAACGTATCAACGATGGTCTGCGCGATCAGATTGGTAATCGTACCCTGGCAGAGGTAGTTGCTGGAGAACGCGATCAGCTAATGCTTGCATTGACCGCTGATCTTAACGAAACAACTGCGGCTGATATTGGAATTGAAATTATTGATGTGCGTGTTAAGCGAATCGACTTGCCTGAGGACGTTAGGTCTTCAGTGTATGATCGGATGATCACCGAGAGAAATCGTGAAGCGCAGGAACTGCGATCTTTCGGTGAAGAGCTAGCCATTGGTATTCGAGCGGACGCGGATCGACAGGCGACAATTTTTCGTGCGGAAGCCTATAGAGACGCGGAGCAGATTCGCGGTGAGGGCGATGCGACAGCCACTGGTATCTACGCTACGGCCTATAACAAAGACCCTGAATTTTTCGCCTTCACTAGAAGTATGAATTCCTATCGAGAGACGTTTTCATCGAAAGGTGACGTGCTATTGCTTGACCCAGATAGTGATTATTTCAAGTATCTGAAAAATGGGGCCTCACAGTAAGTTCCACTAAGTCAGTGGAAGCTTTGAAAATCTAAAAAATTGAAACCCTAAACCTGAATCGTAAATCGCGATTCAGGTTTAGTTTTGTCTTGTGTGAATAGATGTCACATAAAGACTGAGAAAATTCGGTTACTGCTGGTCAGTAAGCTACGCTAGTAACTAATAGAAGAAGTGAATCTATGTGGCATGATCTGGCCGTAGCTTTTTGCCTGATGCTGGTAATCGAGGGAATCATCCCTTTTATTAGTCCGGGCCGATGGCGAAAGATGTTATTGATGTTGGACCAGATAGACGACAACACCATGCGCATGATTGGACTTGGAAGCATGTTAGCCGGTACGGCCTTGCTCATTATAATTAATTAGTAATTGTAACATCTGAACCCAAGATAAGCTGAAAAGACATGACTTCTGCAAAACGTTGGTTACTCCCCGATGGCGTCGAGGAAATTCTTCCCTTGGAGGCAAGCAAATTAGAACATTTGCGGCGCCAACTTCTGGATCTCTATGAATCTTGGGGTTATCAACTGGTAATAACCCCCCTTATCGAATTCCTCGATTCACTGTTAGTTGGGTCATCCCACGATCTGGATCTGCATACTTTCAAAATCACCGACCAACTCAGCGGCCGGATGATGGGCATTCGCGCCGATATCACCCCACAGGCGGCGCGTATCGATGCACACTGCTTGAATCGAGAAGGTCCAGTGCGTCTTTGCTACGCCGATAGCGTGTTGCACACGAAACCGCGGGGGCTGCTTACGTCGCGCGTGCCAATCCGAGTTGGTGCTGAACTGTACGGTCATGCTGGCGTCGAGTGCGATATCGAACTTATTTGCCTCATGTATGAAACGCTTACTACGGCGGCTATCGAAGACGTCTATATCGTCTTGGGTCACGTTGGAATTTTCCGTGCCCTGGTAAAAGCGGCCGAGATTGACGCCGACACTGAAATCACATTGTTCGAAGCGGTTCAACGTAAAGCCTACGACGAGATAGATGCTGTGCTTGATTCGGCGGTTAAGGATTCGGCGCTGTCTGGCATGTTGAAACAATTGACCAGACTCAGTGGTGACGAAGCAACTTTGCAGAACGCCATAGCTGCATTCGAGCAAGCGCCGGAAACAGTGAAGCAAGAATTGCAGGAATTGATCTCTATCGTAGAAGGTGTTCAACAGCGGCACCCGGAAGTTACTCTGTGCTTTGATCTATGCGAACTTCGCGGCTATGAGTATCACACCGCCATCGTGTTTGCTGCCTACACGTCCAACTACGGCAGAGCAGTAGCAAAGGGCGGGCGCTATGATGATATCGGTGAAGTGTTCGGACGCTCTCGACCAGCCTCCGGTTTTGATAGTGATCTTAAAACCATAGCGAGATTGAGCGGTAAAACTTTTACACAGAAAAAGGCTATTATTGCACCTGCAGGAAATGATGCGAATTTGTTGCAAGCGATAACTGATTTGCGAGCAAAGGGTGAAATTGTAATCAGCAATTTAGCCAGCACTGAGCTTACAGCTCAGGACCATGAAGATTTAAATTGTGACCGCCAATTGCTATCTCGTAATGGCGTATGGATAGTGGAGAATTTGGGCTAACACCTGGTCTTGGATGTATTTAGTTAGGTTTTGACGATTGATTATTGAGTAGGGGACGATGGCAAAATCAGTAGTAGTACTCGGCACGCAGTGGGGCGATGAGGGCAAAGGGAAGATAGTTGATCTATTGACCGATCAGGCCTCTGTAGCGGTGCGTTTTCAGGGTGGTCACAATGCAGGACATACTCTGGTAATAAACGGCCACAAGACTGTATTGCATTTGCTGCCATCGGGTATTTTACGCGGCGATGTAGATTGCGTTATCGGCAACGGCGTAGTTCTCAGCCTCGAAGCGCTGTTAAATGAAATCGAAGGCCTTGAAGGCACAGGTATTTCCGTTAGAGAGCGATTGAAAATAAGCGGCGCCTGCCCGTTGATACTCCCCTCGCACGTAGCGCTTGATCAGGCGCGAGAAAGCAAAAAAGGTGATGATAAACTCGGCACCACCGGGCGTGGAATCGGACCAGCCTATGAGGACAAGGTTGCACGTCGCGGATTGCGCTTGGCGAGCATACTGAATGAGAAACATTTTTCCAGCAAGCTTGCGGAACTCATGGAGTACCACAACTTTATGTTGAGCAACTACTTTCAAGTTGCCACGGTCGATTACCAGCAGACTCTTGAGCAGTACCTGGAATTGGCAGAGCAGGTAAAGCCCATGGTGGCAGACACCATTGAGATTCTGCACAAGCACCGCAAGGCCGGTGACAATATATTATTTGAAGGCGCGCAGGGTTCGCTGTTAGATATTGACCATGGCACCTATCCCTATGTGACCTCGTCGAACACAACCGCCGGTGGCTGTGCTACTGGCAGCGGCTATGGTCCACTGTATTTGGACTATGTGCTAGGCATAACCAAAGCATACACAACGCGTGTTGGTTCTGGGCCTTTTCCTACTGAGCTTTTTGACGATGTGGGCAAACATCTGGCTACGGTGGGCCATGAGAAAGGCGCTACCACAGGCAGAGACAGACGTTGTGGTTGGTTTGATGCCTGTGCTGTTAAGTTAGCGATGCGGATTAATAGTGTCTCCGGAATTTGTTTAACCAAGCTAGACGTTTTGGATGGATTGGAAATCATTAAAGTTTGCACAGCTTATGCTGGTGTTGGCGACAATACCTCAGGCAGCTTAATGGATATCGAATCTTATAAAATTCTGCAGCCCATTTATGAAGAATTACCTGGCTGGAATGAATCTACCGTGGGTGCTAAGAGTCTGGATGATTTGCCGCAGAACGCGAGAGATTACATTCAGTATCTTGAGAACACCGTAGAGGTGCCAGTTGACATTATTTCGACCGGGCCGGACCGTGAAGAGACGATTATTCTAAGACATCCATTCGGCAGTTAAGGCATCAGTTCAGCGGCCAAAGACAGGCTGCACCAATTGCACCGCTGGCATCACCGAACTTTGGTGCTGACAGCTGAGTCAGCAGATTGTCTGTAAACACATGCTCTTTCATTAATCCTGGAACGTCTTCGTACAACTGCTCGATGTTCGATAGCCCGCCTCCGAGCACAATCATATCTGGATCCAATACATTGACTACTGAGGCCAGACAGCGTGCGAGCTGTTGGCAATAGACGTGAATGGTTTCAGTGGCAGCCCCGTCACCCTGCCTCGCCAAGTCCGCTAATTCCATGGCCTCCAGGGCAGCGCCCGTCCTCTCTTGATGACTCTGCTTGAGCCCCCGACCGGAAAGTACTGTCTCGATACAGTTTCTTCTTCCGCAGTAGCATAGTCGGTCCCCGTCGATAAGTTCCCGCACTGCGCTGGGAATGGAATTGTGTCCCCACTCGCCGGCGATTCTGTTTGCTCCAGTATGCAGCCGTTGATTGATTGCTATGCCACCGCCGGTGCCGGTGCCAAGAATAACCCCGAACATTGTGTTCGCCGATTGCGCTGCCCCATAGCAGGCCTCAGATAAGGCAAAGCAATTCGCATCGTTTTCCATTCTTGTTTCGTAGCCCAGGCGTTTCTCGATATCAACCTTCAATGGCTCTCCATTGAGGCAAATCGAATTACAGTTCTTCATGAGTTCGGCCTTTCCATCAGTGGCTGCTGATAAAGCGCCAGGAGTCCCAATTCCGACAGAATACTTGCTCGAAGGTGCTGACTGTTGCAGTCTATCTACTACATCACACAGCGCATCCACAGTATCACGGTATTTTTCTGTGGGAGTTTTCACGCGAATTTTCTCCGCTACCTCTCCATCTGCGAAAAGCAGGATGCCCTCGATTTTCGTACCGCCAAGATCTACACCAATCCTCATTAACAACCTCGAATCTTTACTCATATAACGCTGTGTCAGTGCCACTTTACCGCTTTTCAATTTCGCCTTGCATAGTACTACAAACCCTCTAGAATCGGCGGTCCGCTTCATAATTGTCTGGGGAGCCTCTGAACAAGTCTATGGCCACTCTGTGGGAGTCTGGCGCGCGCTGAAGCAAGCGTCGTGCGCAGCTAATGGTTTATTCCATTGCCAAGCGCGACAACGCCACGGCACGGCGCCTGCTTAGGCCTCGCCGGTCGGGGGTTTACACCGAGTGCGCTCTCTGCGTTGCAGTTTCTTGACAGGCCCGACGAAAGTGCGTCTTGATAGCAGAATTGGCTATAGGCCAGAGAGGTCATAGACTCCCCAGCATTATTTTCGAAGCGAAAAGACCAAAGCAATAACAAGAAATTGACCAAAGCCGGACCGATGACGCGAGCCAGATACCAACAAGTATCGTTGCAAGATACGCCATATTACCACTGCATTTCCCGCTGTGTTCGCCGTGCCTACCTATGTGGCGATGACCCTGTCACAGGTAAAAACTTCGATCATCGAAAGCAGTGGTTGGTAGGGCGTATCAAATCACTAGCCGCGCAATTCTCCATCGATATTTGTGCCTATGCAATCATGAGCAATCATTATCACTTGGTACTATTTGTGAATGAGCAGCAAGCCAAAGAGTGGGACGATGCGGAGGTTATTAGGCGCTGGACCGAGCTTTTTCCGCGTAATGCAGCCTTAGTCAATACTCTCGAAAAGAACAAATCCAGCAAGGCGGCGAATAAACACCTGCAGCGACAAATAGCACTGTGGCGTGATCGACTCACGGACATAAGCTGGTTCATGCGTTGTGTGAATGAATCTATTGCACGCCACGCTAATAGGGAGGACGAGTGTAATGGCAGGTTTTGGGAAGGTCGCTTTAAGAGTCAGGCTTTGCTTGACGAGAAAGCCTTGGTCACCTGTATGGCTTATGTGGACTTAAATCCAGTTCGTGCCGGAATGAGTGACTCGCTAGAGAACAGTGACTTTACCTCAATCCAGGAGCGGTTGATTCATCATGCCAAGAAAGTCAAAAATCGCAGCTACCGTCAACATCGACTACTAACCAGACGCACCACCAAGCACTTGGTAGGGCGGCAAACCGGTGCCAAACAAGCCAAGCTAAGACCAATGGCGGATATAGAGAGGCTATCTCCGCAAGCCTTGCAACTATCACCACAGGCTTATTTTGATTTACTGGAAACAACCTGCAAGGCCCTGCACCCGGAAGAGCATTCAGTACATCGTATTACCGATACCCTGGATGAGAAGAATCGCCTACTTCGAGATCTCGGTATAAGCGCCGAATCTTGGTTGAAGAGTGTCACCTCATTTCATCGGCATTATTCCGTTGCTGCGGGTTCAGAGACAGCACTTATTCACTTTCACGAAAGCAGAATTAAATCGGGAGTGAACTTCAAACATCCTCTTAAATGGATTAGGGGAGTCCATTCCTCCCGAATGTTATACGGTAGTACCTAGCCACAATTACTGACTCAGTTATCTCCCTAGCTCAGATTCAACTCAAGCGATTCATGAAATCTCTGTTGACTTGTGCCCTTCGCAAGCCCTTTTATCCGTCGATACCAGTCCACTTTGCCGAAAGAGTGATGACCACGAAAAATCTCCGATCAAAAATCGCTGACACTGGTAATTTGGATGTGGAAAACATCAAATTCAATAAAAAATTAAAAAATTGGGTGTCCTTTAATAATTAATTGGATGTCCTGTTTTTGAATATTTTATAAAAACAGATATCGGGTCTAAGTATAAGAAATCATTAGAAATATTTGCCTGCATAAGCAGTGACACAAAGGAAGGGGGCTGGTATACCATTTAGTTTTAGCGGCCTGGAAATTGTATATAAGCGCCTGAAAGCACTAGATATTGTTTGACTTCGGCCGACTTACACTATATGTTGCGCTCCATAGAAGCAGCTAAATTATTGATTTTTTGAGGTAATAAGCACTTCGGGAATTCACAGGTTTACCAATTCGGGTCTATTTTTTCCGGAAACCTGATTAGAAAATAGCTGGATTTACTTTAACAAGAGCAAAAAACGAACACACGGCAAGCGCAGAAATCCCTCATTTGCTGTTTGTTTAAAATTGACCGGCACTAGAAGTTACAACCAGAAGCTGGAGTTATAACGAATGAATAAATCTGCTGAAGCAGCATTAGAAAAGCCGCTTAACGATGCAATACAGGAAGCTATCGAGGAAGCGAAAGCAGACAGCGACCTAAATTTTCTAAAGAAGCAGAAAGAAGACGAAATACGAATGAAGCTCGATCAATTCGCCAAAGAACTTTCCCAAGTTAAGAAGCAGCGGGACCAACACTAGGCGCTGACTCTCCCAGCGTCTACATCCAAGTCAGGCACGGTACCCTCCCCAATTCTCTCAGCGATATTCCCTCGGAATCCAACGCGTCATATTGCCGCGGCTGGGATTATGACAATGAATTCGGCGCCCTAACGCGCTACACTGAACAGGTGAAGAAAATCCCACAGTTGGTCGAATTTTAATCCATTCGCCAAAGCTAATGATCATAAGAGGGGAATGTTTACCATGTTAGGCAGCAGAAATTTCAAATCCATTTTAGTCCTGCTTGTTTTAACCAGTACTCTGCTGACCTGTACCAGTTCTTCTGATTACTCTCCCTTGCTGCGTTCAGAGCCAGCCGCAGATTCGGTGTTGAACCGCGCACCACGCAACCTGCGACTGTTCTACGGCGCCCTGCCAGATGTACCGAAAAGTAGTTTGAGTCTTACAGGTCCTGATGGAAGCTATGACCTGCGTGGCTTCCACACAATGGGTGCTAACGACTTAATGATAGAAATAACGAATCCATCTATACCCGATGGTGACTATGTTGTGAGTTGGACGGCTGTGATTGGCGATGATCCCTCGGTCTACCAAGGGTCATTTGGTTTTTCGGTCGTAACTAATCGCTGAAGAATTGCTGAAATCGAGAGATCTGGCCACTGCGTCAACTATGCCCGCGAGTTCGATCTAGGGCAAGGCGCACATGCTGTGCATGAATCGGAGCAAGTTCTTGAGACAGATCAATTACCCGCTAGCGGGCCTGCGTATAATTCGCCACGTCGGGTGCACTGCCAAAGAGCTTTCGGGTCCTATGGACAGACTTTGAAATGAAACGGCAACAGTAAAATATTCAATCTAACAAGGGATAAAATCGCGCCAATCTTCGCAAAAAGGAAGTTGGGCGGTCGGGTTATGAGTTCAGAAATCTATTCGTTTTTACTGTTTAAGTCGCTGTATCAACCTACGGAGGCATTCAAACAATTAGCGCAGGTTGACCCCTCGCCTGTTGGTATTATGCTCCGTTATTCTCTGTGGCTTCTTATTCTGCCTCCAGCTTTCTCACTTATAGGCGCAGCTAATTTTGGTTGGCGTTTGGGTGCAGCAGAACCTTTAATGCTGCCAACGCAAGCCCTGTTACTGGTAAGTTGCGCTTACTTCCTAATACTGATAATTGGTCTATTGAGCACTTCCATTATTAGTCGTTGGATGGCATCAACTTACGCTGCGAGCACTTCTCTAGGTCGGCATGTTGCACTGATCACTATAGTAGGCGAACCATTGGCGGTGGCCAGCCTCGCTCACCTTTTTCCTGATGTATTGCTGAATATTATTGTTCTCATACCAACCATGATCTGGAGCATGTTCTTACTCTATAAGGGAATCCCCATCGTTCTGGAAACAACATCGGAAAGAGGCATGTTGATGGCGTCCTCGCTAGTCGGTTGGCTATTAGTAGCGGCGGTAAGTCTGCTGGGCATGAGCATGATGTTTTGGACATTGGGAGTGGGGCCGCTGCTTGGCGTGTAGGCGCGCTGTGCGCGACTACAAATTGAAAAAGAATGAAGCAACTGCACGGAAAAAGTTAAATGGATGAAGAAGACAACAATCTGTACCACGACAAAGTCGTTATACGGCTGATCCAGTTTTCCATTATCTGGGCGGTATTGGCGATGACTGTCGGTGTCTATATCTCTGCCGAGCTAATTTGGCCCAGCATAGACTTCGGGCAGTTTTGGCTTTCCTTCGGTCGTTTACGCCCCTTGCATACCAATGGGATAATTTTCGGCTTCGCTGTCTCTGCCTTGATGGCCACTGGCTTTTATAGTGTGCAACGAACTTCCCATGCGCCACTTTATGCGCCCAGGCTCGCCTGGTTTTGCTGCTACGCCTGGCAGCTAACAGTTTTGTTAGGCGGCCTCTCCTTGCTTGCAGGCTGGACCACATCGAAGGAATACGCCGAACTGGAATGGCCCTTCGATATAGTTATCGCCGTGGTTTGGGTTTGTTTCGGTATTGTGTTCTTCGGCACAATCGCCAATCGCAAGATAAAGCCTATCTATATTTCAAATTGGTTCTATGGTGCTCTTATCATCGTCATAGCCATGTTGCATATTGTTAACAGCCTGGCTATACCGGTCACCATTGGAAAGTCTTATTCTGTGTATGCCGGTGCTCAAGATGCGGTGGTGCAGTGGTGGTACGGGCACAATGCAGTAGGGTTTTTATTAACTGGAGGCTTTCTCGGCATGATGTACTACTTCTTGCCGAAGCACGCGGGCCGACCCATCTGGAGTTACCGCCTCTCGGTGGTGGCGTTTTGGGCTTTCACCTACAGCTATATCTGGGCGGGACCACATCATCTGCACTACAGTGCAGTGCCTGAATGGGTGCTGTCACTTGCCATGATAATGAGTGTGATCTTACTCGCGCCATCCTGGGCCAGTATGATTAATGGCATCATGACCGTGAGCTCCGCCTCCGAAAAACTTAAGACTGATCCAGCGCTCAAGTTTATCGTGCTATCACTTGCATTCTATGGTCTGGCAACATTCGAAGGGCCGATGATGTCTTTTCCCAGTGTCAACGTGGTGAGCCATTTTACGGATTGGACAATAGGCCATGTGCACTCTGGTGCTCTGGGTTGGAACGCCATGATTACCTATGGCACTTTCTATTTCATGGTGCCACGACTGGTTGGCGTCGAGCTATACAGTTTACGCTTGGCGAATATACATTTCTGGATGGCTCTGGCCGGCACCATGCTTTACATCATAGCGATGTGGGGAGCTGGCGTTTCTCAAGGATTGTTGTGGTTGAGTGTGGATGAAATCGGCGAACTGAGTTTTAGTTTCAAGGATATTATGTCCAGCATGACTCCTTATTATGCCCTGCGATTGATCGCAGGAATAATATTCCTCGGCGGTACCCTTCTAATGGGCTATAACTTGTTCATGACTCTGGCAGGAAAGCATGCTCTTAAAGTGTATGCCCCAGCAGTGAGTCCGGCCTTTGGAGTAAGCTCATGAGTGCTCTTTCCCTACACAAGAAGATTGAAGAAAACACCGGCCTGCTAATTTTCGGCATCCTGTTGGTATCCTCAATTGGTGGATTGGTTCAGATCCTACCGGTTCTAAATCAGCAGAGTTTACAAATTGCGACAGAAAATACACGAGTATACAGCGCTGTAGAATTAACAGGCCGCGATATTTATATAAGGGAAGGCTGTAGTGTCTGTCACTCCCAGCAAGTCAGGCCATTGATCGCCGAAGTGGAACGTTATGGCCCTTACTCGCGGGCAGGGGAATTCGTGTATGACCGACCCTTTCTTTGGGGCTCAAAACGCACCGGGCCGGATTTGCATCGGGTCGGAGGAAAATTTTCCAACGACTGGCATCGTGTTCATTTGATCGACCCAAGGTCGGTGATCGCGGCAAGCATCATGCCTGCTTATCCTTGGTTAGCGAAACGGGAGGCAAGTCAGGTTGGCAATATAACCGCCAAGCTTAGCGCGCTTAGAATACTGGGTCATCCTTATAGCGATGAAGATATTGCCGCTGCTGATAGTGAGCTTGAAGGATTAAAGGAAATAGACGCGCTGATTGCCTATTTACAAATGCTGGGCACCGGTCTCAGTGAGGATATATCGATATGACCATGTTTATTTTCTTAGGTGATATGTTGGTGATGGCGTTCATGATCGGCCTGGCTATTTGGTTCACGAATAAAGACAACGATGAACAAATTAATAGGGCCGCACGAATACCGCTAGAGGACGAAGACTACCATGGCTGATTTGCCTACAGGATTTTGGAGTGGTTGGATCGTTGTTCTGACCTGTGTATCGCTTGCGACCTTGGCGTGGTTAATTCTATCTGTGTATTTTGCGCCGAGTGCAAATGACGAGTCCGATGCGGAGCCGGTGTGGGATAACGATCTGCGCGAAGGCTCTAGCGCACCGCCGCTTTGGTGGTTTTGGATGATTCTGGCGGCGTTGGTTTTCTCGCTTATTTATCTGCTGTTGTACCCTGGTTTGGGTTCTTACAAAGGCTTATTAAACTGGTCGCAGGGATCTCGCATTATTGAAAGCTACGATAAATACGACGCAAGCTTTCAACAGGCGCGAGCTGATATAGCACAGGCAGGTTTGGTAGAAATTCAGAATGATCTTGTTCTCATGCAAACTGCCGAGCGCATTTTCACACGTGAGTGTTCTGCCTGTCACGGACCAGACGCTCGAGGTCAGGCTTCATTGTTTCCTAACCTGATGGACATAGACTGGCAGTGGGGCTCCAGCGCCGAACAGATCGAACAAACTATTCGTACAGGAAGAAATGCTAATATGTTGGCCTGGCAGGCGATACTTGGCGATGAAAATGTTGCGCAGGTGGCTGACTACGTTGCCCAGTTCGGTGAACCCGGCACAGACTCACATCCTGGTAAGGCTGTGTACACGCAGAATTGTGCCGCCTGTCATGGCATTGATGGTGCAGGAAACCCACTATTAGGCGCCCCTGATCTGGCTGATAATATTTGGCTCTACGGTGGCGACTTGGAAACAATCAGAGCATCCATTGCCTCTGGTAGGAATGGCGTGATGCCTTCCTTCGCGGGGCGCCTGGATGATGCACAGATAAAATTATTAGTTGCCATGCTTGCTCGATAACAAGGAAATTGATTTGGCGACTTCGCTCTCCCTTTGCAATCGCTGCGTATTAAATTTTTAGCCATCAGCACTGGCAAAAAATGGCAGTCTAATTCTCATTGCTGGAGTACAAGAATTCCCTTCTTTACCTATCAATTCCACTCGTCCCCCATATTGTCATCGGTAATAATAAAGTTTTCAGCCGTTCGACGTAGAATGGATTCTCGTGCCTCGAACGGGAAAGTCTCAAAGTCGTAGGCTGTATTAAATCCGAACCTCGACGCATCAAACATTCTAATGGTCTCTGTGATTCTGGCGACATGAATTTCGTTGTCGGGATCATGCTGCTTGACACCGTCTATCTCGTATTCCCACAGGATGCTTTCAAGTCGCGCGATATCGGTTTCGAATGGCTCATTGCTACACAGCATATGATTCTGAAACCGCAGTGCATGAAGGCATACGGTGGCGCCTGTTTTCTGCACGTTCATTGAGTTGGTGGAGTTGTAGAAGGCGATACCGTTTTCGTTTAGGTGCGCTAGAACTATTTCAAGGAAATCCTTTGAAAGTAGGTTGGCTGCATAGGCTCGCCAATGGAATGTGGTGTTCATGATGATCAGGTCGAATTTCTCGTTCTCATTACGCTGTAGATATCTGCGACCATCATCTATAAGTATTTTTACCTTGTGGTTGCTAAGCAGGCTTTCTACTCTTTCATGCGTGTTTACTACTTCCAGATAACCTGGATTAATCTCTACCACTACTAGTTCTTCGAGATCAGGGTGGTGTGCAACAACCTGCGCCCAAGAGCCGGTGGCAAGACCTATCATTAGTACCTTCTTCGGTGCAGGGTGAAACGCACTCAGAACATAGGGCCTGACTATTCCATTGCTGTCATTTATTAAGCTGGTATTGAAGCGACCATCGTAAACACCTCCACCATAGACCTGATCATTCTCAGTTACGCTTATCACCCCGCTTTTTGTTTCAACTAATTGCTTGAAAGACTGGCCGTTATAATTTCGAATAGTCTGAAATTTTTCATAGTTGCCTGTGCTTAGGGCAGAGTTGCTGAACAGGAAAAGCAAGGCAAGTAGGGCAAAGCCAGCGCGTGCAGTTGGGCCCTGAGTGCTTTCCCCCTGTGGGAGCAAGGCGGCAATGCCCAGACCGATAAGGGCTAATACCAGAGCAATTGTTTGACTGGGGAGGTGGTCCATCAGGATAAATCCGGTCAATACCGTTCCTATGGTTGCCCCAGCAATATTCGCCATATACATATAGCTAATTTTTTCACCGCTATGCTTATTAGCCTGAATTCCAATGTGAGCTAATAGGGGGAAGGGCACGCCCAGCACCAGCGCCGCAAGCAGCAAGTAGAGCTCGGCCAATAGCAGCGCCATCTTGGTGGCCAAGAATGCTGCAATGGGCATCAGCAGGAAACCAAGGACCACAGCAATCACAATGCTCCACCTAAGTACCTTGGTAATGTGTTCTGTGTTTTCCCGATAAGTTTCGCAGACTCTGCCAGCGATATAGGAGCCCAGGGCAAGACCCAGCAGAAACAAGCCAAGTATTCTTGGAAAAATAAATGCAACGCCAGCATTGGCAATGGAAAAAATTCGCATCCAAAGTATTTCATAGGATAAAGCAACAAAACCCGATGCAAACGCAAGTAGCAAAATCCACTGGAAGGAGATCTGCATTGGGCTTGCGGTTTCCAAACTCGTTGTGTCGTGACTTTCTTGTGATAGTTTTGGAGGACTATCCGTAGAAGCATTCTGTAGAAAGTAGACCAATAGTGCGCCAGTTCCAACGAGAAAATTTAGTATGCTCGCGAGGTAAATAGTGCCCTGCATACCCAGCATGCTCATCAGAAACAGGGATGCGGAAAATGCGGCTATTGCTGAGCCTAAGGTGTTAACAAAATAGAGTGAGCCCAGAGACAGTCCGACATTGGCTTGCCTATGTATTAGAAAGGCACTAAGAATTGGAAGTGTTGCACCCATCGATAGGGTCGGGACTAAAACCAGAAGAAATGCGACCAGAGTCATTTGCACGTAGCTCAAATTAATCGTAAAGGAGCCGACGAAATCGAATAATTGAAGAGAACTAATCCCAAACAGTCCAATGCCTATTTCAAGGACTCCAAACAAAATTAGCAGCGGAAGAAATTGCAGCTTGGACAGCTTGCCACCTAGAAGGCTACCCAAGCCTAAGCCCAACATAAAGGCAGCCACCACAAGGGTGATTGACTCAATATTAGTACCGAACAGAGTGAAAAGTGATCGCTGCCAGACGATCTGATACAGCAGCGCTGGAAATCCTGAAATTAGAAACAGGGGATAGATTGGCCATATAGTAGAGGAAGTAGAGTTTTTCATCAGTCTGTACATGGTATGTAAAAAGTCATAATGATGATCACCGTAGAAAAATTATCGCAACGCCGCTTAGTCACCAGCGGCTGTTCTAAAGCCGATCGGAATAAATGACTAACATAATAGGGCAGCCAATTTAGCCGCGCTTATCATAGTCACGAGGGTTACTTCTGTATAACATGAAAATGTTACATGATTCGGCGTAACAAATACCATTCTGTCATCTGCAGTTAGATACGCTATTATCCAAAATAACCAGTTTAGTAGCGACCCTGCGAGGCCCGTCATTCGATCTCAACTTGTCATTGCAACAGGGCTGGCCGTCCTTGTTTCACTAGTCGTCATGGCTATTTATTGGGTTGGCTTGACTGGTCCATTCTTGCTTGACGACACTCCCAATTTGCTTGTCATAAGTCAGTTACCGGCTAATCCAACTCTGGCGGATATTCTCTACCTTGCAAGCACTGGATTCGCAGGAATTCTTGGTCGCTCGGTGTCGGTGTTTAGCTTCTTGCTACAGCATGAATCCTGGCCCAATCCCTATAATTTCAAGTTTGTAAATTTATTGCTGCATTTGTTGAATGGCTGTCTGCTAACACTTTGCTGCATAGCTATTAGCAAGCAATGGCGGCAGCAAGCCGTATCTGGTTTCGCTTTTCTAAGCCTCAGTTTTATCTGGCTGGCGCACCCAATACAAGTATCTACCGTATTGTATGTGGTTCAAAGAATGACTTTACTGTCTACGATGTTCAGTCTGATGGCTATCTTGGCTTATCTAGCCGGTAGACAACTAATCCATCAGGAGCGGCTCAAGTCTGGTTTGTTTGTGATGGTGGCAGGTCTTACCCTCTTTACTGCCCTCGCTGTGATTAGTAAAGAAAACGGTGTGCTGGTTTTTCTCTATGTGTTGGTGTTGGAATTCACCTTGTTTGCTGATGCGGAGCAAGCGGCCGTGTTGCGTAAGTTCCGCCGGGTCCTATTGACGGTAACCATTGTGGTCGGCTTGTTGGGTCTATTGCTTACCATGCCGAGCACGCTAGAAGGTTATGAACTCAAGCCCTTCAGTTTTCAGGAACGTGTGCTCACGCAGTTTCCTGTTCTCCTGATCTACATAGCCAACATTGCCCTGTTAATGCCGAACTACTTCGGCGTATTTCACGACGATTTGGCGACCGCTCAAGGTCCTCTGCTTTGGATAAGCATGGTGATGATTGTAGGCCTGATTGCCTTGGCATTTATTAAGCGCAGACAGTGGCCGCTATTTGCTTTCGCTGTCCTGTGGTTCTTCGCCGGCCATGCACTTGAATCGACATTCTTGCCATTGGAATACTATTTTGAGCATCGAAATTACCTACCTTTGTTGGGGCCGGTGTTTGCCGTTGTAATTTACTTCAACGATATACTGCCGCGCTTGCAGTCAGTTCATCGAAACACAGTCCTCGTAGTCCTGACTATCGCACTGCTTTTTATGTCATTCATCACAGTGAGACAAACCACACTTTGGGGAAACGGCCTCGAACAAGCAATAGCCGCTGCGGAGCAACACCCATACTCTCCTCGTGCTCAGTTTAATCTCGTTGAGAAGCTAAGTGCAGATGGACAATTTCAAGCGGCCTTCGACTATCATATGTCTGTGATTGAACCACAGCAGATATCCATCTCGCCTTATATTCGTTGGCTGGAATTCTCCTGTTTATTACCTGGAATAGAGTTTCCAGAGGATGAAGTATTGCGATCTCAGGCAAGCCAGTCCCCACACGATTATGGAGCTGTTTTTTCTCTCAACAATCTGGTCTTTGGAGTCTTGGAAAATAGATGTCCCAGCGCTCCGATATCAAAATTGCAACTTGTGCTGGAACAGCTTGTGTCGAATGCTAACTTCGCCGTTAGCGAAGCGGATTTAGAGTTCTACCAGGCGCTGTTGCAAGCCGCTGCTGGAAATTTCCCAGAGGCGGCAGCTAGTGCGGCTGACTCTTTCCAATTACGCCCCGATGTGCGTGTCGGTATCTACCAGGTGAATTGGTTAATCAGGTCTGATCAAATAATATCAGCATCTGAAATACTGCAGACTCTTGAAGCTGACTATGCCGAGGACATAGCAGCTAGCGCTGACCTCTCGGCACGTGTTCAATTTCTTCGAAGCCGCTTGGAAAACCTGTAATACTGGCAGCGCCTATTACTTTCCTGTTCGCCGAATTGAAATCACTTACTGAGATAATTTTTTAAAGGCTCCCAGTACATTTTATGCCAGCCGCCTTCAAGATGTTCTTTGCCCCCTTCTGGATAACTCGATTGCTCCATGTTTAGCGTGCTAGAGTTGCCGGACTCCTGAATGGTGAATTTTACTATGGAGAAAATTCCCTCTTCCCAGGAGCCTGCACGCCATGCCTGAACGATCTGGCGATTCGGCTGCAACTGAATATGACGCCCGCTTATCTGGCCCCCGAAACAGGAGAATGCGCCGCCTTCGTCTGCTGAAATTTCAGCTGACGCACCAGTGAACTCGCTGAATTGCTCGGATGAAAGTAGTGCACTGTATATTTTCTGCGGACTGGCTTCCAAGTTAATGGATTGTCGAATTGTCATGACTTTCTGTCCTCATTTGATGGTGTTGAATCATTAAACCATATGGTTTACTATTAAACGCATGCTGTCAACCAGAACCACGCAAACTACTTTTCGCGAAGAACAGCTGGACCTGGTGTTCAAGGCTCTCTGTGATAAGACGCGCCGCGAGTTACTGTCTCGCTTATCACAGGGTTCTGTCATGATTACCGAACTAGCTGCGCCATTCGAGATGTCTCTTCCTGCCGTTAGCAAGCATTTACGGGTGCTTGAAAAAGCCGGTCTGGTTGAGCGAACAGTTAATGGCAGAGTACATAGCTGTGCCTTGAATGTCGCACCCTTGAAAACGGCGGGCGAGTGGCTGCAGTATTATGAGAAGTTCTGGTCAGAGAGCCTCAATGCATTGAGCGCTTATGTACAAACAGAGTCTCAGCTCAACAATAATTCTCAACAGGAATAAAAATGCCAGCCTCACATGAAGTAGCCGACTCGCTGTGCTTACGCGTTACCCGAATAATTCCCGCGAGCCCGGAATGCGTATTTAGTGCCTGGACTAATGCGGAACAATTGCGCCTGTGGTGGGGCCCTAGTGGGGTTCGTTGCCGGTCTGCCGAACTTGACCTTCGAGTAGGGGGGCGATACAGGATCGCTAATGAAATGCCAGATGGATCCGTGCTGTGGATAAGTGGCGAGTATGAGGAGATTGAAAAACCAAATAGGCTCGTTTTCACCTGGCTTGTCGAGGCGGTATCCAGCGCGACTGAACGTGTGTCCGTGAATTTCAATAAACATGAAGATGGAACAGAATTGCAAATCACCCATGAGTCAATATCAACTATGGAACTGTATCAACAGCATCAATCTGGTTGGGGGGGATGTATGGATGGCTTGGAATCGTACCTCAGTGCATCTGTAGACACTGCGTAGTTGTGGATAACAGAAATCCACAGGGCAGTAAATGTTTTTGATGTTACTCGAACCGGGAGTAAGGGTTACTCCCGGTTCGAGCCTGAATGCCTCTGATATCGGTAAATTTGCCAGTCGCGCAGGCTAGAATGCGATCTTTGCTTCTGCCAGCTGATTTTCATTCACGCCATTTTTGTCACTTTCCTTATAAAGGTAGATTTGCGCATTACGGTTACCCTCTAAAAATTTCGTCCACTTTTTGTCAGCCTTGGCAACATAGTTAATTTCATCGTCGCGATCACCATGGGTTTTGCTAGCCCAATTTCTTAAGCCCATGCCTTTGGTCTCCTCCGTATCGCCAGACCAAAACAGCATGAGCCGATCTTCCACAATGCTGAAGGATTCTGGATGGCCTGGAGTGCGTCGACCGGAGCCTCCCATCATCAACGTACACCAGCCTCCATGTGCTGGAATATATCGCTCCGGGTCCAGTAAAAATGCTTCAATCTGTTGCGTGTCGGTAAGCCAGTAATAAACCCCCTCGTGCTTGATAGCGAACTCGAAAGAACCTTTCTCCGCAATACCCTTGCTGAAATAGGAAACCGGCGAATAACCGTCTATGGCTACCCCCTCTGTATTCACTCGAATCGGATATTCGGGTGGTTCGCTGGCATAGCTACAGGCACTTAACAGGATGAAGATCGCCATAATAAAATTTTTCATTGTATTGCTCCAAGCTCCAAGATAGTGTCGAGAGCTGAGCTTAAGGTTGAACTAAGAGCTGCAGAAAGCGGCCGGGGACAAAAGGCTGGAAGGCTGTGGTAAACGGTTGATGGATGGCCACAGATTCGCTCTGCTACCCTTTACCATCTACCCCTGGGCTCGTAGAATTACGCGGATGCAAGTAGATTATCTTAACAGCAGTTGGTTCCAGCTGGGACGAAGCCATTGGCCGACAATTCTGCTGTGTGGCTCGATTTGGAGTTTCTTCATCGTTATGGATGTTTCCCAGAACCTGTTCTTTTCAGGTCGGGACTATTCAGTCTGGTTTTATCTGGCACAAGCGGTTTACATTTTCCTGCCCTGGTTTATTTTCAGCATTGTCTGCGGAATTGTAACTGCTATTACAAGCCCCTATTCAGTACGAAGCTTTTTGTTTTTAGCACATCACGGAATCGCCGCATTAACTGTCGCCATCTTGCACATAGCAATACTAACCAGCAACTTCTGGCTTTTCTGGCCGCAGCTAGTGAGCGAGGTTTCAGTATCGTTTGTGTTGATAGAACAGTTTTTGAAATGGTTTCATTTTGAGCTTGCAGCTTATGCTGCTTTTGTATTGTTGTGGCGTTGGAGATTTCAAAATGCACAATTGAATTCGAAGCCTTACCAGCAATATACCCACGACGACGCCAGCACGAAGAGTGCAGATGCGCTTTTGTTAAGCACCGATGAAGGTGTTATAAAGATAAATCCACAGGATATCGATTGGTTATTGGCTGATGACAACTATGTGGTTCTTCACTCGGTAGATCGGGAGACCAGAATTAGATCAACATTGAAAACGATGTTGCAAAAACTGAATTCCCGGCAATTTCTGCAAACTCACCGTTCCGCCGCAGTCAATCTAAGCAAGATCAGTCGAGTAGGGAATATGCGCATTGTTCTTATCTCAGGTGCGAGAGTGCCTGTTAGTCGTCGCAGGCATAAGCAATTGCTGCTTGAATTGAATCAATACTGTGGTGTCGAGACCACTGCCCGGTAATCACTTTCAATCTCCCTTAATGTGCTAACCAAGCCAATATTCAAGTTTGCTGCGGAATATCCTCGTACTCTGAGCCAATGCTGGTATTCAGAGCCACTCGAATAAATCCTAAGCTGGCAAGCAATGGCGTCATTGGTTTCGGGCGCAGCTATTATTTTTGATGAATTTTTGGCTCTTAAGAAACCCTTAAGACTCACAGAGTACTTTAGCCTCCACACTAATCCAATATGGTGGAAGCGATGTCTATAGTAGTAACAGAAAGCCCGATTCAAGCGAGTAGTGTCCACGCCTCTATAAACGCAGTGCCTGTGGGGGCAAACATGTCGCAGTTATTGAATCAGTGGCTGACGCCATCTCCTAAGTTCGAATTCGTCTCTGCACAGTCTCCGAAAAGAGCCGAGGTCGAGAAATACGTCGAGCGTCAATTTGAGTCCAGCTACGGCGCCCATTTGGCCGAATTTTTGTCCGTTTTCCTTACTCTGCGCTGCGCCAATAAGCTGTCAGCCAGCGCCGGAATTTCCCTGGGAGCAGAATCCCATAAATTCTTTCTTGAGCAATACCTGGATGCGCCCATTGAAATTGAGCTTCAGCGCCTTTCTTGCGAAGACATCAGCAGGGAGAAACTGGCAGAGATCGGGAATCTGGTAGCAACCAGCCGCGGTGCCAGTCGACTGATGTTTATCATGCTCGCTTCAGTTTTGAATCAGGCCGGTTATGAATGGATGGTTTTTACGGCGACCAAGCCCCTGCTGCATAGTTTGCGGAAATTGGGATTTGCTTCCCATTTAATAACGGAAGCAAAGCCCTCGCGCCTTAGCAAAAATTCCTCTGCCAACTGGGGAAGCTATTATGAGAACCAGCCACAGGTAGTAGCAGGTCGACTCAGCAGCGCACAACAAATTGTTGAGGGTCGTAATCTATTCCACATGGTACAAGGCTTTTACAGAAGAAAAATTGAATCTCTCGCATTGGAGATTAATCCACAAGGTCGCTCCAATGCCTAGCCTTGGGAATGAGCCGAAATTTACTCTCAGCGATCTAGAAAGAAGTTTTTCGGCTGCGATGATTGAGTCCGAGACATTGGCTCTTTCGGATCTGCTTCGTGACAAGGGCATTGCACGTGTGGCTCTGTTAGCTGTTAACAGTATTGAATGGGCCGTCGTGGATATTGCCTGCCGTGACGCGGAAATCTGCCTGCTGCCGTTGCCGGAGTTCTTTTCAGATTCGCAGCGACGTCACGCCATCGCTGCCTGCTCTGTCGAAGCAGTAATCACCGATAATCCCGCATTGTTTAAGTCTGAGTATCAGGCCGACTACGAAGTCTTACCACTATTGGGAAAGCAGCAACTGAACCTTTGCATTGTTCAGAATAATTCAAAGGCAGCAGTGCTGCCAGAGGGAACCGGTAAGATTACATTTACTTCTGGTTCGACCGGTGAGCCCAAGGGAGTCTGTCTTAGTCATGAGCAGCTTATGAGACAAGCGGACGTACTCTCGTCCATGATTGACATCGATGCACCACGGCATCTATGCCTGCTACCACTTAGCACCCTGTTGGAAAATATAGCTGGCGTCCACGCTCCGATTCTGGCGCAAGGTGAAGTCATTATACCCAGACAAGAAGAGTTAGGGTTCAAGGGCAGCGCCCTGGTGGATTCCCTAAAATTATTGGCGACTATTCAATCTGTACAGCCAGATTCACTAATTCTGATTCCGCAATTGCTCTTATTGTTGGTTAACGCAATCAAACAAGGTTGGAACTATCCTGCCTCATTGAAGTTTGTTGCCGTGGGAGGCAGCAAAGTATCGGTAGATTTATTAATTGAGGCGAGGGAATTGGGCATTCCTGTATATGAGGGCTACGGGCTTTCTGAATGTGCTTCGGTAGTTAGTTTGAATATTCCCCATGGGCAAAAGCTGGGCAGCTGTGGAAAGCCGCTATTGGGTTTGCAAGTTTCACTACAGGAATGCGAGGTGGTCGTGTCCGGCAATTGCATGTTGGGTTATGTAAATGAGCCTGATAGTTGGAACGTTACTGAGATACGCAGCGGTGATCTTGGTCATCTTGATCAAGACGGATATCTACATATCGACGGTCGCAAGAAAAATCTTCTGATCTCAAGTTATGGCAGGAACATATCGCCGGAGTGGGTGGAAAGTGAACTGCTAGCGAATCCACTTCTGGCTGAGGCTGTGTTACTGGGTGATGCAAGACCATATTGCACAGCCTTACTCACAGCCCATTCTATAGCTACCAGCGATGCTGAAATTCAGGCTGGCGTCGATCAGATTAATTCTGTCCTGCCAGACTATGCCAGAGTTATGGCTTGGCATCGGCTGGACGTGCCCCTGCAAGGCGAGAGCAAATTCATGACAGATAACGGTAGACCAAGACGTGACGCTATAAACGAGGCGTTTCAGACTGAAATAGACCTGCTCTATGCCGCTGCTAGCGATGGCCAGGCAATGAGTGATGCACAATCCATAGCAGGATGAGGGAGTAGTAGAATGAATTTTTTCGATACATTGGTGAGTGAAACCGAGCAAGAACGTCAGCAACTATTGTCTGCGCCAATTATTGCACGGTGCTTCGAAGGTCAAATTGAACTCGATGATTACGTGGCCTTTCTTGTACAGGCTTATCATCATGTAAAACATACCGTTCCTTTGATGATGGCCGTGGGTTCGAGGCTACCTGCAGAGAAGGAATGGTTACGTTCAGCGGTCGCTGAGTATATTGAAGAAGAACTAGGGCATCAGGAATGGATTCTCAATGACATACAGAATTGCGGCTTCGATAAAGAAGTGGTGCGACATGGCAGCCCCTCTGCTGCCACTGAACTTATGGTGGCCTACGCCTACGACATGGCGCAGAGGGTAAATCCGATTGGGTTTTTCGGCATGGTGCATGTGTTAGAGGGAACCAGCATTAATCTAGCCGACAAGGTAGCAGACTCAGTAAAGGCCGCACTTGGCTTGCCAAAGAATGCTTTCTCCTATCTTTACTCCCATGGGTCTTTAGATCAGGAGCATGTGGCATTCTTCGAGCATCTCATGAATCAGATTGATGACAAAGATGATCAGCAAATCATTGTTCACTGCTGTCGAATGTTCTATCAGTTGTATGGCGATATATTCCGCACGCTGTCTGTGGATCATGGTATCCCAAGCTTGAGAAAAAGGGCCTAAGCGATGAACCTATCCGGGAAGAGAATACTTATTACAGGCGCTACTGGAGGTATCGGAGAATTATTGTCCGCGCAGTTGCACCGCCAAGGTGCTAATCTAATTTTGAGTTGTTATCAAGGCGAGGCGTTAGAAAAGCTCAACTCTAGGCTAGACAATGCTCATACTATTGCCTGTGCGGATATTGCCAGTTATGAAGGGCGCCAGGAAATTACAGAAATCTGCCAGAAAGCAGGGGGCATTGATGCTGTCATCAATCTGGCCGGTATTCTGAATTTCAATCTTTTTGAGAATCAGGCTCCACAGCTTATCGAGAAAATACTGTCGATAAACCTGACAGCTCCGGTGTTGCTATGTCACGAATTGATCCCGACATTAAAACACAAGTCCGAAGCGATAATATTGAATGTAGGCTCCATATTCGCAAGTATTGGTCATCCGGGTTTTGTCGCGTACTGCACAAGTAAGTCGGGATTAAAGTGTTTTACCGAAGCACTCTCGCGAGAGTTGGCGGATACTTCAATAAAGGTCTTATATATCGCCCCGCGCGCTACCAATACCAAGTTGAATGCTGACAGTGTCAATGATCTTAATTCCGCTCTCGGCAACAAGTCAGACAGTCCTGAATATGTGGCCAATGAGATTGTGCAATCAATCAAGAATAACCGAGTGGTGCGCTACCTTGGTTGGCCGGAGAAATTTTTTGTAGTGGTAAATGCAGTACTTCCAGGACTGGTAAGAAAGTCTTTGGTGAGTAAATTGGACGTTATCAAACGATATGCAATCTTAGGTGAAACATCATGAAACTTAAATATACATTTTTATTATTATCCTTATTTGCGGGTGGATTTTGCTCGGTTCAGTTGGCGGCGCAGGAAGCGTCGGAACTTTTCCATCTGCAACAGCGCTGGGCTGAGATAAATTACCAATTGGAAGGTAAAACAAAGCTTTCAGCTTTCGCACAATTGGTTGCGGAAGCTGAGGAGCTAGCGAGCAGTGAGCCAAACTTAGCTGAAAACTGGATCTGGAGCGGGATCATCAAGTCTACCTATGCTGGCGCGAGAGGAGGGCTGGGGGCGCTGGGTCTGGCGAAACAAGCTAAGGCAGATCTGGAGCGCGCTTTGGACATAGATGCGAACGCTCTCAATGGTTCGAGCTATACCACTCTAGGCACTCTCTATCATAGTGTTCCTGGTTGGCCGGTGGGTTTCGGCGACGAGGACAAGGCAGAAGAACTTTTGCTAAAGGCGCTTACTCTAAATCCCGAAGGTATTGATGCCAACTATTTCTATGGTACCTACCTTCTGGATGAGAAGCGTTACGATGAGGCAGAGAAACACCTGCTTCAGGCTAAACGAGCCCCGGCACGGCCCAATAGACCAGTGGCCGACGCCGGGCGACTGCAAGAAATCGGTGAGGCGCTCGAACTATTGAACGAGAAGCGATAAGCTGCCTTCAATAGCAAATAGTGAAGTCGAATTATGCAATTACTATTAGTCGAAGACGACCTGCCGCTTGCCAGTAGCTTAAGACAGGCATTACAAAAAACGGGCTATGCGGTCAACCATGTTGGCACCGGTAATTCGGCTTTACATGCCGTCAAAGTTGAGCGGCCTGATATCGTTGTACTGGATATCGGCCTGCCCGACATTGACGGTATTGCCGTGTTGAAGAAGTTGCGTGCTACCGATAAAACCTTGCCGGTTCTACTGCTAACGGCGAGGGACAGTGTAGATGATAAGGTTGTCGGTCTGGACAGCGGCGCCGATGACTATCTCGCCAAACCGTTTGAGATGACGGAGCTGTTTGCGAGATTACGGGTACTGGAAAGGAGGCTATCAACGGTAAAAACATCGGAAATCACTATTGGGCAGGTTTGTCTGGACACCGTTGATCAACGTGTTACTTTTCATGGGCAGGAGCTCGAACTAGCTCGAAAAGAGTACATGCTGCTAAAGAGTCTGATGGAAAATGCAGGAAGAGTAATGACCCGACCTACGCTGGAGAATCGATTGTACAGCTGGGGTGAAGAAGTGAGCAGCAACGCAGTCGAAGTGCACATTCACCATTTGCGCAAAAAGTTTGGTAATGATTTCATAAAAACCATTCGCGGTGTTGGCTACAAGTTGGATGCTGCGCAAGTCTAAGAGGTTCTTCATTGCGTTCCATACGTCTGTTCCTGATAGCAAGCATCGTAGCTACGTTGATCCTATTCAATTTCGTAGCAGCGCTTCAGGGCTATCAGTCCAGTATGAACGAAGCGGATATTCTCTTCGATAATCAAATGTTGGACCTTGCCCGGCTAGTTTCAAATCTGGATGTCTCGAATGCCAGCAGCAAAGACTTGCGTCTCGGTAATGATTTAGCTTTTCAAATTTGGAGTGGGGAACAACTCCTCGCCGCATCGAACAACGCGCCGGAGCAAGCTCTACAGAACTTCAATCCAGGCTTCGAATACACGAATTTCGACGGTTATCGCTGGCGCACTTTCACGCGATTTGAAGCGCCGCTTAACCGCTGGGTAATTGTTGCAGAAAGAACCGATCTTCGTTTTGTATTGGCAGAAAATGTTGTTCTGCAATCAATCCTGCCGTTGCTGCTGGGCATTCCATTGGTGGGATTACTAATTTGGGTCATAGTCAGCCATGGCTTAAGACCCTTACAGCAGCTTTCCAGTGATCTAAAGAACAAAGGGGCTAGTGATCTTTCTCCTATATTAAGTGCTGATTCCCGTATAGAACTTGATCAGGTTATAGAATCGATTAACGGTTTTATTCAGCGCTTAAGCACAGTGATGGAGCGGGAAAAACGCTTCTCCGCAGATGCCGCACACGAACTACGAACTCCAATGAGTGCCCTTAAAGTTCAGTTGCATAATTTGAGTAAAGAGATCGACGCCAATGATGAATCGTTCTTGCAGTTGCAGCAGGGCGTTGATCGAATGCAACATCTGATAGAGCAACTGCTTTCCTTGTACAGGGCAACACCGGAGCAGTTTGCCAATAATTGTAAAACCTTGGATCTTTACAAGATTACCCAGGATCAGCTGGCCGACTTGTACCCGAACTTCGAGAAAAAGCGGCAGAATATAGAATTAATCGGAGATTCTAGTGATATCGAAGCTGACCAATTTGCACTGGAAACACTACTTTCCAATCTGTTGGTTAATGCCAATAGATACACGCCGGAAGGAGGCGAGATTGTTGTTGGCATACATGATCTCGGTGATGAAATATGTCTTTCAGTGGAAGATAATGGCCCTGGAATTCCTGATAGCGAGAAGACACGGGTATTTGACAGGTTCTATCGTGTAGACTCCAAAGACGATTCTTCGCGGTCACCCGGCTGTGGTTTAGGGTTAACCATCGTAAGTCATATAGCGGAATTGCATCATGCCAGGGTTGAGCTGAAAGATTCAAGCTTTGCCAGCGGCAGTGCATTTTGCGTATATTTTAAGAAGAAGCGGTGAAATGAAAGACATATCCTTAGCTATAAGAAATATTTTAGGTCTTCTGCTTCTATCCTTATCGATTGGGACAGTTTTCGCAGCGACGCCCGAAATAGAATTAATCATAAAAGATCACCTGTTTTTCCCAGCCACACTTGAAATCCCCGCCGGTCAAAAGGTACGCATTCGCATTATTAATCAGGATCCCACCCCTGAAGAATTCGAGAGCTTCGAATTGAATAGGGAGAAGTTGGTAGTAGGCAATGGACAGACGGTAGTTTTTATTGGCCCTCTTCAGCCGGGTGAGTATCCCTTCTTTGGGGAATTTTATCCGAAAACCGCACAGGGAATGGTGATAGTAAAATGAACCCAGCCAAAGGGACTCATCATGTTTCTTAATGCGGTAGTTCTGGTGCTGCGGGAAATCCTCGAAGCGGCTTTGTTGATTAGCGTGTTGTTGGTGTTTACTCACTTATTTCAAAAAAGCTGGGACAGATCATTTGTGCTGCGCACCAGTTGGGTCGCCTATAGTATTGTTGTTGGTTGCCTGGGTGCTGCGGCTTACTCCCACTACACACCACAGATATCTGAAATGTTTGATTATGTAGGGCAGGAAATTTTCAATGCCTCTGTACACCTTATTAGTTTTATCTTGATCCTTGTGTTGGTCTTTTTTGTGCCCAGCAACCGTTTGGCCCAAAGAGTATCGCGAAGGAGTCAAGTGGCTGCTCTGTGCATGATCGGCATCGTCATGTTCGCCATCATCAGGGAAGGTTCGGAGATAATGCAGTACGTTGGAGGGATAGCCAGCCAAGCTGAGAACTTTACGCCGGTGATGCTAGGCGGCTTTATCGGAGCAGGGATTGGAGTAAGCACTGGGGTACTCCTGTTCTATGGTTTGATCAATCTTTCCGTAAGCTGGTCATTTAGAGTCAGCTTAATCTTACTCTGTCTTATAGCAGGAAACATGGGATCGCAGGCCGTCTTGTTACTAACCCAGGCAGACTGGCTGCCCTACACACCGATAGCCTGGAATACTTCCGCGGTCTTACCTGAGAATTCGATCGTCGGACATTTGCTGTATGCATTGATTGGCTATGAGGCCACGCCTTCAGTTTTACAGGTGAGCATTTATCTATTAGGCATTATATTGATAATTGTTAGCCCACTTTTTGGAAAGGCCTGGCCGCAACAACATTCTTTAGCGGGTGAGAATTAGGATGGTTAATTCGATTAATCGTCGTTCACGACTTGTATTCAAGGCTGGCTTGCTGATTATTGTAGGGCTACCCATGTCAACGCAAGTTCAAGCAGATGGGAGCGCTGTTGACAAAGTCTATCATCCCTATGTTGATGCGCTGGAAAGTGAAATTGAATTCAGGTCTCTCTTTCAGGACGGGCCATCTGCCCCCAACGATTTCAAACAACTTCATCAGTTCTCCTTTGGCAGGTCTTTCGGACAGGCCCTATTTGCTGAGGCGAAAGTGGTCGGAGAAAAATCGCGCAGTGGAAATTTTGATATTGAAGCTTTCGAATTCGAGTTGAAATGGCAACAGACCGAGCAAGGTGAATACAGTGCGGATTGGGGGATGCTGTTCGAATACGAACAAGAGTTCAGCGAGGACGTGCAAGAATTGACCGCAGGAATTTTGGTGGAAAAAGAATTCGGACGCTGGAGCGGCACGGCCAATCTATTGCTGATACAGGAATGGGGCGCTGACATTAAGGATGAATTGGAGACCGCCGTAGCTCTACAGGCCAGGTATCGCTATACCAGAGCCTTCGAGCCAGCTTTGGAAATCTACGCGGGACAGGATTCGGTGGGGATAGGCCCCGCGGTGATGGGTAGCGCAATCGTGGGGACTCGAAAAAGTTTGCACTGGGAGGCAGGTGTTATCCTCGGTGTCAGTAGCGACAGCCCCGATAGTACTGTTAGATTCTTGCTCGAATACGAATTTTAAGTATGTCGATGTTGCCTACAGCAAGCAGTGAGCAAGTATCCGCGCCTAAAAGGGGAATCCCCCGACTGCTTGCTGCCACCCGATATTCCTGGGCAGGGCTTAAAGCAGTGTTTGTCAGCGAAGAAGCTTTTCGTCTGGAGGTATATTGTTTCCTGTTTATGGCCCCTCTTGGTCTTTACTTAGGCGAGGATAGCGTTGAAAAAGTCTTATTGCTGGGCTCAATTGCATTATTGCTAATAGTTGAACTTCTTAATACGGCGATTGAAGCAGTAATAAATAGAATTGGAACAGAATTTCATGAGCTGTCAAAGCTAGCCAAAGACATTGGATCGGCCTGCGTGTTGATAGCAATTGGCTTGGTGATCTTTACCTGGAGCATGATTCTGTTGCTGTGAGTAGTTTGAATATAAACTTATTTAGTACGTTCCTGCACTCTCGCCCCGTCGCGAATATAAAACCTAAGTAAGTATCCAGCCTAGAGCTTTAACTCTTACCGCCTCTCATAGATAAGAGGGAAATCTCAAAAGAAGATAGGAGTGCTTATCTAGGTCAAAAAATCGGTCAAATTACGCACTTGGCGCGTTCTATTTGGTCAATCGGCACGCTTAGCATATTTACAAAAGAAAAAGCGCATTGAAATTAGTGCCTTATGAAACCCGCTCGATTTAAAACGCGCATTCAGAAGTCACATAGAAGCGTTCCTCATATCTACTCCCTTGCTCGAAGGCGGATATAAATATTATTGTTCCAATTCAAAGAATTAACTAATAAACTGGAAATTCTAAAGAAGTGGAACAGAAGCACGCCTCATATACAAATGTTAAGGAGCCAGTATGAGCATCTTTATAATTCTCGCAGCAGCTGGCGCTACATTTCTGGCAGGACCTGAAACAAATCTGGAGCCGGAAGATCTCGAAGTCTTGGGAATAGAACTTTCCGTATTTGATATGGAGAGAGAGT
>JAJFKE010000049.1 GCA_021773355.1 Gammaproteobacteria bacterium | reverse complement strand
GGATAGTAATTTCTTCACGCCAACTGGCGTGTTCTCCACTTGAAAGTAGAGGTCTTTCTCATGGATATAGACATCCAACATCGCCTTGCCTACATCCACGCCCACCTTGATGATTGTTTTACTCTTTTTAAGGTTTGTCATAGTGACTCTTCCTTGCTAAATTCGAGCTTGAAGCTCATTCGACTGTTCGAGTTAATAAATCGGGTCGGTTCAGTGCTCACGCTTGTTAACGGTCTTTGCGGACCTACAAATCATCGAGCTACTGAACCGGTAACTAGCTGATACTGGTTACGGGCTTCACTTTATCAAAGAGTCAAAAACAGGGAAATTTGACCATACAATCAAATCAATAAGGACCGCGCACTGCGCGCCCCTATTATTACGGGCGTTATTGTGTATTAGAAACTAAGTGCTAACCATCAAATGTACTAAGAAAGTTCAGGCTTTATTGAGGCTCAAACAGAACGAACTTGTTGACCTGAGTGAAACCCCAGATCAATCAGTTATGGGGGCATGGTACGTCAACGAATTTCGAGTGGAACGGAAGAAATGCTTAATCTTTATGAACGAGAGAACTCTGCTCTCATTTATCTTATTCGGGGTCAGAAAATCGAATACGAATAAGGATCTATTACCAGACATGTGCCTCGAGGGTGTTTTTCAGCTCTTGAAGCTGGAACGCTTCTCACTAGAAAGTATAAGTAGAATAATTGAGGACAGCTATGAATCCCGTTATGCTAAAACGGACAGTCGAAAAGTATTGGGCAACATGAACGAACTTGCCGCGACATATGAGCACATGATTTGGCATGAGGGCGGGTTGGCACATTGCGATTTAAATGACTTGTTTTCTCGGGTTAATCGGACACCACAACGAAATCTTGGCTGGAATTATTCCATTGATATTGCAAGAGAATTGCTCGGAGCACCCGCACCACAGCAATCAGTTTAATCGCCCGCTTGCGCGGGCTTCAGGGCAAGCCGTAGCGCGGCTTGCACATTATCCAGGGCGTTATGTCGCTTAAGATATGGCCACAATTGATTACAACGAACTTGAATTGGCTTTTGATTTCGTAAGCAGTGGATCGCTTTTTGATGCCACTGCATATATTTCTCGAGAATCAGGAGAGATACTTTGGCAGTCATTCGAACTAGAAAATAGATTACCAAAAAATCTAGACGATTCTGCGTTATATGCTGAAATTCCATCAAAGTCAGAACTTAAATTAGGTAAGGCTCTTGCGCTACATTTCGCATCTGAACATCTTAATGAGAGCTTCAGTATCGTTGAGGATATGTTCAATAAACGAGGCGCCTACAGCCGGTTTAAAGTTTTTCTTGAATCTAAAGAAATTCTTGATCGCTGGTATGAGTACGAGCAGGTCTCGATCAAAGCCGCATTATGCGGGTGGGCTGAAAGCGAAGGATTCACGGTAACGAGTTGAATATGAGTAAGTAACACCACCACCAAGTCAAAAAGATTTGCCAAGGCATGCCTATTAGTAGGAGCGGTATGTCACTAGTTAACTAATGCAGATGATTAAAGTTACAGGAAAACTTCAAAAGGAGATGAGATTCAATAGCCCAGACCTGGTCAATTCAGAGCCAAACTTCAGTTATTTGGTTCGTGGCATGCGAATTTGTTATATATCTCACGGAAAAATGCATTCCATTTACAAATGATATAACGCTCTTCAATTTCATAGTTGCAGATGTTTCAAGAGACCAGATCAGCAAATTGAGCGAAATATTTATACTAAACTTGATCTGCGCTCTCATCAATGAAGGTCTTTCTCGCAAATCCTTAGACAAAATACTTTCTGAGTACTGAGACATTGGAATTTCGAAGACCAATAATAGAAGCGTATTTGGCTCAATGAATGATTTAGCCTGGCATTATAAGTATCTAGTTTTGGAGAGCGGCGGAGTTCACAGTCCTGCATTGCCTGATATTGTCAAAGAGCTTAATCGAATGCCCATGAGCGCAATTGAGGAAGTATTCCCAATTAAAGCGTTTGTGGCCAGGTTAAGCACAGCATGACAATCAAACAGAAAAGGGGGCGCCATCAATAGCGCCCCCTTTTTCGGGTAAAACCTAAATCAATTCTAGTAGGTCTTGAGAATACTATCTGCCAGCTGCTTCTTCCCGCTCCTGCCTTCTAGCACCAGCCAAAATCCCGGGCATAGCATAGTTGCCCTCATGGCAGGCGTACTCATAAAGGGGGCCTTCAGTAGTGTGATAGCTCATTTCGGCGGTCCAGGCTTGGCTATACAAATTTGGATCTTCCACGGTGAATTGATAGACAATTTCAGTATCTGAATAACGACTAAATCGTTCAATTATTCGTCCTTCTTCGGAGATGGGGATCGAACTTTGTGACATCTGCAAAGAATTAATATTGACCGTCTCGACGATCAAGGTATCGCCCTCATACCAGCCACGGGAATCGCCAAACCAGGGTTTGTGAACTTCAGGTCGCAGATTCGCTCTAGCTTCTTCGGGTGAATCGAATATTGGGATGATTCGTGCATCGTGAGCCATCTCGACACTAATCATGAAATAGTCATCTGTCTGGACGAATTGATAAGTACTGTTGTAGAGAGTGCCCATCATTCCAGGACCCGCAGTATTGCCAAAACCGATCAGGCAACGCTCTGCAATAGGAATCGCTTCAGGCCCTGTTGCATCACCAACGCCTGTTAGATAGCGGGCACCGAAATTAGTGCGTTGCAGGTTCGCTGTTGGATTTTCCAAACGTGGAATTTGCCCGTTTTCTGGATTAACGATTAGAGAGGTGCGAAATTCACCCTTTACTAACGCCAGAGTAGAACCTGGGTCAGTCCAGAACAAGTTGTAGCCGCGCAGGCCAAAATCCTGGCCTCCAGCCGGCGGTGCGCCGGTTTCGGGATCGATAGCAGGGCCAGCTTCAATATTTTCCTGGGAAATACCAGCAATGCTCATATTTGCCACCATCTGCTCGGCAACTTCGCCTGGAACAACCAGTGTTTCCACGCCGCGAGGCCTGGTTAGGCTGGTTCGCGAGGCATTAGTCCAAATTCCGCTCAATTCAGGCCTCTGCCCATCTTGCGCGAAACCGAGGGGCGAAAGTAGAGACAAAGAGATGCCGGCAAAGGCAGAGCTCATGGCAAGCTTAGTAATTTTTAACATGGATAATCTCCCAATATTGCTGCCAAACCGGTCGGCAGCGGTCGAAATAATGCGATTAATGGTCCTATCATAAAGGAGTTGGAGTCAAATTACGGCAAAAGAGCGCATTTTATTTCCTCTTCAGCCTTTAAGAACACATTCGGGATGCGTCAGGATTTATCACCACGCCAAGCGATTCCCGCTATCGCTGACCATTCGTTCCCTTATCATCGGTTGGAATCGCATCGGTCTTAAGGCATTAATACAGCCTAATTCCCGGAACAGAGCCAAGCTTAGGTGCTTCGATTTTGAAGGGAACGAAATCCATTATCAATAGTACCTATAAACTAGTTGGGTAAATTTTGTTCCATTTCGATAAATGACGGAATAAACTGATCCTTCAAATAGTGTCAAACAAAGTGCATCGCATACACGGTGTTATTTTGTACTGCTGCTGGCACGAGCTGCAGTAAGATATCCCCTACAAGGAATCAAGTATGACCAAGTGGCAATAGTATGTTTGCAATGGAGCCATCTGTAAAAGCGAAGTTTAATTCTTATCCCGAAGAAATTAAACCATTGCTAAATCTAGTACGAGAACTGATTAGTCTAGCAGCAATAGAATATGAGCTTGGCACTATAGAGGAAACGCTTAAATGGGGTGAGCCCAGCTACCTTACCAAAGGGGGGAGTGCTGTCAGAGTTGACTGGAAACCCAAATTTCCTAACCACTATTTCGTTTTCTTCCACTGCCAAACAAGACTGATAGAAACTTTTAGAGAAATATATGGCAACTTGTTTACCTATGAAGGGAAAAGAGCAATCGTCTTAACAATTTCGGAAGAGGTGCCATTGCAAGAATTAAAACATTGCATTTCACTTTCACTGCGGTATCACAAACTGAAGCACTTGCCATTACTAGGCGCATAATGAGAAAACCTATGAGAAAGAAATTATCATTATTCATTTTTACTATTGCCATTTATCCGACGATAGTCTTCGGCGAATCGCTGTACGAGGAGTTTCCAAACGAAATTAACCCTGCGGAGAAATATGTATTTTATTCTCATGGTTTTATTGTCGAAGGCGATAATGAAACACCGGTACACCCGGAGTACGGGAAATATGAATTTCCCGCTATTAAGGAGGAAATTTTTGAGATGGGGGGCTTCAATCTTATTGCTCATCATCGGCCGAAAAATACTGAAGTTGAGCAATATGTAAACCAACTCGAATCTTGGGTTAATCGCTTGATCGACGCGGGTGTGGCAGAGTCAAATATCACCCTGATCGGCTTTTCTCGGGGTAGTCAGCTCACCGCGCGAACCTCGAGTCGATTTCAGAACAAGAATATCAACACAGTCTTGATGGCTGGCTGCTTCGATGGCGACATAGACTCAAATCCACCACTGATTCTAGGTGGCCGCCTGTTGTCGATTTATGAAACAACAGATATGGCAGGTGCCTGTGGCAAATTGGCGGCGCGCAGTACCTTGAGCTCTTCCGATGAAATCGCGATTTCTACAGGCAGAAAGCACGGCGCTTTTTATACGCCATTGAAAGAATGGTTAGGACCAATTAAGAATTGGTTACGCTAAAAATCAGGCTTGATTGGAACTTACAATGCATATCTATATTGCACTCTTGCGAGGTATAAATGTAGGCGGGCACAATTCATTGCCAATGGCGGAATTGACGAAAATTCTTGAGAGACTGGGCTTGGAAAATATAAGAACTTATATTCAAAGTGGAAACGTGGTATTTCAAAATAAAAACAAGCTATCTAAGTCGTTTTCAGAAGATATTAGCAATGCTATAGAAAACGCCAAAGGGTTTAGACCGCCGCTTATATTACTTTCAGTAGCCGAGCTTGAAGCTGCTATTGAGAATAATCCATTTGATACCAGCAGTGGAAAATTGCTCAACTTTTTCTTCCTTCAGGAACAACACAAAGGCGCGGACATGGAGGCCCTTGAGAAGATTAGATTTCCATCGGAAGAATATAAGCTCACGGAACGTGTTTTCTATTTGTTCACACCCGATGGATTGGCGCAATCTAAGGTAGGCAGAAAGATTGAAAAGCTCTTGGCAGTGCCGGTAACCGCGCGAAACTGGAATACGGTTAAAGAACTACAAAGAATGATTAATGAATAGCGAAGAGTAGTTGTGAAGCGGTGGCAATACCCGCAAATTTTGGGCAGCAATTACTGAAAATTCTGCTACTAAAATGTAAATCCGTAATCAGGAGAAAACAGATCCCAATGCAGCTAAATTACCACTGGAACTAAAATAGAGAACTGTGAGCGATAGAAATGAATACAGCGTTTGAATTTCAACCAATACTGCAAGGACCCAGAGTTACTGTACGCCCGATTGAAGAAAAAGATTGGGAGGGAATGTATGCTGTCGCCTCGAACCCGAAGGTGTGGGAAGTGCATCCCGTCAGTGACCGATACAAGGAGACAGTATTTCGCGATTTCTTTGACGCCGCTGTGGCCAGTGGAACTGCGTTTTCATTTGTCGACCGCGACAGTGGGTTAATAATAGGGTCTAGCCGTTATTATGGATTGGATACCGACCTAGGAGAGGTAGAAATCGGATGGACCTTTCTTGCCTATGATTATTGGGGCGGAAGTTTCAATGCAGAAGTTAAGAAGCTAATGCTTGACCACGCCTTCAAATTTGTCGATGCCGTGGTTTTCTGGGTTGGTGACAGTAATATTCGTTCAATGCGAGCAATGGAAAAAATTGGTGGCATAAAACGCCAGCAGATGCAGAATCGAGTCCTCAACGGGGTCAGTTATCCGCATATTATCTACGAGATACGAAAAGCGTAGTGGAATTGGATTAAGTTGGGATTCGGGTAGGCGTTTCCTTGCCGCTGGCAGGAGTCCTCAACGATAAGTCTATCTGTAAATTGAGCCGAGCAAAGTTGCTAGATAGCCAAGTCTCTCTCTAGTAATCTTGGTTTGTCAGTACAGTTAATCATCTAAATGAAGTGTCATTGGATCTAATCATATTCAGTAACACCCCTATGGAGAACACCCCATGACCCAAGCTCAGCCCCAATCCGTGTCTTTTTTTGCGCAATTGACGATTGTTCTGGCGACAATATTTTGTTTGGCCTTTGAAGCTGCGGCGCAAGTGCCAATTATTCAACCCGGTGCTCCCGGCCAACCCAGCCGCCAGATATCAGCCGAAGAAGCCTCGGATCTGGCCAGCATTGAATACTCCGACGCGGATGTGAAGTTCATGCAAGGCATGATTGCTCACCATGCACAGGCTGTACGCATGACCTCATTGGTGGAGGGCCGCAGTAATCGCGACACAATAGAGCGCATGTCTTTGCGAATTTCTATCTCTCAAGAAGATGAAATATCGATGATGGAGAACTGGCTAGAGGCAAGAAATTTGCCATTGCTTAATGCAGACGCCATGTCCATGCCGGACATGGAATTGATCCCGGGGATGTTAAGCCCTGAAGAATTCGAGGAGCTGGAACAGGCGGCAGGGCCCGAATTCGATAATCTGTTTTTGGAACTCATGATAAAGCACCACCGCGGCGCATTGACGATGGTGGAAGAGCTGTTGGATCAACCTGGTTCAGCACAAGATTCAGTGCTGTTCGCTTTCACCACCGATGTGACTTCAGATCAATCTAGCGAAATAGAGCGAATGGACTCCATGTTGGCGGGTTTCTCGCCAGACCCCAGAGTAAATCTGAAGCCAGGCTTCGACGATGCCGGTGAAGCCTTGCTGAATATGGAACTACTGATTGCATTGCCCAAGCCAGCGGGCTTCTTCGATCCTGAAAACCCTCAAGGCTTGCCAATGACTAGGGAGAGAAGAGAAGCCAGAGAAACCTTGGCGGCAGACTCGCAGGAGGAGGAAGCTGATGCTGCTGAGTCCACAGAGGAGACGCTGAGTAACACGGAAGATACCGATGTTGCTATGGACACTGAAGACGAGGAAGAAGAACCACGGCCTAGCCTTCTTAATTTTGCGAATACAGATCTGACATTTGCCGGTGAGGTATTGGTGGCAGGAAACTATCATGGCTTCAATGCCTATGACATTTCTAATCCGCGTTCACCAGAGTTACTAAGTTCCATAGTATGCCCGGGTGGGCAGGGCGATGTTTCGGTCATAGGCGATTTATTGATTCTATCAGTAGAGCAGACACGGGGCCGACTCGATTGTGGCTTGCAAGGCGTGGCTGAGCCTACCAGCGATGAACGCTTTCGAGGCATTCGAATTTTCGACATTAGTGATTTCCGACTGCCACAACAAGTAGGAGCGGTGCAGACCTGTCGGGGTTCACACACGCATACAGTAGTAACAGATCCCGACGATGAAGGAAATATCTATGTGTATGGCTCCGGCACAAGTTCGGTTCGACCGGGAGAAGAACTCGATGGTTGCTCCGATGAGTCACCCTTTGAGAACCCGGAATCGGCGATGTTTCGTATTGACGTTATTCAGATTCCAGTAGCGGCACCACAGGACTCTCGCGTGGTTAATCGGCCGTTCATTTTTTCCGATCCTGAATCAGGCGTGTTAGCGGGTTTGTGGGAGGGGGGTGACCATGGCCCTGGTACACAAACCACCCGCGAAACCAATCAGTGCCATGACATAACCGCCTATCCAGAAATTGGAATGGCCGCGGGTGCTTGTTCGGGCAATGGTATTCTCTTGGATATCTCAGACCCAATTAACCCAACGCGCTTGGATCAAGTTATCGATACAGGCTTCGCTTACTGGCACTCAGCGACATTTAATAACGACGGTAGCAAAGTACTCTTTACCGACGAATGGGGTGGCGGTTCTCGTCCACGCTGTCGTGCGTCTGATCCCTTAGATTGGGGCGCCGATGCGATCTACGATATTGTCGATGGCAAGATGCAATTTCGTAGTCATTACAAAATGAGCGCGCCGCAAACGGAGCAGGAAAACTGTGTTGCTCATAATGGCTCCCTGATACCAGTTCCCGGCCGCGATATATTCGTTCAAGCCTGGTACCAAGGCGGCATCTCAGTAATCGATTTCACGGATTCTTCGAACCCAACGGAAATCGCATTCTTCGATCGCGGACCCGTGGACGAAGAAGAACTGGTGCTGGGTGGATATTGGTCGGCCTATTGGTTTGGCGGCCTTATCTATGGCACTGAAATAGCGAGAGGTCTGGATGTATTAGCGCTAACTCCCAGCGATTTCCTGAGCGAAAATGAAATTGCGGCGGCCTCTCTAAAAAATCCAGGTACCGTGCTTAATGCGCAGCAACAACAGAGGCATGTATGGCCCGCCGAGCCGGTGGTTGCACGAGCATTATTGGATCAGCTGGTACGCAGTGATGTGATCTCTTCAACACAGGTGAGAGCTTTATCCTCAGCGCTGGATCAAGCTGAGAGCCAGCTTGCCAATGGCTCTGTTAGAAATGCAGCTACTGCGGCTCTGCTTTCGGAAATGAGTGCTTCCTTTACTTCTGAAGCGACAAATCGCAGCGGTGTTACACGCTCAAGGTATATTAGCCTTGCGGAAACGCTTGAGGGTCTGGCAGATCGCTTGCGCTAATTAACAGCCTTAACAATAGGAAGGTGCGTAGCACCTTCCCTTTTTGATTTTGTTATGTGCTAGTAGATGTCTGAGAATTTCTCCACCTGACTGGAAATCGAAAGCGATACAGATTTCCCCTGAAAAATACTGAAATACTAAAACTAAACAACATCGTATTCTGGTGCTACACTAACCATTCCTTTGACATATTTTTTCTTACGGAGTCCAATTTTAATAGGTGGAAACATGAAGAAACAGCTAATACGAGTGCTTTTCTCCTGCGTGAGTCTATTGTTAGTGCTCAGTGTGTTCATTTTTAATTCCACTCACGACCAGCAACAAGATTCTCAAAATAGGACAATTGCAACCATTGATCCTAAATTTGTGGAAATAGGCCCCAATATTAACGGTCGTACGCCTGCTCTCGATTTACTTATAGACGACCCTCAAGCCATAGAGGAGATAGTTCGTAAATTGAATTTGTATGACGACACAGGTTTTGACCACTTGTCAGAAATCCATCCGATTTTTGATTAATCGGCTACGTACTCTTCGATAGCTTTATTTGAGTGATTGAGTGATTTAACTAGTTAGTCGTATTGCTCTAAATTCTATATAGTCGAAGCACATAACAATAAGCAGTTAAAAGCGATGCTAATCAGATGGCATCGCTGACACTGGATAGATTGAAGTTATTGACCTTAAGCGTGGGGACTACAATGGGAGTGCTCACTGAGCTGTTTTCCGATGCTGCCACGCGTACCGACGGCCCAATCATTTCTACATTCTGCAACATTTCAACCAGTGACTGATTGAATCGAAAATTGTTAACGGGTCGGGTAATTTTTCCATCCTCTATTAAGAATGTGCCATCACGACTTAATCCTGTATAGGAAATAATGCGTGGATTAAGGCCGCGAATATACCAAAAGCGAGTTAGCAACACGCCGCGTTCAGTGGAGGCAATCATCTCCTCAAGAGAATCGTTGCCGCCAGCCATAATTAAATTGTTAGGGCCCGGCAAGGGTTCTTGATTTAATTGCCCGGCCCAGAAGCGGGAACGCGCTAAGTTCTCAACCGCTCCCGACTGGATCCAGTTTTGACGACTGATTGGCTCACCACTGCGATCAAATGGGCTAGATTCTGCATCGCGGTAGGCAGGATCGCTATAGATTGTTACACGATCATCGAATAGCTGCTCTCCTAGTCGATTGCCACCACCGGCCTTGGAAAAATAGGACCGTCCTTCGTCGGCGGTACGCTGGTTGAATGCGTTCATCATGCGTAGCATGAGCATGCCGACGGCGGTTGGTTCAAGAATTGCTGTGTACTGTCCGGGATCCAAATTGGTTTTGCGCCAGTCCCGGCACTTTCTTACTGCATCGTCAGCAACGCGTTGACTTTCGATATTGTTCCAGTCATTTGCTTCGTCTCCAGCCCAGCCGGATTGCAAACCGTCCCTGGTTCTGGAGGTAAGCGTATAGGCAACACCTGTTTTGGAGTGGGAGCCGAACAGTCCATTAGAGGTAGCAACTGACGAAGTGCCAGCTTGAACGTCCATATAGGAGGCGGCAATCTGACCAGCCGCTTTGGCCTGCTGAATGGCAATCGCCGCTGCCTCAGCGCGAGTTAGTGGCTCCAATTCTCCTGTAGATTCATAATAGGCTTGATTGTCTTGATAATTCTGTGCCGCCAGCTCATCCACATACTCCGGACTCTCAGGGGCAAGCCTTGCCATTGTTTCTGAACGTCTAACTGCAGCAGCTAGGAGGGCATCGTCTTCGAAACTATTGGTGCTTACCGAAGCGACTCGCTTGCCGAATACACTGGTGATATTAATGGAAGTTGCATCGGCGCCGCCAGCGCTGGTGATGCGATTCGTTGCCACGCGGGTGTATCCGCGCCAGCCTGAATTGATATTGACGCGGCATTGATCGGCATTCGAGAGTTGAATGACGCGATCACTTATTGCTTTTAGGTCGTCCGAAGACAGGCCTTTTGCTTCAGCCATAGTAACCCTGCTATGCCGTGTTAATAATATCTATATCCCGAAACAGAGATATAGGGCAGCCATGAGAAACTGCATTTACTTGTATGGGCTGTCCTTTCGCATCTCCGAATGAAGCCCCCAAATAATAAGTGCTAGGCCCACCTACCGTATCCAGAGCATTCCAGAATTCTGGGGTTCTGCCCACGTAAGCCACGTCGCGTAGCATACGGAATTTTCGACCGTTGCGAATTTCCCAAAACACCTGACCGGCAAACTGGATATTGTAGCGTTGCTGATCGATAGAATAAGAGCCTCGCCCTTCGATTAAAATGCCGCGGTCGGTGTTTGCGATTACATCGTCTTCGCTCAGGTCGTCCTCTCCCGGTAGCATGCTGACATTGGGCATGCGCTGAAACGGCATGCTTTCCCAGTTCTGACCGTAGGAGCAGCCGTGACTGCGAGTTATGCCTGTATATTGTGAAATCCAGTCGGCCTGCTCTCGGGTAGTTTGGTAGTCAACAAAAATACCATCTTCTATCAAAGGCCATGATTCGGCAGGCACGCCCTCATCATCCCAACCGGTGGTGGCACAGCCGCCAAATTCCGTCCTATTGCCAACGAACTGCATGAACTCTGGACCAAGTTTGAGTTTGCCGATTACGTCTTCGGGTGGATAGATAAACGACGTGCCAGCGTAGTTCGCTTCAAAGCCCAAAGCACGATCGAGCTCGGTTGGATGACCAATTGCTTCGTGAATTGTTAGCCAAAGATTGGAAGGATGTAGTACCAAGTCCCACTTGCCCGGCTCAACAGACGGAGCCTGCAGCTTCATGGCGGCTTCTTCAGCCCAGCCACTGGCACTTGCTGCCAACTCCAGTCCGCGAATATATTCATAGCCGCGGCCGGCAGGTTCCACAACAGCGCCTCGCGTTTGGAAATCGCTGCCATCGGGGGATATAGCGGTAATATTGATAGAAGGATTAATACGTAGCAATGTTTGTCTTATTAACGACCCTTCAGAAGTCGCTAATAGCCTTTCTTCCTTTACCGACAAGATACTACTGTTTGAAAATCGGATATTGCGTACGCGTAGCGCTTCTTCATTAACTCGAAGTAGCAGTGCGGCCTTGTCTTCAAGAGATACCTCAAAAGGGTCTACGCTGTGAGGAGTAATCCAGTCTGCATCGGGGAATACATCCACAGCTGCCAAAACTGTATCTGATGGGGCGACTTTATTATTTGCTGCCGCTATTGCAACCGCTTCTCTAGCCATAGCTGCTACGGCATCCCTGCTCAAAACCTGGGTTGCAGAGAAGCCCCAGGAGCCACCGACCAAAGCCCGCACATTAATACCAAAGGAATCGGTGCTTTGTACCTGGGTAATCATCTGCTCTCTTGCGCCGATGGCTTCAAACTGGGTACGAATGATTCGTCCGTCAGCGTATTGCGCACCGGCACTTCTGGCGACATCGATAGCATGTAGTAGTAGCTCTCTCTCGCTTGAGGTCATGCTTTGCGCGGCAACTGGCTTTGTACTAGGTAGCAAGATTCCTGCCGCAGCAACGGCGGCAGAAAGGCGCAGGAAATCGCGCCGGGAAAGATCCGCCGGCAAAACTAGTGGTGTTCCTTGTGCTGAAACTGAGGCGCGGTGATTTTGAGGTACTGGAAAGCTGGCCACTATGTAAATATGCCTATGGAATTGCTGCAAATGTTCTTCTGCTTAAAACAGCATATCCCAGAAGAGCAATCATTCCAACGTGCATTCTGACCATCTAGGTAGCCTTGCTTGCATGTAAAAATTGCTTCGTTGTTTGCAATAGGACAGGCCCGAGCGTAGTGATTTCCTTGCCTGCAGTAATTTCTATTATTGTGAAATAGCTAATTAAATTGTTCGTCGAACTGCTAAGTAGCGGTTAATTCTGACCAGAACTATTACGACAGCTTTATTCAAACTTTTTTGCTGGCGCAGGCCAACTCCACAAGACGAGTTATGGTTTCAACTTCCGCTCCGCGTTCAGCCAGTAGATTGTTTTGCCGCTGAATAATCGTTGCCGCTTCGTCATCATCATTCGACCAGGTACTGTGCCCGTCTTGCGCAACGTACACATTAAATCCTAAATCCAGGGCTGCGATACTGGTGTTGCTTACACAGAATTCGCTTTGCAGTCCACAAGTAATAACAGTATCAACATGCATCTCATTAAGGATGCTCTCTAGCTCTGTCCCATCAAATGCGCTTGATTGACGTTTCTGAACAACAGTGTCCACCGGCAGTGGGGATATTCTCGGATGGATGATCCACTGTTCCGTCCCTTCGGCGTATAGCTGGTCCTTGGTACCGCAGTGTTGAACATAGATCACTGGAAGTTCGGCTTCCCGTGCTGCGGCTATTAAATTAGTGATCGAATTGAGCAGAATATCTGCGCTGTGACAGGCAGGGAACTGGGTGCCAGCGAAGGCACATAGCTGGACATCGATAATCAGCAAAGCGGTAGATTTATTCATGAGTTGAATTCTATATGCATTATTAGCGCATTTCTTTAGTAGTTTAGAAGATTTGACTTAGTGTGAAATGAACACTATTATAAGTGTCTATTTCACACTAAGTAAGAACAATCATGACTGACAAGAAGTACTGCTATGAATATCCGCACCCGGCTGTAACTACAGATATAGTCGTATTCACTATTCGTGAAGGGCGGCTAAAGTTGTTGCTGATAAAACGTAAAATCTCCCCCTACAAGGGCAAGTGGGCGCTTCCAGGAGGATTTGTCGCTCTGCACGAGGATATAAGTCAGTGTGCCGCGCGTGAATTGGCTGAAGAAACGGGAGTCAGTAGTGTTTTCCTGGAGCAACTAGGCGCCTACGGTGCCCCAAAGCGGGACCCTAGAGAACGGGTAATCACCATTGCTTATTTCGCATTGATCCCTTCGGAGAAAATTCAGGTTCAGGCAGCAACCGATGCAGCGGCAGCCGATTGGTTCGCCATGGACGCACTACCTGAATTGGCCTTCGACCATGCCGAAATCGTGGAGCAGGCAAAAACTCGGTTACTCAATAAATTGGGACATTCAACAATCGCTTTTCAATTTCTGGCAGACGAATTCACTTTAACCGACCTACAGAAAGTCTTCGAAATTATTCAGGGTGAGGAAGTGGACAAGCGCAATTTTCGGAAATGGGCGCTTGCCCTGAACAGCATTGAAGCAACCGGAAAAGAGCGCAGAGAGGGCCAGCATCGTCCTGCCAAACTTTATAGGTTAAGCAGCACAGTTCAGGATATTGACTAAGGATTAATGGAGAAGCTAATGAAGGCAGTAGTGTGGACTGACTATGGATCAGCGGATGTTCTCCAGCTTCGGGAAGTTGAGAAACCGATTCCAGAAGATAAGGAAGTGCTGGTCAAGATAAGAGCGGCCACGGTAACCAAGGGTGATTGTGAGCTAAGGGCCATGACATTCCCTCTCTCCTATCGCATCCCACTGCGTATCTATCTGGGCCTGCTAAAACCGAAAGGCAACAAGGTTTTAGGGCAAGACCTGGCAGGTGAAGTCGAAGCGGTTGGGAAAGACGTCAAAAAGTTCCAAAAAGGCGATCGCGTGCTTGGACTTAGCGGCATAAAATTTGGCACGCAGAGTGAGTACCGATGTGTGACGGAAGAGCCAAGTGCCATGAAGGGCATGATAGCGAAAATGCCGGAAGATCTGAGCTTTGCCGAGGCAGCTCCTCTCGCAACCTGGGGTGGCAATGCGTTGCACTTTATCAGACTGGCTAATCTTAAACCTGGAGAAAAGATTCTTATCTGCGGAGCTGGCGGCAGTATGGGTACCTTTGCCGTGCAACTGGCTAAATTGGCTGGCGCCGAAGTTACTGCAGTAGACAGCGAATCAAAATTGGAAATGCTTGTCTCGATTGGCGCCGACCATGTCATCGATTATGGCAGGCAAGACTTTACTGGGAACGGAGAACACTATGACGTGATCTTTGACGTTGTTGGAAAGAGTCCCTATTCAAGAAGCCTTAAGTCATTAAATGAGAACGGTCGCTACATTTTAGCCAATGTAGTGCCTTTGGTAATGCTGCGCGGTTTTTTCACGTCGAAGATGGGCAGTAAGACAGTTATTTCTCGAATGGCCAGACCCGACCTTGATGACCTTAAATATCTACTAGAGCTTATTGAAGCGGGAAAGTTAAAAACGGTTATCGACAAGACCTATGCATTAGAAGAAACAGCAGAAGCGCACCGTTATGTAGATACAGGCCTGAAAGCAGGCAATGTAATCATTTCTATCGGACATGACAGTAATTCCTCATAGATACTATTTGGTTTCACTAGGCTCGACATGTTATCAAAATTGGAAATAGTTTGGAGAACGGCAATGAGAGCAATCACTTTCTCAGAATATGGCACATTGGATGTCCTTCAGTTGAAGGACGTAGAGAAGCCAGTCCCGAAGGAAGCAGAGGTCCTAATAAAGGTGCATGCGGCTGCAGTCAATGATTGGGAAGAGGGTCTTTATTCAGGCAAGCCCTATTTCATGCGCCACTGGTACGGCTGGATGAAGCCGAAGCGCAGATTTCAAATACCAGGTTGTGATGTAGCTGGAACGATAGAAGCTATTGGAACTGGCGTAACAAAGTTTCAGCCGGGTGATGAAGTGTTTGGGGATCTATGTGTGTCCGGATTTGGTAGTTTCGCGGAATATGTATGCGCCCCAGAGACTGCTTTGGCACTCAAATCCAAACAGATGACATTTGTTCAAGCCGCATCCTTTCCACAAGCAGCTCAACTAATGGTGCAGGGTCTAATTGATGTTGGAAAACTACAAGCTGGACAAAAACTTCTAATTAATGGGGCAGGAGGTGGTGTCGGCACGTTTGGCGTACAAATTGCGAAACAGATCGGTGCGGAGGTAACCGTTGTCGATAGTGGGATCAAACTTGATATGTTGAGCTCGCTGGGTGCTGATCATGTTATTGACTACACAAAAGAAGACTTCACTAGAAATGGAATGCAGTACGATCTTATTTTGGACACCAAGACAAGCCGATCAGCTTTTGACTACATTAGAGCGCTCAGTCCTACCGGCATCTATGCGACAGTTGGTGGCTCGATGCCACGATACCTTCAGGCACTACTAATAAGTTTCCCTCTGTCATTATTCAGTAAGAAGAAAATTTTTGTCATAGCGCAGAAACCTAACAAGGATTTAGCGTATATGACAGAGATGTTCGAATCCGGGAAAGTGAAACCGATTATAGATGGACCCTACGCACTTGATAAGTATCGCGAAGCCATGGCGCACTTCCTAAAAGCTGAGCACAAAGGTAAAGTCATTATAAACATGGTATAGATAATTACTGTCCACTTTTTAAGACGAGATCCTTGAGGGAAAAGTTAGCGACTACTTTCTCTATTCCAAACCAGAAGCTGATTATTGGCCGGCATGACATGATCTTCAGTGAGTTGGAAGCCACACCTTTTTGTCAATCCGTCTACCCATTCAAAATCTCTGATTCCACTCTCGGGATTCCTGTCTTTAAGCCACAGATCAAAACCGGCGTTGCTTTCGGAGGTGAAATTTCCACCGTATTTGAAGGGACCGTAAACTAACAAGTGCCCCTCTTTCAGGTGATTACACACTCCCGCGAAAAAGTTTTCAACAGAATCAGCTGACATAATGTGAAGACTATTGGCACTGAAAATACTATTCGGGACGTCGCATGGCCAATGTTCCTGATTCACATCCAAGGGAATAGCCGCAGGAAGGTTTTCCAATTGGGCTGCAGAAATGCGTAAGTTCAAGCTTTCAACATTGCTCGATATATCCGATGACTGCCAATGCAGCTCCGGCATATTTTCAGCAATGAACACGGCATGCTGACCAGTGCCACTGGCTATTTCCAGTACCTTGTCGCCACTTTTTAGATAGCACTTAAGTACGTCGAGAATTACCTGTTTGTTGTTCTCGCTAGCTTGACTGAATGGTAGTGGCTGATTCATACGAGGTGTTCTCTGTGAGTGTGCGGATGGAATCGTCCAAAAGTAGCAGCGTATCAACAAACCCCCAAGAGGGGTTTCGCTACTGCGGATCGCGCAGGAACACAGGTTGTGAGGCAGTAGACTCGACCTTACTGTACCGATAACCATCAACATTGAATTCGTTAAGCTTGGCGGGGCTCTTGATTCTGTTCTTTATAATATAAGCCGCCATAGAACCTCGTGCTTTCTTGGCGAAGAAGCTAACGATGCGGTATTTGCCATTGGAAAAATCTTTGAAGATTGGAGTCACTATTCCCGCTTTTAGTTGATTCGGCTTTATTGCGCTGAAATACTCTTTGGAGGCCAGGTTGATCAAAACCGGCTTTTTCTCATGCTCGAATAAAGTATTCAAATTCTCTGTTAGCTTGCCATCCCAGAATTCGTAAAGGTTTTTCCCTTTTTGGTTCTTGAACTTCGATCCCATTTCCAGTCGATAGGCTTGCATTAAATCGAGAGGGCGCAACAAGCCATAAAGACCCGAAAGAATTCGCAGATGCTTCTGTGCGAAATTTAGATCTGCGGTGGAAAATTGTTCTGCCTGCAAACCTATATAGACATCACCCTTGAAGGCGAAGATTGCCTGCTTTGCATTCTTCAGGTCGAAGGGAGTATGCCAGTTGGCATAGCGTTGATGATTGAGCTCCCCGAGATTGCTACTAATATGCATAAGCTCAGAAAAATCTTCCGGACTCATGGTTCGTAATTGGCTTACAAGTTGTGTGGACTCTTCTAAATATTCGGCTTCGGTAAATTTTCGAGTACGAGCTTTGGATTCAAAATCAAGAGATTTGGCGGGAGATACTACAATCAGCATGGTTTGATTACTCGTATATTGCGATTCATTTTTGTACAGACCTTGGGTTTATTATTCCTGGTTTTCGAAATCCAGCCACCATTCTAAGGGCGTGGTTCCATCTTCAGGATCGTAGACATTGCCATAATACCAAACTGTATCCGGATAATCTGTGCAGGCGGAAGCTAATAATTCCTCAATTGTGCGAAAGCCGATGGAGAAATGAATACTATAAACCAGGGCGCGGTCAGTTTGCCTATCCAGGCTTCCGCCAAGCTTTTCAATTTTGGCAGTCAAACTATCTGCCAGGACTTCCAGTTGATGCAGGCGAAAAACGCGGATAGAGAGATTCCCGCTGCGCCTGAGTAATTCGTACTCTGCTGTGGAGGGATTGATGACCTTCAATATGTCTCCCGCCGCCAGGTTTCGAGTCAGCAAGGGTGAGCACAGGAGTCGAACCTCGTCATCAGTATCCTCAACCAGCTCTACCTCCAAGCTTTCGAAAACGGGCTCGCCTTCCGGGTTAATTCCAGCGAGAAAGGGTAGCTCTAGTCTGTCCGCAGTTTGTAAATCGCCAGGAGGGCTCAATAGCTTTCACCTTGATAGTCGTGTGGATGAAACGGTGTTTAGTGGGTAAGCTGACGGGTCAGGTGGCCAACTACTAGCATTACGGATAACAATGATAGAGCGCCTACAGCGAATTGCTACTTTTTTAGCTCGGTTTCGACTAGCTATATTTGTCTTGGGCGGCTTTTCACTTGTTCTGCTACTACTCAGTGTTTTGGAGAACCCATGGCTGCATGGGGATGAGTTGCTAATTCCAGCAATTCTGGGTTTTTGCTGGGCGCTGATTTTCTACAGTGCCAGCGAATTATTTATAGTCGTGCCGCCCAGCCCAGCGCGTGACGCCGGGTTTCGGGCCCGCTTCTCAGCCAGAGTAAGGAGAGGCTTACTCTGGCTGCTCGGCTTGTTCACCCTGACCAGCAGTGTGGCCTTGCTAGTACTCAGCTATCAATTGTTAAGGACATGGCTATAGAGTGGCATAGTGGGTAACCCCAGTTCCTATTGTTAGTGTGCAATAATGCGTAATCGGGCATCTGCCACGGGCCCGTAGTCGTACAACAAGAAAAACAAATGCGTAGCTCAATAGACTCTTCATGGAAAAATTCTCGCATCTCATCGATAAACTCTCAGATCGTATGGGCCAAGTCTTTTCTTGGTTGACACTACTGATGGTTCTGGTCATGGCAGTGATTGTCATACTTCGCTATGCGTTTCAGATTGGCTCCATAGCTCTGCAAGAATCCGTTATGTATATCAATGCGATGATTTTCATGGTTGGAGCAGCCTATACACTCAAGGAACAGGGCCATGTTCGAGTAGATATATTCTATAGCCGGTTACAGAAAAAGAATCGAGCGTTGATAGATTTGATTGGAACACTTCTATTTCTTATTCCTTCTGCGTTATTTATTATTTGGATCAGCTGGGATTATGTTGCGGTTTCCTGGCGAATAAAAGAAGGGTCAGCGGAGGCCAGTGGATTGCCGATTGTGTATTTGCTCAAGGCGTCCATTTTGATTTTGCCATCGCTACTTTTGCTTCAGAGCATTTCAGAGATTCTCAAGATTCTAGCCATAATCAGGCAAACTGATTCCGAATGTTAGAATTGGTCCCCATTCTCTTTTTCCTGCTGGTCTGTCTGGTATTGATGGCGGGTTATCCCGTTGCCTTGTCGCTTACCGGAGTGTCCCTGGCTTTCGCTGCTATCGGCGCGCTCACAGGGGTATTTGATACTGCCTATATTTCTCTGATTCCTAATCGAATCTATGGTCTGTTGGTAAATCAAAATCTTTTCGCCGTACCGCTATTCGTTTTTATGGGAACAATGTTAGAGCGAAGTCGCATCGCTGAAGATTTATTAAGGAACATGGCGATCGTGTTTGGCAAATTTCCCGGAGGGCTCGGAATTTCTGTGATCATTGTCGGCATGTTGTTGGCAGCTAGTACCGGCATAGTCGGTGCAACCGTGGTAACCATGGGCATACTCTCATTGCCAACGATGATGAAGGCTGGATACAGACCTTCCCTTGCCTGCGGTACCTTATGTGCGACGGGAACACTAGGGCAAATTATCCCCCCATCCATTTGCCTGGTTCTACTCGGCGAAGTTATTTCAAACGCCTATCAACAGTCACAATTGGACGCCGGAATTTTCGCACCGGACTTTGTCTCCATCGGAGATTTGTTTGCCGGCGCAATAATTCCAGGATTACTTCTTGTCCTCGCCTATGCAACTTATATGTTTGTCATCGCTTTATTCAGACCCGAATCAGCACCACCTTTGCCTAAAGAGGATTTGCAGCAAGGCAAGAACAGTGTGTTGACCGCGTTGCTGAAGGGTCTTTTACCACCGGTGTTATTAATGGTGGCGGTTCTGGGTTCTATCCTGTTTGGCATCGCAACCCCCACAGAAGCAGCCAGTATTGGTGCCATGGGCGCAATGTTGCTGGCACTAGCTAAGAGAGCTTTGAACCTCCCCGTTTTACAGTCGGTTAGTATTGAAACCATGCGTGTTACCTCGATGGTGTACCTGATTCTGGTGGGTGCGACTATTTTTTCGTCAGTGTTTAGAGGTTTCGGTGGTGATGTACTGATCGAAGAATTACTTTTGAATTTACCTGGCGGTGTAGTGTCTGCCACCATAGTCGTAATGCTGCTAATCTTTATCCTGGGTTTTATTCTGGATTTTATAGAAATTACTTTTATGGTGGTGCCCTTGGTGGGGCCTATACTCTTAGCGATGGGGCTAGATCCAATTTGGTTAGGAGTTATGATCGCTGTAAATTTACAAACGTCATTTCTCACTCCGCCGTTTGGTTTTTCTCTATTTTATTTGCGCAGCGTTGCTCCGGCAGAGATAAAGACTAGTGATATTTACAGAGGCGTTGCACCTTTCGTTATTATACAGCTCGCATTAATGTTGTTACTGGCATTGCAACCCAGGCTTGCGACTTGGCTACCATCGGTACTTTAGCGATCAATAATTTTATTAGTCAGTCCACTTCCTTCAGGGCTCGATTATTTGGAGAGTAGAATGAGCACATCTGAGACGCAGGAATCCGGTCCCATAGGCGAACTGGCCCTGCAGACATTGGCTATGCCCCGAGACATCAATGCTAATGGAGATATCTTCGGTGGCTGGTTGGTTTCACAAATGGATTTGGCTGCTGGTATTGCAAGCAAGAAAGCAACCCGTGGACGTTCGGCTACGGTGGCTATTCAGAACGTACATTTTATTAGTCCAGTGAAGGTAGGTTCCACCGTTAGCTGCTTCACAGAGGTGGTGAAAACCGGGCGAACCTCAGTGCATATCAATGTGGAGGTCTGGACTTCAATTTTTAGCATCGAAGATCAACCGATGAAAGTTGCCGAGGGACTTTTTGTTTTTGTGGCGTTAGACGGTGACGGAAAGCCGAGGCCTATACCCAAATAATTTCTGAGGCCTAACAATCAACTAGTCTCTTGGTAGCTTACGTGCCTCGATATAGGCTTCCTCGGATATATGATGGTAGTTCTCAACGCCCTTCTGAAAACTTCTGTAGGATTCATAGATTCGACGTGTCACCTCATCAGATTCCGCCAGCTCACTAACCACCTGCTCGGAGATTTCCCGTAGTTCAATCAGAACATCATCGGGAAGTTTCCTAAGTTCGACTCCATGTTCTTCTACCAGTACTCGTAAGGCCTCATTGTTTCGCGCTGTGAGTTCATCCATTAGTAGCTGATTCATGACTTCGGTGCCGGCTTTTAAAATTTCTTGCAGGTCTTCCGGCAGCGCTTCGAAGGCCGTTTTATTGAAGATGGTTTCCAGAGTAGAGCCCGGCTCATGCCAGCCAGGATAGTAGTAATAGTCAGCGACCGTGTGGTATCCGGCGGCCATGTCATTGAAAGGGCTTACAAACTCGGTCGCGTCCAGGGCGCCAGTTTGCATGGCTGTAAATACCTCGCTTACCTGCATGGTCACCGGAGTACCACCGGCACGACTAAAAACTTCGCCGCCCAGGCCGGGAATTCTCATTTTCAAGCCTTGCAGGTCAGACAGCGAGTTGATTTCTTTATTAAACCAACCAAACATCTGTGTGCCGGAATTCCCACCACGCATCGGTATTAAATTAAAAGGCGCATAAATCTCCTGCCACAGTTCATTGCCACCACCGTAGCTAAGCCAGGCATTCATTTCTGTGCCCGTTAGACCGAAAGGAATGGTAGAAAAGAACGGTGTGCTCGGTATCTTCCCCTGCCAGTAATAGGCGCCGGTGTGACCAATCTCTGCCACGCCTTGAGAAACAGCATCAAATACTTCCAGGCCACCGACTAATTCGTTGGCGCCGAAAACCCGAATGCGCATACGGCCGTTACTCATCTTCTCCACGATGTCAGCGAAATGCTCGGGTGAAGTTCCCAGTGCCGGTAAATTTTTCGGCCAGGAAGTAATAAGCTTCCAGTTGTATACGGTTTCATCATTGTTAGTCACTGTAGCCTGGGAATCAGAACTATTTGATGAAGTTTCTCCACCGCAGGCAGCGAGGGCAGATAGTAAGGACACTAACAATAATTTTCTTGTTGTTAAATACGATGTTGTCTTGAAAAGCATGATTTCTAATCCCTGTGCGGGTTAACTCCTAATTATGCCAATACTTCCAGCTTGGCATAGGATAGTACCAACCATTTGCTGCCTACCGCATCGAAGTTTACCTGGACTCTCGCGTTCGGCCCTTGACCTTCGTAGTTAAGCACTATGCCTTCACCAAACTTGCCATGGACTACCCGTTGTCCCAGGGACAAATCGGTTTCAGGAACTTCCACATTGCCGTTAAGTTTACTACTGACATTGCGTCCGATTCGAGTATTGCCAAAAGAGGGACGGCTGACGCTGGACTTCATCCGGATCTCGTCTAGCAGCTCGCTTGGAATTTCATTGATAAAGCGCGATGGACGGCAAAGGTTTACGTCGCCATGAAGGCGTCGAGATTCAGCATGGCTTAAATACAATTTTGATTTTGCCCTGGTGATACCCACATAGCAAAGCCGTCTTTCCTCTTCCAGTCCGGCAATATTGTCCATAGACATTTTGTGAGGAAACAAGCCTTCTTCCAGGCCCGCCAGAAAGACTAGCTGAAACTCCAAACCCTTAGCTGAGTGTAAGGTCATCAATTGCACAGCATCGTCGGCTTCATCTGCTTGAGTCTCGCCGGCATCCAGTGCAGCTTGGTCGAGAAATGCAGACAAGAAGGCATTCGACTTCAGATCAAAATCCTCGTCGATTTCCGGATCATCAAAATTGCTGGCCGCGGTAACAAGTTCTTCCAGATTCTCAATTCTTGCTCGGGCTTTTTCACCACCTTCCTTCTCATGATGCTGAATCAGTCCAGTGTGTGTAATAATATGCTCGGCTTTCTCCGCCAATTCCAACTCATCACAGGCGCTGTTTAAATTGTCGATTAATTCCAGGAAAGCCAGCACGGAGTTAGTGGCACGGGAAGTCATCAATGATTCATTCACGCATTTCGCACAAGCTTGCCATAGGGAACAGTTTTCTGTTCTAGCCAGAGAGCGAATCTGTTCAATGGTGCGACCACCAATTCCTCGAGTTGGAACGTTTATCACTCTCTCGAGAGCAGTGTCATCATTTCTGTTTACGATCAGTCGCAAATAGGCCAGTGCGTTTTTTATCTCAAGACGCTCATAGAAGCGATGGCCGCCATAGATTCTATAGGGCATACCCACTCGCAGTAAGGCTTCCTCCAGCTCACGGGATTGCGCATTGGAGCGATAGAGAATGGCTGCCTCGGAGCGTTGATTGCCATTATTGAACCAGTCCTGCACTCTATCAACGATGAAACGCGCCTCGTCCTGTTCGTTAAAGGCTTCATACACGCTGATTTGTTCGCCGTCTCCACCTTCGGTCCACAGGTTTTTGCCTAAGCGACCCTGATTGTTGGAGATAAGTTTGTTTGCGGCTTTCAGGATCGTAGATGTGGAGCGATAGTTTTGTTCCAGCCGCACCGTGTCGGCATCGCTGAAATCTACGTTGAACTGTTGAATATTCTCGATCTTGGCACCGCGCCATCCGTATATTGATTGATCGTCGTCGCCAACAACCATGAGTTGATTCTGAGTTCCGGCTAAAACCTGTAGCCAGGCATATTGAATTGAGTTGGTGTCTTGAAACTCATCCACCAGAATATGCTGAAAACGGTTTTGGTAGTGCTGCAGTATTTGTGGATTCTTCAGCCAAAGCTCATGCGCTCTAAGCAGGATTTCGCCAAAATCGATCATGCCGCCGCGATCACAAGCTTCTTCGTAGGCCTTATACACCTCTAGCATGGTCTTGGTGTAATCGTCTTCGAAATGATCGATGTTAGCCGAACGCAGACCCTCATCTTTTTGCGAGTTGATATACCACTGACATTGTTTTGCGGGCCATTTGTCTTCGTCTATCTGCAGGGAACGATTAATGCGTTTTAGCAGGCGCAGTTGGTCATCACTATCCAGTATCTGGAAATCTTCTAGCAGACCGGCTTCCTGCCAATGGGAGCGCAGCAGCCGATGTGCCAGACCATGAAATGTTCCTACCCACATGCCGGCAAAAGTATGGCCCATCAAGGTCTCGATGCGACCCCGCATCTCACGCGCCGCCTTATTGGTAAAGGTGACGGCAAGGATAGAAAAGGGCGATGCCTGCTCGGCCTCTAATAGCCAGGCAATTCTATGCACCAACACCCGAGTCTTACCGCTGCCTGCACCGGCAAGCACTAATAAGTGCTGTGCAGGGTTGGCCACCGCGTTACGTTGCTCGTCATTGAGGGAATCGAGTATGTGGGAGACATCCATGGCGCGTTATTCTATCAAAATGTCCATCATATTCTCCGCTTTATCTGCTTAATATCGTCTTATTAGGCGTGGGACACAGTCTTAGAGAAAAACAATGAAGTTTGCTAAACTACCGCGCCTGCGCCTGACTTGTGGTAGCCACAAGCTATGATTAACTTTGTTTGTCATCAAACTATTATGAAGCGCAGCAAATTTATGGATGACTCCCTGTATTGCGGAGCTTCCTGGGCTAATTAGGAGAAAGATATGTCTGTCAGATCGGACAACGTGCCATTCAACTGGCAAGACCCATTTATGCTGGAAGAACAGTTATCGGAAGAAGAGCGTCTGGTTCGAGACACAGCTAAGAAATACGCCCAGGAGAAACTACTGCCACGGGTACGAGAAGCTTATCGAAAAGAAGAAACTGATCCGGAGATTTTTCGGGAGATGGGCGCGCTGGGGCTGCTTGGGTCTACTATCGAGGGTTACGGCTGTGCCGGTCTGAACTACGTGTGCTATGGTTTGGCGGCGCGTGAAGTTGAGGCTGTTGATTCTGGCTATCGTTCCATGATGAGCGTGCAGTCCAGCCTTGTTATGCATCCTATAAATAATTTCGGCTCTGAGGAGCAGAAACAAAAATATTTGCCGAAACTGGCTAACGGTGAATACATAGGTTGTTTCGGTCTGACCGAGCCTGATCATGGCTCGGACCCGGGCAGCATGAATACACGAGCGAAGTCAGTTGCTGGGGGTTACAGTCTGACAGGCGCAAAGAACTGGATTAGTAACTCACCCATATCCGATGTTTTCGTGGTGTGGGCGAAAGATGATGCAGGGACTATCTGCGGATTTATCCTGGATAAGGGCATGAAGGGATTGAGCGCACCAAAAATTGAAGGGAAGTTAGCACTAAGAGCGTCGATTACTGGTGAGATCGTGATGGATGAAGTGTTTGTACCCGAAGAAAATAAACTACCTCATGCCAAGGGCCTGGCCGGTCCATTTAGTTGTTTAAATTCAGCGCGGCTTGGAATTGCCTGGGGTGCTCTGGGTGCCGCAGAAACTTGCTGGCACACGGCTCTTCAATACACCTTGGATAGAAAGCAGTTTGGTCGCCCGCTAGCTGCCAATCAGTTAATCCAGAAGAAGTTGGCTATCATGCAAACCGATATCTCACTTGGCCTACAGGGTTGCTTGCAGGCTTGCCGACTTCGTGATCAAGGTAAATTGGCAGCGCCGTTAATCTCTTTGTTGAAACGAAACTCTTGTTTGAAGGCTTTAGATGCAGCAAGAGAAGCAAGAGACATGCTAGGGGGTAATGGTATTTCCGATGAGTTTCCAATCATGCGTCATTGTCAAAATTTGGAAGTTGTGAATACTTATGAAGGCACGCAAGATATCCATGCCTTGATACTCGGCAGAGCACAAACGGGAATACAAGCCTTTAACTAATAGCATTCGCCTAAATAGCAAGCCAGGCAAATATCCTTACCGCAAGAAAAGTTGGCTTGCTAGATAAGTATGAATACCACAATGAAACTTAGAAACTAGGCTGTGCCTAGAATAATTCCTATAAATATTACTGCACCGACCCAATTATTATTCAGAAACGCTTCGAAGCATGGGCCCGGTACGCGGTCCCTTATCAGAAATTGTTGATACGCCAACATTCCACTGGCTATTATCAATGACAGAAAATAGAAAGTGCCTAATTCAAATTGTCTTCCGGCGAGAGTCATCGCCAATATAAACATAAACTGCAAGCTGCCTATGATTAGCTTGTCAGCATCACCGAACAGTATAGCGGTAGACTTGACCCCTATTTCGATATCGAATTCTCTATCAACCATGGCATATTGTGTGTCATAGGCAACAGTCCAAAGGCAGTTTGCAACAAACAACAAATACGCTGATTGCGGGACTTCTCTGGTGGCTGCAGAGAATGCCATTAGAATTCCCCAGGAGAAGGCTACGCCCAAAACCAACTGTGGCAGGTTGGTAAATCGTTTCATGAAGGGATAAACAGCAACCAGGGCAACAGCGGCAAAGGACAGAATTATGGTTCTTTGATTAGTTAGCAAGACCAGGCCGAAACTCAGTATAGAAAGCAGGGTAAAACAGAGAATTGCATCTTTTCTGGTCAGCGTTCCGGTAGCCAGAGGTCGCCTTTGTGTGCGACTAACCAGCGCATCAATTTTGTGGTCGGCGAAATCATTTACACAGCAACCTGCCGATCGCATCAAGGCTGTACCCAGCACGAAGATTAATAGCAACGATATTCTGGGGACACCTTGTTCCGCAATCCAAAGAGCGCCAATGGTTGGCCACAATAAAAGATAGATGCCGATGGGTTTGTTGGCCCGGGTCAATTCCGCCAGAGCCGGTAACTTTGCATACAGTTCCGGGAATCGTGATCTAAATTGTGTGACGGCTTTGGACCAAATTAATCTGACAGAATTCATGTGAGGGAAGTACCGGGGAGCCTCTGAACAAGTCTATGGCCGCTCTGCGGGAGTCTGGCGCACGCTGAAGCAAGGCGTCGTGCGCAGGTAATGGTTATTCCATTGCCGCGCGCGACAACGCCGCAGTACGGCGCCTGCTTAGGCCCCGCCGGTCGGGAGTTTACACCGAGTGCGCTCTCCGCGTTGCAATTAATTGACAGGCCCGACGAAAGTACGTCTTGGTAGCAGAATTGGCTGTAGGCCAGAGAGGTCATAGATTTGTTCAGAGGCTCCCTAGATGCCCATTAGCTGATTCGATGTGCCGCTAGCATAAAAGACTTTCAGCTGAGAGTAAAAAACTGATTCGACTTTATGTGGCCCCGATTCGATATTATCGAATAAGGGCCCCTGAGCAGCTAGACATTTGCATAATTAACCTTATCCCCCAACCAACGTTGAATTAGCGGATCGATAATCTCAGGGTATTTCTTCATTACTATCTCTGAAGCATCGCGCACTTGATCTAACAGTGCAGCATCACGACTGATATCAGCGACCTTGAAGCTCATCAGTCCGGTTTGCTGCGTACCCAATACTTGACCTGGCCCGCGCAGCTCTAAATCTTTCTCCGCAATATAAAAACCGTCGGTGCTTTCACGCATTACCGACAAGCGCTGCTTACCGGCCTTTGACAGCGGTGTTTGATACAGCAGAATGCAATGACTGTGGGTAGATCCTCGGCCCACCCTGCCGCGCAGCTGGTGCAGCTGTGCCAACCCAAGGCGTTCAGGATTTTCAATGACCATGAGACTAGCGTTTGGCACATCAACCCCCACTTCGATAACGGTGGTTGCCACCAGCAACTGCAAATGACCTTGTTTAAATTGCTGCATGACTTCGGCCTTTTCTGCCGGTTTCATGCGTCCATGGATGAGCCCGATGGAAATTGCGGGCAACTGCGCTGCCAGGTGCTCGGCAGTGACTTCGGCCGCCTGGCATTGCAGAGCTTCGGATTCTTCTATCAGGGTACACACCCAATAGGCCTGACTGTTCGCACTACAAGCCTGTTCGATGCGCCGCATTACCTGCGGACGACGGTCACTGGAGATTATGGCAGTGTTTACCGGGATGCGGCCGGGAGGCAGTTCATCGATAACTGAGTTGTCGAGATCGGCATAGGCACTCATTGCTAATGTACGTGGAATAGGTGTGGCAGTCATTACCAATTGGTGTGGATTGAGTTGATGCCGATTGGCTTTCTCTCTCAAAGCCAGTCTTTGATGAACACCAAATCGATGTTGCTCATCGATGATGATTAGACCCAGTTTTTTATAGTCGACTTCATCTTGGAATAGGGCGTGGGTACCTATTAGTAACTGACATTCTCCATTACCGACAGAATCGAGCTGCTCCACCCTGGCTCTGCCCTTGGTCTTACCGCTAAGCCAACCAACCTTGATATCCAGAGTATCAAACCATTGACAAAAATTGGCGAAGTGCTGTTCCGCGAGTAATTCAGTTGGCGCCATGAGAGCAACTTGATAACCATCATCAATCGCGTGCAATGCAGACAAGGCAGCGACAACAGTTTTGCCCGACCCTACATCTCCCTGCAGCAATCTGAGCATGGGACAGGCCTTGGCCAGATCGTCGGCAATTTCCTGGTAGACACGCTGTTGTCCCTTGGTGAGGGAGAACGGCAGTTGCTCTAGAAATTTTTTACTGAGGTTTGCAGCAGCTCCAAGTCTGGGAGCCGCTTGTTGTTCAGAATCGGTTTTAAATCGGCGCATGCACAAGCGGTGTGCCAACAATTCCTCAAAGGCAAGTCTATGTTGACCAGGGTTCTTGCCTTCGCTTGACCAATTCAGTGGCGCTTCAATCGGTGGCCGATGAATTAGTCGTATGGCATCGACCAAGGAGTGCAGATTGAATTTGGAGATGAGCTCCCGGGGAAGAAAATCATCCAAGAAAGTATTGGTTTGTGATAGTTCAGCTGGGTTTTCTCCAAGATAAGCCAGCGCCTGGGTCGCGATGTTTCGCAGCTTTGCCTGACCTAAGCCCTCAGTAGCAGGATAGATGGATGTGAGGCAGTCATCGATTAGCAAACTTTCATTTTCACGTACCACTTTGTATTCGGGGTGAAATATTTCCAGTCCTGATCGGCCTCGTCGCGCTTCACCGTAACAACGAATTTGGCTGCCGGGTGCAAGTGAATTCTTTTGCGCGTTACTGAAGTGAAAAAAACGAAGAGTGATAAAACCACTATTATCTCTGAGAATACATTTAAGGCTGCGGCGTCTACCAAACTGTATGTCTGTACTTAGTACTTCGCCTTGTATCTGCACCGTTTCACCGGCGCTAATGGAGCCGATTGAGACCAGCCTGGTTCTATCCTCATAACGCAGCGGAAGGTGGAACAATAGATCCTGCAAATTGTGAATGCCAATCACATGCAGCTTTTTTTCGAGCGCAGCGCCAACGCCTTTTAGGCAGGTGACGGGGATTTGATGCAGTTGTTGGCCAGCAGCAGTCACAAACTAATAGAGCCCGGTTGCGGAAATGAGCATCACTGTGAATCCTTGCGAATCAATTCGCGGGCAGTTTACATTCGATGCATCCCGCTTGACAGTGACAAGCTAAGTATATGTGTTTTTATACAGTACTTCTATAAACCTGAAACATCCGGGATTTAGGCCGAACTTCTTACAGTACCAGAACGGCATCTATTTCAACTGAGGCAGCCTTCGGTAAGGCACTGACTTGAATAGTGGCACGGGCGGGGTAGGGCTGAGAGAAGTATTCCGCCATGATGTTGTTGACCACAGCAAAGTCGCCAAGATCGGTGAGATAGATGGTTAGCTTGGCGGCGTTGGCCAAGCTGCCACCAGCAGCCTCTGCCACGGCAATCAGGTTCTTAAACACTTGATGGGTTTGGTCTGCTACATCGCCAGCAACCAACTCCATAGTTGCTGGGTCCAATGGGATTTGCCCGGAAAGAAATACCAGTGAGCCTGCCTTAATCGCTTGAGAATAGGGGCCAATGGCCGCTGGAGCAGAAGCTGATTGCACTTGTTCAAGTTTTGTCATTACGCTAACCTTTTGCCCGGGGTTTAGTTGCTACCGATAATATTTTTAATGGTTTTACGAACCTTGCGGCTCTTCACTCGCGTTACCCTGGTAACAGGTTTAATGAGTCGTACTTTTTTCATAACACTAGCTAAGTGCACACGATTGCGTACATTCAGTGACAAGTTAACAATGCTGAATCTAGCGTCACGCTCCACTGTAGAAATCTTTTCAATATTAGCTTCGGTGCCGGTAATGGTTGTTGCCAGAGTGGCGATAATTCCGCGTTGGTTCTCAAGCTCTACTCGCAGCTCCACGGAAAATTCTCCTTCCACATTAGGGTCCCAACGCACCGAGACACATTTCTCGGGATTATCGCGAATATCGGCAATGTTATTACAATCGTCGGTGTGAATAACCATGCCGCGACCGGAACTGATATGACCAACGATAGGATCGCCAGGAATCGGGTGGCAGCATTTGGCGTAGTTCATCACCATGCCTTCTGAGCCGCGAATATCGAGAGAGCCCTGTCGGTCGGACTCTTTTTGCGCATCGTCTGCTGAGACATTGCTCTGCGCAGCGAGGCGTTGAGCAATCATATAGGACATGCGATTACCCAAACCTATTTCTTCCAATAATTGATCGAGAGATTTCAGCTTGGTTTGTTCCAATACGGCATCGATGTTTTCTTGAGGGATTTTGTCAAGCTGATTGCCGAAGCCAGCCAGGGCCTTATTAAGCAGGCGTCTTCCCAGGGCGACAGATTCAGAATGTTTCTGATTCTTTAAATAGTGACGAATATTGCTGCGTGCCTTGCCGGTAATTACAAAACTCAACCAGGCGGGGTTGGGCTGAGTTCCCGGTGCGGTAATAATTTCAACAGTCTGACCACTTTGTAAGGGCTCGCTTAAGGGTGCCAGGCGGCGGCTAATTCGACAGGCGACACAGGAGTTGCCCACGTCAGTATGAATTGCATAAGCGAAATCCACGGCTGTTGAGCCGGCGGGCAATTCGAAAATTGTACCCTTCGGTGTAAAAACATAGATCTCATCGGGGAACAGATCGATCTTGACGTTCTCGATAAACTCCAGCGAATTACCGGCGTGTTTTTGCATATCAAGTAATCCGTTTACCCACTCGCGAGCGCGCACATGGGTATTGCTAGGAAGGTCCTCACTGGACTTATACAGCCAATGGGCTGCGATTCCATTGTTCGCCATGGCTTCCATTTCTTCGGTGCGGATTTGAATTTCGATGGGAACTCCATGCATGCCAAAAAGAGTGGTATGCAGAGATTGGTAGCCATTGGCTTTGGGAATCGCAATATAGTCTTTGAATCGTCCCGGAACCGGTTTGTAGAGGCTATGAACCGCGCCGAGAACCCTATAACAAGTATCCACGCGGTCAACCACAATTCGAAAGGCATACACATCCATGATTTCCGAAAACGATTTGCGTTGACTGCGCATCTTTTCATAAATGCTATACAGGTGTTTTTCCCGGCCAACACAGCGACCTGGCAATCCTTCTCGTTCCAGGCAGGCTTCTATTGATGTTTCAAGTTTGGAAAGGATTTCTTTGCGATTACCACGGATGCGCTTTACTGCGGCACTAATTCTCCGTGCGCGCATAGGGTAGAGAGCGGCAAAACCAAGTTCTTCGAATTCAACTCGGACACTATTCATGCCCAGACGATTTGCTATGGGTGCATAAATGTCGAGGGTCTCACGCGCAATACGCCTGCGCTTGTCCGGGGCCAGAACATCCAGGGTTCGCATATTGTGCAGTCGGTCGGCGATCTTAACGAGAATAACCCGCAAGTCCTTCGCCATGGCCATGGCCATTTTCTGGAAATTTTCTGCCTGTGCTTCGGCACGACTACTGAAGGTAATCTTGTTTAGTTTGCTAACGCCGTCTACCAGATCGGCTACAGAATTGCCAAACTGCGTCTTGATCGCGGTTTTGGTAATACCAGTATCTTCGATTACGTCGTGCAACATGGCCGCCATTAGACTCTGATGGTCCATGTGCATTTCGCTGAGGATGCCGGCTACCGCTAGGGGATGTGTTACATAAGGGTCGCCGCTACGCCGGAACTGGCCCTCGTGGGCTTGTTCCGCGTAGAAATAGGCACGACGAACGTTGTTGACCTGCTCCTTACCCAGATAATTGGCAAGGCCCGAGGCTAGTGAGTCGATCGTGTCAATTGCTGCGGCTTGCAAGACTCGACTCCTCAGTGATTAGGCTTCTGCAGTAGGGGGTTCTTTTTCTTCTTTCTGCCCAAGCGGCTGCTCTGTGGAATCTTCCTTAATCGCTACGGCTTCAATAGATTCACCGGCCGCTTCGGCAGAAGTTTCTTCATCTGCTTCTGCAGACATTTCTTCGAGTTCAACGCTAGGTGGTTTAGGCAATAAAATGCTGGCATCTATTAAACCTTCCGCAATTTCTCGCAGGGCGAGAACCGTCGGCTTGTCATTATCTACAGACACCAGCGGGTCTTTGCCGCCGGTCTGTATCTGCCGGGAGCGCTTGCTGGATACCATTACCAGCTCAAAGCGGTTATCAACGTTTTCCAAACAATCTTCTACAGTAATTCTAGCCATACCAAACCCTTAATAATCTACTTGTCTTATGGTGCCGAACTGCGCGAAAACAAGCTGCGCAGGGCAAGACCGCAACAGCTCCGCAGAGCATATTTAACGAGGACCGAGGATTTTACTGAATTCCGACCCAGAATGCATACTATTATTCAGCGGAATGGGGAGTGCGACAGCGGTGGTGGAGGCTAATTACCCCGAGTGAGGCTAGTCAACAAGCTTGCCAGATTGATTTCCTGACTCTTAACCGTGAGTCGTCGCGAACGAATAATGGCCGCCAGGTCTTGCAAGGCTGTTTCGAAATCATCGTTAACCACTATGAAATCGGCTTCGGCGACATGGGATATCTCGGCGACCGCCTGTTTCATGCGATTCTCGATGGTCTCTGGATCGTCCTGGGCTCGCTCGTGCAAGCGCGTTTTCAGTGTTTCCAAGGAAGGAGGGAGAATAAAAATGGAGCAAGCTAATGGCTCAAGATTGCGAACTTGAACGGCTCCCTGCCAGTCAATTTCCAGAATCACGTCAAATCCTGAATCAAGTTGCTGATTCACCCATAACTGAGATGTTCCATAGTGATGACCGTAGACCTCTGCACTCTCAAAAAAATATCCGGCCTGAAGCATCTCCATAAACTCTGCTTCTCCGACGAAGTGATAATTAATGCCATCTTGCTCGCCTGGGCGCATTGAGCGCGTGGTGTGGGATACCGACACCCTCAGTTGTTGCTCGCGATCGAGTAAGGCCTTAACCAAGCTTGTTTTACCAGCACCGGAAGGTGCAGTTATTATGAATAGCGTGCCTTTAGACATACTGCGGAATCCTCATAAATATTTCTAACATCGTTATCTGTATGTGGTGAGTTTGTTCTCAGCTTCCATTTTAATCGTTATGCGCTTTGGGAGCCCCTGGCTTATTCTATGTTTTGAATCTGCTCGCGCATCTGCTCGATAAGCACCTTCAATTCTACAGCGCTTAGTGTTGTCTCCACGACTATTGATTTAGAGGAAAGGGTGTTTGCTTCGCGATTAAGTTCTTGCATAAGAAAATCCAGGCGACGACCCTTCTGTCCCTTGGTATTAAGAACGCGTTCTACTTCGTTGAGATGAGAGTTTAGTCTATCCAGCTCTTCTTCCACATCAGCCTTCTGCGCCAGCAATGATACTTCCTGTTCTAATCGAGTCGGTTCTAATTCGGCTTGCAGTTCCTGTAATCGATCCAATAAGGTTTGTTTTTGTTTCGCCAATATATCGGGCATTTTATTGCGCACAGAAATCACAATCTCACGAATAGAGTCGATGCGCTGAGCAATAAACCCCTTAAGCTCCGACCCCTCTCTTTTTCTTGTCGCCACTAGATCATCCAATGCCGCGTCAAATAATTGAAGCGCCTGTTTCTCGATAGTCGCTTTGTCGAAGTCCTGCTCTTCAATAACACCAGGCCAGCGTAGAACCTCCATATTGCTGAGGTTAGATGACGTTCCAGTGATTTGCTCAATTTCGATATTGGCATGAATCAGTTTTCGAATAAGCTCTGTATTCAAATGAAGATCCGAGGAAACATTGGCCTCGGACTGAAAGCGCAGCTGGCACTCAACTTTACCTCGGGTGAGTCTTTTTCTTACTGCCTCACGCACTGCATTTTCCAGTGATCGAAACGATTCTGGCAATCTCACACTGGTTTCCAGATAACGATGGTTGACAGAACGAATTTCCCAAGTCAGCGAGCCCCATTCCTGTTCTAGTTGCTGCCGGGAGAAGGCAGTCATACTTAAGGTCATAATAACAATTCCAAAAAATTCGCGGAGAAACCCGATGCGGCTATTTTAACCTAATCGCGAAGTAATCACAGTGAACTTTCCAGACAGCCCGTTTCCGACCTTCTGTAGCTCGCTATACGATTCAATATCAAGGATAATTTGCCGGCACTATCCCACAACCCCATGGAAAACTTATGACTGAACTAAAACGACCAAGCCAACGCAGCGCAGATCAATTACGAGAGATCTCTATCAGTAGGAACTATACTAAGCACGCGGAGGGCTCAGTTCTGGTTGAGTTTGGTGACACTAAGGTTTTGTGCAATGCCAGTGTGGAAACATCTGTGCCGCGATTTTTGAAGGGCAGCGGTAAAGGCTGGATAACCGCTGAATACGGGATGCTTCCTCGTTCTACAAATAGCCGTATGGATAGAGAAGCAGCTAGAGGAAAGCAATCAGGGCGCAGCCTGGAGATACAGCGATTAATCGGCAGGTCGCTGCGCGCAGCTATCGATTTGCAACAACTGGGAGAGCACACCATAAAGATCGATTGTGATGTGATACAGGCGGATGGGGGAACACGAACTGCATCGATTACAGGTGGCTGCGTGGCGATGATGGATGCCATCAACCATATGATCGAGGGAAAAATAATCAGTGCAAATCCTGTTAAGCAGTTAATAGCTTCTGTCTCGGTTGGTATATTTAAAGGACATGCCGTTCTCGATCTGGACTACGCTGAGGACTCAAATGCCGAGACCGATATGAATATTGTGATGACGGAGTCCGGCGGATTTATCGAGTTACAGGGTACCGGGGAAGATGGTGATTTTAGTCATGATCAGTTGTTGGAAATGATTGCTTTGGCCAAAGCCGGTATTCAAAATTTAGTACAGATGCAGAAGCAAGCACTTTCCTGATCACAATTGCTCTTGACGTAAAGAAATTTAAACAGAACGAATAACGAGGCGATAATGAAGAAATTTCAAATCATTTTTTTAGAATTCGTTATCGATCATGAAATTTTGCGCTTTGGTGAGTTCACCTTAAAGTCGGGTCGCGTCAGTCCTTATTTTTTCAATGCTGGTTTATTCAATACCGGAGAGAAAATTTCTTTTCTTGCAAAGTGTTACGCCGATGCGATCGCTGAATCGGGCATTCAATTTGATGTTCTGTTCGGGCCTGCCTACAAGGGCATTCCTTTGGCCACTGCTGCTGCCATGGCGTTGGCGAATAAACATGGAATCAATAAGCCATACTGTTTTAATCGAAAAGAAGCGAAGTCTCATGGAGAAGGGGGCTGCATAGTAGGTGCCGATTTAACGGGTGAGGTTCTCATTGTGGATGATGTAATTACGGCCGGTACTGCGGTCAGAGAGGCGGCGGAGATTATTAGCGACGCGGGTGCGCACCTAAATGGAATAGCCGTCGCAATGGATCGACAGGAAAAGGGAACAGGCGAAATGTCTGCGATACAGGAAATCGAAGAAAGTTACCAAATAAAGGTTGTTAGTATTATTAGTTTACAGAATATTGTCGATTACTTAATGGCGTCGAAAAATGAGAAATTACAAGCGTACTTGGGCGCAGTAGTTGCTTATCGGGAAACCTACGGTATCAAAGCCTAAACAAACACCGTTAGGCTATTGTTTCTGTCTGTGCTGTGGCGCTATAAGGCGTCATTAAATTCTGGCTCAGATATTCCCACTGAGTCTCCCAATTGTCTAATGGAGAGACCTTAAATTCACTGCGAACGAATTGCACCAATCTACCTTCACAGGAGGCAAGAAGCAGATTGGCAAGTATGGCGGGAGAAATTGTGGTTTTCAGATTTTCTCTAATTTGTGCTTCTCTTAATACTTGTTTCAGCTGCGACTCCAGGCGATTAAAAAATTGCGCGATGCGCTCGCGCAATCTTTCTGTTTCCCCGGCCAGAGCATCACCGATTAATAGGCGAGTCATTCCCGGATTCTTGTCGCAGAAGGTAAGCAGCAAAAGTAATATATTCTGACATCGAATCTCGGCATTGGATTCTTCATTGAGTATTCTAGAGATGCGAGCAAACAGTGTTTCTTCGATGAACTTGATAAGTCCCTCGAACATTCTCGCCTTACTAGGGAAGTGCCGGTACAGTGCTGCCTCAGAAACACCCACCTCTCTAGCCAGAGCCGCAGTGGTGATGCGCTCCCCAGGAGCTGATTCCAGCATGCGCGCCAGCGCTTGCAGAATCTGATCCTTACGTGAAATTTTGTTGGCTTTGTCCATAACTGGTCTTGGGGCCTCGTTAATTCTTATCCAGCCCACTCTTGGAAATAAGTGTACCTACGCCTTCATCGGTGAAAATCTCTAGAAGTACCGCATGCTCGACTCTGCCATCGACTATAGTGGCACTTTGGACACCATTCTTAACAGCATTCAGAGCACACTCGACTTTGGGCAGCATTCCCCCCTGTATTGTTTTATCGGCAATAAGCTTGTCAACTTGCTTAATGCTAAGGCCAGTGAGGACTTTTCCTTTCTTGTCCTGCACACCGGCAATATTGGTCAGCAATATCAGCTTCTCCGCACCTAACACGCCAGCAATAGCAGCGGCTACGGAATCCGCATTAATATTGTAACTAGCACCGTCACTGTCGGTGCCTATGGGTGCAATTACGGGTATAAAATCACTGTCTTTCATTACCTCAAGGATTTCCGTATTTATGCTTACTACTTCGCCAACCTGGCCTATGTCTATGCCTTCATCTTCGGTTTTAGAACCCTTGCGTTTTATCTTCAGCTTTCTGGCTTTAATCAGGTTTCCATCTTTTCCACTAATTCCAACCGCCTTGCCCTGATTTTTGTTTAACAGCGCTACTATTTCCTTGTTTACCAGACCGCCCAGCACCATCTCAACGACATCCATAGTTTGGCTATCGGTCACTCTCAGTCCATCGACAAAATTGGATTCGATATTCAGGCGCTCAAGAACACTGCCGATCTGTGGACCACCGCCGTGTATAACGATAGGGTTAATCCCAACAAGCTTCATCAACACTATATCGCGAGCAAAGCTCTGCTTTAGAGATTCATCAACCATAGCGTTGCCGCCGTATTTAACGACAACAGTGCGCGCGGTGAATTTTTGAATATAAGGAAGAGACTCGGTGAGAACCTTCGCTATATTCTTGGCGTTATCTAGAGATAATGACATATCTACTTATTTCCATGTGCAGGCAATTGTATCTGGACTAAATACCTGGTCTTACTCTGCTTATTGCTTCCAAAAACTATCAAAAATTTATTTCTAATCTCTTATCTGCGCCGCGGATTAAAGCTTTAAATTCGCTTTGAATTTCCGTCAATCTGGCTTCGGTATCAGCTTCAAAACGCAGTAACAATGCCGGGCTGGTATTGGATGCTCGAATTAGACCCCAGCCGTCCTCGTATTCAACACGCAGTCCGTCCAAAGTGATTACATTTGCTTCAGGAAAGTTTGCCATCTCCAGCAAGCTATCCATGAATTCGAATTTTCGTTCTTCGGCAATCTTAAGTTTGATTTCTGAAGTGCTTATACCAGTTGTGTACTGTGAAAATATCTCATTGCTAGTCTTGTTGGACTCGCTAAGTATCTGCAAGACTCTTGCCGCGACAAAAAGCCCGTCATCGAAGCCAAACCAGGCGTCCTTGATGAAAATATGTGCTGCGAACTCTCCGCCAAGAACTGCATTAGTCTCTCGCATCTTTTGCTTCATAAATGAATGGCCGCTCCGGTGCATGATAGGATTCGCGCCGCACTTCTTAATTAGATCTCTAACCTTACTACTGCACTTAACATCAAAAATCACGGCTCTATCGGGATAGTTTGGCGCTATTGATTCTACTAACAACATCAGGATTTGATCTGCGTCGATAAACTTTCCCTGATTACTAATCAGCCCTAGCCTGTCGCCATCGCCATCAAGCGCAATCCCTATGTCCGCATTCTCTTTGAGTACCGCTTCTGCCAAAAGGGCAAGATTTTCTGGAACGGTCGGATCAGGATGATGATTGGGAAAGCTGCCGTCTATGTCGCAAAATATTGCCTCTACCTGACAACCCAAGGCATTTAACAGTAATGGCGCAATCCTTCCGGGTACTGCATTGCCGCAGTCGACAACAACTTTCAACGGGCGTTGTAATTTAATCCTGGAGCTAACATTTTCTATATAATTCGCTTCTATTTCGATCTTACCGAAGTCTCCACTACCTGATCGTAACTGGTCCTTCTCTATGCGTGATCTAATCGATTGAATTTGCTTGTCTGCAAGGCTGGTCTGATTGAATACAATTTTTAAGCCGTTGTAATTCGCTGGGTTGTGACTGGCGGTCAACATAACGCCGGACAAATATTCTGTAGTATGGGTCGCGAAATATAGTAATGGTGTAGGTATCAGACCAAGGCTCATCACATTACAGCCACTGCTGCAGATTCCTTCAATCAGTGCGATGGAAAGTGCTGGGCTAGAGAGTCTGCCGTCGTAGCCAACCAGCAGTGTAGTAATTCCCTTGTCCAAAGCCTCGCTGCCGATAGCTTGGCCAATTTTCTTAACACTACTACTGTTGAGTTGTTGATCCACGATGCCGCGAATATCGTAAGCCCGAAAGATGGAAGCCGGGATAGTTTCCTGATCAGCATGTGTTGCAACTTGAGCCATGTTTGCTGCCAATAACTGTAAATTATTATGGTGCTTATCTGTTGTTTAATGCAGTAGCGATAAGCTGCAACATATTTCTCGCAACTACGTGCTTATTCCCAGGGCTTAGTTCCGCTTCCGTTGTAGCAGTTAGCGCAGTAACCAGGATGGAATCGCTATTGAATGTGTCAATCGCATTGTTTGCGAACAACATATCCAGGTTTTTACGTTTCAATTTCTGTTTGCCGTTTCTGACAATGTCATTCGTTTCTGCAGCAAAGCCAACTACAAAGGGTTTCGCCTGCAGTTTTGCGACCTCACTGATAATGTCAGGATTTTTTACCAGAGTGAGTTGCATACTTTCATCAGACTTCTTAATTTTTTCCGATTCGATTTGTGTGGGTCGATAATCGGCGACTGCTGCTACTCCGATAAACACATCGCAACCGGGCATATGCTCAAGAGTTGCCCGTAGCATCTCTTGGGCACTTACTACATCGATACGAGTAACGCTGTCGGGAGTTGCCAGACTAACGGGACCGCTGATCAGAGTTACCTTAGCGCCCAAGGCCACGGCTTCGGCTGCCAGCGCATAGGCCATTTTGCCGGAGCTGTGATTGCTTATATAACGGACAGGGTCGAGTGCTTCGCGGGTTGGTCCGCCGGTTATCACAAAGTGGCGACCGGCGAGCTGGCCAGTTTCAAATAGGCCGGCACTGAATTCCAATAACTGGCTGGGTTCTAACATACGACCTAATCCAACATCGCCACAGGCTTGTTCACCATCCGCCGGTCCAAAAATGTGGTAACCACGCTCGGCGAGTACGCTCAAATTAGTCTGTGTGCTGGCATCGGCCCACATAGCCTGATTCATTGCCGGTGCCACGGCAATCTGCGCAGAGGTAGCCAATACCAAGGTGGACAAGATGTCATCGGCTTGACCGTGACTAATGCGCGCAATGAAATCGGCGGTGGCTGGTGCAATCAAGACCAGATCTGCCCAGCGAGCGAGCTCGATATGGCCCATGGCTGCTTCAGCGTCACTATCCAATAGATCCAGGTGCACCCTCTGTCCTGAAAGAGCCTGCATAGTTAGTGGGGTGATGAACTCCGTCGCCGCTGGTGTCATGGCCACTCTAACTTCAGCCCCTGCCTTGATGAACAAGCGCGTTAATTCGGCGCACTTGTACGCTGCGATGCCGCCAGTAATGCCGAGCAAGATTCGTTTGTTAGTAAGGCTTAACATGGAGACCCAACAGATATAGGGCAATTCAAGGGACAGCTAGACTAGCAGTTAGCTTTCGGTTAATCAATTTGACGGCAGATTAAGGAATTCGGTGAGCACGGTCTATTCTTTAAGGGCAATCGATGAAAATTACCGGCGCGGGAGATGTTTGATGAGCATAGCGGGCTGGCCTGTGGATGAGAGGCCCAGAGAAAAGCTATTGACTAGAGGGGCTGCGAGTCTATCTGACGCAGAGCTATTGGCTGTGCTTCTTCAGACTGGAGTAAAGGGTAAGACTTCCTTAGATGTTGCCCGGGAAATGCTGAGCCGATTTGGGGGATTAGTCGGTATTATGGCGGCAGACCGCGAGAGTCTTACAGAGCACCCCGGTGTGGGTCTGGCGAAGGCGGCCAGGTTCGTTGCTATGAAGGAGTTGTCGCAGCGTCATATGCTTGAAGGCATAAAATCCAGGGATGTTTTGACCAGCTCGACCGCGACCAGGGACTATCTGCGAGCAAAATTCAGAGATTGCCAAAGTGAGATATTCAGCTGCCTGTTCCTCAATAACCAGCACCATGTAGTGAAGTTGGAAGAACTGTTTCGCGGCACCATAGATGGTGCGGCAGTCTACCCGAGGGAGGTGGTCAAACGCTGCCTTCACCACAATGCCGCCGCAGTTATCCTTGCTCACAACCACCCCTCTGGCGTCGCAGAACCTAGTCAGGCAGATATCGCAATAACCAACAAGCTTCGACTGGCGCTGCAGACTATCGACGTGCGGGTTCTGGACCATTTAGTGATAGGCAATTCGATGGTGGTTTCCTTTGCTGAGCGGGGTCTAATCTGAGCTTTCTAACACTATTTGGGAGCAGTATCTTCTTTAGGCGCGCTTAAACACTAACAAGCTCCAATATTTAGTGCACATGGAAGTGGTTCTCCAGGAGACGACAGAGTCCTGTTAGCAGTGATTTTGTTGCTATTGCCACATCGTTCTGGTATAAAACGCAGCTCTTTTTTGTGCCTGGTTCTGTTATCCAGCTATTACTTCGGAAATAGCAGAATTGAGCAATTATCTGGTTCTTGCGAACCAGTTTTACTTTTTAGCTAACTGATACGAGGCAGCAAAATGTCCAGGGTTTGTATGGTAACTGGCAAGAAACCAGTTGCAGGAAACAATGTTTCCCACGCACACAACAAGACGAGGCGTCGATTTTCGCCAAATATCCACACTCACCGTTTCTGGGTTGAGTCTGAGAAGCGATTTGTAAAACTTCGCTTGTCCACCAAGGGTATGCGTATTATCGACAAGAATGGCATAGACGCTGTCCTCGCGGACATTAGAAATAACGGCATTCGCGTTTAAGCGCACCTTGACCACGTCAGGAACAAACAGGCAAAGACTATGAGAGACAAGATTAAGCTGGTTTCAAGCGCCAAGACTGGCCACTACTATACAACTGACAAGAACAAGCGAACCATGCCGGACAAGATGGAAATCAAGAAATTTGATCCTGTTGTTCGCAAGCATGTGATCTATAAAGAATCTAAGATTAAGTAAGATTGATCGGTAATAGATGGCCTGTTCTCAGATACTGAAGCCGGAATTTTCCCTAAGGAAAACTCCGGCTTTTTGTTGCCCTGCGATATCGTAAAGTAAAGCGAAACAAGTCGTCTATCACTTATCAGGTTTTACAACCGGCCCAACTCGGCTAATGCCGAATCAGTCCTATTTTCCCTTGCTGAGTTGCTTTATCAGCTTCTCTGTAGCGGCCAGTAATTTCGAGTCAGCTTCGAATTCCTTCTTCAATTTTCCAACGGTTGTAGAAACCGTGCCATAGCGTTTCAATTTAAATAGCTTGGCGATTGATTGCAGAGTAACTGCAGACAGTTCCTGGCAAAGGTACATTGCAACCCATCGCGGCACGTTTTTTGATCCGGGGCCTCGTGCTGCTTTATAGATGCTTGATTCGGACACTTTGAATTGTTTTGCCACTGCACTAATGATCTGCTTGCAGGAAGGGCGCCATTTAGCATGTGCTCCTCTTGACACACCTCGAGCTGCGGTTGCGGACTTCTTCTTTTGCACCGCTTGTCGAAACTTGTCATCGCCTAATACCGACGACAAATTTTTCTTTCCATAGAAATGTGCAATTTCATCTGTCACCCCTTGTGCAACGAGTTTCTTGTAAGCGGTTGCGCGCTTAGCGGCAGGGGTTCGCAACTGCTTCAGTGTTTCTTCCCGATTAAACCAAACCGGTGGTTTCGCTTTGTGAGTAAATTTCGTATAGCTAGACCAAGGGTAAGTATTGAGTTCTGAGGCTCTAATTCTGGAATGGATATAGCAGCTAAGCGGTAGAAGATATTTCTCGGCCTGCACTAATACGGCTTTGTAGCGACCTTTAAACAGCGAGCCCTCACTTCCCTTCATGCGCTGATATTGCTGAGTATACAGACCGTCTACCTGTCGCATAAAGCGGCTTAGATTAGCTTCGGGTGTCTTTACCACAAGGTGATAACCATCTTTCAGTAAGCAGTAGGCGTGGACTTCCACATTAAGTCGCGAGCAAGTTTCGCCTAAGCCCTCCAGGAAAGCCTCATAGTACTTCGCAGACGGGAATACACGCTGCTTGTTCAAGCCGTGGTTGGATACGTGATAAACAGCATCGGGATATTCAATTCGCAGAGGTCTGGCCATCTTGTTATTCTCTTTATAAATCTTGGATAGAATTAGAGCTGACCCTTAAGGGGCAAGCGTATAGTTAACGTAATTGCATAGGCACGTCAACAATATTGCGGTTGATCTATCGGTATTTCTCTTGAATTGATTTCAAGAGGAAAAGTACATAGATTGTGTCACTGCAAGAGCAATGTTTTTTACTTATTGTTCCACCTGAAAGAGCGATTCGTGACCCCTTGAATATCTGACTGTTTCAATACGGTATAAAACCTACGGTTATATGGATTCCTAATAAGGCCGAATAGCGGTGACTACAACCCGTTTTGGGGCGGGCAGTCCTTCTATGGTTAAGTCCACATTGTTTTCATCGAGCGCATCAGCAAGAGATTCATAGGGCATCCATTCAGTCTTGCGCTGTTCAGTTGTCGCGGTTACCGACTCATCGACTACTGTGATTTCTGTTAACCCACAGCGAGACAACCACTGCAGCAAAGTGGCAATACTGGGGACGAACCAGACATTGCTCATGCGTGCATATTTCTTCTGCGGAGTTAGACAATAACCTTCGGTTCCATCAACACAGATGGACTCAATTACCAATTCGCCGCCAGGGCGTAGGCAGCTTTTTAATTGCAGAATATGATCAATAGGAGAGCGGCGGTGATAGATGACACCCATGGAGAACACGGTATCGAAGAAATTGAGGGGAGCAGGCAATTGTTCTAGAGAGAGAGGGAGCACAAACACCGGGGCAGTCGCTGCAAAATGTTTTAAAAGCCAGAACTGGGCTACATAGGCAATGTGCGGATCTAAGCCCAGCACGAAATCAGCACCGGCTTGCAACATACGAAAGCCGTAATAGCCGTTACCGCATCCCACATCTAATACTTTGCGAGAATGTAAGGGTGAGATTTGATCAACAAGCCGATCCCACTTAAGGTTGGATTGCCACTCAGTATCTATGTCTATGCCAAACAGGTCGAAGGGCCCTTTACGCCAGGGTATAAATTCCCGTAGCTGCTCCTTTAACAGGGACAGAGTTTGGTGATCGCTATCCCTGGCATTGCCGATGCTTACCTTGCTTCCATAATTGAGTGAGCTGGGCCGAATTGACGGCAGCTGCGCCAGTCGGTCGCGCCATCTTGGGAAATCACCGTGTTTGATCTGTTGTAGGAAATCCTCCTGTGCAAAGGGCAGCAAGGAGTCTAAACCTGAATCATGCAGAAGTACTTGTAGGGGGCTTAGGTCCATGTGATCTATTTGAAGGCGACCATGGAGGCAAAATTAAAACACTGGAACCAAACGTCAATAGAATGGAAGCCAATTTTGCGCAGGCGGGCCCGATGAGTACTCAGAGTCTCGGGTAACAGCACTTTCTCCAATGCTGTGCGTTTCTGGCTAATTTCGAGTTTGCTATAGCCCATGTTTTCCTTGAAGCTGTGATACATCTCGATGAACAGCTGATTTAACTTCTCATCCGGGAAACTAATCTTCTCCGAAATAATCAGCACTGCTCCGGGACGCATGCCATGATAAATCTTGGCTAACAGATCGGCTCTATCTTTAAGGGGTATAAATTGCAGAGTGAAATTCAGTACCACTATCGAAGCATCAGTAATTTCTGACTCCTGCAGATTTTCACAGCGGCATTCAATTTTGCCAGCGAATTGTGGTAATTCTGCCAGCCTGTTTTCAAGCCGTTGGATCATTGCAGCAGAATTGTCTATTGCTATAGCTGCATACTCTAGACAATCAAGCCGGCTGACAGCTGCCAGAGTGGCTCCTCCCAGGCTGCAACCGAGGTCATAGATATTGCTCCGCTCCTGGCAATAGCGCTCCGCTAAAACCCCTATCATTGCAATAATTGTGCTGTAACCCGGCACAGAGCGATTGATCATGTCTTCGAAAACATTGGCAACTTGTTCGTCGAAAACAAAATCACCGGGTAATAGTTTGTCGGCAAACAGACGATCTTTGTTCTGAGTAGGTTCTGTCATCGGGATTTAATTGTTGCTATTGCTGAGTCCGAAAATCTATGAGCAAAAAGCACACTAGCATATTGTGAACTGCGAATGTTTAAACTATTTTACGCATGCAGTCGTTAAATGTTTCTGTAGTTTCTTTCATCACTTTAACTCTTGTTGTTTACAGTGCATTATCCGGTAATCCATGTCACATTCAAATGCCAGTGCTTCATCTTTGCTTGTGACAAACATTCCGCTGTTGGAGAGCCTGCGAATCGAGTATGGCGTGTTGGATCTGGCCTGCGGACAAGGAAGAAATGGATTATTTCTAACTAGTCGTAATGTTCCTGTGATATTTGCAGATAATAGTGAGGCCCATCTGCAGTCTATAACTTCGGCATTAGAAGCAGGCGGTGACGAAACCAAATGCAGTGAGTGTTGGCAGATAGATTTTGAGGTAGAGGGCAGTAATCCCCTAGTCGGCAAACGCTTCGATGCAATAATGGTTTTTAACTATCTGCATAGGCCGCTATTTGCTCAAATTAGAGAAGCTATTCGACCCGGTGGCTTGCTAATTTACGAGACTTTTACGGTGAATCAGAAACAGTTCGGCAGGCCGAATAACCTGGATTTTCTGCTACAGCTTGGCGAATTAGCCCAGGAATTTTCAGGCTGGGAGATATTGCAGGAATTTGAGGGTGTGCTATTCGATCCAGACCGAGCAGTAGCCCAATTGGTAGCTAGAAAACCAACTAAAAAGTGAGTCTAATGAGTAAGACAAGAATACTACCTTTGAATTTTGGCGGCAGAAGCAAGGCGCCAGTGCGAGCCTTCGACTGTGAAATATTACGTAGCAAACGTAAGACACTGGCTCTGTATATTCAGCACAAGAAAGTTGTAGTGCGTTGCCCATTGCGTGCTTCGAAGGCAGAGCTTGAAGAATTTATTGGTTCTAACCAAGGCTGGATCGAGGGGCGCCTGTATGAGGAGTCATTGCGCGACAAAGAGGCCCTGCGTATCGAGCGGGGTGCAAAGATTTTTTATAGGGCACGCGAGCTCACTATCGTCTTCAAGGAAGGGCGCAAACAGAGAGTCATGGTCATGGGCGATGAATTTATCATTCAAGGTCATAAACTGACTGCAGCCAAGGCACAGATTCAGGTTGAGGACTTCCTAATCGACAAGGCCAGCGAGTATATTTTGCCCCGGGCAAGGGGTCTGGCGCGTCATCTGGGGGTTGAGCATAAAATTACCGAGATAAAGCTTAGAAAGACCAAATCCAAGTGGGGACATTGCACCTCGACCGGGATACTTCAGTACAATTGGCTAATCATGCTAGCCCCCTTTAGCATCATCGACTACATGATTACTCACGAAGTCTGTCACTTGCTGCACATGGATCATTCGCAGCGTTTCTGGAATCAGGTAGAGGCAATCTGCCCAGATTGTGATCACTATATTGGCTGGCTAAAAGAGCACGAGCACCGATTCTGGTTCTAAGGTTTGATTGCAGCTGCGTGTAGCTAGTTCTCACCCTTGGTACGGAACAATAAATCCCAGACCCCATGTCCCAAGCGCTGACCTCTTCGTTCGAACTTGGTGACTGGCCTATTCGGCTGTAGCCAGAACGCACCCGCTCCGTTGACATTTTCCAGCTCTGGGTTGGCTTCCAGGACTTCCATCATATGCTCAGCATAGGCTTGCCAGTCTGTGGCGAAATGAATTTTCGCCTGAGGCCGCATTTTTTTAAGTAATCGGTCTATGAATTCTGGCTGTACCAGTCGCCGTTTATTGTGTCGCTTCTTGTGCCAGGGATCTGGGAAAAACAACAAGAGTCTATCGATACAATGCGCAGGAAGACCAAACTGCAATACCTCTGAGGCATCGTGGCAAATGATTTTCAAATTCGTCAGTTGGTTTTCAGCGATGCCATTCAGTAATTTTCCAACACCGGGCTGGTGAACCTCGATACCAAGGAAATTTACATCTGGATTTGATTGGGCCATTTCCAATAGGGAGTCACCCATGCCGAAACCAATCTCAACGGTCAATTTTTGCGGCACTGCGAAAATTGATACCGGATCGATTGCATGATTGTTAAATTCGATTACGTACTGCGTCCAATAGCTATCAATCGCTTTGCGCTGTGCATCGGTAAGGCGTCCGGAGCGAATTACATAGCTACGGATTGGTCTGTTATGGTCGCTGTCAGAATGATTGGGCACGGTTAGATAACTACTTTCGCAAGAATGACTGAAAGCCCGACGCGAGGTTCTTCAGCGCTAGCCTAGAAAAACGTTCCATCGGTTGGTGATGAGGCAGACGCATATAAGCGTCTTGGCATGCGGCCTGCGAGATAAGCCTCACGGCCTGACTCCACCGCTTTCTTCATAGCCGATGCCATCAGTGCGGGATTATTTGCTTCTGCTATGGCGGTGTTCATCAGCACGCCGTCGCAACCCAATTCCATGGCGATACTCGCATCGGATGCTGTACCAACTCCAGCGTCCACAATAATTGGTACTTCGGCGTTTTCGAGTATCAGTCTAATATTGTGCGGGTTGCGAATTCCCAATCCGGAACCAATGGGCGCGCCCAGGGGCATTACCGCAACACAGCCAATTTCCTCTAACCTTTTCGCAATCAAGGGGTCGTCGCTGGTATAAACCATGACATCGAAACCGTCCTTAACCAGCGTCTCGGCAGCCACTAGTGTTTCGGTAACGTTAGGGTACAGAGTTTTCTGATCACCCAGTACTTCAAGCTTTACCAATTTGTGACCGTCTAATAATTCTCTCGCCATACGGCAAGTACGCACTGCATCTTCGGCACTGTAGCAGCCGGCGGTGTTTGGCAAAATAGTGTATTTCTTCGGAGAGATAACCTCCAGCAGACTTGGCTCGTCGCTGTTCTGGCCCAGATTTACGCGACGAATAGCCACGGTTATTATTTCTGCACCGCTGGCCTCCAGTGCGGCCAAATTTTCTGCAAAGTCTCGATACTTGCCGCTACCGATAATGAGCCTGGATTGGTATTCCATACCTGCCACCGAGAGCGACCGTTGTTGCTTGTTCATGCTAGTTTCCGTTTGTTATCCGCCACCAATTGCCTGAACAATTTCGAGCTTGTCACCTTGCTGAAGAATGGTTTGATGAAATAGGCTGCGCGGCACAATCTCACCATTCACTTCGATTGCAATCTTACCATCGCCCAGCTTAAGAAAATCAATTAGCTGTTGCAGACTGGTTGCAGGAGCCACTTCTTGCGCGGCGCCATTTACGACGATATCCATTATCTCACCTTCAACTTTTGTCAGCTGGGGAATTGTTGTCGGGCAGCAAACCAGACTATTAAGGCCCACGCCAGCAGAAAACAAACTCCTCCCAATGGTGTGATTGCGCCCAGCCAGCGTATGCCAGTAATGCTGAGCAGGTACAGACTTCCGCTGAATAGAACTATTCCAGCCATCATCAAGTAGGCGCTAAGGCGAAGCAAGTTCGCCGTTGGAAAGTTTATCAACATCAGTCCCAGGCCAAACAAGGCTAGAGTATGGTACATATGATATTGAACTGCGGTTTGGAAAGTATTGAGTAATTCGGGGCTGAGTTTGTCTCGTAAGATATGGGAGGCGAAGGCACCGAGAGAAATCGCAAGGAATCCATTGATACCAGCCAACATAATAATTAGTTTACTCATGAGTTTCACTGTACATCGCGCGTCGGGCGCGGGATTACAAATTGAAGTCAAAAAAAAGCCGCGAGCTTGTCGCGGCTTTTTAGCTTACATAAATTAGGCTGCCATTTTTACTTTGATCTTATTCATCGCGTTTTTTTCCAGCTGTCGAATTCTCTCAGCAGAAATACCGTAGCGATCGGCTAGCTCGTGCAGAGTAGCTTTGTTTTCGCTTAACCAGCGGCTGTTCAAAATATCTTTGCTGCGATCATCTAATTCAGCCATCGCAGTATGAAGACTGTTATTGGTGACTTCTTCCCACTCGGTTTCTTCGATTGTGCTAGCCAAGTCTGAAGATTGATCTTCCAAATAATAAGCAGGCGCTTTATAAGCTGACTCATCATCACTGTCAGAATCGGCATCGAAGGCAGTGTCGTAGGAAGCCATTCGACCTTCCATTTGTCGAACCACCTTGGCATCGACGCCAAGATCTTGTGCCATGGCTTCGGCTTCTTCGTTGTTCAACCAACCAAGGCGCTTCTTCGAGCTACGTAAGTTGAAGAACAATTTACGCTGCGCTTTGGTAGTGGCGATCTTCACGATACGCCAGTTGCGCAGAATGTACTCATGCATCTCCGCCTTGATCCAATGCACTGCAAAGGAAACCAGGCGAACGCCAACTTCAGGGTTAAAGCGTTTTACCGCTTTCATCAGGCCAACATTGCCTTCTTGAATCAGATCAGCTTGGGAAAGCCCGTAGCCGGAATAAGTTTTGGACATGTGCACAACAAAACGTAGGTGGGCGAGAACCAGTTGCCGCGCCGCGTCTACGTTATCTTCATAATAATATTGCTTGGCAAGCTCAAGCTCCTGCTCCGGTGTGAGTATAGCAATGCTATTCACTGATGCGATGTAAGCAGTCAGATCCTGACCCGGCGTAGTAGGGTCGAAAACTTGTAAACTGTTAGCTGTGCTCATTTTGAAATTCACTCTGTCCTAAATAATTCGAAATCTAATCATTGGATTACGGATTAACAGACCGCATTTTAGCATTCAAACTTCCACTTCGCCAATAATGCTTTCCATTGCATAGCCCATGAATCGTGGGCTTTGGCGAAGTTCCCGCGACTAGCACTAGAGCCATTCTCCTGCAGACAGAATCTAAAGGCGTTAATCTAGGTCAAACATTGGGCCTATTTCCAGAGTTTCAAGGCTTTACTTAGGGAAAACTCACTCGAATCGGAGCATTCAGGGCTCAATAAGATGTATGTGCCTTAAACTAGCCAGTAAGGCTGCGCCCCAGCCTACAGCGCCGCCGGCCAAGATTACTAAGAGTGCATTGCTCAAGCCGAAGCCTTGCAGCTGGAATTGGCTTTCGTAGAGTTGCATTAGCAGCTCAAAATTTGAATTAAATGCATATAAAGCAATAGCTTGTAAAATTATGGCCAACACACCGCCACTCAAGCCATAAAGTAATCCACTGTACAGAAAAGGCCTGGCTGCGAACATATTAGTGCCGCCAACCAATTTAATAACCCGAATCTCCGCTTTGCGGTTCTCAACAGCTAGCTTTATGGTATTTCCCACGATAAAGAACAGTCCGAGGACCACGATAAGCGACAGCACCCGACTTAGCACGCTGACGAGCTTGGATATGGCAGCCAGCCTTTGTAGCCAGCGGCTATCGACTTGGACCACAGCGACCTCCGGGATTTCCTGCAATTGCTGCACCAAGCTCTCAACCGCTTGCGGCGATGCATCGTTAGCTGTGACTACTATCGCTCCCGGCAATGGGTTATTAACAATTTCTTGCAACAGTTCATTTAGGCCAGTAGCTGCCGCAAATTCATTCAGGGCCTGTTGCGGCGATATATACATAGCAGTACCAACATCGGACCGTGTTAGTAAGCTCTCACTAACTTCTAATCCCCTGGTTTCACTAACTTCATTCTGTAAGAACAGGGTTACTTGGGCATTGTCCTGAAAGCCCGCAAGCATGCTTGATAGATTGCTACTCAGTCCGAATAACAATGCAGGGAGTAGCAGTGAGACTGCAACTACAAAGACTGTCATCATGCTAGAAACAGGCGTTTCTAAAAACCTCCTAATACTGGCTCTTGCCACTCGACGATGCACCTGCAGCAGGCTAGAAAAGGATTCGGTGTTCCCGGAGCGTCTATTGGGTTTTGGACGAGTCGAGGCAGACTTCGCTGCACCTCGCGAAGCCGCACTCATGGCTGCACCGCTGGCTTTTGGTCGGCTAGCAGCTTGCCGCTGTCCAGTACCAAAGTTCTGCAATTCAATCTTTCGATAAGAGCGGCATCATGGCTGGCGACCAGCAGACATACGCCGACGCTCCTAAATTGGCCGAATACTTTTATCACCTCAGCAGACAGGACAGGGTCAAGGTTTCCGGTAGGTTCGTCGGCGAGTATTATGCTCGGTCGGTTTACTACAGCTCTGGCTATTCCAACCCGTTGCTGTTCGCCGCCCGAGAGGGCTTCCGGGAAACTGCGTTCCTTTTTCAGCAAGCCCACTTTGTCCAAAGCCGCGCGCACTCGTCTGCGTGCTTCTTTTGGTTGATAGCCACAAATTTCTAAAGGCAGGGCTACGTTATCGAATACGCTTCTATCGTGCAGCAGCTGGTGGTCCTGAAACACAGTACCTATTTGACGCCGGTGTTTGGCAATTTGATTCCCGGAAATTCGGTTTAGGTTTACGCCGTTTGCAATTAGTTGTCCGCTACTGGGAGATTCCATTGCCAGGATGAGTTTCAGCAAGGTGCTCTTGCCAGCGCCGGAATGCCCCGTAATAAATGCCAACTCGCCTTTGCTAAGCTCAAAACTGATGTTTGATAATGCTTCTTGTCCATCGGCGTAACGCTTACTTACGCTATCAAATTTGATCATGCTAAGGGCCGTATTTTTTGCAATGTAATTATATCGAGAAGAATCATTCAGAAAAAAGGGCGTCAACAAATTCTTCAGCGTGAAAGGGCCGCAGATCATCGATCTTTTCGCCTACACCAATAAATCGAATTGGCAGGCACAGTTTTTTAGCTAGCGCGAAAACTACACCGCCCTTCGCAGTGCCATCCAGTTTCGTTAAGGCGATGCCGCTAAGGGTAGTCGTATTGTTAAAACTTTCCGCTTGGCTAAGTGCGTTTTGTCCAGTCGTAGCATCCAATACCAACAGAATTTCATCCGGTAATCTTTCGTCTTGCTTCTTCAGTACGCGAACTATTTTTTCTAGCTCGTTCATCAGATTATCTTTTGTGTGCAGACGGCCGGCGGTATCGGCAATGAGCACATCAACCTGTTTTGCCTTGGCAGATTGGTAGGCGTCAAAGATTACGGAAGCGCTGTCGGCGCCGGTGGCTTGTGCAACAACCGGGACGGCGTTTCTTTCTCCCCAGACCTGCAGCTGTTCAACTGCTGCTGCTCTAAAGGTATCTCCAGCCGCCAACATGACATTCAGTCCCTGGGACTGAAAAAGTTTTGCCAGTTTGCCAATGGACGTTGTTTTGCCTACACCGTTTACTCCCACCATCAATATTACAAAGGGCTTGGATTGGGACTGAATAGTAAGTGGTATATCACAAGGCTGTAGAATATCTGCCAGTTCGCGTTTCAGTGCGGCCATAAATTGTTCAGGATCAGCTAACTGCTTGCGACCAAGTTGCTGCTTAAGATTGGCAATGACTTGGTCGGTGGCATCGATACCTACATCTGCCGAGAGTAACTGTGTTTCTACTTCGTCAAGTAAATCGAGATTGATGGATTTTTCGCCGCGGACTATGCCCACCAGACCATCCGTAAATTTGTCGCGCGTTCGGCTTAGGCCTTTCTTCAGCCTTGAAAAAATACCGGGATCGGCTTGCGAAGCGTGCTCAATGGCTTGCGTTGCCTGAACAACATCCTTGGAATCTTTGTCTTTATCTTCCTTACTATTCGAAGCTAGAGACTTTTGTTTTTTGCCCAGGCCAAACATGGTGTTAATACTCAGTTAGTTGCTAAATTCAGGGCCGCTATGCTATCACAGATGGGCAAAGGCCTAGCAGTAGCAGGCGCCATACTGTGGCTCAGTGGATATAAGTACAAGAAATGGCGACTTAGGGAATGGCATGGTATTGAGGGGGAGATCAAACAGAATCGCCTCGCGACCTGTCTTCCGTAGCCGGTGAAGTGATAGGCTTAGGAATTCAGCAGAACATGAATTGGAAAGTTAAACTGCCCATACAGAAAATTGAATATGCAGAAACCCGCAAGCAGCAAGCGTAATAGCGTACGGATTATTGCTGGTGAATTTAGAAGCAGAAAACTAGAATTTCCAAATGTGGAGGGACTTAGGCCTACCGCAGATCGTATTCGAGAAACACTATTCAATTGGCTGCAGGACAGTATTCAGGGGGAAACCTGTCTGGATCTATTTTCTGGCAGCGGTGCTCTAGGGTTCGAAGCTCTGTCGCGAGGTGCGAAGCAGGTTGATTTCGTGGAAAAAGACAGAATCGCAGCTAGCTGTATTAGGGGAAACCTGGAACGATTCAATATTGCTCGCGGCACCCTATATTGTGCTGATGCCTTTGATTGGCTTGCAGCACAGCAGGCAGGGATGTCGCGATACGGCTTGGTGTTTCTAGATCCTCCTTTCAACGAAGAGTTTCTCGCCGATGCCTGTATCAAGTTGGACGCATCGGGCTTATTGAGAAAGAGCGGTCTGGTCTATATCGAAACCGCAGATGTAAGCGAGTTTGGGAAGATTCCATCTGTCTGGCGTAAACTTAAAAGCAAGAAAGCTGGATCAGTCAATTATAGCTTGTATCAGGCACAATGAGCAGTATATAAAATGACAACTGGCACTATAGGAAATGACTTTCTGCCTGCTTGGTGGTTGCCCGAAGGGCATAGCCAAACCCTTTGGAGAAAACTTTCGCCATCAAAAGTGGTAGAACAAAAACGCCAACGTATTGAGTTAGACGATGGCGACTATATTGACATCGACTGGGCTACGGCGGTTAAACCAGAATCTTCGGAAAATAAATTAATAGTTTTCCTGTTACACGGCCTATGCGGCTGCTCAAGTTCGTCCTACATATTGGCAATGCAATCTCTCTTAGCTGAAAATGATATTGCTTCAGTAGCGATGAATTTCCGCGGCTGTAGCGGCGAAATGAATCGACTGGCTAGAGCTTATCATTCTGGTGTTTCTGAAGACCTTGAAGAAGTATTTATCAAGGTGTCCAAGCAATACCCAGCGCACGATTTCATTTTTATCGGCTATTCTCTGGGTGCCAATGTGCTACTAAAATGGCTGGGTGAGATAGAGTCTCGCCCCAATGTTCAAAAAGCGATAGCAGTTTCTACCCCCTTTAGTTTGGAATACTGTTCGCGGTCCATGCTAAAAGGAGTGAGCCAAATCTACGGTCAATACTTCGTGCGGCGATTGTTGAAAGATTTTCAGGCTAAACAAAAACACTTGCAGCAGGTCCGGCCGGACCAGGCTAAGCACATTGCGGAACTAGGAACTGCAGCTGGCATTAATTCAATTTGGGAGTTTGATGACAAAATTACTGCACCCCTACATGGTTTTCTCAGCGCGCAGGACTACTATGAAAAATGCAGCAGCTCCAGCTTCCTAAAATCAATTGCTACTGATACGCTTCTGATTCAGAGTCGGAATGACCCACTTATCCCAATAAAATCAATACCCACAGCGCAGATGATGTCTTCCTCGGTGCAGTTGCAACTTACCCACAAGGGAGGGCACGTGGGATTTATTTCCTCGAGTCAAAAAAACTGGCTGGAACAGAGAATTTTGGATTTCCTTAAATCGTGATTGCGCCAAAGATGCTGTCTTGCGAGCAAACATCAAATCACCGCTCGGTGGCGTCCCAGGGGCTTAAGGCGCTCTAGCGGCACCTTCTTGACAGCTAGACCTATGCCTGCGAAAGTGCGCCTTGATATCGAATACGACTGCAGGCAAGCGAGATCATTGACTCGATCAGCTGGCATATAATGAAGGGCACTAATAAAAACGAGAATGATATGAAAATTGCCGTTTATCCTGGGACCTTTAATCCCATCACCAATGGCCATACGGATTTAGTAGAACGAGCTGCCGGTTTATTTGACAAAATAATCGTTGCGGTAGTCGGACAAAATCAGCAGAAATCTAATACCTTGCCACTTAGCCAACGCATGGAATTAGCTAACAAAGTGTTAAGTCATCTAGACAATGTAGAGGTTAAGTCGTTCGATAATTTATTGACGCAATTTGTGAGAGAGTGCGATGCAAATATCATCCTTCGCGGCTTGCGCACGGTGGCAGATTTTGAATACGAGTTTCAATTAGTGGGCATGAATCGGGTTCTAGACCCAAGCATCGAAACCGTATTCCTTGCACCCGCCGAGCATCTTTCCTATATATCCTCTACTCTGGTACGAGAGATCGCAGCTTATGGCGGTGACATTTCCAAATTTGTTGATCCAGTTGTAGTTGAGGCGATGAGAAAACAATAGTTTTAGTTCGCATCGTTCTACCAATATAAATAACATTATGAATCCAGTGAATAGATTAGCGCTGACATTTAGGGCAGTACACGGTACTGCGCTGTCCTTGCCTGATTTCCTTCAAACTCTGTTTACAAACATTACATGGTTGATCCTTGCGTCCGTAAACCTGCAGCGATTGTGAAAAGTACCCGGGTTCGCCGTTACTATCGGTAAAGTCTCGCAGTGTTGTCCCTCCAACGTCGATAGCTCCCTGTAATACTTGCTTGATGCATTGCACTAGTTTCGTATAACGTGCTTTTGAAATTTTACCGGCACTGCGTTTTGGGTTTATACCAGCCAGAAAAAGCGATTCGTTTGCATAGATATTTCCAACTCCCACAACAATTTTGCTATCCATGATAAAGGTTTTAATAACCGCGCCACGCCTTCGACTCTTTTCGAACAAATACTCGACATCAAAATCTTCGCTTAAGGGTTCTGGTCCTAATGAAATTAACAAGGGGTGTTGCAGTATGTTTGTTGTCTGCCAAAGCATGCAGCCAAATCGGCGTGGATCGGTATAACGTAAGACCTTCTTGTTTTCGAACACGATGTCCACATGGTCATGCTTCCCCGGGGCACGGCTTTGATTCACGATTCGTAGACTACCAGACATCCCTAAGTGGATTAACAGGGTGCCCTTTCTGGTGCCGAGTAGCAGGTATTTGCCGCGCCTTGAAACCGAATCGATAGTTTGACCGGGCATGTCTTTGCAAAGCGAGGCTGTGATTGGCCAACGTAAGTTTTTCCGTCTAAGAATTACCTTAGTCACTCGCCGTTTTTCAATATGGGGTTGTATGCCACGGCGGGTGGTTTCAACCTCAGGTAATTCTGGCAATACTTACTCCTAATTCCGACATGATTGCTAGCGACCTTTGTAGACTGCTTTATAATCCTTCCCTCAATTGAAAGAAAGCAGGGGATGGGTTTGAGCACGCAAATGCTGTTGGGAATTGATGCCGGTGGCACGTTCACGGATTTTGTTCTGGTACAGCTTGAGCCAGCAGTTTCCGTACGAGTGCATAAAACCCTCTCGACTCCAGAAGCCCCGGAACAGGCAATATTGCAGGGCATTGCCGCAATGGGGCTGGAATCCCAGCTTAGCGATGGAAGCCTGCAGATCGTGCATGGCAGTACCGTGGCAACTAATGCGGTTCTCGAAGGCAGGCTTGCACGCACCGTATTTATTACTAATTATGGCTTTGCTGATTTGTTAACGCTTGCCCGACAGACCCGTCCGCAACTTTATGCATTAGAAACCCCAAAAATTCCACCTCCAGTAGCGGCCGAGCTTTGTTTAGAAACTGGCGGCAGGGTGGCGGCCGATGGATCCGTTGTTACATCGTTGTCAGCAACTGAGTTGAAAGCACTGGTAAAAGAAATCCGGACCTTGAAGCCCGAGGCGGTGGCCATCAATTTACTCTTCTCATTTCTCGATGACAGTTTTGAGCGTGCTATAGAGGCGGCTGTACATGACGCAGGGATGAATTTATTTGTAAGTCGATCCTCAAAAGTACTACCTGAATACAAGGAGTATGAACGGGGAATTGCTACTTGGTTAAACGCGGCACTTGGTCCTGTAATCAGTAGCTATTTGAACAAATTGCGACAGCAACTGGGCGCCACTCAGCTACAGGTCATGCAATCCACCGGCGAAACCATGTCGGCTAGTATGGCTGCAGAATCTGCTATCAATCTTTTACTATCCGGTCCTGCAGGCGGACTGACTGCGATTGCCTACCTTGCGCAACAACTGGGTAAATCAAAATTTATCAGTTTCGATATGGGGGGTACCTCTACAGATGTCGCTCTATTGGATGGCAAGATTCGAACCAGTAACGAATCATCGATATCCCGCTACCCAATTGCCGTGCCCATGGTGGACATGGAGACGATTGGGGCCGGCGGTGGCTCGATTGCGTACGTAGACCTAGGCGGTATGTTGCAGGTCGGACCACGCTCTGCCGGGGCTGATCCAGGGCCGGCCTGTTACGACAGAGGAGGAACCCAGGCCACTGTCAGCGATGCCAACCTGGTTTTAGGGAGGCTGCAATCTGAAACAGCACTGGCTGGAAATTTGACTCTTAACTCCGATAAAGCCAGAGGCAGTATTGAGCCCTTAGCGAAACAGATTGGACTATCGATTGAAGAAACCGCCATGGGAATTATTGATATTGCCAATGAGCATATGGCGAAAGCGATAAGATTGATTTCTGTAAATAAAGGCTATGACCCAAAGGACTTTAGCCTGGCAAGTTTTGGAGGAGCTGGCGGCTTACACGTTTGTGCGTTGGCAGACGCGATGGGGATGCACAGCGCCATAGTACCCATTCATGGAGGCGTGCTTTCTGCGTTGGGCATGGTCGTAGCGGATCAAGGACGTCAATTCTCCAAGACCCTAAACCATAAAACTGAGTCCATTGACGAGGCCGCATTAGATCAGCATTTTGTCGATTTGGAACAGCAGGGGGTGGTGCAATTAAGTCTCGAGGGTCTCGAGGGTCCAGGTCTTAGGGTAAAACGCAGTGCGGACTTCAGATATGCGGGACAATCCTATACCTTGAACATCGATTGGCAATCCCTGCCGCAGTCAATAGAAGCTTTTCAGCAACTGCATCAACAACGTTACGGTTATCGCCACGGCAGCGCAGTTGAACTGCTAACCATTCGAGTCGATGTGTCGACCCAGAACCCCTCATTCAATCTACCGCAATCAATCAGTACTCACGGCTGCAATAATATTCAGCACACCAAGGTCTATGGTGAAGCAGGCCAAACAATATTATTAGTGCGCGCTGATCTGCGTGTGGGTGAAGCCGTACAAGGACCGGCGATTATTACGGAGTACTCTGCGACAACTTTTGTTGCGCGTGATTGGGTCGTCAATGTGGATAAGCTTGGCAATCTAGTCCTGAATAAACAGCAGTAGGCGAGACGATCAGGTTGGTTTATTAATTCGGTTAATTCAAACTTGTAGTATTAACCAGCAGGCAACGGATTGGCGCTTACCCCCGTATATAGGCTCAACACACAGCAATATTGCTTGCGGGTTATTTACAGGTCAATTTCTCAGGTGATATAACTGAATAGCTTTGTGGATCGAATCAGGACTATGATTGGTCGAAGCCTGCAGCGATGTTATTCGCAGCCAACTGTCCACAGAAGCAGCCGATTCGATAACAGCTGATTATTATTGAAAGACTAGGGAAACAGGCATAAACCGGCGCTATCATGAGATCACGTTTTCTAATTTACAGACCTATCCCTACAGGGCTGATCGGACTTTTGGCGGCATGTTCAGTATTCGCTCAAGAGCCGCTGGATTCGGCACAAGTTGCGGATACTAGCGAGCGCAATCGGTCTCGATCTCCGCTGCTTTATATCGACACACCAGTGCCAATTGAATCCAACCTGGATCCTATCATGCGATCCATAGAGACGATTCCAGACCCTGAATTGGACAGGGATTTTGACAGGCGTCTCGATAGTATCCAGCTATACAATTCCGTCGTCTCAGACATCGAATTGGATGGCGGCGCCTGGGATATGAATTTGGTTGAGGAGCTGTCAGCTCTGGGTGACCTGCAGCAGCAACAGGGAGACCATCTGGCGGCAATAGAGACGTTTGACAGAGCGATTCATGTAAATCGCATCAATTCCGGACTTTACACACTAGAACAAATTCCCGTTGTCGAGCAGCTAATACAAAGCTATATGGCGCTGGGTGATTGGGAGCAGGCGGATATTTACAACCGCTATCTGTTCCATGTGCAACAGAAAGCGTTTGGTGTCGATGACCCTCGTCTAATCCCGGTGTTGGACAGAATGGCGACCTGGAATATTCAGGCCTTTAATATCGGCTATGGCGAGCTGTTAGGTATTCGGTTGCGAGAAGCCCAGATCATGTTCAATGCGGCGGCACGCATGGTTGGGGTGCATTTTGGCAAGGGCGACGAACGCTTTGTGAGTTATTTAAAAAATATAGCCAATTCTGCCTATCTGGTTTCCAGACACCCGGATTTGATGATGGAAATCGACAGGCCAGAATATAGAAATATGCAGCAGATGCTGGCTCAGAAGTTGAATGAGCAGCGTCGGGTACAGGCTCCGGGGTTTCGAACCGGTGAGCGCGCGCTGCTTGAAATCGTAGAGTACTATATGGAATCAGGCGATGATGCTTACGCCTTGGCCGAAGCGATTACTAACTTAGCTGATTGGTACTTGATCTTTGAACGGCGTCGAGGTGCCTTGGACAACTATGAGTTAGCTTGGCAGGTTCTACAGGATGAGGAAAACAGCGCGGAGTTAACACAGCGCCTATTCGGCAATGTTACTCCCTTACCGTCCTTCGCCTCTTCTATTGAGACACCTAGTGCCTTTTATCAGGCTGGGGATGAGTCCGAGGCCTTGAACTACGACTACGCTGATTTGATGTTCGATGTAACGGAAAACGGACTGGTTAGAAATGTGAAGAGCGTTTCAGAAGAAACGGAATCGAATCAGGCCCAGTTAAGCAAGTTGCGCATAGCGACACGCTCATCCAGATTCCGGCCTCTGATCGTGGACGGTAAGCCGCAAACAACACGTGGGAACTATTTCAGGTATCGGTATTGGTACTAATTTTACAACTTAAGGGGTAGCATCGAAGTAATAATCGGTGCGAAAAGTGGGCTTAGCTGGCGATTGTTAAGCCGTGGTTAAGGCGTTTTGCACTACTAATAGATGGTGAGCTTAGGGTAGTTCAGTGTCTTAGGTAAGAGCCCTGTTTTTGCGGGCTAATGTTGATAAAAAGCAGCTAAAAACCGTTAAAATCGAATTTACGCCAGTATAGCCAGAGTTTGAAATCGAGGAACATAGGTATGGGAATCATGCAGCATAGGAATATCATGAGCAAGTCAGCGCTCAGGCTAGCTGCCATGCTGGCTCTTAGTTTAGGTCTATTTGCCTGCCAATCCAGTAGCTCGAGCAGTAGTAGCTCGGCATCTATGCCTTCTTCATCATCTAGTTCCAGTAGTTCTCAGTCACAGAGTAGTTCCAGTTCCAGTAGTTCTTCATCCAGCCAAGGCAGCCAATCTTCCAGCTCGCCCAGTAGTAGTTCCAGTCAGGGTAGCTCAGGATCTTTTCCAAGTATTCCTTCCAGTAGCAGCGGCCAGGAGGCGGGTCAAAGTAGTTCCAACTCTAGTTCCTCCGGCAATCAATCGGCCAGCTCAAGCAGTGCAGGCCAGGCACCAGGTCAATCGGGAAGGGATAGCTCAACGCCTTCGGGAAGTCAGGGCTCATCTTCTCAAGCATCACAGCAAGGTAGCCAGCCGGCCAGTGGTTCAGCAGGCGGCTTCCCCGCCGGTACCGCGGGTGGCAATCCTGGACAAGCTGCTGGTTCTCAGACTCGTTTACCAGGGGAAGGTGACCAATCTGGCTCTGCTAGCGGCAGAGACGGCTCTACAGGAGAGGCTGGAAGTGGGACAAATAGTTCTACTGGTGGTGGTTTGGGGCAAGGAAGTGGGGATTATAGTCTTGATACACTTCCAGATGGTGTATTAAGTGGAAGTGGTGCTGGCGATAGAGGCCAGGCAGGATCCGGCGCGGGAGACATTGGCAACCAGCCCACGGGGGCCATGACTACAGCAGAGCGCGCTCAGGTATTGGATGAGAGGTTGCGCCGCGGATACGAGACCTTTGATGGTTATATTCTGGGTGAGCGCGAGCGTGCTCAGGCGGAAAGCAATGCGGCGGGCTCATCGGCTATAGGTGGCGCTGCAGGTGGCGGTGGCGGCGGAAGTAACTCTGCACAACCACAAACTTTGCCAGAACCCGGTGCCACAGCTTCTGCGGTGTTGGCATCTTCACAACCGCAGGCTGCTTCGAACCCACCAAACGAAACCTTTCTTCCTCCGGACGATATTCCCAGCGGCCGTGACGACGACGTGGTAGCCAGGCAGCTACGCGAGGCAGCAATGAGTGAGCCCGACCCGGAACTGCGCGAAGCACTTTGGCAGGAATATAGAAACTACACAGGTTTAGGTGAAGACCAATGAGAGCACAAGTATTGAAGAACACAATGGGTTTGCTGTTACTGGCAATTTTCGTAAGTGCCTGCAACACCCATACTGTCAAAACCACCAGTTACACTCCAATCGTCCAGGACAGTCAGAATGTTCCAGAGGATTTACTGTTGGATGTGGGAGTTTCTGTATTTGATCCCGGTATAGACGAGATTAAAAAAAGCGATGAAGAAACCACTAATCATGAAATTCGTGTGGCGGAGTCACGTTATGCACCGTATTTGCTAGCAGAAACATTGCAGCGTTCCGCTAACTGGGGAATTGTGCGATTAATGCCCAATAATGAAAGCCCCATGGACGTCTATATCAATGGCACCATTTTGCAGTCGGATGGCGAAGCCATGCAATTACGAATTACGGTGTCAGATTCCTCTGGGCGCGAGTGGTATACCAAGTTATACGATGAGGTAATTAGTCAGTTCAGCTACGACCCGGCACAGCGGCAACAGGCCGACCCATTTCAGGTGATCTACAATAAGATCTCCAATGACCTGTTGGAATATAGAAAACGAAATCTTTCCGATCAACAAATTGTAGAAATTCGAACCATATCTGAGCTGCTTTTTGCGCGCAGATTTTCACCTGAGGTTTTCGATTCCTATTTGACCACTGACCGACGCGGCAATTTTGCAATCGTTTCTCTGCCTGCTGATAGCGATCCGGTTTTAGAGAGAGTGCGATCAATCAGAGAACGGGATTTCATGTTTATCGATACAGTTCAAGACTATTACGCCACCTATGTTCGACAAATGCGTTTACCCTATGATTCCTGGCGTGAGCAGAGCTATTCAGAAACAATTACCTTAAGAGAGCTAAAAGATTCCGCCAGGCGTCGATTCATTGCAGGGACAGCGGTAGTATTAGGCGGCCTGGCCGCGGCGACCAGTGGTGGCAATTACGCTACACAAACCGGCGGCGCGGTTGGTGTAGGAGCTGGTGCTTATCTTATAAAGAGTGGCTTTGACAAACAAGCTGAAGCAAAGATTCACATGGAAGCTTTAGAAGAATTGGGTGAGTCATTAGAAAGCGAAGTTGCACCACGCGTATTTAGTCTGGACGATCGCACCATCACGCTAACCGGCTCCGTAGAAGAACAGTATGCCCAGTGGAAGGATATTCTGGCGGATATTTATGCTGCGGAAGTAGGTGATATTTAATCGATTCATCCATCATAGTGGGTTTCCCCACGCACAGAATGCGCTATGTCAGAAAATGATGTCGACAAGATTGACGCCGTTGATTTTGATCACAATGAAAACTCAGTATTCCTTAATCAGGCCGCTGCTCTAAAAGCCGAGAAACCTTCCCTGTGGGTGTGGGTGGGATTAGGCGGGCTGTTGCTTTTGGCACTGTTGGTTATTTTTGTGCTCCCTTCTATAGTGTCTGAATATGAATTGCCGCTGGAGCGAAGAATTGATCTGGCCGAGGTTTCTGTGGCTAGTACAGCACAGGAGTCTGTATCTGCAATATCTCCCTTTGAAGAAGCGCAACGTTCCTTGCAACGGAAAGACGCGCAGGACGTTCTAGCTGAGCTGCTTGCTATTCAAGGAGAGCTGGATATGCTGGAAGTATCGCGATGGGGGCAGGAACGGTACGACTCTGCCTTACAGCAAGCCAGCATTGGCGATGAATATTATCGCAGCCAGGACTTTATCTTGGCTCGCGAGTCGTATGAAGCTGGCAGAGACGGGCTGCGCGACCTGTTAAATTCTACCGCAACGGTTTTCGCGCAGACTATTATAGAAGCAGAGCAAGCCCTTGCAACGCTTGATTCCAACGAAGCACTCGATAAGTTTTCTTTGGCCTTGTTACTTGAACCTGAAAACCAGGCTGCCCAAATTGGTGTGCAGCGTGCACAGACTTTGGATGAAGTAAGCGCTCTGCTTAAAAGCGCAGAAGAATCCCTGGAAGACGCCGAGTTACAGAAAGCGCTCGCCAATTATAATCAAGTCTTGAGTTTGGATAGTTACAACGAGGAGGCAGCTGAAAAAGTTGCTGAGGTCTCGCAACTCATAACCGACAATGAGTTTGCCCAGATCATGTCAAGCGGATATGCGCTACTTCAGAATGGCGAGCCTGAACAAGCAATCGCAGCATTTCAGCGTGCACTTCGCTTGGGCATAAAACAAGAGCAGGCACAGGCTGCGATCGTGCAGACCGAGAACGAAATTGCCAATGCGAAAATAAATCGACTTCGTGAGCTGATCACCGCAGCTGAGCAAAACGAGGCATGGCAGGAGGCAGTCGATCATTACGATAATGTCTTAGCAGTCGATAGCAATCTTCTTTTTGCCATTAATGGTAGAGATTATGCTGACAAAAGGGCAAGACTGGACAGACTTTTAGAGCAAGCGAATGCGAATCCAGAGCGCTTTTCTGAAGATGCGGTTTTCGAACAGACCCTGGACGTGTATTACACAGGCCGAGCCATCGAACCACCAGGACCCAGACTACTAGCTCAGCTGGATAAGTTGGAGCTGTTTCTGGAAAATTCCCAGGTACCCATCGATATTCAATTTCGTTCCGATAACCTAACCGATGTTACTCTGCTTAGGATTGAAAATTTAGGCATGTTCGAACAAACATCTCTGTCGCTGAAACCGGGTCGCTATGTGGCTGTGGGAAAACGTAGTGGTTATCGAGAAGTTCGCGAGGAGTTCACTGTAGGTTTTGGATTGACGCCGGAGTCAGTAATCGTTCAATGTGATGAGCGCATTGTTTCGGCAAGCAGGCGTTGATAGATGAGCGATGGAGATGACATAAAGGATTTAAATGGGGTAACTGACCCTATTGTTCCTATAGACTTTACTCCGAATATCGAAGAAAGCCGGGCATTTTCCTACAAATTTAAATGGCTGCATGTTTTTGTTGCTAGTTTTTTATTAGTGTCAGTAATGGCTGCATGGTTTGTGCTTACAGCGCGATCTGTATTTGTCGAAGTAGATCCTATCACCGCCGAAATTAGTATCGAAGGCGGAACCAGTATTAAACTGGGTCAGCGTTATTTAATGCGCACCGGCTCTTATCAGGTGACGCTGCTTAATGAAGGCTACCACGAAACGGTGACACGTCTTCTAGTCAATGAAGAGCAATCACAAACCCACCCGTTTACTATGCGCAAGTTGCCGGGGATTGTAAGTTTTTCCAGTGGCAACTTGACGGATGCTCGTATTCGAATAGATGGTGTGGATATTGGTCTTACGCCTCTGCTGAATGTTGCAGTGGAACCCGGTGAGCATCAGCTCTCTATGTCAAAGGACCGCTATCTCGATTTCGGTGAGGCGATAATCATCGAGGGTAGATCGGTGCCACAAAGTTACGAGGCGGCTCTTGAGCCTGCTTGGGCGACGGTTAGTTTGAATACTTCGCCTAGTGGAGCCGATGTTTTGGTGGACGGAGAGGTAATTGGTAGCACACCGATTAATGCAGAAATTCTGCAAGGCCAACGCGACCTGGTATTAAAACTGGCGGGGCATAAAGCCTGGCAGGAAGAATTTGACGTTCTTGCCGGACAAGATTTTTCCGTGCCACTAGTTGAGCTGGAACCTGCCGATGGACTGTTGTTTATTCAGTCCAATCCTACTGCGGCCAGCGTAACTATCGGTGGAGAATTCAAAGGCCTAACCCCTCTGGAAGTGGCACTGTCTCCTGAACAAAGTCACCAGCTGACATTTTTTAAGAACGGTTACAGTTCCAATACTCTATCCATTCGTACACAGGCAAACGAAGAACGAGACATTACCATTGAACTCGATCCTATTCTGACCACGGTAAGAGTGATGGCCCAACCTGAAGATGCTGAACTGTACGTTGACGGAGAGTTTAAAGGTTTAGCCAATCAGACTATAGAGCTGATGGCGGCCAGCCAGCAAATTGAAATACGCAAAGCCGGGTTCATTCCCTATTCCTCCGAGTTCACCTCTCGCCCAGGTTTGGAACAGCTTATAAGCGTTTCCCTTAAGTCCTTAGAGCAGGCAAGACTGGAACAAATCAAACCCTTAATCAGCTCAGCAGCGGGCCAAACATTGAAACTGTTCTATCCTGGTGCATTCACCATGGGGGCCTCTAGACGTGAAGCTGGCAGAAGGCCGAATGAAAATTTGCGCGATATCAAATTAGAGCGCCCCTTCTATCTAGGCTTGAAAGAAGTAAGCAATGCTGAGTTTCGAATGTTCAATAAAGATCATAGTTCGGGCACTCTTGAAGGACTGACCTTAGACAACGAAGCACAGCCGGTCGTGCGAGTAACCTGGACTCAGGCGGCTCTGTTTTGTAATTGGCTGAGCGATCAGGAATCGCTTCCACATTTTTACGAAGTCGCAGGAGAAGATGTTGTTGGATTCAATCCAGACTCTAACGGCTATCGATTACCCTCTGAAGCAGAATGGGCCTGGGCAGCGAGAACCGATGGAAGTGGCAATCAGTTAAAATATTCTTGGGGAAACGAACTTCCTCCTGCAGAGAACTCGGGAAATTTCGCCGATATAAGCAGCCAATCTTACCTGGGCGACATATTGTTTAACTATAACGATGGTTATCTCGCGACCGCACCAGTTGCTTCCTTTAGTCCGAATCAATACGAGTTGTACGACATGGCAGGAAATGTTTCCGAATGGGTGCATGATTTTTACGGAGCAGTAGGAGCCATCGGTGGCGTGGAGGTGGATCCACTAGGCCCAACAGAAGGCCAGTTTCATACCATTAGAGGATCCAGCTGGGCCCATGGTTCGGTTACGGAACTGCGGCTTTCATTTCGTGACTTCGGCGAGGAAGTCAGGGACGACGTTGGTTTTCGAGTAGCTCGCTATTTGGAGGAATAAGACGATGCGTAAATTATTATTGTTGAGCATATTTTGTCTCTGCCAGTTTGCCTTTGCTGCAGAGAACGATCCACCGGTGCAGGAAACAGAACAACAGAATTCAGATACAGCTCCACTTCAGGGAGATGTAGAGAGTGAGTCAGAACAAGAAATTGTAGATGATGGCAGTGATTTGATCGCCGCCGAGGTGTCAGAAACCAATGAAGCCGACGCAGAAAGCTCAAGCAGGTTTATACCAACCGAAGAGATATCGCAGGACTTGGGTGTTTCTTTTCCTGTCGATATCTAGATTTGATGATTAGTTTAGTTAAGGATTTTGTATGAAGCAAAGGTTGTTATCGGAAGCACTGTATCAAATTGGTGCACTGATTATTGCAGTTATAGTGGTTCATGCGGCTTATGTAGCAGTGATACGACCGAATGCGGAGCTGATTCAAGAGCAGCAAAATGTTCTACAGCAGACAGACACTAATTTCGTACCAGAACGTTCAGTCTACATAATCCTAAAAGATTTTGAGCAAGAGACTTGTATCATCCTGTTACTGTGGGCGCTTTCTATCATAGGCATGAAGACGCAGCAGACACTCAAAGAGCGAGCACTGCTAGACAGAACGCTGATACAGATTTCAGATGGGATGAGCATATTGCCGGAAGACGCAAGAAACTATGCCAGGCCGGTTCAGGCCTTGCCTGAAACGGAGCGTCAGTATTTGCTACCCCGAGCCCTGCTTAGCGGCTTACACCGATTTCAAACCACAAGAAATATTCAAGACGTTGCCACCACCATAAAAGGTACTTGCGATAACGAAGCCGATCGCATGGAGACCGAGCTGACAATCGTTCGCTACATTGCCTGGGCTATTCCTTCAATCGGATTTCTTGGCACTGTGCGAGGAATTGGTACCGCCTTGGGTCAGGCCTATCAGGCAGTGAGTGGTGATATAGTCGGCGTAACAGTAAGTCTGGGTGTAGCGTTTAATTCAACCTTCGTGGCGCTAGTCGTAAGTATTCTACTTATGTTTGTACTTCACCAATTGCAATTAATTCAAGATCGCCTGGTTCTCGATTGTCAAAATTACTGTGATGAAAGAATGCTTAGACACCTGCAAGTACCAGAGAGGGATACACAGACATGAGTCTAAAGGTTATCGAACTAAACGATAACGCCCTTCGTGTTGGCGACGAATCCGGAATCTTGGTTGAAAGTCCGGGTTTTGCTCTGGCTGTGGGTAAGCAACTGCAACTGGGAGATATTGCCAAGCAACAAGCTCGAATTCATCCTACCAACAGCTACAATAAATATTGGCACGAGCTTAGCCTCGACCCTCTTTCTCATGCAAATGGCATTCGCCATCTGGCGGATATTGCGTATGCGCACTTACTTCATCTGGCCGAGATTGGGCAGATCGATGGTGATGTTATTTTCGCCGTGCCAGGAAACTTTACCCGGCAACAGTTGGCTATCTTATTAGGTCTTGCGAAACAGAGCCCTTTTCAGCCTGTTGGTGTTGTTGATTCGGCGTTAGCTGCCGCAATACCCATGGCGCAGTCAGCGCCGTTAATCTATGTAGAAATGCAACTGCATCAGGTGGTGTTGACTAAGTTAGCTAGTGTCAATGATGAACTGGTTAGAGAATCAGTAATTCAGGTTCCCGGCGTAGGAAGTCAGAATTTCATGGATTCGATGATGCAATTGGCAACGGGTTTGTTTATTCAGCAGTGTCGCTTCAACCCACAGCACGATGCAGAATCTGAACAGCAATTGTTTAACGCTTTGCCTCATTGGCTGCGTCAGGAAGATAAGGATCAGAATAGTCTAACATTGGAATTGAAGGTCAACACCTCGGTACATACCGCCAAGATGCCACGGGAAAGCTTGATCAAGAATCTTGGCAGGCACTACAAAAGCATAGGGCAACAAATCGCCGAGTTAGCTTCGGGCGTGGAGTCGAAAATAATATTGAGCAGTGAATTTCAGGAATTGCCTGGCTTTACCACCTCTCTGAGTAAGTACCGGGACCTACAGATATTACCTGCAGGTAGTATTAGCTCAGCGGTTCTGCAACATCGTGATCACATAGTTCGAAGCGAAGATCAGATTCAATTGATAAGTTCGCTTCCTCTGTCAGGCCATGCTAGCGGAAACGCGAACTCGAAACAATCGGCAAATCTAAAACAAAGTCCAACCCATGTCTTAATTGGTAGCACTGCAGTTTCACTGTCGCTTGCGCAGCTACCCGAACAACTTGAGAATTTGGAAAGGCACAACGGCACATATTATTGGGATAGTGGTGAACAAGAGTTTTTATTGAATCAAAACAGGGTTAGCGGAAAGCATGAGATAAGCCTCGGGGACCAGATTCAATTTCCCGCAGGAAGTGATGAAATTCGATTGATACAGGTAAACAATGGCTAGCACCAAAGCAAAGAGAAGAAATTTAAATCCCATAAGCCTGGCGTTTCTGGATGTCATGTTCTGCGGGTTTGGCGCAGTCATATTGATTTTTCTCATCCTGGATCACACCAGTAGCGTGGCTATCACCGAACAAAATCCAGATCTAGCGGCGGAAATAAACTTGCTACAAGAAGAAATAAAGGAAGGTGAGCTCGGATTAGTGGCGCTGCGAAATACCTTTTCAGATGTGAGTTTTGAAGTAGTAACTGCTGAAGGTTTGGCACGACGGATTCAAGCGCAGTTGCAAACTTTTTTGCAGGAGTTGGCAGCCTTGGAAAACTCCAGCGTGGCAACGGAGGAGAGCCTTGAAAAGCTACGCGCAGACGTTAAGGCCTTGGAGGAAGAGTTGTTGCGTTTGCAAGCCAGTGCCTTCGAGCAAGATGGAAATAGCGTGCGTCAATTTCTCGGGGATGGAAACCGGCAATATTTGTCAGGGCTATTTCTCGGTGGTCAGCGTATTTTAATATTAGTGGACAGCTCCGCGAGTATGCTGGATAGCACCCTGGTTAATATTATCCGCACGCGAAATATGTCTGACGAGCGCAAGAAACAAGCACCAAAATGGCAACGAGTCGTAAAAACTGTTGACTGGATTAGTACGCAATTACCTATCACCAGTCGTTATCAGATTTGGCGGTTTAATGAAGAATTAGAATCGGTATTGAGTGGCGACAGGGATAGCTGGCAAGAAGTGGCCGACCGCGATCAGCTGAATGATGCCATAGAGAGTGTGAAGCAAATCGTGCCGGGTAAGGGCACCAATTTAGAGCAAGTATTTAGAGCTGTCGCAAATATGTCACCGAGACCGGATAATATTTTTCTGATTACCGACGGCCTGCCCACCGTTAGTGATAGGGATTCCAATGAGGCCTTGGTGACCCCATCACAAAGAATGAATTTGTACGAAGATGCACTTGAAGAGTTACCCGAAGGTATTCCGGTCAATGTTGTTCTGCTACCACTGGAAGGTGACCCAAGTGCGGCAGCTGCATACTGGCAACTGGCGCAGTACACAAGGGGCTCGTTCATAACGCCTTCCAAGGACTGGCCATGAGGACTAGCTTATGAGACGTAAAAGCAGAGAGGCCGATTCTTTTTCGGTGTCATTTCTTGACGTGGCTGCCTGCGGCTTTGGCGCCATGATTATCTTGTTGATGATTACCAAATCCGGCGAACCCATTTCTATCGAGTTTGTCGATGTACCCCCGGAAGGCGCGATCACCGAGTTACAACAGCAACTTTTTGCTGTTCGCGGGGATACCACTATTCTAAACCGCGACCTAAATGCCAAGCACGAACAGCTCTCCGCGATGAAAGATCGCATAGCTCGTTTGCAGCGCGACCTCGATGACGTGCAGGGCCGTTATCAGACATCCAACCAGCTTTCCAGCGAGACTACCGATGAAGTGGGTCGTCTTGCTATAGCTCAGCAAAGCATGACCGAGGAGATGCAACGGCTTCTTGCAAACAGCGTTGCACCTGAGAACAACGCCATTGGTGGTATTCCCGTAGACAGCGAATATATTATTTTTGTGATCGATACTTCGGGCAGCATGTACGGCAACGCTTGGAATAAGATGCTTAAGACTATCGATGACACACTTAATGTTTATCCAGAAGTGAAGGGCATCCAGATCATGAACGACATGGGTGACTATATGTTTGATTCCTACCGCGGAGAATGGATTCCAGATACACCGGGCAGGCGCAATCAAATCATTTCAACCCTGCGAACCTGGAACCCTTACAGTAATAGTAGCCCTGTAGAAGGAGTGACACGGGCCATTAATACCTTCTATTCTCCAGATAAGAAAATTAGTATCTATGTTCTCGGTGATGATTTTCAGCCTGGCGGGTCTATTCAAGATGTATTGCGAACAATTGACCGAATAAATGTTGCAGACGAAAATGGGGACAGGCTAGTACGCATCCATGGCATCGGCTTTCCAGTGATATTTGGTGCCCGGTCAGATTTTCGACAGAGTGTTTATCGCTATTCCACGTTAATGCGAGAGATGACGCAGCGAAATGGTGGTACATTTGTAGGTCTGAATGATTTTCAGTAGTGGGCTGCTTCAAAACAGTGGACCCCGGTAGAGCTAAGATGCACATATTAGATGTAACAACGAAAGGTTTGAGTCGGAAAATAGTGCTTTTACTGGCAGCATTGAGTTTGGCTGCATGCGGTGTAAACAATGTGGTAATCCAGGGCAGCTTCCCGACACCGAACATCAATAAGTTGCCACTTTCGGTTGCGGTTTACTACGATACCGCGCTTACCGAATTTTCCTATATTGAATATTCGGAAACCGGCTCAGAGGAATACAATATAGCCAGTGGGCAGTCGCATGTTGAGTTATTCAATGCTGTGCTGCCGGCCATGTTTGATACAGTCATTGTGGTGGAATCGATGGAAGAGGCGGAGGCACGTGGGGTTGACGCGATTTTCGCTCCAGCGATCGAGGAATTTCAATTGGCCCTGCCTTCCAAGACCAAATTGGATGTTTACGAAATCTGGATTAAATACAATATGCGCTTATTGACCGCCGAAGGCGATTATATTGCGGACTGGGTACTTACCTCTTACGGAAAGACTCCCACTGAATCGCTACGCTCGGTCGAGGCCGCGATAAATGAGGCCGCTGTGGTTGCCCTGCGCGATCTGGCGTCTAGCTTCTCGTTGAGTTTTACCCAGGTTCCGGAAGTAAGAGATTGGTTAAACACGCTTTAGATTAGATACTAAGAGCAGAACGCTAAACGATCTGCATGAGGATTATCATGAAGCAACTATTAATTAGAAACACACTAGCAATTAGAAACACACTAGGGATCGCTCTATTTATATTGGTCTCACTTGCTTCTTGTACAACCACAACTATTGACGAATTTCGCCAGGGAGAAACTGGCATAGAGAGTAACGAGTCCGTGGTTATTCTTGGGCGACGTCAGGCTAGCGACTATGAGACTCGTTCGGAGTTTGTAAGTTGTGTAGGTGAACGCATGAATCGTGGCGATGGCGCCATGAGAATTATTCCCGAGCAGGAATTTGTCGATGCGATGTTTCCCTGGTTTGAACCGAGAACTGCCCCGCTGCGAACTCGTGATTTGGAACGTCTCATGACCGAAGACGTAGTGGCAGACAAGATGACAGAGTTCGGTGTTCGTTACATAGTCTGGCTAGATGGTTTTACTGAAACTACGGACCGCAGTGGCTCAATTTCCTGCACGATTGGCCCCGGTGGGGCGGGGTGTTTTGGTTTCGGTTCCTGGGAGGACGATTCCAATTTCGATGCGCGAGTTTGGGATGTGGGCTCTCTAACCAATGTGGGCACCATTAGCACCGATGCGACCGGACAATCCTATTTGCCGGCCCTGATAATTCCTATTCCGCTGATCGCACGGGTGGAGGCAAATGCCTGTTCCAGACTAGCAACCCAGCTTAAAGAATTTGTAAATGGAAGTTAGTGCCCGCGCTAATTTCCAAGTATAGACAGACAGGTGGCACTATGACGAATCTAGGTTTAATAAGCTTGGCCAAATCATCAACTCTGACTACTGGCATTCCTAGGATTGCAGTTTTTCTTACTGCATTAATCTTGCTCCCGCTTGTTTCTTCTTGTGCCATGAACCCGGCTACTGGCGGTGCTAATTTAGTGTTGATGTCGGAGAAAAGAGAGAAAGAAATAGGACTGGAGGAGCACGAAAAAGTATTGGCAAGTATGCCCTTGTTCGAAGATGAGGAGTTACTAGCCTATGTCCGCGAGGTAGGCAATAAGGCGGCGAAGGTAAGTCATAGGCCAGACTTGGAATACACATTTAATATAATCGATAGCCCGGAAATAAATGCCTTTGCCCTGCCCGGCGGTTACGTCTATGTAAATCGTGGTCTATTAACCTTCATGAATTCAGAGGCGGAGCTGGCTGCGGTTTTGTCTCATGAAATCGGGCACATCACAGCACGGCATGCCGTTCAGCAACAGGCAAGAGGCCGGATCGCACAAACCGCTGCCACAGTGGGGGGATTTGTTACTGCTGTTGCAACAGGCAGTGGTTATGTAGGTTCTCAGATTAGTGAAGTTGCATCGATATGGGCGCAGACAGGCCTGAGTGGTTTCGGTAGAGAGCACGAACTGGAAGCCGACAGTTTGGCGGCGGAATATTTGGTAAAGGCCGGCTATGATCCCACAGCTATGATCGATGTAATTACGGTGTTAAAAAACCAGGAAGACTTTAATCGGCTGGTCTCAAATAATAGTGGTGGATATCATGGTTTGTTTGCAACCCATCCAAGAAACGATACCCGTCTGCAACAAGCTATCGCACAAGTTGGGAGTATCTCCGGAAATGAAATTACTGAAACTGACGATTCCATTTTTAGAGCAAAGCTCAATGGACTCGTAATCGGACAAAGTCAGCGCTCACAGACTAACGATGCAAGAAACCGCTACTATCAAGCCTTGTTGGGCTACACCTTGGTTTTCCCAACAGAGTGGGAGATAGAAGAAACTACCACTACGGTAACTGCGTCCAAGCCGGCCACCGGTTCAATTCGAATTGAAGCCCAACGTATACAAGAAAATATAGAGCCACGTGTATTTATTAGAGACAAAATGGGAATCTCTGCGCTGCAGAAGTCAGAGAAGCTTGAACAGTATCGACTGATAGGTCATACCGGAATTGCCGTATCCAAAGAGACAGGTAACCTGGAAAGAGTAGCCGCCATCTATTTTGGCCCTAGGGTTTTCACCTTCAGAGCAGAAATTGAGGACGCTAGTGCCGTTGATGAAATCGACGCTGAATTACTGGCTTCTATTCGTACTTTTAGAGCCATTCAACAGGGCGAAACCTCCGCCGCCACCGAGGCCAAAATCAAGTTTGTACAGGCAAGTGAATTCTTCGATTTCGCTGTGGTGGCTCAATCCAGCAGGATTGCCAATTATGCCGAGGAATCCTTGCGCTTGCTCAATGGGTACTACCCCACTGGCACCCCAGAGGCCGGTGAGTGGGTGAAGTTGATCGAATAAGCGTATATTCAACAACCCGCCGGTTTTTGCGCCTCTCAGCCTGGAATCGTGAAGCCTATCTCAATAAGTCTCCTCTGGAGTTTGTTTTTGCCCTGCACAGAGTTAAACTTGTGGAACTCTAATATGCCTCAATGCCACAGAATAATCAGATGACAGCTACTGAAGTTCAAAAGCCTTCGCGCAAGAAAAACTCCCAATTGGATCTGAAAGATTTTCTGGATGGCCTACTCGCTGATGGGCGTATCAATCAGGAGGATTTTGATGAGGTGCTAAATAATCGCCGATCGGTTGAAGATCGAGAAAAGCATATTCTCCACTACATAGCAGATCTCCAAGTCGATGACCGTAAGTCCGCTGGACGCAAGTTGGACATAGAAAGCTTGACCATGGCGCTGAGCACTCAAAGCGGGCAGGAATATTACCGCATTGATCCGTTAAAGATTGATGCGACTCAAGTAACGCAAGTTATGTCCTACGCCTTTACTCAGCGGCACCATATATTAGCGGTTGAAGTTAATGCAAACGAAGTAAAGATTGCCAGTGCCCAGCCTTACATAGATTCTTGGGAAACTGATCTGGAACATGTGTTGCAGAAAAAAATAGTCCGAGTCGTATCTAATCCAATTGAAATAAAACGGTTAACAACCGAGATGTACAGCTTATCCAGTTCGATCAGCCGCGCTCAAGAAGGTGGTCCAGCAAAGAAAGGGCTTGGAAACCTAGAGCAAATGTTAGAGTTGGGTCATATAAAAGACCCAGAAGCAAATGATAAACATATTGTTAATGTCGTCGATTGGTTGCTGCAGTATGCGTTTGAACAAAGAGCAAGTGATATTCATATCGAACCGCGTCGTGAAAAAGGTAACATTAGATTTAGGATTGATGGAGTGTTGTATACAGTTTACTCTTTGCCGATGCAGGTTTTGGCGGCAGTAACTAGCCGCCTTAAGATTTTGGGTCGAATGAATGTTGCTGAAAAACGCAGACCGCAGGACGGCAGAATTAAAACCAAAAGTCCAAACGGTAACGAGGTTGAACTTAGACTCTCTACATTACCGACGGCGTTTGGCGAAAAATTGGTTATGCGTATATTCGATCCGGAAGTGTTATTGAAACCATTTCAAGAACTCGGTCTCATAAATGAAGATCTAATTCGTTGGAATGACATTATCAAGAACAACAATGGCATTGTTATCATCACCGGGCCAACCGGTAGCGGTAAGACCACCACTCTTTACTCCACACTCAAGATGTTGGCAACAGAGGAAGTTAACGTCTGCACCATAGAAGACCCAATTGAAATGGTCGAAGAGACCTTCAATCAGATGCAAGTGCAGGAAAATATCGATCTCAATTTTGCCGATGGTGTGAAGGCCTTGTTAAGGCAAGATCCCGACATAATCATGATTGGAGAGGTTAGGGATCTGCCCACGGCTGAAATGGCTGTCCAGGCTGCACTTACAGGCCATTTGGTTTTTACCACTTTACACACCAATGATGCGCCCTCGGCGATTACTCGACTGTTAGAACTCGGAGTTCCTTCCTATCTGATAAAGGCCACGGTAGTGGGCATAATGGCACAACGCCTGGTTCGAGTACTGTGCCCGCATTGTAAAAAAGAAACAGATATCGAAGCCGAAGCCTGGGAGACATTGACACGTCCCTGGAAGGTCAAGTTGCCGAAGAGAGCCTACGATGCGGTAGGTTGTCTGGAGTGTCGTGAAACCGGCTTTAAAGGAAGAGAAGGTATCTATGAAGTGATGCCTTTCAGCGAACCACTGCAGAAATACTCTGATAACAAAGGAGATCTGCCTACGCTTCGAAATCAGGCCTATAAAGAGGGCATGCTTAGCCTGCGCCTGAGTGGAGCACAAAAAGTGGCCGCTGGGATAACCACGGTCAAAGAGATTTTGCGAGTAACCCCCGATAATCGCGATTAGAGAATTTCAGTAAAGAAAAAATAACGCCGTGATCACGGAGCATTAACTTCCAATAAGTTAGAATACAGTCACTTTGACGTTCAGATTCATTCCCTGGTAGTTGTATAAGATGACGCAAAATAGCCAAGAAAATATTCTGGTGATCGGGCCTTCATGGGTTGGTGATATGGTCATGGCCCAATCTTTATTCATGAGTTTGAAATCCAAGGACAGGAATTGTCTTATATCTGTGCTCGCTCCCGATTGGACACGTCCCCTACTAGAAAGAATGCCCGAAGTTGAAAGGGGAATTAGTCTGCCATTTGGTCATAACGAACTAAGCCTGCTTAAACGTCGATCCTTGGGAAGATCATTACAGGCTGAACATTTCACCACAGCTATTGTTTTGCCAAATTCTTTCAAATCCGCACTCATTCCATTCTACGCTGGCATACCGAAGCGAGTAGCCTGGAGAGGAGAATGGAGAAATCCATTACTTAGCGATTGCCGACGTCTCGACAAACAGAATTTTCCATTAATGGTGCAGCGCTTTGCTGCTTTGGCCTACCCCCATTCTGTCGAGCCACCTGCGGGCATTCCCGATCCACATCTGCAGTCCGACGCAGCTAAGGTGGCGGCAGCCTTGACCGAGTTTGGTCTGGATAGCCGCGGCAAGATTCTAGCGATTTGTCCGGGGGCGGAGTTCGGTATCGCCAAGCAATGGCCGGCCCGGCACTTTGCCGAGGCTTGCCAGGCTCTCATCGAACAAGGTTGGAGGGTGTGGATATTCGGATCCGACAAGGATAGGGCTGTCGCCGAAGAAATCAGGCAATTGTTAGCTGAACAACAGCGTCAAAGCTGCGAGAGTTTAGCAGGTAGAACCAGTCTCGCGCAGGCGATCGACTTGCTTTCGGTAGTCAACGCCGTTATCTCAAATGATTCTGGCCTGATGCATATAGCAGCTGCGCTTGATAAGCTGGTAGTCGCAGTCTATGGCTCAACATCACCAGACTTTACGCCGCCGTTAACGAGTAAGTCGAAATTATTAGCAACAGACATTGAATGCCGTCCCTGCTTTCAGAGGGAATGTCCCTTGGGTCACAGAAAATGCCTGACAGAGCTTGAGCCCGAACGAGCTATTAACGCCATAAATGAACTAGTGGCCTTGGAATCATAAAGGAAGAATTAGTTGCGAGTCCTAATTGTAAAAGTATCATCGCTCGGTGATGTCATTCACACTTTGCCAGCAGTAACCGATGCACATCGAGCGCGGAATGACATTACATTCGATTGGGTAGTTGAAGAGAATTTTGAGGAGGTCCCTAGATGGCACCCTGCGGTGGAAAATGTAATACCAATTGCACTTAGGCGCTGGCGAAGGAATATCTTTAAAACATATCTAAATAACGAATTTCGAACATTTAAACGATCCCTGCAGGGAGTCCATTACGATCTGGTAATCGATGCCCAGGGCCTCATTAAGAGCGGAGTCATAAGCCGCTTATCCAGAGGCCTTACCATCGGGCTAAGTAATCGCACCATTCGTGAGCCAATGGCGACATTGTTCTATAACAAAGTCTATTCGGTACCCTGGACTGAGCACGCCGTAGATAGAGTGCGGCAGTTGTTTTCAAGAGCCCTTCAATACGAGTACGATCCGGAGCTGACCGACTACGGCATTGATACAAGTAGAATTTCATCCACTAATAGTACTGTAGATGGTAAGCACGTAATCTTTCTCCACGGCACAACTTGGCAAACAAAACATTGGCCCGAAAATTATTGGCGCCAGCTCGCACATATTGCTACAAATGCTGGGTACAGAGTTCTTTTGCCATGGGGAAACCAGGAAGAAAAGCAAAGAGCCGAATTTATTGCCGCCGGAAACACGATGGTTAATGTGCTTGATAAGCAATCCCTGACTGGACTTGCCAGTTACATTCAGCAATCGAATGGAGTGATTGCCGTCGATACCGGTCTGGGCCACCTAGCGGCAGCCTTAGCAAAACCAACGGTTTCTCTATATGGCCCAACTAATCCTGGGTTATCGGGAACCTTTGGCGATAATCAATTACATTTAGACTCGAGCCTTAATTGTGCGCCATGTGTTAAAAAAACCTGTAGTTATTCTGGGCCTGGAGTGACAGAAGAATATGAAGGGCAATCCTTCGCGGTAACTCCGCCTTGTTTTGCATCACATAGTCCGGGCAGGGTATGGCAACAGTTTGAAAAATTATTAGAAGATTAACCTTCAAATGAAACTTAGTTTCCTCATCTATACCTACTTTCCTTATGGGGGGTTACAGCGGGACTTTCTTCGCATAGTGAATGAATGTTTGCTGCGAGGTCACGAAATAACCGTTTACACATTTAGCTGGCAGGGCAATGTTCCAGATGGGGTGAATCTTGTGTTGGTGCCAGAGAGCTCGCGAAATCGTATTAAACGCAACGAGGCCTACACAGAATGGGTAGCTGCTGCCTTGCGGAAGCAAGGAAAGAGCATCGTCATGGGATTTAATAAGATGCCCTCACTGGATATCTATTTTGCCGCAGATCCCTGCTTCCTTGAGAAGGCTGAAAGGCAAAGGGGGTTTTACTATAAATACACACGGCGTTATCGCCATTTTAAGAGCTATGAAGAATCTGTATTTGCGGAAAATCAAAAAACCGAAGTATTAACACTCTCGCCCCGGCAACGAATTGCTTTTGAGAAATACTACCCAGGCTGCGTTGCTCGTCTACATCAGGTACCACCCGGTATTTCAATTGACAGGAAAGTGAAAAAAATCGATGCTGATGCTGCGCGTGAGTTACGTGGCGAACTGCAGCTGAAGCAAGATGAGAGATTGATCCTGCAAATTGGTTCCGGATTTCGGGTTAAGGGTGTCGATAGATCACTGCAGGCAATAGCTTCATTGCCCAGACAAATAAGAGAAAAATGTCACTATGTTCTAGTTGGGCAAGATAGGCCAGATCGTTTCATCAAACTTGCGAAAAAGCTGGGTATAGCGGCCAACTTCAGAGTACTACCGGGTAGGGATGATATTCCGAGGTTTCTGGCTGCGGCCGACTTAATGCTTCACCCCGCTTACACCGAAAGTGCGGGCTATGTCTTGCTGGAGGCCACAATCGCAGGGCTCCCGGTCTTGACCACCGCCAGCTGTGGTTATGCATACCATATAGAGCAGGCTGGCTCGGGAGTGGTTTGTAGCGAACCGTTCGAGCAAGAACAATTGAACAGTCATCTATTGGATATGCTGGAACGTCTGGAAATCTCGCAATGGTCGAGCAGCGGTCTGGAATATGGTAAGCGAGAAGAGCTTTATTCACAGTCAGTGGTCGTGGCAGAGTTTATCGAACAATTCGCAATCGAAGAAGCTTAGGGCGCCCGTATGCTTTATATAAGTGAAGATTTCGCAAGAGACATTCAGGGGGCAGATCCGTTCAATAGTCTGCAAACAATGGATGGAAAAGTTTATCGCGATGTTAAGGGCCGAAAAACCCTGCAGTTTCTGCTTAACGGAAAGAGCTATTTTGTTAAATCGCATTTCGGTGTTGGTTGGCGTGAAATCCTAAAGAATCTTGTACAATTACGCATGCCGATTCTGGGCGCCGAAAATGAATGGCAGGCAATCAATAAGCTGAAGGCACTCGGTATCGCCACAATGACATTCGTTGCCTACGGTAGCAAGGGTTGGAATCCGGCAAGCCGTCAGTCATTTATCGTCACTAAAGATTTGTCCGAAACTGTCAGCCTCGAAGATTATTGTAGAGAATGGCTGCATAGTCCTCCAGATTTTTCGCTAAAACTGAAGTTGATCAACAAAGTCGCAGAGATTAGTCGAACTTTACACAGGGGAGGCATATGCCACAGGGACTATTATCTCTGTCATTTCCTAATGAGCAATAAGCCGCTTGATGAAAATAATGATAGTAAGCTCTCATTGTATTTAATCGACCTTCATCGGGCATTGATAAAGAAGAAATTGGGAAAGCGTTGGCTAGTTAAGGATATAGGTAGCTTGTACTACTCGGCGATGAATATTGATTTGACGCAACGAGACTTTTTCCGATTCATGCAAACCTATGACAGCATGGGTTTGCGTAGTAGCTTGACGGAAAAGCATGAATTTTGGAACTCCGTGCAGAAGCGAGCGCTAGCCCTGCACAACAAATTGGGCCCAGTGAAATAGTCTTATGACCGTACTTTCTGCCACAGATCTAATTGCGATGGGTCGGCATATCCCCACGCCCTTCAGTATAGCTGTGGCTGACGAAAGCGGCGATGTAGAGATGAAGATCGATTCGGTGCTGCGTATAATCCCCGGTAAAAGATTGGTCGCTCTATCTCAATGGAAAAACCGCGCGGTGATAGTAAAACTATTCTTTCACAACAGTCGCTGGAAGCGAGTCATGTTGAGAGATATTGCTGGCATAAACCTGCTCCGGCAGGCAAAAATTCCCACTCCAAATCTATTGTTGCAAACAACCACTACCGATAATAAGGCTGGACTGCTTGTCATAGAGTACTTGCGCCAGGGGGTGAGTTTAACCACCTTATTTGATGAAGCAAAGAGCGAAGAAGAGAAGGCTGAGGTGCTCGAGTTGGCAATTAAGAGTGTGGCTCTATGTCATCAAGCCGGACTCTGGCAAAGAGATATTCATTTAGACAATTTTATGTTGTCATCGAGTACGGTGTATGTTTTGGATGGTGGAGAGATCAAGGAAAAAGATGTGCCATTAGATGTCGGTATCAGCCTCAACAATTTCGCCATGTTCATCGCTCAGTTTCCCGTAACTCTCGATGAAAAATGGGAAACCCTTGTTAAGCAATACAGGAAGTATAATTCATCGCTTAGCGACGATGACTATAAGGGGTTCTCCGCCAGAATTATTGAGGCCAGAAAAAAGCGCCTGGAGACATACGAGCGCAAGTTAAGCCGTTCAACTACGGCTCATCGCTGTGAACAGAGTTCAAGCGTCCTTTATATCTACGATAGATCAATCCATTCTTCTGAATTGAAACGCTTTATCGCCGATCCGGATAGTTTTATCGAAAGCAAACGATTGCTGAAAGATGGAAACTCTTCCACCGTTGCGGTGGTGCAAATTGACGACCAAGAATTTGTGTTGAAACGATACAATATCAAGGGTTTCTGGCACGGACTCTCCCGGGGTTTTAGACCCAGCCGCGCCCACAATTCCTGGCGCAATGCCTCTGTTCTGGAAATGTTAGGGGTAGCGACAGCGCATCCCTATCTATATCTTGAGCAGAGGGTGTTATGGTTTTTTCGAAAAAAAGCCTATTTCCTTTGCGAATTTGTAGAAGCGGATGATCTTGCCATCTCCTGGGGAAAACATGACGAAGACATAGGAAGCAAGGATGAGCTTATTGCAATGTTCCGTAGATTATTTCGAATACTATTTGACTATCGCATTAGTCATGGAGACATGAAGGCAACGAATTTTATAATAAAAGAGAAGCAGTTGTACGTGTTGGACCTTGATGCAATGGTTCGCAATAAGTCTGCAAGAATATTTACAGAGAAGTTTGCTAAAGATTTGAGAAGATTTCAAAAGAACTGGTTGGGTACTTCCCTGGAGCCAGGGGCGGAACAATTGTTACAAGAAGTAAAAAATTACTAGATTGGTTTAGGTTATGGCTACCATCACATTAGGTTTATCAGGTGCAATCGGATATGACCCCGCAGCGGCTTTGTTTGTAGATGGCGAGCTGATGGCGGCTGTTGAGGAAGAGCGCCTGTTAAGGCGGAAGCACGCCCATGGTGAAGTGCCCTACCTCTCTGCCAGGCGTTGCATGCAAATCGCCAGGATTAATCCCAGCGAGATAGATCAAGTGGCTATTCCCTATGCTCCAATTTCGCTATTCAATAAGGCACGTTGGCACTATGCGTACCGACATTGGTACGCTCCGGACCGTGCTGTCGATGGTCTGTTGAATGGAAATCGCCGCTACCGACGTTATCTGGGTATATTAAATGATTTGTTGGAGAAGCTTCACATACCTCCCAATAATATTAAGATTGTCCCTGTCGAGCATCAGCTGGCTCATGCTAGTAGTTGCTACCACTTGAACGAACAGGACGGTAAAACGGCAATATTTTGCAACGACTCAAAGGGTGAATACTCGAATATTTTCCTTGGATATGGGGAAAACGGGAAAATAGTAAAGATTAAGGAGTTTTACAACCCCGATTCACTTAGTGGGATGTATGCTGCATTGACAGATTATCTTGGCTTTGAAAATCTTGATGGTGAAATCAAGGTAATGGGTATCGCTCCCTTCGGAGACGCTTCGAAGTATGACTTGTCTCCACTTGCGAAATTCAATGGCAAGAAATTTAAAGTAGATAACACTCTAATTGGTACAGTTGGATTACGCCGCTACAGAGCGAAATCAAAAGGTCACTATTTTAGTCAGAAGTTAGTGGATATGTTAGGCCCGAGGCGCGTTGGCCAACTTGTAGACGATCCCTACGTTCACTATGCCGCGGCAATACAAAAACTGTATGAGGATCTCGCCGCCGAATTGGTAGAGCACTACCTGGCAGATATTCTCGAAGAATCAGGCCGCCTCGCGATTGCGGGCACCGGGTGCATGAATATTCGATTAAACCAACGCCTCGCCAATTTACCTCAGGTAAAAGAATTAGTAGTACATCCTGCCTGTGGTGATTCTGGTGCAGCAATTGGCGCGGCCAGCTTCGCTATCAGAAAATCCGGCACGAAAATCAAACCTGTACAAGATATGTTTCATGGCCCTTCCTATAGCAGCGCGCAATGCATTGATGCTTGTAAGTCTCATCGCGAGAAGCCGCTTTGGGAAGTGTTGGAAGGCCCTTTTGAAAAAGCGGCCAAAATTCTTGCCGGAGGTCATCTGCTGGCTTGGTTCAGGGGTCGTATGGAGTTTGGAGCCAGAGCGTTGGGAAATAGGAGTATTCTGGCGAATCCAAACCATCCAGAGGTGGCGGACAAAATTAATCACCAGGTCAAATTTCGCGAGCCCTGGCAGCCATATTCCGCCTGTGTGCTTGCTAGTCTCGCCGCAGAATTTATCCCGAATGAGCAACAGGATAAATACATGTGTATGGCTGTGATGGCCAGCACCGCTTGGGCCGAAAAATATCCGGCGATTGTACATGTGGATGGCAGTACTGAAGCCCAGATCGTTGACGTGGACAGTAATCCAGATCTACACCGCTTATTAGTGGGATTTCAGCAAGAAACAGGACATGGCATTCTCATTAATGCCAGCCTAAATCGGCCAGGAGAGGCTTTGGTCTGTTCGCCGGAAGATGCTGTTAATATGTTTCTAGGCACGGACCTTGATTATTTGATAATGGAAGATGTACTTGTTACCAGGCGCGAACAAACAGAAACCTGGTAAGCGCTGGAAATAATCAGATGATCTCATCCACAGTATAGGCAAAGTATTGTCTACTCTACTCGTCTAAATAGGGCTATACGTCTATTTTCTTCATCTGGAAATGCCGCCAGATACTCTAACTTGCCTGCTACAGATTCCAGATCTAAAATTTGCTTTGTTAGAGGTGTCATCTCGGCGGCTATAGTATCACCCACATTAGTTGACAGTATTTCCTCAGTAGTAAAATTCCTCTGCACTTGATCATAATTCTCTACCTTGCCGCTGAAATAGGCAATGGCATGGTTATTGGTAACTAATTTCGACGAAACATCTGTATTCTGTGCTATCCACTCGATGGAATCAGATACATAGGTTTTTGATTCACCAAAACTATAAAAAGAATCGATTGCGCAATATGTAAGAAATATCCCAATCAGAACTTGCATATTTTTCAAGTGGGAGACTTTGGTCGTATTGTAAATATGGAAAATAATCAATGGAACTAACAGTGTAAGTAACAGGCAAAGCAACATTGCATAGCGACTGGATAAGTAACGAGTGATGAAAAGAAAACTGAAAAGTATTAGAAAATTTACAGTCAGACAAATAATCACAGGAACAGCAATATGGCGTTCGAGCCTAAGTTGTTTTTTAAAGAAACCTGTCGCCAGTACGATTAGATATGGCCCCCCCATTGCATTAACTAGATTGGCTAATAGAATCGATAACATTCCGGCCACTAAGTAAATCTCAATATACTCGCGGGAGAATGTTGCAGCATACTCATTGAATAGCAAAGTACCCAGTAATACCCTCTCTTCCTCGAGAAGGAAAAACCTGCTGCCGATAAAGGGCTCATAAATGGAAACAAACTCAACTAGCAAGCGAGCTATATCCAATCCCATTAATAAGAGAAAGATGAGTAACAGCACTGCCATAGATAACAAGATTCCAATAAGCCTGAAGAATAGCGTTCTGCGCAGCTGCCCCTTATAGCGAGTGTCGAGTAACAGGGCGAATGGCATGACAATCAAATAGACAAGTGCTTCTGCACGGAATGAAGCCGCGAGTAACAGAGTGCAGCTAAAAATGAACGCATGTTTGTTCAATTGAGTCTTGGCATATAACAGATACTGCCAAAATGCGAACATGGAGAGGCCCCAGAACCCTATATCGCGAACTATCATCCCGCGATACTCATTCAATTGCGGGTAAACTAAAATACAGATAGCAGAAAGAATGAGTAGGGGCCTTGTGTCGTTTATTTCTTGCATGATGCTTATGAAAGCGAAGACGAGAATTGCGTAGAACAATGCATTGACCAGTAAGCCGGCGGAAAATAAATCGATGCCAAGCCAGGACACTACTGCGATCAAGATCGAATAAGTAGCCCAGGAATAATGTTGGTAGGCGGCAGCGATACCTTCGTTGAGAAATATCTCTGCAGTGCGTACATAGGTATAAGCATCTGCATTAGGAATATCTTGAAAAAATACTGTGGAGATAGATAGTAGAAGGCTGGCGAGAACCGCGACCCATCTAATGTCAGCTTGTAGCCAGTTGCTATTCATCATTTTTTAACTTTTCTACTGATCAATTTATAAACCCTAATAGGGTCTAGCAGACTGGCCTTCTGCCTGTGTCTTGAACCGCTTATGCAACCAAAGATACTGATCGGGTTGCTTGAGTATTGCCTGCTCCACCAGTTGATTTGTTGTAATAGCGTCTGCTTCTTCGTTACCACTGGGGAAGCCTTGCAGGGGAGGGCTGAATTCCAGATGATACCCCGAGTTGTCTCCATTACGATAATGGCTGTAAAAAAGCACGGCTGAATTATTCACTTTCGCAAATCTGCTTGTGGCGGTAATAGTCGCTGCCTGATTTCCAAAAAATGGAACAAACACGGAGTGTTTTGCTCCGTAGTCTTGATCAGGGGCATACCACAGAATTCTGCCAGACTTCAGGCTTCGTATAGCCCCGCGTACATCCTTGCGATCATACACATGGCGAAAATGACGAATGCGGCCATTGAACATGGCAGCTTGAAATAGCGGGTTCTTGTTCGGGCGATAGGTTATATCCATATCCCCAACCAGGTTAAACAGAAATCCACCGAATTCCAGCGTCGAAAAATGTGCACATAGCAACAGCACTCCCTTGCCCCGGGCAATAGCGGCTTGCAAGTTCTCTAAGCCTGTTACGGTGGTTCTGGAGCGATAATCTTCCGGATCTCGGTACCATGAAATCGCTACTTCAATAAGGCCTATACCATTCGAAAGAAAGGTTTTCCTAACCAATTTCCTCTGCTGTTTCGCCGAGAGTTCAGGAAAACAAAGGCGCAGATTGACCTCGCAGATGTGCCGTCTTGATCTAGCAAAGTAGTAGCTTAATAAGCCAAGAGCTTGGCCGATTCGAATCTGCAGCGCGTAGGGTAAATGGGCGACAGTCCACATCATGCCCAGTCCTATCCAGGTAGGCCAATAGCGAGGTGCTATAAATTGGCTTAACGGTGTTCTTATTTGAGAGTCTTCGGCCACAAAGTATGCCAGCTAGCGCCAGAGAGAATTCTGGAAGAATAATGGGTTAATCGCGTTGTCTGGAGCGAATTGTAGCAGAAGCCCGGAATTAACAGCAGTTTGTCAGAAGCCGCCTGTAAAAAACTACAAATCTATGTAGGCACCCCACCTGGGCAGAGTTTTAGTGTAAATATTAGAGAAACTTCCCCACTTTTATTAAGAAATTGCAAAATTCACGCCTGGTTCGCCTATCTTCCAGTGCCCCTTCCATGTGATATGATCTGCCGCCAGCTTTTGCAGTAAATATTCAGATATCGACAACAGGAAACTCTAGATGAAACTTGAGATGCCTCCCTTCCAGCAGGCCAAACTGTTGGTTATCGGCGATGTTATGCTTGATAGATACTGGCATGGCGCGGCCTCCCGTATTTCTCCGGAAGCTCCGGTGCCGGTGGTTCGGGTGGGTAATCAGGAAGATAGACCTGGCGGAGCCGGAAACGTGGCACTGAATATCGCAGCACTGGGTTCAGCCGCGACTTTGATCGGAGTAGTGGGGCAAGACGACAATGCTCAGGATTTAGAGTCTCGCCTTACCGCTGCCGGTGTTTACTGTGAATTCCTGCGCTCAGCGGATAAACCCACCATCACCAAATTGCGAGTAATTAGTCAGCATCAGCAATTAATACGCCTGGATTTCGAAAATAACTTCGACCAAGAAGATATTGGTGATTTACAAGCTAAGTCCGCCTCACTGCTCCCCAGCGCCCAGGTATTGGTTCTTTCTGACTATGGCAAAGGAGCCTTGCAAGATATCCCAAGCTTGATCGATTTGGGCAGGACACAGGGTATCCCAATTATTGTCGACCCGAAGGGCGTAGATTTTCAAAAGTATCGCGGTGCGACTTTGCTAACGCCAAACCTCAGTGAATTTGAAACGGTGGTAGGTCCCTGCGCGAACGAAGAAGAACTGGTAAGCAAGGGGCTTAAACTAATGCAGGACCTTAACCTGCAAGCAATATTAATTACCCGCGGCGAGCACGGTATGACACTTCTGCGTCCAGACTCGGCTGAACTGCACTTGCCGGCTAGAGCTCGCGAAGTGTTTGATGTGACCGGTGCTGGCGACACAGTCATCTCCGTATTAGCTTCGGCTATTGCAGCAGGGGATGGTCTTGCAGATGCCACTGCGATTGCAAATCTGGCAGCTGGTCTTGTTGTGGGCAAGCTGGGAACTGCCGCGATAAGCGGCCCAGAACTACGCCGTGCAATACTCGCAGAGCAGAACTCCGGACATGGCGTAATGACTGCCGAACAACTTCAGATAGCGGTTCAGGACGCCAAGGCCCACGGTGAAAAAATCGTTTTTACCAATGGCTGTTTTGACATAATTCATGCCGGCCACGTGGGCTATCTTAGCGAGGCTAAAAAACTGGGTGATAGATTAGTCGTGGCAATCAATGGTGATGATTCGGTTGCTAGATTAAAGGGGCCTGGTCGCCCAATTAATCCCGTGGAAAGGCGGATGACGGTGTTAGATGGTCTGGAAGCAGTGGACTGGGTGGTTAGTTTCTCCGAGGACACGCCAGAGTCTTTGCTGCAATCCCTACAGCCTGACATACTAGTGAAAGGTGGCGACTATTCTCTGGATCAAGTTGTAGGTGGAGAATATGTTAAATCCTACGGGGGCGAAGTGAAGGCTTTGGAGTTTCTCGATGATTGTTCGACATCTGCAATCATGGAGAAGATGAAAGATTCTGCCGAATAACTGCCACCAAGATAGAACAAGTGTTCATTAGCGGGATGGTTTTTCTGAAGCTCTAATGAGCTACTGCACAGCCTGCACATTTTCCTGCAAGTGTGTTGGGTTAATAGTTCCCACAATCACACTGCCCACACCTTCTCGAGCCAAGGCAAATTGCAGATTATTTTGCGTGAATTGAGTTTCACCTGAGTCTGCCGCCGATTCGCTCTTCACATAGTCATGCCCACTATTAAGAACTTTTTTTATCAACACACCCTTTTTTTGCGCCAGAGCGTGATCTATTACTTGGCCGTCATCAAGCATGGACGGATTGTAAGTCACCATAACGATATCGAGTAGATCTACAGCTTTCATGCCACCCTCAACAGTCTTAGTGGACATGCCAATGGCTTTGATCAAGCCTTCTTCCTGCATGCGCCGCAAGGTCTCAACGCAATCGCTGGCTTCGAGAATTTGCGTATCTCTGCCATCGGAATGAATCAATATAATATCGAGGTAATCTGTCTTAATGTTTCGCAGACTTCGTTCGATGCTGTGTCGTGTATGCTGCGCACTGAAATCATAAAAAGATTTTCCATTTGTAAATTCTTCGCCCACTTTGCTGCAAATAATCCAATCATCTCTATCAGGCAGCAGTCGGCCTAGCCTTTGTTCACTACTGCCATAAGCCGGAGCCGTATCAAGAAAATTTATGCCTAGCTGCTTGGCTTGATTCAATAGGGAAGTAACTTCCCTATCCGTGGGTAATGAAAAGCTGCTTGGATATTTAACTTCCTGATTGCGCCCGATCTTTACGGTGCCCAGGCCGAGACAGGAAACCTCCAGGCCTGACTGTCCCAGTTTTCGTTTTGCTAAGCTCATTAACAATCATTCCCAACGTGTAGTGGCAGACTCTGCGTAACTCAATACATCGGCTAAGCTGGACTCTTCATGTTTAATCGATGGAGTCAGGGGCAGCGCTTTAAAATGTTCACTAATCTTATCGGCCAAGTTTGGGGTGAGGGTTAGTTTAGTGGGCCAGGCAACAAGGACATTACTTTCTTCGGTGAAGTAGGCATCTTCCGGCCGATAGTTATTATTCACGTTGGCCTCGGCTCTATTTACCGCAAAACAGTGCCACTGTGCATCCTGTAAATCTACCCAGGGGAACAGCGCAGTAAGCATGGACTGCGCCTCTCGAATTTGTGTTTCATCGTCTTTGCCCACACCTGACTCGGCTATCTCGCCACCGAGATACCACACAATGCGGCCATGGGTGTCGGTATGAGAGGTTACTGTCAACTTTGGAGTAAGGCTAAAACTGTCGCCTATACAATGAACAAAAACTGAAGGGAGAGTTTCTCCCTTCACATAAACCATATTCAATGGTCGTAACTGAGACTTTGGTTTTTTAAGATCTGCCTTGTCGATGAGACCTTGATTACCTTCGCCCGCGCAAAAGATAAACCGCTGTGCTTCTATACGGACCCTGGACTCGCCATCTTTCACTGAAACCGAACTGAGATTATTTGATTCGTCTCGAGCAAAAGTAATGCTGTCGGATTCGATAGTGAATACATATTCTTTCTGCCTATTTATCAATATTTGCAATAGTGACTCGGTATCGAGTACAAAATCGGGAAGTTCATAGAGTTTGCCGTCCACACTGGCTAGTTTGAAAAAATCCGGGTAATCCTGCTTCGAAACGGCATTAACTCTACCGCTGAGGCTTTTGCTGCCAAGGAAGGTTTTGAGCTTTGAACGAATGCCTGAATCTGACCACATATAGTAGTGTTCACTAAGTACCCGGCAACCTCTAAGGTCTATATCCGCCTCGCCCGCAAGGCAGCTGCGCCAACGAGAGGGCATTGCGGATATGACGTTCGCGGCACCGTTAAGCGTGCCATTCAGCGCATACTTCAAACCACCATGAATTATTCCCTGGGACGCTAAAGTCTGTCCGCTTCCAAGCTTGTTGGATTCCAATAGCACGGCTCGATAGCCTTCACCGCGCAAACGATTTAGCAGCCATAGGCCCGCGATCCCACCGCCAAAGATGACGATGTCGGTTGAATAGCTTGATGTCATTCGTTACCTTAGCTGCTTGTTCGATATGGAAAATTGACAGTTCAAGATTGCGGCCGTCAAATTCATGCGCAAATAGACAAAAGAGAAAGTATAGCGGCATCAGGCAGTATTTCCCACACAGCAGTCAAAGTACGAAGGCTCAAGCAGTATGCATCGATTTCTCTATAGTCTGGCTTTCTATCTAGCGCTGCCGATTGTACTGCTTCGTTTATTGCTGCGCTCTGTAAAGGCTCCCGATTATCGTCGCCGAATTGCTGAGAGATTGGCGCTGAATTCCCTGCCTGCTGAATTCAATCAGAGCAAGCGAACTATCTGGATCCATTCTGTATCCGTGGGAGAAACCGCTGCCGCGGAACCATTGGTGTTGGAACTGCAGCGCACCTTTCCAGAATTGCAGATAGTTATCACTACCATGACTCCAACCGGCTCGGATCGTGTGCGCGCATTATTCGGCAACAAAGTTTTTCACTGTTATATTCCCTATGATCTTCCTGGAGCGACCAAGCGGTTTCTGGAAAAGCTCAGGCCCAAGATGCTAATTCTGATGGAAACTGAACTATGGCCAAATTTGATTCATAGTTGCCATCATCGAGGTATCAAAATCATTTTGGCCAATGCACGCTTATCTGAAAAATCTGCTAATGGCTATGCCCGATTTTCTGCATTCACTAAAAGCTTATTAGAAAAAATCGACGTTATTGCAGCACAAGCCAAACCGGATGGTGAGCGCTTTATAAATTTGGGAGCCGATTCTGCCGCAGTGAAAGTAACCGGCAGTTTGAAATTTAACATCAAGGTGGATTCGGCTGATGGCATTATGCCGCCATTTTTTACCGCGTTAGCGAACAGCGACCGCCCGGTATTGATAGCCGCGAGTACTCGAGAAGGAGAAGAAGAAAAAGTTTTAACAGCCTTTGAGCAATGCCGCCTAGTGCTCCCATCTCTGCTGCTAATTATAGTACCAAGACATCCTGAGCGTTTTGCCACCGTGGCTAGCTTGTGCGAAGACCGTGGTTTTATCACAACAAGACGTAGTGTGGGAGAGCAGCTCGACCCCGATGTGCAAATTTTGATTGGGGACAGTATGGGAGAGATGTTGAACTACTATTCAGTAGCTGATATCGCCTTCGTGGGTGGAAGTTTAGTCAACACCGGATGTCAGAATGTTTTGGAGCCAGCTGCAATGGCAATACCTATTATCACTGGTCCGTCGCAGTTCAATTTTGCGACCATATGCAGACAATTAGAGCAGGCCGGAGCTCTTAAGACGGTACAGAATGAATGGCAGCTAGCTGAGATTTTAGTAAAGTTATTTGCCAACAAAAATACCCAAAAGGAAATGGGCCGGCGCGGCAAAGAACTGGTCGCAGCAAATCAAAATGCGCTTCCGGCTCTATTGGACATTGTCGAACCGCTTATTCAAACTGGCGAGTAAGATTTTCAGGAGTTGACTCCTGAACACGCACGTTATCTTCAACTCGAATTCCACCACATGGATACAATTCGTCTACCAGTTTCCAGTTAATCAAGGCACCTTTGCTTGAGTCTCTTTCAGCTTCAAGTAGTAAGGGGATGAAGTACAAGCCCGGCTCAACAGTAAATACCATATCCTTTTCCATGATTCTGGTATTGCGTAACGCCGGTGAGTTTTCTGGAGGAGCTAATGTCGAACCCTGGTGATCAGATTGATGACCGCCAACATCGTGGACCTGGATTCCCAGTAAGTGACCCACACCGTGGGGCATAAATAATTGTGGTATGTCCTTATTGAGCAACTCTTCTTGCTCACCTGAACAAATATCGTGATCTATCAAGACCTGCGCGATTTTCCTTAAGGCAGAAGCATGAATGGATTGATAGGCCTGACCGGGTTTGACTTGGTCAACCAATTCTAATTCCAGCTTTTCCATAGCGGACACTAGAGATCGAAAAACAGGGTGTGCAGCATGGCTAACCGACGTGCGCGTTATGTCGGAGCCATAAGCCCTAATCCTGCAGCCTGCGTCTATTAGCAGGACGCGACCTTGTTCTTTGTTGGATTTACGTTTGAATTGATAGTGCAGTATGGCCGCTTTTTCGTTTAAGGCCACAATATTGGTATAGGGGCTTTCTTCTTCCAATATGTTGCAAGCTTGTAGAAAAGCCATATGGATCTCGTATTCTGTGCCACCATGAAGAAAACATGTCTTGGCAGCGGCATGCCCTTTCAAGGCCAGCTGATTGGCACTGCGCAATTGATCCAGTTCATAGTCAGTCTTGATGGCCCGGGAGAAATCCAGATAGGCTAATAGTCTTGCAGGATTAATTAAACGCTCATCTATGCCCAGGGAGTGCGCCAAATCATCGCCTTGGCCCAGGTAGGCTATATCAGAATGCGAGAGTTTCTTTAGCTGGTCAGCCAGTTCGCTAAGTGAAGAGAGTTTCACAATGGAGAACTGATCAGCCCAACATTCTTCACCTTCTATGTTTTGTTCGTACCAGTAATCACTGGGGATAAGCTGAAAATAGATAGGTTTCTCATTCCTGCGAAAGTAGATAAATTGATTCGGCCTGTTTACAGGAATCCAGTGCAATAGATGGCCGAAGGCCTGGAAGGGCACGCCGCGATCATCGCCATAGTAGTGTTTCTCACTGCCGCTATGGATTAGAACCGCAGCAATTGCAGACTTATCGGTGCTGGCAAAGTGCAATGCCTCGGTATAGTCTGCTAGGAGATTGGCAATATGCTTGGAGTAGTTGGCGGTGGTCAAATCTGGCTCTCCCTGGCTGTTTAATCAACTAAGTTGGAATTATACTGTGGATTGACCAAGAACAAACAGAGATCGTTACTGATCTAGGGACCCAAAAGGAGGAAGAAATGTTATACGCAATGTTCATGCTAGTGATGTTGACAACAGTAATCATGATACTGACCGCAAGAGTTCGTATTGCTTCGGTAAGGACCGGAGAAGTTCCACAAAGTTACTACAGCTTGATGGATGGACATGAGGTTCCTGAGCTTATTGCGAAGACTACACGCAATTTCAACAATCTATTCGAGGTGCCCACTCTATTCTATGCGGGAGGTGCAGTTTATCTGGCACTGGAACAAACGGCGCAGCTGCCGGTAATTTGTGCGTGGACATTTGTCGCTGCAAGGGTGATGCACAGCATTATTCATCTCAGTTATAACAATGTGCTGCATCGCCTCGCTATATTCGCCGTGGGGAATCTTTCAGTATTAGTCATGTGGTTGGCCATCGTGAATACCGCTCGCCAAATTTAGACTAGATTGGATCGGTAGAAATGTTAGTCTTTAAGGAACGATGTTTTTAGATTTTAACTAGGAAGTAGCAAGGAGGGATTATGACCGACGTAGCGGTGTACATGATAGCGAATTTAGTGGTCGAAGATGCCGATGAGTACCGGAAGTATGAAAAAGGTTTTTTCCCCATTCTGAAAAGATTCGACGGCGAGTTTGTCACCTTCGATGATAGTCATGAAAACCTGGAGGGAGATTCGGCCTTAGAGGGGCGGGTCATTATTTTTAAATTTCCATCAGAGCAAGCTGCAAAGCAGTGGTATAACGATGACGAATATCAGGCCCTGTCTGAATTTCGTCGCGCGGGCACCACCCTTAAGAGTTTAACTATGGTGCATGGCTTGCCTACTCGAGCCTAGTACTGCTGATTAGCTTAACTTTGCAAATGAATCTGACAGACTCTCAGCAATCAGATATCGCGATTCTGCTTGACCGCAGCTTTTCTTCAGGTGGTTTAATCTTAGAAGAGTCCGAAATGGGCGAGAGTTTTTTCAATCTGAATACAGGTATGTTGGGCGAACTCTTTCAGAAACTGGTTAACTACGATCAGAAAGCTGCAATTATAGTCTCTGATCTCACGGCCTATGGTAAGCGATTTCAAGAGCTCGCTTACGAGCATCGTACTCACCCCACGCCGCTTTGTTGCAAGCCAGCTGCAAGCAAAACGCTGGTTACAAGAAACCAAAAAGGAGCAATCATGATTCGATCAACAACACCAAGTTTGCAAGGGAAAGAAATTACCGATTACCTAGGTGTGGTAGTGGGTGAAGCAATTCTAGGAGCAAATATATTCAAGGACATTTTCGGTGCCATACGCGACATAGTCGGTGGTCGAGCCGGTGCCTACGAAGAGGAGATGGGAAGAGCGAGGGATATTGCCTTTATGGAGCTGGAAGATGAGGCAAAGGCGTTGGGAGCGAATGCAATCGTCGGCATTGATATTGATTATGAGGTAATCGGTGCAAAGGGAGGCATGATGATGGTAAGCGTTAGTGGGACAGCGGTCCGGGTAAGATAAACAAATTTCTGGACTCGGTGGCGCAACATCGACTCCTGTCCTACACTCATTTTATAAAGTGCTAAAAGAACAGAAGTTTTAAATTGAATGAAACTAAAAAACAACAAGAAGTAGTAAGAATATCGAGAAGTAACTACAAAGTAACCACAAAGAAATGGAGCAGGATTTTCCCAAGTCGATCAGATCGGCCTTCCCGTTTCAGAAGTGTGGGTTATTTACTTACCTATAAGGGAATCGGTCAGAACTGCTACAAAACCAGCTGAGTAGTTAAGGACAACGCCCAGTGTCTACATCAGAAACCTCATCATTGCTCGAGGCTGTTAATAAATTACGGTCTAGCATTGGGAAAGTTCCGGCTAGGACCAGGCCTCTGTCCTATCTGGAGAGAATTCTCAATTTCTTACTTGGTATTCTGGAGACAAGCGCGTTCCAAACTCAGCCAACTCCGCTGCAGCGTATACTTAGCCTACAACTCGAAAAGCTCCGTCCTTATAATCAAGGCAGCCGCAGTTCCTTGCAGCAGGCAGTTTTCCTAGGACCGTGGTTGGACGTGGAGAGAGGATTATCGGTTTTGCTGCGTCAATCCAGCCAAACTATCCGTACTATTCTTGCAAAGAATCGACTTCATAATAGACAGATCGAGCGGAATAGAAATAATTCAGGAGTCCCGAGCTTGGTTTATGACTACTGTCAGCGCTTTGAAATAGCGCAGAAAGACGATTATCTAAAGCTTGTTCAATGTGATCAACGCTCCAGAATTCTGATTACGTTTCACTTTGGAGATTTTATCTATGGCCCCAATAGCCTGCTTCGTCTAGATAGACCTTCGCGACAGAAATTTGTGTTGAGTAAGAATAGAATCAGTGATGCGTGTTTTCAAAATTTGTGCAATGGATTTGGTAGGGCTGCCCCTGATCGCAGTTCAGAACTCCTGTACGCCGAGACCAGCAGTTCTGACCTCTCAAAGTTACTGAGAAGAGACAATGCTACACTACTGCTCTTCTGTGACATGCCGGCAGAATTCAATGAAACCGTAGTTGTCAATTTTCTTGGGCGGGAGGCGCGATTTTCTATCGGCCCAGCACTTCTTGCAATAACGAATAATGTGCCGCTGCTTCCAATAATAAATTTCTTCGATGGTAAGGCCAACTGCCTAAGATTGGGGTCGCAGCTAGAACCAGCTATGCACTGCTCAGAATCACTTCGAGCCGCAGCGCAAAGAATGACGCGAAACGCAGTTTCCTTATTCGAAGAATATTTTCAATTATATCCAGAACAATGGCGATTCACGGGCCTACTTTCCAATTACTTTTCTGATCCAGGCTAGTGCATGATTGAATTGCTACTGTAAATATAGAGGGCAGGGAAGTCCGAAATGCAAATTATTGAACACCATTCGATAGCCGCAACCGTGGTCCGCGTGCTGGCAAACTATAGCATTACTGATCTGTCGGATAGGTCAAAGCCTCTGTCAGAGTTGGACTTGGGCTCCTTGGATTTAATTGAAGCGATATTCGAGCTAGAACAAATCTATGATAAATCACTCTCGAATATTGAGCTACAGTCCTTATCTACAATAGAAGACTTGATACTAGCCTTCGACGACTCCCCTAAACCATTGAATGGCGATTAAGGACTGATGAGGCAGGAGCGGGACAAACTGTATCGAGACACAGCACTTGCTCACAAAATGCTTGGTCCGCAGTCCGCACCGGTAATTAGGCAGAGGAGCTATTTGAAAGTCCAGTTATGGCTTTGGTCTGCAATTCTAATGGCCACTTTGTATTTATTGACAAAGACTCAGTACAAAGAAACCGCCGCAGCAATGGGTGTCTTACAGCCAAGTGCTGGAACCCAAAAAATAATCTCTCCAGCGACCGCCGTGGTTAAAGATATCTATGTTGAGTCCGGTGATCACGTCAAAAAAGGACAGATGCTTGCGTCCTTGTCTACAGACCTTTTTGATGCTCGCGGTCACTCTCGTCAGGAAGAATTGATTCGGCAACTGCATAGCGACAGACAGTTGCTGCTGAAACAGATAACTGTGCAGCAGAATTCCCGGAATCTAAGCAGAAATTGGAATACCGTCGCTAGAAGTAACCTACAGCAGAATCGGGAAAATTTGCAAAGGGAAGCTGAACTACTGGCTGTTCGTATAAATATTAGTGACAAAAATCTCGAAGCCCTCGCCAAATTATTAGGCGGCGGAAATATTTCCCCACTACAGTATGATCGACAATATGCCACACACCTGGAATTGCTTGGAATACAGCAAGCACTGCAGCAGAGAACCCTGCAAAATACACTTAATCTGGAAAACAGCGTCAATAGTAGTCAGCTGACCGAGCTTGAGTTTGAGAAAGGCAGTCTGCAGCTTCAACGAGAGTTAGAAGCCATCGATCTGGAAGTCACCACCCTTGCTAATCAAACAACGCTTACTTTAATAGCAGAGCAGGAAGGGATAGTTGCGGAAATTGGTCTGGAGCCCGGCACGTCAGTACTACTGAATCAACCGCTGTTTTATATAGATCCACTTGAACTTGAATTGCAGGCTACGATTTTTGTTCCCGCTTCAATACAGGGAAAGCTCGCGCCCGGTCAGTTTCTCATGCTTCGCTTTGATGCTTTTGACTACCGCATATATGGTCGTTACAGGGCGACAATTACTTCAATAGGACGAGCGAGGCTAGATCCACGAGAATCAATGTTACCCATTTTGGCCATTAACGAACCGGTGTTCAAAGTTACCGCGAATCTGGATCAGGCCTACGTTGAGGGATCTGACATCTATAGATTGCAATCAGGTATGACTCTGTTTGCCGATTTTGTCATTACCGAAATGTCTTTGCTTGAATTTATTTTTAGACCAATTTTGAGTTTGCAAGGTAAGGTCTCGTGATAGACCTATTTAGCCCCCGCAATGCCATGCCGATGATCTTCCAGACGCAAATAAGTGAATGTGGGCTGGCCTGTTTGGCCATGATTGCGAGCCACCATGGAAAAGCGTCGGACATTAGAAGTTTGCGCGATAACTTGAGAATGCCCACAAACGGGGCATCAGTAAAGCAATTACTAAATGCCGCCGGTAAAATTGATCTTCAAGGCCGTGCCCTGAAACTAGAGTTGAGAGATGTCAATCGGTTGACTCTGCCGGCGGTTTTGCACTGGGACACAGATCACTTTGTGGTGTTGAAAAAAGTAAATCGACGCTCGGTAATTGTTCATGATCCGGCAGTGGGTATGCGTAGCTACTCGATCAAGGAACTGGATATACATTTCACCGGAATTGCTATTGAGCTGTCTCCTGCAGTTTCTTTCAAGCAGGAGAAACAACTGAGGCAGTATTCTCTGACTCAACTACTCAAGGCAACACCGAGTTTTAAACAGGCCATAAGGCAGGTTTTCTGCCTGTCTTTATTATTACAATTATTGTCGCTAATTTCACCGCTCTATCTGCAACTTGTTATCGACCAGGGCCTTAGTAAGGGCGACATGGATATTATATTTTTTGTCGCGATGCTTTTTGTACTGGTTATTCTCGGGAGAGCCATCGTTGGATATTTCCGGGGGTTGGTGCTGTTGCAATTTTCAAGTCAGCTCGGTTTTCAAATGGTGAGCAACACCTTCTCTCATCTGCTTAAGCTGCCTCTGCGGTTTTTCGAGAGAAGAGAAATGGGAGACATCGTTTCAAGGTTCTCATCGCTTGAGAATATCAAGCAGCTGGTAACCCAGGAAATGATTACGGTAATAGTAGATGGCCTATTCTCCCTGCTTACTTTTTTCTTACTATTTCTCTATAGCTCAACATTGGCGCTAGTCGCTGTAATTTCTGTTGCGGTGTTTGCAATAATCAGGTTCGTTTCTCTATCCGTGGAGAAATCGCATCGTCAGGAAGTGTTGCAAACGAACGCCAAGCAACAAACCCGATTTATGGAAAATATTCGAAGTATTGCTGTCACCAAGAACTATGGCATTGAAGGGGAGAGGTTATCTGATTGGCAAAATCATTACGCGAATTACATAAACAGAAGTTATGGACTTGGAAAATTTCAACTAAGTATTTCTTCATTGCAGAACTTGATCTTTGGTCTTGATCACATCGCCACTATTTATTTGGGCTCAGCCTTTATTTACGCGGGGCAGCTAACGATTGGGCAGTTGATGAGCTTCATATTTCTGAAACAACATTTCTCTAGCTCTATCTCGGCCATGCTGCCTAAGCTCGCGGAGATCCGCTTGATGAAACTGGAACTGGAACGAGTCTCAGACATTGTGTTTGAACAAGCCGAAGATCAAGCTTCCGAATGCAGCCTGTTGGAACGAAGCCTGGCAGGCCGTGTCGAAGCCAAGCAGCTCTTTTTTGGCTATTCCGCAGGACAGCCCAGCCTCATTGAAAACCTTTGTTTCAAGGTGGATGCGGGGGGTTTTCTAGCAATCACTGGAGCTTCAGGATGCGGGAAATCGACCCTGCTAAAACTATTGTTAGGATTAGATAGTCCCACTCGAGGATCAGTATTGATCGACGGCATGATTCTGCACGAGTTGGGCTTAAAGCACTACAGGTCGCAAATCAGCGCCGTATTACACAGAGACGATCTGCTTGCCGGATCGTTAGCTTATAATATCAATCTTGACCAAGATGTCAGTAATTTCGAAAGATTGAAATCCGCCTGTCACCAAGCATGCATCTATGATGATATCTGTACACTACCGATGGGTTTCAATACTCAGGTTGGCGAATTGGGAGTTGCCCTGTCAGCCGGTCAAGTTCAAAGAATTCTGTTGGCAAGATCCCTGTATAGACTACCGAAGATACTAATTTTGGATGAGGCCTTGTCACATCTAAGTGCTGAGGTTGCGCACAGAATTATAACTAATATCCAGCAGCTGAATATTACTCTGATCCTTGTCACCCATAATCCACAACTGCTGACGCTTGCAGGTCAGTACGTGAAACTTGAAAACCGCAATGTCAGGTAAGAGAATCCAGGACCGACCCTAATAAGTGCGGTTTCTCTATGCAGGAGACTTCAGTATCAATGTCTAACAATAATCTAATGGTGGGAAAGACCTACTTTGCAATAATCAAAGAAGGTACTATTGGCACAGGTTTCTATGATGATGCTTGTAAGCAGTTCTACCTGCATCGCTTACTTCATTGTCTGAATGCCTATCAAGTAAAAGTGCATGCTTATCTGTTAGAGCCAAAGCAAGTTCTTCTGTTAATTTCTCCTATTACCCCTATGGGGTTTTTCTCTCTTGTTAAGTTTTTAAATAACAGCTACAGCGACTATTTTGCGATTAGATTCAATCGATCAGTTCGAGTCTGGCGGGACATACCGTCGATCTGTGTATTACCCAGCTCAAAATTGGTGCTTGATTGCCAGAAATTTATTGAACGGTTTCCTCTAAGATCGAATAAGAATGAAAATCCAGGTGAGTTTCACTATTCCAGTTACTGTTCTAATTCCTTTTTCAGTCATCCAAAATATTTGTCTCGACATCCTGCCTTTAGTGAATTTCTCAACAGAGAAACGGAACCATTCAGGCGCTACCGAGAATTCATTGCGCAACCATTTGCACCGCCATATGCACTATATTTGAAGAGCAGGCTACTGTCTGGACGCCCGCTTTTAACAGCCAAGGCTCAAATTCAGCTTGAGCATAGTAAGACTTTGACCGATAAAGAGAAAAGCGGCACAATAGTCGTACTAACTGGCGATACAGGGAGTGTGCTAGGTCATGCGTTTTCATATTCCGAAGAATAAGCGCGCTAATCAGAAAGTATCATGCTTAAAATACTAAAACCCCAGAAGTCGAATTTCTATCCATTCTATGATCCTTATAGAAATGGAGAGGCTTTTGGTTATGGCTGGAAGTTATTTATCTCCGTATCACTCGGTGCCACCTATTCTCTTCTACAGTATTACTCATTGCCGAATAAAATAGTTTTCTTCAGTGAAAATTGCTGGATTCTTGGTGTAATCATTTCTACCTCGATATTCGCCCTGTATATTGCAACAGATGTGTTTCGGCAAAGTTTAGCAACCATGAAAGAGATAGAAGGAGAGCATGTCATCAGCGAGGGTGTGGTTGCTACGTGGATGAATGATAAATGGTTCTTCTTAGCGGGGCTCACATTCGGGACTATTAATACCACCGTAGGTCATCTATTAGGCGTTCCTGCTGTGTTTTACGATGCCACCTTTTCCTTGATTATGGTTTATTCCGGCTTTTTCATGGGAGGATTCGCCAGTGGAATGGGCTTGCTGGCCATTGCTGCTGTAATTATTTTATATCTGAAATTTGCGCCTAGTTTGCAATACTCGCTAGATGCGAATGATCCTGATGGTAATGGTGGAATCAAGAAGCTTGGAGATTCTCTTTGGTTCTTCGCTGGCTTGATTGGAGCTGTTGGAATATTGGTATCCATACATATGTTCGGTGTTTCCTGGGTGTATATGTATAGACCTTATGTTCAGTTCATTTTTCTATTCTGGGTTTCTTTGCCGTTCATCCTTGCTATATCGATTGTATTGATACCGGGACTCGCCGTAAGAAGGCAGGTGTCTGAATTCAAGGCTTTCAAAGCGAATCAGCTAAAGAAAGAGAAGGTGAAAATCTATTCAGATTATAAACAATTCGAATCTAAAGAAGATGATGCGATCATCTCCGAGAAGAAAGAACTGGGTGAGAAGTTGGAACGAATTCAGAATGAATTGGAGAAACTCAAAAAGATGCGCAACTCCCATATTGACGGGAAAAATTCCGATTAGGCGTTTAGTCTTTACATGGCGTCTAACATTCTTCTGTTGCTTACCCGACAGCGTTAAAGCTTTAATTTTGCTTAGTATTAAAAACTAACAGCTTTTCAAACTACTCGTAATTTTCCATACTTGGGCAGGCGCAGAAAAGGTTTCTATCGCCATACACGTTGTCTATTCGATTCACGCTTGGCCAAAACTTATTGCCTACCGCTTCATTGCCCGCATGATTGGGATATGCAGCCTGCATCTTGCTGTAGGGCCGGTCCCAACTTTCGTCCAGCATATCAGCTAGTGTATGCGGAGCATTCCTGAGAGCATTATTTTCTGCATTCATGTTTCCTGATTCGACTTCGGCTATCTCCTTGCGAATTTGAATCATGGCATTAATGAAACGATCCAGTTCTTGTTTCGATTCACTCTCTGTGGGTTCGATCATTAATGTTCCGGCGACAGGAAAGGACATGGTCGGCGCGTGAAAACCGAAGTCCATTAATCGCTTGGCCACATCTTCTTCACTTATACCGGAGCTGAGTTTCAATGGCCGCAGGTCTATTATACATTCATGGGCTACCATGCCGTTTCTGCCGGTATATAACACTGGATAATGCTCAGCCAGTTTAATTGCTATGTAGTTAGCACTGAGTATTGCTATCTGCGTGGCCTTCAATAAACCCTCGGCACCCATCATTGCGATATACATCCAGGAGATGGGTAATATGCTAGAACTCCCCCAGGGAGCGGCAGACACCGCACTGTTGCTGGCTTCAGGGCCAGTCAGTGTTATCAGAGCATGGTTGGCTAAATGGGGAGCTAGGTGCTTCTTCACACCAATGGGACCCATACCCGGACCACCACCACCGTGAGGAATACAGAATGTCTTGTGCAGATTCACATGGGATACATCGGCGCCAATGTCGGCAGGCTTTGCAACTCCCACCTGTGCATTCAGGTTTGCGCCATCCATGTACACCTGGCCTCCGTTGTCATGGATAATCTGACAGACTTCTTTTACGGCTTCTTCATAGACGCCGTGGGTGGAGGGGTAAGTGATCATTAGCGCGGCCAGGCATTCACTGTTCGCTTCGGCTTTGCTACGCAGGTCCGCGATATCTATATTGCCATTATCATCACAGGCAACCAGAACCACTCGCATACCAATCATCTGCGCACTAGCTGGATTGGTACCATGGGCCGAACTGGGAATCAGGCAAACATCCCGTTGCGTTTCTCCCTTGCTCTGGAAATATTTCTTTATTGCTAACAAGCCTGCGTATTCACCTTGAGCGCCAGAGTTAGGCTGCATACTCACGGCATCGAAACCGGTGATAACCGCTAACATATCTTCTAACTCAGCAATCATTTGCTGGTAACCAGCCATCTGTTCAAGCGGAGTAAAAGGATGAGGTTTAGAAAATTCCGGCCAGCTGATAGGAACCATCTCCGCTGCTGCATTAAGCTTCATGGTGCATGAGCCGAGTGGAATCATTGCATGGGTGAGAGAGATGTCTTTATCTTCCAGCTTTTTCAAATAGCGCATCATTTCGGTTTCACTGTGATAGCTATTGAAATTTGGATGCTGCAAAAAGTTGCTGCGTCGGACAAGATTCTCCGGAATAACAGAGCCTTGCTCCCCACTAACAATTGACAGGTCTATGTCGTTTGCAGAAATCCCTTTTGCTTCATCACCTAGAATCACATTCCAAATATTTTCAATATCTGCAACGCCTGAGCACTCATCCAGGCTAATGCCGATTTGCTTATCACTCTCAACTCTATCGAGACGCAAATTAATCCTGGAAGCAACGGCTCGTGTGATTACGTCAGATAATTGCGCTTTATCTAGTTCGATTGTGAGTGTGTCAAAATAGTTTTCATTGCACACGGTAATGCCTGCCTTTTGCAGGCCGGCCGCAAGAATAGAAGTAAGCCGATGAATTCGTTGCGCTATGTTTTTTAGACCATTCGGGCCGTGATACATTGCATACAGTGCGGATATGTTTGCGAGCAGAACCTGTGCCGTACAAATATTACTATTCGCTTTCTCGCGACGAATATGTTGCTCTCGAGTTTGCAGCGCCATACGAAATGCCTGGCGGCCGCGCTTATCAATTGATACGCCGATTATGCGCCCTGGTACCGCTCGCTTGTATTCATCTTTGGTTGCGAAGTAGGCAGCATGGGGGCCGCCGTAACCCATGGGCACGCCGAAGCGTTGCGTGCTGCCGGTAACCACGTCTGCACCCATTTCACCGGGCGGCTTTAATAGAGTCAAGCTCATTAAATCCGCGGCAACAATGGCTATAGCATTATGCTCATGCAACTGTTTGATGACAGCACTTAAGTCACGCGCTTCACCCGTCATCGAAGGGTATTGAAAGATCGCACCGAATAATTCAGTCATGTCTACATCGGCTATGTCGCCAACTACCAGTTCAAAACCGAAACACTGAGCACGAGTTCTTATTACATCGATTGTTTGAGGGAAACAGTGCCTATCGACGAAAAATTTCCCGGCCTTGCGGTTCTTGCTAACTCGCTTGGCCAAAGACATTGCTTCGGCAGCAGCCGTAGCTTCATCAAGTAAGGATGCATTCGCCAAGTCCATGGCAGTGAGGTCCAGAGTCATCTGTTGAAAATTCAAGAGACACTCGAGACGACCTTGAGAAATCTCCGGCTGATAGGGTGTATAGGCGGTATACCAACCAGGATTCTCCAATACATTACGCAGTATTACCTTGGGTGTGTGGGTGTCGTAGTAGCCTAATCCGATGAAGGACTTGGCAGGGGAATTCTTGGATGCAATGGTCTTTAATTTCGCCAGTGCCGCATTCTCAGTCAGCGGCTGTTCCAAGTCCAGGGCTTCCTTTAGAGCAATAGATTCCGGAACAGTTTTTTCAATCAATTCGTCTAAAGATTTTAGATTTAGGGCCTGTAACATTTGCCGAATTTGAATTGAGCTTGGGCCTATATGCCTGTCGATAAACTCAGTGTGATACTGCAGAGTTGTCAAAGACGGAGCGGGGTCGTTCTGCGCGGGATCATTTTGAATCTCAGGACTTGATTGAGTTTGCATTACTGTCCTTTCAGGAAGCGAAAACTTCATTGATACTTATGAGAAATACTTATGCTGGGGTGGTGATGTCTGAGGGAGTTCAATTCCTCTAGTCCAAACTACTCGTCCTCGCAGTGATCGGAATAAGCATCGGCATCCATAAGCTCGTCTAATTCCAATTCGTCGCTTAATTGGATTTTATAGAACCAGCCATCATCATAGGGGACTGCATTCACCGTTTCTGGTGCGTCTACAAGCGCGTCATTAATGGCAATGATTTCTCCAGATACCGGGCTGTAAACATCGGACGCTGCCTTCACTGATTCTACTACGGCCACTTCATCCTTGGCGTGAACAGTTGCGCCCACCTCCGGCAGTTCTACAAAAACGATATCTCCCAGTGCATCTTGTGCGTGATTGCTGATACCTATAGTCGCTGTTCCATCTTCATCGAGTCGAACCCATTCATGAGTTGTGGCGTATTTCAAATTGTCAGGATATGTACTCACTGGGCTTCCCTCGTTTAATCGGTATTTCGGTTAGTTGATCTTATTAGTCGTCATTAAATGGACGATTGTTACGCGCTTCTATTCAAACACTTTCTTGCCGAATCTAACGAAATTCGGTTTAACGATTCTAACATCGGTGAGGGTGCCTCGAATATCAACCTGGCAGGCGCCACTGTTTAACGGGATTCTAGCTAATGCAATTGAATGCTTCAATGTAGGTGAAAAACTACCGCTGGTTATAAGCCCCTCGCCATTTTCACATATTACCGATTGTCCTTCTCTCAGTACTCCCCGCTGTTCCAAGACAAGTCCTGTAAGAATGGGTAAGCGTCCAGCCAACTGCTCTTCCTTTTGCACGCATAGCGCTGCTCGCCCAATGAAATCACGTTCTTGCGGTTGCCATGAAATAGTTTGTTCCATATTTGCCGCCAATGGCGATATAGATTCATCCATGTCGTGGCCATACAGATTCATACCCGCTTCCAAGCGCAGGGTATCCCTTGCACCTAGGCCAACTGGCTTGACTCCTGCTGCCAGTAATTTGTCCCAAAGATCTGGCGCCTGTGCATTGGGCAGAATTAGCTCGACACCTTTCTCCCCGGTATAACCGGTGCGAGCAATGAACCAGTCTGCCGATTCAAACCCTCTGAAATTTCCTAAGCCCGCTACGGCTTCAGCACGATCAGTCTCTAAAACGGCGCATACCTTTTCGATAGACTTCGGTCCATGTACAGCAAGAATGGCCAACTGTGGCTGCTCTTGGACAGTGACGTCAAAATTTTCGCTGTGACTGCCTATCCAGGCAAGGTCCTTTTCTCGAGTCGCGCAATTCACAACTAAGCGGTAGCCAAAACTCATGCGATAGACGATCAGGTCATCGATAACCCCGCCAGTCTCATTAAGCATAGCGCTATATAGTGCGCGTCCTACTTCGTCCAGTTTGGCCACATCATTTGCTAGCAGATGACGCAGAAATGCTAGATCGTCATTGCCGGAAATATCAACCACGGTCATGTGGGATACATCGAATATCCCTGCGTCGTTTCTAACCTGATTATGTTCTTCAATTTGTGAGCCATAGTTAATCGGCATATCCCAGCCGGCAAAATCAACCATTTTAGCTGCGGCGTCGAGATGCTTTTGATACAGCGAAGTTCGTTGATCCATTGTTTACGGCTCGTGGGCTAGGGAAGAAGGCGCCATTTTACCTACAGCTTGGGGCATTTAATAGTGGTTCTTGTTCGAGGGATAGATTTACTCAAGAGCGGATCCTGGTACTGCCACGCGGTTCTCTGAACAGGTTCAGGGCAGCCATGCGTAGCTGAACTTGGCGAAAATAGTGCGATTGGTTTTTTCGATAGAGTCATAACTGTCATTTTGGAACCCGGCATCGGAGTAACCGATAAAGAAGCGGGTGGCGGCGTTAACTTTGTAGCTGTAGAGCAGCTGGGTAGTGAGTTGTTTGCTACGTGCCTGTACTGGAGCGACATACAGATTCTGGTTTCGTTTGTTGTCGGTATACTGCAAGGTGAAACGGAGAAAGCTACGCGCACTAAATTGATAGGTAGTCTTTAAATCAGTAAGGTTTGCCGTAAACAAGCGACCAGCATCCACATCGAACTGTTGTAGGGTATGGTCCAGGTCCAATTCCAGATGTTTACCCCATCGATAGTTAATGCTGGGACCAAAACGCTTGGATCGCCCAAGTCGGGTATTAGCAAAATCCACCACATCTTCTATGCGAATCAGGGCACTGAGTCTCAGGTTACCGGAAGGACGGAAACCGATACGAATCTGATTAAATTGCTCATCGAAGTACTTGCCGTTCCAGTAGGTTTCACTGCCGCCGAACAGACCGTTGAGAAAGGACTGTTTAGGGCCGTTCATATTCAGAAAAACTTCAAACTCTTCTTCTAATTGCAAGCCAGATTGATCTTCGGTTCTGTCGTAGTCCAGCGCTACCCGAATCCGGTTGAAGAAGCTTTCGGGGCCTCCACGCCAGGTATGGCCCAGGGTTGCCACCACGAACTTAAAATCGACGCGGTTTACGAAGCCGAGATCGGCACGAAAATCGTCGCCCATATCGGTATAGCCCAGACGCCAATCCCAGCGTCGGTCGTCATGGGTATATTCCACTCGGTGGCTGCTGTCACTAAGATCGCTCTGTTGTGCGTAACGTCCCTGTATCAGGCTTGGATATTCAGAACTCGAATGCATGGTCTGAACAGAGATTCTGTCTTGATCGCTGGGTCTAAATACGGCGTCCACACTTGTTACTGTATTGTTATAAGCATCGGCGCTGCGGTCAGTAATCAGGGCTCCTATGGTAGAGTTTTCAAATATATCGAAACGGTAGCGACCAATTGCGACCTTCGATTCGACATCACCCAGTGATGCCACGCTGGAACCTAGACTGCGGGGAATCAAGAAGTTAGTGCTGGCATCATTAGCGGTGAGCAGGGCATAGGTATGATCGCCAGTCTTGCCGGTTAGTTTAAGCCCGTAATCGGGATCCGAAATATTTCGGGTATGGACCAGATTCTCGAAGGTGTCGAAATAATCTGCTCCATCTAAAAAGAAAGTTCTACGCTCGGGGAAGAACAGGCTGAAGGTATTATTGATATCAAGCTGTGCGCTGTCCGCCTCTACCTGTGAAAAATCAGGATTAAGCGTGGCATTCAGGTACATGTCCTGAGTTATTCCCCAGCGAATATCTAAACTGGCTTCTGGATCGATACTTTCACTATCCCAATCCCCGACTAGTGGGTCTCTATTTTCCACTGCGGTTGAGGTGAGTGTAGGAATCACCTCTAGATTTCGGCTTCTAGACAGATTGGCAAATCCGTCGACTTTGGGTATCTGGCAAATATAACAGGATATGTTTCGGTCTTGCGGGCTATTCGCGATGCGTGTGCGTCTATCACGGGGGTAGTTTCGCACCAGATTTATACCCCAGGTTTGTTCATCCTGGCTGGCGGAAAAGCGTAGTTGCTTCACGGGTATTGCCATCTCTACCACATAGCCCTGGTCATTAATCTGGCCTACGCTGTCCCAAATCGCATTCCAGGAGGAATCTTCCCGTCCATTCACATCATCTTGGATCGCATCGGCTTGTGCACCAAAGGGATTGGCGAAAAACTCAAAGGCGCGGCGCTCATCATTGAATGTGTCTAGAACAATAGCAACCCAGTCATCATTCCACATGGCGTCACGATCTCGATAGAACGCGCGAATCTGATCTGGTTCAGGGTCTAAAGCGATAAAGGCAACATACAGAATCTCGCCATCTTCCATCAACAGGGCTTCAGCTTCCACCTCGGCTGGTACATTATCATTTGGGTCGGTTTCAATATTTATCTTTATTCGGGTGGCTTGATCCCACTCTCCCGGGTCGATCTGCCCATCGATTCGGGGTTCTGTAGTTACTCTGGGGATATTGTAGTTAGTTAGGGATTGGGCGTTTACCGGGGCTGAGATTGCCGCCATTATCAACAGAGTTATGAAAAAGGTAGTTAGTGCAGCTTTAAAATGGACGGTAGGGTATGAGGATAATGCCATTTCTACTACTCATTCACATTTTAAGCTATTGCCAGGAGAATTCCGGGGCGGTGCAAGTATTGCTAATGTTTGTCCTGTACCCAGCTGGCAAACTCAGCCTGGATTATTGCATTAGACGCCCTTAAAGAGGAAACAGTTACTACCGGAGTATTCGGACTTGTTCAATGGGTAAAACAGCAAGTTAAAAAAAAGGAAGCCGCGAGGCTTCCTTTTAGCGGTCTAGTGATTACAGTTTTGCAGCGGCCTCAAGTACATCCTCGAAGGGAGGTCGATCTTGATATCTCTCTTCGGCAAACTTTGCCTTAATGACTCCATTTGCATCTATCAGGAAGATACCGGGATAGGGAATTCCATAAATGCGATGCCCCGGCTCGTAATCGAGATTTCGAATACCAAAGGCATTTACATGGGTCACATCTTCATCGTGAAGAAGTGGAAATCGTACATCCTGGTCTTCCTGTACGGTCTTAAGCAACTCCACAGAGTCGTAGGTAATGGCAGCAACATTGATACCCATTGCTTCGAACTGGTCACTGATTTCTAACAGCTGCACGAGCTGAGCTTTACAGTAGGGTCACCAGTCGAAGGATCGGCTCATCATAAAGAGCAGGCCCTTCTCGCCTTTTAATTCGTCGAATGTAAGAACCTTGCCATCTTGATCTGCAGCTGAGATTTCGGGAATCGAGGCGCCTACGGGAAAGTCTGGTGCCCAGACAAAATCCTGTGCCATCGAGATCTGAAGAGTTCCCAGAAGAATCAGCGATAACAGAAATCTGCTCAGTGATCCAACACGTGGGTGGGGTTTAACAATCATGATTTACCTCGTTATGGTTTTATAGATTAACGGCTGCTTTGCCCCTGGCAGTCTCGGTGCTACAAAGCATCATTAACAATACCCGATTACATCGGATTTTATTGCAAGATTTCTTTAATTACAGTGTCAATTGAGTGAATTCTCAGAAGCAACAGAAAACATTAGACGAATTACACTGTACCTCTGTGCATCCAGTGGCACACTGGATAGTAATTCCTTATCCCCAGGCTTAGTCAATACCGGCAAGGAACCTCTCGCCACGGGGTAAATAATTGTTGTCACTATCCAGGGAAAAGACTACAGAATTTGATCGTCCGATAATTTCCTCTCTTGGTACGAAGCTATATACGCGGCTATCTGCACTATTGTCGCGGTTGTCACCGAGCACGAAATACTGGCCTTGGGGTACTACAGTTGGTCCATAGCTACGTGCGGTTCGACTAACAAATCGACTAGAAAGCCTTGCCTGGTGCGCCATGTCGGGGAGTTCTTCCAAAATTATAATGGCGTCGTCATCTTGGGACAGTACTTCGTAATGTGCTGCTTCGCCGTTAATGACCAGTGCATTATTTTGCATATAGATAGTGTCGCCGGGGACACCCACAATACGCTTAACCAGTCTTTTATGGGCTTTCTTGGAGTCGATAATAATTACGTCTCCACGAGTGGGGTCCGACAGTTCCGCCAGGGAAATTTCAGTAAAGGGAATTTTCACGTCGTAGGCGAGTTTATTCACCCAGACCTTGTCGCCATCTAGCAGGGTAGGCTGCATGGAAGCACCAGATATTGAGCTGAGGTCTGCAATAGCACTCTTAAAAAAGATAATACAGGAAAGCAGCAGGAAAAATTGCCTGTTCTCTCTCCAGAACAGATTCAAATTGCTGCCGAGACGCTCGGAAATACTGGTTTTATCTAATTCACTCATCGTTTCTACACCTTTGAGACAGCTAAGCTAGCCCAGGTCTTCTAAACATGTCAAATGACTTGAGCTAGCTTGATATTCTGCACTGCCCAGTTGATTCTCCCACTCTATAGCCGAATCGCCGGGGCGGTACCGGTATTGGGATGAGCCAGTTACTATTGCAAACTCAGATGGTCTTCACTAACCTGTATGCCCGTACAGTAAATTTACCTTTGCCGAATTCACCATGGCCTTATCGCAGTTTCATCCAGCTTCCCGCAATTGGTTTATTTCTCAGTTCGGGGCACCCACTGAAGCCCAGTCTCAAGCTTGGACTGCGATTAAATCCGGCCGACATACGCTGATTTCAGCTCCTACTGGCAGTGGCAAGACCTTAGCCGCCTTCTATGCGGCAATCGATGAACTTCTACAGAGGGGCTTGAAGCGCCAGCTCAGCCCAGGTGTGCATATTCTCTACGTTTCACCGCTGAAAGCGCTGAGTAACGATATTCACAAGAATTTGGAGATGCCCCTAAATGGTATCGCCGAGCACTTGCATCTTTGTGGAGCCGCTCCGGTTGATATCACCGTTGCGGTGCGTACCGGCGACACGCCTGCCAGTGAACGGCAAAAAATGGCCAAACAGCCACCCCATATTTTGGTGACTACTCCAGAATCCCTTTATCTATTGCTCACCAGCGCCAGTGGACGAGCCATGTTGGCTAATGTCTCCACGTTAATTGTGGATGAGATTCACGCCATGCTGGGCGACAAGCGCGGAGCACACCTAGCTCTGTCCATTGAGCGCCTGCAGAAAATAGTCCTCAACAACTGCGGTCAGCGACTTCAGCGCATTGGTCTATCGGCAACCCAGAGGCCGATTGAAATGGTTGCTAAATACCTGGTTGGAAACAGTAACTGCAATGGCGAACAGCTTGAGTGTGAAATCGTAGATGCCGGTTTTCGCCGTGAGCTGGATGTTCGACTGGAAGTACCTGGCTCAGCCCTGAGCGCGTTGATGAGCAATGAAGTTTGGGAGGAGTTGTACCAGCGCTTGGTGGAATTGATAACGGGTCATCAAACCACATTGGTATTTGTTAACACCAGGCGGCTATCGGAGCGCCTTGCATTGGCACTGTCAGAGCGCCTGGGTGAGCACGCAGTTTGTTCACACCACGGCAGTATGAGCAAGGATCTCAGACATGATGCGGAACAAAGACTAAAGGCCGGTGAGCTAAAGGTATTGGTGGCCACGGCTTCCATGGAACTGGGAATCGATATTGGCTCGGTTGATCTTGTGGTGCAATTTTCTTCACCGAAGAGCATCGCGACCTTCCTGCAACGTGTGGGTCGAAGTGGACATTCCATACATGGAACACCGAAAGGGATTCTTTTCCCGCTGACTCGAGATGACTTGGTCGAAAGCACGGCACTATTACATAGCATAGGTGAAGGGGAGCTGGACCGAATCATCATGCCAGAAAAACCTCTGGATATACTGTCCCAACAAATCGTCGCGGAGGTTTCTTCACAATCACATGATCAAGCAGGGCAGACGGGCGAACTATTTGATCAGCAAGTTGGCGGTTGGGATGTGGCGGAATTATTTGATCTTTTTAGCAATGCCTACTCGTATCGAAATCTAGATCGGCAAGAATTCGACACTATCGTAAAGATGTTGGCAGAGGGCTATACCAGTAGACGTGGACGGCGCGGCACCCACATACATTGGGATGCTATTAATAATCGTCTACGAGCGCGGCGCGGTGCCAATTTAATTGCCTTAACCAATGGTGGGGCGATACCCGACATGTTCGACTATCAAGTTGTTCTTGATCCAGAGGACATTGTAGTTGGTAGTCTCAATGAAGACTTCGCTCTGGAAGCGCTGCCAGGTGATGTGTTTACGCTAGGTACACACAGTTGGCAGATGCTTCGCGTCGATGGTCTCAAGGTTCGTGTGCGCGATGCTCAGGGCATGCAACCCACGATTCCGTTCTGGTTCGGTGAAGGTCTGGGCCGAACACGAGAGCTATCCGAAGCAGTTTCAAACCTCAGACAAACAATCGCAGATCTATTGATCAATGATTCTGCAAACGCCGCAGTACAGTGGTTGGTGGAGATTGCCGGATTACCGCGAGAAGCGGCAACACAATTGGTTGATTATTTGCAGACGGGAATGAACGCTCTCGGGGTCATGCCGACTCGCTCCTCAATAGTTATGGAGCGATTCTTTGATGAAGTCGGTGATATGCATGTTGTCATACATTCTCCCTTTGGAAGCCGTATCAATCGTGGCTGGGGATTGGCGCTAAGAAAACGTTTCTGTAAGTCATTTAATTTTGAACTGCAAGCAGCTGCCAACGAAGACAGTATTGTTATCTCATTAGGCTCCATCCACAGCTTCCCACTCGATGACGTTTTCAAGTATTTACAGTCGGCCACAGTAAGAGAGGTGTTAGTGCAAGCCTTGCTGGATGCGCCCATGTTTGAGGTTAGGTGGCGTTGGAACGCTACTCGCTCACTAGCCATTCAGCGCAATCGAAATGGCAAGCGCGTGCCACCTCAATTTCAGCGTATGGATGCTGAGGATCTTGTCGCTCATGTCTTTCCTGATCAAATTGCCTGCCAAGAAAACATAAGCGGTAGACGCGAAGTTCCGGATCATCCTTTGGTTAATCAGACGATTCATGACTGTTTGACCGAGGCGATGGATATAGAACAACTGACAGAACTAATTGCCGACATTGAGCAAGGCAAATTAACTTTGCTTGCCAAAGACCTGCGGGAGCCATCTCCATTCGCTCAAGAAATCATTAATGCGCGACCCTATGCTTTTCTGGATGATGCGCCTTTTGAAGAACGGCGAACCAATGCAATTCGCAATCGCAGTTGGGCCGACCCGGCCGAAGCCAAAGATTTTAGTTTGTTGGATGCCGATGCTATTGCAAGAGTACGAGAAGAAGCCTGGCCCTATGTCAGTAATGTTGAAGAACTACACGATGGATTGTTCAGTCTGGGTTATATGAGCAAGCAAGAATTCGAGGCTAAAAATTATCAACAATGGCAGCAGACACTAGTAGATGCGGGACGGATCTTACAACTTACAGATACACCAAAAGTATTGTGGATTGCCACGGAAAAACTGCCCTGTTTTATGGCGCTATTTCCGCAAATAGAAACGACTCAGGATATCCCTGAGTTTATTCGTGAGCAGAAGTGGGAACGCCAAGACGCCTTGCGAGAGCTAGTACGCTCTCGATTAGAAGGCTTGGGTCCAATTCCTGCGCAGCAGTTGTCTGCGGAACTAGCTGTGGAGGTAGCTGACATAGACTTGGCTTTGATTGCCTTGGAAGTAGAGGGCTTTGCTTTTCAGGGACAGTTCTCGCAGCAGGCGCGAAAGGATAATTCCACTACACAGCCGGTGGTCGAATGGTGTGAAAGAAGATTGCTACAACGCATTCATAGGTACACGATCGATGCGCATCGAAAAAGTATTAAGCCTGTTTCACTGCAGAAATACACGGAATTCTTGTTTGACCGGCATCAACTATTAACGGTTGAAGAAGAGACAGTCACGCAACCGGCAACAAGAGAACCTGCCCTCGATGGGCAAACCCGTTTGCAAAATACACTAGGCCTAATGGATGGAATAGCCGCGCCAGCGGCGAGCTGGGAGGCAGACCTTTATCCGGTACGCGTGGTAGATTATGACCCTAGTTGGCTGGATGTAATGTGCATCAGTGGGAAGATGGTTTGGGGACGATACTCCTTGCCTAGCGCTTCACAGAGGATGACCCGTAGGAAAAATTCGAGTGCAGCCAATTTTTCCGGCCCCATTAAAACTACACCCATATCGATTGTCTCCCGTGCCAATCTTGACATTTGGAAAGCGCTTGCAAGAGCACAGCACAGCGAACACGACCCGCTACCACAGAGTGAGCTCGCAAGTCAGATTGAGCATGATTTGGCTAACAATGGAGCGAGTTTTTTTGATCAAATTCAGGACAGAACTGGATTGTTGAAAGCACAATTAGAGCAAGGCCTGGCTGAGCTTGTGAGTAACGCACGCATTACCAGCGATAGCTTTACTGGCTTGCGCGCGTTGCTAACGCCAAACAGCAAGAAACCAAGTAACCATCGGAAACGGGGTAGGCGGGCAATGTTTGGAGTCGAAGATGCTGGCAGATGGAGTTTATTAGAAACAGCGAAGGCTGCTAGTGATTCTGAATCATCAAAAAAGCACTGGGATGTACTCAGTGATACGCAGCTAGAGCGTCTTATTGGTATTTATCTACAACGCTGGGGAGTTCTGTTTCGAGCTTTGCTGGAGAGAGAGTTATTCGCACCACCTTGGCGAGTGCTGTTAGCCGCATTACGCAAGATGGAACTACGAGGGACTATTCGTGGGGGCAGATTTGTATCAGGTGTTGGAGGTGAACAATTTGCTTTTCCAGAAACTGTCGATGCTCTGCGTAAGTTTCAGAGCGACAAAAGGGATGGCAAGCCCAGTTACTACAGCATCTCGGCGGTAGATCCACTCAATCTATTGAATCTAATTTTGCCTAATCGCAAACTCTCCAGACTTACCAAGAACCGCGTTCTTTACGAAAATGGGATTCCAATTGCAGTGTTGGAAACAGATAAAGTAAGTTTTTTGAAAGATGTGGAACCAGCGGCGCAATGGAATTTACAGCAAGCACTGATTAAGAAGAACTTTCCACCGAGATTGCGAAGCTATTTGGGGACGCGGTAGTTTTTACTCTCTACCTGCCGTGGTACCCATTATAGATTGTATGCCTCTGTAGAATTCGCAGCCCCAAGAAACAGAAAATCCCGTTACCACGAAAAGTGATAACGGGATCTACTACTTATGGGAGCAAAGGAATCGCCAATTGCTTAGGCGATGCCCCTCCAATTACCTGATCACTATTAGATTAAGTAACTGGAGGCTCCCTTGATAGATTGACTATTGATGGGATCACCTCCTTTTAATGCCAGGGTAGCCAAGGTTGTTAGCAAATTCCCCCTGTTAGAATTACTAACAAACGCCTGGTGATTTTATATACCACATCCTTGGTCCTGTAAAGCACGCAGGCAAGAAAAAGAAATTGCAGAATCTTAATCTAATGCTATCTCCTCAGAACTATTCAAGGAAATGGAAATTTAGATAAACCGGTCCAATATGTTAAGTGAAAACCTCGGCAAGTGATTGTGAAGGTAATTCCGTGTGTCCCGCCTTGTTTCGGATGACAAAGTGAAATACCTGGGTCAGGCCAAAGCACAGCAAGAAATATCACTAGAATTCCAGCATTGATCATAGAAGAAACAGGAAATCGATTTGGTTTGTGTGTAGAATTGCGCGCCAGTTCACATAGTTAGACGATTAATCAAATATCATGAATTTAACTGGTAGCATATCTACACTAGACTTAGTTATGAGTTTCCAGGTTGCACGAGTAATTACTTATGATTGAAAGAAGACGACATAAACGAGTAGAGGTAGATTTTTGGGCTACTCTTAATCACCCATTATTGGGAACAGTTACCTGCGACATCCAAGACATGTCAACTAGCGGAGTTTCAATCAAGTTAGACGAAGATTTAAATTTTTTCGTCATGATGGAGTTGGATGTCAAGATTCGCGGAGACGGTTGGGATGAGACTATGCCTGCGCTACCGGTACAAGTTATTCGAGTAAACAAGAAGGAAGTTGGGCTAAAATTTATTGAGAGTTGTGAAGAAATCTGGTCTCCAACCGAAAACGAATTGGATTTCGTTTCAGAAGAAACAGACGCTACGGAGAATTTCGACGGATTTAACAAGTTTAGTGAACTCGTCTAAGCTACTACAATAATTGTTTAGTTCGAATTTGAACTTTTAACCACATTGCGATTCTTTTCAGAAAGATAGAAAAAATAGCGTTGATAGGTAGAATACCAAAGCGATCGTGAGAGAATAGGCAATGAACTGTAGTGGATTTTCTTTGAAACTCTGCCACGTTGTTTTCAGTTCTCCTCTTTCTTTGCTTAGCTGATATTCTCTGCGCAATCGCTCAGACCGATCACGCTGATACCCATCTAGCAGCTCACGCGCCTGCTCAAACTGTTCGACATTTTTTAACCAGATTGCCGGCAGGGAAATACCCCAGTTACCAGCGGAAGTCTCAAAATAATCGATTTCGTGTACTTCCAGAAGTTCTCTTACTTCTTGAGCCTCATCTTCGGGCACATTACGCATTCGAAACAATAGCTTTGACATAGTGGGCAATACGATTAATGTGAGAGTGAGTGGCTTTTACGCTTGTTGCGGGCATGCTACCTTTAACAAGTTGCTGTGTAAAATCACGGATGTTGCCTAATTACAGCTTGTAGGAGTAATTGCATAGTGCTGACCATTTACCGCCGTAGCCAATAGCTAATTTGCTGTCCGAGAATATCCATGCAGGAGAATTTCCAAATGAGTAATCTATTTCTTTTAACCGGCCGAAAATTGGCTTCAACCGGATGCACTCTATTCTTGAGCATAGCGTTCATGGCTTCTGCTGTTGCAGACACATCGGTTTGGTCAGTGAGCTCCGGGGGCAACACACTATATCTCGGTGGTACCGTGCATTTGCTTCGACCAGGCGACTACCCGTTGCCGGATGAATTTGAGCAAGCGTATCAGGCCAGTTCCCAGTTGTATTTTGAAACCGACATTAGCTCCATGGGTGACCTGGCGGTGCAAACGCAGATGCTGCAACAGCTGACTTATAGTGATGAGCGAACTCTCAAAACCGTTTTGAATGAAGAGGCCTATGCAGCGTTAACGGAATACACAGCCGGTACAGGTTTGCCACTCATGATGTTGGAAAAATTTAAACCAGGCTTGTTAGTTAGCACACTACAAATTTTGGAATTTCAGAGCATGGGTTTTACACCACAAGGTGTGGATGTGTACTTTAATTCACGTGCCATGAGTGATGGAAAGTACCTCGGTCAGTTGGAATCTGTGCAAGAACAAATTGGCTTTATCGCAGCGATGGGTGAAGGCAATGAGAGCGAGTTCATCTTATTGTCATTGCGTGAGCTTGATGAAATCGATGAGCTAATGGAAGAAATGATCGGTGCCTGGCGATCCGGAAACGATTCGAACCTTTCTGAACTATTTGTGGATGATATGAAACAAGAAGCGCCTGAGCTTTACGATTCTCTACTTCTGCAAAGGAATCTGAAATGGATCCCTCAGATTGATCGAATGTTGCAAGATGCAGACACGGAGTTTGTCTTGGTGGGAGCAGCTCACATAGTAGGAGAGAACGGATTATTGGATCTGCTGGCTGACAAAGGCTACCAGATTAAACAGCTATAAGTGTGTATGAATTGACATTGTGCCGGGTAGAAATTGCAGGATTTGCCTGTCATCCACTACTCCGCGCGAGACGGTGCGGTGGCACCGTGATTTCTTCAGGAGAGAGTTTTAAGAGCTTGTTTTGTGGCTTAGGACTATTTGTCTGGGGCCGCTGGTAGAGGTTTGTCCACTAACACCGGAGGGAATTTGTTGAACCTTGCCGCCGGATTTTAAAAATGCATCAACGTGTTCTGCCAGATCTGCGCGATTACTTACAGCCGCGTCTTTTTTTGATTTATTCGCCATGAAAGTCTTACTCTTTGCCACAAAAGCCGGTAATTATACATCATTTTGCCACTTTCGGCCACAAAGCGAGCAGGGGTTGAATGGAGTAGCTTGAAAAGCCTTAGCAGACTTTAGACCCGGAATCTGCTCTGAGGCGTGACGCGCAGAGCAGTTTTACCGATTAAGCCCGCAGGCGCTCGCTAACGCGGCTTTGATCCCAGCCGTTTCCGAGGCCGTACGTAGAATTCGGAATAATAATCTTCAGGGATATCACCAACCAATTGGTCTAGGGATGTCTTGTAGATTACCTTCATTTTCGCCAATAACTCCAGATCCAGATGGCAGCCATAATTGCGAATTGTTTCTATATCCTCCAGTTGCTTACGGGATACTCCTAATAATCGTGCACCCTCGTTCATGGAATAACCCGCGTTAAGACGCAGTTGCCTCACGTTCTTTTTAACGGCTACTGTGATCGGAGAAAATTTGGAAAATTGGGCTTGATTCATAATTTTGATGCTGCATGCGACCAAGAAATCATAATATTCTGTCGCCCGCAGCCCCCTCTGCATTTGTTTATGTAGTGTAACAGGTCTATGCCCTAAGACTTCATAGTAATCAGGGCAAATTTAAGCTAACACAATGAAATTCTTATGGTAATAATTTCTTTAAAAGAGTGGGAATTAGTTAAATTTTTGCAGAATTTAGTCAACACAATCTGCAAGTTTCAATTACGAAATCTATTTTTAGCCCTTATAGCTTGTAACAGTTTATTGAATCCATTTTTGAACCAACGCTGTGACCGGGTTTCGATTTTGAAATCGAAATGAGATTGCGCATTTTCGATAAAAGGTTGCATATTCTGCTGCATATAACGCAAAGAGCCGGTATCGGATAGTTCAATTAAGGTTTCTTTGTAGCCATTGAGAAGTACTTCGTCCAGCAGGTAAAAGCCAGTTTTGCCCACTGCGCCCGCAGTCCCTACGCTGGTTTGAGCTATAGCCGCGGCACTTAGCGATAACATGCCCAACACCTGTTCTGTACTGAGATTCTCTTTCTTGGCAACCAGGCTGATTTGATCCCAAATCGATTCGAATCGGGGTAATAGACCAGCTGAATTTTGCCTCAGAGACGCCGTTGAGGTGCGTAACTGCTGCGCCAACTCTTCTATTTCAGGAATTGATAAGGGTGGTGTGTCGATAGCAGTAGCGCCCTGCCGGCCCATTTCGTGAATAGATAGTAGAACCTGTTCTAGAGAATCAGGATTGCTGCTCTCATCGATTACCTGATTTTCCTTCAGGTAATGCACCAGGCGATTAAGAAATACCTGGCCTCCTTTTGCGGCGTCTGAGGCAATCGCGAAAACCCAGACCGGCGACAGATGCATTGTCAGCAAACCCGCTGCCTCTAAGCTGGTTCCTAATAGTTTTCTGTGCAAGAAATGTTCTTGTAACTCGGTGTCTGTGGTGAAGTCCTTGAGCTCGGCAACATTCCTGATTAGGAATGTTTGAAACATGCCAAAAGTAAAGCGGTAGCTATTTGAGTCCTTAACCGCTCTAGGAAAGAGAGTCTTAGTGAGAAGCAGGGTGCTACCCCCGACAATAGCTCCAAGTGCCCTGGCAACTCGTTCTGGTATAGATAGAGACAAAGCGAGGAAATGATTCAGCCTATCCAGATACTTCTCAGAATTTACTAGCGGAACAGGAAATTTAGAACTGTGGTCTTCAGGGGGCATAGAGGGGTGACCTGAGAATAGTAATCTTGAAAGTATCACCAGAGACAGGCAACTGCTACCAGAATCCGTTTCTCATTCCAGATCCAGTATCGCCAATACAGTGCTCGAAACTACTTATAGCCAAGATCCATCTGATAGAATTATACCCCTACGCAGGAGAGCAATGAATGTCTGAAGTTGACGTAAGCAAAGATGCAAGTGAAGCCCCAGACGAAGCGGTTATCGAAATGAATAAGGTGGTTAGTTTTCACTACCGGCTGGCCGAAGTCACGCCAGAAGGAAAACGAGGTGATTGGAGGGAAGAATCCCATGGTGGCGAGCCGCTGTTCTATTTGCACGGATTTCACAATGTCGTAGTAGGACTGGAGAAGGCCTTGGAAGGCAAGAAGGTTGGTGACGCGATCGAAATTACATTACAACCGGACGACGCCTATGGCTACCGGCGTCCTAATTCAATGCAGCGAGTTCCAATCAAACATTTACAATTCCCCTCTCCTCCCAAAAAAATTCTGCCTGGGATGCCGGCTGCCGTTGACACGAATCAAGGTAAACGTGCGGTGGTGGTAGTTAAAGTAGGGAAATTCAATGCCGATGTTGATTTTAATCACCCGCTGGCAGGGAAAATTCTTTATTACGAAGTGCAGGTAGAAGGAATTCGAGATGCTAGCGATGAGGAAATTGCCCACGGACATGTGCACGGAGTGGGCGGACATCACCACTAGTTAATTTAGGCGGTAGCAGTCTGCTTTCCATTCACAGATTCTAGAACGAGCGGAATGACTTTTCGATTAACTACTACTTCGTAGTAAACCTCGTCGCTATCTGGATCCTCTTGGATTTCAGAGTCACGCCAGATATCCACTTTTCCTTCGCGAATAATTAGATCCTTCTTCCGCCCCTGAGTATCCGGGTATTGGCCCACATGAAACAAGTATTGTTTACCATTTAGCTTCATGCGCACGGACTTTAACGTGATTTCGTCTTGTAACTTGCTAAAGGCGGCATCATCGATGAGGATTCCATTTACGTTGTAACGCACATAGTGCTGGCCCTTCTCTCCTTTACCCGACTCTCCGTCGGCAATACGAAGCACATCAATGTTGAATAGATTTTTCTTTATGGCCTCTCTAAGTATCCATGAACAAGAAGACATACGGTCGGCTAAGCCTATGGCGCCAGAAATCATGATCGACTTATCCTCATCATAGAGGTAGCGCGGAGCTTCATTGGAATAGCAAATACCGACTCCCAGCTCCAGTAGCGGCAATCCCATCTGTGTTGAATAACGGTTATTGGAACCTACAATCTTTAGCATATCTCTCGAATACCCGCAGGCACGTGCTACGGAGAACCACTCCTGAGGAGTCTGTTCGTATTCAAGGAAACTTAGAATAATTGCGTCGCCCTCAATAAATACTTTATTCGCACCATAGGTAGCTAAGATTTTATTGATGGGATTGAAGAAGCGCATACTAAAATAGGACGCAGGGTTTAATCCCTTATTTTGGAGTTCATCGGTAACCGTTGTTGAGCCGCGTACATCTGCTTTCATTATGGCGTGATGACAGATGCGCTCTTCGTCGTCTTCTATTTCCGAGCTGGTTGGCACCAGATACAGAGTGCCGGCAGAACTTGAAAGTTTGAGATCCTCATCGGCGGTTAACAAGCTGAGTCGGTTAAAAGCCCTGTGTGCGAAGCGATAATATTTAAGGCTCTGTCGATAACGACTGATGTCACTCAACAATTTAAGTGAGTCGCTGGAATCTGCTTTAGATACCTGATCCTTTAGCTTGCTCTTTAAGGATTCTAATGACTTCATTTGTTCCGCAGACAATTTACTTCCACCGCTAATACTGTCTTGCAGTTTAGCCGCGGTGATATTGCCGCTAAGAAACTGGCAGACTGTTTTAAGATCCACGTGCTCCATGATGAGTGGATTCAGTGATCTACGCATATAGTGTGAGGACAGCAGTTGCGCTAGAATTTTATTTGATCTAAGTATCTTGGAAAAAGCAGTTAGGGATCTCTCCAGAAGCTTAAGCTCTCCACGTTTTTTCCACCAAGTCCCGAATCCGAATTGCTTTCGAATATCGGCCAAGGCCGAATTATTCTTTTTAACATTAAATAGTGTGGCGATATTCTCTGCGTTTTCAAACCAGCTAAGATCTTCAAAAATGGTAGCTTTTGTGTCCTTAGCCGGACCGAAAAAAGTCTGCGTCAGAAACAGCCCGCCTAACTCATCATGAATTTCCGCAGAAGAAGCATCATTGCTTGAATTATCCTTAAGGGGCGATATCGGCAACTGCTTGAGGCGCTTATTGAGAAGTTGCTCAACCTTGGTATTCAGTTCGATAAACCCAGAAGCCTCGCTATTCCAATTGAACACACAAAATTCATTCAGTAGTAAGGGCAATGCACTGGGGTCGGAAACATACAATAAGGGATTGAGAAGTACATCTACTACGAATTGATATTCTTCGCCTAGAAATTGGTCTCGTATAGGTGCCAACTGTCTTTCCTCAACTCTTTGCAGTTGAGAAAATATTTGCTTGTTTACATTATAGAGAATCGAATCATAGTTTTTCTTCAGCCAGAACAGGCGTTGATCAGTCGCCAGCGCTTCAGACGACCCTTTGCTTCTTAAATCTGCTAATCGTGAAGTGACATTACCAATATCTAAATCTATTTGAGCTCTAGTAACTCTGAGAATTATTTTTATTACTGCAAATTGAAGAAAGCAGATTTCATCTGCGCTCAAATCTGTTTTCACCCTGTGAATAAGAATCGTCATCATATCGAGATATTCGGTTCTTATTTTTTCGAATGCTTTTGAATTGTCCCAATGCTTGGGTTTGGGAATGGCAATTTGCGAAACTACAAGGGCAACAAGCTTTTTGATATCTGATGAAAATTTCGGGCTGAGTTTTACATCGATATGATAATTATCTATGCCTTTGGACAGTTTATCGATCGATAGCTGAACGCGTCGATTCTGATTGATCGCCTCAATTAGACTTGTGTTAGCTTCGGAATTCATAGGGATTAATTCTTATTCTTTATTTGAGATATCCTTAAATACTACACCCAAAAACATGACTGACTTCTCAGTATTTCAAATTAGACTGGAAATACCAGACACAAGTTAGCTAAATGTGAACCAAGCCACATTACATAGAATGTACTGAAAAATCAGCAATTTGTAGCATTTTCTTACATTTCTGAGCGCCCATATGGAGAGAAATCAAGTTATTGGGGAAATATTGATAATAAAACACTATATATAGTAGTTAGCTTGGTAAACTTTTATCTGGACGAATCCTGTCGCCCAAATTTGACACCATTCGCTGCCCCCAGTGCTGCTGCCTCCATCTTATTAGACCTGCCAATAGTTGTGCTAAGCCGCTTAGCCTTCTCTCAATCTCCAGTGAGATTTCAAGTTGTGATTTATTAGGGTTCATGCGGATTAAAAATCCATAGGCTGTTTCCACGCCAGCTATCTCCCCACTGAGTTGAATACGTTGTGGCGGGTCCCAAAGATCAATAGACCAAAGGGCAGTGGACCCTGCGAAGCTGATGTTCAGCAAGCTACCCCTGGCGGGGGAATCACTATCCGTCAGTGCCGCCTCTGTGACAGAGGGAACCCAATCAGGCCAGTTGTGGAAGTCGGTAAGCACACGCCAGCCGCTATCATTCATCGATGCCAGCCACTGATTCTGATTGTCTGAATGTTGCTGGCCCCGCGGTGCCGAAATTAGGGTTTTATGTTCGGTTCGAATGATAGTCGCCATGTTATTCTCATCGGTTATCGTCTTAGTCGAAGATCAATTATTATCAGTAGCCACTGTAGTTTAAGCCCCTCTCCTACAATCGAATTTTAGGCTTCTGTACCTCCCTCTGGACACATATAAGATATTGATATGTTAGTGAAATATGAGGCCTGGGAGTTTAAGCTCTAACAGTAAGCTGGTTTTATTTAGTCAGTGTCTGATTGAATGATCGGCTGATTGATGCCAACATGAAATACCGACTAAACCGCTGGTTCTCGAATCAAACGGAATCGTCCTAAAACTAAGTTAGAGTAAGCAAATATGGGTGACATAACAGCAGTACTAATTGTCGCAATCGTGTTCTCCTTTGTGAGTTTTAGCGTTTACCTTAAGTATCGCACCGAACGCTTGCGCAGTGGGGCGGATCAGTTGGAGTCTGGTTTGCTAGATGAAAATATAGCCTTGAAGGCGAAAACATTAGAATTGGAACGCCGTATTCAGGTGCTGGAATCCATAGTCACCGATAAGAATTTCAGGCTAGATCAGGAAATAAATTCGCTATCGGGTTAAAACCCCGTTTCTTCGTTTTTCGGCTGGGTTCGAGACTGAATCTTGTGATAAGGTTGGCTGATAATATCGTTAAAATTAACTCCATCGCTGAATTGAGTGCAGAGTCAAACAGGTTCAGCAGAATCAAAGAAAAAGAGAGAAGATCATGAATCAAGATGACAAGCCTGAAGATAGTTCTCGACGTGAATTGATTAAGGGTGCTCTTGGAACTGGTGCCTTAGCCGCTGGCGCTGCTTCAGTGCCGGGGTTTATTTTCCCTGCGTTAGCACAGGGTGAGAGATTGGTACCCTTTACCGATGTGCCTGATACATTCAACGTAAGACCGGTACGACCAAACTCTACACATTGGCTAGATACAAGAGAAATCACTACTTATTTCACCGATAATGAGGATTTCTATCTGGTACAGCATTACGGTCAGCCAGAGATAGACAATGATAGTTATCGACTAAGAGTCACCGGTATGGTGGATAAGGAGCTTGATTTCTCCTTACAGGACTTAAAGGACCGCGACAATATTGAGCAGCAAGTTGGCTTCGAATGTGGTGGTAATAGTCCTCGTTTATTTCAAGGTCTGATTGGAAACGCCAGATGGCGAGGAGTATCTTTAAAAGATATTCTTGAAGAAGCAGGAATTCAAGACGGAGCCAAGGAAATTGTATTTTTTGGTACAGACACTCAGGTTGAAACCATTCGTGAACGTGAAGTCGAAAAAGCATTCGCCCGCAGTCTTTCCATCGATGATGCCATGCGACCCGAGAACATGCTTGCCTTTGAAATGAATGGCGAGCCACTCCCTCATTACCACGGCAAACCAGTGAGAGCACTAATCCCTGGTTGGTACGGTGTGGCTAATGTGAAGTGGCTAACGCAGATTCATGTTCAGGACACTCGATACATGGGTCGCTTTATGGGACGTGACTATGTGACCCTAAAGAAAGAGAATATCGGTGGAGTAGAAAGGTGGGTTGAAAATTCTGTTACCACTATGAATCTGAAGTCATCCATTGTTCGAGTAACCGAGCTTGGTGGCCAATACAAGATTCAAGGCTTTGTGCTAAACGATGGCACACCTCTGGAGAGCATCGAAGTTAAAGTAGACGATGGCCCATGGGAACGTGCTCAGATTAATCCAAGATCAACGAAATATTCCTGGAAACTTTTTAGTTACGATTGGAACAATGCCACGCCTGGCCAGCACACTATCGTGTCTCGCGTGACTGACATCGAGGGTAACGTTCAGGCGACTCAGGAAGAACTTCCAGAAAAAGCGAGTAACTGGGAAAACTACGGTCAATTCCCTAGAACAGTAACTATCTGAAAAATCCTGTGCTAAACAGATTATGCGTCGGTGCCAACTGATACTAACTTAGCCTCATCAGGCATTGAGCTCGACGGATTCATACTCACTAGACAGTGGGTTGAATCTGCGTCGGGAATCGAACTCATTTTCTGGTTGGCCACTGAACAAGGGCCACTAAGACTGCGCCTCAGTGGCCAGGAAGCCATCTGCTTTTTTCCTGAAAGCCAACAACCTCAAGTTGAAACAATTCTAGCCAAGCAAACTGGCTGGCGAATCGCTAGCACTCAACTTAAGAATTTTGACTCTGAACCCATCTGCGCTTTGTATCTCAAGAGTCGGCGAAAACTCTTCGATATTCGAGATAAACTCAATGCTAAGGGTATTCGTGTAGCCGAGGCAGACATAAAGCCCACCGATCGTTTTCTGATGGAACGATTCATAACTGCCGCGGTATCAATTGCCGGAGAACAATCCCGCAAAAGTGGTTTCAAGGAAATTGTTGCTTCTAAACTTAAGGCAACAGACTTTCGACCAGATTTACGCGCCGTATCAATCGATATCGAAACCGACTATCAGGCGAGCACCTTATATTCCATTGCAATTTATTCAGCCGATGTGGCAGTTGTATACATGGTGGGCAGGGCTGTCGGCTCTGCTGCCGTGGTAGACAACGAAGCCGGGCTGGAACTTCATGTTCTGGGTTCGGAGCGCGAGGTCATACGCGCCTTTGCAGAGAAAATAAGAGAATTAGACCCTGACGTGATTATGGGTTGGAACATCGTTAATTTCGATCTGCGCTGTCTGCAAGATTTTAGCGACAGGCTCAAGATGCCCTTGGAACTGGGTCGTAATGCAGAGCCTATAGCCTGGCGCAAGGCCAGAGATAGCAATGACAGATACTATGCATTGCTACCCGGCCGTGCAGTACTGGACGGCATCGAGCTAATGCGTTCGGCTACGTATCAATTTGAAAACTTTTCTCTTGAGCATGTTTCACGTCAGCTTCTGGATCGAGGCAAACTGGTAGAGGATGTGGATCAAAGAGGGGCAGAGATCACCACGCTATTCAACACTGATAAGGCTGCTTTGGCGCGCTACAACCTCGAAGACTGTCGCTTGGTTTGGGACATATTTGAAAAAGAGAAGTTAATCTCATTCGCAATAGAGCGCAGCCTACTTACTGGCCTCGAATTGGATCGCTATGGCGGGTCGGTTGCCGCTTTCGATTTCCTCTATTTGCCTCGATTGCACCGCAAAGGATTTGTTGCACCCTTCGTCGACGACAGCTCCGTCAGTAATGTAAGTCCAGGTGGCTATGTGATGACCTCGATTCCAGGAATACACGAGAACGTGATTGTATTGGACTTCAAGAGTCTATATCCCAGCATCATAAGAACCTTTCATGTTGACCCGTTAGCAATGGCAGTGGCTATCAAGGAGGCTAATCCGATTGAAGGTTATGACGGAGGTAAATTCTCACGCAGCGAGTTTATCTTACCGGAGTTGATTGCGACGCTTTGGGCAGCGCGAGATAAGGCAAAGGTAAGTCGGAATGCGGCCCTATCTCAGGCCATTAAAATAATCATGAATTCTTTTTACGGCATCTTGGGAACAGTTGGTTGTCGATTCCTTGATTCGAGATTGGTTAGCTCGATTACCAAGCGCGGTCATGAAATTCTGATTCAGAGTAAAAAAATTATTGAAGATGCTGGCTATCAAGTTATTTACGGCGATACTGATTCGGTATTTGTTCTTCTCGGCTCGGTTCCGAGCGAACAGGTGCAGATGATTGGCAATGATTTGGCCGACAAATTAAATAAATGGTGGACTGTGAAATTGCAGGAAAATCACGGCATAGAAAGTTTTCTGGATATGGAATTTGAAACCCATTTCAGCAAATTTCTTATGCCAACGGTGAGGGGTTCCGATGCTGGTAGCAAGAAAAGGTATGCGGGCCTTGTTATTGATAACGGGGAGCCAAGTAAGTCTCGTATCCTGTTCAAAGGACTTGAGTCGGTCAGGAGTGATTGGTCGCCGCTGGCGCGGGAATTCCAACAGGGCTTGTATCAACGCATATTCCACGACCAACCTTTTGAAGATTACATCAAGGAAACGGTTTTGGGATTAAGCGAAGGGGAATTCGAAGACAAGTTGGTATTACGCAAACGACTGCGCCGGAAATTGAAAGAATATGTGAAAAATGTACCTCCACATGTACAGGCTGCGCGTAAGGCAGAAGAAATTCGCAGACAGCGAAATTTGCCTAGCCTGTACCAATCAGGCGGGTGGATAGAGTACATCATGACAATCAACGGTGCTGAGCCTCGCCAGTACCGAGAATCAGCGATAGACTATGAGTTTTACATTGAGAGACAACTTACACCGATTGCAGATGCCATATTGGTATTCAAATCATCATCTATGGAAAAAATACTCAATAATCAAATTGGGCTCTTTTAATGTTTAATGACAGAGCATATTGAAAACAACAGCAAATTCTCATTGACGGATAAATCTGGAAATTCGAGGAAATCATGACAACAAATCTTGTACTTACTGTAATTGCTGACGACAAACCGGGCTTGGTTGAATCTTTGTCGCAAACTATCGCTGCAAATTCTGGCAATTGGTTGGAGAGCAGCATGTCCCAGCTAGCTGGAAAATTCGCTGGCGTCTTGCGTGTCAGTGTTGCAGATGACAAGGTAGATAAGCTAATCGAAGAACTAAATGGCTTGTCTACACAGCTAAAAATCGTCATCGAGAGAGCCTCCGAAGTGAATACTGGCGGGCCATCGAAAATGGTTGAGTTGAATCTGGTTGGCAATGACCGGCCAGGCATCATTAAGGAGATTTCGGCGGCGATATCTGCCATGGGCGTTAATGTGGAGCGCCTCAATACAGAATGTACACCGGCGCCCATGTCGGCGGACTCATTGTTCCGCGCCAAGGCGACCCTCGAAGTACCAGAGAATGTGCAGATAGAGCAACTGCAGATGGAATTGGAAAGGCTGGCAGACGATCTAATCGTAGAGATTGAAATTCAATAGAATATTTCTAGCGACCATCTAGTTAGATATTTCGAATTTCAATTGATCGAGATAGTCGATCATATTGGTGAGCAGATTAATACATTCTACAACTTCAATTTCCATTTGATTCGATGTGCTTGCGGTTTCGATTTCCATATTGCTGTAGAGCAATACCAGACAGGATTTGCTGGCATCGAAATTTTGGTAGAAAAATTCCGAGAAATCATCTGAGATCGCAGAAAATATGATATCTAGTGTAGTGCCACTGCTAGTCTGACTTTCCAATAATAGTCTCTCTAAACCGCTCAATTGGCTAGATACCGCGTTTTGCGATGAATGGCTATAAGGCGATTGTATGCTCTCCACAAAATCACCGTTTAACATCGGATACAGCGATCGTACCAGAAGTTCTTCCGTGAGCATGGCGGTTATTGAATCTGCTATTTCAATAATGAGTTCGGAACTCAGGCTCATTTCAATCTGTTGTTCCAACGTAGGTAATCGCGAATTCCACAGCACGACGCTGGATCTAAAGTCTTCCAATAGGGAATCCACCACAAGGCCAATTAGCTGGCGGCGTCGGTTGTTAGCTAACTGTTCTAACTGGAAGCCACTGTCTGCCAGCACTGGGCTAAGCTCGGTCACGGAAAGATAGTCTGTGTATGGCCGCGGTCCAGTAACTTCGGAATTAGAACCCCATAGGAGGAATTCAAGCACATGAAATCCTAGAGTAAGCTCTGAGACATCGAAGGTGCCGTGTTGCTCCCTTAGTTCGATACTATTTAATTCCACGTTCACGTCATTTACGATGCCGCTGTCTGGATAGCCTTCAACATAGTCTAGATATCCGGGAATTATTGGCCAGTGGTTTATCTGGTACTGCAGTTGCAGTAGTCGCAAGCTGTCTTCTTCGTTTAAAACATGCATGGCGAAATGACGGTGCAGCGTAGTTAGTTCATAGGCGCTATGGGCGCTGAGCCAGGCGCGTCTTGCACTATTTAGGCTGTCCGCATTGCTTCGTGAAAGGAGAGCTGAAACTGCAGATTGCAGCTTCGTGATTTCTAGCTCCACGGCGGCGAAGTCTTCTTCAATCTGTTGCAAATAGCCGAAAGTTAGTTCTCTGGCTGATGCGCTCAGATCAGGATAGCTTTGATCGAAGGAGTAAACTGAGGGAGTAGCAGAGCCAATGGCTGATTGAGGGACGGAGGTATCTTCACTGTTGCAAGCAACTAATAGCAATGAGATTACCAGTAAGGCAAAAGCTCGTTTATGGACGTACAAACCCATTCGTAAAAGTGTTTGCATAATAAATTAACACTGCACTATGTGCGTAAGCTTAAAATTTCCCAGCCTTCAGTTTGAGCTTTTTCTTCTAATAGTCGGTCGGGATCTACAGCAACTGCTGATGCAACTTCACGGAGTAAGGGCAAATCATTTATCGAATCACTGTAAAATACCGCATTGGCCAAGTTCAGTCCGTCTTTCTGGATGTCCAGCCATGCTTTTAGCTTCGTCACCTTTCCATCCTTGTAGCAGGGAGTTCCGCTTATTCTTCCAGTGTAATTTCCGTTGACTACCTCCAACTCTGTAGAAAACAGTTGATCCACGTCGAACAGACCCGCAATTGGGGTTGTAATGAATTCATTAGTTGCGGTGATAATTATGCAGTAGTCCCCGGCATCCTTATGCTGTTGGACTAGAGCTTGCCCTTTTTCCAAGACTATCGGCGTAACCGAATTCTGCATGAATTCTGCATGTAGTCTCATTCGCTGGTTATCATCCATGTTGAGTATGGGTTTTAGTGTGAATGCCACATAACCATGTATATCAAGATTGCCCTGTTTATACTGATCGTAGTAGTAGTCGTTCTGCTGCCTATGTTCCGATTCATTCACAAGCTTCTTGCTGATTAAAAATTCACCCCAAGCATGATCACTATCACCTCGTAAAAGCGTATTGTCCAGGTCGAACAAGGCCAACTTCCCTGAGCGCTTCGACTGCATAACTACCTCATCTGTTTATAGGCAAGTGGCTGGGGGTCAGTAAATCCCGGAGCAATCGAGCTTTTCGCTGTTGCTGACAATGTTCGAATACTCAATCCAGGCTAGTCTCAGAGCCCGGCGGTGTAATTATCCATAGGTCTGAATCAGCTATTATAGCTGGCTAGACCAGAATTCGGCAGTGTAATAGGCTAGATAGAGATTCTACCGAAGTCGAGCGTTCGTGGATAACATATTGATAATAAAAGAAAATATCATACATAGGCCCTCCCCGGCCATTGATCATTGACGCGGGTTTGTGAAACAATGAGCAATAATTTTTGTAGTAAGGACTTGTGGCAGTGATTGATTCAGAGGGATTTCGCTCAAATGTTGGTATCGTCATTTGTAATAGGCAGGGGCAATTGCTGTGGGCTAAGCGAATAGGGCAGAGTGCCTGGCAGTTTCCACAGGGCGGGATCAAGCAAAGCGAGTCGGTGCAGGAAGCTCTATTCAGGGAACTGGATGAAGAAGTGGGATTGAACAAAAAAGATGTGAGAATTCTTTATCAAACGGCAGACTGGCTTCATTATCGATTACCTGAGAATTACATTCGTCAGCACAGTGATCCTCTGTGTATAGGACAAAAGCAAAAATGGTTTTTGCTAAGTCTTGAAAGCGATGACAGTAAAGTCGAATTGAGTAAAACCGGGAAACCTGAATTCGATGATTGGCGTTGGGTAAATTTCTGGTACCCAGTAGAACAGGTTATCGAATTCAAAAGAGATGTGTATCGCAAGGCGCTGCAACAACTTGAACTTCCCCTTAGTAGCTATATTGGCAGCGCCATTAGCAACTAATATTTTCTGCGCTGTGCACTTCCAAGCAGAAGTTTAGAATAATAAGAGCAGCCAACAGCTAGCGTGGAGATTTCCTGTTCATTTTCTGAATTCAGGAAGTCAAAACATCAAGCCCTACTGGAAAAGGCATTCCAGCGATAAGTTTTCGCTGATAACTAATTGTCGGAGTTTGTAAATAAATGCTCGACCGATTGCGAAGCATTGTACAAAAAGTAAATGCGGCTAAGGATTTGCAGTCGGCGCTGGATATTATTGTCAGCAAAGTTCGCGAGGCATTAGATACGCAGGTTTGCTCTGTTTTCTTGCTTGACAAAGATATTAATGCCCACGTATTGATGGCCTCGGAAGGCTTGAAAAAAGAAGCAGTTGGTCACGTTAGTCTGGAGGCCGGCGAAGGTCTTGTTGGCTTGGTAGCAAAACATGCGGAACCTATTAATCTTCAGGATGCCTCTTTGCATCCAAGCTTTCATTACCTAAAAGATACCGGCGAAGAATTATTTCATTCTTTTCTCGGTGTGCCAATTATTCACCATCGCTCTGTGCTGGGCGTGTTGGTCGTACAACACGAGGAGCGACGGCGCTTCGACGAAGCCGAAGAAGCATTCCTGATAACTTTGTCAGCGCAGCTTGCTGGTGTAATAGCCCACGCAGAGGCAACCGGTGCAATCGAAGGGATCAGTCCTTCAGGACACAAGACTTCAGACACCGTTTTTCCAGGTGTGTCCGGATCATCCGGTGCGGCAATTGGGCAGGCAGTTGTCTTATTTCCTCATGCCGATCTTCGTCAAATTCCTCAACGTCGAACTCAGGACGTCGACAAAGAAATTGAATTTTTTAATAGCTGTCTAGAATTGGTTAGACAGGACATGCGCAGTCTCCATTCGAAACTTGCAGGTCAGGTAGCGGAAGAAGAACGCCAGCTATTTGATGTTTATGTACGCATGTTGGATGACGATGCTCTCGGTAACGAAGTTGTGCAAAGAATCAAAATGGGTTCTTGGGCACAGGGTGCATTGGCTTATGTAGCTAATGAACATGTTAGCAACTTTGAGGCCATGAATGATCCTTATCTCAGTGAGCGCGCTATTGATATCAAGGATTTGTGTGCCCGAGTTCTCTTCTATTTACAGAACAAAGTAACGATAGAAACCGAGTATTACGAAAACACTATTTTAGTTAGCGAAGAAATTACTCCGGCCATGTTGGCCGAAGTGCCAAAGGACAAACTGAAAGGACTAATTTCAGTTAAGGGCTCGGGAAATTCACACGTCGCGATTCTTGCTAGAACCATGGGAATACCCACAGTGATGGGTACTGTGGACCTTCCATATACGCAGTTACATGGTAAGAAAGTAATCCTCGATGGTTATAAGGGTGAGGTGATTACCAATCCCTCGGAGCAAATGCTTGCTCGCTACTTCGAGACTATAACGGAACAGGATCAGTTAACAAAAGGTCTGGAAGGTCTAAAAGATCTACCTTGTGAGACAGCCGATCATCACCGGGTGCATCTGTGGGTGAATACTGGACTGATGAGTGACGTGATGCATTCTCTGGATCAAGGTGCGGAAGGAATAGGGCTATTTAGAACCGAAATACCGTTTCTACTTAGGGAGCGTTTTCCCAGCGAGCAGGAGCAGTATGATATATATCGGGAGCAGCTTGAGGCTTTTTCACCAAAAGTAGTAACCATGCGCACACTAGATATTGGCGGGGATAAATCGCTTCCCTATTTCCCGATTGAGGAGGCGAATCCTTTTCTCGGTTGGCGCGGAATACGAGTGACTCTGGATCATCCAGAGATTTTTACTGCGCAAATACATGCGATGCTTAGGGCCAGTGTTGGACTCGAAAATTTGCAGATTATGTTGCCGATGATTAGCAATGTGAACGAAGTCACTTCGGCAATGCAGCTAATCAAAAAAGCCTATAGAGAGTTGATCCAAAATGGCGTGAAAGTAAAATTCCCGCCTGTAGGGGTAATGATAGAACTCCCGGCAGCCGTGTATCAGACACGTGCACTGGCTAAGATGGTGGATTTCATCTCAGTAGGCAGTAATGACCTTACTCAGTATTTACTGGCGGTCGATAGAAATAACTCAAGGGTAGCTCACCTCTATTCCGCCTTTCATCCAGCCGTGTTGAGTGCCCTACAACAGGTAGTTACCCAAGCCCAGGCTGAGGGTAAACTGGTTAGTATCTGTGGAGAGATGGCAGGAGATCCAGGTGCCGCTGTGCTATTAATGGCAATGGGATTCGATGTCCTATCCATGAATGCATCTACATTGCTAAAAGTTAAATCTGTTCTCCGCAGTATTACTATGGAAGTGGCCCAGGATTTGTTAGATCAGGTAATGGAAATGGATGATGCACAGATGATTAGATCTGCGGTAGATATGGCACTCTATAATGCCGGCGTTGACAGACTGCTGCGTTCATCTAGAACAAATTAATCTGGGCAAAAAAAGCTTAAGTACTAGCGTTAGCCCAAGCATTCAACTACGTGCTGGAAATGATCACTGAATCCCGCTCAAAGTTTTCATAGAAGGCTTCGCGATCAATCTCATACACAACATGTTCTCGCAACTCACTGCCTTCCGCTATCTTAGGGTGCTGAAAATTTTCCTCACGATTCTTCATGCCTAGTCGTCGCATTACGCTTCTTGAGTTAGAATTTATGGTGGCAGTAAACGCCACTACTTGACTCTGTGCCAGTATATCGAAGGCAAAATGCAGGGAGGCCAAGGCAGCTTCGGTAACATAACCGTGACCCCAATAAAGTTCCGCTAAGCGCCAACCAACTTCCATGCAATCGCTGATAGGAAGGTCGCTGACATGATTTAGACCAACCAGTCCCATGAAAGCACCGTCACTCTTACGTTGTGCAACCCAAAAACCCCAGCCCTGATTTGCTATCAGCATTTCGAATTTTCGAGTGAGCGTATCGCTTTCTTCTGTAGAGAGTAGCTTGGGGAAGAACCTCATCACCTCCGAGTCTGCATTCATCGCGGCGAAGGCAGAATAATCAGGTGCTTGCCACTGGCGCAGAATCACTCTCGCTGTTTCTAGTTGGTAGCTCATTGTACATAGGTGGCTCTTAGTTCGACGTGGCTGAATCAAGCTTGCTTATGGAATAATTGGTGTGGTTCTAATCTAGAAAATCAACCAATCCGGATTCTAGGCAATATTCGGCACCGACGATTAGCAGTCCCTCATCGGAAATAAGTGTCTTCAAAATATCCGAACCCAGCCGCAGATTCTTGACTGAAGCCTCAATATTTGAGCGTACTGCTCGTTCCATGAGATTTTCATCATTTCCTGAGTTGAGCAAGTTTTCAACTGAAGGACGTATTCTGTCTACGATTGAATAAAGGTGTGGGGAGCGGCTCTCAAGTGGCTTTTCTAACTGTTCCAGCGTTGCTTCAACGGCTCCGCATTGAGAGTGACCAAGCACAACCACAAGGCGGGTGCTGAATTTTTCTGCGGCAAATTCGATGCTGGCAATCTGTGATGGTGCCACGATATTGCCCGCAACACGTATAACAAATAGATCACCGATACCTTGTCCAAACACTATCTCGGCAGGGACTCTGGAGTCCGAACAACCCAGCACAATCGCAAATGGGGTTTGGTTTTTCTCTGCATTGGACTTAAGCAAGGCGTCAGTCTCAATGTGATAACCCTCACCAGACCGAAACCTCTCATTTCCTGTTTTTAGACGCTGTAGTGCTTCTTCTGCGGGAATCATTTGCAGTTATTTCTCGGCCAGATTTTTATGGAGAATGGTCTTGGTTTAATTCGCTTACTTGTGGGCAATCTCTTTGTCAGTAAACAAGACATCTTTTAACTCTTTATCCATGACAGGATCTTTGCGGCGTATCCATTCTAATACCATGGCGGCGTGTTCTTTCTCTTCATCTCGATTGTGTTCGAGAATTGCCTTAAGTTCTTCATCCTTGCAGGCATCAACTCGTTGATTGTACCAATCGACTGCCTCAAGCTCTTCCATCAATGATGTAATAGCTCTATGCATGTCGCGAGTTTCGTTCGACAGTTCCTCGATAGGCTCATGATAACCTTCGTTAGCCATTAATATCTCCTGACGGTTTACGTTTAGAGTTAGGAATTCACGACAAACATACAGCAAACCCTGAGACTTGAAAACACTTATCAAGCCTCGGGTTTGGATCGACAAGAGCCCGGTAGAAGCTACCTGCTAACTGCTGCTTGGCAGTGCGGGATAGCTTTCCAATAAAGATTGAAATGCTTGATAGAAGTAAGGCCTGGCTCGATCTTCATGCATATACTCTCCGGGGGAAACCTGATGGATACGACTGACTGAACCGGCCCAGACCACTTCGTTGCTACTAGTCTCGATCATTTGAATTTCGATTCTAGCAATATAGTTAAGCTCAACATTGAGAGCGTCCATTCGTACAAAGGGGTCGATATCCGGTTGTCCTGGGAAAAGCTCAATATGTCTATAGGTCATAACAATCCTGATATCGTTAGCACGGTCATTACGACTTAGTCCCTTGGCTTGAAAGGCTGATTCGAATTCGGAAACAACATAGTCGCGAAGGAAGAGAGGGACATCTACAGTCTCCAGTCTGTACTCGTTGTAATTTGCATAGTCGGCAGGGCAGCAAAGGATCAGAGAAGTTCCGATCTGTGGACCGGTTTGTGAGCAGGCAGTTAAAATCCAGAGACAGCAAACGACAAATACGGTTTTTAAACTTTTCATCATGGAAGCTCCTGAACAGCTATGATTCTCTTCGGACCTAGAATACTACTGGGCAATTAGCATTCTTTGATCCAGCGTAATAGTGCTATCCTTTTCGGCGAGTTCGAGCCATCGCCTGTACCAAATTACCTTGGCCGGTTTTGGAGAACTCATTTGATACATTCTTCTGGTCTTGTGCGCTTCGGTTCTGGCTCAGTTTAAACTTACACTGAATGGAAGTAACAGCCAATTCAATTCCTACGATACCGCGCAGCATTGTTGCAGCATAGTCTGGTTGCCACGGCGATTCGAACATGGATTCGTTCACCTTGGTCAAGGTATCCACCACTTCTTGAAGTCTCTCAGTGTCAGTAAAGGCCTCAGCTATACCTTCAATATGGACCGTTTGATAGTTCCAGGTGGGAACCCCTGGCTCCGCGTACCAGCTGGGGCTCACATAGGCGTGTGGCCCTTGCAAACTGACTAATACTTTCTGCTTTTCAATTTGCTGCCATTGGGAATTCGCCTTTGCCATATGCCCGATCAATTTTTTATTGTCCATATCGATCAAGAAGGGCATATGGGTTGAGACAATTGCCCCATCATGGATGGACACTAATTGACCAAAGGAATTTGCTTCAATAAAGCTTTTTATCTCTGCCTCATCGTGTATTTCAAAATGCTTGGGAATATACATAGTGGCCTCAATAGGGGCATTATCTAAACAGGGAGTAGTTGGTAGGCATGCCCCTGCGTCTTGTTGCCAAGTGAATCGAAGTTTTGTTCACTAAAGCGCATCTTTCCGGATTTCTCAAAAATAAGCGCTGTTGAACATAGTGTTCCATACTCTCTTTCTGGATTTAAAATAAAAGCTGAGGACAATTTACGTTCTATCTCTTTGCCAATGCCCGTATCAGGCAATTCAGCATCGCTGGCCTGAGATCTATCACTCATCATGGAAATGAGTGAATCAGTATTCAATCGATCCGGTGAATTCATAAGGGACTGTAAGTTGTCTCGACCCTTTTGCACTTTCGGCCAGGATGAATTCAACAGGCCGTTCGACAAGCCATAAATACCAGCTTCCAGCTTCCAGATTTTCTGTTCCTGATTGTTCACGTAGAAAAGAGAAGAGCTGTCGCCGACCAACAGGTTATAGCCGGCAAATTGCTCGAAGTTGTTTGTCAGTGATTCACTGTATTGCCGCGGAGATTCGCTTCCTGCCAAAAACTGTCGGGTGAGATCCCCTCGTGAGCGAGGTCTAGGTTCGGTTTGTGAGGGATCTCTAATATTGGTGACCGCCGCAAAGCGCCCGCCGCGAGTTATGCCCAGCCAGGTTCCGCCAGCCTGCAGGTCTCGCCCGCTAAGGATTTGCTGACCGCTACCTTGATCTTGCCAAAAGTCCGCTTGCGCGGTTGGGCGGGCGAAGAGTTCATCTCTATTGGCGGCTACTACCAGGGGAATTTGAGGATTCTCCTGATACGCAAAAATGATTAGACACATTGTCGCTATGTTATCTTTTCGAGGACAAAATGGACAGTTGGCACAGCGTGCAAATTTGCCAAACTTTGCTGCTCCAGGTTTAGTATAATAAGCTCAGTTTCCGGTGATGCATCACCATGGCCTGACTAACAACTGAAAAAAGCGAAAGATACCAATGCTGACATTTCCGCAATTTGATCCAGTAGCACTCGCCATCGGTCCCATTAGCATTCACTGGTATGGAATCATGTATATCATTGCCTTTGGTGGGGCCTGGGGGCTGGCGTCATACCGTGCCAGGCAACACCCGGGAGAATGGACGGCGGAACAGATTTCCGATCTGGTTTTCTATGGAGCACTCGGTGCTGTGCTGGGCGGCAGAATGGGCTCGGTATTGTTCTACAACTTCGACCGTTTTTTGTCCGATCCAATTTGGTTGCTGCGAGTCTGGGAAGGCGGAATGTCATTTCATGGCGGGCTGCTCGGCGTGTTACTAGCTTTCTTCCTGTATTCGCGCAGCATCAAGAAGGAGTTTTTTGAGGTCATGGACTTTATCGCACCCTTTGTGCCCTTTGGTCTCGGTGCCGGTAGATTCGGAAATTTCATTGGTGGCGAGTTGTGGGGCAGACCGACTGATGTTCCCTGGGGCATGGTGTTTCCCCATGTTGATCAATTGGCGAGACATCCCTCCCAGCTGTACGAAGTTGCTCTGGAGGGAATCCTGCTGTTTTCCTTAGTATGGTGGTTCTCCTCCAAGCCACGGCCACGCATGGCTGTAACCGGCTTATTCGCGTTGGGCTATGGCTGCTTTAGAACCTTCATCGAGTTTTTTCGTGAGCCAGATCTGGACATCGGCTTCCTCGCCTTCGAGTGGCTGACCATGGGACAATTGCTGTCTATACCAATGATTGTCGGTGGGCTGTTGTTATTGATTCTGGCTTATTCGAAGCCTAAAGCACAATTTAACTCCGTTTAGTGGAAACCATGCAGACATGCAACAATATTTAAATCTCTGTCAGCGTATTATCGATGAAGGTGTCTGGATCGAAAATGAGCGTACCGCTAAGAAGTGCCTCACCGTCATCAATGCCGACCTCACCTACGACGTAGCTGGCAACAAATTCCCCATTATCACCACCCGTAAGAGTTTTTGGAAAGCCGCTATCGCGGAATTGCTTGGCTACCTTAGAGGTCTGGATAATGCGGCCGATTTCCGTGCACTGGGAACCAAGTCCTGGGACGCCAACGCCAACGAAAACGAGGCCTGGTTGAATAATCCGCTGCGTAAAGGCGAAGACGACATGGGGCGAGTGTATGGCGTACAGGGCAGGGCTTGGGCAAAACCTGATGGCTCGCACATCGATCAATTGAAGAAAATCGTCGATCATCTACGCCAAGGAATCGATGATCGTGGTGAGATACTCACGTTTTATAACCCCGGCGAATTTGACTTAGGGTGTTTGCGACCTTGCATGCATACCCATACTTTTTCACTGCTTGAAGATGTGCTGTATCTCACCAGCTATCAACGCTCATGTGATGTGCCACTTGGCCTTAACTTCAATCAGATACAGGTTTTTACACTGTTGGCACTGATGGCACAGATTTCTGGAAAATCTGCGGGACTGGCTTATCACAAAATTGTAAATGCTCATATTTATGAAGATCAGGTAGAGTTGATGCGCGAAGTTCAGCTTCAGCGCAGGCCCTTCGACCCACCCAAGCTAATGATCAATCCCGATATCAAATCGCTTGAAGATATTGAGACTTGGGTAAGCCTTGAAGATTTCGAAGTAGAAGGGTACCAGCATCATGATTCCATTACTTACCCCTTCTCCGTGTAGCTGCTGGAAACTATTTCTGCCTGAGAATGTATTGAATCACAGCGAGTGTTGATCGATGAAATTGTCATTGATATGTGCCATGTCCGAAAATAGGGTAATTGGGCGCGATAATGATCTGCCCTGGCACTTGTCAGAAGACCTTAAATATTTCAAACGCACTACCATGGGTAGCTGTATCATCATGGGCCGTAATACCTGGGAGTCTATAGGTCGCGCGCTGCCGGGGCGATCCAGCATCGTTATCAGCCGTAATCGGGATTTTCTGGCGCAGGGTGCGGAAGTTGTCACATCATTGGCTGAGGCCTTAGAACTGGCTGCCACAGTATCTGCCGAAAAAGGCTATGATGATGCCTTCGTTATTGGTGGTGCCAGTCTTTATCAAGCAGCGTTACCCTTGGCAGATTTCTTCCACCTGACAAGGGTGCATGCGCAAGTTGAGGGAGACACTTATTTGCAGGAGTTCGATGAATCACAATGGCATGAAATCTCCCGTGAGGAATTTCAACGTGATGAGTCTAACGGTTATGACTATAGCATTTGCACTCTGGAAAGAATTTCCTGAAGAGTTGTGGCGTGTTTTTAACTGTCCAATATATTCCACCACCCATGGTGATATCGAGACCTAGGAAGAAGCAGTGCTCCGCCAAGCGACCATAGCGTCAATTATTACAATTACAACTATTGCTATGGAAATTTCTATACCTTGATCTACCGGTATTATTATTGCCAATAATGAAAATAGCGTGGTAATCAATACCTGCCCAAACCTGTCCAAAATTAGATCTCTTAGTCCTGTTCTCTCAGATTGCGCAAATTGTTCGTATAATACTAAATCTGAATGAACAATTTTTGTGAATGACTTTTTCTCCAGCTCATCGCGAATGTATTTACCAATAGTGTTTATTCCAATCAGATTATGAAAAATCAACAAGTCGAGTGAAAAAGCTAATATTGGAAGTGCTAGATATGCCGTTCCATGTGGATTTAAATCCAGCAAGAATCCAGCGAGCGTAGCACATGCTAAAACTTTACTAATAGTAAGGTAGGTTTGAGATTTGATGCGTAGATCAATCTCCGCACGTAAAGACTTAAAATATTCTAGTGCCAAGTCTATTTCTTTCACTTGGGTTCCTATTTATCGTAATTTCTATCAGTCACTATATTCAGGCATTTCATAATCTCAATTACTAGGACATCAAAAGTCAGTAACATTAGCTTACAATTTTTTCAGAAGCACTTTCGATTTGCGTTGAAAATTATATAGCTGCTGCCTCTGGTTGGGCAAATCACTCAACTGCGCTTCCTGGAAGCCTTTGTCCAAGAACCAATGGGATGCAATCGTGGTTAGTACAAACAAGGTTTTGATGTTATCTGCCTTGGCCTGTGCTTCGAGGCTGGCCAGTAGCCTATCCCCGTAGCCCCTCTTCTGGAAATCCCCATGGATAGCTATACAGGCGATCTCCCCAAAGTCAGGCCCAATTGGGTACAGAGCGGCACAGGCGATTATGCTGTCTTCCAGTTCAACAACCTTAAAATTATCAATCTCGGTTTCCAATAATTCTCTTGAGCGCTCAATTAAGGATCCATTTTCTTCCAGAGGCTTTATCAATTTAAGTATGGCAGCTACATCATTGATACTGGCTGTACGTAAATTGTCAAAACTATCGCTGCTTATCAGGCTACCGTTTCCCTGGCGAGTGAATAACTCACGAATCAGTGCCCCGTTTTCTTTAAAGCTTATCAGATGTGATCGATGAACTCTGTTAGCATAGGCCCGCATGCAAGCATCAAGAGCACGCCCGATACACCGAGACTCTTCATCTTGTTTCGATAATTTCTCTGCGTAGAATTTGGCGTCTTCCTCACTAAGAGAGGCAACCAGGTTTCCATCGTCATCCAGAACACCAGCGCGTGGCACCATAAGGATTAGCTTTTCCGCTTGTAGCTCAATAGCAGCTTCCGTCGCGACTTCTTCAGCGCTGAGGTTGAATACTTCGCCGGTAAGTGAATAGCCAAGGTTAGAAAGCAAGACAATATTATTTTGATCTAATTGTTGTCGAATTGCCTTCGCCTGTATCTTCCTAACTTTTCCCGTGTACTGATAGTCTATTCCGTCGTGAATTCCAACCGGCTTCGCGGTGACGAAATTACCGCGGCACAAGCGAACATCTGAGTCCTGCATTGGTGAATTACTAATCCCCATGGAAAAAAGTGCTTCCAGTCTCGCACTTTCTCCTCCGACGACTCGCATTACAGTGTCGATGCACTCGGCTTCAGTAATACGGATATTCTTGTGATAGTTTGATTCTTTGCCGCTGCTCTCCAGTGCCGCTGATATTTGCGGTCGCGCACCGTGTACCAACACCAGTTTCACACCCAGGCTGTGCAACAGGGTCAGGTCATACACGACGTTTGCAAAATTCTTGTCTATTAAGGCTTCGCCGCTTAATAACACAACGAAGACTTTAGCTCTATGGCTATTAATATAACTGGTAGAGGCGCGAAACCATTCGATCATGTTGATGTTGTCTTGTTCGCTACTGTCCATATCCAAGGTCTCTGTAGTGCTCAGTGCAAGCAGTGCTGGCTAATCATTTTTTGTAAAACATCGATGCAAGGATTAATCATATTGATCGACATATATTCATCTGGTTGGTGGGCCTGATCTATGTTGCCGGGGCCAAGTATTATTGTGTCCATGCCAAGCTCCTGCAGGAAAGGCCCTTCGGTACCAAAGGCAACACTGATCCCGGCATGACCAGTTAGCTTTTCTGCAGATTTCAGCAGCGCACTATTTTCATCGGCAAAGAAAGCTGGTACTCCGGCGAATAAGGGAACTAATTCAAATTGAATACCAAGCGGATCTGTGATCGCGGAGATTCTGTTTCTAATTTCTGCACGCACAGTTTCAATATGCATGCCTGGCATCAGGCGAATATCAAACTCCAATTCACAGTGACCACAAATACGATTGGGATTGTCACCACCGTGTATGCTGCCGAGATTCAAGGTGGGGTAGGGTATGGTAAATAATTCGTTCCGATATTTTTGCTTTAATTCGTTTCTATAAAGCATTAGATCAGTAATCACCGTATGCATAGCATCTAGAGCGTTATTGCCAAGTGACGGATCGGACGAATGGCCGCTTTGTCCCAATAGACGAATCGAGTCCATCATGATGCCCTTGTGAGTTCGCACCGGCTGTAGACCGGTGGGCTCGCCAATAATAGCCGAACGTGCTTTGGGCCTGCCCATTTCAGCGATGGTTCTAGCGCCCTGCATAGACGTTTCTTCATCTGCGGTGGCGAGCACGATTAGTGGTTCGCTGAAGCTTTCCTTAAGCAGTGGTTTAACCGCTTCCATAATAATTGGGAAGAATCCTTTCATGTCCGTTACGCCAAGTCCGAAAAGCTTTCCGTCCCTTTCGGTTAGCTTAAACGGATCCACCGACCAGAGCTCTTCGTCAAGTGGCACGGTATCGGTATGACCGGCCAATACAAGTCCTCCGGGTCCAGAGCCAAGTGTAGCGATTAGATTGAATTTTCTATCCCCACTTCCTGGAATGGGAATGATTTCGCAATTGAAACCCAAAGATTCGAATTCAGTTGCCAAGTGATCGATTACAGCTTTGTTGCTGGTGTCGATGCTGCTATTGGCGGAACTTACGCTAGGCAGACTCACCACAGTGTTGAACTGCTGAAGTAATGATTTTGATATAGCCGACATTGATCAGGGGTTCCCAGAAATTGGTGTGCGAAGAATCAGGACTTTGCGGATAGTTTAGCGATCATGTCAGTTTTCGCGGCCATGATGAAATCGTTCACATGCAGGCCATTGATCTTGTGCGTCCACCAATAGACAGTGACTTTTCCCCATTCTGTCATTATCGATGGGTGATGTTTTTCTCGTTCTGCCAGGGTTGCGATCTTGTAGGTAAAATTGAAAGCGTCCTTGAATTCCACGAAATGAAATTCTCGAATCAGTTTCTCCACGCCCTCGTGAAATTCTCGCTTCCAGGCAGGTACTTTAAGCAATAGCTCGCTGGACTCTTCGGCCGTTACCAAGGGAGCTCCCATGTGACAGGCTTCGCAATGCTTCTCGTACAAATGTTCCATGGGGATTCCTTATAGAAATTCTTGCAACAGGCTATTTAGCAGTCGGTAACCCTTGTCGGAGGCGGAGATTCGGCCGCCGTTTTTCTGTAGAAGTTCGTTTGATACCAGGTATTCTACCTTCTTTCCTATAGCGCTAAAAGGGAGACCAGTGCGAGTCTCAAACAGTGACTCGGTGAATCCGCGTCTGCTGCGTAGTGCATTTAACAAAAATTCCAGCGGCCGATCTGCCACCGCAATGTCCTGCACTCTACGCTCGGTGTGGATGCTGTTTCGCATATAGTGATTGGGTTGCCGATGTTTCTGTGTTCGAACTATGGCATTGCTTTCCACCAGCGTAATCTTGCCGTGGGCGCCTGCACCAATACCCAGGTAATCACCAAATTCCCAATAATTTAGATTGTGTTGGGATTGCCTGTCTGCCGTTGAGTAGGCAGAGACTTCGTAACGCTGGAACCCGGATTGTTCCAGCAAAGCAATTCCAGTTTGTTCCATCTTATCCAATATTGATTCAACCGGCAGGCTTGGCGGGCGCACGTAGAAAACTGTATTAGGCTCGATAGTGAGTTGATACCAGGAGATGTGGAGTGGCTCAAAATCAATTGCTGTCTGTAGATCCGCAAGCGCAGCCTCCATATCTTGCTCCGGTAGTCCATGCATCAAATCCAGATTGAAGTTGTCAAAGCCAGCTTTCCTGGCAAAGTCTATGGCCCTTCTGGATTCATCGGATGTATGAATACGCCCCAGCTTTTGTAATTGCTTGTCATCAAAGCTTTGTATGCCTAAAGAAAGGCGGTTTATCCCAAGCGATCGATAGGCCGCAAACTTTCGCGCCTCCGCAGTTCCAGGATTTGCTTCTAGCGTTACCTCCATGTCCTTACTGAAATGTGTCTTGGATTGAATATGTCGCAGAATCTTTTCGAATGACTTCGCTTGAAACAAACTAGGCGTGCCACCACCAATAAAAATTGAATGAATGGGCCTGCCGCCACAGAATTCGAAATCTCTATCAAAATCCTGACAGAGAATTTCTACATATTCTTGTTCCGGTAAGTTTGTTTGTATTTCATGGGAATTGAAATCGCAGTAGGGGCATTTCTTAACGCACCAGGGGATGTGAATGTATAAACTTAGTGGTGGGAGTTCCAGCATTGTAGTAGCTGTGTTAGAGCCTGACCTCGATGACTAATTGAATTTTTGGTTTTCGCATCCAGCTTCGCCGATGCACAGCCGTGTGTTGGTACATAGAAAAGTGGATCGTAGCCGAATCCATTCTCACCATCCGCAGAGAACAAAATCCGTCCTTCCCAAGTTCCCTGACATATCAATGGCATCGGGTCTTTATCGTGTCGCAAATAAGCGATCACACATTGAAACCTTGCGCTTCGGTCGGCCTCGGCGACGTCTGCCAATTCATTCAACAGTTTGGCGTTGTTGTCCTTGTCCGCAGCTGCCCCGTGGGAGCCGGCATAGCGCGCAGAATAAATTCCGGGCTCACCATTTAACGCGTCCACCTCTATTCCTGAGTCGTCGGCGATAGCAGGTAAACCAGTGGCCAAGCAGGCATGCCTTGCCTTGATCAAGGCGTTCTCGACAAAGCTAAGCCCTGTTTCGTCGGCATCACTTACGCCTAATTCAGATTGAGGAATTAGTTGTATTTCTTTCTGCTCAAGTATCGCCTGTAGTTCAACCAGCTTGCCGGCGTTGCCGCTGGCTAGTACAACTTTGCGCATGACTTGTCTCGCTTGCAGTGTTTACTGTTTGCTAATGTGGTAGATCGCAATTTCACCCAGCAGGTTTGGCCAGGCTCGCATATACCAGCTGCCCTGATGTTCCAGGTCAACCACCGTTCTGGCCAACACTTTGATATTTCTCTCACGGCACAGTGCATCAAAATCTCGAACCGTGCAGAAATGAATATTCGGTGTGTTGTACCAGGAATGGGGCATGAATTTTGAAACGGGCATACGTCCTCGACTGGCGAGATACAAGCGGCTCTTCCAGTTCCCAAAATTGGGGAATGTAACAATTCCGTTCTTGCCAATACGTAGCATCTCATCAATTAGATTATCTGGTTTGCTCAGAGCTTGTAGCGTTTGTGCCAACAATACAGTATCGAAACTTGCCGATTGAAAATTCGAAAGCCCCTCGTCCAGATTTTGCTCGATAACATTAGTGCCTTGTCTTAGGCAGTTTTGAATATTCTTCTCATCTATCTCCAGGCCGATGCCATGAACATTCTTCGTAGTTTGCAAATAATGCAGCAGGCTGCCGTCACCGCAACCCAGGTCCAATACCTTGCTGTTAGGCTCTATCCATTGTTGAATAATTTCTAAATCAGGCCGCATTTTGATCACTCTGCTCATGCACTTTTTTCAGGTACGCAGAAAGCGCCTCTATATAGCGAGGGATTGCTAACAGGAATGCATCGTGGCCCTGGTCGGCTTGAATCTCCAGATAGCTCACTTCTCTGCCAGCCTTTAATAGCGCGTTCACTATTTCGCGAGAGCGTTCCGGTGGGAATCGCCAATCGGTGCTAAATGACATGAGTAGAAATTTACAATCGCTGTTGGCAAATGCCTTCGACAAGTCACCTTCAAAATCCACAGTAGGGTCAAAGTAATCCAAGGCCTTGGTCATAAGCAAATAGGTATTCGCATCGAAATTTTCGGAGAAACGCTCACCCTGATAATGCAGGTAACTTTCAACCTGAAAATCGACATTGAATCCGAAGCTCAGTGTGCCGGTGCGTAAGTCTCTGCCGAAATTCTCTGAACTGTTTTGTTCAAAATCGGACACAGACTTACCGAATTTTGCGCGCATGGCGCTGTCCGACAGATAGGTTATATGGCCAACCATGCGGGCCAGCATAAGCCCTTGCTTCGGGTAAGTACCTTTTTCCAGATAGCGACCATTGTGAAAGTTTCTATCACTGGTGATGGAGTGCCTGGCCACCTCGTTAAATGCAATATTCTGCGCCGAAAGTTTGGGGGCCGCGGCGATGCAGACCGCGTGACGAACTCGCTCGGGATAGCTAATAGCCCAGCGTAGTACTTGCATGCCACCAAGACTGCCACCGACTACCGCCGCCCATTCCGGGATATCCATCTTGTCCATCAAGCGCAGCTGGCTGTTCACCCAGTCTCGCACCGTTACTACGGGAAAGTCGGGGCCGTAATATTGCCCGGTTTCTGGATTAATCGAAGCCGGCCCGGTGCTTCCGGCACAACCTCCCAGATTATTCAAACTAACAACATGGAAAAGATTGGTATCTATAGCCTTGCCAGGGCCAATGCAGCTATCCCACCAGCCTGGTTTGCTGTCTTCCTCATCATGATAACCGGCGGCATGATGATCACCGCTTAGTGCATGACAGATTAGAATTGCGTTCGTCTTGCTAGCATTCAGTTCACCATAGGTTTCAACTACTAGCTGATAATTTGGCAATACCTTACCGCTTCGAAGAGTTAGTGGCTCATCGAACTTGTAAACCTGTGGGGAAACCAGGCCAACCGAGTCTATAGGAATTGATTCTGGCATAGCGAGTGACTGGTACTCATATCCTTGGTAGTTGCAAACCCTCTGGAATAGAGAGTGGTTTTTCAATGCATAATCTTTTGTGTCGGGTCGTATGTCCGCTGACTAGTGCAACCGCGGCTCCCCAAAACGTAGTAAATGTCTATTCGCCTTACCATCTGTCGGTGGCGCGGAAATGCGTATCTTCAAATACTCACCTACCGGCCCCCACTATTCGATCCTCTCCGGATTTCGACTGTATGCTACAGTCCAAATACAGAGAGCTTCGTTTCCAGCGATAGTGTGGCATCGATTAATTCAGCATTCGGGCATCTGAACAAGGAATTGCTATATTCCGATAATTACCATGGCGTGTTGGCTGGTAATTCCAAAAGTGCTTAGTAGAAAGTTTTGAATAATCTGAATACCTATGAATATAAAGATGGGAGAAAAATCCAAGCCACCCATTGGTGGAATTATTTTTCTCACTGGTGCCATAACAGGCTCGGTCAGCTGCCAAATCAATCTTAATATTGGATGCGGATTCATGCTACCGGAGAACATCATAACAAATGACATAATGATCGAGGCCAGTAATGCCCAATAGTAAATATTCACTATAAAGTAAACAACACCGACGAAAGCCCAGGTAACCACATATCCTAAGCTGGGAATGCTGCCCCCATAGAGAATAATCAGGACGCAAATGCCTGCTGCTTCAACCAGATACGCGAGTACGATTGTGGAAAAATCGATGCCCTTATAGCCAGGAATAAAACTTCTAAATATTCGTACCATTGGATCTGTGATTCTAAACACAGCCTGCGACACGGGATTATAAAAATCTGCTTTGGCAACTTGTAGAAGAAAGCGTAGTAGCAGCGCCAGTAAATATATCCCTCCAAGCGTGCTAAATATTAATGCTGCAGAACTACCCATAACACCCATATCCCATTTTCGTGATGTCTATCCTGGAAAAGTCGAAGTCACCCTCGCTTACTACCTGCAAATACTACGTGTTATCGGTTTCTTCGGCCAGTTCTACGGAACGTTTTCGCGCGGCCTGCAGGGCCTTGCCTACCAGATCGCGAAGACCGCCGCTCTCAAATTGCAATATTGCCTGTTCGGTGGTCCCACCAGGAGACGTCACGTTACGGCGCAAGGTGGCAATATCTTCTTCACTGTGTTGTGCAAGCCCAGCCGCGCCAGCAGCAGTATGATAGGTTAAATCGCGCGCCAGTTGATCGCTAAGGCCCATTTCTTTTGCCGTATTCTGCATGGCTTCCATAAACAGGAAGAAATAGGCGGGGCCACTTCCCGACACAGCGGTAACAATATCGATGTCTGTTTCTTTCTCTACCCAGGCAACGAATCCAACAGCGCTTACAATGTCTTCGGCTATTTTTTTTTGTGCCAGACTCACCTGAGGGCTAGCAAACAGGCCGCTGGCCCCCATGCCTACTAGTGCTGGAGTATTTGGCATACACCGCACTATAGCGGAAGTTTCTCCGAACCATTGTTGTAAACGGGAAACAGTAATTCCCGCCGCTATGGATATCAGCAGCACCGGCCTACCGGCCAATTCTGCCGCCAATGCCTGACAAGCCTGTGGCATTACCTGAGGCTTGACGGCTAATACGATGATCTGAGCCTGTTGCGCAAGTTCTTCACTGGAGCCGATATTGATTTCGCATTCTTTCTTCAGCAGGTCTAATTTCTTTGTTTCAATGTCGCTGGCCCAGATGGAGTCTGGCGACAGACCTTTGGCAGTCAGGCCACGAATCAGGCTATTGGCCATATTGCCGGCGCCGATAAAGCCTATTTTTGTACTGTTCAAAATTTTCTCTCCAACAATGTCCAGAGTCACGCAGGCACCCCTGTAGCGTTCACTCTGCGCGATTCAGTATTCTATCGTATTTACTAAAAGGCGACTCATTAGTTTAGGAATTACAGGCTTCTCTCAGAATCAGCTACGTGCACCGAAGATTGCAGTGCCAATTCGAACCAGTGTGGATCCTTCTGCCACAGCCGCTTCATAGTCGTTGCTCATTCCCATGGACAGAGTATCCAGATGCGAATATCGAGCTTTCAATCTGGCAAATTCATTCGCCAATAGACTAAATGAGTGACGCTGCGAGGCCAGGTCGGGTAGCGCCGCCGGAATAGCCATCAATCCGCGTAATTGCAGCTGCGGCAATTGCTCTATCATGTCGCACAGAGCTTCAGCTTCAGCCACTGCTACGCCCGATTTAGTCGCCTCATCGGAAAGCTTTACCTGTACACAGACGTTTAGGGCGGGCTCATCACTGCTGCGCTGATCACTTAGCCGCTGCGCTATTTTGGCTCGGCCCACGCTGTGTACCCACTGGAAATTCTCGGCTATGGGCTTGGTCTTGTTTGCCTGAATCGGACCAATAAAGTGCCAGTTCAAGCGCAGGTCTTGCAATTGCTGAATCTTCTCCAGAGCTTCCTGCAGGTAGTTTTCACCAAAATCCTGCAAACCGGCCTGGTTCGCTTCTCTAATTTTCTGTGTAGACTGCCGCTTGCTCACCGCCAAAAGATTCACGCTGTCGGCCGGGCGGTCATATTGCTGCTCAAACTGCCGGATTTGACGCCTTAGCTGCCCTATATTTTCTGCAATGGTGGTCACGTTTTGATCTGAATTATGCGCTGGATGGGTATGGGATATTCGCTAAAGGACAGGTACTATAGGTGAGCTTGTGACTGTTGGCTAGTGCTATCAGCGCCCCCACAATTGGATAATAACTAAAAACTATAAAAGGCGGTAAGAAAGGCTAATGGATATTACAGAATTACTTGGATTCAGCGTTAAACAAGGCGCCTCAGATTTACATATAACGGCCGGTATGCCCCCACTAATCCGTGTGGACGGCGATATTCGCCGCATTAACGTTCCGGAAATGGATCATAAGGAAGTTCATTCGCTTATTTATGAAATCATGAACGACAAGCAACGCAAAGACTACGAAGAATTTTGGGAAACCGACTTCTCTTTTGAGATCCCTAATCTGGCGCGATTTCGTGTGAATGCATTCGTTCAGAACCGTGGCGCCGCGGCGGTATTTCGTACCATCCCTTCGAAAGTATTAACCATGGAACAACTAGGCATGGGAGAGATATTTCGAACAATATCTGATGTACCTCGCGGGCTAGTCGCTGTAACCGGGCCAACGGGATCAGGTAAGAGTACAACTCTAGCGGCGATGGTTGACTATATTAACGAAACAAAATACGAACATATCCTGACTATCGAGGATCCCATAGAATTTGTCCATCAAAGCAAGAAGTGTCTGGTGAATCAGCGTGAAGTACACCGTGATACGCATGGCTTTAATGAAGCACTGCGTTCAGCGTTACGTGAAGATCCCGACATCATTTTGGTGGGCGAACTTCGAGATTTGGAAACAATTCGCTTGGCATTGACTGCAGCGGAAACGGGCCACCTGGTATTTGGCACTTTGCACACTACCTCAGCGGCTAAAACTATCGACCGGGTTATTGACGTATTCCCTGCGGCAGAGAAAGACATGGTTAGATCGATGTTATCGGAATCGTTGCAAGCGGTAGTATCACAAACTTTAATGAAGAAACCTGGTGGTGGTCGGGTAGCAGCTCACGAAATAATGATCGGAACTTCGGCGATTAGAAATCTAATACGTGAAGACAAGGTCGCTCAGATGTATTCGGCCATACAAACCGGTGCTGGCGTAGGCATGCAAACCTTGGATCAGTGTCTGAAAGATTTGCTGGCGAAAGGTGCGGTTACCCGCGAGGAAGCGAAGTCGAAAGCCAAGATGCCTGATTCGTTCTAAGCGAGTGCGGACTCGCTATTTGGTTTTTTTGTGAGTAGCGAGTTCTGCGAACCAATCTTCCAGGATAATCTGAGCTGCTATATCATCAATAGCGGCTCTTTTTTTTGAACCTCTATTTTCCTCGATGACTTGTTGGGCAGCCGCCGCCGAGGACAATCTTTCGTCCATGCCGTAGCTGGGTTTATTGAATCGACCGTTGAGGCGGTTCGCAAATTTTACCGCTCTGACCATCAACTCACTTTCAGACCCGTCTAGATTGTAAGGAAGACCAACAACAAAAATATCCGGTTTCCAATCTTCAATCAGCGACTCAATGTCCCTCCAATTGGGAATGCCATCTCGCGCTTTCAAAATACATATGGCTTTCGCAGTGCCGGTTAGACTTTGACCGAAGGCAATGCCGATTCGCTGGGTTCCGTAGTCGAAGCCCAGAGCGGAGAGAGTTTGGTCATTGTCTGGGTAGCTTTCTAGAATCAAAGTGAAATCAAGCCCTAGGTTGGTAGCTGTTTAGGAATGTCCGGCAGCGGGTGAGAGTTGTTGTAAGTCTACACCTAAGATGGCTGCAGCCTGCTGTGTTTTCTTGTCGTAGTCCTGGGAAAAAATTAGCTCGTTACTGGCCGGTGTTGTCAGCCAGGTATTCGCGCTAATTTCTTGCTCCAATTGACCTGCATCCCATCCGGCACAGCCCAAAGCGATTACATAGTTTTCCGGGCCATTGCCTCCAGCTATGTCTTCCAGAATGGACTTGGAGGTACAAATGCTGATTTCATCGGTTACGCAAACTGAAGATTCCCAAGACTTGCCAGCATCGTGAATGATAAAACCTTTGTCTCTCTCAACTGGTCCGCCCGCCAGCACCAGCCGTTCCCGAAATGGACCTTCTTCGACGCCACATTCGATTTCCAGTTCATCGAAAATGTCGGCAACACTGGCGCGCAAAGGTTTATTAATGACAATGCCCAGTGCGCCATCATTATTGTGCTTCCAAAGATAAGTGACCGTATTGGAGAAATAGGAATCTCCCATTTGCGGCATAGCAATCAGGAATTGATTCTCTAAATAGTCTGAACTGTTGGCGATGGTCATTGTCTTTGATGTTACTAATTAAGAGCAGTTAAAAATCAGAGGGTCCTTAGAAACTGGTTAGGGCGTTTCCTTCATGGAAGCGCCAAGTTCGGATAATTTCCAGTATATCAGCTTCGGCTCGCATTGCCTCCGGAAATGGATCGAACGGAGCAGCCATGTTGACGATCTCGAGCGCAGCCTGATCTAGAATACTATGCCCCGATGATTGCAATATCTGAATTTCTGACACGTCACCGTTTGGTAGCAGTGCGACTAATAGTCGTAGGCTACCATAAAGTTGTTGCTGTCTGGCTTCGGCAGGATAATTAATATTTCCCACTGCTTCTATTCTTCTTCGCCAGCTATCTAAATAAAGTGCGTCATGGCTCTTTTTGGTCGATGCTGATGAAATAGTGTATTTTCGCGGACGCCTGGCATAAGCTTGTCGTTGTAAATCAAGCTGTGCCTGCAGGCTTGCAATAGCCAGGGTCAGTTCGTTGGGTGTTGCCTGATCTGACATTGGCTTCTCCTCTTCAACTTCGAGTTCATCAAGTTGTTGCTGAACTTGTTGTTCGTTTTGAAAAGAGGAAATAACAGCAGTATCTTGTACTTCGATCTCGTTAACTATTTCGCGGCTCTGAGGTACTGGGACCACTTCCTGAATAAGATCATCGTTAAATTCGGATTCGAAGGGTGTGCTGGGAGCCGCTTTGGAATCCAGGGTGCCACTGCCAATTTGATTTTCTTGCGCCAAAAAGTCAGCATCATCGGGGGCGAACTCACTTCGATACTGAGCCATGGTAATTTCAAGGGCGGGCTCGCTGTTCAGCTCTTCCAGATAGGTAAAACCAACGCCTAAAATTATTATTGCGTGTACGCATGCCGAGAGAAATACCGTGAAACCAAAACGTTCTCTGGAAAGATCCTCATCGGTATTAGCCATGTAGATGCCTCATCGAGCATTGCCGAAATTAAGCAGCCTTCAACTTCGCCTGAATACAATCCATTAAGTCACCAGCTATATCGAGATTAAAAGCCTTATCGATCTCACGTATACAGGTTGGGCTGGTAACGTTGATTTCGGTTAGAAAATCACCAATCACATCCAGACCTACGAAGAGTAGACCCTTTTCACGAAGAACGGGGCCGATCTGGTCACAAATCCAGCGATCCTTGTCGGTGAGCTCCTGTGCAACACCGCTACCACCGGCAGCCAAGTTTCCTCTGGTCTCGCCGGAGGCTGGAACTCTGGCAAGCGCATAATCTACCGGTTTCCCATCGATCATCAGAATTCGCTTGTCACCATTGACAATATCCGGAATAAATTTTTGCGCCATGACATGCTGTCGGCCGAAATCGGTGAGAGTTTCGATAATAACACTCAGATTCGGATCCCCAGTCTTCACCCTGAATATGGACGCCCCACCCATACCATCAAGGGGTTTATATATTACGTCTTCGTGCTGCTGATGAAATGCCTTTAGCTTTTCTTGTGATGAAGCAACAATTAGGGGCGGACAGCACTGAGGGAATTGCGTAGCAAATAATTTTTCATTGCAGTCACGCAGACTTTGCGGGTTATTAACGATCATGGTTCCATCGCGTTGCGCCTGCTCTAATAAATAGGTGGAGTAAACATAGTCCGTATCAAAGGGAGGATCTTTTCGCATTAGCACTACATCAAGCTCTGAAAGAGCGATGTCAGTCTTACTGCCAAGACTGAACCAGTCTTGTTCATCATCTCTAACTGACAAAGTCTGGATTGTCGCTCTGCATTCACCCTGATCGAGATACAGATCTGACTGCAACATATAATGAAGAACCCAGCCACGACTCTGCGCCGCCAAAAGCATCGCCAGGGTAGTGTCTTTTTTAACCGTGATCGACTCAATCGGATCCATCACAACACCAAGTTTTACACCCATTCGATCAATCCTGTAGTTAAGCGCATCAACGATAGTGGCCTGGTTCAGAGCAGGGCCTTACTCGTCTCAGCCATAATAACCCCCTATATCACGGCGAGATCATATCTCACTTTTTCGGCATATGCGATGTCCCGAATTCACAGGATCCACTTAGGGCAATGAATTTTCAGGTTCCGTGGCAAAGTCGTTATAATAGCGCTTCAGTTTAAGTCATTGGAATAAAGTGAAAGCATTCGGATTTGCATGGGGCATAGGCGGAGTATTGCTACTACTGTCGGTTGCCATATACAGGCTGGCGCCTATGGCATTGGCCCTGGAAGACTCGTCTATGAGCCAATTGCATTGGCTGGCTCTGATAGTCAGCATCATCTATATGGCCTATGCCGAGGGCTATAAGGGGTTTCACCTCGGCTTTGCCCCCCGGGTGGTGGTACGGGCGCGTTATCTGGCTGCCAACCCGCAGATAGTGCATGTGCTTTTGGCTCCACTGTTCTGCATGGGTTATATCTACGCCACGAAGAAGCGCAAGATACTTTCCTTTGCACTTACCGTGATGATAATTTGCTTCGTGCTGATTGTGCGGCTAATGCCACAGCCTTGGCGCGGCATTGTCGATGCCGGCGTAGTGGCTGGTCTGGCGCTGGGAATCGCATCAATTACCTATTTCTTGATTGTTTCCGGCAATAACCCTAATCGAATTTCTGTTTCAGCGGAAGTGCCTGGTGACACATAATAGTGCATTGGCATTGAGCGCCAACGCTCACGGGGAAAGCTGTGCGGTTGTAGTTACCTACAATCCAGATATCACCGCCTTGCTGAAATTATTGGGCCAATTGAACAAAGAAACAGATTTTATTGTAATAGACAACGGCTCGGACGAAATTGGCGAATTGATAAGTTCTATTACGGTCTATAAGCGTTGCGCAGATCTGATTCGCCTGGGACGCAATGAGGGTTTAGCCAAAGCCTTGAATCGCGGCATTGACTGGGCACGATCAAATAAGTACAGCTATGTTTTCCTGTTTGATCAAGACAGCAGTCTCTGTGATCTTTTTGTCGCTAGAATGATTGAGGCGCACAAAGATGCGAGTCGCTTTAGTGAGAAAGGTATTGCAGCCATAGGCCCAAGAATTATCAATCCGCAAACCATGCGACAAACGCCGTTCAAGTTGTTTAGCAGAATCTTTTGGCGTTCCGATAGAGCATATGCTGGTCAGGAGCGCCATTTTATTGCAGATTTCCTGATTACATCGGGTTCCTTGCTGGCACTGGAATTTATTCAGGAAGTAGGGGGCATGAAAGAAAGCTATTTCATCGACAACGTAGATCTGGAGTGGTGCTTCCGTGCCAAGTCGTTTGGTTTCGACCTGGTCGGTACTGATGCCGCAGTGCTGTATCATGCTATCGGCGAGCGTAGTTCCAATCCTCTGGTAAAGGCTGGACTGATCGCACAACACAATCCTTCGAGGACCTATTATTCAAGTAGAAACAGAATTCATTTGTACGGTGCCAAGTACTCGCCCTTGGGCTGGAAACTTCGCGATATGATTCGTTTTACTTTGAAGGCTACTTGGTTACTAATTTCTTCATCCGAGCGCGTGCAATATTTTCAAAATATCCGCTCCGGCATCCGTGACGCCAAGACACTGGCCTAGCATGATGAGTACCTCACCAAAAATCGCAGTATTACTTTCCACTTACAATGGCGCTATATTTTTGGCTGAACAGCTCGACTCCCTGTTGATGCAATCCTATACAAACTTTGTAATAGTGGTGCGAGACGATGGTTCAGTCGATGGCACTGTAGCTCTATTGCAGAGCTACGCTGAGAAGAATAGCAATCTAATTCATTTACTGCCCCAAGATAAGGACAACAAAGGTGCCAGTGCTGGCTTCGCTTTCCTGATTGAATACGTGCTCGCGAACAAGTCGGCACTGGGTCTGCAATCAGCTTATATGATGTTCTGTGATCAGGACGATACCTGGTATCCAGACAAAATTGAAAAACAGGTAGCAGCTATGCTGGCAGCGGAAGGCGATAGCAGCGTTGAATCAGGTCAACACTCACCCATACTCATTCATAGTGATCTCGAGGTAGTTTCTGAACAGAACACCGTCATCGCAAAATCTTTTATCAGCTATCAGGGCTTGGAAATTCAGAGAAATACCTTCCCCAACCTGGTAATTAGTAATTTGGTAACGGGTTGTACAGCACTAATTAATGAACCACTGGCAGCAAAAGCAATACCTATACCCAAGAACGCGATCATGCATGATTGGTGGCTAGCACTAGTCGCTACTGCATTCGGTCAATTGGTGTTTTTGGACACCCCACTAGTGCACTATCGTCAGCACGGTAATAACACCATTGGGGCGAAACAGTTTATTAAGACATCGGCGGCAAATCGGTCTTTCTGGCGTCGTGTTCTGACGCGTAAGCCAAACCAGCACCTAATTGAAGTTTCTGTGCAGGCGATCGAATTTCGACGGCGTTTCGCTAAGGAGATATCAGCTCGTCAAAGGAGTGGTCTTAGAGTTTGTGGCGCCATGGGAATTAAAATTGGTCTGCTGCAGAGGCTGATGTACCGTCTGGCGCGCCGTTTCTAACTCAGCTGAATAGAGCTGCCAGATTGTTACGGAATGTCTGTTCCGAACAGTCCTCGGCTATGGCTTCCAATCCAGCCGCACGAACACGCTGCCAAACTTTCTCGTCTTGGTGGAGCCTATGACACTGTTCTGCATAATCAGTGGCAGTATCTGCAACTAATAATTCCCTTTCATGCTGCCAACCGAGTTGCCTGGCGAGCAGGTTCGTAGTGACGGAGGGCAGACCCATTGCCGCGGCTTCATGAATCTTATGGGGAATACCGGCAGCGAATCTAGTGGGCGCAATAAGCACACGACAGCTATTGTAAAGGTCTTCAATCGAGTCCAGACGACCGGTGAAGATAATATTCTCTTTGCTGATAGTGGCCAGCGAAGCGGCGGAGTTATCGCCCACTATGTGCAGTTTTATATCTGGTATAGCCTGCTCCAATATCGGGAAGACATTGATGAGGAACCACAACAGAGAATCGACATTCGGTGAACCTTCGTCACGCAATGCTCCCACGAAAAGTAGTCCCTGCCGCTGCTCGAATGTATTTGTTCCAGGTGCGCTAGCGATAGTGTGCCCTAGTACGGCGGTATTATTGTAGCCATGACGTTTAAAAATTTCTGCTTCATTCTCTGATACTGCGACAATTATTTCGGCCAACCGTGACTGTTCCAATTCCTTCTCGATTAGCTCCTGTTGTTCCTCAGCTGGCATCCGCCGACCTAATAATTCCATTCGCAGAATTTCCCTAGGCGCTGAGACAGCTTCGGCGTCGTATATAATCTTCGCTTCGCCTAACAGATCCGGGTCGAGGCTAAGGCAGTGATTGAAAAACTCCATGTTGTGCACGCGACTAACCACTACGTACTGATAAAAATCCTTGCGCCGCTTGAGGAAGGATTGAAGATCATCGTGGCCACTATCCAGAATTACCTCGATCTTGTTTGACAGAGTGATGTAAACGTCTTCCCAGTTTTCATTTGGAAATAACAGCGGATAGAAACTGATATTGAAATCCATTTCGCTCAATTTGTTGAGTAAATTCGAGCAACGTGGATAACCTGCACCCAGGCTTGGGTGCGGTACGCGGTCATCGATTACTAGTATGTTTGGGAAGTTGTTGTTAGTGCGGGCGCGAAGTACATTAGCTATATTGTTGTCATACTTATTGCGCAGGAATTTTTCATGCTTTCTGCAAAGTATTTCACGGTGTTCTGCCTGTAACTTTGTCGCGCCCTCTATACCGCCGGAGCTGGCGAACTCGTAATGAGTAATTTCTGCTGTGGGTACGTAGACGATTCGTAATCCCTCATTTTGCAATCGAATACAGAAGTCAGATTCTTCATAATAAGCGGGAGCAAAATCTTCATCGAATCCGTTGAGCGCGATAAAACTGCTGCGTCGAAATAATAGAAAAGCACCCGAGCAGTAATCAACGTCCCGCTGAAACATGAACTCAAAACTCTGTGGCTGTTGCCCGCGGCCATAGCCCAGACAAGCGCCATCATTCCAGATTATACTGGCCGCTTCCTGTGTGCTGCCATCCAGCAGTTTGATCTTGGCGCCAACAGCACCAACAGATTCGTTTCCATCAATCGCCGCCAATGCATTGGAAAGCGTGTTCTGTTCTAACAGGGCATCGTTATTCAGCAGCAGTAAGAACTCGCCACTGGCGACTTCGCCAGCCTGGTTGACTGCTTTCACAAAACCCAGGTTTTCCGTATTGCGCACAATCACGGCATTGTTGATCTTGTCCAACAGCTTGCCCGTATCATCGTTGGAGTTATTGTCGATTATTATCAACTCGTAACTCACGTCAGCGAATTCTAATATCGATTGCAGACAAAGCAGGCTCAGATGGGCTTGTTGATAAAACACAAGGATGATAGAAATCTTCGGTGTGCTGGCTTGCGGGAATTCCAGTAGGTCCGGGCCGCCGATAAACTTCTCCAGGGCGACTCTGGCAGTTTTATCCAGTCGCTGTTTCTCATGTCGTTGACCCTCATTGCCTTGCTTGGCCTCGCCGGCGCTATCGAATTCCTTTTCCTGCAGCAGCGAGGTATCCGGGTTTACGGCAGCAGGTCGTTTTTGCACGCCGGGTGTTACTGCATTTTTCAACCATCTCAGTGGGAAAGTTATGCGCCAGAATATGGAATTCTCGATCAGTTCGTGTGCGTGTTGCAGGCGCTCTGCATGGGCTTCCAGATTTTTATAGTCGTTTTGCAGGTTCTTAAAATAGTCTTGGGTTTCAGACAGCGCAGTAGCGGTGGAGTACATATTCCGCAATTCTTTGGAGCTCGAGCAGGATGAGCTGTCCTGTAAATAAAGAACATCGGCAGCCTTACGAGCTATTTCGGCTACCGATGCCTTGGAGTTTTCATTGTCCAGAGCCGACTGTCTCGTCTGTTGCGGAATACCGGAGCTATAACTTTTACCCATGAGTCGAATGCGCCATCGGAATTGCATAAACGCATGTTCTTTTAGTGCGCGCTTTCGATTAGCAGGTAGTTCGTCGCTTTGTCGCGACACAGATTCATGATGGATCAGTTTCACCCCTGGGTGTAGTAGCACAGGCAGGCCCTTGTCCGCCAAACGCAGGCATAGGTCTACATCATTAAACGCTACCGACAATTGGTCTTCGTTAAAGCCACCAAGACGCAGGAACAGAGATGTTCTCATGAGCAGGCAGGCGGCGGTTACCGCATCGACGGCGAAGGGTAGCGTCAAGTCGCTGCTGTGTAAAAAATCGCTGTTCTCACCGACGGCAATATGATGTGCGATTGCTTTTTCATCCAGTGCGATGCCCGCGTGCTGGATGTGAGAGTCCGGGTACAATAAGGTGCAGCCAACAGCACCCACATCTTCACAAGCGACTACTGCTAAAAGCTTGCTCAACCACTGCTGATCCGTTACTTCTATATCGTTATTTAGAAAGCAGACGTATTCGCTATGACATTGTGCGGCGGCGAAATTATTAATCGCGGAAAAATTAAACAGCTCATGCCATTCCAAAACGCGTATGTTGGGAATTTCTTGCAGGGATTGCAGGTATTGTTGGGTTTTTTCCTCAATGCTTTCATTGTCCACTATGAGTATTTCGACGGAGCTGCTGTTCTCGCTTGCTAAAACACTGGAAATACAGGGCTGAAGAAAATCGAGTTTATCTTTGGTAGGAATAATGATCGAGCAAATAGGGGATACGGGCTGCCCGTCGCTTGTGCTGATTGACGCCATGTCTACTTATCCGGTTCCGAAGCGTCTGTTTTAGCGGCGGCGTCAGGCGTGAGCACTCTTGCTACTCTACGGACGGGCCCCATTATTTTCCAGCTCTTCGATTTGTAGATAGCATCTAAGGTCGCTTCTAATACTTTCACGTGCCGGACTTGCTCCTGGTTATGCTGTTGCAACTGTTCAAGTTGCGAATCTTTGTGATCTATTTGTCGATCAAGCTCGGATATTTGCTGGTTGAGTTCAGTTATCTGCATCTCGCTTTGTGCAAGTTTGTCCTGTAACTCTGCATTTCTCTGCATCTCTGTATGTATTTGGGCATTTTGTTCGCAGACCAAAACAGACTGATCGAGTTGGCCTATGAGTGCATTAACTCTTTCGCCACTCCATTGCGGCAACCATTTATCAAAAATGGCTGCTCTAGCCTTGGCCAGAATATTTTCGCTCTGATAACGCAGGCGTACATTCTCCGCTGCAGTGTCGGAGTCGCCTCCCTCGCGATAAAAGGCGGTTAGCGTGTCGATATGGTGGAAGTCTGTATGTTGGCTCAACTGCAACCAGAAATCCCAGTCCTCATAAATGTCGAAGGCTTCATCGAATCGACAACCCTGTTCCAATAAGGCGCTGTCAAACAGAATGGCGTGAATGGGAATGTAGTTGTCGCGCATAAGCAAGACAGGATCGAAGTCTTGCTGGAAACTATAATTTACCGGATTACCCGCCGCATCAGTTTTCCGCGTACTGCTATAGGCAGCCCGGAACTCGCCATTCCCGTCCAGAAAATGCACCAGCTGATTCACGTGTTCAACATCGATCCAATCATCGTCGTCCAGGAACAGTATATATTTCCCTTTCGCGGCATCTAATCCGGCATTGGCTGCTTGAGACCTGTTTAGCGGCTGGCCGCTGGACACCAGATTTACGCTTATGTCCTTTGCTGCTGATTCATAGTTCAGGGAGTTAGTACCGGCGGCGTCAACCAATACCAGTTCGATATTGGGATAGCTTTGTGCGGCAACAGACTGCAATGCCTGTTGTAACTCGGCACGGCCCAGTGTTCGACAGATTATGGAAACGAGGTGTTTGGCTTCAGCGGGACTTTCAGTAGACATCTAGGGACCTTCTGATTAACTCCCGGGACAAGCAACAGATTACTACTGCGTAGTTTCGGTCAACTGTTTGTCAAGCACAGCTCCGATCACATGCCCAATAAAATCCAGGAAAAGGGTATCCAGATTTACATTAAAATAATTGTCAGACCGATTACCGAATGCAATTAACGCCAGCACATCGCCATTGCTTATTACGGGGCATAGCGCTGTTGAGAGTATCTTGCTGCCAGCGGAAGGAAACAGATAGTTGGTCTGGTCTTCGGTGATAGCACCGCAGTGAGTGCGCCTAAGGCGAAACACATCCGTAAACTCCTGCTTTAATTTATCTTCGGCATCTATGCGTATTGAATCCGATACCTTAAGCCCAGCTTTTGCCATGATGATGATCTCGCAGGCATCGATATTGGCATGGTCGGCCAATTGGTCCTGTGCAACATTGGCAATTTCAGTTACGTTATTTGCTCGCAACAGAGCCAATACCAGGTTTCGAGTCGTGTCGAACAATTGATCGTTATTGCGCGCATTTTCGAGTAGATTGTTGAGTTTCTGTCTGGCGTCAATTCCTCTATCTCTAAGAATAGTAACTTGTCGTTCTAGCAAGGAAATGGCTTTGCCGCTCTCATGCGGTAGGGACAGGTCTATCAACAGCTCTTCTTGCTCTATAAAGAATTCGGGATGGGCTTTCAGATAGTTGGCCACTTCATCTGCCGAGAGTTCGCTGACCGTCTCGGTATCAATTTTTTCAGCCGCTGAATGATCATTGTTCATATCTGAATTGTCCCCTCGTAAACTGTCGTGGCTGGCCCTGTCATTAGGACAGGAGAATGGTTTCCTTGCCAATTTATACTAAGTTGTCCACCGCTCAGATTTACCTTGACGGTATCATCTAACAGACCCTGTAGGCAACCGGCAACCACCGCCGCACAGGCGCCTGTACCACATGCCAGGGTTTCGTTCGCGCCCCGTTCATACACCCTAAGATTTATCGAGTTTCTATCTAGCACCTGCATGAAACCAACGTTGCATCCTTCGGGAAAATCAGGGTGAGAACCAAGTGCTTCACCTATCTCTTTTACGGCTGTTTTGTTCAGGTCTTCAACTCTAATTACTGCGTGCGGGTTGCCCATTGATAGCGCGCAAAACTCTACCTTGAGATTGCCACCCAAAACGCTCAGCTCTCGACAATGCAGATTGGAATTCGAGTTCGAGACAAAGGGGATTTCCGCTGCTTCAAAAATCGGGGCTTGCATATCCACCGTCACTTCACCATCGGCGTTTATCTGCAGAGTGAGAAGGCGATTAATCGTCTTAACAACGATACATGACTTATCACACAAGCCCTTATCTTTAACATACTTTGCGAAACAGCGCGCACCGTTGCCGCAGTGCTCCACTTCCTGGCCATCTCGATTATAAATGCGATACATGAAATCGATGTTTGGCTCCGTGCAGTTTTCGATTAGCAACAGCTGATCGAAACCCACACCGAAGTGACGATCCGCTAGTTGCGCAATCATCTCTTGGCTCAGTTGATATTCATTAGCTAAATTATTCAGCATCATGAAATCATTGCCGAGACCGTGCATTTTTGTAAATTGAATATGCATTTTGTAGGGTCGCAGTTTATTCCGGTAAACAGGATTCCAGTTCTAACAAATCTTCAAGCACTTCCCGTCTCCTCACTAAATGAGCAGCGGATCCATCAACCATAATTTCAGCCGCACGGGGACGAGTATTGTAGTTTGAACTCATGACAAAACCGTAGGCTCCGGCGGAACGCACCGCCAGTAAATCGTTGGCGCTCACCACCAAGGGTCGGTCTTTGCCAAGAAAATCGGCAGATTCGCAAACAGGACCAACAATATCATAACTTAGAGATTCGCCACTGCTGTTCTCAACCGGAATAATCTCCTGCCAGGCTCCGTACAGAGCCGGTCTCAGCAAATCGTTCATGGCGCCATCGACGATGGCGAAATTCTTGTGCTCGGTGTTCTTTATGTATTCAACCTTAGTGACAAAGATGCCGGCATTGGCCGCGATCGATCGTCCTGGTTCAACCATTAAAGTTAGGCCGCGATCGGCGAAGCGATCTTTGACTGCCGCAATCAGCTCCGAGGGAAGAGGGGGGCTCTCATCACCATAGCTGACACCCAGTCCTCCACCCATGTCGAAATGGCTGAGTTTGATTCCTGCCTGATCCAGCTTATCTACCATGACCAGTAATCTATCGATGGCATCTAAAAATGGTGCCACAGTGGTCAGTTGTGAACCTATGTGGCAGTCGATACCCACCACTTTGATTGCTTCCAGCTGCGCTGCAGTTCTATACACTTCCAGAGCGCGATCTGTGGAGATTCCAAATTTATTTTCTTTCAAGCCGGTCGATATATAGGGGTGCGTTCCCGCATCTACATCCGGATTCACACGCACAGATATGCAGGCTGGAATTCCTAGTTCGATGGCTACCTCATTGAGTCGGCTTAATTCCGCCTCTGATTCGACATTGAAACAATGAATTCCAGCCTGCAGAGCTTGTTTCATCTCGGCCACGGTCTTGCCCAGTCCTGAAAAAATCACCTTGGCTGGGTCACCGCCCGCTTCCAGTACACGGCTCAGTTCGCCACCGGACACAATATCAAAACCGGCTCCCATGCGAGCCAGTATATTTAGTACCGCCAGATTGGAATTTGCCTTTACCGCATAGCAGATCATATTGGGCAGATCGGCGAGTGCCTTTTCATAGGCTCTATAGTGACGCTCCAGGGTGGCCCTGGAGTAGATAAAGCAAGGCGTGCCGTATTCCTCTGCTATTTTGGAGACTGCTACATCCTCTGCATAGAGTGCATCGGCTTTGTAATTAAAATAGTCCATTCTAGGGAGCCAGTTAGTGTAGGGCCGGCAAGGCCGGTACCTTATTTGATCTGCGCGAAAGAGGCGGTAGCGGGCGCTGTGAAAGCTGCTTGCTCAGGGCGCGTAAGGCCGCCTTTTTGCCCACAATAGCTAAGGTTCAGTGCCAGGCTTGCCAGCATGAGAAGAGCGAAAATTCTATTGATCTGTTTTTTCATTGGACAGTTGCATCTAGCTAGAGCCGGAAAGTCGCCGATTATAACGCCAGCTGAAATAGAAACACAGGCTAAGGACCCTCTGATTAATTCCAACACCTCTGCGTGACCTGAAGCGTACAGATTCTAGACGCCGTTTGCCGCGTGGGTCACTCCCCTAGCAAGAACGGCGTCTAGAATCTGTACGCTTCAGGCCGCGCCCTTCGGGGCACCAGCTTGCTCCGATCTTTTCGTTGTCTCTTTTCGACAGGCCGACGCATGCCTTCAAAGAGACGCCTCAACCTCGGAACAAGCCAAAAGCCAGAGGCAGTTTGGAATTAATCAGAGGGTCCCTAATTCCTTGGCCGCACCGTCAGTTGTGGCGGTTTCACCTTCCATCGCTGGTATTGCCGGGTTTAATCCTATCAATCTTGAAAAATTGAGGCAACGCGCCTATATTTGCCCATCACAATTTGCGGCATCTGAGACCAGTCTGTGGTCTGCTGCAAGGCATTGCAGAATCTCCTGCAAAACTAACTACGAAAGCAAATAAACTCAGGGTCTGAAAGTAGATGATTGAAATTAACAATTTAACAAAAATCTTTGACCAGTTTACCGCCATCGACGATCTCAGCTTCACCGTGAAGGAAGGTGAGGTACTCGGGTTCCTGGGCCCCAATGGCGCCGGTAAATCCACAACCATGAAACTAATTACCGGGTTTCTGTCCGCCAGCAATGGTTCGATACGCATCGATGGTTATGATATTAGTAAGAACCCGATCGAAGCCAAGGCTTTGATGGGGTATTTGCCGGAGGGAGCTCCATCTTACGGAGATATGACCACTCTGGAATTCCTGAATTTTGTTGCCCAGGTAAGGGGCTATCGAGGAGAGGAAATCAGCCAGCGTGTACAACACGTGTTAGACGAGGTTGAGCTTAATTCCGTTAGCCAACAAACCATCGAAACACTGTCAAAGGGTTTTAAGCGGCGCGTAGGCTTGGCACAGGCAATTATGCATGATCCCAAGGTATTAATTCTTGATGAGCCAACAGATGGCCTGGATCCTAATCAAAAGCATCATGTGAGAGAGCTGATAAAAAATCTGGCAAGAGACAAGATCGTCATCATCTCCACGCATATATTGGAAGAAGTCACCGCGGTTTGCTCTCGAGCAATAATTATCTCGCAAGGAAAAATTGTCGCCGACGGCACACCCGCCGAATTGGAGTCCCGTTCCAAGTATCATCAAGCTGTGAGTGTTCGTCTCAACGAGAACTATGATTTGGAAGCAGACTTGACCGGCATCGCTGAAGTTAGTGAAGTTGAGAAAGACGAAGATGACGAACTGGTGTTCCGGATTCTCGCTAATGATGGCAAATCAATTTTTTCTCAGGTATCCGAAGTAGCACAAGCCAAGCATTGGCCGGTTACCGAGTTTCATGTCAGTCGCGGACAACTGGAAGATGTGTTCAGAACTGTGACGCAGCAGACACAAGGAGCTGAATAATGGGAAATTTAGCAATTATTTTTAAACGCGAACTGTTTAGTTATTTTGCGACACCGTTGGCCTATATATTCATTGTGATCTTCCTGATTTCCAACGGTATTTTTACCTTCGATCTGGGCGGCTTCTACGCCCGCGGTCAGGCGGACCTGCTGCCATTTTTTAGTTTTCATCCGTGGCTGTATTTGTTCATGATTCCTGCCATTGCCATGACCTTATGGGCGGACGAACGGAAAACGGGAACCATAGAGCTATTGCTAACTTTGCCAGTACGGCTGGCAGATGCGGTGCTGGGAAAATTTCTGGCAGCCTGGGCCTTAACTGGCATAGCGCTGTTGTTAACTTTTCCTATTTGGCTAACAGTTAACTATTTGGGCGATCCAGATAACGGTGTGATTCTCGCCGCCTATATCGGCAGCTGGTTTATGGCAGGCGGATTTCTTGCCATCGGTTCTTGCATGTCAGCCTGCACCAAAAACACTGTGATAGCCTTTATTCTTACCGTTAGTATCTGCTTTCTGTTTGTCATCATGGGCTCACCCATTTTACTCAGCGCCTTCCCCGAATGGATTCCTCAATTCTTTGTTGATGCCTTTTCGGCCATGGGTTTTCTCACACACTTTGATTCGATAGCTAAAGGCGTTCTGGATATTCGTGACTTCCTGTTCTTTAGTGTATTCATTGCAGCCTGGCTTCTTGCCAGTGCAGTGGTTATCGAAATGAAGAAAGCAAACTAGGGAGGAATCAACAATGAATAGAAAATCCCTATCTTCAAGAACTGGATTAGCCACAATTGCGTTTGCTACGATTTTGGCTGTGGCAACAATCAGTTCGTTGCCTAGTCTGCGTATTGATTTAACCGAGGATAATCTCTACTCACTGTCAAACGGCACCCGCAATATTGTTTCGAATTTGCAAGCGCCTATCGAACTGATGTTCTTTTATTCCGAAAGCGCGACGGAAGATATTCCACAGATTCGAAGCTATGGCACACGGGTTCAGGAATTGCTGCGGGAGATAGTTCTCGCCAGCAACGGTCGTCTTAGTTTCAGCGTGATTGATCCGCAGCCGTTTTCGGAAGACGAAGATCTGGCGACAGAATTTGGCATACAAGCGGTACCAGTAACTCAGGGAGGCCAGGCCATCTATTTTGGTTTGGTTGCAGCGCAGGAGGAGAGTGCGGTAGTCAACCCTGCACTCGGCCGCGCCGCCGAAACCATGGCGCTGATCCGACCGGACCAGGAACAGTTTCTGGAGTATGAATTCATGAAGCTTGTTAGCAAGGTGGCTAATCCTGACTTGCAGGTTGTTGGCTTGCTGACCGAACTAGATATTGACGGCGGGTTCAACCCAGTGATGGGACAGGCGACCCAGCAATGGATGATCATGGATATCATTCGCCAACTGTATGCAGTACAGCGTGTCGATTTAACATCAAACACGATCGATGAAGAGATAGACATATTAATGATTGTCCATCCGCAGGGTCTGTCACAGCAGATGCTGTATGCTATCGATCAATTCGTTATGCGCGGCGGTAAGACCTTGGTATTTCTGGACCCGAATGCCGATTCCATGGTGAGTCGTACACAACAAGGTAATTTGATACCAGCAGGCATGAGCTCGGAACTGCCGGGACTATTAGAATCCTGGGGAATCGATTTTCCAAATGACAAAGTTCTAACGGACAATGAGCTCGCTCTGCGGGTTTCAATGGGACAGGGCCAACGCCCTGTTGCGCATCTAGGTATGTTGGGAGTACAGAAAAATTTCCTTACGCAAAGCGATATAATTACCAGCCGTCTCGAAGCGATTAATCTATCTTCTAGTGGCGTAATCAGTCACTTGGAAGGGTCAAATACTCGCTTCGAGCCGCTGATGGTTTCTTCCAATGATGCCATGCTGATGGATGCCTCGCTGCTTGAAGATATCACTGATCCTTCCGTGCTATTCGACGAGTTTGTATCATCCGAACAGAGTTTTACCATTGCGGCGCGCATTAGTGGCATAGTTGAAACGGCGTTTCCCGATGGCAGGCCAGTCGAAGAAGTTGAAGACGCCGAAGAGGAAGGCGACGAAAGTACCGAGACCGAGGAAGTGGCAGAAGAAGAATCCGAAATTGAACACCTGAGCAGCTCCAATGGAGAAGTAAATATTCTGGTTTTTGCCGATACCGATATGCTTAGCGATAGGCTCTGGGTTCAGGTTGGTCAGTTCCTGGGCCAACGAATACCGCGTCCTTTCTCTAACAATGGTGACATGGTAATCAATGCTCTTGATAACTTAAGTGGTGGTGCAGATCTGGCCAGCATTCGAAGTCGTGGCACCTATTCACGCCCGTTCACGCGCGTCATTCAACTTCAGCGTCAGGCTGATGATCGCTTACGCATCGAAGAAGCGGAGTTGTTAGATCGCCTGGCCGAGACCGAAGCTGCTCTAGCCGAATTGAATCAAGATGAAAATGGTGAATTGATTGGGCAGATGACGCCAGAAATTCAAAGCGAAGTCGATAGGTTCAACGAAGAGATGCTGGAAACCAGACGCAGCCTACGCGACGTGCAATATCAATTGACCGAAGACATCGAGCAATTGGGTGCCAACCTAAAACTGATTAACACGGCCTTGATACCGGTGCTGTTAACGCTATTGGTCCTGCTGCTTAGTTACATGCGGACACAGCGCCGCAAGTCGGCTCGGACTTAGGATTTATCAGCAAAGTAGATTGTGAGCGTCAGATAGTGACGCTATTCTGCTTCCGGTAGGTCGCTTGGCGGCCGAGGCGGTAATCTCACGGTAATATGTGTTCCCGCACCAACCTGACTTTCAATGATTAGTTCGCCTCCGTGCGCCTGCGCGATTAGCCTGCACAGATAGAGCCCAAGGCCGAAGCCTCCAGTATTGCGCTGCCTGGCGCTGTCAGCACGGTAGAAAGGTTCGCTGATCTGTGAGAGATGCTCCTCAGCAATGCCTTCTCCTTGGTCTTCAACCTCCAAAAGTACATCCTCACCTTCAAAGCTGACTCGAACCACTATTGGATTTTCTTCGCCGTGACGAATGGCGTTATTCAGCAAATTGGTTATTAGCAAACGAATGCGCAGATTGTCTATGACGAAGTCGCGGTCTTGCTGCGGAAGTTCAAATTCAATACCGCCGGGATAAGATGCGAATTGTTCACTAACCCCTTCGACAAAGGCAGCAATGGGAGTAGGATCGGTAGTTAGAACTGCATGCTCTTCGTTGAGTCTCTCTGCTTCGATCAGATCTGAAATCAGTAATTCAATTTCCTGAATATCTTCTTTGAGCTGATCCTTCTCACTGCTTTCTGGCATGAACTCCAATCTGAGTTTCGCCTTGGTAATCGGGGTTCGTAGTTCATGGCTAATTGCCAGCAGTAATTGCCGCTTAGCCTCCAACATCGACTGTAGGGAGTCCGCCATGTGATTGATACTTTCGGTCAGCTCGCCTAGCTCGTCCTGGCGATTACTCTTAACTCGGAAATTCAAATCTCCGAGACGAATTCTCTCGGCTCCTCTTCGAAGTAGCCGAACCGGATCCAGCAATTTGTTCACCATAAAATAATTGAGGAACAAAACGATACTGCCAAGTGCAACACCGATGTACAGCACAACGTAGTTAGAACTATTGTCGTTCAGCGATCTTTGATACAAATAGAAATCGTAGCCTCCGCGCTGCACCATGATAATGTCTTCGTTATTTACCGAGCGTACTTCGGCATCGTCAGTCAGCTTTCGGCTGAACGCAGAATCCTCTAAATCAAGTCTATTGTCGTTATCCGAACTCCAACGCATGATCGGATTGTGAATGGCGATGCTCCAGTCAAGCTCTTCAGCAAGACGCATGGCGTTACCAAGATTGGGCGGCGCACCAATGTCGCCGATTATGGACTCAATATTACGGGTGAAAAAATCGGGGATCGCATCAATGGTATTGATATTCTGATTTACGGTGCGCAGAGAGATTGAAAAAATAACAAAGAACAGAATTACTGTTATGCCGAAAATGAGTAGCAGACGAACAAACAGTGAACGCCTAACACCTTGAACCAGTGTCGTCATATTTGCTCGCCGACAAAAGTATAACCGCGACCCCAAACGGTTTTGATAAACCGCGGAGTTTTCGACGTGTCATTTAACTTGTGTCGCAAACGGCTCACCAATGTATCTACGGCTCGGGAAAATAATTCGGCATCGATACCACGTAATCGATTCATTAACTCATCGCGAGTAAATGTTTTATTGGGGAACTGCATAAACAGAATAAGCAATTCGTATTCCATGGTAGTGAGATCAAGAACCTCATCGTCGAGTTTTACTTCGCGGCGCGGTGCATCAACTTGCAGTCCATTAATATTCTTGATATCGCGCAGGCTACTGTCATCACTGCTGCGCCGCAAAATATTATGAATGCGCGCCACTAGCTCGCGTGGCTCAAAAGGTTTAGGTAGATAATCGTCCGCGCCTAACTCAAGCCCTACAATGCGATCGGTGACCTCGGCGTGTGCAGTCAACATGAGAATCGGTAATTGGCCAAATATGGAAGACTTCGCGCGAATCTCACGGCAAATCTCAAACCCGTCCTTTTCCGGCAACATCACATCCAGAATGAGCAAATCCGGTTTGATCTTCTTCAGCAACTCGAAGCCTTTGCTTGGGGTCATGGCGACGTGTGCTTGCATATCGTATCTCTCAAGATATTGGGTCAGCAGCTGGCCTAATTTTTCGTCGTCATCAATGATTAAGATTTGTTTCATTACAGCGTCCAGCCTGGTATGCCCCTCTGAAATATCGAGGCAGGGCTCAATAGTACGAATAAGGTCTGATGAAATCAATTATGGTGTATTATGTGCCGCTTCATTATTCCGGCACGCAGTTCCCAAGGCGATGATTTCTCTCAATAATATAATGCTGATGCGTGGCAACCAGGTGCTGCTACGAGATGTCTCCTTGGTAATTCACAAGGGGCAACGCACTGGCATTATTGGCCGCAACGGCTGTGGTAAGACCAGTTTGTTCCGTGCCTTGAGTGGCGAAATTGCTCTGGAGGAGGGCGAAATTGACATGCCTAACGGACTGCGCAGCTCATCCATGGCGCAGGAAACCCCCGGTAGTAGCCGCAGTGCCCTGGAATTTGTGCTGGATGCCCATCTGGAATTTCGTAGACTGGAAACCGAAATCGCCGCAGCCGAGCAGCAAGGTGACGACAATCGAATGGCCGATCTTTTCGGACAGCTGGAAGAAATAGACGGTTATGATATCAAGCATCGTGCCCAGCGCCTTCTTTCCGGCCTGGGATTCGGCGTAGATGAGTTCGACAGGACTATAAGCAGCTTTTCCGGTGGATGGCGCGTACGCCTCAATCTGGCGGCGGCTCTGATGTGCCCGTCCGACCTTTTGATGTTGGATGAGCCAACTAATCACTTGGATCTTGAAGCGACTGTCTGGCTAGAACAATGGCTGCAAAATTACCCAGGCACAATACTGCTCATCTCTCACGACCGCACGTTTCTGGATTCAGTAATTAATAACGTCATCAGTTTCGATAATGGTGGGCTTGATTGCTACAAGGGCAACTACAGCGCCTATGAAAAATTGCGCGCGGAAAAAATGGCCCTGCAACAAGCATTGTATGAAAAGCAACAAAGGCGTCGTGCAGAAATAGAAAGCTTCGTTCGTCGTTTCAGCGTTAAAGCGAGTAAGGCGAGACAGGCACAGAGTCGCCTAAAGGAATTGAGTCGCATGCAGGACATCGCTCCGGCCCATGTTGACTCTCCCTTTCGTTTTCAGTTTCCAGAATTGGATCAGCCATCCAGCTATTTACTGCAGATGGAATCTCTTACCATTGGTTTTGACAAACCGCTGGTGGACAAAATTGATCTCAGTGTTCGTTCCGAGTCTCGTTTCGGTTTATTGGGGTTTAACGGCAGCGGCAAGTCCACTCTGCTGAAGGTTCTCGCTGGTCAGATGAAGCAACTCGATGGAGAAATAGCGAGATCGAAGAAATTGACTATCGGTTATTTTGCTCAACATCAAGTCGATGAATTGGACCAGCAAGCAACACCGGTTCAATTAATACAAAAAGAAGCAAGAAAAGGCAGCGAGCAACAGATACGAGATTTCCTGGGTGGTTTTGATTTTCGCGGCACCAGAGTCAGCGAAACCATCAAGAATTTTTCTGGTGGCGAAAAAGCTCGACTCGCGCTGGCAAAGGTCGCATGGCAAAAACCAAATCTATTATTATTGGACGAACCCACAAACCATTTGGATTTGGAAATGTGTCATGCCTTAACCGTGGCATTGCAACAGTATCAAGGCGCGATGATCGTGGTTTCCCACGATCGGCATCTGTTGGTTAATACCGTGGATGAATTTTATTCTATCCATCAAGGTGTATTCGCTGAGTTTAAAGGCGACCTTAAAGACTACGAGAAATGGCTAAGCAAGCAAAGCTATGCTGGCTATGATGATGCAAGCGCATCAGATAATTCCGCCGTGCAGGGCGAGCTATCACTATCCAAGCCGAAACTGGACAAGAAAGAGAAGCGGCAGCAGGCAGCGAACCGTAGAGAAAAGTTGGCACCACTAAAGAAGCAGGAAAGAGCACTGGAATCTGAGATAGAAAAGATTCAGAAGCAATTGCTAAAAATTGAGTCATCACTGGCGGATGAGTCCATGTATCTTGAAGAAAACAAGTTTGAGCTAAACAGGCTCATACAGGAGCAGGGAACACTTAAGTCGCAATTACTTAACAAGGAAGATTTGTGGCTGCAGGTACAGGAGGAAATTACCAATTATAGTTAGGCTTAAAACCCCGTACCATTAAAACAATGGCGTACGGTTTGAATTGCTCTGCTGAAATATTCCACGCCGCATCACTTGAATCTGCGCAATTCGAGCTTATGTTATTGAGTTCAGTTCCTTTAAAAGTAGAAAGGGTGTTTGTACTCAAGTATTAGGGCATTTATAAGACAGGTGACCATCGCGATGAAATACTTCTACTCACTGTTGATCGGGGTTTTGCTTACTGCCACAGCCAATGCACAGGCCCCAGATTACAGCCAGTTCAAGACCAATGACGAAGAAAACAATATCGAGGTGTTTAAGCAGGTCAGCCCCTCGGTAGTAAACATCACCAATTCCCGCCTGGTTCGATCCTTCTATGCCTTTAACCCTCAGGAGGTCCCGCAGGGTAGCGGCACCGGGTTTATCTGGAGCGAAGACGGCTATGTGGTGACCAACTTCCACGTGGTGCAACAGGCCGACCGTGTAACGGTGACCTTGCAAGACGGCACCACCTTTGCTGCCTCAGCGGTGGGGGTAGATCCTGATAAGGATTTGGCCGTATTGAAAATAGCCGCCCCGGATATCGATCTGGTGCCTGTTATGCCTGGTGATTCCTCCTTACTGGAAGTGGGCAGAAAAGTTATCGCCATTGGTAATCCCTTCGGTCTGGACACCACCATGACTGTCGGTGTGGTCAGCGCTCTGGGCAGAGAAATCGATTCTGTAAGCCGGCGCAAGATTCGTGATGTAATTCAAACCGACGCCGCAATTAATCCAGGCAACTCGGGAGGCCCATTGCTTAATTCTTTGGGGCAATTGGTGGGCGTGAATACAGCAATCTACAGTCCCAGCGGCGCCAGTTCCGGCATCGGTTTTGCGATTCCTGTGAATACCGTGAAGCGCATAGTGCCGGAGCTGATTGCCTACGGCAGGGTGCAGACACCAGCCCTGGGTATTTCACAGATTCCCCAGGCAGATTATTACCGCCGGCAGTGGGGAATTGATGGCGTGATCGTGTTGGACGTTTTTCCAGGTAGCGATCCACAGCGTCTGGGTATGCGCGGCCTTACTCGCAGTCAACGTGGCCGAATACAGTTAGGCGATGTGATTGTGGAAATAAATGGGCAGCCGGTACGTAATGAAGACGACTATGCCGATATTCTGGAGCAACACAAGGCGGGTGATACTGTGAAGGTGAAGACCGCGCGTGACAATCAGATACTGGAGTACGATATTCGTCTGCTAGCGCCTGGCAATCGCTGAGGCTTTAGGCCTCAGCGATTTGCTATATCCGCCTTCGCAAGCTGTACCGCAGAGAGTACCTGCTTCGGTGCAGTCCCACCAATATGATCCCTGGAGCTGATCGAGCCTTCCAGGGTTAGTACCTGGAAAATATCTTCTTCGATCAAGTCAGAAAAAGTTTTCAATTCTTGCAGTGTTAATTCCGCCAGGTCTTTTTTCTGTTCAATGCCGAAGGCAACAGACTTACCTACTACTTCGTGTGCATCGCGAAATGGCATACCTTTCTTAACCAGGTAATCAGCTAAATCGGTTGCCGTGGCATAACCCTGCTTAGCCGCCGCATACATAATGTCTTTGTTACAGATTACCGCTGGCATCATCTCGCTGTAGGCGTACAGGCAACCCTTCACCGTATCTACTAGATCGAAGATCGGTTCCTTGTCTTCCTGATTGTCCTTGTTATAAGCAAGCGGCTGCGATTTCATCAGGGTCAACAGAGAAATCAGGTGGCCATGCACCCTGCCGGTCTTGCCTCGCACTAATTCTGGCACATCAGGATTCTTCTTCTGCGGCATGATGGACGAGCCGGTGCAGAATCGATCTGGTAGTTCGATGAAGTTAAACTGTGCCGATGTCCACAACACTAACTCTTCCGAGAACCTCGAAAGATGAGTCATCAACAAACTCGCGAAAGACGCAAGCTCGATGGCGAAGTCTCTATCGCTCACCGAGTCCAAGGAATTTCGAGTCGGTCCATCGAAGCCAAGCTGCTCGGCGGTAAAATTTCTGTCAATGGGATAACTGGTTCCAGCTAAAGCGGCGGCACCTAAAGGTGACAGGTTTGCTCTTTTACGGCAGTCCTGCAGACGACCGTAGTCGCGACTCAGCATTTCATACCAGGCCATCATATGATGGCCGAAGCTTACCGGCTGTGCAGTCTGCAGATGAGTAAAACCAGGCATGATGGTATCGGCTTCCGCTTCAGCCACGTTGACCAAGGCCAATTGCAGCCTGCTAATGAGCTGTGCAATCTGATCGATCTCGTCGCGCACATACAATCGAATATCCGTTGCCACCTGATCATTTCTGGAACGCCCTGTGTGCAGCTTCTTGCCTACATCACCGATTCGCGCAGTCAGTGCCGATTCGATGTTCATGTGAACATCTTCCAGCGCTATCGACCATTCAAACTTGCCATCCAGAATTTCCTGTCGTATAGCCTCAAGACCCGCTTGAATCTGCTGCAGCTCCTGGGCCGAGAGAATGTCTGCCTTGGCCAACATCTTTGCATGAGCTAGTGAGCCGTCTATATCTTGCTGGTATAGACGACGATCGAAATCCACCGAGGCAGTAAATCTTTCCACGAAGGCGTCTGTGGCCTCAGTAAATCTGCCACCCCAGAGTTTGCTCTGATCTTTGTTCTTGCTCATAGTTTTGTTTCACACAGGGTAATGATGATTGGACGACTGCGACTAGTCGCAACGGTCAAATTGATCCGCTTGCTAATATTTGATTTGGTTTACGATTCTTTTATCTCTAATCTTGAAGCCAGTGACTACTCCCCGAATCCAAAGTATGAGAGCTATGCAAGCGAGGCCAATCAATACATAAGAAGCACTGACTCCAATGAAGTCCCTGGTTACAAATATCACGCTGCCGATAAGCGCGATTACAATAGACACTGCAACCAAAGCAAAATATTCAAAATGTCTGTATTTTAAACCCATAGCTAGTGCCCTCGGTCATATGCTCATGATAGTGTGGCTTTTTACCTAATAGCAAGGGTGGGGCATTCCATCTTGATTCGATAGTTATGCAACACTTGTACGTTTCGCGGTTACTTCTATTTCCAATTTCATTTCATCATTAAGCAATCCAGCTTCAAATACCATTGCGGCTGGCCGCACCGAGCCAAGGTACTTTTGTAGAATGGGCCAACAAGGCTCAAAATCTCTCTTGTCAGGAAACACATAGGTGACGCGTACTATGTCAGAAAGCTCGGCGCCGGCTTCCTGCAAAGCCTTTTCAATGTTTCGAAAACACTGATCGGCCTGTTCGATCACGTCCTCAGATATTGTCATGCTGTCGTAGTCGTATCCAGTAGTACCGGATACAAAAATATCGTCCCCATCGACTACCGCTCTTGAATAAGCAATCTTGGCTTCAAAATCAGATCCGCTTGAAATTAGTTTTCTGGTCATTGCTCTATCGTACCTCAGTCCTCAGCAGCTTTGAGAATCGGAACTGCTTCTATTTTCTATGCTGACAATTTGTTATGTGTCCATTCAATTCACAGCTTTTCTCTTTCATCTGCGCTCGGAAAAGTGTCAAAGCTTGGTAGACCATTAGTTTGTATAAAGCACCTGTTGCTGGATTCCATGTTTACGTTCGCTTTCGGCACTAAATCTGCCGTTTCCATGAGCGTTGCTACGACTAGGCTAATCATGTTGGCAGCCGGAGAGTGATTATATAGCCGCGTACCGCAAGTAGAGCAAAAGCATCTGAATGCAGCTACGTTCGATACTTCGAACCTGGACAATAACTCATTCCCTTCCAAAATCTCTAGCTTGTCAGCCGCAATTACCGCCACAGGCACGAACTCTGATCCGTGGGCGATGCGGCAATACTGGCAATGGCAATTGACAATGAAGTCTAGATCGCAATTAACAGAGTACCTAATTCCTCCACATAGGCAGCTTCCCCTGTGCACTTGGCTCCTCCTGGTTAACATATTACTTTTAATAGGGGTGCGCGTTGCTGCGGCCCGTTCGCTTGGATTATTATGTGTTACAACTCTTTATGGCAAAATACTGCTTTCCCCATTGTCGCATCCAGTTCATAGTTTCGAAATCCAAATTTATTGTATAAATTTCTGGCGGGTGTGTTGCCCTCGAAAACTTCTAATGTGATTTTGCAGCAAGCTTTTTTTCTGGCGATCTCTTCGATTTCCTGCAATAAAAGGCGACTGATACCTAGCCCGCGAAATTCATTCACGGCCATTAGGTCATGGATGTTTATGAGGGGTTTGCATTTGAACGTAGAGAACGCTTCGAGGCAATTAGCTAAGCCTGCTGGCTTTCCAGAAACGTAACAAATAATACTGAATGCGTGAGGAATATTCCCCAATTCATTTGCTATCTGTGAAGTTATTTCTTCGGATAAAGGCTTGCCTCCACCCATTGGGTCAGAAGCATAGCAATTCATGAGATAGGCAATATCTGCAGCGTGCCCAGGGTTTGAGTAGTCTGCATTCTCAATATCAAAATTCATGTTTTGCTCGACCTGTAGTATGTGGATAACAGCCTAATATCAGGAACTGCCTGCGTCTTCCTTTTTGATTGGTTTGAAATGCCTTGGACTAACTTCAATAAATATGCTTGTCTACAGACTTTCTTTTTCTGTTTTAAGAAGGAAATATACGGCGGCAATACTACCGATCAGAAATACTGGATATCTCATAATGCCCAATAAATTCATGTAATCGGGTGGCGGGAGAAAATTTATGGCATCGGTATACCTGGATGCCATTAAGCCCGAATAGATGATACGACCGGCATAGACTATACAAAAACCAGCATACAGCCCAACCAATGTATAGGCTTCTCGCCTATTCAGGTTGCGACCAACAAAATGTGCAGCAATTATTAGAGCGAATGTAACGGACACCCAATAATTGAATGCAGTGTCAATGTGCTCAATTGCTATAAATAGCAGTTCATGAAGCCCTTGTTGGTCGATTTCTTTCGCGTCCATTTTTCCACTTCCTGGTTTGAAAAATATTAGGCAGCTGTAATCTAATTAGATATCAACGCTACGAAACATATACCCCTTAATGAGGAATGGGGTTAGCTGCTTTCTTTTTCATTTGTTTGTCTTGTGTCGAATGTTTCCAATATTACTGTTAATTCTGGTTCGCAATTTCACTTTCCACGAATGTAACAAACTCGGGTTGTAATGTTGCCTTTAACTTGGGCCAGTCCCGTTCGAGTCCATAATCTCGCTAAAATGCACGAAACCCCTCTACTGGTAACTCTGTCTCACCAAATAGGTCCGATCTGAATTGTTCCCATTACCACTGCCAGGTAAACATATTACTTACTAATATACCGAAACGACGATCCTTTTCTAAGTCGCTGAGATTCTGGGTGCCATTCACATACAGCAAATTCGAAATATCTGTATTTCCTGCTATGAATTGAGTCCAATCTTTCTGATTCTGAAGCATGGAGTAACGCAATTCTTCAACTAACAGCGCATTGTTCTGTTGAAGTTCATATGCCAAAAAGACAACACCTGCGATTACTCCGAGATTCGCGACCAGTGCAAGCCAATGATTAAGTCTTTTCATATCCATAAGAGGTTCGTTCTTCCCTTTACGTATCTCTATTCCAATACGAGATACATCTCACCGTTAATAATAGGCAACAGCGTAGCTGTTGTCCCCCTTCATATATTTGTTATGTGCCGACCTTATCGTCTTCATATTGAGCTATTAGCCTGGCCGAAGCAATTTTACGAAAAGCATCTTCAAGAATACCAGTGATGCGTTCCCATTCGGGCTCGTTTTCCTGTAAGTAGATTCCGATCCATTCTCTAAAAGTACCGGAAGAGCTAGTTTGAGGCTTAAAATATTTTGAAGGTTCACTACGAATCAATTCCTGCTGTAAATCCAAATAAACTGGGCACCATAAAGAAACCTTGCCATCGTTTCGATGATTGTCATGGTAGTAACACAGAGGCTTATTATTCTGAATAAAAAAGCATATTGCTCCGTGACTTGATCTTTCCACCGCACTGGGAAAAGCAAGTGCAAGAGTGCGTACCTCTTCGAGAATTATCAGATTCAATTCTTCGATGCTCAAGTTAATCAGGAAACCCGGGACGCGTTTTGTGATCAATTGCTCTAAAGTTGCTCATAGTACACATAACATTTGTATACGAGGCACCACTTAGAGGCAGCGATTGTAACAGTTTAGGCAAAAGCGTAAACCCAGTAGACATAAACCCACCACGCGTGCCAGTTCGGACAAACGCTAGCATATGCCGTAAAATACCTTCCCATTGCATCAATCCAGAAACCCAAAAGAGCCGAATCAATCATGTCAGCCAGAACCCTGCGAATCGCCACCCGCAAAAGCCCACTCGCCCTGTGGCAGGCCAACTATGTTAAGGCCGCATTGGAGCAGGCCCATAGCGATTTGACTGTTGAACTGCTGGCGATGAGCACCCGCGGCGACAAGATTCTGGATACACCACTGGCCAAGGTCGGCGGCAAGGGTCTGTTTGTCAAAGAGCTGGAGCATGCCATGCTGGAAAACCGCGCCGATATAGCCGTTCACTCCATGAAAGACGTGCCCATGGAATTTCCAGATGGATTAGGCCTGGCCATTATCTGCGAGCGAGAAGATCCTGCCGATGCCTTCGTTTCCAACAATTTTGCAGCTCTCGCCGATTTACCGCAGAGCGCGACAGTAGGGACCTCCAGTTTTCGTCGTCAGTGCCAGCTTCGAGAGCTACGCCCAGACTTAAACATAGCCGACCTGCGTGGCAATGTGGGTACACGTTTGTCGAAACTCGATGCCGGTGAATACGATGCCATAATCTTGGCCGCAGCCGGACTTAAAAGATTGCAGCTTGCTGAGCGTATACGAGAGAGCCTGTCATTCAATGACTGCCTTCCCGCTGGCGGTCAAGGTGCGGTAGGTATCGAATGCCGAACTCAGGATCTTGATACCTTGAAGCTAATCGATTGTCTACATCATCAAGATACCGCAACCCGAGTCGTCGCAGAGCGGGCCGTCAACTCAAGACTTCAAGGCGGATGTCAGGTACCTATTGCGAGTTTCGCTGTACTTGATGGTGAGCAGTTACATTTGCGCGCGCTGGTCGGCAACCTCGAAGGCACGCAGATCATTCGCAGTGAAATTCGCGGCGACCGTCATCAAGCGGAGCAGCTAGGATTAATCGTGGCCGAAGATTTATTATCCCAAGGCGCCGAAGAAATACTCGCCACCCTAAGAGCTTAAAACTAAAGATGAGAGAACCAACACAGGCGAATTAAAGGCTATTTGATGAATTCTGATTCTCTCTCCGGGTTAACTGTTTTGATAACTCGTCCATCCAATCAACAACACGCCATGCAGCGGGCAATTGAAGCGCGAGGAGGCGAGGTTGTAGCGCTACCCTTGATAGAAATTCAGCCACTAACTGAGTCGGCTGATATTCAAGACTTGAAAGACAAGATTCTGCAACTGGATAATTATCACGTTCTCATCTTCGTTAGTAATAATGCGGTTAAATTCGGTGCTGAAGTCATTAATGACTATTGGCCGCAGTTTCCCGTTAGCATCGATGTTATTGCCGTTGGCCCCACCACAGCAGCGGCAGCGAGCCAACTACTTGCTTGTGAGCTTATTCAACCGACCAGTGGCATGAGCAGCGAGGACCTTCTGCAATTGCCTCAGCTTGAAGACGTGAACGGGAAAAAGATAGGCATAGTGCGTGGGCAAGGGGGTAGGGAGTTATTAGCGGATACTCTCAGGCAGCGCGGTGCAAGCGTAGACTACCTCGAAGCCTACAGCCGCAATGCAGTCAGTTATAAGGGCCAAGACTTCTGTGCAAGAGTGAAGTCCGCGAAGGTTAATGTGTTGACCGTAAGCAGCGGTGAATCTCTGGATAGACTGACCAGCCTGTTGGCCGATAATAAGGAACTAATGCAGCAACTCAGTCTGATAGCCCCGTCGGAAAGGGTAGCGCAACAGGCTACAGAGGCCGGTTTCAAGCAGGTACACAATGCAAGGGGTGCCGATCCAGCTAGTTTTGTGGCTGCGCTGGGTGATCTCAAGATTAATCAAGAGTAAGCTTAAGCATTGGCATACTCTCAAAAGGCAGTAAGGTGACAGAGCAGGCAGAAACACCCAAGATTCTGGAAGAACTTTCCAGGAGCAATGCGGCCAAGGCCGGCAGCAGTTCAACCCGGCAAAAACACAAGGCACGACGGCGCTTTATCATCGTCGTTGTATTATTACTGCCTCTCGTTGCTGGCATTTTATTCCTCGGCTACCAACAAATTTCCCTGCAATCCAAACTGGCACAGCTGGAACTTGAAAATCAGCAGTTGAATCAGAACCTGTCGCGGCAGGACTCTCAGCTACAACAAATAGAACAGGGGCAACTCGCCGCCGACCAGCCATTGGAAATCGATGACTCCGCTATGCGAGAGCTGGAGTCCGCTCTCAAACAAGAAATTAGCCAACTCAGCACCGAGCTCGCCGAACTTCGCTCGCAGCAATTATTAGCAAGCAACGAAAACGATCAGCAATGGAAAGTGCTGGAGGCCGAGTATCTGCTGGGAATCGCCAGCCAGAAGCTGCAACTGGAAAGCGATGTAGATACCGCCATCGCCCTGATACAACGCGCGGATCGGGCTCTGGTGGATTCAGGAAGTAACGGCGTGTTTGCAGTACGCCAGGCAATCGCCAGCGACTTATCGAATCTGCGCAATATCGAAGTATTTGATCGAGAGGGAGTGTATCTGCGCTTAGATAATCTACTGGCCGAGATGGCTGGCATCGATTTACTCAATTCCATGCGACAGGAATTTGAGAGCCGTCGCGAAACAGAATCACAACCCCTGCAATTGGGTGTCGATGCCAATAGCTACCTCGACTCTAGCTTGCAGTTTTTAGGTACCATATTTGTCTGGCGCAAATGGGAAGAAACCCCGCAAGCCATGCTGGCACCGGGTCAGGATGAACTCATTAAACAAAACCTGCGACTAATGCTGGAACAAGCAGAGCTTGCTTTGTTGATGCGAGATAAAGGTTTGTATCAGCAAGCATTGGCGAAGAGCAAAGACTGGTTTCAACGCTATGCCGTCACAGATTCCGAGCAGGGAATAAAAATATCCACCGAGCTGGATCAACTAAGCGCCATCGACATAGAACCGGTACTGCCAAGCCTGGGGCAGTCTCTTGCCCTGATAAGCCAGCTAACCGCCAGTGAGCGCTGAAGCTAGCTATGATTAAGCTCTATCTATTCAGTCTTCTGGTGATCGTGCTGGCTCTGCTGGTTAGCCTCTATCTTGGCTTTCCCGGTGACCCCGGCTATTTACTGATTGCCTTCGGCAACTACACCTTCGAGACTAGTCTATTCGCGCTGCTTGCAGCCATCACGGTTATTTACCTGTTGGTCAAATTACTGCTCATCCTATTCCATTGGCTCAATCCCTGGCAGCTGGTCCGCGCCGGTCGTAGTTACAATCAACAGCGCAAGGCCAAGAGCCGCAGTAATACCGTGGAAGGCCTGTTGTATTTCACCCGGGGAAACTGGGAGTCGGCCTACAATTTACTAATCACGGGCACCAAAGACCCAGACGCCAGTGTGGTGAACTATCTAGCCGCAGCATTCGCGGCACATCAACGCGGCGACAAAGACACCTGGATAGGAAACCTGGAGAAAGCCGAGCAGGAGTACCCACTCGCTCGTTCCACGATTAACTCACTCAAAGCGCAACTGCTGTTCAAGTCCGATCAACTGGAGCAATGCGTAGCAGTGCTGCAAGACTTGAAAACCAATTCACTCAACGATTCCTCATTGCTGCAACTATTAAAAGAAGTCTATCTGAAGCTGGAAGACTGGCAGCAAATGGAAAAGCTATTGCCGGTACTTAGCAAGAACAAGGTAATAGATGAAGAAGAAGCCGAACGCATTCGTGTGCGTATCTTCATGGAAGACCTGTACGCCATCTCCGCTACTGACCAGCGTGAGAAAAACAACAGCGCCGAAGTCGCAGCCCAGCTGGAAAAAGTCTGGAAGAAGAGCCCGGCCAGCTATAAGCAGGATGAGAGAATAGTAAGACACTATGCTGACCTGCTGTTCAAACTAGAGCAGAAAGAGCTGGCGGCGAAAGCCATAGAAGCAGCCTTGGCAAAAAGCTGGAGCGATGCACTGATTGCTCGCTACGGCGAGCTGGATTTTGGCAACAGTCAAAAACAATTACTACAAGCCGAGAACTGGCTGCAGGGTCGGCCCGGTAACCCACAGTTGCTACTCGCACTGGGCAGACTCGCCATGCGAAACGAGCTGTGGGGCAAGGCGCGGGAGTATTTTGAGACCAGTACCAATATCGAGCCCTCTGCCGAAGCCTATGGAGAGCTGGCCCGCCTGCTCAGGCATCTTGGTGAGCAGCAGGCCAGCGATGCAAACCAGCAGAAGTTTATCCAGTCCCTTGGCGCCGAGTTACCTGAATTGCCATTGCCGACTTTGGTGAAGGGTAGTTTGGAGTTCTGATGACTCGTTACAAGCTATTTGCGTCTGACTCACCTTAACTACTTGAATTCTTTGTCTTTCTCGCCTTTCGGGGCGCAGTTGCTGACATTCGCTTGTGTATCGCTCCTGTTCTTACTCCTAATAATTCTCTTGAAATTAGAGTGAGAGAATTTCCCGCTTGATAACACTATATTTTAAATGAGAGGGATCAAAGCACTTTGATCGTTTAGCCCTTGAGGGTTTGAGAGGAGCCGCGAGATGCGCGCAGAGATTGTTGGTGAATATCGAGATGTGAACACGAGTGAAGTCTATACCGTACTGAAACGTATCAAGGAGATCACCAGCAATTCTTTGAGCGGCAGCTCAAAAGTCTTTGATGGAACGTTCGATTATGTTACCAGTTGTGGGATTGATGTTAATCCATTGAGCGAGAATGAAAGTTCGTTTGAATTAATTCAAAAGGGCGGGATTATTCAGAGGCTTGGTGGGTAGTTGCTGAATTTGTATTGGAAGGGAAGTCAGGATGATTGGAGTGGTTTGATTCTGAGAGTTGAAAGCTGGTGTCTTCAGATCAAATTACTCTGGTTCTGAGGTATCCTCAGAAAATCTTGAAAACGCTAGCTTAGTTTTATTTTAAATTCAACGCTAAAGTAAGCCCGCTGTAACGGAGAAGTTTCCTGGGAACAATCAGGGCCAGGGGCCCGTGAGCAGGGAGCATCTCCGTTACAGCGGGCGATGAGGTATTCTGTCCAGCCCAGTCTCTGGCTCATTGTTCAAAATTTAATGGCTGAGCAGAAAACAGCAGCTCAAAACAAGTTAATCTATTGAGTTGGCTCAAGATTTTCTGGGGATATCTCAGACGCTGAGCCCTTTGATTATTATGTATTAGGCGTTCGAAGATGTAGCTATCTCTAATATGAAGACAGCAGATCATGCATTGTTGGCTGGTAAACCAACATTTACAGCACCGGGCTTTTGATAGTTAGAATAGTCTGCCTCGACTAAGCCAAGATTCATGGTGCAACTAAAAGTTGAGCCAGCTCCAATTTTACTTTCCACGGTAATATCACCTTCCATCATCCTGGCTAACTCACGGCTGACAGTTAAACCTAGTCCACTTCCGCCGTATTTCCTTGTGTCGCTATTATCAATTTGTTCGAATGATTCAAAAATGCTCTGATATCTATCTTCAGGTATGCCGACTCCGGTATCTATTACTTGCCATCTAAGAGTAATGCTCTCACCCTTGAACATTACTACTTTAGCGCTCACGGTGATTGACCCACCTTCTGTGAACTTAATTGCGTTTCCAACCAGACTCACCAATATTTGTTGTATTCTCTGACGGTCGCCTAGTAGTTTTTCCGGTAGCTCATGGTCTAGTTCGAAATGAAGATCTAACTCTTTCTTTTCAGCCTGGGGCCTAAAAGTAGAGCGGCATTTTTCTATCAAACTGCCCGTAAAGAAAACTTCAGAACACAGATTAAATTGGCCAGCGTCAATTTCTGAATAATCCAGGACCGTGGTAACCAGGGAGAGCAAATGGTTTCCTGAATCTTCAATTGTCTGTATCCAATTTCTTGCTTTTTTATCCAATTCCATAATTCCCAGCAGTTGAGCACTTCCAATGATGCCATTTATTGGTGTTCTGATTTCATGGCTCATGTTTGCCATAAACTGCGTTTTGGCCTCGCTGGCGGTAATTGCTTTGGCTGCCGCTGCCTGTGCGACTTTTTGCGCAGTTTTTCGTAGCCCTATTTCCTTTACCAGGTGTTGTTTCTGCTCTTCGAGTTGTCGGGTTCGATCTTCAACTCGTTGGGCTAGCGAACCAGTAAATTCATTTATATTCCTTGAAAGTGTTTCTATCTCGCTAACATGGGATGTTTTCACTGTCATCGCGGTACCGTCCTGAAGAGCTCTATGAGCGGCTTCCGTAAGTTGGCCAAGTGGCTGAACGATTAGTCGAGTCGCCCAGCGCCATAACATAAATATCAACAATGAAAAAATCAGGCATTCTATGGAAATCAAGGCAATGAATATTCTGCGCTCTTCTGCGGCTATTCGACTATTCTCTTCACTGGCATTAATCAGGAGTTCACCTAAGTTCACAACTCGATTTACTACCTGTTGGGAATTGTCATCCCAAATGGTCAATAGGTCTCGAAATTGATCCACTTCATCTTGTTGAGTCTGAAGAAGATTGCGTTGATTGCTCTGTATCAATGCAATAAGTTCAATGAATGCGTTTTCAAAATGCTGAGCCAAGGGCTCTTGCAATAGTTCCATGGCCAAATTTTGAATTTGTTCTCCTTGGTGAAGACCAGCAGCAACCATATGGGTTTCACCGCTGCCAAATACTAGATCATTGCTCAACAACCAGCCGTTAACTATTTCGGATAGCAAACGGTAATCTCTTAGGGAAAGCGCATCATCTCTTAACCTTGCTTGGGCAGAGTCTATGCGAACCCAATAGAAAGTGACGGTTGACACCAGGAGCAAAAACATAATGCTCGTCGTGAGTGTTTGAAAACCAATAGCTCGGCTAATTCGCATATCAAATTCTTATTCGGTGCGAATATCGGAAATGGCACTGGGCCATGCAAAAGAGGAGGATTATTTTATTCATTACGGGTATTCGCAAGTCCATGAATCCTGAGCCACGCTTTAGTTCGATTACGACAGCTTTTAGGAGAGACTTAACTGATATATGGCAATAAATGGGTGACCCCGTTTATGTTAAGGCGACTTGAGCTTTTGGCAGAGGGTTTCTACCGCGAACTCTCAAGGGCCGCCTTGGACCGATAGCCAACTCAGAGTCACAAGAAAGTGTTCCTGTGGAAGTTATTGATTTGAGTCGATGTATGGCCTACTCTCGTTCACAGTAAATAGATGTAAGGCTTCAAAGGGAATTTCTGGAACTAGCGGCTTGTCGCGAATTAGTATTTGGGCGGTTCAACAGAGATGAAAAGGCTGACTAAATGCGATCAATAAATTTATTTCTTTGCCTAATACTAATAGGTGCTAGCTTACAACAAGCGCATGCTGCTGAGCTGCTTACCGACACCAAGAGTATTATTCAGGAATGGGTTAGAGTAGAACAGTTACTATCCCATGAAAATCAACAATGGGACGAAGAGAAGGCGTCCTTGAATGATATTCTAAAGATATTGTCTGCGGAACGACAAGAACTCAATCGTCAGATTACACTAGCTCAGGAGATAGCATCTCGGGCGGATGAAGAACGATCAATCCTGGTGGAGAAACTGTCTTCATATCAGGAAATATCCGACCTGCTAGAAGTTCGTATTTCGGACTACGAAAGACAGCTTGTACTTATTACCGCCTATCTTCCGCAAGTACTGCAAAGCGAGCTGGCACCTAGAATCTCCAGGCTGAATTCCTCAGCACTGGGCTCGAACCTGAGTCTCAGTGAGCGTACGCAAACAGTACTGAGTATGATGTCGGAAATTGACAGCTTCGATGGAAGGTTGACCCTAACTACAGAATTGATCAGCAACTCACGGGGTGAGCCAATCGAAGTCAGAGTGCTCTATTTAGGGTTGTCACGGGCATTCTACGTAAACCGTAACGCAACTACAGCGGGTTATGGAGTTCCTACAGATACAGGCTGGCAGTGGCAGTCCGCAAATGAGCTTAGTGCGAATATTGCGAAGTCTCTCGACATCTATGAAACCAGATTAACTCCGCAATTAATTTCACTGCCAATGCAGGTGGAGCAATGATAATCGCCATCTGCAAAAGAATTGCCGCAATTTTTTATGTCGGCTTTCTTCTTAGTGTAGCCCCAGCGGCTGCACAAGACATTTCCTTGGAGGATATTAAACAATCTGTTAACTCGGATCTGGAAAGCGCCTTAATACAATTGACAGCACAACGAGAGGAAATTACACAGGAGAAGATTCCACTGGTTTTAGAACTCAATGAGGCTGAGAGTGAAATTCGACAGTTGAGAAATACTGCTGCACGGAATCAGGCGATTCGAGATAGTAGAGAGTTAGGATTAAACGATATTCAATCAAGATTGGAGGCTTGGGAGAATGAGAATACTTATTTGGTGAACCTTCTTGATGAATATGCGACACGTTTTCAAAGCAATCTTAATATTTCTGAATTCGATAAATATGAAGAAGCCTTAGATGACTATATGGTAGCTCAAAGTGCAGGCAACGATAGCCAGCAAATAGAATCACAGCTAACTATGGTAGAGCTTGGCCTGGATCGAATGAGAAATTCATTTGGAGGAACTCAACATTCTGGAAATATTGTAAATAAAGAAAGCAGGCTGGTTGCAGGAACATTTACTCGTTTTGGCCCACTAGTATTTTTCGTGGATCAAACACGGCAGCTCGCTGGAGTTGTTACCGAACAAGATGGGATTAATGCGCATATTCTTGAGCTGGGAGAAAGCCTGGATCAATTGACCGCACTCACCAATGGGCTGCTCATAGAAGTTCCTGTCGATGTAACAGAAGGGAAAGTGACTGCGATTTCGACTAGTCAGGATTCCCTGCTCACCCAGATTGCTAAGGGTGGGATTTGGATATTTCCCATATTGCTTTTCGCTTTAATCTCACTGATGACCTCGCTGTTTAAGATAGTGCAGATCTATCGAATTAAAACGCCTACAGTAGCAACTGTTCGAAATATTTTGGACAAAATAAAATCATCTGATTTAGAAGAAGCCAAGGCCTTGGCAGACGAAATACCAACGCCTATCGGGCCCATGCTGCTCAAGGGCATCGAACACTCGAAGGAATCCCCAGAGCTGGTCGAGGAAGTTCTGTATGAAAATATTCTTGAAGCCAGGCCCAGGCTGGGAAGTCTGTTACCGATTATCGCAATAACTGCCGCAACGGCTCCCCTGTTAGGTTTATTGGGCACAGTTACGGGGATGATTAATACTTTCAATCTGATAACACTATTTGGAACTGGCGATGCCAGAGTGCTTTCTTCGGGTATCTCAGAGGCATTGGTTACTACAGAATTTGGATTGATAGTCGCAATACCGGCGCTGATCGTACACGCGATGCTGAGTCGTAAGGTCAAAGCGATATTGAGTGATATGGAGAAGTATGCCCTTATTTTTAGCAATGGTTTATCCGCGCGAGCAGATAAAATAGCGATGTCATGAATGAGTTCTGGGCGCAGCTTGGGATAGTCTTACTTGATGGGGGAGTGCTAATGATAGTGCTCTTCGTCCTGGCTATTTCAATATATTGGCTCGCTTTTGATACCTTGTCATTGATTCCAAAAAATAAATCGAAGAATGGCCCTTCACTGAGTGAGCTGGAAACGCCTGACGAAGTAAGGCTATTTGAAAAAGAACATCTAGACTTTATTAAGAGCAGAAAGACCTTGCTGCAAATCCTGGTCACGACTGCGCCTCTGCTTGGATTGCTGGGAACAGTTACAGGTATGTTGGCGACTTTTCAAGGGCTCAATGAAGGAAATGGCAATACGCTGGACTTAGTGGCTGCAGGTATTTCAGAAGCGATGATTACCACTGAAACGGGCCTGGTTATCGCTATCCCAGCTTCATTGCTGGTTCTGCTGATCGGGTCAAGAATTCAGTCTGTGGAGACAACTCTCTTGCGCATAGTAAACCTCTATCATAGGAACGAGCATGCAAACTGAGCTTAATACCAGAGTCAACGCTACAAGCAGACCAAATAGATAAAAATATAGAAGGCGTAACTAACTCAAGATGAAGAAAACTTTCTTTCAAGATGATGAAGCCAGATCAGATGAGATCAATATATCGCCATTGATCGACGTGGTTTTCATCTTGCTAATATTTTTCATCGTGACGACTACCTTTGTAGAAGAAACCGGTGTTGAAGTCAGCAAACCCCAGGCCATTTCTGCTGAGCAATTACAGAAAGAAAGTATCATGATAGCCATAACCAGCGACAGTCGAGTCGTGTACGGAGGGCGAAGCATTGGTACAGCAGGTGTCAGATCTCTGGTGGATCGTTTGCTGTCTCGAGAAGATTTGCCCGTTATCATTTTGGCGGATCGAAGTGTGAACGCAGAACTGCTGGTGAATGTAATCGATGAAGCCAAATTAGGCGGAGCCAATTCCGTCAATATAGCTACCCGGAATAACTGATGGCTGCCTATTCAAACCAAAATTCAGTGACTGGCATGAAGCGGGTAGTCAATAGGACAAACCTCCTCACTCTCATCATGGTATTTGCATTGTTCGCCATTCTCCCCTTATCGCAAAGCTGGCTATCAGAAATAGATGACAATCAAGTCCTGGTGAGACAGGTGGATGTTGTCCCACCACCGCCACCGCCACCGCAAACGAGTAGAGAGAATCCCAGCACAGAAGTGGCCGCTCAGGGGGGCTTGGGTCTTAAGTCTCTCGGCACATTGGTTGAGCTCAGGTCGCTATCGGGAGACATAGGTCAAATTCAAGCCGGGGCATTAGGTCTTGGCTTGAGCGAGATGGATCTTCATGTTAAATCCCATGCGACTTTTGAAATGCAGGGAATCGGTTTCGGAGTAGATGGCCTCGATAGACCGCCCTATCTAATTAGCAGACCTACCCTATATTCCGATTTCATGAAGAAAAAAGGAATTGAGAATTTCGAAACAGTGGTGATGGTCAAGTGGCGAAAAGATGGCTCTCTGTTGTTTATCAGTATTGAGGAAATTGAATATCCTGACGCCGAGTTAGCTGCAATGGTTCGAGAGGCGGTGGGCAAAATGGTGTACACAAAACCGACCATTAATGGGGAACCCGTTGATAGATTTCTTCACCTTCCCCTGGTAATTAATAGAGCGGATTAGAAGAAGCCTTGGTTGATTAAATAATGAAATATCTGTACCTAAAACTAATTGTGCTTTCTAGTTCCATTGCCTGCACCGCGACAGCCCGCAGTCAAGAATGGCCACACTCTGTGGCCGAATGGAATGACGCTAACTTTCAGGCAAGAGTGCAGGGCGTATATGATTGGTTTGGCTCATCACCGGAACGTCTAAATACATTTGAATTTATGAATGAGTACCTTGATCGACCATTTGCCTACTATCGATTATCCACGGTAAACCGTGAAATAGAATATTTCCCGCCCAGAAACGAAATTGATCCGGATCTAAGTTTTGTTCCTCCTCCCAAAGATTGGGTGGATCGTGAAAGTATTATTGCCTATCTGTCCAGAAATGCTGAAATCGAACCAGATTTTTTTCAGGAACGCCTGGCCGAGGATGCGGGACCAGATACGCATTATCTAATGGGCAATATCTACTTTCTGCAAGGCAGGCTTGAGTCGGCAATAGATAGCTATAGACAAGCGATTCAGGAATTTCCTCGATTTCGACTAGCGTATAAAAACATGGCTTACGCATATTTCAAGTTAGGTAACTGTGTTGAGGCTCAGGCAGCTTCACGACAAGCCACCGAGTTTCGCGCGTTCACCGCTCGTCTGAAAGGCATTGAAGGCTATTGCTCGTTTGAACAAGGTAAATATTACAGTGCCAGGGAATCCTTCTCAGTTGCGCGAATGTTGGATCCTGAAAACCCGATCTGGGCTGAGTTTGAGCTTGAGTCACTGATTAAGCTTGGTAGCCATCGTCAAGTGGAGAAAATAATAGAGGCAAAGATTACGGATTCAGCTTCGCCCGAAAAGTACTATGGCTATCTCACTGAAATATATCGCGCTAAGGGCGATCAGCAGGAGCTGATGTCGGTACTGGAAATTAGAAAGAGATTGGGGACTATTACGGGGCCTGAATTGTTGGAATTAAACGGCATAAAAATTTCGGCTGGCCTGTCCCATCTGATCAATGACGATGAATTTCTGGCTTACGCCAATCGAGCAATACCATCGCAACAAGAATTCTTGGAGATAATTAACAATAGGGCCAGCCTGGACGGTTGGCAGGCTGCGGCCGAGTTGGTTAGGTTGGTAGTAGAGCAGTCTGCAGTAAATTCTGTAATAATTTCTCCGCAGCTGTCTGTGCTTCAGGCCAAGGCTCTGAGTGAATCAGGCCAACTGGAGAACGCGACTGAACTACTCGAGCGTGTATTATTAGATAGCCCTCTACATTGCGATGCTCTGCTGACGGCCGCGGAAACCTACTGGAAAAAAGAGGCAACGGCGTTAGTGGAAACCTACCTGCAACGGGCGCAGGGTAGTTCGCAAGAATGCAGAGACAGGGCCTGGGCTTTGAACGCTGATTTACTGCTGGAAAAAGGTGAATATGTTAAATCGCTGGAATTATATCAACAATTGGAAAGGCGTCGCGCAATAACGGGCGATGCTGAAAGCCTCAGCCAGATTTCTATGATCGAAGCACTATCAGATTTAGTTCAATTGCAATCTCAATAATTCGGACAAGGCTCAACATTTTCATAAAGAGTAGAAGATGAATAAGGCAGTGATTAGATTCGAACAAATAAGGCCTCTGTGGAATTCGATGTTCCTGTTCGTTATGGGCATGTTATTAACTAATAATATTAGTTATGGGCAGCAGTTGCAGATTGATCTGGGTATTGATCTTGCGAATCCTGATTTCGTTCACGAATTTAACAGCAGTTTCGAAGTGGGATTGAGGCCTGGCGCGCCTGCTATGGACGAGCGTGAAAGCGTTATAATTTCTGTAATCTATGATCTGTATCAGACTGATATTGACGCCGCTCTAGACTTCGCTTTGAATGAGGTCGACCTGGAACAGAGCAGGGCCGCGAGGGCTCAACGCGCCGAACGGGGTGACTTTTACGATTATGTATATTCTGCCAACGTTGAATATGCTATTGGACAATTGTATCAATTCAAAGGGAATCGACCTAAGGCCGAGGAGTATTACTTAAAGGCAATTGAAAAATTTCCTGCTTATGTCTCGGCATATGCACGCTTGATGGAAATCTATATGAATCAAGACGATTGTCAAAGAGCAATCGTGGCCGGGCAGAAGGCGGTAGAAATAGGTGGAGCTAACGGTAATGTGTTTAAGGGGATCGGCTTGTGCTTGATGCTGGAAAACGACCATGGCGCAGCACTTAGCGCATTCAGAGTCGCCAAGACATTTATGCCAAATGATATTGGGATTAGTTACTACTATGCCGTATCAGCATTAAATCTGGGTTATTCAGGGGAGGCAATTTCTGTACTTGATGAATTGATTCTCGATGCTCCCGATACAGCTAATTACTATTCTCTGCAGGTCAATGCGTATTTGTCGGAAGACGACTACAATGGCGCATTGGCCACTCTAGATATTGCTCGAAGGAAGGGCTTGCTTAACTCATCAAGCTATAGTCTGTTGGGTAACATCTACATAAATAAGGAAATGCCCGAAGCTGCGGCAGAAGCTTACGGCAACTCCTTAGTAGTAGGAAGACTACCGCCATTCGCCGACATGTTAGATGCATTTGATTATCTTTATAGATTGGGTGAGTCAGAGATTGCCGAGAGCCATCTTGGTAGAGTGACCAATTCCTATAGAGGGAGATTAAACCAGGATGAGCGACGCAAGCTGGACATATTGCGAGCGAGAATTCTAGTGGATTCAGGACAGGCTACTGAGGGGGCAGAGCTGTTGAGAGATGTTATTGATGCTGACCCCACCAATGGTGATGCCTTGCTGGCACTTGCCAGCTACTACCGGCAACAACGGGACTTTGAACGCGCCGCAATTTTTTTCGAGCGAGCCGAGAGTGAAGAAGAGGTAGCGTTGAATGCGCTAATGGCCCATGCAGAAATGGCGACAGACCGAGAGGATTGGCAAGGTGGAGTTGAGCTACTCAGAAGGGCGCGTGAGTATGCCTCGCCTGACTCTCTTGCCATCATCGAAGAAAATATCAGGGCGCTGGAGAGGTTGCTCAATCTCGTAGACTAAAGGACTCCTTGTTAAGACTTCCACTGACAATCCTTTCACCCATTTATTCAACTCCATTTATTCATTCTGTCCCGCTACCGCGACACAAAATGTCCTACCAATGGGACAGCTGCTGTAGTGAACGATTCAGGCCTGTGGTCTTCCCTAGTAAATTCAATGTGTTATGAAATGGCCTATTTCTTGCTTTATCTATAAGGCGCGAATAAGAATTTACCTGGAAAAAACGACAACATGGTTTGTGAATCGAAAGGGCAGATAGTTTTCAATTGAACTCTTCAGGGAGCCTGTGATGAATTTGAAGACTGCAATTACTAAAAATTACAAGAGCAATAGGATCATGACGATGTCGGAGAAAATCCTGAAAACTGTCCTGACAGCAATAATTTTCTTGATGAGTCCTTATCAAACTGCAATCGCAGACGCCGAATTTCAGCAAGGCATAAATTATTTCAACAAAGCCGAATATTCCCAAGCCCATTCCTTTCTGGATGAATTGAAATCAGATTTTAAATCCAACGCTGAGTTTCAATACTACTATGGCTTATCCCTTCTGAAGACGGACCAGGCGAAAGAGGCGGTCGACGCATTGGAGCGAGCGGTTGAACTGGATCCCGATAACGCGGAATATCATTATGCATTGGCAATGATCTATTTTGTTCGCGGAGATGAGCTCGGAATGATCAGAGGAATGAGAATGGGAAGGGCTGTTAAAAGAACGTTGCTCAAGGCAGTAGAGCTTGACCCACAGCATGCCGAGGCAACCAGTGCTTTGACTTCCTATCTGCTCGGTTTCCCAGGGATACTTGGCGGCGATGGCAAGGCAGGTCGGGCCCTTTTGCCAAAATTACGAGAGTTGAATAAATCTGCTGCACTATGGGAGGAGGGTTTTATGGAAAGACGTGATGGCAATTTTGAGCGAGCCGAAGAACTCTTAATTGCGGCCATCAATACTCCCGGAAGGAAAGCTAGCTATAGAGTTAATCTGGCCAAATATTATATGGATCAAAAGCAGTACAATGAGGCAATTCCCTATTTAGAACAATCTCTTGGCTTACCAAGAACCTGGTCAGAAGACGACGGCGATAGTGCTGCGCATACATTTTTGGCAGCTTGCTATTACCTGTTAGGAGACCAGGACAATTTTCGAAAACACGCTCTCGCCGCCGAGGAAACTAGCCAGACTGAGAAAGACAGCAGGACTATGAGAGCATGGTTCGATCATTGGAAAATAGAATATGATTAGTTTGACCATGGAGAAGACATGAGTTTGCTATCAGATCTACGTTATAACCTGCGCCTGTTACGAAAGAGCCCTGGCTTCGTTGTGATTTGTGTATTGGTCATCGGGCTCGGCATGGGCATGTCGATAACCAGCTATTCCATCCTCTCAAGTATTGCGGCAAAGCCGCTTCCGTTTCCAGACGGCGACAGCTTCGTTCGAGTAAGGGGAGTGGACAATAGCAACGGCAGGACCGTGGCAATGGACGGCTATGCCTACCAGACTCTGCAGGCGTCGGTACAGAGCTATAAAACCTTCGGCGCCCAACGTGATGTACTCGCGACCTTCAGTGATGGTGGAGTCGCAGAACAATTCAGGGGTTCAACAATTACCTCCAATCTTTTACAGGCAACCGCGGTTGCCCCACTTTTGGGTCGAAGTCTGTTACCTCAGGATGACATCCCCGGTGCAGAACCCGTGGTCCTAATCTCCTACCGAGTCTGGCAGGATTACTATGCTGGTCGAGAAGACATTGTCGGCGTCAACTGTCGGATAAACGGAAATCTGTATACGGTCATTGGAGTCATGCCAGACGGTTTTGCCTTTCCAGAAGCTGAGCAAGTCTGGCTGCCTTTGCAACTTTCAAACAGTCTACAGTCAGGCGAGGGCCCGCGACTTGGCATCACGGGAGTATTGGCAGAGGGCATCACTAAGGAAATGGCCACTGCTGAAGTGAATGCACTGCTTGCAGTACTCGGGGATGAGTACCCAGATTCCTATGCGAACTATGCTGCCACAGTAAATCCGTTTACCAATTTATTCGGCGCGGACGACCCGATCGTGCGCTTGGCTGTGCGATTACTACCATTATTATTGACTCTCGCTCTGGTACTGCTGGTTTGCGTTAACGTGGCCAATTTGATTCTTGTTCGTACCAACGAACGTATCCAGGAATTCGCCATTTGTAGTTCACTCGGGGCCACCCGTTGGCGCCTCGTTAGATCGATACTGCAGGATTCCCTCATCATCTGCGTCCTGGGTGGGTTGTTGGGCGTCATATTGGCGGATATCGGCATGTCAGTGGTTGGTTCGAGTTTTCTCGAGATGACCTCAGGTAATATACCTTTTTGGATGACATTCGATTGGGAGCTAGGGGTCGGTTCTACCGCTTTATTAGCAATGCTACTTATTTGGTTGATCTCCGCTGGACTGGCCTTCTGGCAAGTGTCTCGCCTCGAGCTGTTTAGTTTGTTGGCCTCTGGAAAAACTGGCGCGACTGGCTCCAGAAATCCCATAGGGACTGCGGTTCTCGTTAACGTCGAGATGGTAATCTCCAGCTTTCTGCTAATTATTGGTGGGGTTGTTGTTGGTGTTTTCGGAGACATAGCGAAGTTGGATTACGGTACTGCAACGGAAGGTTACTTGACCGGCCGAATTAACTTGCCGCCCGCCCGCTACGCAGACAATAGTGCACAAGAGATTTATCGAGAAAATTTGAAGCGCGAGCTTTTAGAACAACAGGGCATCGAAAGGGTGAGTTTTTCTACAGCCTTGCCGAGTCAGTATGGTAATTGGGCAGACTATAATCTCGAAGACAGAGATTTATTCGCCAATAATCGATATCCTCAGCAGCAACTCATTTTTGTAGCTGCGGACTATTTTGAAACGATGGAGTTAACTCTCAATGAGGGTAGGGAGTTTGACCTAACAGACACCGCTGAATCGCTTGCGGTTGTAATCGTCGATGAAAATTTTTCCGATCAAATTTGGCCGGGCGAATCCGCTTTAAGCAAACGTATAGAAATATATCCGGACACTCCAGACTCACGAATGTTGACTGTGATAGGAGTGACTACTCATATTATTCAAAGCTCAGCGGCCGACGAAGGGCTCGATAGACTCAATCTATACCTTCCCTTAGCGCAAAGTAGCGGCGCGCCATTTTCGGTAGTTCTAAAAACCGAGGGTGATCCAGAATCCTTCTATCGAATATTGCGTGAGGCGGCTGTTCGCGTCGATCGTGATATTGCCATCACCGGCATCTCCCCGTTAACTGGGCTGATCGAAGAGGCAAACGCACTCGTGATTTTTATGGCTAGATTATTTTTAGTTCTCGCACTGATCACGGTAGTACTCGCATCCACCGGCATTTATGCTCTCGTTTCCAGGTCGGTGCACCAACGAAGCAAGGAAACAGGTATTCGCCGCGCCGTTGGCTCCAGCGATAGGCAGGTACTGTGGGTGTTCATGAGTCCAGGGTTTAAGTACTTGAGTATCGGTCTGTTAATCGGGGGAGGGAGCGCGGCACTTATTACAAGTTTTCTGGCGACACGATTACCCGAAGTACTCTTTTGGCTGCCATCTGTTTTCACCATTGTGACTATAGGGTTGGCACTGCTAATATTTTTCTCTACCTATAACCCAGCCCGTTTATTGGTGGCCATAGAACCCGGCGATATGCTGCGAAATGAATGACTACTTCAAATATTTGTTGTAATTGAGTGCGAATAATTTTCCTGGGAGGTCATAGCAGTTACTAGTAAGCCACCAGCTTATTGGTTCTTTCTAGCTTTACCTAGCAGAGAGATATCCAACACGAAGTGAATATGTTCTTAGGCCTCCAAATCTCACCTTGAAAACCCAGCTCGTCTGGCGTAATTTAAAGTCTTTACCGCAATCCTGACATCCCAATTCCTGCTCGAATAACGGAGGTTTGAATGACGATTCAAAATTCTCGTAGAAAAGCAGCATGTTTAGTCGTCTTGCTGGGTATTTTTACCATGCCTATTGTAGTTTTCTCCCAATCCGCTGCTGATGACGTCCCACGCCTGCACGATGGTCGCCCGGACTTGCAAGGCACCTGGGATTTTCGAACCATCACGCCCTTTCAACGACCTGAAGCACTGGGCAATAAAGCAACGCTTACCGCCGAAGAGGCGGCGATATTCGAAGCGGAAGAACTGGAACGGCGCGATCGGGACAATTTCACCGACACCAGCACAACCGGTGACTATAACCAGTTCTGGTATGACCGCGGCGAAGAGATACTGGGGGACAGGCGCACCTCACTGGTTGTAGACCCCCCAAACGGTCGCATACCGGCGCTAACGGAAGCGGCGGAGGAGAGAAACCGACTGAGGAGAGAAGCTGCCCGTCTCGCCGAGGGAGTCGAAGTAAGGCCCTTGTCAGAACGTTGTATCATGGGGTTCAACTCCGGCCCGCCTATGATCCCGAGTGCCTACAATAACAATGTGCAGTTGATCCAGACCGATGACTACCTGCTCATGCACAATGAGATGGTGCACAACATCCGCCCGGTAAAGATGTACACATCGACTCATCGAGAACAGCCGCGGAAATGGGAAGGAGATTCAATCGGTCATTGGGAAAACGATACCTTGGTTATAGAAACCAATTACTTCGCCCGCGACACTGCCTTCGGTAACTCCAGCGCGAATATGCATCTGCTGGAGAAATTTTGGTTGATTGATGGGGACACGCTGGGATACGAATTTACTATTACTGACCCCACTACCTGGACCGCACCCTGGACGGTGATGTTTCCCATGACTCGCTCAGAAGAACCTATTTATGAGTACGCCTGCCACGAGGGTAATTATGCCATGGCGGGTATCTTAGGCGGATGGCGCAGGTTAGAGGCCCTTGGTCAAGCTGGACAACAGAATTAGCAATAAATCGGGTCGCGATCAATGGAGGCAGATTAATTTGCTTATGCTAATCTCAAACCTAGGAATTTAAAGCTCTTGGGTCTTTTGATTTCTTTGAAGAGTGCTTAGATGAAGTTCGAAAGAATAGTTCAGATTACCGACACTCATATAGTAGATGACTATAGCAATAGCGTGCTTAGTTGGGACCCCGTAGAAGCACTCGAAGAGGTTATTTCGAGTATTAATTCTCTAACAGTTAAACCGAGCCTGATCCTAGTTACTGGTGACTTGGTGCATGATGGTTCGGTCGAAAGCTATAGGGTGTTGGAAAAAGTACTAGCTCGAATTGAACTGCCTATCTACGTTATTACCGGAAACCACGACTCAGTTAAAAACATAAAGACTTCGTTGCTAGGGCAACATATAGTGATGGTAGAGAGCAAGATAGTCGAGAGCATAAATTGGGCTGTTGTTTTTTTAGATACCACAGTGCCGAAACAAGAACACGGAAATATCAGCTCTGAAACTCTGACTGAGCTCAAACAAACCTATGACTCATTGCATGGGAAGCATTACCTCGTAGCAATGCATCATAGCCCTACACCAGAGTGCCTGGCACCTGCCTGTCAGCTACTTGGTCGAGAGCAACTGTTGAAGTTTCTATCACAGCACGGCAATATTAAAGCTGTAATTTCTGGCCATACTCACTACCAAACGGAAAGTGAGCATCAAGGAATAAAACTTCTAACCACTCCTTCTACGCTATTTGAAGCTATTCATTCGTAAAAAACAGAGACAAAGGACAATACTGACTTTATGAAATTTCATAAGTTTGATGGAAACAGAAGGGGATATAGAATTCTGGATCTATTTGAGGATGGCAGTCTGGAAAGCGAGGTTTGTTGGGTTTAATTCAGATACAAAATGGAGATCAAGGCCGCTGAGTTAGCTCTTGCGGATTCACCTTGTTGGTCAACTCTTGACTCTCTGCCTCTTTTGGTATTTAGGAGTCTTTACCAGGAAAGCCAGCTTACTAGCCGGGTATTAAAGAAATGATAAAAACTCATGGCCTGACTCATATAAATCTAGAGGTGAGTGACATTGATGTGTCTCTTCGTTTCTATCAAGAAATGTTTGGAGTGAAGGAATATTTTAGAGACGAAAATAGCGTCCAGGTTGTTGGTCCCGGAAAAAAGGATGTCATCGCCTTTGTTAAATCAGAGAAAGCTGGTCGCTGTGGTGGCATAAGCCATTTTGGTTTTCGGCTCATGAGTGCCTCCGATATTGGCCATGCTATCGATAGCGCAAAGGCAGTTGGAGCAGAAATAATTAAGACTGGAGAGTTTTCTCCTGGCTACCCTTATCTGTATATACTAGATCCCGATGGCTACGAAATAGAAATATGGTACGAATAAACAAACTACCGGGGATAATAGTCAATTGAGACTTGCGCCCAGAATCCACAACGTGAAAGCGAGTAAAAAATGAAAATGGATCTGTATTTAGCAACGAAAAAATCGTCCTCTCAAGCGTTATCCTTAGCACTGCTCATGTGCTTAAGCTGTTTCGGATTTTTCATGGAAGCTTCAGCGCAATCGGCCGAACCGGTGAGTCGAGTTGAGTTCGATCAGTGGATGCAGGAAATTTCAAATTGGGGTAGGTGGGGGAACCAAGATGAATTAGGAACACTAAACCTCATTACCGACGAGAAGCGGAAAGAAGCCGCAACCCTGGTACGGGACGGCACCACGGTCTCCCTATCCCTATTTGCAAACAAGCAACAAGACTCACTCAATTCCAATCCATTTGAGCACAGCCTTTCTGTGTCCACCTTCGGTGGTCATGCAGTAGCGGGTGACTCCTATAGCGTGCAGTATCATGGCTTCGCCCATTCGCACATGGATGGCTTGCCCCACTTTGCCCACAAGGGCCAAATGTACAACGGTTTTTCAGTTGATGAACTACAACCCGATGGCTCAAGTCGACTCGGGATACATAATGCTTATAAAGGCATTTTTAGCCGCGGTATTCTCATCGATGTGCCTTGGCTACGGGGTGTCGACTACCTGGAACCCGGCACGGCAATTACCAGTGCCGATCTTGAGGCCTGGGAAGAAAGAACCGGGTTGCGTGTTACTAGCGGAGATGTGTTGTTGATTCGCACCGGCCGCTGGGAACGGGTAAGGCAGCTGGGGCAATGGAACTTCGTAGGGCAGGCCGCGGGTTCCCATGCCTCTGTCGCCAAATGGCTAAAGCAGCGTGATGTAGCCGTACTTGGATCTGACGGAGTTAGTGATGTGATGCCATCGGGCGTAGAGGGCTTGCTTAATCCCCTGCATGAGCTGGTTCTGGTTGGATTGGGTTTGCCTCTGCTAGACAACCTCGATCTCGATGCACTCGCCGAAACTGCGATCGAAAAAAATCGATGGGAATTTCTTTTCGTCGGTTCTCCGCTGCGAGTTCAAGGCGGAACAGGTTCGCCTATGAACCCACTGGCCTTGTTCTGAAAAACAGAACACCGGTCGATGAGAATATAATTGCGGTTACTGCTTAATTTTCAAGACGGTATCTGACCGCGTGACTCGTTATTGATCCGGCAAATCGAGGAGAAATAAATTGTTCAGAAACTCCAGGAATAATAAATCTGTAGCAAAATTGGCAATCTGGCTTATCTCAGCGGTATTAGCAGGTCAGCATTTTTCTGCCACAGCGCAGACAGCCGAATCTCCTCTCGCTACGCTAACCCAGAACGACCTGAATGTTGGACAGACTCTGTTCCAAACTCACTGCGCCCGCTGCCATGGCATGTTGGGCGAAGGTGGTGAGGGCGCGAACTTGACCCAAGCTCGGCTACGCCATGCGCCGGACGATATCGCGCTGATCTCGCTAATTGCGACAGGAATTCCTGGAACGGCAATGCCGGGTTCCTGGACCCTCAATGAGACTGAGTTACTGCGTCTGGCCGGCTATGTCCGTGCGCTCGGCGAGCTACCAGCAGAAGTAATGCCCGGTGATGCGGCGGCGGGAGAACTTGTTTATCAAACCAAGGGCAATTGTGCCAGCTGTCACATTCTGGATGGGGCTGGAAATGGTGTGGGTCCGGAACTAAGTGAAGTCGGCAGGCGCCGCAACGCCGACTATTTACGCCGAGCGGTAACCAATCCCGATGCAGATCAGCCCAGAATCGCGACGCGACAGCGAGGTACTATCAATGCCTTTCTTACTGTGCGGGTAGTCTCTGAGTACGGAACCTATGAAGGCATGCGTATAAACGAAGATGAGTTCTCGGTACAAATGAGAGATATCACAGGCGCGATCTACTCCTTCGATAAGGCGAAACTCATCAGTTATGAAAAGGGCTTCGGTCACAGTTTGATGCCGGGTTACGGAGCGGTGCTAAGCGAGCAAGAGGTAGACGATGTGGTCTCCTATTTGATGAGTTTAAAGGGAGAGGTCTAATGCTGCAGAAAATACTATTCGCTTTGGTCGCAGTTCAATTCGGCATTGTCGGTTTTGCAGATACCAGTTACCAGCAACTGTTGGCTGATGAGACCAATGGCGCAGACTGGCTGTCCTATTCCGGTGGCTATAGTTCCCAGCGATTTTCACCCTTGACTGAAATTAACAGCAGCAATGTTAATCAACTGAAGGTGATGTGGGCCTATCAAATGCCCACAGCCGGAATTGCTGGTGCCGGCTTGCAGGAAACCACACCCCTGGTCGCCGATGGCATTATGTATCTCACCGAATCGCCAAGCACGGTGACTTCCCTGGATGCGCGTACTGGGAAAGTCCTGTGGCGCTGGTCTCCGGAAATCCCCAATAGCGTGTTGAACATCGGCTTCCCGCGCATTAATCGTGGCGTAGCCTTGTTGGATGACAAGGTTTATGTCGCCACTCTGGACGCTCGTCTCTTTGCCCTCGATGCTGGTACCGGCGCGGTACGTTGGGAAACCACAGTTGCGGACAACGACACCGGTTTTTCCATGACCCTGGCGCCGTTGGCACTGGATGGCAAGATCATAGTCGGAGTAAGTGGTGCCGAGGCCGGAGTACGCGCGTTTGTCGATGCCTACGATGCAGACAGTGGTGAGCGAATTTGGCGAACCTATACCGTGCCGGCGCCAGGCGAACCCGGCAGTGAAACCTGGCAGGGGGACGATTGGCAAACTGGCGGTGGATCTACCTGGCTAACTGGTTCCTTTGATGCCGAACTCAATACCCTGTATTGGACTACTGGCAACCCGGCACCGGATTGGAATGGGGATGTCAGACCGGGCGATAATCTTTTCACCTGCTCGGTATTGGCGCTGGATCCTGACACAGGAGAAATGCGCTGGCATTTCCAGTACACTCCCCACGACACCCATGATTGGGATGCGAATCAAATACCGGTATTGCTGGATGGCGAATTCGAAGGCGAGCAGCGGAAGCTGCTGGCACTGGCCAATCGCAATGCGTTCTACTATCTGATTGATCGTGAGAGCGGCGAATTTTTGCTGGGCGAAGCCTATTCCTACCAAACCTGGGCGGAAGGAATTGATGATAATGGCAGACCAATTGTCATACCCAATTCCGAACCTACACGAGAAGGCAATATCGTCTGGCCGAGTTTACAGGGGGCAACAAATTGGTTTTCGCCTTCCTACAACCCCCTTAGCGAGCAGTTCTTTGTGGCCAACAGGCGCATGGGGGCCAAGTACTATAAATCCGATGTCGACTATGAGCCGGGCAAGCCGTTTCTCGGCGGCGGCGAGCAGGCGATGGATGGTGATGAGGCCTCCGGCGCGGTTGTTGCTCTGGAGGTGATGACGGGTAAGTTTCAATGGGAGTTTCCGTTGCAATCTCCTCCCTGGTCTGGGGTAATGGCCACCGCTGGCGGTTTGGTATTTGGATCTAGCAACGAGGGAAATTTTTTCGCCCTGGATGCGGCTAACGGGGATGCTCTATGGAATTTTAATTCAGGCGCACATGTCCGCACCAACCCCATGGGCTTCTCAATAGATAGTAATCAACGGGTCGCGATTATTGGTGGGCGTACGCTGTTTGTTTTTGGTCTGGAGTGACTATTTCAGGGATCAAAAATTTTGCGGGCAAAGCAACGCTAGAGAAACTTTTAAATCGGCTTAGAGTGGTGCCTGCAAAGATTTTCTTACTAAAAGCCTCGAGCTTCAAATTCCAATTCCAATTCATCTGCACCAGTAGTTAGAATCATATGGCCATCGCGCATCTCAATCGCGCTTATGTCTCGCAAGATTAATACCAAATTATTGTGTAGCGATCCCGGTGGGCATAGCTTACGAGTTGAAACAAAGGGCTCAAATCGCAAGGCCGAATTCTCCAGATACCATGAACCTGTAATCGTATTGCAATCAGACGTGCCAGTGAGTCGATTTTCGCTTCTGAAATTCAGTCTATATTTGCTGGGGTCTTCTGCGGTAAAAAGGAAACCACCCAGTACTTTCATTTGTAGAAGTTGCCAATTAGTGTCTTCCAACTCAATGCCTGGTGATGTTGATCCGTTCTCCGCCGCATAGGCCATAGAACTAACAAAGAGACCGAGCGCCAACAAATTCCCTAGAAAAAGTATGTGTGATGTAACTGTTTTCATAATTTTCACTTCCTGAATAGAAAGTTAGAGCAAGAATAACTACAAAAGCTGGATATTTTACTTGGGCTTAGGACTCTCAATATCAGCAATTTCAAGCTCGTCCCAAATCTTATCGACTCTTGCCTTAACCTCGTCGCTCATACTAATGGTACTACCCCATTTACGTTGCGTCTCGCCTTTCATCTTGTTGGTGGCATCCATTCCCATCTTCGAGCCGAGCCCAGATACGGGAGATGCAAAATCCAGATAGTCGATCGGTGTATTATCAATTAACACCGTGTCACGAATCGGATCCATGCGTGTGGTAATAGCCCAAATCACGTCATCCCAGCTGCGGATATTCACATCGTCATCGACAACGATAACAAACTTGGTATACATGAACTGACGCAGGAAAGACCACACACCCATCATCACGCGCTTGGCATGACCCGGGTATTGTTTCTTCATGCTCACTACTGCGAGTCGATAAGAACAGCCTTCTGGTGGAAGATAAAAGTCGACAATCTCTGGAAACTGTTTTTGTAAAAGAGGTACGAACACTTCATTCAGTGCTACACCTAGCATGGCAGGCTCATCTGGGGGTCTGCCGGTATAGGTGCTGTGGTAGATAGGATCTTCGCGGTGAGTGATACAGCTTACCGTGAACACTGGAAACTTTTCTACTTCATTGTAGTAGCCGGTGTGGTCGCCGTAAGGGCCTTCATCGGCCATCTCGCCGGGTTCGATTACACCTTCTAATACAAATTCTGCGCTTGCCGGTACCTGCAGATCATTAGTTCGAGACTTTACTACATCGGTTTTGCTGCCGCGTAACAAGCCGGCAAAGGCATATTCAGAAAGCGTGTCAGGTACTGGTGTGACGGTTGCCAGAATTGTAGCTGGATCGGCACCGATGGCGATGGATACAGGAAAGGCTTCGCCTGGATGCGCCTGCTGCCATTCTCTAAAATCCAATGCGCCACCTCTATGGGATAGCCAGCGCATGATCAGCTTGTTCTTCCCTATCAGTTGCATACGGTAGATGCCGAGGTTTTGTCGTTCTTTCTCTGGTCCTTTGGTAATAACTAGCGGCCAGGTTACTAATGGTGCAACATCTCCTGGCCAGCAAGTCTGGATGGGCAGGAAGCCTAAATCGACATCGCTCCCCTCAATCACCACTTCCTGACAGGGTGCTGACTTCTTTACATTAGCCGGCATGTTCAGCACGCTTTTATAGCTGGGTAGTGTTTCCCACAGATCTTTCCATCCCTTGGGTGGGTCCGGTTCTTTGAGAAAGGCTAGTAGTTTGCCTACGTCTCTGAGGCCATCGATATTTTCCTGCCCCATGGCCAAGGCAATACGCCTGGTGTTGCCAAACAAATTAGCGAGCAGAGGAATCTTAGAGCCTTTAGGGTTTTCGAAAAGCAGGGCGGGGCCGTTACTACGCAGAGTACGGTCGCTTATTTCGGTGACTTCCAGATAAGGGTCAACCTCTGTCTGAATTCGCTTGAGTTCGCCTTCTTTCTCAAGAAGTTCTATGAAGTCGCGCAAATCTCTAAATGACATGGCTGGCCGTTTGTTAACAAATTAGCTGTTAGTGATTTGAATTGGCTGAATGCAAAGTTCACCAGGATTAATCGATGGGCGAATTATTTACGCTTCATCGAGTTGAAAAACTCTTCATTAGTTTTCGATTCTTTTAACTTGTCGAGTATGAATTCTGTTGCCTGTACATCTTCCATCGAGCTAAGCAGCTTTCTTAGAATCCACATACGTTGTAATTCTTCTTCGGAGGTCAGTAGTTCTTCGCGACGTGTGCCGGAGCGGCGTACATTGATGGCAGGGTACACACGTTTTTCTGCAATTTTTCTATCAAGGTGCAGCTCCATGTTACCCGTGCCTTTGAATTCTTCGTAGATTACTTCATCCATCTTCGAACCAGTTTCGATCAATGCGGTTGCGATAATGGTAAGGCTGCCGCCTTCTTCCAGATTACGTGCCGCACCAAAGAAACGCTTTGGTCGTTCCAGTGCATGTGCATCAACACCACCGGTTAATACTTTGCCCGATGAAGGAATGATCGTGTTATAGGCTCGTGCAAGTCGAGTGATAGAATCCAATAAGATAATTACATCTTCTTTGTGTTCAACCAATCGCTTGGCTTTCTCGATAACCATCTCGGCAACTTGTACGTGACGTGATGGCGGCTCATCAAACGTACTAGCAACCACTTCACCGCGTACGGAGCGTTGCATCTCAGTAACTTCTTCCGGGCGTTCGTCAATCAGTAATACGATGAGTCGACATTCAGGGTTGTTCTTGGATATAGACTGCGCCATGTTTTGTAGGATTAATGTTTTACCTGCTTTAGGTGGCGATACAATAAGACCTCTCTGTCCCTTCCCGATTGGTGCGGATAAATCGATTACCCTGGCGCTTAAGTCTTCTGTGCTGCCATTGCCGACTTCCAGTGTGAGACGGTCGTCCGGGAAAAGAGGAGTGAGATTTTCGAAAAGAATTTTGTTCTTGGATTCTTCGGGGCTACTAAAATTAATTTCATGAATTTTTAGTAGTGCAAAATATCGCTCGCCGTCTTTAGGAGGTCTAATCTTTCCTGCGACTGTGTCACCGGTGCGCAGATTAAAGCGTCTTATCTGGCTGGGTGATACATAGATATCATCCGGCCCTGCTAGATAGGATGAGTCCGCCGAGCGCAAGAAACCAAAACCATCCTGCAAAATTTCTAATACCCCATCGCCATGGATGTCTTCGCCGTTCTTCGCATGTTTTTTCAGTATGACGAAGATAATGTCTTGTTTGCGTGTTCTCGAAACATTGTCCAATCCCATTTCGTGGGCCGTAGCTAGTAGTTCAACGATTGGCTTTTGTTTTAGTTCGGTTAGATTCATGTGATTGGGTCTTCTTGTGTGATTGGGAGAGTTTAGGGTGGGATGGCTATAACTAAGCCGCCTAAACTGTTATTGGCATGCACATCAGAGTGTCATAGATAAACTGGTATTACTTAAGGATTTGGTTTGGGTTTATAGTTTGGAATTATTGTACAGCGGAGAATTTTGTTTAATGCTGCTAGCTAGCGATTACTTATTCTGTGGTCTATACCACTTGTGAAATATATCGGTAGTTAATTTATTGACTGTAGCTTTTATAGTTATTCAGTCAATTCTTCCAGGCAACAGTTACTGTTCAGCTTCAACTTTTCCGCAATATAGACCTACTCTTTGATTATGTCTACTAAATCTGATCTGAATAAATTCAGTGAAAGATTAGTGATCGTCAATTTATTTGTGATTCAGAATATCGGACAAGCATCCGGCGAGTCGTGATAAATAGTCAGGGCAATGAGTTTTGTTGGTGTTTGTAGTTTGATCGATCAATATCTATTAAGCTGATCTGATTCGAATCGGTCACTTCCTGTGGCGCCCCGAGAACATTCGAGACACCACATTAAACGCAATTTAAATCACGCTGTCAATAAAAGCGGAAAGTTGGGACTTCGACAGGGCGCCAACCTTGGTGCCAGCCACATCGCCGTTATTGAACACGATCAGCGTAGGAATGCCTCTTACGCCATATTTTGGTGCAGTCTCAACGTTGGCATCGACATCCATCTTACAAATTTTCAGCTTGCCTTCGTATTCGCCAGCCAGTTCTTCAAGTACCGGTGCGATCATCTTGCAGGGGCCACACCATTCGGCCCAGAAATCAACCAGGACGGGACCTTCGGCCTGAAGTACATCTGTATCGAAACTGCTGTCAGAAGTGTGAACGATATTGCCGCCTATAGGAGTTTTTGCATCGAAATTGCTGTCAGAGGTGTGAACGATATTGTCACTCATAGGAGTTTTCCTTGTATTAAGCTAGTTGGGAACTTCTGAGTCGTAAATGAGGAACTGCCAAAGGAGTTTTCTGCTCGATTACACGCTCGTGTGTTGCCTATGATAAGGCCAAAAATTCAGGATTCAAGTAGCAACTGAATTTAGGCATGCAGTATGTGCCTACAACGAAGACCTCTACCACAAGTTTATTCTTTCAACAGGCGCGCGGCAGTTTTCGCGAAATAGGTAAGAATCGCGTCCGCTCCGGCACGTTTAATGGCTATTAGGGACTCCATCGCTACCGCATCCAGATCCAGCCAGCCATTCTGCGCTGCTGCCATATGCATCGAATACTCGCCACTTACCTGGTAGACAAAGGTTGGTGCACCAAATTCACGCTTGACCCGGTTTACTATATCCAGATAGGGCATACCTGGCTTCACCATGACCATATCGGCGCCCTCCGCCAAATCAAGGGCTACTTCTTGCAGGGCTTCGTCGCTGTTGGCGATATCCATCTGATAACTGTATTTATTACCGCCGCCGAGGCCACCGCTGGAGCCAACCGCATCGCGGAAGGGCCCGTAATAGCTGGAGGCATACTTCGCTGAATAGGCAAGGATGCGAGTGTATATCTGCCCATTTTCTTCAAGAATGTTGCGTATGGCAGCAACGCGACCGTCCATCATATCTGAAGGCGCGACTATGTCGGCACCAGCCAGGGAGTGGGATAGGGCCTGCTGCCTCAGCACCGCAACGGTTTCATCGTTTAGCAAATAGCCACTGTCATCGATGATGCCGTCTTGACCATGGGTGGTGTAAGGGTCCAGTGCTACATCGGTGATAATACCCAAATCGGGATACTGCGCTTTTAGCTCTCTAATCGCTCTCTGCACCAAACCATCGCTGTTATAGGCTTCGCTGCCATCCAAAGTCTTAACTGCCTGATCCGGGGATGGAAACAGGGTGATTGCCGGGATATCCAGTTCCACTAGCTCTGCGGCTTCCTTCAGTAATTCATCTATACTGAGGCGGTACATGCCCGGCATGGAATCAATAGCCTGACGCTGGTCTTTACCATCGACAATAAAAACCGGAAATATCAGGTCATCTGTGCTCAATCGTGTCTCGCGCATCAAGCGGCGACTGAAATCATCGCGGCGCATACGACGCATACGGCTGGCGGGATATTTTCGACTGAAGTCAAAATTGGACACGTTTAGAACAACCCTTGTCTGTAATTGAAGGACATCACTTGCACATCATACAAAACGCAATTAGTCAGGCCAGAGTAAAACTTTCTCGCCTATTGATCGCAAACGGTTATAGCATACCGATCTATGTTGGCAAGGATTATATGCCAGAATTCAGGCCGCGTCTCACAGTGGCAGAGATTCCACTTTACTAAACTCAAAGGCTCAACTCTTGAACAAGACCAAATTAATCGTAGTTGCACTGATTGTGCTCGCCGTCCTCAGTTATTTCACATTGGATCTGGGGCAATATTTGACTCTGGAGTTTGCGCAAACCCGTTTATCCAGTATTCAGGACTATAAGAATGAAAACTTCGCTCAGACCGCAATCCTGTATTTCACTGGCTATGTGATTGCTACCGCGCTCTCCATTCCCGGTGCAATTATCATAACGCTTCTGGGGGGAGCCATATTTGGTCTGTTGTGGGGAACGATTTTAGTTTCTTTTGCCAGCAGCATAGGTGCAACTCTGGCATTTTTGGTATCTCGTGTGCTACTTCGCGACTGGGTTGAAAGTAAATTTGGGGACTACCTGGCTCCTTTGAATAGAGGCATAGAGAAAGACGGCAGCTTCTATCTATTTAGTATCCGCATGGTGCCCTTATTCCCATTCTTCATGGTTAATCTGCTGATGGGCTTAACGTCCATACGCACGACCTCGTTCTATCTGGCAAGCCAGATCGGTATGTTGATCGGCACCGCAGTGTATGTGAATGCCGGTTCAGAACTGGCGCAGATATCTTCACTATCGGGATTGGTGAGTGCGCCGGTTATTTTATCACTGGTACTATTAGGTGTTTTCCCACTGATCGCTAAGTTGATACTCAATGGTATTCAACGCAACAAAGTTATGAAGAATTACAGTAGACCGAAAAACTTCGATGCCAACGTTGTGGTGATTGGAGCAGGTTCCGCTGGCCTGGTAGCATCTTTGATCACTGCAGGCGCCAAGGCTAAAGTGATTCTGATTGAAAAGCATCGGATGGGCGGTGATTGTTTGAACACGGGCTGTGTGCCAAGCAAGTCGATAATTCGCAGCGGTCGCATCATGTCTTATATCAGACGAGCGAAAGAGTTTGGCATTGAGAGTGCAGAAGGCAGAGTCAATTTTCCTGCTGTAATGGCAAGGGTACAGGATGTCATTAAGACTATAGAGCCCCATGATTCAGTGGAGCGATTCACATCCTTAGGGGTCGAGGTCGAATTGGGTGATGCCGTGATTGAATCGCCGTATACCGTGTCTGTTAATAACAGGCGCATTCATACACGCTCTATCATATTGGCAACAGGTGCGCGGCCCTTGGTGCCGCCTATTCCGGGATTGGAGTCCATCGATTACCTCACCTCAGATTCAATCTGGTCCTTAACCGAACTTCCGAAACGACTATTAGTAGTTGGTGGTGGACCGATTGGTTGTGAACTAGCGCAAGCGTTTAGTAATCTAGGTTCCGAAGTGATTCAGGTGGATATGGCGGAGCGCATCATGCCACGCGAAGACGAAGAAGTTTCCGAACTGATAATGGATGCCTTTCGTAAGCAAGGCATAAGCTTGTTGACGCATCACAAATTGCAAAAGTTTGGATCAGACAATGGCGTCGATTTTATGGAGGCCGAGCATGACGGCGAAACCGTTAGAGTTGAGTTTGATAAAGTCTTGCTAGCCATAGGACGCAAAGCCAATGTTGAAAATTTCGGCCTGGAGAAATTAGGCGTGGCACTTAACCCACAAGGCACGGTGCAGGTAAACGAATATCTGCAAACCAATTTCTCGAATATCTACGCCTGTGGCGACGTTGCCGGTCCCTATCAGTTTACTCATATGGCCTCATTTCAAGCCTGGTTTGCTTCGCTGAATGCCATGTTGGGTGGTATCTGGCGTTCGAAGATAAATTACAATGTTGTACCTTGGGCGACCTTTACCGATCCTGAAGTAGCACGCGTGGGACTAAGTGAGCAGGAAGCAAAGGAAAAGAGCATTGCCTATGAAGTGACGCGCTACGACATGGATCATCACGACCGCTCCTTGGCCGATGGCGAAGCCCATGGTTTTATCAAAGTATTAACTGTGCCGGGTAAGGACAAAATCCTGGGGGTAACCATTGTTGGCTATCATGCTGGCGAGCTCATAGGTGAATTCGTGTTCGCCATGACTCATGGTATGGGATTAAAGAAAATATCAGCAGTTACCCACATTTATCCGACCTTGTTAGAGGCGAATAAATTTGCAGCCAATGCCTGGCGCAATCAGCGTCTACCGGAGAAGTACTTCCCCTGGCTCGAGAAGTTTTTTGCCTGGCGCCGGAATTAGGCTTCGGGCTGTTGCCGGAAAGCAGTATAGATACAGACGCTAAATAAACCGATGAAAGCGATTATGGACATTTCGGCAATAGAAAAAATACCGAGGAATCGAAATTGAACCTCTGCACAGTTTCCATCGCCCACTAGTAGAAAATCCAATAGCTCAATGAACGGAAAATTATCGCGGATATAGGTGAATCCCGGGCCACAGGCTGGAACTAAATCCTCTGGCAGATGCTGTAGCCAGATTTGTCGACCTGCAAAATAACTGCCGAATACACACATAGACGCTGCTACAAAGGCATACAGTCGCTGGCCGTGCGGCGCGGGATTATGAATGGCAGAGGTGAGACATACCAAGCCACAAAGAATAAAAAATACCCGCTGCGTGATGCAAAGGCCGCAGGGCGACAACAACATCACGTGCTCCATATACAGCGCGATTCCAATGGTAAGCACAGTGGCTAGAAAGATGCCTGCATTGATTATTCTATTGCTGGGAATTGCCAGGGTCATCTACTGCTCCTGTTTTATCGTCTTATCTGGCCAATGTGGCGACCGTCGAGTTAAGTGTAATTAGTAGCTTGCTGTAACTGCAAAGCCCAGAAGCCTAGCATATTCATCAAATTGTCAGAACCGCTAAGCCTCGTTCCAGTTCTTCAGGAACTCATGGAAATCTATCCTATCCTGTTGTTCAATTTCGGTCTGCTTGCGGATCGAGTCGGCGGCGGTTTTTTCCATCATCTTCAAAGTTGTCTCGCTCAGGCCGTTGTTCTGTAAAAAGTCTCTGTGCATGCGTGACTGCTGCATGGAAAATTCGAAGAATGACAAACCCTGTTGCTTCATGTCTTTGAGTATCTTGCCAGACGGAGTGATATCCGGATTGGCGACCTTGGCCGACTGGGCTGCAACACTATCGATATAATTCGAGCTCCCGTGCACGTGGTCTAAAATAGATGCGGCATTACTTGCTTGCTCGAGAATCTCCGCAGCCCATACTGGCAGCTTCTTCGGGCTGCCTTCGAGATTGAGTGTTAAATCAGGATCTCTCCCTTGTTCTACAACCAGCGCCAGATTATCTGCTACTTCGAAAAATTCCTGCTTGTTACATTCAGGACTGTCCGCCAACAAACAATGCAGCAGGAAGCTATCAAGGAAATGAATTTGTTCAGTATCGATGCCTAGTGGAAAATAGGGGTTTAGATCTAAAGCTCTTACTTCTATATACTCGATACCGTCTTCAGTAAGTGCCTGTAGCGGCCTTTGTCCACTTCGAACCACACGCTTCGGCCGTATTGTGCTATAGAATTCGTTTTCCAGTTGCAGCAGATTAGCATTTATCTGCAAATACTCATGGTCCTTGCTTTGGCCTATAGCTTCGTACTCGGGGTAGGGAGTATGCATGGCCTCATCCAGGCAATCTACGTAGGTTTCCAGTTCGTTGTAACAGACAAACAGAGATTTCTGCGCCTCACTCTTATAACCCAGATTGCCCATACGTAAACAAGTCGCAAACGGTAAATAAAGGCTGTGTTCATCCAACTCTTGCAAGCTGTGCTCGCGGCCCTGCACAAAACATTTACAGGCAGCCGGTGATGCGCCAAACAAATAAATCAGTAACCAGGAGTAGCGGTGAAAATTTCGAATCAGGTGCAAATACTTTTCCGTCTTGAAATCTTTCAACTCACCCTGGTGTCCGCACATCTGTTGATAGGGCTGCCAGAAAGAGTCGGGCATGGAAAAATTGTAATGAATGCCGGAGACAATTTGCATCAATCGGCCATAGCGATTGCTAAGGCCGTGGCGGTACAAGGTCTTTAGTTTGCCAACATTGGACGAGCCGTATTGAGCGATTGGAATATCATCGGAGTTGCCAAGTGGGCAGGGCATGCTCGCTACCCAAAGCATTTCCTGGTTCTCAAGATTTTGTAGGGTAAAGCGATGAATGTTTTCCATGGTGGACAGGCATTCGTCAATATCACTATAAGCTGGTGTTATGAATTCCAACAGTGCTTCGGAAAAATCAGTAGTGATATAAGGGTTGGTCAGACTGGAGCCCAGTGCCGCCGGATGATCGGCTAAAGAAATATGGCCATCTTCTGAAACCCGCAGACTTTCTTTTTCAATACCTCGGCGAACTGCTCCCCAGGCTGTATCAAATTCAGTTAGGCGGTAGTGTTGCAGACATGCGTTGAATTCTTTGCTCAAGGTGTCTCCTGGAAGGTCTGTGTTGTGCAGTTGCTAAGCAGCACAGTGGCCCGGTAATGCGTTAACCCCGACTTGAGCGATGACTCGTTTCAGGTGAGCGGCATTATGACAAATATCATTAGTCAGTGCTAACGCGGGTTTCGTTCGAGAATTTAGCCCCGCAGAGCAGGAGATTCGCGCGGTTGCAGAGCTATAGACAGGATAAGACGAGGGACTATTTCAGCATTTTTCACACTAGACCTGTTTGAAGCGGTGAATAAGCCGTCGTTCTTTCTTGTTCGGCTTGCTTGAAGATGTCCAATGACTGGGCTGGGCCCGGCGTTGGTCGGCCTCCTTTTGTCGCGCCGCTATACTGTCCATGGTTTCCGCATAGAGCAGCTGTGCCTCCGGTGCGCCGCGGCGCTGCTCCGAAAGTTTCAGGATAACTACGGTTTTTTCATCGAATCCCTGACGCAGGCGAATCTCCATACCCACTTCAACTTCCTTGCCTGGCTTGGTGCGACTGCCTTCGCAATAGACTTTGCCACCCTCAATGGCTTGTTTCGCCACAGAACGGGTCTTATAAAACCGCGCGGCCCACAACCATTTATCGAGACGCAGGCGCTTCAGTTCTGTGTGCTTCTCTGATGTGGTCGTTTTCGCCATAGTCAATTCAATCTAATCTATATCATGTGAGATTTGGGTCAAGTTTTGGTTCATGTGTTGCTCGTTAGGGACGGCATTATGTTAGCGAAGTCGTCTATCTGCGGGAATTCATCCATCTGCACGGCAGCCCTTTGACTGTCTGGTTTCTGTATGCCATACAGGTGTTTGATGCCTTCGCGTTTGGCCTGACGTAACACTGGAAGAGAATCGTCGAACAATACAGTGCGTTCAGGATTATAAGATTCCAGTCCTTGTAAGCTTTCCCAAAAACCGTGGTTCTCTTTTGCCAGACTTAGATTGTGGGAACTGATGCATTGATGAAAGTAGTGACTGATCCCTGTGTGCTCCATTTTTATTTTCAAACTCGATGGATGAGCATTGGTAATCAATAGTAGCCGCTTCTCGCTGAGCTTTAGCTCCTGCAGAATACTCTCAACATTCGGTCGCACAGTAATTTTATGTTTGATTGTTGATTTAAGCTCGGTGATATCAAGAGCTAGTTCTTGCTGCCAATAATCCAAACAATACCAGTCCAGAGTGCCGCGCACTTCGGCGTATTTGCAATGTATAATCTCTCTTGCCGCGTCCTCACTAACTCCGTGTTTCTCGCCGTAATATTTGGGAACTAACAATTGCCAAAAATAGTTATCGAAGTGTAAATCCAATAGGGTGCCGTCCATGTCGAACATTATGGTGTCTATGGCTGACCAGGGTGGCATTGTAATCTCCGAAAAATAAGCCTTGGCAAGAACAGGCGGCTCATGCAACATGAGTCGAGGTGACAGCTTATGTCGAATCCAGAATTTGCGCCAGCGAATCGGGTAACTCGCGCTATAGAAGCTCTCAATTTTACCGCAACGCCTATTCGATTTTAAACAATGCCTGGTTAAAAAATGTCCGACGATCAACAGCTACATGCCATAAAAGAAATAGCGATAGATGCAGGTCGTGAGATTCTCGCCGTCTACCATTCCGGGCAGGCCATTGCTGTTACCACAAAGCAGGATGATTCTCCCCTTACTGACGCCGACCGTCGCGCTCATCGATTAATAGTAGAACGACTCACTACGCTAACTCCCGATACACCGGTCCTGTCCGAAGAATCTGATGCAATTGATTATTCCCAGCGCAGCACCTGGTCACGCTATTGGCTGGTTGATCCCCTGGATGGCACCAAGGAATTCTTAAGTCGCAATGGTGAATTTACCGTCAATATCGCCTTGATCGAAGCGGGCAAATCCACAGCTGCAGTTGTTCACGTCCCGGTTGGCGGTATGACCTATCTGGGTGGTCAGGGTCTGGGTGCCTGGAAACAGGATGCTACGTCGCCCGATTCGCCTATCACTGCTATTAGTTGTAGTGCCATGGCTGATGGCAAGGCAGTTCGTGTAGTCGCCAGTCGCCGCCATGGTGGCGGGCAATTGGACGCTTTTGTTCAGCATTTGGAAAGCAGTCTGGGGAATGTGGAAGTGCTCAGCATGGGAAGTTCATTGAAGATGTGTCTATTAGCCGAAGGCAAAGCAGATATATACCCCAGACTGGCACCCACCTGTGAGTGGGATACCGCCGCGGCGCACGGGATACTGTCAGCAGCGGGTGGCGAGATTGTTGACCTGCAGTTTCGTCCGCTTCGCTACAATACCAAAGCGGATTTACTAAACCCTTATTTCATCGGTTTGGCAGACCCGCTGTACCCTTGGCAGCAGTTGCTGGACAAGCACTGGTAAAAGTATTAGCTTCAGCTTCGTATTACAGGTACGCCACCAAGTGACGGGCTACTTACAATGCCATTTACGCTAAAGCAGATATTGCCTGACCCAGATCTGAATTTGCTTAAGCCGAGATACCAAGAACCGAATTAGCATCAACCAATCGAACCCAGATGTATGCGAGGGGAACAACTATGCGTCCATTATTTCTATTCCTAGCTTTGCTGCTTGCCGCTTGCAGCGAGCAAGGCGCAAATGAACAAACATCCACACAGGTGGAATCTGTAGAAAGCACATCAACGCAAGCCGTAACAATAGATAGAGTGGCGCAGGAAACTGCCAGGTTGAATAGTTGGTTCGACGAACAATACCTGGAACAATTGGACTTCAGCCCGCAAACAAAGACCCGGCTGGGTGACAAATCGGATTACGATAGACTTAATGACTACACTGAAGCAGGAATGGATGCACAATTGCAGTGGCGTCGACAGAGTGTTGCCAGCATGCAGTCCGAGTTCGATTACGACCTGCTTAGTGAGGACGGGAAGCTGTCTTTTGATATGTGGCTGTATTCACTGAACCGTGCTGAAGCGTCAGTGCCGTTTCGCAAGCACGCTTATATTTTTGGTAGAGGCGGCCCCCATGCTTCTTTACCCAATTTCCTGATCAACTATCATCGGGTCGATACTGCATCTGACATGGAGGCCTATTTGTCCAGACTGGGAGAAATTGATCGAGTCTTCTCCGAGCTATTAGTGCGCGCCCAGCAAGCGTCGGCCGCTGGCATCAGGCAGCCTGCCTTTGCCTACGATTTCGCGATGACTGAAATCCATAGAGTAACTTCCGGAGCGCCGTTCAATACTAGTGACAGTTCACCCAACTCACCGCTGTGGACCGACATTCAGAGCAAAATTGAATCGCTCATCGAGAGTGATCTAATTGGTGCTGAGCAAGCCCAGAATTATGCAACACAAGCTCAGGAAATTTTATCCGGCGAAGTATTATCTTCCTACCAGGATGTGTTGGCCTGGTTAGAGCAGGACAAGAACTTTGTCAGCGAAATCGCTCGGGGTGTTTGGGCTTTACCCGATGGAGAGAACTACTACAATTATCGCCTCGCTCAGATGACAACATTGGAACTAAGCGCCGATGAAATTCACAACATCGGCCTGTCGGAAGTGGCACGCATTCAAATAGAAATGGAAGCGATTAAGGACAGCATAGGCTTCGATGGGTCGTTACAGGATTTCTTTGTATTCATGCGCGAGAATGACACATTTTACTACCCGAATACCGATGAGGGGCGACAAGATTATCTGGATCTGAATAATCAGTATCTTGATGCAATGGCCGCAAAGCTGCCGGATTATTTTGGTCGCCTGCCGCAGGCGCAATTAGAGGTGAGGCGGGTACAGGCGTTCCGGGAGCAGGATGGAGCGGCACAGCACTACGCTTCCGGTACCCCGGACGGCTCTCGTCCTGGTGTGTTCTATTCTCATATGTCCGACATGTCTACCCTGCCGATCTTTCAGATTGAGGACGTTGCCTACCATGAGGGCAACCCCGGTCACCATATGCAAATATCTATTCAGCAGGAGCTGACCGATGTGCCGCGATTTCGCACGCAGTATCGCACCACGGCCTATACCGAGGGCTGGGGTCTGTACGCCGAATGGTTGGCCAAAGAGATGGGTGCCTTCGAAGATCCTTACTCTGATTTTGGGCGTTTGGGCGGTGAGATCTGGCGGGCTATTCGGCTGGTTGTCGACACCGGCATTCATTCCAAGCAGTGGACTGAGCAGCAGGCAGTGGAGTATTTTCTGAATAATTCATCCTCACCCGAGGGCGCGGTTCGCTCGGAGATTCAGCGCTATATCACCGGTCCAGGTCAGGCTACAGCGTACAAAATTGGGATGATGAAATTTCAGGAGCTCAGGCGCAATTCCGAAACGGCGCTGGAAAGCGAGTTTGATGTAAAGGCGTTTCATGATGTGGTTTTAGGTGCTGGCGCCTTACCCATGCCATTGCTGGAAGCCAGAGTTTCGCGCTGGATTGATGAAGTCCAAGACAATTAAATTGGTAATGCTGCAAAAGAATCAGGAATTTACATGAACAAGAATTTTTTAAGCAAGTTTTTTCTGCTTAGCTTGCTGTTTTGTCCGGCAATCTTTGTTAGGGCGCAGGAATTAGCACAGCCAGAATCTGTCGGCATGTCCTCGGCGGCTCTTGCGCAGGCGACAGCACGCTTACAGAAGCATATAGATGATGGCGAAATATCCGGTGTTGTTGCAGCCGTTGCCAGAGATGGCAAGCTGGTGTATTTCGAATCGCTTGGGCAAATGAATCTGCTCAGTCGCAAGCCCATGCAAGACGATGCCTTGTTTCGTATTTATTCAATGACTAGAGAAATAACCAGTGCAGCTGTTCTGAAATTGTATGAACAGGGGAAGTTCAAACTAGATGATCCCATCAAAATGTATCTAACTGAGTTTGAACAACAACGTGTGCTGCTTGATTCCTCCAGTACCGATAGTTCACAAACCAAAGCAAGAAGCGGCGACATTACGGTTGCCAATTTGTTAACCCATACCTCAGGTTTGGGTAGTCGCAGTTCGGCTCTTTATAGAGCCAACAATGTTAGAGATAAGAACATTACATTAGACCAAATGGTATCCAATGCAGCGCGTGTGCCATTGTTTCAAGATCCGGGCACACAGTTTCGTTATGGTATTCATGCGACCATATTAGGCAAGTTGATCGAGGTCTGGTCGGGCCAGGCTTTTGAAGATTACTTACAAGAAAATATTCTTGATCCTTTAGAAATGAATAGCACCATGTTTTGGGCAGAGGGAGCCGATGCTGAACGTCTGGCTGAACTGTACCGGCCCATCGATGGAAAACTGCAGCCTTACAAAATCGAATCTGTGCCGTGGACAACGCGGCCCAAGCTGATAGAAGGAGGTGTAGGACTTCTTTCAACCGTTCCTGACTTTCTCAATTTCTCACAAATGGTTTTGGATAGAGGAAGCTTCAAAGGAAAAACCATACTCAAGCCGGAAACGGCAGCACTGATGTACCAGAACGGTGTGCCAGATCAGGCTATGCCAATAGGAGATCGCGGCTATTGGTTAGGTTCAGCCTGGACATTGGGTGGATTCAATCTTGTGTTAGACCCCAGTGCTTATAGTTTTCCAGTTTCCGAAGGCACTATCTGGTGGGATGGCTCCGCCGCCACGCGTTACTTCATCGATCCGAAACAGTCCACTATCATCGTGATCATGGCACAGGTATCACCTTCCAGTGGTGGAGGCTTTCGCGAAATCTTTAGTGAGATGGTGGATAAGGCTATTGTGGAACGACGATAGGGCTGAGTGAAAATGGCGTAAATAATTGTCTCCTGCTATTGCGCTTTTCCCTGTAACATCATCGAGTTAATTAGATCGGGCAACTCATTGGTATCGTAGGGCTTTGCAACCAGGACAACATTTTTCTGATCCACCATCTGATCTTTCAATTCTTTCTCCGCATAGCCGGTCGCCAGCAGTATTGGCATATCCGGAGATAGCTCGGCAATAGTTGCTGCCAGTTCAACGCCGGTCATGCCACCTGGCATGATTACATCGGAAAATACCAAATCGATATCGGGGTTGGTTTTGAATTCGCGTAGCCCGGAACTACCATTGTGTGCGGTAATAACTTCGAAGCCGGCAGATTGCAGCATGTGGCTCGCTACTTCTCGTACACTCTCGTCATCCTCGACGACTAATATCTTGCCTTCATAAGTAGATTGCTCGCTTCTAACAATCTTCAGCGGCTCCGGTGCTGCCGTTAGTTCCGCCGTTATGGGCAGGAATAGGCGAAAAGTGGTCCCTTCTCCCGGTCTGCTATCGACAGTAATATTGCCACCACATTGCCGTAAGAACCCATACACTGTGCTAAGACCCAGGCCAGTGCCCTGATTTTTTTCCTTGGTAGTGAAAAACGGCTCGAAGATTTTTTTCTGAATATCTAGCGGTATGCCTGTGCCATTATCAGAGATAGTAAGTTCCACGTAATCTTGCAACTCATTGCTGCTTTCATGCCCCAGGTGAGATTCGGCGAGCCGCACGGTTTTTGCGCCTATGGATAACTTTCCACCGTTTGGCATCGCATCTTTTGCATTGACACAGAGATTGAGTATGCCGTTCTCCAATTGTGTGCGATCGGTAATGGCGATACAGTTCTGGTCTAAATAGTCCATTTTAAGATCAATATCTTCACCTAGAACCCGGTGTAGAAACTCATGCATCTCCTTCAGTACCTCGCCGATATCAACCGGACTTGTTGTTAGCGCCTGTTCTCTGGAAAAACTAAGGAGTCGATTGTTGAGCTCGGCGCCGTTCTTGGCGGCATTCATGACCTTATTGATCAGGCCAATTGCTTTTTCGTTATCGGCTAATAGATGTTGTAGGAACTGCAGATTTCCCATGATAACTGTTAGTAGGTTATTGAAGTCATGAGAAACACCGCCGGTTAATCGACCAATCGCCTCCATCTTTTGTGATTGTATGAGCATATTCTCCATTTCTTTTTGTTTGGAAATATCTGCGAAACTAACTACAGCACCGATAATCCTTCCTTCTTTCTCGATAGGTTCGCTAGAGAAACGCACTGGCACTAAACGCCCATTTTTTCCGGTGAAGGCACTATCGATAACTTCAGCCGGCCGACCTATAAGGTAGGAAGTTAGTATTGCCTTATTCGGCTTGGTAATACTGTCAGGGGAATCTAGTACAGGACAAATGAGTTGAGTCGCACTCATACCGATGACTTCATCTTCCTCATATTCCAATACCCTAAGGGCAGACTTATTAATGAAGGTTATCGATCCAACATTGCTGATTCCAAAGATACCCTCCTGCACGGCGTCAAGAAGAAGTAGGCGATCCTCATCGGCAGCCTTCAGTTTTTCATCGACATGGGCTTTTTGAGATTGCAAGGCCGCCTGGCGTCTGCGTTGTTTCGCTAGCTCTTCTTCTTTATCTAGTAGATTGGAGGCATCTGCTTTCAATTTTTCCTGCAGATTTCTATTTTGCAGCGTAAGTCGAATGCTATGTCTAAAATCGCCAGCGATTCGCATTGCTATTGGAATTATGAAGGCGACGAAAATTAAATAGCCACCGCCCAGAGGAATCTGGTTTTCAGTGATACGCAGGAAGATATAGGTGATATAGATAGCCGTGGCCGGAAGGGCAAAGCTAAAGAACACTTCCCGCAGCACTGACATAGTGGTGGCTGCTCCAGCGAGCATGCCGGCTAGCCACAGACTGATCAGCGCCGTGTGAACAAAAGATGAGTTGGCTGGTAAGACAAAAGACGAAGCACCCCAAATGCAGCCGGACAAGCCAGCGCCAATAATTAGAAACTGCCAATCAGAATTATAGTTGTGAGCAGTAGAAGGCTTCTGATTGTGGCGGTAGGTAATTAGGGCGCGGACAGCAGTGCTGACGACTAATATCCCGTACCAAATAAACGATGTGGGGTTATAAGCCGTGGTGACCAGAATAAGTAGAAGAAAAGACCCTGCTGCCACGTCTGCCAGGAGGATCAGAGGCAAATGCCCCCATAACATTTTTATCTGCTCGCGACGGAATTCTCGGGGGTCTATTTGCTGCCAGTCGGTTGTCGTGGTAACAGAGTTTGTGGTGCTGTCAGTTGCCAATTTAATTCACCGTTAGATCAGGACTGTGTAGCCAGGAAATCAATTCTCACTCCGACAGCGGCCGCATGGCCTTAGCAGGTGTTTTGAGTCTCCTATATTTTGCAGGTAAAGCTCAAGCAAAAACTATCCGATTCGTCAGGCAGCCACACTAATGCTGGACTTTCCATGCCGTTCTAGCTGAATTGTGACGACTCTGTAGCCTGAATTTGTAGAATTAGCACTGAAGTCGAACAAACCCAATTCGGCCATCTCGATTAAGAGTTGGGATAATTGCCACAAACTTCTTGATCTATGCTTCCAAGCCAGCGTATTTTTAGGCTAAGACAGATGAGCTACCCTTGTCTGTGTAAAGAAAATGCTCAGGAATAAATCGGTGGAATTCGAGTTCTTATTTGACCGACCCGATGATGTGCCTCTGGTAATCGACTGGTGGCGAACTGTTTGGGGGGACAGAATGGGTGATGACATCGAAAATGCCATCACCCAATTGCGTGTATCCCTAAGCAAAACGGAACTACCCATCCATATCCTGGCAACCGTCGACGGCCAGCCTGTAGGAACGGCTGCCCTGAAACAGCAAGAGTTGGTGGATATTTTCCCCGATTGCCAATATTGGGTAGGAAGCGTTTTTGTGGAAGAGAGTTTCCGCGGTACGCAAATTGCCAGCGCTTTGACCCTGCAAATTGAGCAGATAGCGAGTGACATGGGTCTGCCCCATCTCTATCTACAAACAATTAGTCGTCAGGGCGGTTTGTACGCAAAGTTAGGTTGGCAATCGTTACAAGAATTTACTCACATGGGTGAAGACGCCCTGCTTATGTTAAAGAGATTGCAAAGTCGGCGATGGAAATAGTTCGAAGCAAACCCGGACATGAAATTATTCTGGCAAACTATTATCAGGCGAATGAATCTCATCTGAAAAAATGGAGCCCTTCTGTACCGATAACACATCACTCCCTTACCAGTTGGGCACTGCGTCTTGCGGAAAGAGAGCAGGATTTTGAAGGTGGAAACTCCGCACATTTTATTGGCACGAACGAGTCAGCTTCACTGGTTATTGGTACTTGTTCAATCAGTAATATAGTCCGCGGTGTCTTCCAGTCTTGTCACATCGGTTATTCGATTGATCGAAAATTTGAAGGACAGGGCAAGATGAAAGAAATTGTGCAGCACGCCATCCGCTATGCATTTATTGACCTGAAACTTCATCGAATCCTGGCGAACTATATGCCGGAAAATGAAAGGTCGGCCGCTCTGCTGAAGAGTTTGGGTTTCGAACGAGAAGGATATGCGAAACGTTATTTGAAGATAGATGGTAAATGGGAAGATCATGTGCTGAACTCTTTGATAAATAGTGACTATGTGGACTAGTTAGAAGATTGCGTGAGAATATTTTTGGAGGGCTAGCCAGATGAATGATAAAGAAAAAATAGATGCCTATATTAGGAAACATGATAAATGGACAGCGCAGTTGGAAAAGCTGCGCAAAGTTTTGCAGACTAGTGAACTCATTGAAGAGGTAAAGTGGGGTGTGCCCAGCTATACATTGGACAACAAAATTTTGATTTCAATTGCGGGATTCAAAAATCACTGTGCCGTCTGGTTTCATCAAGGAGTCTTTCTTAAAGATTCGGTTTCAGCATTGGTAAACGCTCAAGAGGGAACAACCAAGGGTATGCGCCAACTCAGAATTGGGCCCGGCGATAAGGTGGATGAGAAACTGCTGCGCTCATATGTGATAGAGACTATTGCTAATCATCGAGCTGGCAGGAAGATTGCGCCGAACAAAAAATCTTTAAACATATCTTCGGAACTGGCGTCTGCCTTGAAACAGGACAAAAAGCTGAATACAGCCTTCAGATCTCTCACGCCAGGCAAGCAGCGTGAATACGCTGATCACATAGCATCAGCGAAGCAGGCCGCTGCCCGACTCTCTAGGATTGAGAAGGCGGCGCCGTTGATCTTGCAAGGTGTGGGACTGCACGACAAGTACAAAAATTGTTAATGCTAGGGACCCTCTGGTTAACTCAAACACCTCTGCGTGACCTGAAGCGTACAGATTCTAGACGCCGTTTGCCGCTAATGGTCACTCCCTTAGCAAGAACGGCAACGACGAAGATGGGCGCTCGGGGCACCAGCTTGTCCCGATCTTTTCGTTGTCTCTTCTCGACAGGCCGACGCATGCCTTCAAAGAGACGCCTCAACCTCGGAACAAGCCAAAAGCCAGAGGCAGTTTTGAGTTAACCAGAGGGTCCCCAGGCCGATAGCAGATACTCGTTGAGAATGGTATATCGAGCGCCGTCGGCTAGAGTGTCAGATTTGAAAAGTTGATAACGATCAAATGTAAACTCTCCCCATTGCGTTTCTGCGTATTGATGCTGTAGTCGAGTAGCCTTCTGTTTCAATGAAGAGTTGAATCGTGCCAGCGTTATATGTGGCACGAATCTCCTGGTCTGGCTGGGAATGCCCAAAAATGTGAGGGCTTCATCGATCTCTGCAACAACTTGCTTTAAATAGTCGTTTTCTTTAACACCAATCCATAGTGAATTTTTAAACAAACCCGTCCTCTGGCACTGCAATTGAACTGGGTGCTGTGTGCTGCTTTTGCTGCGTAGAATCGAATCCACTAAAGCAATCTGATCTTGTTCAACCGCGCCAATAAATTTTAGTGTGACGTGCAGATTCTCCAGCGGTGCAATTCTTAAATCATGGCCCGGCTCACTCCCTAAACTCTCCAAGTCTCGCAGCAAAGGTCGAATGTTTTCATACAGGGGAAAAACAACGCCAACGAAGCAACGTATTCTTGGTGTTTTCACTTTTCTTTTCACCATCGAGGACAGGGCCTTATACTTTGGCGGTGCTTAGCGGCAGACTAAAGCTCCGCACAATTCTACGCCGCCAGTTAACTCCTGTCGCGCATCGCAATTACTGGCAATATCGAATAGAATTCTTGGTCCATTCGAGATCATCACTCACGAGCAGAGACAGCAGCAAATGCATAAGCGCGAAATATTCAATAGTGACCACGAGCTTTTTCGCAGCAATGCCAGGCGCTTCTTTCGGGAAGAGCTTGAGCCTAATATAGATCGTTGGGAGCAAGAGGGTGTGGTGCCCAGGGATTTTTGGGAGAAGGCCGGATCCCATGGATTTCATTGTTGTGGTATTCCTGAACAGTACGGTGGGCCTGGTGCAGATTTTCTCTACAATATGGTGCTTTCAGAAGAGGTTGGTTACGCCATTGGTGGTGCCAGTGTCGGCTTCTCGGTGTCCTCAGATATTGTCTCCTACTATTTATTGCACAATGGCAGCGAAGAACAAAAGCTGCATTGGCTGCCGAAGATGGTCAGCGGTGAAGCTATAGCAGCAATTGGCATGACCGAGCCAGGCTGTGGTAGTGATTTGAAAGCCGTGCGCACGTCTGCGCTGCGCGATGGTGATGAGTATGTCATCAATGGTCAGAAGACCTTTATTACAAACGGACAAAATTGTGATTTCGTGTTGCTGGCCTGCTCTACTGATCCAAACGCCGGTTCAAAAGGTATTAGCCTGATCATTGTGGAAGCAGATCGCGCCGGCTTTGAGCGAGGCCGTAATCTAGACAAGATCGGTCAAAAGGCAGCAGATACTTCAGAAATGTTTTTCAGTGATGTTCGGGTGCCGGTTTCCAATTTGCTGGGACAAGAAGGTCGAGGTTTTGTGGTGCTTATGAATGAGTTGCCTCGAGAAAGAATTACCATCGCCTGCCGTGCTTTCGCTGAAGCCCAGCGTGCCTATGAAATGACAGTCGAATATGTGAAACAACGCAAAGCCTTCGGCAAACAGATTTTCGAATTTCAAAATACCCAGTTTAAACTTGCGGAAATGAAGACTAGTCTGGCGGTGGGTTGGGCCTATCTCGATCAGTGCCTACAAAAAATCAATCAAGGCGCATTGACTGCGGAAGAAGGTGCCATGGCAAAATTGTGGAGCACAGAAACAGGCAACAAGTTAGTGGACGATTGCCTGCAGTTCTTCGGTGGCTACGGCTATATGCGAGAATATCCGATTTCCCGCCTGTTCGTCGATTCAAGGGTAAGACGAATTTACGGTGGCTCATCGGAAATAATGAAATTGGTAATTTCTCGCAGCATTTGAAAAGACTGCCAAAGTGATCTTTCGGCACCACAGAGCTGCCTCAGAAGATTTACAAGATAAGAACCCAAACGTGGAATTAGAGTGAGATTGAAATGATTGGTATTACCGCCTTTGGCGCATACATCCCGCGCAGCAGACTCAGCAAACAGGCAATGTCAGACGCCAATTCCTGGTTTGATGCTGGTCTAAAGTCCTTGGCTAAAGGTGAGCGAAGTATTTGCAATTGGGATGAAGACACCATAACCATGGCAGTGGAGGCGACTCGGGATTGTCTCACTGCTCTGGAGAAAAAGCAGTTAGCTTCATTGTATCTGGCATCCACAACTCTGCCATTCCTCGATCGGCAAAATTCGGTAGTAGTGAGTGAGGCATTGAATCTGGAAAAGAATATTCGCACTATGGATATTAGCGCCTCGCAAAGGGCGGCGACTTCAGCCTTGATTTCATTGCTTGAGAGCAGACCTAAGTCAAATGCCATGCTGGTCGCCTCCGAGCATCGTAGAACGAAAGCCGGGTCCCGCTCAGAAATGCTATGGGGTGATGCGGCTGCGGCAGTAAGTGTAGGTACGGAAAAGGTAATTGCAGAATTTCTTGGTGCAGAAACCTACGCCGTGGACTTTGTTGATCACTATCGTGGATCGGATTCTGATTTCGACTACGACTGGGAAGAACGCTGGATTCGTGATGAAGGTTTCATGAAATCGGTGCCAGAGACAGTTGATAAATTATTAGCTAGCTGTGGAATCGATGCGGCGCAGATTACGCACTTTATTCTTCCTACAGATCAGGCGCGTACCCCTGCGGCGCTGGCCAAAAAATTAGGCATCAATGCGCAGGCAGTTGTAGACAATCAAATCGCAAGCGTGGGTGTCGCCGGTGCTGCCCAAGCAATCTTGTTGCTGGCTAAGGCTATAGAGGCGGCAAACCCGGAAGACCTGATACTACTAGTAGGTTTCGGCCAAGGCTGTGACATTGTTCTGTTCCGAGTCACCGAAGAAGTTAGCAATACCAAGCCCAAACAGGGTGTAAACGGCGCATTGTTAGCCAGGCGGGTAGAGACCAACTACAACAAGTTTCTTAGCTTTAATAAGCTGGTAGAGCGAGATATTGGTAAGAGAGGCGAGGCTGATAAACAAACCTATCTGTCCGGGTACAATCGGCGCAAAGACCTGCTAACCTCATTCATCGGCGGCGTATGCCGTGAGTGCGGAACGGTGCAGATTCCGCGGGACAAGTACTGCGTCAACCCCGATTGCCATGCATTAGAAAGTCAGGATGACTATCGCTTCGCCGACAAGGCCGGCACCGTTGCCACCTGGACGGCGGATCGCCTGACATTCGATTGGAACCCGCCCGCCTATTTTGGCATGGTGGAATTTGAAGGTGGTGGAAAGTTGATGATGGATTTTACCGAAGTCGAAGAAGGAACTATCGATGCCGGTACCCGAGTGAGCCTGCATTTTCGAATTAAGCAGTTCGATACACAGCGCGGCTTTAGAAAGTACTTTTGGAAGGCAATGCCATTATCGAGTTAAGGAACCTCTGAATCGAAACACCTCTAACAGGAAAATAAAGGAACAGAACCATGGCAAGCGGCATAAAAGACAAAGTGGTCATTCTGGGGATGGGCTGCAGCAAGTTCGGTGAACGTTGGGAATCAAGCCCTTCAGATTTAATGGTTGAGGCCTTCGAAGAATGTATTCAGGACGCAGGTATTGAGCGTGAACAGATCGAGGCTGCCTGGTTTGGTGCAGGAATCGATTCCTTCAATGTTGGCGCCAGTGCTATGCCCTTGGCGATCGCGCTACGACTTAATTATATACCGGTAACGAAAGTTGAAAACATGTGTGCCACCGGCACCGAAGCCTTTCGCGGAGCAGTCTATGCTGTTGCATCCGGCGCCTGTGATATTGCCCTCGCCCTGGGAGTAGAAAAACTGAAGGACACAGGCTATGGCGGCTTGCCGCAGCGTTCGCGGGGTATTGAAAATGATATGTACTGGCCGAATCTTTCTGCGCCGGGAGCCTTCGCACAATTGGCAACTGGATATCAGGCCAAACACAAATTGAATAAGGAAGATCTGAAACGCGCGATGGCACATGTTTCGGTGAAGAGTCATGCCAACGGTGTGAAGAATCCGAAGGCGCACTTACAGCGAGAGATTACTGAAGAACAGGCAATGAACGCGCCCTATATCGCGGAGCCCATAGGCCTGTTTGATTGTTGTGGTGTTAGCGATGGCTCTGCCTGCGCTATTGTCACCACTCCGGAGATCGCGGAAAAATTGGGCAAGGAAAACCTGGTGTCGGTCAAAGCGCTGCAGTTAGCGGTATCAAACGGCACCGAGTCTAGTCACAGTAGCTGGGATGGATCCTACCTGAAGACAACTCGAATTGCCGCACAACGCGCCTACGATGAAGCCGGGGTAAAGAACCCCAAGCAAGAGATAAGCATGACAGAAGTGCATGACTGCTTTTCGATTACCGAGTTGGTTACCATGGAAGATCTACAGTTAGCGGAAGAAGGCAGGGCGGTTAATGATGTATTAGATGGCACCTTTGACGCTGATGGAAGTAATCCCTGTCAAATTGATGGTGGCCTAAAATGCTTTGGCCATCCTATCGGCGCCTCGGGTCTACGCATGATCTACGAAAACTACCTGCAATTTCAAGGACGAGCCGATGCGCGTCAACTGTCGAATCCAAGACTTGGCTTGAATCACAATCTGGGTGGATTTCCTCATCAGAACATTTGCAGTATTTCTATCATTGGTCCCTATGATTAATCGCCTGCACCGAATCATGTCATCAAGTTATTACTATGACTGATCTGTCCACTCGGCTGGTGCAGGCGAATGCGGAACTTGCTCATCTTAAACAGCATGTAGATGCGGCTTGCTCGGCAGTAAAAGCTAAATGCCTGCACGATGGCAAACTCGATGCGAAGTTGTTCGATAACTGGCAGCTGCCAAGTTATGAGTTGGCTTTCTGCATGGCAGAAATTTCGGCGGCGACTGCATTCAACAATTATGCTCTGGATCTTAGCCATGAGGAGTTTTCTCAGAAGCTGTCACTCAGCTTCTGTGCGGAAACGATGTTAACCGTTGTTAATCGCCTAAGCGCAAGAGCTGCGGACATTGCTGTTGATAGAGATGAGATACTGCAAGTTTATTCACGAGAAGTGTTTAAAGGCTTACTGGATGATTTCGCGAGCACTGAATTTTTGTCGGTCCTCGGTAAGGAAATAGCCGAGAATGAAATCCAACGACTACCTTCTACTCTAGAGGAAGAAAAAGAACTTGTTCGAGAAACTTTTTACCGTTTCGCTAACGATGTGGTCATGCCTCTGGCGGAACACATTCATCGAAACGATGAGGACATTCCCGATTTGATTCTGCAGCCAGCGGCTGAACTGGGTTGCTTTGGTACTTGTATCCCCGAGCGTTTCGGTGGTTTGCAACCGGATGATAGGCCGGACAGTCTGGGCATGATTGTGGTTACAGAGGAATTGTCGCGGGGTTCGCTGGGTGCCGCTGGCAGTCTGATTACCCGTCCTGAAATAGCCGCGCGAGCACTACTGGGTGGTGGTAGCCAGGCGCAGCAAGAAAAATGGTTGCCAAGACTGGCCGCGGGCGAAATGCTTTGCGCGATTTCAATAACCGAGCCCAACACAGGCTCAGACGTGGCAGCTGTATCTTTAAAGGCTATTCCTGCCAAGAATGGTTGGCTACTAAATGGCAGCAAGACCTGGTGTACCTTTGCGGGCCGATCAGAGCTGCTGGTGGTATTGGCAAGAACAAATCCGGATGTGGAACTGGGGCATAAAGGGCTTAGCCTGTTCCTGATAGAGAAGCCGGCCTACGCCGGCCATAGATTTCGACATGAACAGCAAGATGGCGGCTCCCTCACGGGCAATGCCATTGCTACCATTGGTTATCGCGGCATGCATTCATACGATCTGTTTTTTGAAGATTATTTCGTGCCCGCGGTAAATCTTGTGGGTGAAGAAGACGGTGAGGGCAAGGGTTTCTACTACACCATGGCGGGTTTTGCCGGTGGCAGGATTCAGACGGCGGCACGTGCCACGGGGCTTATGCAGGCTGCTTTTGAGCGCGCGCTGGCCTATTCTAAGGAACGGCGCGTGTTTGGGGCTGCTATTGCTGACTATCAGCTCACCCAGGTGAAGCTATGTAGAATGCTGGCAACATTGACTGCAGCACGGCAATTTAGTTACGCCGTGGCAGAATTAATGGACCAAGGAGCCGGTCAGATGGAGGCCAGTTTGGTGAAGCTTTTCAGCTGTAGGGCAGCTGAAACTTTAAGCCGAGAGGCGATGCAGATTCACGGAGGCATGGGCTACGCAGAAGAGTCCGCGGTCAGCCGTCTGTTTGTTGACGCTCGCGTACTGTCCATATTTGAAGGTGCGGAAGAAGTTCTGGCAATCAAGGTAATCGCCAGAGAACTGGTTGAACAAGCGGTCTAGCTAACGGCCTAAGCAACGAATACTGGGATTGAGCATGAGTTCACAACAATTATTACAGGATAAGGTAGTGGTGGTTACCGGGGCCGGGCGCGGAATCGGCAGAGGAATTGCCATGATGGCTGCCGCGCACGGGGCCAAGGTAATAGTGAATGATCTGGGCGGTGCAGAAGATGGTTCGGGAAATGACAGCAGTCCCGCAGATGATGTTGTTAAGGAGATAAAGGCAGCCGGTGGCGAAGCCGTTAGCTCCTATGCCAGTGTGACCGATTGGGATGCAGCTCACGAGATAGTAGAAACTGCCGTGAACTGTTTTGGGCGAATCGATGCTGTGGTAAATAACGCCGGCAATTTACGCGATGCCATTTTTCATAAGATGACGGAAGAAGATTTCGATTCCGTGATCAATGTGCATTTGAAGGGAACCTTTAACGTGAGTCGCGCCGCGGCTACCCATTTCCGTGCACAAACCAGCGGCTGCTTCGTCAATATGACTTCTACCTCGGGTCTAATTGGAAATTTCGGTCAGGCAAATTACGCGGCGGCGAAAATGGGTATCGTCGGTCTTTCTAAATCGATGGCCCTGGACATGGGTCGATTCCGCGTACGTTCGAATTGTATCGCGCCATTCGCCTGGAGCCGTCTGATTGGAACGATTCCAACCAACACAGAAGAAGAGAAGGCACGAGTCGCCAAGATTCAACAAATGACTCCGGAGAAAATCGCTCCTCTGGCTATTGCTCTGTGCAGCGATGCAGCGAAAGATGTTAGCGGACAAATATTTGGTGTTCGTAATAACGAAATATTTCTGTTCAATCAGAATCGTCCAATTCGATTTGCCCATACGGCAGAAGGCTGGACCCCTGATTCAGTTCTAGACCGTGTCATCCCAGCCTTCGAATCGGATTTCTTTCCATTGGAACGTTCCGCTGATGTATTCAGCTGGGATCCGATGTAGCGTTAGCTACTAAGTGTATTGAATTAATACCCGCAATCGAAATTCTACAGAGTAGTAAACAATGACATTCGACGCCGAAAAACTATTGAACAAGCAATTTCCCACTGTTCAGCAAACTTATACAGACAAAGATTGCATGCTCTATGCATTGGGCGTTGGTATGGGAATAGACCCCCTGGATGAGCAGTGTTTAAGATTTGTTTATGAAGAAGATTTAAAAGTACTACCAAGCCAGTCGGTGATGATGGCGCATCCTGGATTCTGGGCGAAGGAAGAGGATACCGGCCTCGACTGGGTGAAGGTCTTACATGCAGGACAGGAAATAATCATGCATAAACCTTTCCCCGACTCCGGTACGGTAGAGGCGACTACAAAAATAAGCGAAGTATCTGATAAAGGCGAACGTATAGGCGCATTGATAGTATCCGATAGGGTCGTTCGCGATGTCGCAACCGGCGAAGATATTTGTACGCTAGTAACAACAATTTTGGCTCGAGGTGATGGAGGCTTCGGCGGCGAGCGTAAAGCTACTCCCAAGACCGATGTGATTCCAAAGAGCGAACCGGATTTGGTGTGCGACCTACCCACTTTGCCACAACAGGCTCTGATATACAGATTGTCCGGTGATTTCAACCCTCTACATGCATCCCCTACTGTTGCCAGAAACGCTGGTTTTAAAGCGCCGATACTACATGGCCTGTGCACCTTGGGCGTGCTGACTCACGCCCTCCTAAAAACCTGCTGTGACTATGATCCATCAAGATTCAAACGTATGCGCCTGCGATTTTCCGCGCCGGTTTATCCGGGAGAAACAATAAGAACCGAAATTTGGCGAAACGGAAATGAAATGGCATTTCGTTGCAAGTCGCTGGAGCAAGATACAATTGTGATTAACAACGGCTATCTTTTGGTTGACTAAATTAAATCCAAATTGAAAGAACTGGAGCAGCTTTGCAAGCTTTATTGAGTGGTATGCGTGTGGTCGAGGGTAGTGCATTTATAGCTGCTCCCTCCGGGGGTATGACTCTGGCACAGCTAGGTGCCGATGTAATTCGTTTCGATCAGATAGGTGGCGGCATAGATTATCAACGCTGGCCGATCACGAAACAAGGCAAGAGTCTGTACTGGCATGGTTTGAATAAGGGCAAACGTTCCATCGCTGTCGATTTCCGTAAGCCAGAAGGTCAGCAATTATTGTCACGGTTAATTACAGCGCCCGGTGAAGATGGCGGTATTTTCGTCACCAACTTCCCGGCACGAGGATGGTTGGCTGAGGAAAAGCTACGAGCACTTCGTGGGGATTTAATCTATTTGAATCTCACCGGCGACCGCCACGGTGGCAGTGCTTTGGACTACACGGTAAACAGCAAGATTGGTTTGCCGTTTCTGAGCGGAGATGGCAGGGAGCCATGCAACAACCCTTTTCCCGCCTGGGATGTGATAGCCGGGCAACATATCGCGTTGGGTCTGTTAACTGCCGAACGCCATAGACGAATTCATGGTGAGGGGCAATTTGTCAGACTGGCACTGGCAGATGTCGCCCTGGCCACCATGGGTCATCTAGGCTATCTGGCAGAGGCAGAGATCAATGGAGAATCAAGGCAGGCCGTGGGCAATCATATTTTTGGCAGTTTCGGCCATGACTTTCTGTGCAAAGATGCCGGGCGAGTGATGATAGTGGGAGTGAGTCCCAATCAATGGAAGGCTATTGTGAAAGTGACCGAGACCGAGTCCCAGGTGCAACAGCTGGCGGCCAGCCTGGGTCTGAATTTCGATAAGGAGGGTGATCGTTTTCAGGCGAGAGATCAATTAAAAAATTTGCTGGAACCCTGGTTTCTGCAACATGACACGGTTGCTGTGCATCAGGCTTTGGATAATGCGTCGGTTTGCTGGGGTCCTTATCAAACGATACAACAATTGGTGGAGACCGACCGAGATTGCAGCGAAGACAATCCTCTGTTCGAGAAGATAGAACAACCCGGAATCGGCGAATACTTGATGCCGTCAAATCCTCTAAACTTCGATGCATTGGAGCATTGTCCCGTAACTCGAGCGCCCTTACTCGGCCAACACACCGACGAAATATTGACGGACATTCTTGGTTTGAGCGAGTCCGAAATTGGCAGACTTCATGATCAGGCGGTAGTCGCAGGCCCTTCGGCCTAGCGACATCAATGGTGCAACCAGGGCAGCGATGGTTAATAGTAGAATGACAGCAACCGAAAGCAACAAGATCGCCTCCATATCAGCAATGTTAGAAACCGCGGCGGAAAAATGGCCCAACAATCCAGCCGTTAGCTTCGAAGGACGAACGCAAACTTGGACTGAGACTTTCGATCGTTGTCGTGCAGCCGCCACGCTGCTGAAAACCGAGGGCGTGAAGGAGGACGATAGGGTCGCCTATCTGGGTTTTAATTCCAATATCTGTTTCGAATCCTATTATTCGCCGGCACTTATCGGGGCAATCTTGGTGCCGGTTAATTATCGATTGTCCCTCAGAGAAATGATCGAGTGCGTAGAAGATTGTGCAGCGAAAGTTTTGATTATCGATCCTCACTTCGTGCAACAAGCGTTGCAGATTCGGCAGACTTGCCCAAGTGTTACTACTGTTGTTTATGCGGGGCGAGATGCAGTTCCCGATACTATGATTTCTTATGAGCAAGTGCTTGCTGAGTGTATAGCGGAAGAGTCTTACTGTGACATGAGTCCCAGTGAAGATGATGACACTGTTCTGATCTTCTACACCGGCGGCACCACTGGACGCTCGAAAGGTGTCATGCTTAGTAATAGAAATTTTCAGATTAACACCGACTGTTCTATTCCCCTGTATCGAATGCAGGAAGGCTGGAACTTCATTGTGGTAGGACCGCTATTTCATCTTGCCGCCGGAGCCAGGGTTTTTACCTGTACTGTGTTAGGCGGGCATTCGGTAATCCTGCCAAAGTTCGACGTAACAGCGGTGTTTGAAACTATTCAAAATTATCAGATCAACTCGGCAACTCTGGTACCCACCATGTTTCAAATGATGTTGGACGATGCGTCTTTCTCAAGCTTCGATCTGTCTTCGTTGAATATGGTTGCCTACGGTGCAGCGCCTATGTCTGTTGCACTCCTGTCCCGGGTTATTCAGGCTTTTCCCGGTGTAGAAATTTTTCAGACCTACGGCATGACAGAAGCCTCGCCTATCCTTACCAGCCTGGATTCCCAGTACCATGTGCTGGACGGTGTTAACAGCAAACTAGGATCGGTGGGCAAAGCTGTCAGCCACGTGGAATTAAAAATTGTCGATGAAAACGATAATGAATTGGCCGCGGGGGAAACTGGCGAAATAATCGCAAGAGGTGAAAACATTATGAAAGGCTATTGGCAATTGCCCGAACAGACTACCGAGGCCTTACGCGGTGGTTGGTATCACACCGGTGATGCTGGCTATCTGGATGACGAAGGCTTTCTGTTTCTCGAAGGCAGAGTGAAGGATATGATCGTCAGTGGTGGGGAGAATATTTATCCCATCGAAGTAGAAAACATCTTGTCCAATCATGAAGCGATAAACCAGTGTGCCGTCATTGGCATTCCCCATGACACCTGGGGAGAGGCGGTTCACGCCGTGGTAGTTCTAAATGAAAACATGCAGGTGAGCGAGGCCGAACTAATTGCCTTCTGCAAGCAAGACATTGCCAGTTACAAATGCCCGATCAGCATTACCATACGAGAAGAACCTATGCCCTTGTCGCCTATCAATAAGATCTTAAAGACAGAATTGCGCAAACCCTTCTGGGAGGGGCGGGAAAGTAAGCTGGTCTAATAATTTAGCTGGCCCATCCACCCGCCAAGGGAATAAGCTGGGCAACCATATGCTTGCTGTCCTCTCTCGCGAGATAGGCTGCTAGCTGTGCCGTTTCACTTGCGGCGCCAATTTTGTTAGTGGGTACATTGCGTTTAAGGTGTTCCAGAAATTTTTCGTTATCCAGAATATCGTCCGGATAATAAGTGTTATTGTTTATATAGTTCTGTGCGATAGCATTGACTTGAATATTGCTTCGCGCCAGCTCCAGGCCAACAGCCTTTATAAATCCATTCTGTGCGCCTCTAGCCGAGCAGTAGGCAGCGTTATTGGGAATTCCTCTTAGCGGGGCTGCACTGGTGATGGCAATAATTTTCCCGGATTTTCTTTCCAGCATTTGTGGCGTGACTGCACGCACCAGATACATCAATGGATGCACCAGCGAATCGAATAATTTATTCCAGTCGTCATTCTGAATATTCTGCACCGGGCCGGTCATGGGCGGTTCCGCCAAATTGGCAACCAGAATATGGATTTCTCCGGCGCGATCTACCAAGTCTTTAACTTCAACTTCGCTGCGCATGGGGGAATCGCCACCTACTACCGTAATTCCCAATTCTTCGAATTTTTCCTTTATTGCCGGGCCCATGTATCGATCTACACAGCTAATCAATGCAGTTCTGGCGCTCATTATTGTTCCTCTTGTTTTGCGGAGTTTTTTGCGGAATTCATTTCCAGTAGATGTAGCACGAATTTTTCCAGGGTTTCATAGGGCTGGCATCCAACCACCACTAAGTCATTGCCGTAGAATGCGGGAACACCAGTCACGCCAACTTCTCGAGAACGTTGCCAGTCTTCATCTACTGCGCCTTTGAACTCGCGATTTTCAATTACCCGGCGCGCCTCGCTGCCACTCAGTCCTACGGATTCAGCAATAGACATCAATTCATCCACTTCGCCGATGTTTTTATTGTCGACGAAATAGGCTCTATATAAGGCATCATGGATGGCTTCCCCGCCTATTTGGCTGTCAGCCCATTTGCCCAATTCCTGGGCGAGGCGGCTATTGTAAGTGTGACTACGCTCACCGTAGTCCAATCCTGCCTCCGCCATCAATGCCTTCATTCTCTCGCGCATGGGTGTGATGTCTCGGCCAGCAAATAATTCTGCTAGGGATTTGCCCTGCGGCGGTGTTTCGGGGTGCAGAGGAAAGTGAATCCAGCGCGTGCGAATGGGATAATTTGCCTGCAGTTTTTCAATACTCACGGTACTGAGATAACACCAGGGTCAGACGTAGTCCGTGAATACGTCCAGTACAAGCTCTGTCATAGTTAGAATCTCTTGATGAGTGTCAATTATTGCCTGAAAAATGTCCGCAAACACGCCACTTTGGCAGCAATGAGGTATACTGCAGGGCGGCTTTGGGCTGCCACCGTCCATTCTATGACGGCTAGCGCAGACATAAAACGTCAATAGACAATACCGGCAAAAATTATAAAATAGTTGAATAAAATCAGTAAGTTAATGGGGTTTGGATTTATGCGAAAAATGATCACATTGGTTGCAGTGGCAGCCGCAATACTAGTACCACAGATGAATCTGTTGGCGCAGAGCGATGAAGCTCTGGCTGTGATGGTTCCCGGTGGTGGAACTTATAGCCGTCCGATTATCACGGATTCGGCAGAGGCTCAGGCATTCTTTGATCAGGGCCTGCGTATGGCCTGGGGTTTCTACTTTCCAGAATCCATAGCCTCCTATCAGGAAGCCTCGCGACTGGATCCAGATAGCCCAATGCCCTACTTTGGATTGGCGCACGCGGCGGGACCGAATCCCAATAGCCGTTATGCAAGTCTGCCAGATGATCCCAATGGTGCAGGTCTGGCAGCGATTCGCAAAGCCTTGTCTCTGGCGAACAACGGCAGCCAGGTCGAAAGAGACATGATCAATGCCTTGTTTGTGCTCTACAACAAGGATGCGATTCCAGATAACAGAGAGCGGGATTTTGCTTTCGTCGATGCCATGCGCAATCTCCACGCGAAGTACCCCGACGATGCCGACATAGCCACTATCTTTGGTGAGTCTTATATGAACACTACTCGCTGGGATTACTGGGAGGCCGATGGCTCAGCGAAGCCCGGTACGGCGGAAGCGCAGGCGGCGCTCGAATCCGCGATGCGTTCAGAGCACGACCATCCCGGTGCAAACCACCTGTATATCCATCTGATGGAAGCATCGGACCAGCCTGAACTGGCCATGCCGGCCGCTCAGAAGTTGGAAGGCACCCTGCCCATTTCAGGCCACATGGTACATATGCCTGGACACATCTACCTTCGTGTTGGTGAATACGAGAAAGCGATCGATATCAACGAGCGTTCACAGATCGTCGACCTGCAGTTCGCCGAAATCTGGGGCGACACCAATTTCCCAAATATTGGCACCTACGGTTTGTCACATAAGGCCCACGCACCTCACGCCTTGGACTTCGTCCGTTATGCCAATCTGTTGCAAGGCAACTATGCAGAAGCTGCAGCCGCTGCCCAGCGCGGTGCTGATAGTGTTGGCGTAGCCGTTGAAGCCGTCAATCGCGGACAGAAGCGGGTTGCCCATTCCTGGATAGTGGACAAAGTATTCGGTAAGTACGACAAGCTACATAGTGCCCAGCAAAGTCACAGCGGAACGCCTTATCTCGATGGCATGTGGAGCTACGTAAAGGGTAGTGCCCATGTGGCTAAGGGTCATTTACCCTTGGCAGAAACTGAGCTGGCAAATATCCGCACGCAAATGTCTGCGGATAACGTCGACGACACCGGTGTCGGTCCAACTCCAGCTTCACATGTACTAAACCTCGCGGCTCACGCGCTGCAGGGTGAAATTGAAGAAGCTAAGGGCAATCTGGATGCTGCCATTGTTCACTACAATATGGCCATCGACTTAGAAGATAATCTTAATTACACCGAGCCGCCGGACTGGTCCCAATCTATGCGCTTGTACTTGGGCGCAGTACTTCTTGATGCCGGCCGTGCCGCTGAGGCTGAAGAAGTCTATCGTGAAGACCTGATTTGGAATCAGCAAAATGGCTGGACTACCTTTGGACTGTTTCAGGCACTGGAAGCACAAGGTAAGACACAGGAAGCGAAAATTGTCGAAAGACAATTCAAGTCTTATTTCCGCAACGCAGATGTGGAAATTACGCGTTCGCGACTGTGATTGCAGCTGGCAAGGGAATCAGATCTTAAAGACTTGGTTCAGCTTTGTCTGATATCTAGGAAAGCCAAGGGGTTTAGTCTAACGCCTTGGCTTTTTTATGGCCTGTGCTTTTATGAGAGTCTACTAGTTTATTGTTGGAGTCCTAAGGGGGAGAACCCATGTCACGTTACTTCAGTATCCGCGTTGCCGGAAAATCAGCTATTGTTTTCGCACTGAGTCTTTGGGTCCTAGTCGCTTTAGCACAAGACCATTTTAATCCTAAGGGGTTCGGCGCTAGCAGATATACCTCTCAATTGCAGAGTGAGCTGCGCGAGGGTTTACCCTTCGATGACCAACGTGATTTCGAGGAATCTCGGCGCGGCTTTATCGCCGAGCCAGGCTCGCGCCAGATTCTAGCGGCGAATGGTCGCGTGGTCTGGGATATGACGCGCTATGATTTCCTGTTAGAGGGAAGCGAGTTCGACAGCATTCATCCCTCGCTGCAGAGGCAGGCAACGCTGAACATGAACTATGGTTTGTATGAGGTGGTGCCGGACTTTATTTATCAGGTGCGCGGTTTCGATCTGGCCAATATGACGTTGGTAAAGGGCGATAGCGGATGGATACTGTTCGATGTGCTTTTGACCACACAGACAGCATCCGCAGCCTTGGCGCTGGCGAACGAACAACTTGGAGAGTTACCGGTACGTGCCGTTATTTATTCACATTCACATATCGATCACTTTGGTGGAGTACGTGGCGTAATTAGTGAAGAAGATGTGCAGACGGGAACTGTGCAAGTCATCGCGCCTTTGGGATTCATGCAGGAAGCGATTGCGGAGAATGTCTACGCCGGCAATGCCATGTCGCGGCGCGCGGGTCTGCAATATGGACGGGGAATTCCATCTGATCCCTTTGGTCAGGTGGACTCTGCAATTGGCAAAGCCTTGGCAGCGGGCACTACAGGCCTGATCGCCCCCACACTGGTTATCGAGGATGAGTTCGAGGAACATGTCATCGACGGCGTGCGTCTGGTTTTCCAAAACACACCAGGCACCGAAGCGCCGGCTGAAATGAACACCTGGTTTCCCGATCAGAAGGTATTTTGGGCGGCGGAAAATATTACCGCTACCATTCATAATGTCTACACCTTGCGTGGAGCATTGGTAAGGGATGCACTGCAGTGGTCCAAACAAATAAATGAAGCACTGTATCGTTTTGGCCAAGAGGCCGAAGTTCTGGTTTCGTCACACAATTGGCCGCGCTGGGGCAACGAACGCATTCAACAAGTCATGCGAACGCAACGTGACGCCTATGCCAATCTCAATAATCAGGTTTTGAATCTGGCCAATCAGGGCGTCACCATTAACGAGATTCACAATGAATACAAGGTGCCGGAAAGTCTAGGGCAGCAATGGAGTGCACGGCAGTACCATGGTTCAGAATTTCACAATTCTCGGGCCGTACTCAACCGCTATCTTGGATATTGGGATGGAAACCCCGCAACACTAGCTCCACTGTCTCCATCAGATTCGGCACCACTGTATGTGGAAATGATGGGAGGAAGCGCTGCCATAATCTCGCGTGGACAGGCCCTGCATGAGCGGGGTGAGTACCGACTGGCGATGGAGATTCTGAATAAACTGGTTTATGCAGAACCACAAAACCAGGCAGCGAAAGATTTACTCGCCGCGGTGTTCGAACAACTGGGCTATCAATACGAAAGTGCCAGCATGCGTAATGTGTTTCTTTCCTCAGCGCAGGAGCTGCGAAACGGCGCACCCGCGGTGGCTGCAGCGCGAGGCGCCAGTCCTAGCCTGGCCAGGGCGATGACCACTACGCAGTGGTGGGATGCGATGGCCACCCGTGTTGACAGCCAGCTGGCTGATTCGCTGAACTTCAGCATTAATTTTATTTCCCCCGATACCGAACAGAGTTTTGTCATAGAAATGAGTGGAGGCACGCTGTCCAATATTGAAGGTTATGTGGCCGACGATGCTGACGTTACCATCAGCATGAATCGCAGCGATCTGGAGACGGTGATAATGGGTCAGGCGACACTGGCCTCTCAGCTACAGGCCGGAGTAGGTACGGTAACTGGTAATCAGGCAGTATTGTTGCAGCTAAACTCGGTTCTAGTCAGCTTCGATTCCAGTTTTGAGGTTATGCCAGGCACGGGGAATTAGTGGCAACTGCTATTTCAAGCTACACTGCGATGGAAACGTAATCGGCAGAATCGAACAGATCTGCCCGCGAGGAAACAGATCATGGGACGACTATCAATTGGCTTGGCGCTGTTAGCTGCAACGACATTAACCGGCAGCTTGTATGCTCAGGACTCCAGTAGTCCTCCCAATTTTATAGTCATCATGGCCGATGATTTGGGCTATGGCGACCTAGGTGTCTATGGGTCCAGCTTAATTAAAACGCCCAATCTCGATCGCATGGCCTTGGAAGGCGCGCGCCTGGATAGTTTCTACTCAAGCGCCAACGTCTGTACGGCCGCAAGGGGTGGATTACTCACGGGTCGTTATCCGATACGTTTGGATTTGGTTAACGATGTTGCGCGACCCACTAATGAAATCCATCTTGCCGATGACGAAATTACCTTAGCGGAATCTCTGCAATCGCTGGGTTATAAAACCGCCTTATTTGGCAAGTGGCATCTGGGCAGCAGGGTGGATTGGTCGCCCGTTCATCAAGGCTTCGACGAATTCTTCGGCGTGCTACATAGCAATGATATGACGCCTTTAGAACTTTATCGCCAGCAGCAGGTGATCGAGGACCCGGTAAATCAGAATACTTTGACGGAACGTTATACTAACGAGGCGATTCGCTTTATAGAGAGCAATCGAGACGATCCGTTTTTCCTGTATATGCCCCATACATTTCCTCATGTGCCACTGTATGTGTCCAACCGTTTCAGTGGCCAGTCCGAGGCCGGTTTGTATGGTGATGTTGTTGAAACTATCGATTGGAGCGTGGGGGAAATTCTAGCTACCCTCGATCGCCTGGGCCTGGCTGAAAATACTCTGGTGCTATTTACTTCTGACAACGGTCCCTGGTTTGAGGGAAGCCCCGGCCCCTTTCGCAACCGCAAGGGAAGTTCATGGGAAGGAGGCCAGCGTGTTCCGTTTATCGCCAAATGGCCCGGCACGATTCCTGGCGGCGTGGTATCCAATGAGCCTGCCATGAATATTGATATTTTTCCGACGTTGGTAAAGCTTGCCGGCGGCACACTGCCCAGCGACAGGACAATCGATGGCAAGGATATTCTTCCAATGTTGGTGGAGTCCGCCAACTCACCACACGAAGCACTGTATTTATTTGATAAGGATCGAATAGCCGGTGTGCGTAGTGGGCAATGGAAACTAGTGGTGGAATCGAGTTATCGAGCAGCTGTTACCAGCTTCGATAATCCCAATTCCTATTACGGCCCGACCGGTCTTTTATTTGATGTTCAGCGCGATCCTTCTGAAACCTTTAGCTACACACGGGAGTTTCCCGAAGTGGTGACTTATATGCGCGACCTGCTTCGGCGTGGTCAAGCTGAACTTGGCAGCACAGTATTGCAAGATATGTGGAACCGCCCGAATTAGTAGCTAAAATGCCTGAGAATAAAAATAATAAAGTAGTTCTTTCGGCGAAAAACCTTTGCAAGTCTTTTGGGACTGTAGAGGTATTGCATGGCATAGACCTGGATTTACGCGCGGGCGAAGTTCATGCCGTACTGGGTGAGAACGGTGCCGGCAAATCTACTCTGGTTAAGCTTCTTTCAGGTTTCGAACAACTGAGTGCCGGTGAATTATGTTTAGGCGTCGATGGTGAGGGGCCAGCACCGCTCGGTCATTGGGATAATGAAATTGCGGAGCGCGCCGGCGTAGTACTGATTCACCAGGAGTTCAATCTCGCCGAACAACTAAGCGTGGCAGAGAATATATTTCTTGGTAATGAGATATCTGGCGTCTTCCTCCTCGATAAAAAAACCATGCGCGCAAAATCGCTGCAATACCTGCAGGTACTGCATAGCGATATTAATCCGGACTCGGCAATGCAGGATCTGGCTGTATCGGCAAAACAGATGGTGGAAATCGCCAAGGCGCAAGCGAAGAATGCGCGGGTGTTAATACTGGACGAACCGACTGCGGTGCTGACTCAACAAGAGAGTCAGGTATTGTTTGAGCTTGTTGACAGATTGCTGGCGCAGGGAGTGGCCATTGTTTTTATCTCGCATAAATTGGATGAAATTGAACAAATAGCAGATGTGATTACCATATTGCGAGATGGAGCCTTAGTGGGGCACTATCCAGCGAAAGAGCTAAGCAAGGATGACATGGCGCGACTGATGGTTGGGCGAGAAATAAGTTCCTTGTTTCCGAATATTCCCAAGCCATCGGTTAGCGATGAAGTGGCATTACGTGTCACCAACTTAACCATGCCTGGCAATATAAACCCGATCAGTTTTGAGTTAAAGAGGGGCGAAGTGCTTGGTTTTTCAGGCTTGGTCGGTTCCGGGCGTACTGCATTAATGGAAACGGTGTTGGGTCTTCGAAAAGCAGCTCGAGATAACACAGGCCATGTCGAGGTTCGCGGAGAGCAGGTTTGTTTTAAGCAACTCTCTAGCGCCAGGGATAAAGGCATTGCCTACCTGACCAAGGATAGGAAAGGCAGTGGCTTGTTGTTGGAGAAGGGCCTGGCTTTTAATTTTTCCTTGTTCTCCCTGCACAAAATATCTCGCCTATTTATCGATACTAAACAAGAACAAGCAGCCTTCGAAAAAGCCATCAAGACTTTTGATATTCGCATGAAAGACAGTTCAATAGCGGCGGGAAACTTATCTGGCGGTAATCAGCAGAAGTTGTTGCTGGCAAAAATTCTTGAGGCAGAACCAAGTATCATCATTATCGACGAGCCCACTAGAGGAATCGATATTGGAACGAAGAGCCAGATCTACCATTTTATTGCCCAACTAATAGCTTCCGGCCACTCCCTTATTCTTGTCTCCTCGGATATTACCGAGGTTATAGGCTTGTCTCATCGTGTCGCGGTCATGTATCACGGCGAAATTACTGGTGTGTTGGAGGGCGATGAAATTGAAGAACATGAGATCATGCGCTATGCCACAGGGCTCAAAAATAATATCTCGTCTCAGACTGCGCTGTCACAGAGTGGAATAACTAATGCCAAAGCTTGATTTAAAAACTGCCGGACCATTTCTCGCCCTCGTCATTATTTTTATTATTGGAATACTGGTCAATGACGCATTTCTGAGTAGCGGTAACCTGAGCAATATTCTCGCGCGCAGCTCATTCATAGGCATTGTGGCTATTGGTGCGACATTCGTCATAACCGCAGGTGGTATAGACCTGTCCGTCGGTTCCATGGCGGCGTTCATTTCCGGTTGTATGATTTTATTAATGAATGCCCTGATGGATTCTGTGGACTCCATGATAGCGATTATACTATTGGCAATACTCGCTTCTCTGGGCATTGGTGCTGTTGCGGGACTGATTAACGGGCTACTGACTACTAAGGCTAAGATCGAAGCGTTCATTGTTACTCTAGGCACCATGGGCATATACCGTTCGCTAATTACCTATATGGCAGACGGCGGCACACTGTCGCTTAATTTTACAATAGGTGATGTCTATTCTGAGGTTTACTACGGTGTGTTGCTTGGCTTGCCCTATCCGGTTTGGGTGTTTCTCGCCGTTGCTGTCATTGGCTATGTGTTACTCAATATGACGGTATTCGGCAGGCATTGTTTCGCGGTTGGCTCGAATGAGCGCGTGGCTAAGTACTCTGCCATTCATGTGGACAGAGTGAAGACGGCGACCTATATGCTGCAAGGCATCTGTGTAGCCATCGCCACTATTATCTATGTACCTAGACTCGGCTCCGCGTCTGGTCAGACCGGTATATTATGGGAGCTGGAGGCAATCGCCGCAGTTATCATCGGTGGCACTGTTCTGAAGGGCGGCTATGGTCGCATCGGCGGCACCGTCGTCGGTGCTTTGATACTGACCCTAATTGGCAATATCCTAAACCTCACCGATGCCGTAAGTAACTACCTCAACGGTGCTGTTCAAGGCATAATAGTGATCGTTGCAGTGTATCTGCAAAGAGGCGCATGGCGCCGCGATTAGATGGGCCTGGACAGCGACCTTGCAGAGTGAGACTTATTGCAGAGGACACAGAAATCTCGGCGTCCTTTGATATTCAGGAGACCTAGCTTGAAACAAGAAAAACTAAACAACCAAAAAATATTTGGTCGGCGTAAGTTTCTCCAGGTTGCCACTGCACTTGGCGCCGCCAGCATGCTGCCCTTTGCCACTAGCTTCGCCCAGGGTCGCCGCGTCGAAAATCCAGGCCTGCAGCTGTACACATTACGCAATGAAATGGCGCAGGACTTTGAAGGTACATTAGCGCGAGTTGCTGATCTCGGGTTTAAGGAAATGGAGTTCGCCGGCTACTTTGGCAAATCGCCCGCGGCAGTGCGTAGCATACTGGATCAAAATGGCATGAGTTCTCCGGCCTCACATATTCAGCTGCAAGCCTTAGGCGACGATCTTGAAGGCGAAATCGAAACGGCAGTTACTCTGGGACAGAAATATATAGTCGTGCCTATCTTGCCCGATAACCAACGCAGTATTGCCGATTTTCAACGCAGCGCCGAAGTCATGAATCGGGCGGGCGAAGCCTGTAAATCCGCTGGCATCAAAATGGGTTACCACAATCACAGCTTCGAATTTGAATTAACCGAGGGTCAGCTACCCTATGACGTTCTGTTGGCAGAAACAGACCCGGATCTGGTAGACATGGAGTTGGACTTGTTTTGGATACGCAACGCAGGTGTGGATCCGCTTACTTATTTTGAGAAGCATCCAGGTCGATTCAGCATGGTGCACGTGAAAGACATGGACGCTCACGGCCGTATGGTAGAAGTGGGAAGCGGCGAAATAAATTTTGCTGAAATATTCAGTCATGCAGAGTCAGCGGGAATCAAACATTTCTTCGTTGAACATGACAGGCCGGGAAACGGGCTGGCCTCGGTTGCGGTAAGTCTCTACACATTACGTAATCTGGTTTTCTAAATAGACAAAGTTTCAAAGCCAGTCGAATAAGAATCAAAAAGGCAAGCAACATGATAACAAGACGCGAAGTACTTCAGGGTTTGATTGTATCCATCGGTGGCGCCAGCGCGTTGACAGCCTGTGGCGGGGTCGCGAATGTCGTGTCCACCAGACTCGGTTCCGCGGCGCGCTTCTATAGCGAAAGCGAGATGGCCTTGCTGTCTCGAATCAGTGATCTGATTATTCCTCGTACCGAAACGCCCGGGGCACTGGATGAGAACGTGCCCGGCTATATGGATGGTCTGATGTCGGATTGGGCTAACCGAGAAACCAAAGCCAGTCATCGTCAGGCGCTGCGCCGAATCATGCAGGCACTCGATCTTGATGCAGGGGGCGATTTCACCTCGGCTAGTGCAGATGTTGCGGAACGAACACTGGCTGGATTCGATGCTGCCGTATTCGATGAGGACGGCGATGCCAGCGGCTACAAGCGCGTGAAAGGCTATATTAGCCAGTCCTATTTTGCCACAGAGGGTGGTGCGCTTGAGGAGTTGAAATGGGTAGCAGTGCCTGGACGCTGGGACCCAAGTGTCGATGTAAGCTGATAGTAAAAAAGTAGATTAAAAAACAAACCGGAACAACAGAATTAGCAAGGGAGTTACTCCGTGGCAGATTTCGATGCAATTGTAGTGGGTTCAGGAATGAGTGGCGGTATGTCCGCCAAAGAACTTGCCGAGCGTGGGCTTAAAGTATTGGTGTTAGAGCGAGGACCGGAGATTATCCCGGAGCGCGACTACGTGGACAATCTTGCTCCCTGGGAAAGCCCTAATCTGGACAACGTGGCGCAGGATGAAATCGACCAGCACTATCCGAAACAGTATGGTGGCGTGGCCTACGCGATCAAGGAATCCAACAAACATTTTTGGGTTAAAGACGACGAACATCCCTACGAGGAAGCCGAGGGCACCAGTTATGACTGGCTGCGCGGCTACCATACCGGTGGGCGTTCCATCATGTGGTCACGTCAGGTGTATAGACTGAGCAATCTTGATTTCGAAGCGAATATAAAAGAAGGCCATGCCATCGATTGGCCCATACGCTACGAAGACATTGCTCCCTGGTATGAGAAAGTTGAAACCTTCATCGGCATAGCCGGTAGTGCAGAAGGTCTGCCACAACTACCCGACAGTGTTTTTCAACCGGCTTTCGAATTGACCGATGCCGAGAAAGAACTAAAGGCGAAGGTAGAGACCACATTCCCGGAGCGAAACATTATCCCGGCCCGAATCGCCCATCTAACAAATGCAACAGAAGAACAACGTTCTCTGGGTAGATCGAACTGTCAGGTGCGAAATCGCTGCCACTTTGGTTGTACTTATAAAGCCTATTTCTCGTCTCTGAATGCAACTCTGCCCGCTGCCGAACGCACGGGTAATCTGACTATGGTGCACAACGCTATTGTGCAATCTATCGAGTACGATGCGGCCACTAATAGAGTCACCGCTGTGCGTATCGTGGATGCCGAGTCAAACGAGAAACGAAGCTATAGCGCAAAGGTTATTTTCCTGAACGCATCTACCATTGCCTCGGCGATGATTTTATTGCAATCGAAGTCTGAAACCTTTCCTAACGGATTGGTAAATCGTTCCGATCAGGTCGGTAGAAATTTGATGGACCATGTTAGTGGTGCGGGTGCTGTTGGCTTGATGAGTGGTTTCGATAACAAGAAAGTGTTTGGTCGCAGACCCAGCGGCGGAATCTATATTCCAAGATACGCCAATCTAAATGGGCAGGATAAACCCTACAGACGTGGCTTTGGTTTTCAGGGTGGGTCCGCTCCTCTGGGCAACGCAGGTGGGCAGATTCCGGGTATTGGTCGTGGTTTCAAAGAAGCTCACAAGAATCCGGGTCCATGGCGTGTAAACATCGGTGCCTTCGGAGAACAGTTATCCAATCCTGAGAATCGAGTAAGCCTGCATGCTTCGAAGCGGGATCGTTGGGGGAACCCCCTTGCTCTATTCAATGTTACTTACAGCGATAATGAGTACAAGATGTTAGAGGAAGCGAGTAAAGACGCGGTGGCAATGTTGGAAGCGGCGGGCTGCACAAATATATCTGCCAATGATGTAAGCCTGACCAAGCCCGGAAATAGAATTCATGAAATGGGTAGTGCACGTATGGGGCGTGATCCAGCCACCTCTGTTTTGAATCACTGGTGCCAGGCTCACAATGTGCCGAATCTGTTTATAACCGACGGTTCCTTCATGGTGTCTTCGGCTTGTCAGAATCCATCGCTGACCTATATGGCATTTAGTGCAAGGGCAGCTAGCTATGCGGCGGACTTGATAGAAGCTGGAACCCTGTAAGTTACAGCTTCTTTTGAACGGGTCTAATGTGCAAGCGGAAGTATTTCAATCTTCCTGAATTGCGTTGGATGGCTTTCTGCTTGCAGGGAGATATAGCCTTCGCTGACAACGATTGGCTGACCCTGGCTTAGCAGGTTTTGTGCATCAGCATCAGTTTCGTCCAGCTGAGTTTTCGAATACTCGAAAACCACCTCTCCATTTACGCTATGTCGAATCAGTTCATCTCCGTGCACTTCAACTTCGAGGTTTACCCACTGATCGCCATGAAAAGTTGCCGAGCTGGAATTTATGCAATGTTGGGTTATCAGTTCGCCATTTCTGACATAGTGCGTGCCTGGCGAACAAACATTTGCTGTTGCTCTTTCATCTTCACCGTTGCCGCCCAGCAATTGAACTTCGATGGATGCGGGAAACTCCTGGTCCAGCGTCATAGACTGTGGTGATTGGCCGTGCAGCATCACACCATTGTTGCGATAGGCCCAGCCTGGACCCTGATTCACCTGCTCGCCTACAAACCTGTATTCGACCCGTAATCGGTAATGAGAGAAGCTTTCATTGTAGAAAATATGACCGAACTCGCCGTTGAAGTCTGGCCAGTTGTCATAGGATACAAGGAACACCCCGTCTTCAACGCGAAAGGTATCTCGATAATTAACGCCCAACTCGTGCCCAGTGAATTTAGGAATCCAGTTCGTCAGATCCTTTCCGTTAAAAAGACTGATCCATTGATCGGAACTATTCTGAGCGGAAACTGCGGCCGGTAATAAGAGTAACAATAGAGCGAGAGCGTTTTTTTTCATTAGGGTGTGTTATTCACTGTCCGATTAAAATCAATTTTAAGATCGAGTATTTCGGGGCAAGTATAGGCACTAAAGCATTCCAGATCAGCGACTATTTGATAGTCTCCTGAATTAGTTGTGACTCGATTTACTACCACGCCAATACCGCTTTGGCTGATTATATTGCTGCTTGCATAAATGCGCGTGTCAGATTCGCCCTGAATCATGAAGTCAGAATTCTGCACGGTCCACTGTCTGGCTGCTGCCCATTTCCTCTCGCATTCTGCAGCACTGCTACAGCTTGGAATGGTACGCGCAAACTCATCCATCTTTGCCTGTGTTTCCGGGCTAATGGCGCAGGAAGGGATAAGCGTAGCAGCAGCGAGTAGCGTAAATATCGAAATGAATTTCCTGTAAGTTGTTGCTGTTCCCATTGCAAAAACCTCCATTAAGGCAAGAGTACGTAGCGCCGTGATTGATACCAAACGTTCTATCATATTCCATGTCCCTGATGGAATAGGACTGGCTTAAGTAGCCCAACAGCAGCGACCGACGAAGCGGTCGCCTGATGCTGCGCCTAGTTTCTACTCAGCGACATTAAGTTTATTGGTCCAGAAGATGTCGATGTTGCCAAGGCTATTATCGGCTCGGCTGGAGAACCAGCTGAAGGTATTCTCTCCAGGTGGTAGCGCCGGACACATATCGGCTCCTGCCGTATTTACCTGTGGTCCGAGGTTTCGAGCTGCGGCCCAACTATTTACTCCCTGCGTCATCGCTCCCCAGATGTCCATGCCGCCGAAACCGCCCGGCCGAGATGAGGTGAAGTACACCATGCCGTCTTTATCTTGAGTGAAATGAAATTCCTCGGCAGCGGTATTGATGTTTGGCCCCTGATTCACAGGCTCTTGCCAGCCACCGTTGCCATCCGGCTTGGAGCAGTAAATATCCGATCCGCCGTAACCGCCTTCGCGCATAGAGGCAAAGCAGAGAGTTTCGCCATCTTGCAGAATAGCTGGACAATGTTCGTTGCCCACATTGGTGCTAATTGGGAAGCCGATCAACTCCGGCGAAGTCCACCGACCATTTACCTTGCGAGTAATAAACAGGTCATTGGCATTGCGCGGACTGCTGGTGGCAAGTCGATCAGACTTAAAGTAAATGGTATTTCCATCAGCAGTTATCCAGGGCTCGCGATCATCCCCTGCACGCAACGGATCGACGTCGGTAGCAGGTGGCGCATTGATTGGAATGCCCATATTAACCGGGGTATTCCAGTTTCCGGTTTCGGCATTGAAGGTGGCTATGTATAGATCTTTGGGATCTCCCGGAGCCACGGCCATATCTTCTCTGGCACTGCAATAAACCATGGTTCCGTCATCGGCAAATGACAATTCGCCTTCAGCCCACATGGTATTAATCGGCGCACCAAAATTATGTACTGCCAGATCCACCCAGCTAGTATCTTGTGCTGAGCTGCTGTTAATGGCGAAAAAACCAGCTAATAGAATTAGGCCTTGGAAAAGTGGGTTAGTTTTTTTATTCATTTTTAGTTCCTGCTCGAACAAGCTGCTGAATACCGCCCCACAGCAACTAAGCTGTGCGGACTGAGAGAAATTGAAAGCAGAATAACACAAAAATCAGCCTCTGCAGCCCCATGTATACCCCGTGGAATTCATCCTGGTTCGACGACTAGCGACTTTCACACAGCCTTATCGGGTAGTATTTTCATTACCTCAGAGGTAGTTGAATACCTGCCGGTATTCCTTGAAACTAACCGCTGAATAAACTCATACAGGCTGCAATGCCTGCTAATTCAGGGGTTTGGTAGCCTAATATGGATGCCGGCTCCACAGGAGAACCAGATGAATCTGAACACCAGCTATTTGTTACTTGCCATCCTTGGCGCAATCATCCCGCTGGCGTTCTTTGTCAGCTTTGGCGCAGAGCAGGGCGTCGATTTGGTCGCCTTCATTCAAGCCCTTTTCGTCAATGGTGCTGCAGGTGGCTTCACCGCAGACCTGCTCATTAGCTCGTTTGTATTTTGGCTGTATATGTTTTCTAATCAGGCAAACGGACCCAAGCCCTGGGTATTTATTGCCTTGAATCTTTGCATCGGTTTGTCATGTGCTCTTCCCGCCTACCTGTGGGTAAAGACTCGAGCGGTAGGTTGATATTCTGACAGCTTGGACGGGTAAGCGGAATTATAATTCGATTGGAGTAAAAGTATTCTGAGATTCTTACCTGTTCTATGCCTGCTTGTAGTTTCGTTAGGACTGTCCGCCTGCCAATCCACTTGGCCGCTTAATGTGGCCATCGAGACTTCGGCTGGCAATATTATTATCGCGCTTGAGACGCAGGCAGCTCCCATCACTACCACAAACTTTCTGCGCTATGTGGATGCTGGTTATTACGAAGGTGGAACTTTCTACAGAACTGTGCGCATGGACAACCAACCGGATAATGCTATTCGTATTGAGGTAATTCAGGGTGGGGCCAATAGCGAACGGGAAAGTTTTGCCCCAATTGTGTTGGAGAGAACCAGGGATACCGGACTGTTGCATCTGGACGGTGTGGTTTCAATGGCAAGAGATGGGCCAGACTCCGCCACGCATTCGATATTCATCTGCATAGGCGATCAACCCTCCCTGGATTTTGCCGGTCAACGTAATCCCGACGGACAAGGTTTTGCGGCGTTTGCACGAGTTGTTAGCGGGATGGATATTGTGCGACAAATTCAAGCCGGAGCATCTGACGGGCAAACCCTGATTGATCCTGTAGTAATACATCGTGTAGTCAGAATATTAAGTAGTTAGATTATAAATAGTACGATGATGATCCACTCGATTAATAATAGCGTAATTGTAAGTACTGCAGCGGTGAGCGAGTCGGCCAGGGGAAATGAAAACCGTAAAGATTGAAGGGCAGCTTGCCTATCCGATAGATAAAGTTTGGGAAATATTCTCCGATGTAACGCGATCGGATTGGGTTCCAGCCGTCGATTCTATTAGTGAGGAGAATGGAATTCGTTCCTTCACCATGGAAGGCATCGGCGAAGTGCAGGAAAAAATTATTACGTTGGATAAGGAGAATCACTGCCTGCAGTACTCGGCAATAAAAACACCGACCCCGTTACAACACCATCTTGCTACAATAAAACTCACAGCCAATGAGCAGGGCTGCCATTTTTCCTGGATAACAGAAATCGCTCCCGATGAGTTTTCGGCAGCTATCGACCACGGCATGAGTGTTTCATTTGAGGGTTTAAAAAAAGTTTTGTCGAAGTCTCAAGACGAGACTGCCGACTAGTTGGCACAAAGTGCGAACGCCCTAGACCTTTGCAAGGCGCCATTCGCCTTTCTTAATTCCTAACACTTTCTATCCAGCTATCCACTTTTGTTTCCAGCATCGACATAGGCAGTTGGCCGGAGCCTAATACCGTGTCATGAAAAGCTCGAATATCAAATGCATCGCCAAGCTGTTCCTCGGCCTTTGCTCGTACTTCCTGTATCTTCAACATGCCGATTTTATAGGCAGTGGCTTGCCCGGGGTTGTTGAAGTAGCGACGTACTTCCGATCGCACTGAAGGCTCAGGTCGGGGTGAGTTCTGCAGGGCATATTCAACCGCCTGATCCTGTGTCCACTGCACGGCATGGATTCCCGTGTCCACTACAAGTCGCACCGCTCGCCAAATCTCACCAGACAGGCGACCGAACTCCGCATAGGGGTCATTATAGAAACCCATCTCCTTGCCCAGGTATTCGGCATACAAACCCCAGCCCTCGCTGAAGGCAGTATAGCCCTTGGCGGTTCTAAAGACTGGAATGTTTTCCAGCTCCTGCTGAATTGAAATCTGCATATGATGACCGGGAACGCCTTCATGATAGGCGAGATTTTCCAGTCTATAGACTGTAGCTGCACGCATATCAGTTAGATGCACATAGAAGGTTCCTGGACGCGAGCCGTCCTTGGTACCGCGGGCATAATGCGCTGCGCCGCCGGCCTGCTCGCGAAATGCTTCAACTCTCTTTACCTGTAACCCAGCCTTAGGCAGTATGCCAAAGTAGTCTGGCAGTTTTTCATACATGCTGGCGAGAAGTTCATCGGCAAGATTTAAATAATCGGCACGACCCTGGTCAGTAGTAGGGAAGTAGAATTGGTCGTCTTCGCGCACATAGGTGAAGAAATCCTGTAAGGAACCTTCGAAACCTACCTGCCTTTTTATTTGTTCCATCTCTGCCTGAATGCGTGCGACCTCGGAAATACCGATCTCATGAATCTCATTTGCTGTCAAAGGTAGTGTGGTCATGCTCGCCAGGCGAGAATTGTAATAGGCTTCGCCGTTAGGAAGAGACCAGGCACCTTTTGCCACGTCTGATACATTTGCCAGATCAGCTTCCAGCCAGGCCAGAATTTCATCGTAGGCTGGTTTGAATCGAGTTAGTAGCGCGGCGCGAGACTGTTGTTCCAATTCTGTGGCTTGCGAGCTAGTTATTTCCTCCGACTCAAGCAGCGCAGTAATTTTCGCCGTGATGTCTTTCCATAAATCAGATTCTTGCTCCTCGCTAAATGGCACGCCAGAAGTGACACGGCGAATTTCACTAATTGCCTGCTGATAATCAAAGAAAGGCGCGCGTATGCCATCGGCTACAGCCAGCTTTGCTCGGTCTAGGTACTGCAGCAAATAACGCTGCGACTGTTCCAGGCGAGAGATATAAGCTCGCATATCTGCTTCGTTTTGAACGTCTTGATAATTTATCAGGCTATTAGGCAATGCGGATTGTGGTCCACCCCTGCCGAATATGTACCTATGTCTACGAAAGGGTGCACTTTGTTCGGCATCTGTAAGAATGTATTCCCATAGGTCCCAGGAGAGTCGACCTTGCTCGTCTAATCGTTCGCGACTGAAGTTTGAGTGCATTTCTGCAACGCTGTCCCTGCGCCACTGAAGTTGTGCATCCAATGCAGCTTCTGAAACGTCGTCTAATTGATCATGGGCACTCTTGTCACCCTGGCGCGTTTTGGTCAGGGGACTGAAATCCAGTTCCTCGGCATACTTCGCATCCAGCCAGGCGACGAAGCGCAGACTCTCATTGGCGACATTTTCTTCATGGCTCGCCGCATTGCCCACAGCAGCTTGCTGCTGAGTGGAATTGTTTGAAGTATTCTCACCACAACTGGCAGCGAGCAGTAATAATGGTATTAGCAAGGCACGCATGATGTCTGTCCTTCTGGTTTTTCTAGCTGGGAATATTATCTACTGATGCGACGTACACCTATGCTTTTTCCTTCTGAGACAACCTCAAGCACATAGGCACCCATCAAGTTCTGGGTCACTAGCACTTCCGGATTATCCAGGGAAATCTTCCAACGCCCGGGCCGCCTCTGTTCAAACACCTGGCCATTTTCCAGAACGAACCGGGTTTTGCCGGACCAGCCATTGAATTGACCAAGAATTTTTGAGGTCATTCCCCGTTTGACTACTTCTATGACTTCTTCGTTCTCGGCTTGCAGCACCGGGGCTTCATTGGCGGTGTAACGAATCAGCCAATTGTTCAGCGCTTCGAGTTGACGGCGGGATAGACCATCAACTCCCGATGCCTGCAACTCCTCGGCGGTCATTAATTCCTTAATGCCGGGGAATCTTTCTTCGGCGCCGAAAGCAGAAGGCAATATGAATAGGGAGATTAGAGTGGCAATAATAGAAAACGTGATGCGCATGATCGGTTTCATCCTGTGTTGATAGCTTGAAAGGATAAGAGTTAAGTCTTGTTAAGTCTATCCCGCACTGTCAGGAATACCGCCAGTAGCTGTCACTCAATCTGCGCTGATCAATCTAAAGCCTGGACCATCTCGTACCACCTTGCCAGCGGTGGGGGCGGCAAAATGGGTTCCAATTATCAAGACCGGTTGATCGGCCACATCGTTCAGTAATGTTTTTCTACAACTAACAGCCGCCTTCTTATCGGTGTCGAAGCTTACAGCCCAATGCGGATTGGCGATCTGGCAGGGGTGATGCATGCTATCTCCAGTTATTATTGCTTTCTCGCCTTCGGATTCAATGATCACACTTACATGACCCGGGGTATGTCCCGGCGTAGGCATTAGGCGCAGTTCCGGAGAAATGACATGGTCCATATCGACAAGATCAGCCAAGCCTGATGCAAAAATAGGGGACACTGAGTCTTCCATCACCGGGATCTGGTCTTCGCTGTTATCTTCAGACCAATACTCGTACTCTTTTCGACCTATCAGGTAGCGCGCATTCGGAAATGTTGGCAACCACTGGTCGCCTACCTTCATCGTATTCCAACCCACGTGATCCACATGCAGATGTGTGCAGACAACCATATCGATATCTTCTCGGGGGCAGCCCAGGGATTTCAAGTCGTCCAGGAAATTGCTGTTCAGACTTTCATTGCCAATAAGTTTTCGCGGTTTGTCGTTGCCGATGCAGGTATCTACCAATAGGCGAACTCCAGGTGCTTCTACCAGCAATGCCTGGATAGATAGTTTGAGAACGCCATCTGCCTTAACGAAGTTGGGATATAGCCACGGAATTTCTTTCAGGGCAGCGGGAGTCGCTTCGCGGATGAAGGGATATTTTTCCTGGTAGCTAATGGGCAACTCGGTCTCGACGATGCAGCTGACTTTTACATCGCCAATAGTCCAGCGGTTCATTTTTTTCCTTCTCCTGCCTGGCTATTTACCCGAATTGGAAAACCGCAGCCCAAATTACTGAAATAGCAGGCTCAGACAAGGCCTGCTCGCCCGTGTTTGTCTAATTGTTCTGCGGGCGGGTTAGATTCAGGAACATCCACACCACGGCAATGGCAGCTGCAGTAGACAGTATGGTTACCAGCCCGCTGGAAAGCCCCAGATCCAGAGATTGAACTCCCAGGGCAGTGAGACAGGCAAGACCCACCGAGGTTAGCGCCTCACCGGCAATTACGCCGGACGAAAACAGAACGCCTCTATGCAGCACTTGATCGTGCTCGGTCTCTGCTGTGCCCCTGCTATGAATATGAGCAATCAGGCCACCGATAAGAATCGGTGTGGCCAGGCCAAAGGGTAGATACATGCCAACGGCGATAGGCATTAGATGAGCTCTGAATTTCTTGCCGCTGACTCGCAGATACCAATCGATTATCAGGATGATTATGCCCACCAATACCCCATAGCCAATCATGTCCCAGGGTAGTTGGGTTTCTCCAGAAAAGCCTCTCGCCAATGAGGCAAACAGGCTGGCCTGGGGAGCAGACAATTCTCTTCCACCTATGCCTCCTTCAATATTGTTGTGTAGCAAATTAAGTACAGGTGACATGACGAAGGCGGCGACGAATACACCGGCGATCTGCATGATTTGCTGGCGGAATGGAGCAGCCCCTAACATGGCTCCAGTTTTTAAGTCGTTACATACGTCCCCACTGGTTGCGGCAACACAACAGACGATGGCGGCAATGCCCAGGGTCGCTACCATGGCCTCCATGCCGGAATAATTGAAAAGCCATAGCATGCCGCCAGCAACCAATACGGCTGTGATGGTCATACCAGAAACGGGGCTATTGGAATTACCAACCAGGCCCACAATATAACTTGCTACAGCGGTGAAGAAGAAGCCCATCACCAACATCACTGCAGTTGAAAGCAGGGTGATGCCGATGCCGCCGGTGAAGCGATAATTTACCAAAGCCAGTACCACAGTGCAGCCGACGGTAAGGCTGAGGATGGCCCAGGTTGGGATGTCTCTCTGTAGGTCGTGCTCCAGTAGTTTGCCGCTGCTAAGATTGTCGCGTAGCTCCTTGATGGCGGCAACAAGTCCATGGCGAACCGAGTACAGAGAGGCAAAGCCACCGAGCACCATGGCACCAACGCCGATATAGCGAATCTTGCTGCTCCAAATCTCGTAGGCGCCATCGATGGCGATGGGAAATTGATCAGCACCGCCCAGAAGCGGAATGGCAACTAACCAGGATATGGCGCCGCCGATAAAAATCAGAACCGCCACATTGAGTCGAACGATGAAACCAATGGCGATAAGCATCGGTGAAAGATCACCACCAAAGTAGAAAATTCTTGATCCCATTACTGTTGCTGCTTCCAGCGTTCCAGTGAGCACACCAAATAACTTCGCGCCGAATGCGACGGCGGCGCCTAGCATGCCGCCGAATAATAGATTGCGTGCTTCTCCTTCCTGACCCTGCGCATCACCGGCTTGCAAGACTGCTGCACAGGCCACGCCTTCAGGGTAGGCTAACTCGGTATTGTTAAGGATAAATACCTTACGCATGGGAATCATGAACAGGATTCCCAGCAAACCACCGGTTAGTGCAATAACGGTAACTGACCAGAAATCGAAAGAGTCCCAGAATCCAATCAGAACCATGGCTGGCATAGTGAATATGATGCCGGCGGCCAAGGACTCCCCTGCCGAGGCGCAGGTCTGTACCTGATTCGCCTCCAGAATGCTGGAATTCTTGAACAGCATCTTGAACAACAACATCGCCATTACTGCGGCGGGTATAGATGCGGAAACGGTCATGCCCGCGCGCAGGCCCACATAAACATTGGCGGCGCCCATAACAACCGCGAGGATTAACCCCAGTACCACCACACGCAGGGTTAGTTCCTTGCGCGCAATCGGAGTTGTTTGGCCTGCACTAATAGTATCCGTCATGGCGTATAAGCTCTTCTTGTTAGGAATATTGGCTTAACTATAGGCGAGTTTGTCAACAGAGTAAAAACACGTTTTAGGCCCTGGAACTCCACCACCCAGGGCTATGCAGTATAGTTCAGTTCATTTTCTAGTTTAGGCTATTCAGGCACCCTGCTATTATGAGCCGATCGGTGGTGCCGCTGCGGTTTTGACTATAGGGGTTTTCGATATGCGGGACAAAGTTTGTATTGTAACAGGAGCCAATACCGGGATTGGTTTTGAAATCGTCAGAGCCTTGGCTAAGCTGCAAGCCCATGTAGTAATTGTTAGTCGAAATGAACTAAAGAGCATTGCCGCGCAAGAAGCGATCCAATCTGCAATTGCTAATTCGAAGGTCGATCTGGTGGTGGGTGATCTCGGCAGTATCGAAGGAACGCGCCTGCTGGCTGAAAAACTGACCAGTGCTTATGAGAAGATACATGTGCTCATCAATAACGCCGGAGTATGGATGACTGAAAGAAAACTGAATGGCGATGGCCTCGAACAATCCTTCATGACTAACCACCTTGCGCCCTTCATGCTTAACCAACTACTGTTGCCGAATCTGCAGGCGGCGCCAGCTCGGTTTTATTTTAAATTCAAAGCTGAAGTAAGCTCGCTGTAACGCAGATGATTCCTGGGAACAATCAGGGCCAGGGGCCCGTGAGCAGGGAGCATCTGCGTTACAGCGGGCGATGGGGTATTCTGTCCAGTCCAGCAGCCAGAGGCTGGGCTATTGCGTGGCTCACGGACCTTCGGCCCTGATTGTTCGCAAACAACAGCCCAGTCTCTGGCTCATTACTCAAAATTTAACGGCAGAGCAAAAAACAGCAGTTCAAAACAAGTTAATCTATTGAGTTGGCTCAATAGTTTCTGGGGATATCTCAGGGTCTGTAAGTAAAGGGAAAGGCCTTGCGGCCTGGTTATTGCGACAGCTAAAACGACTGTGGAAGCGGCCAGAACAAGGAGCCGTGGCGCCGGTGTGGTTAGCTGTTGATCCCGCTGTGAGCAGGTACAACGGTGTTTTCTTCGATGAGAAGGAGCTAATGCCCCTGGTCGATGCAGCAAAGGACAAAACCCTTGCTTCCGACATTTGGAAATTGAGCCAGAAGCTCTGTTTTCCTTAGCGCCCTAGCAAACTGAGTAAGCGCCGTCTGTCTATATAGAGTAGCGCCAGGCTACTCAGCCAGACTCCACATGCCATAATGAATAGCACGCCGCCATCGGTGTTGCCGGCAGCGTCTACGATTCGAACCACGCCCAGCGGTGTGAACAGATGAAAGAAGATGGCGCCGGACATCACCATGATTCCCGCCAAGGCGCCCCAGACCCGAGTTGCTGGAATTAGAACCAGTATGCTCGCTATCAATTCCGCCACTCCGGTTGCAGTTCCGCCATAGTTCCTAAAGTCTTCGGCAAAGCCTTGTGGCAGTCCAATGTCGACCATCCAGGTTCCTATGGTGTTGAAAATGATAACCGTCTCTTCTGATCCACTAAACTTGAAGAATAGGGATTGCAGGAACACGAAGGCAATGTAGATGGGGAGTGCCCAGTTTATAAACTTTTGCATAATTCTTTCCTGGACGGGCGTGGCGGCGGATTGGCTACAGCCTAGTCTTGTAACAATTGAGGCCAATAACGATCTGCATCGACAATGAATGCGTCTTTATTCAGCTTCCAGCGAGCACTTATTCTCTTGCTGTAGTTTAAATACAATTTTCCATTGTAGACCGTGAATTGAGTTGGATCGATGCCCGCCGTATCATTTTGCGATACAGCCCAGGCGCAATATCCGCCATACTGGGGTGCGAATTTTTCAGGGTTCTCCCTGAATGCGGCCAGATTAGCTGCATTGGCAAAGCGCCAGTTAGCGTCTTTCCAGACCATCTCAAAGTCTTCGTCACCTTCGACCGCCCGTCCTTCAGAAAAATAGGCAACAGCATCGTAACCCTCTATAGCAAGGTTGCCGAAGAAGGTAGTGTTTATTTCATCTATAGCGAAGGCTCCCTCACTGGAGACCAGGAATAAAAGGAACAATAGAAATGTTAGTAAATGGTTTCGAGATTCCCTGGTGGTTTGCTGCATAATTATTTCACCGTATTGCATTAGAAAATGACAGCCATCGGCCGTCAATAGTAAGTATGTTAGGGCCAGCTAATATCGGTAAAGACCCGCCACCTCAGCCATATCATTCATTTCTAGTAAAAAATATTGGTGGGATGTTTCGTCAGATTAAAAATCCCCTAGGCTTCGATACTAATAATCAAGCGCTAGCTATCACTGGAATCCTGACTCTGTATCACGCATAATCTGCCGCGCTGTTCCTGTTGTCGTTCTATCGGAAAATTCTTTATGTGGTTCAAAAACGTACGTTTGTATTGTCTCAACCAGGCTATGGACGCTTCTGCGGAAGAGTTAGAAACAAAGCTGGCCGAGCAGCTCTTTCACCCCTGTAGCAGTCATGATAAATCCAAATATGGCTGGGTTAGCCCGCTCGGCAAAGAGGGCGAGATGCTGACCCATGTGCTTGGTGATTACATTATGATTTGTGCACAAAAGCAGGAAAGAATTCTGCCTACATCCGTAGTTAATGAAGCAACCGATGAAAAGGTTGCTGAATTGGAACAGAGGCAAGGACGAAAAATCTATCGCAAAGAAAAACGTCAGATAAAGGACGATGTGTTTGTGTCACTGTTACCGAGAGCTTTTACTCGCAATCAACAGACTTATGCCTATATTTCCGCGAAGGACAATTTGATCGTAGTTAATTCTGCTAGTGCGCCTAAGGCCGAGGCCTTGCTGAATTTACTACGTGAAAGCCTGGGCAGTTTAAAAGTTTCGCTGCCAGATGCTAATCGAGCACCTAGCGACGTGATGACTCGGTGGTTGAAGGAACAACATGCCAGCGACAACTTTCTAATCGATGAAGACTGTGAGCTGTATAATCCCACAGATGGCAGTAATATTGTTCGTTGTAAGGGACAGGATCTGGCTACAGACGAAATCCAGAGTCATCTTGCAGCAGGCAAGCAGGTCAAGAACCTGGGTGTTACCTGGAATAGCCTGCTGAGTTGCACACTGGGCGACGACCTCAGCATAAAGCGGCTTAAATTTCAGGGTATGGTGGAAGAAAAGGCAAATGAAGAAGTTGAAAGTGCGGCGCAAAAATTCGATCAGGAATTTGCTGTAATGACATTGGAGTTATCGGGCTTCTTTAAATCTTTCTTCGCTGCATTCGGCGGTCTACAGGGAGCAAAGGACTAAGTAGACTCTATTGGCTTGCTTCTTTCCATAAGCCATCGTTCAGACAATTTGACTAATGCGGCAATATACTTCGCTTCAATTTTTTATAAAGGTATAACAGTATGAAACTCTATGACTACGGTCGAGCACCAAATCCAAGACGGGTAAAAATCTTTCTGGCGGAGAAAGGTGTAGAAGTTGAATTGGTCAATTGCGACATGACCAAGCGCGAACATAAGACTCCCGAGTTTTTAAAGAAAAACCCCAGTGGTAAGATTCCTGTGCTGGAGCTGGACGATGGCCGCTGCTTGGCCGAGTCGGTGGCAATCTGTCGCTATATAGAGGCTATGCATCCGGAGCCTAATCTAATGGGACGCGACCCCTTTGAGATGGGTCATATTGAGATGCGCAATCGGCAAATTGAAACCGAACTGTGGTCGCAAATCGGCGTGTCCTGGGTAAATGGTCCAGTCGTAGGTGCTATGGGCATATACAAGCAGATTCCGGCGGCTAAAGAAGCCAGCGATGTGAATGTGCACGCTTACTACGAAAGAATTGACAAGGAACTCGGTGAGTCAACTTATATTGCAGGCGACAGATTTACTATCGTAGATATTACGCTGTTGACTGCCATCGATTTCGCTACCGCAATGGTAGGTCTGAAGCCGAAGGATTCCCTAGCTAACTTGTGGCGCTGGCATGCACTGGTTTGCGAGCGGGACAGTGTAGATGCTCAGGAATAGATGCCGAATTGCAACAGGGTCAAATGTTTTATTGCAGAAATGATTCCAGACTGGCAAAGTTTTCAATAGATTTTACGCGCTCCAGCCAGCGTCGAATATTCGGGTAATCTTCCAGCGACAAGCTGCTCTGTTCCGTGCAATGGGTGTAGCCGAACAGAGCAATGTCGGCCAGAGTAAATCTTTCTTCCACCAGGAACGAAGAATGGGTAAGTGCTAATTCAAGTACCCCTAGTGCGGCGTGACCTTTTTCGAAAAGACCGTCATAAATATCACTCAACTCTTGCTTGCTCATGCCGGCCGAATAGATCTTGTAACGCAACACGCCAATGCTGGGCTCAAGGTTGTATTGTTCAAAACTCATCCATTGCAGCACCGAGGCCAGGGCAGTTCTGTCTGTGGGTATTAGATGACTACCGCTAGCCAGATACCAAATGATGGCATGGCTTTGAGATAAAAAGCTGCCATCGGCCAGGCGTAGCAGGGGAACCTGCCCAGCTGGATTCATTGCCAGAAATTCCTCGGTACGTGATTCGCCTTTGACTATATCGACAAAAACTCGCCGCAATGGAATATGCAAAAGTTCTGCGGTGAGCAGCACTTTATAGCTATTTCCGGAATGAGTGTATTCATACAGAGTGAGCTTTTCGGACACTGCGGTTTACTTCCGATGAGATTTAACTGGGATTGACAGGTTGAATACCTGAGCGTAGCCAATTTGGCATTATGCTCTTCGAATGAGTTGTCCAACAACGAAATTGGCTCATGCATTCATGAGTTTTTAGATCGCTCTGCTGGAATGAACTCTCACATGCCCGGTTCAGATGCTAACATGCCATCCAGTTCAGTCACGTAAACAAACAAGGGAATCAAAAGCTCACCTAATTGACTGTGCAAAATTCCGCGTACCTCCAGCCAGTCTATACCGCCAGGGCCGCTGCCGATCTTCGGCATGGCAACGGAGCTGAGTCTTGCTTGCACTACCAGTTTATTGAGAGCCCTGAAGGCTTTGTGCACGGCAATCTTGGACGGTCTGCCGGGTCGGCCCAAAGCCGGGTCTGCGGCTTCGCCGGTTATCAGATTAACTATTTGCAGTTTTCCATTACCACCCCAGAGCCAGATATCTCCCGGCTCAGGCTTGGTTTCTTCACACCACTGCTCGAATTCATCGCGCATGCTTGGATATTTTTCCTGCAACTTTCTGGCAAGGCCTTTTGTCATGGGGTCGCTTACCGCCACACCCTGCGCAATTACTGCGGCTCGGGTCATTAAGATATCGCCTTCCACTTCATAGATCATAAGAGGGCCTCTAACTTCTATATCTGTCTACAAATCGCTTAAGAATTAATTGTGCCTCCGGTGTTTCCTCATTTTCAATACTCGAGATTAATTTTTTTGCGGAGGAAGCGGGAAAATAACCATGATCTCTGTAGACGTTTATGCGAACCCTGAATCCAGCTGCATCTGCCTCGGGGTGAAATTGTGTGGCATAGATATTGTTCTTAAGCTTAAACATCTGCACCGGGCAGGCATCACCAGTGGCAAGCAGTACAGCTCCGGGAGGCGTGAAATCACAGGCTTCCTTATGTCCCAATAAGACGCGAAAAGAATCTGCCAGGCCTTTTAGCAAGGGATCGCTCCTGCCTTGTGCAGTTAATTGAATTGTTGCACCTCCCACCGGCTCGGCATATTTGCCAGAGATGGAAGTTCCAAGATAATTCCCTAATAGGCCATTGCCCGAACAGCAACCAAGAAAAGGAAAATCTTGATCGACTATGTCATCGAATAAATGTTGGAATCCTGTTTCGATATTTAGTTGAACGGGCGACTTTTTACCCTGCGGTGTACTCACATCGAATGGGCTGCCACCCACGATGATAGCCGAATAGTGATCCAGCTTAATATTCTGTAAGTCGGACTGTTCCATTCGCAGTCTTTCAACTTCTTCATCTTGCAACTTGCCGTAGAATTTTATAGCGGCAAATTCATTGTCGGCAGTGGCATCTTCAGGGCGCAGTTGAATGATGAGAAAGGATTTCGTCATTTTTGTATAGTCAGAGAGAAACTAACGGCTCTCTCTTTCCCAACTGTTTTGTTATGAATTTAGCACCGCCACAAGCACCCAGCGATGCTGCTATTTCACGCGAACAATCAGAGCCGTTGGCTCGTGAGCGGGGGATAGTAGCATCGCTGGGTACGACAAAAAAGCGAACCTATATGAGGCTGAGTCCAACCGCCGGAACCGGAGTACTGCTTACTAACGAGCCTGCGGCTCTGATTGTTCGCAAATAGTACTCCGGCTCCGGCTCGAAAATTTTACATCTGTGTCCTTCTCGGTGTCGCCTCTAGTATCTTGGTTACCTGTCTGTCTAAGGCCCAGAAAGTTCTTCAACTCGTGTCGCCAGATTATGTAGAACCTCCGCCGCAAGCTCAATCTGACCCGCGACCTGATCATACTGACGTTGTTCGATTGCCTCTCTCACCCCGGGTATGGTTTTTACGCCGTAACCCGTATAAAAACCTGGGGCATAGATATGATGCTTGTACCAGGGACGACCATTCAGACCTTGTTGCCGAATCAGCTCTCTCTCACTGGTGTACAGTAGATAGTTGTCACGCGCTGTAGCCGGGGCACCGCTGCTGGCAATATCCTGATAGCTTGCAGCGGCGCTCTCTAGCTCGGTCAGGGCATTCTTCAGTGGCGCAAAATTAAAATAGGGCACCTCAGCTTTTGCTAAAGGCGGACCAAATGATTTTGTTGGATCCAGAATTATTCCGTATACACCGTCCTTGATATTCTGGTTATCGGTTTCTGTCTGCTGGCGCATGTCTTCGGCGAGGGTTTCAATCTCATCGATATAAGCCGCAACATTGTCGCTGAACCCCTGAAAGTCGATTGGCAACCTGGGTGCATTTGCCAATCGAAGGGTTGCGCGTCCTGCAAACTGGGCCAATGTTTCTCCATACACCATGCCGGGATCGATCCACTTGCTGTAGTGCTCATAGGTGTCATACATGGTGTGATAACTGCCGCCGCCCGAGTGTCCGCCAAAGCCCATATTGGCAGACGCAATGCCCAGGTGCTGCAGAAACGGCGTGTAGTCTGAGCCAGAACCCAGAGGACTAATTCTCAAGTCACTTCGATTCTTCGCCTCGTTCCTGATCTTCTCAGAGCCGGCATTGATTCTTAGATTGGCACGTCTTCTTTCCTGCACCGAAACACCAGTTTGTGGGTCTTGCACATCGGCCATTACCTGGTTGAAGAAACGTTCTAATACATGACTGCCGCCCACATTGACGAAACCACGACCGTTACCGTCGGTATTCAGATAGGCAACGGCATGCTCCTGAAGTTCGGCCCCATGGTGTTCTGCCCATTCGGTTGAACCAATAAGACCTGGCTCCTCGGCATCCCAGGCGGCATAGATAACCGTGCGCGCCGGCGCATTACCTGCCTGTGCCAAACGACTGAGGGCCTTGGCCTCCGAGAGCATGGCAACCAGTCCCGAGACAGGATCGGCAGCGCCGTGGTTCCAGCCATCGTGGTGGTTACCACGAATAACCCATTGATCAGGAAATTGGGAGCCTTCCATCCTGGCGATTACATTGTAGGCAGTCACCATGTTCCAATCGAACTCAAGCTTCAGCCTTACCCGGGCAGGACCTGGTCCAAGGTGATAGGTGATTGGCAGGCCGCCACGCCATTGCTCGGGAACCACGTCACCGCCCATGGCTTCCAGTAAGGGCAAGGCATCGCGGTAAGAAATTGGTAACACCGGAATTTGCGTAATTGTTGGTGCATCTTCTCTATTTAAACGACCGACATCTCCGGTAGCACCAACCCCAGGTGTTAACACATCGCCAGGATAGGTGGGCATGTCCATTACCGAGCCGCGCTGCACGCCGCTGTCATTCTTGTAAGGACCCTCGGGATAGACATCCCCCGGTCCGTAGCCATCATCGGCAGGATCGGAATAGATAAGGGTGCCGATAGCGCCTTTCTCTGCAGCCAATTTGGGTTTGATGCCGCGCCAGGAGCCGCCGTATTTTGAAATGGCAATCTTGCCCGCCACGCTGATACCGTAGCGTTCCAGCATTTCATAGTCGGCGGGTGTGCCGTAATTGACAAATACCAGCTCGCCCTCTACTTCGCCGCCGATGGAGAAGGCGTTATAAGGAGGAAGTAGTTCATCGATATTAGAAGTGCTGGCATCACCAGCCACGGCATCCTCTATTAAAGAAGCGGTAAATCGGTTTGGTGAAACAAGTTCCAGTTCTCGGGTACGTGGTTCAGGAAACAGGACTTCGTATTCTGCTATTTCCACGTCGTAGTTCCATGAACGAAACAGGGCAGCGATGGCCTGCGCATTTTGTTTTCCCTTAGTGGAGCCGACATGATGCGCTTCGGAAGAAAACTCCCGTAGCCAGCGATCCATTTCCGCGCGGTCAATATGTGTATCGAACTCTGCCTCCAGTCGGCGTTGTTCCTCGCTGCCCTCAGTATCGAAACCAAAAAGTGGCTGCTGAGCGATGCTTAGTGAACTAATGGGGATTAGGCTGATAATAAAAGCCCAGCGAATCGATGGTGTTTTGATTTGCATAGTAGCTTCCTGATTGTGAACTCGTGCATCATTCTTACATACTCTGGACTGTCCGTGGAAGTTCGCTGGAGAACACAGCTGCTACCCAAGAGCCCTTGATGCTATAGTGTGCGCCTTGCCGGATAGCCCGAGAGTAGCCGTGGCACTTAAACCCACTATTTATAAATTGACAATCTCGCTCAGTGACCTGAATAGAGATATTTATGACAGCCTCAATTTGACCATAGCCCGCCACCCATCCGAAACCATGGAACGCATGATGGTGAGAATACTGGCGTTCTGTTTCAATACCCGAGACCAACTTCTATTCTGCAAAGGCTTGAGTGATACTGAAGAACCGGATATCTGGGCGCATTCCCTGGACGGCGTTCTCGATCTATGGATCGACGTGGGCGAGCCATCGGTAGAACGAGTAAAGAAAGCCAGTAGAATCTCGGCTGCCACCAAGGTCTATTGTTTTAACAGTAAGGCGCCAACCTGGTGGGAGCAGAGCCGCGGCAAGCTGGAAACTTTAGACGTCTGCGTTTATCGGCTGCCCTGGGATCAGGTGCAGGCTCTGGCATCTATCAGCGATCGCGGCATGGATATTTCGATCACAGTTTCTGGCAATTCAAGTTATGTCGCTAGTGAATTGGGCGAATGTGAACTGTTATTGGAAACACTTCAGGAAAAGCCGTGATAATTAGTTTCATAACACATTGCGTGTAACAGAGAAAATTCCATGACTACCTCAGAATCTAGAGCGGGTTCAACTTCGGACACTGAAGTTCAAATTGTTGAGCTGCGAAAACAACCGGTTGAACTTTACAAGATATTGAAATTCGAAGGCCTGGTCGGCAGTGGCGGGGAAGCCAAGGCGGCCATCGCCGGTGGACATGTAATTGTTAATGACGAAGTTGAGACTCAAAAGAGAAAGAAAATAGTGGCTGGCGATATCATAAAATTTTCCGGGAATACGATTCGCCTACAAGTGGCTATGCTTGAGAATGCTGAATCAATGCCGCAAAGTACTGGACCAATTATTGCTTCGAAAGTCGAGACTCGGAATTCGACTGCTCAGGCAACTAATCTTCAAGCTGGCAATATGGAAACTGATAAAAAGAACAGCACAAAGAAAATTGCAAAAAAGAAGAAGCCAGCGGTTAAGAAAGAGGCGGCCAGAAAAGCCATAAGTTTAAGAAAGCGAGTTAGCAAGAATGACAAATAATGATTGTCTCAGACGAATTCGATACATTCTGGATTTTGATGACAGCAGGATGATTGCCATATTTGCTCTACAAGATGCTGAAGTAGATCGTGCACAAATTTCCTCGTGGCTAAAAAAGGACGAAGATCCGGATTTTCAAGAGTGCAGCGACAGCTTCATGGCCATGTTTCTCAATGGACTGATCGTGGCCCTGCGCGGAAAGAAGGAAGGTGATCAGCCAAAATCAGAAACCAGCCTCAACAATAATATGATCTTCATGAAGTTGAAGATCGCGCTGAATCTGAAGGCCGAAGAAATATTATTGATATTGGACTCGGCAGATCAAACCATTAGTAAACACGAGCTCAGTGCATTTTTCCGACGCCCCGATCACAGGCATTACCGAGAATGCAAAGATCAGATTCTCAGAAATTTTCTAACTGGCCTGCGACTCGCCTATCGCGAGTAAATAAGCTCCCTACGCCGCCATGGCGACCACCAATTTTCACTAAGGATTTAAGCCGCCCTCCCGCTATACTCTGTGAAGGATAGACTTTTAAATTTGTTAGAATCAGCGGCTGATTTGTAATTCCATTACATGACTATGAAACGAATCAATACACAGAATAGAAAGCGAACGGCTGCAATGCGGCAACTAGGGTCGGTGATTCTGTTGATTGCAATCGGCGTTTCTTTGCTGTTCTCCAGCCTGGCTGTTGCTCAAGTGGCGACAATCGATTTCAGTGCAGAACGTAACTTCGTCTATCAGGACGGGGTCTATTCGACGCCGGGGGAGGCACTTCTACCTTTCGTAGTCAGCGCCAGCAATCCTGGTATCACTACCATCAATGATCTGGAGTTCACGATTGCTATGGTAGCGGGTGTAAGCCTGGGCAATGTTGATCCTGAGTGTGTGGAAACCAGTGATAGTCAAGTCCGGGTATTGAGCTGCAGCATCGATGAGATAAAACCGACTAGGACTAAGTTGATCGACTTTTTTGTCGATGGTCCCAATTCATTGGAGGCTGGTTCACAGTTCAGGCTGTCGCTAGAGTCAGCTAGTGCAAGCATATTGGAAGCGGACGCAGTTGAGGCAACTCTGGCGGATGGCGACAGAAGAATTCGCGGTGCCAATCTGGATGTACATCTGGTGCGCAACATCGATCTGGACATCAATCAGAACGGCGTATCAGATCTCGATGAAACGATAATGAACCTGCCGGTGAACACATCGGTAGCCGGTCTACTGGCAAGGCAGGCGGTGATTGATGTTCTATTCATCTATTCACCCACGGCATTGCAGTATCTGGGATCCAAGCTAGAGAGTCGAATCGCTCAGCTACTCACCAATACCAACCAGTTGTATCGAGAGAATGATGTAGCCATTAAATTCAATGGTGTGGGTCTGGAAGAAATTCCCTATACCGCCAACGACAGTGCGCTTCTAGATACATTCGACGCACTGCAAACAAAGACCGACCCCGCATTTGACGAGTTGGATAATTTAATCACAAGCTCCGGCGGCGATATCGTTGTTTTCATGCATGCGTTAGACACAAGCATTGATCCCTACTGTAGCTGGTCAACAATCAATGCTGTTGGCCGGCAGGGAGATTTTCAGGCGGCGTATCACCAGGGAAACCTGCTGGTAACGATCGACGTAGGGCCCGATTGTATTGGATTGCTTGACCTGACCACGCCCTTTGCATTGAATATGGGAATCGCACCCCATCGCCAAGACTACCCCGATGGAGGTACTTTTTCCTTCTCCTCTGGCTATGCCGTTACCGACGAATTTACCACGCTGACTGCGAGAGTTGGCGACACTTCATTCGGTGCGACTACTTCCTTGAACAGATTCTCAAATCCGCAAAGCCTTTGCAAAAGTTTAGCCTGTGGTGTTGATAGAAATGATATTGCGACGGGTGCAGACGCGGTCTATTCCTTGAATAAAACGCGACACCTGGTCAGCGCAATTACACCATCGAAGTTTCCCGTGGAGCCCGAAGCGATAGCAGACAAAATATCAATACTGGATAGCAGCTATGATTTAGAGATAACCCAAACTGCTGTCGAGTCTGGTGCTTTGATAAATGAATTTACCGAGATAGAAGTTAGGGTTAGCAACCCGACCTCGGCGACGCTAAGTAACGTTAATCTTCTGTTTGCTCATGTGAACGCCGGCTCACTAGTGCAGGAGGCGCAATTGTATGAAAACTCTTCCAGCGTTTGTACCATACTGGGTAGCACGCTTTCGGTGGATGAGATTGCGGTTGGGGATGCCATTCAGAAAATCGGTACACTAAATTGTTTCATCGAGGCCATAGCGCCGGCACAAGAAATTTCTTTCAGCTATCGTATTCAGATTGATGCAACACCACCGCTATTAAACACCGATGCCTACTACCATGAGGTGGTGGCAGTCAATACAATTCCGCAGCCAGAGTCTCTGCTTTGTATTCCTGTATTCAGTACTTTTGTGGAAGCAGCGGCTGGCAGTACCGTGTGTGATGCTGTGGCGAGCTTGCCACTGGATTTTCTGCCTGGACAAACACAGGCGGCTATAGATGAATTGGCGACTGTTACGGGTTCCATGCTATCGGTTCCCTACATCCGACTAGACGACGGTGGTCTCATTAGCGCAGAATTCAAGATTACAAATATTGGCGAAGTGCAATTCGAATTACTTTCCTATCAGGTCCTGGATAGTTCCCTCGCACCGCTAGTGGAAGCGACTTTTACGGACGCCGGTGTGTTGAGTCTTGCAAACCTCTCCGTAGGCGCTGCCAATTATGATGTGCAAGCCACCCTAGTGCCCGATTCCAATCCGCTACGGCTAAATTCTTTGAACATCGTATTGCTTGGCCCGTAGTAACTTTCTAAAAACCCAGGAGACTGTCGCCTATCGAACTTCCGCAAGAATTTTCTCGACGGCGGCGACGATACTGTCCGGATCAGATTGTTCCAGGGCATGATTACCTTCCGAAAAAAGCTGCATGGAATTATTACTGTAGTTCAAAAGCTCGGTCTGCATAACCATCCACAAATTCTGTTCCTGTTTACGAAGTTCTGCAGGCATGACACTGCTAAACAGATCGAAACTGTTACTCGCGGTGAGCACCACAACAGGAATATCCAGCTTAGTGGTGAAGTTTGTGTCCAGGAATTTCTGCGTTTGTGATAATTCGGCAAGCTCTGCAGCCACGCTTAAATAAGTAGTACCATTCTGCAGGCCTTTGTTGATGGTTTCAGCAGACTCTTCATCAAGCCAAGCCGATATATCCTGCGTGACATCGACCTGAAGACCCGCTCCCTGTAATGCTGCAAAACGCCAGTAGCGATTGATCTCAAAATCTTGCAGTGCCACCAGAGCAGGGGAGAATCGCTGGTACTGCTGTGGATGTGCGCTGTCAATCAATACTATCCCCGCCAATAGTTCTCGATACACAGCCGCAAAACTCAAGGCATTGATTCCTCCTAAAGAATGTCCGGCGAGGATAAAAGGGGTTTCAATCTGCGCGGCTTCCACAACGCTCGCTATATCGTCCGCGATTTGTTGGCTAGTTCTCGGAAATTTCCCAAGTGAACTCTGTCCATATCCGGGCCTGTCATACACGCAGGTGCGGGTATGTTCTGCTAAACGGGGCAATAGGGGTAAATAGTGATCGCTCCAATATTTCGAGCCTGCATCGAGCAGCAGAGTGGGTGATCCTTCACCCGCACATTTTAGATGGTGTGTTTGTTGTCCAAATGCATCTACGACATTTAACTCCTGATAGTCCCCGGCAGCCGATAATGAGGCAGATTGCGCCAATAAAAACAGGGATAAAGCTACTCGCCGAAATAAATAATTCATAAGCCAATCCTGCTCCATACTGAAAATAAGAGGTGAGCTTGCAGCATGTAGGTTGTTGGCCAAACTCTCAATTACCTGGGAAGTAATTGGTGTGCCAGCAGAATCATCTAGAATTGCGGTTGCAGTCAGTGCCTTAGTGTAAATGCTGTAGGGAGTGTATGTGATGGCCGAGCTAAATGAGCAGATAGCCCAGTTTCCAATTTGGATTCAGCGGTGGTTGCTGTGGATGCAAACCATGTTAATAGTCTGCCCAGTACTGTTCTTCAAGTTTCGCGAAGCACAGGCAATTATTGTTGCCCAGATATTAAATTTCGCGGTTGGTGCAGTAGTCGTTGTCCTGCAGAACTATCAGGTAACCAAATTATTTGGTTTGGGACATATTTTCTGGGCTGTGGCCTTTGTTTATATTTTGATGCGTTGGAAGCAGGGTGAAGTAAAACTTGGCGGACCAGGAATCTATAATCTTGCATACAGCCTATGGTTGCCGGTCGCTATGCTCACACTGGCAATATCATTAGTTTTCGATAGTTACGACCTGGCCATGTATGCAGGAGGTCTGCGCATGCCAATGGTTGAGTATTACAATCAGTAGCAAGACAGCCAACGAGTCTTGCTTAGCGAGCCGCCGCACAAATTTTTGTCAGAGGAAAACCTGAACCCCAACTAGATGCCCCCTAATGAGTGGAATTTAGTTTCATAAAAATCCGTTATACCTTCCTTGCCACCTTCCGAGCCGATGCCTGATTGTTTCCAGCCGCCGAAAGGTGCGACTTCGGTGGAAAATACGCCAGAGTTGGAACAGACAATGCCGTATTCAAGATTTTCAGAAACGCGCATCACCCGGCCAACATCGCGAGTGAAGAAATAGGCGGCCAAGCCATACTGTGTTGCATTCGCTTTAGTTACTACCTCTTCCTCGCTGGAAAAAGTTTGTACAGCTGCTATGGGACCAAATATTTCCTCATTCGCCAGGCGCATGGAATCGTTAATATTGCCAAGCAAGGTGGGTTGGAAAAAGTTTTCACCAAGTTCGTGTCTTGCGCCACCTAATAGTAGCTGAGCCCCTTTCGCCATAGCGTCGGCCATAAGCTCATCCATTTTCTGCGTTGCCTTGGCATTGATGAGTGGCCCAATCTCGGCACCATCTTCAAAACCATCGGCTACCTTTAAGGCGGCGATGGATGTCTGCAGTTTTTCCGTGAATTCTTTGGCAATCGTTTCATGAACGAAAATGCGATTGGTGCATACACAGGTTTGACCACAATTTCGAAACTTGGTGGCAACGCAATGAGCTACTGCTTCGTCAATATCGGCATCTCCAAACACGATGAAAGGCGCATTGCCTCCCAATTCCAGGGAGATTTTCTTCACCGTAGAAGCGCATTGCGCCATAAGAATCTTCCCCACCGCGGTGGAGCCGGTGAAGGTAAACTTCGCTATTTTTTCGTGCTGAGTTAGCACTTCACCAATCGCCTGGCTGTCACTTCCCACCACCACATTCAAAACCCCGGCGGGTATGCCGGCGCGATGTGCAAGCTCACACAATGCCAGAGCTGATAAAGGAGTACCCGCATCGGGTTTGATAACAACGGTGCAGCCGGCGGCCATAGCTGGCGCGGCCTTGCGGGTTATCATCGCGTTCGGAAAATTCCAGGGTGTAATGCAGCCTACTACGCCAACTGCCTGTTTGTAGACCTGTAAGCGACGATCATTGGCGACGGTGGGAATGATGTCTCCCATTACCCGTTTACACTCTTCCGCGTAAAACTCGATAAATCCCGCGCCGTAGTTAACCTCAGCTATTGCTTCGGCAAGCGGCTTGCCTTGTTCGGCAGTCATCAGCATGCCCAGGTCATCGGCGTTTTCCAGAATTAATTCGAACCATTTTCTCAAGTAAGCGGCACGTTGCTTGGCTGGTATGGTACTCCAACTCTTGAAGGCAGCCGCAGCAGCTTCCACTGCAGCATCGGTATCAGCGGCATTGCTATCTACGGTCTTTGCTACCAACCTTCCGCTGGCCGGGTTGAGGACTTCGATATGTCCGGCGGAGCCGGAGACCCATTTACCATTCACGTAATTCTCAGTTCTAACCAGAGTGGAATCCTGTAGCTTTAACATAGTTTTATCTGCTCATTTCAGTATTGATTTGTGACGTTTCAAAGAACAAGATGCCCTAGCCAATCACTCGATCCAGGGCGTGAATTAATTGGTCCACTTCGGCGACAGTATTGTAGTGTGCCATCGAGCAACGTACGACTCCGTCTTCGGTGTCTGCCATTTTCAAGCTGTCCAATAAGCGCTTGGCATAGAAATGCCCGGAGCCGATGGCTACCTTATCTTTTGCTACCGCCATGGCTATTTTTTTCGATCCTTTTCTCGCTGCGGTAAATGAAAAAGTAGGAACGCGAATACTTTTTCCACTTTCATGACTTCCAATTAATCGAATTTCATTTTTGGCGTTTATGAAGTCCAGGAAGCGCTCAGCAAGAGTCTGTTCATGATCTGCAATCTTGTCAAACAAGGACTGAGTGCGCTCAAACAATGAGCTCTCCTGCCGCTCGAAGTGGTGTGAGTAAAGCGCGTCAAAATAATCGGCGATACCAACTAATGAAGCAATAGACTCATGGTTTGGCCCGGCTGGATTCATTTTATGTGCCAGGTCGTCCTCATCAAAAAAGTAGTGATATTGCCCTTTGGCCTGTTGCAGCTTTTCGCGTTTTCCATACAGGCAAGCCAGGTGTGGACCAAACACTTTGTAGAAGCTGAACAAATAAAAATCTACATCCCATTGTTTGAGCTGCATTGCCCTGTGTGGTGCATAGGCCACTCCGTCGACACAAACCATTGCATCCACAGCATGAGCCTTTTGCGTAATGCTCTTAACATCATTGATATTGCCGGTGATATTGGACACATGAGGGAAAGCGATTAGCTGGGTTTTGTCGTTAAGCAGCTTGTCCAGATCATCCAGCTCAAGAGCAGCAGTTTCGATATTTACTGGCCACTCAATTATTTTGAGTCCAAATTCTGCGAGGCGTCGCCATGGGCCCGAGTTCGCTTCATGATTCAGTGTGGCAACAACTATCTCGTCTCCTGCATGCCATTGATGTCGAAGAGCCTGTGCCAGTACATAAACATTAAAAGAGGTGGAAGCTGCGATGAGTGTTTCATCGGTTTCAGCACCGATAAATTCAGCCATTAGACTATGCCCTGAATGCATACGCTGGGCGGCATCGCTCGATTCAGGAAAAGGGTAGCCCGGTTGTACCTGAGTTTCGGTCATATAGGAACTAATACGCTGGACCACCGAGTTTGGCACAAAGGCACCGCCCGCATTCTCGAAGAAAGCCCACTGCCAATGAGCAGCGGGAAACTGCTGCCGGATAAATTGCAGATCTAAAGCAGGTCTAGCCGCCATGGATATTAATGTCCGGTTTGTTTCTCATTATTCTTACAGGCGTCTAGTGTATACCACTGCGCTGGTATCGCTAAGCCCGGGATCTATTAGACAATTGCAGCTGGTCTGAGCGTGGACTACCAACCTTTATAGGAATTATTTTGCTATGCTTCTCCAGCCGAGGGAGAAGAGCGATTACGTTACTGTTGTTAATTTTAGGCCTGCTATTGCTGCTGGGTGGTGGAGGCGCCATGGTGCGTGGTGCTTCTGGCTTGGCCGAGGGGTACGGTGTCTCCCCTATGGTGATCGGTCTTACGGTTGTGGCCTTCGGAACCAGCGCACCAGAATTGGTGGTGAACGTATTGGGTGCGCTTGAGGGTCAAACTGCACTCGCATTCGGAAATATCGCGGGTTCAAATCTAGCAAATCTCGGCCTGGTCCTGGGCAGTGCGGCAATCATTACACCCATGTCTTTGCAAGGTAAGATAATTCGTCGCGAACTCCCCCTGTTGCTGCTTGCTACAACGGTATTATTGTTCATGACACTGGATCCACTGCTGCGAGGCGAGACTCCAGTCATTGATCGCTCCGATGGCCTGGTCATGCTGCTGCTTTTTGGTATCTTCATTTATCTGACGTTTATGGATTTTGTTCGTCAGGATCACGATCCCTTGTTGCTAACGATTGATAGTCTGGACATTGTTTCTCATGCCGAGAAGCGAACCAATTGGCTGCTGGTGTTGGGTGGTGTTATTGGTCTTGCCATTGGTGGTCAGCTCGCCATCGACAATGGAGTAATATTTGCTGAAACTCTGGGAGTTCCGCCAGTTATCGTCGGCATGTTGGTGCTGGCCATAGGGACTAGTTTGCCCGAATTAATCACTTCGATATTTGCGGCGGTGAAAGGAGAGGCCGACCTCTGTGTGGGCAATGTAATCGGCTCAAATATATTTAATGGTATGTTCGTTCTTCCTATTAGTGCTTTAGTGAACCCCTTGGTGGTTCCTGCAGGTGGGGTACTCGATATATTTATGTCACTAATATTTGCTGCTTTTCTGATTCCGATTTTTATCCTTGGCAAGGGCCTAATGAAACGCCAATTCGGTGCCATCTTCGTGATGGCCTATGCCGGCTATATGCTATTCAGAGTGCTAAGTATTTAGCCTCTGTTAGCCTGCGCACTAGCCGATGCTTAGAAAGCCAAGCTTTCAGTACTTTGTTCGTTACTACTTTTGCTGTATTCACAAATCATTGAGCGTTACATCAGCAATGGAAGCCGGATTGAGCGATACAGTTCGCAAAATGGAACGGGTAGTTGTACTTATAGGCGCTGATTCTTCAAAAGCAAACAGTGGGCCATATAAGAAAAATATTTTAAACTGAATCACTTCTGATTAATTGCTCACATTGATTCTCTGGAATACATTGGTCCAACAACATTGATTACCTGCCGAGCTGTCCGGGGCTCTGAAGTTTTCAATCATGCTGCGAATAATGTATTCGCCGGGCTCTGAGAACGTAGCGCTGATTCGCGCTGTGCCAGCTCCACCCTCAACCTGCACTGCCGATACGTCATCAGGACTTATGCTTCCGCGAAAACGCCGGCTGCGCAAGTCTTCCTCACTTAGTTCTGTAAGCTGCGTGGAGGCATGGCGCTGAAACTCTACCGTGCCCGGACCCTGATGCTTATACCAGTGTACGCCAAGGGGAAGTGGTTCTCCGAAGCGCGGGTCAGTAGGGTCACGCTCGGAAGGATCCATAACATTTACTGCCAATGTAACTGGTGATCCTGCCTTGACCCGTCCAGGGTAGTCTTCTATTAGGGCGAACAAGCCGGCTGCCTTGCTGCTCTCGTAGTCAAACCAGGCCATGGGCTGCAAGGAACCCTGTGGCCGTGGAAGAATAAAATCCAGTTCATAGGCTGCTGCCCCGTAGCGACCGGGCACTTTATTCGGCTCGTTATCAAGGGTCTTCACGCTCCACCAGGCGCTCTCGTCTCGCCTGTTTGCAGGCAGGGTAACGGTGAACACTCCGGTATGTCGACCCGGCTCGAAGTGTGTGGGTTGCATGCCACTAAACTCGGCAGGTGTGATTTGGTTGTCGGCACCTAACGGAATTTCGACTGCATCTCTATTGCGATTGATATAGCCAAAGGAAATAGTCGCGGAGCCGTCTTCATTGCCAACCCAACCTTCCATAATGGGAATAATAGCCAATCCTTCAGGATTAATGAGTGCCAGTCGACGATTCGGGTTTTGTGCGTCAACATTTAGGCTCACGAGTGCCAGTATAAGAGTTACAGCGTTAGCAATTATTCGCGGATAAGGCGATGTCATGAGAGGTCTCCATTGGTCATGATTTTATTATTTTCAGCGTCTCCAATAAAGAAGACGAATACTGGGCAATCTAAGCGGATTCCAGAGGCGGTAATTTGACTTACATCAATATACAATCGGGAACGGATTCCGGGAATCGTGACAAAATGAAACTCTATCACTGTGTAAACGCTCGTTCCCTCAGACCCCTGTGGGCACTGGAGGAAATGGAGCTGGACTATGAACTGGTCACCATGCCCTTCCCGCCGCGAATTGAGTATGAGGGCTATCTCGATATCAACCCCCTGGGCACGGTTCCCAGCTTTGTAGATGGGGATTTGACGCTTACCGAATCCACAGCCATCTGCCACTATCTGGTGGAAAAATACGCTCCCACTCCACTCGGAGTTGCCGTGCATGAGCCAGATTATGGGGGATACCTGAACTGGTTGTATCGAAGCGACGCGACGCTCACATTTCCACAGACGCTGGTTCTGCGTTATTCACGATTGGAGCCCGAGGAGCGCAGAATTCCCCAGGTAGTTGAGGACTACGGTAAATGGTATTTGTCCAGGCTACGAGGCGTGGAAACAGCACTGGAAGATAGAGAATTTCTCTGTGCCGATCGCTTTACCATCGCCGACATCGCCGTTGGTTATGCCTTGTTTATGGGAATCTCCCTGGGTTTGAGTGAACGCTACAAAGCAAACTGCCAACGCTATTTGAAGAGTCTAATGGCGAGAGAGGCTTTTATTAAGGCGGTGCAGAAAAGGTAATTGAAATCCCAAGACAGCTTTTAGAATCCAATCCAAATTTCACAAGCAACTCGCAATCATCGTCTTGTATGATTCACTAGTGGCTTGTGCCAGAAACCTGAGAGCACAATGGAATTTATACCAGAGGATAAAATTTTACTGAGTAGTGAAGAACCGGCTTAGTCGCGTGCTATCCTGTTTCCATAAATTCTGAGGGGGAAGAAAAACACCATGAGCTTAAGCCACGAATTTTTAGAGGACCTGGAACTGCTAAATTTATTTAATCTGGAGAGCTCCCAGGGTGGAATCAAGATTCACCACCAGGCCGCTCCAGAGAGAATAGCCTCGGCGAAACGGCTATTCGAGAAGAACTTTATCACCCTGGAAGATGGGGGCTATCTAACACCATTAGGCATCGAGGCCGCTGAACACACACAGGCCCTGGTGACCATGCTGCAGAGCTAGGCCTGGTCGCGTATTGCCGACTTGAGGATTGTCGGTATTTGTCTATGACAAAAGTCGAGGATCAAATATTCGAATTCTCCTGTCGCCCCGGCAACTGCGCCATGACTGAAATACTACCAGCAGGGCGAGCCTTCGAGGCCGATGCCGCAGCAAAGCAGGCGACTGCAAGCGTCGACCTGAATCGGGTTGACTAATCCTGGTCCGGAATTAACCGCGTCTCTCCAGGGCTAATGAATAAATCAAAGCCTCTTAATTCAAGCGGCCGCAGAATGGGGTCCGCAGGAATCGTGACAGGGACATGCACGCCTACGCTACGTGTCGGTTTGATCCTGTTGTTCAGAATTTCCCGCCCACTTGCGGAACTGAAAAACCAATAGGGTGGAAACGCCATATGCGGATTGTTTCTATTCCAATAAGCGGCGTCCTGCGCGAAATGAACGTCATTGGGGTCAGCATCTCCCATATGCAAGACCGTCGTACTTTCATTCAATGTTACCCGCCAGCTAATGTTCTCAACATCTAAGCGGCCAGTTGGCCAGCCTGAATGAGGAATGCGAACTGCTTCGATTAGCAGGCCTTCCATCTCTAAAGTAACAGGTGCATCTTTATAGGCAAGATTAACCGCAGTTACGCGATCGAATATGTTGCTATCAAGATCGCTGCCTTCACTGCGCATGGCTAGCACGGCCTGATTCGGTGCATACAGTCTTATTCCCGTTTGTTCCTCTAATAGGCGAACCATATCTGCTGGAGAAAAGTGGTCCCCGTGATGATGACTTATGAACACAGCATCGATTCCATCAAAAGGAGGTGCCCCCGCGAACAAGGCTTGTTCCATCTCCTCGGGCAGCAACAAATATTGTCCATAGCTTTCGCGAAATAGTGGATCGAATACAATCTTGGTATCGCCATGCACAACCATGAGGCCCTCGTTCGCCATATACTGGGCGTTAGAGTCGTGAGCCCTGGCGGACAGGCTGATTATACAAAACAATAAAACTGTAATGTTGCGTACTGATTGTTTGATCATGGCGAATACCTTTGCTGTGCCTGGATTTCAATTACCATGAAACCGCAAATGCGGAATTGTTATTCTAGGGACTCTCTGATTACATGACGCTCCAACATCTGTCGTCGAACAACGGCGCCGTACACGTTTCCTTCGGCATCGACAGCAACTCCCTCGGCGCCGGAATGATCGTCCCGCAGCGGTTCCCTGTCTTCGATGAATGCGGTGACGCTCCCGTCCACAGCCGAACCGATGCGGATTCCCTTCATGATACCCATTTTCTCGTTTGCTCCGGTGTCCGGTCCCGATTCAGAATCCGCCACATAGAGTTTGTCATCGGGCGTAATATAGATTCCGCTGGGGCGACCAAATTGCCGCCATTCATCGATAAACTCTCCTGCTTGAGAAAAAATTTGAATGCGATTGTTCTCCCTGTCTCCAACAAATAGCCGACCCTGTGAATCCATGGCTATGGTATGGGGCTCACTAAACTCACCAGGGGCCGATCCCGTCTTACCCCATTGCTTGACGAAACCACCATCGGCGGAGAAATGCAGGATGCGGTTGTTCATACCGCTGCTGTCGCCTCTATGACTCTCACTTATAAAGATATCGCCACTGTGCGGATCGACCACCACATCATTGGGGCGGGACAGAACATGAGCTGCGGAACCTCCGCCACCCTTTTCACCCAGGGTCATCAGGGTTTCTCCCTGCGGACTGAATTTGAAGACTTGATGACCCATAAGACCATTCCCCCTGGCGTCCGTAACCCAGAGATTTCCTTCTGCATCCACCGTGGCGCCATGGGGAAAAATAAATAGGCCCTCGCCAAAACTGCTCAGTAAGTTTCCCGCATAGTCATATTTTAGAATCGGCGCTTCGCTTCGTCCCTCACAGGAGTTATTGGCACAACGATGAATCACATAGATGTACTGTCCATCTGGAGAAGGCTCGACGGCAGTTACCGCAGCCCAGTTGCTGCCACTGGGAAGTTCTGCCCAATCTCTCAGGGTCTGGTAGGGGCGGGGTAGATCGTTGCGAACACCATGGGCGATATTCTCAATCTCCGGTGCTGAGGGCTGGGGCTGGGCCAGCAAATTTAGACTGATTCCTGCAAGGCACAGGCTTAACAGGCAATGTAAGCAGAATTTCATCAGCTTTCTCTCCACAGACTGGACATTTCATGCACTTTAGGGTCAAGGCTGTGTATTTGCAATCCAGTTTCCCAGAAATTCGACGACATACTTTAAACGGCAATGATGCACAAAAGTGTAATAGTCCCAGGATCAAGATCGAGCCAGCTGAGAATAACTGCCGACAATGACAAATTGGCCCCATATGTCAGTTATTTTACATCTCTGTCACTTTGTCATTAATTTGTAATAATTTAGAAATATAGTACGCCATAGCAAGCACAACACTTTCAGTAGGTTATCTTGGAGAGAACTGAATGAATATTACAAAAAAGTTACTATTCCTAAATATTACACTTTTATTTCTGGGGCAGGCCTATGGGCAGGACGCACCGAATATTGAGTTTGGCGGCCGTATTCAGGCGGATGCTACCTACTTCACTAATGATGTCTTTAAATACACCGATGGCAGCGAAGTGCGTCGCGCCAGACTGTTTGTCCGCGGTGACTTGACTGAAGATTGGGATTACAAGTTTCAATATGACTTCGCTCCCGATGATCCCGAATCGAAGGACGTATACATTCGTTACAATGGCTTCGACAATACGCGAATCACCATAGGAAATTTCAAGGTCTTCGGCGGTCTGGAAGAACTTACCAGCTCCAACAACACGACTTTTACCGAACGTGGTTTGCCGAATGCATTGGTTAAAGGCAGGCGCGTAGGGGTTGGCTACCAAAACTGGAGCCAGCGTTATTCAATCGCAGTTGCTGCCTACGGTCACGAAGCGAATAATCTGGCAAGAGGTAGAGGTGTATCAGGCCGTTTCGCCTATAGACCCAACTTGGGCGAAGGACAGCTTCTTCACCTTGGACTGCATGTTGCTCGCGACAGTGATGATGACAAAACAACCAGGCTTAGAGCCAGACCAGAAACCCATCAAGACAGCCATCGATTGATCGATACCGGTACCTTAACCGGTGTTGACCAGCGCAATACGCTGGGTTTTGAAGTGGCCTATGTCAACGGCCGGTTCTCAGCTCAGGGTGAGATGACAACACAAGACGTCAAGCTGGATTTCTCGCCAGACTTTAGTGCAGATGGTTCCTACTTTTACGCCAGCTACTTCCTGACCGACGATACCCGTCCTTACAGTAACACCGATGCGGCATTCGGTACGGTCAGGCCTTCCTCTGACAAAGGCGCATGGGAACTGGCAGCACGTTTTAGTACTCTCGATCTTAACGATGGCTCAGTCCAAGGTGGCAAGGCAGACATAGTGACGTTGGGTCTTAACTATTACATGACTAGCGATCTGCGTTTCGAAGCAATGTACGTCATGGCCGAGGGTAAAACCGTAATAGGCACCGATGAGCCTAATGCTTTGCAACTTAGAGTGCGCTATACATTTTAGAACGAGCTACAAATTCTAGAACAAGAAGAAAGATGTCAGGGTTTCGCTCTGGCATCTATTTTCCCGCCACTTCACCTTCTACCGTTTCCAGTCACGATACTGCGCCCACAGTACAATTCTAATGCAGTAAATCCGGCTGTTTAATACACAGGCAGGGCTGTACTAGGTGCCATTCTCTAACAGCTCTGATAGGGTCTTTACCGAATACCCTTGCTCTTGCAACCATGGCAGAATTTGCTCAAGGATTTGTACTGTTCGTGCTCCCTGTTCGGGGCCGTCGTGAAGAATGATGATGGAGCCCGGTTTAACAAAACGCTTAATATGTCTGACAGCCGCAGGAACATTATTATCTTTATAATCGAAAGGATAGGCATTGCCTAATGCGATCTCATAGTTCCTCACATTCTTAAGATATTTAGCCTGTTGTTTGGTAAACCTGTCATCGCTGGGACGAAACCATTTCCTGTCATCTTCATCCCAGTAATCAAGCAGAATACGGTGGGATTTCTCAACATTGGCAACAAATTCGGTCAAGCCCATCTGCGATGACGGGGCATCATCAAAACCGTGATTTCCTAATTCGTGGCCCCCGTCTTTGATCGCAAGCAATAGATGCGGATTCTCGGCGCCGTCTTCACCGGCTATGAAAAACGTGGCATGGGGATTGCCAGAGCTGGCTGCTAACAGCTGTAAAATTTCAGGGGTAGAGTCGCTATTGGGTGCATCATCGATGGTGAGAGCAACCCAGTTCCTGCTGCCTGGAATATCGAAATAGGCTTCCTCATACTGTTTTCTGGCAACGCCCAGAGTTACCGGAGCAGCGATGCGAGACAAGCCTGAGCGGACGGATTTACCGTTGCCGATGCAGGATGACAATAAGGTGGCGATGATAAACATTGGCAAAAATTTGATGCTGTTGTGCATTTTCAGTCCTGAATTCGTATTAAAAAATCGAAGTTGATTAAAGCCAGACCTTGGAGGTGGCAAGAAGGTTTGGCTCAATATAGGTAGGTAGTGAATCAAAATGCAAACAGGCTGCACAGTGCCGGCACAATTATCAGCACGGCGCAGCCTCTACTGAGCTAGTCAACAATGGTCATTTCTTGCAATAGGTTTGTGGCACCGTCCATGAACTCCATCACCCACAGCATATAGCGAGCATCGACGGAAATAGCGCGGTTCTTATTATCATCGAAATCCCAGTCACCGATGATACTTTCGTAGACACCGTCGAACAGCAGGCCCACCAACTGCGCTTTGCTGTTCATGGTGGCGGTGCCGGAATTTCCTCCAGTAATATCGAGCGTACTCAAGAAATTCACCGGCACCGTCCCCAGCGACGGTAGAATGTAGTCGCCGTACTGCTTGGCCTTTATAAGGTCGAGTTGCTTCGCCGGTGCATTGAAGGGATCCACTCCCGTGTCTTTGCCCAGTATGCCTTCCAGAGCGGTGAATGGTTGATTGATCAAACCATCTTTAGGTTGGTTGCCTCTGACCTGGCCGAAGGTGACCCGCAAAGAACTATTGGCGTCGGCATAGATCGGTTGGTTCAGACTGCGGTTGTAAGCGATTATCGCTTCCATGTACTGCGGACGCCAGCGTTGGAATTGTCCGATTAGTTCCTTGTCCTCTAATTCCAATGCCGTGCGCTCAGCATGACTGGCGACCGCATAACGAATCAATGGGTCGTCGCTGTTTTGAAAATCTTCTACCGAGCTATCTATCCACGCCAGTCTGGCAGCTTCATCATCCAACGATGATTGCGCATAACTGTCTTCGATAATCTGGTCTACCTGACCCTGATCAAAGCTGTTGGAAATTCCGAAGAAGGAATCGGTTGCCTGGGAACGGTACTGTTCTGGTAACTCGGCGTATCTGGACAACAAATAACTCAGGGTCGCCTTGTCGACAGTCTCATCATAGCGTCGGCTAATTGCCTGCATGGATTGTCTGAATCGACTTAGGTCTCGTTCTTGATAACCTGGTTCACGTTCGACATCGGGTTTTTGCTTCTCAACCGCGAGTCTATACAGGCGATGTGCCGTATTAGGCAGCGTCGCGTAACCCATGTAGCTGCGAACCAAATCTCGTTCTCTGGCTGCTTGATCAGTCTCGATCAAGGATTCTAGTTGTCGAAGCGCCGGCGCGTATTGCTGAGCTCTTGTGCTGTCAGCATTTATCCAGTCAGCCAAGTCGGCTTCTGCCTGCTTGCGTCTATCGATAAAATCACTGTGCTGATAGCTCTCGACCATGGATTGGAAATTTTTCGCGTAGTTACTCAGACTGGCCAGCGTGCCTTCATAGGCTATTCGGGCCGCGCTGCCTGCGGCGGAATTCTCATTAATAATGCTGATCAGATCTTCGCGAAAGCCCCTAGCTTCGGGGTAGTACCATTCAAATTCGTTTTCAACTTCGCCAGTGGTGCGGTAGCGATTAGTGCTGCCCGGGTAACCCACTCCCATGACGAAGTCACCATCTTCTACGCCCTTTGCACTTACTTCCAAAAAGCTTGCGGGGGTGTAGGGCACATTGTCGTCACTGAATTCTGCAGGTTGTCCGTCCCTGCCCACATAGGCCCGGTAGAAACCGAAATCGCCGGTGTGCCGTGGCCATTGCCAGTTGTCGATGTCGCCGCCGTATTTACCGATGCTGGTAGCAGGAGCATACACCAGACGTACATCGCGAACCTCTAAGCGCTTGATCAGAAAATATTCCATTCCGCCGTGAAAGGAAGAGACGCCGCAGCGATGGTTGCCGGAAGATTCGCAGGCAGCGATTAAGGCTTTGCGATTTGCCTCAATAGACTTGTAGCGATCGATACCTGATGTGGACGCGCTGACTCCAGCGAGTACAGCAGAAGTTACATCGGTCACTTCTTCTGTGACATAGACACGAGTACCGGGTGCCGTTGGAATTTCTTCACTGAGCTGCTTCGCGAGAAAACCATCTTCCAATAAATTATTCTCTGGCGTGCTGTTGTACTGCACCGAGCCATACACGCAGTGGTGATTGGTGACCACAAGTCCCTGCGGAGAAACGAATGAAGCGCTACAACCGCCCAGGCTAACAACTGCATTCATGGGAAATTGATCCAGACGGCTAAGGTTTTCCGGATCGATCTCCAGGCCCAGCTGTCTTAACTTGTCACTCAGGTCTGGCAACTGATGGGGTTGCCACATGCCCTCGTCGGCTACGGAGTTTGTAGCTAGCAGGACAAGAATAGAAAACAGAATTGGAATTTGGCGAGAAGGCCGTGTTGTTTGTAGTCTGTACTTAGAGCTAAACATTAGAAAACCACCTGCTGGTAAATAGTAGAATTAAAATAATTCAGTAGAGTCGATTCGAACCGGCTACTTTGGGTATCTGACAATATGCTGCATATAATACGGACACAATATGCACTATCGCAAGATTTAAACCCGCTAGCTTGAGTCAGAAAGCACTTCTCAAGCGGTGAGAATGCCGCTGTATTAGCATAGACTTCCAAGGGCATAGCTTTTAGTCTTGTGTACTGAAGATCACTAATAATAACTAATGTCGGCAAGCCAATCTCGAGCAAGCTCAGCAGAATGGCGACGCCTGCCAACTATCGGGATCACGGCTCATGCAATCAGCGCGTAAATTCTTGCAGATATCCACATTTCTCTCATTCTCAGCACTCATGCCGCTTGCGGGACAGCTAGCAGCGCAGGGCATGCCCGGCACCGAGAACGGTGAATGGCGCTACCTGGGTGGCGATTCAGGAAATACCCGATATTCTCCCTTGAATCAAATTAACTCCAGTAACTTTTCCGATCTGGAGCAGGCCTGGATCTGGCGTAGCGACAATTTCGGGCCCAATCTCGACTACTTCTCGCGTTCTACGCCGGTGTATGTGGATGGCATGCTGTATACAGTAGCCACTCCGCGGCGACAGGTCATCGCCATGGACCCCGCTACTGGCGAAAACCTGTGGACCTTTCGTGAGCCAGACACAATTCGACATCAACGGTCGCCGCGACAGGCCTACGGTAAGGGCGTCGCCTATGCCGAGGTGAATGGTCGGGGTGTTGTTTACATAACCACGCCGGGTTTCTTTCTCTGGGCCCTGGATGCCAAGACCGGCAGGCCACTGGAAAATTGGGGAGAAACGGTGCCCCTCGATGGCTTCGGCGATACCGGTGCTATCGATCTGATTCCCAGGTTGGTGGAGGACTGGGGCCCCTGGCAGGACTATGTAGTAGCCGGCGGCAGTTACGATCCTGACTACGGGATTCCACGAGAGCTGGGCATGGTCACGGCATCGGCACCGCCGATTGTGGTGAATGGAGTAGTGGTGGTCCTGGTTGGACACCAGCCTAGCTATGGTCAAACGCGAATAGAGAATGTGCCGGGCGACATCATGGGTTTCGATGCAGCCACGGGAGAGTTCATGTGGAAGTTTCATTCGATTCCACGACCCGGTGAAGTCGGCCATGAGACTTGGGAGAATGATGCATGGCGCTTTTCAGGCGATATTTCAACCTGGGCTCCAGCTTCTGCCGATCCCGAACTTGGTCTGGTCTACATGGTGACCAACGCCTCAACGGTGCAGTCCTATGCTGGCCATAGGCCCGGTTATAACCTCTTCGGTGGCAGCGTATTGGCACTGGACGTACAAACCGGCGAGCGCCGCTGGCATTATCAGATTCATCGCAGTGACCAATGGAACTACGATTTGCCCACGCCGCCTATGCTGATGGATCTAAGCGTTGATGGCCAGCGCATTCCTGCCCTGATTCAAAACACCAAGCAAGGTTTGGTATTCGCCTTTAACCGCGAGACCGGCGAACCTATCTGGCCGATCGAAGACCGTCCTGTTATCCAAACCGAAGTGCCCGGCAACTACACGGCGCCAACTCAACCCTATCCAACCTGGCCGGAGCCAGTTGACCCAATCGTAAGCAATGGCCTTACCGAAGAGTTTCTCATCGACTACACCCCCGAACTAAAAGAACAGGCCATGGTGATATTGAATGGTTACCGTGCCGGAGGTCTGTATGTGCCGGCCCTGCCGCAGAATCATGAGAATGATTTCATCAATAACATAGGCTGCATCGGTGGAGGCAATGTGATTCCCCATCCGCCAGTGGGGGATCCCACTACAGGTTTGATGTTTTCCTCCCATGCACGCAACTGTTTTGCTCCAGGTTTTATGCGGCCCACTAATGGTGTGGACAGAGACAACCCGAACTATCCAGAGCCGGGTGAGGGCGGCGCCACGCCAAACAGCACACCCACTACCGGTAGAACTGTGGCTGCCTGGTTGCCCGGCGGCGGCGGTGGTCTTCCTACCATCGATGGCCTGCGCATCTTTAAACCCATGGACAATGAATTAACCGCCTATCAGATGAACAGCGGCGAGAAAGTCTGGTCGCTGCCAGTGGGTCCCACACCGGATGCGATCAAAAATCATCCCCTATTAACGGGCGTCGATGTGCCGGACAGCGGTGGCGTGGGCTGGTCTATTCAAATGGTGATGGATGATCTGCTGGTGCAGACCCGCGCGCTGAGCGAGGGCATGGTGCAGTTTATTCCCGATGCGCCACTGACACTAAATGCCAGAGACAAATACACGGGCGAAATAGTGGGCAGCGTGCCGCTGCCCGCGCCGGGCCAGTATGGCATGATGACCTATATGCATGAGGGCAGGCAGTTCATCGTGGTGCAGATAGGCAGTTCCAGAACTGACTTTCCAGGGGCGTTGGTAGCCTACACATTGCCGGACTAGAGACAGAGCGTGCGCAGGCAACTAACAGAGTGAGGCAGTCATGAGAAAAATAATATGCCTAAGCCTCGCCTGCCTATGTATGGCAAGCACCGGCTTCGCGGCTGAGGTCTTACCCGAGCCGCTTGCCGATCCGATTCCCGAGAAGATTTTCAAAGGCGATATTAGCGTCACCGCCGTGGAGTTTTTACGGCTGCCGCAAACCCTCGACTCCAGTGCAGCCCCATCGACGAATAACGCCTATGCGCGCATTCAGTACATGCAACCCATACCCGATGGATCGGGTCGTCTAGTCATAAATGATCTGCGTGGTGTGCTTTATATTTATGACGAAGCGCATAACACACTCGATGTGTTGCTGGACATTCGTGATGGCGAGTATGGATTTGATGACTCCATGTTTCCAAATGAAACTGGCCTGGCAGGTTTCGCTTTTCATCCGCAGTTTGGACAGCCGGGCCGGCCTGGCTACGGAAAATTTTATACCGCGTTCAGCGCCAGTTCCCATAGTGGCGAGGCCGATTATCTGGACGACAATTCCGAGAATCACGAAAGTGTAATTCGCGAATGGACTGCGATAGATGCAAGCTCCAATATTTTTGCCGGTACCAGCAGAGAAATATTTCGCATCGGTCAGTTTGCCCAGAACCATAACATTGGTACCTTGGCTTTTAATTATTCGGCCACTCCTCAAGATGCGGACTACGGATTACTTTTTGCAAGCTTAGGCGATGGAGGAGCAGCGAACGATCCTAATGAGAACGGTCAATCTCTGACTGTACCCATGTCTTCGATTATACGTATCGATCCGTTAAATTCGGATCGGCGCTCAAGCTACGCGATTCCCGAGGACAACCCTTTCGTGGACGTTGCCGACGCCGCAGCAGAAATATGGGCCTATGGATTGCGGCATCCACAACATTTTTCATTCGATAATGACGGCACCATGTACATCGCCGACATAGGACAGAATCAAATCGAAGAAATAAATATCGGAGTAGCTGGAGCCAACTATGGCTGGCGGCTTCGTGAAGGCATGTTCGCTACGGCTTTTGGTATTGGCAATGTTAGGCCTAATCCGGTTTACCCTAAGCCAATCGATGATCAAGAATTCACTTATCCCGTACTGCAATTCGATCACGATGAAGGCAACGCCGTCAGCAGTGTGTATGTCTATCGCGGCAGCGGCATCCCGGAACTAGTCGGTAAAGTGGTGTTTAGCGATATGGTTACCGGTCGCGTCTTCTATGCCGACAGTAATGGCCTGGAAGCAGGCAAGCCGGGTTTAATTCAAGAATTGCGTATTCGTTTTGATGGCAGGGAACAAAATGTAGCGGATGCCGTCGGCTTTCCCAACACCTATGGACGTGGTAACAGGGCAGGGCTGCGTCTTGGTATGGATGCAGACGGTGAGTTGTACCTGCTTACCAAGGGTGACGGCTGGGTAAGAAAATTGATTTCCGAATGAAAAAACCGCGACAACGAAGACCGCCATTCTGAGCCCTGAATTGAAGCTCATAAGTCGGCCTTGTTAAACTCTTTGGAGGCTTTATGAAACGTCGTTCATTTCTCAGTGCCGGTATTACAACAGCTGCCGCTCTACCTTTTCTCGCAACGGCCCAGACTCCGCTGGCAGAATATCAGCCAAGAGATTGGTCCGGAGCCACACCGCTGCGTTACCCGGACCCCGATGTTATTGCCTTGGATCCAAGGTTTCAGCGCTATATTTTATTTAATACACCAATCCAACGACATTACAGCGGCAGCTTCTGGGCAGAGGGGCCTGCCTGGAATGGAGTAGGCCGCTATCTTGTTTGGAGCGATATTCCCAATAACCGGCAGCTGCGTTGGATAGAAGACGATGGCAGGGTAACTGAATTTCGAAATCCAGCTGGCAATAGCAATGGCAATACCTTCGATCACCAAGGGCGGCAGATTTCCTGCGAACACGGTGGCCGTCGCGTGCTTCGTTATAACAATGACGGAAGCGAGACCGTCATCGCCGACAGCTTTGACGGCAAGGCTCTCAACTCGCCGAACGACGCCGTAGTGGCTGCCGATAACTCAATCTGGTTTACCGATCCGCCCTATGGTATTCGCGGTGACTACGAGGGCAACCGTGCCGAATCGGAATTACCCAACGCCGTCTATCGCGTAGATGGCAATAACGGACGCATCACAAAAGTCACCGATGAAATCTCCGCTCCTAACGGTCTGTGCTTCTCGCCGGACCAAAGCAAACTCTACGTGGCCGACACCGGGCAGGGCCGAGAGATCAAAGTCTGGGATGCAGATGGAGCCAGCTTGCGTAACGGTAGACGTCATGCGCAGCTCACTTTCCCCGGTACCGATACCGTAACTTCTGCTGACGGCATTCGCTGTGATGTCGATGGTAATATTTGGGCCGGTGCCCGCCCTGGCGTACAGATCATCTCGCCCGAAGGCGATGCCATCGGCGTAATTCGGCTGCCGGAGGTCTGCGCCAATGTCTGCTTTGGTGGCGCTAAACGCAATCGATTGTTTATGACCGCCAGCCAATCTCTGTATTCTGTCTACGTAGGTGTACGCGGGGCGGGAATCGCGTAAGCTTGCTGTAATGTTAAACAATTATCTACCTGACTAACGAAGAATAAGCTTATGACAAACGCCACCCCTATCTATCCCCACGGCAATGTGGAAGAAATCGCGAACGATGTGTTCATGTTACGTGGCAGTATCAAGATGAACCCGCTGGTTCGAATCACTCGCAATATGGCAATTATTAGAAAAGACAGGGAGCTGTCGTTGATCAACCCGATTCGAGTCGATGCCAAGGTTGAGGCGCAGCTCACTGCCTTGGGTGATATTAAAAATGTAATCAGACTTGGCTGCTTTCATGGTGTCGATGACCCTTACTATGTTGAAAAGTTTGCTGCACGCATGTGGGCGCAGCCGGGTGGTACCACCTACACAGAACCAGCAATAGATGTCGAATTGAGTAGTGATGCAAATCTGCCCTTCGACGATGGCGAAATATTCGAGTTCGTGGGGACTGTTCAACCAGAATGTGCCCTGCTTATTAATCGGGATGGCGGCATCTTGTTTACCTGTGATGCAATTCAGAACTATGGCGACTATAGCTATAACAATCTGCCTGCAAAAATCTTAATGCCATTTATCGGTTTTCCGAAGACCACACTGGTTGGCCCGATCTGGCTAAAGGTACTCACCAAAGAAGGCGAGAGTCTGGAATCGGAATTTCGAAGATTACTCTCGTTGAAGTTTGATCGTCTTCTTGCCGGACACGGTACTCTATTGGAGACAGGCGCCCATGCTGCAGTAGAACGTGCTGTCGACAAGGCTTTCGATAGTAAATAACCTTCTTGATAACTCAGGATCTAAACCAAATAAAGGAATTGTAGATGGCTTTACCAGAATTCCTGCGAGGAAAACTCTCGCTACCAGTAGTCGGCGCCCCACTCTTTATTATCTCTAACCCCGATCTAGTTATCGCCCAATGCAAGGCAGGTGTAATCGGCTCATTTCCTTCTTTGAATGCAAGGCCGGTGGAAGTGTTAGATGAATGGCTAGTACGAATCAAGGAAGAATTGGATGCACACAATCAAGCCAATCCCGATAATCCTGCAGCACCTTTTGCGGTTAACCAGATTGTACATAATTCAAATGACAGATTGATGCAAGATGTAGAACTCTGTGTCAAACACGAAGTGCCAGTTGTAATTACTTCCTTGGGTGCCAGAACAGAAGTGTTTGATGCTATTCATTCCTACGGTGGACTCTGTCTTCACGATGTCATTAATAACCGCTTCGCTCACAAGGCAGTAGAAAAGGGAGCGGATGGACTAATTTGCGTTGCCGCCGGAGCAGGCGGCCATGCCGGCACGCTGTCGCCAATAGCTTTTATTCAGGAAGTACGTGAATGGTTTGATGGGCCGCTGCTTTTATCCGGCGCAATATCAACAGGTGATGGCATTCTTGCTGCGCAGGCAATGGGTGCAGATCTGGCCTATATAGGTTCAGCCTTTATCGCCACCGAGGAAGCCAATGCCGACCCGGCCTATAAGCAGGCTTTGGTTGACTACGCAGCCAGTGATATCGTGTACACGAATCTGTTCACCGGTGTGCTTGGAAATTATTTGAAACCTTCTATAGTGGCTGCGGGAATGGACCCGGACAATCTGCCAGAAAGTGATCCGTCAAAAATGAGTTTCGGTTCCGGTGGCAGTTCCAAGTCCAAGGCCTGGAAGGATATTTGGGGATGTGGTCAGGGCATTAATGCAATTAAGGCCGTGCTGCCGGCGGCGGAGTTGGTTGCTCGAATGAGTAGAGAATACGATCTTGCGAAGCAACGCATTCTCTAGCATTGGGAAAAGAGGACAGTGATTCGGAAATAGTCAATGACACTTATCCTATGAATATTTAGATATCTTGCTTCGATTTCAGTTAAGCTGCTGTTTGGCTCATAGATGATACTGACTTTGGCCCGGCTCTTGCCGACGAGCTGACTGGCGTTTAAAAACTAGATGAATAATGCCATTACCATTCCGTTGCTAGTTCTTGCAGCTTATGTAGCTTGGACTATGCTCATCCTTTTGGGCTTATTCTTGGCCCGTACCCGCCATCTCGCTGCAGGAGGTTCTGTTGCTGACTTTGGCCTGCAAGACAGTTCACTATTTATTTATCGACTATCTAGAACACACATCAATTGTGTCGAAAACCTACCTCTCTACATTGGGGTGATGGTGCTCATCAGTTTTAGAGAAGTTTCTAATAGTTGGATAGACTCCTTATCAGTCATTTACATGATTTTTCGCATTGCGCAATCAATTATTCATATTTTTAATCTTAACTCGCTACTGCGTTTCTCGTGCTTACTGGTGCAGATCGTGTGTTTATTTGGGTTGTTATCATTCGGACTTTTTGGCTAAACAGAGGCGCCGGTGAAAACAACAAATTCAACGCGCATATTGCATCGTCAGATTCGAAATGAGCTGCCTGTTGCCGTAACAGGTGACGGCTCCTATCTTATTGATAGCGAGGGCAAGCGCTATTTGGACGCCAGTGGTGGCGCCGCCGTTTCCTGCCTGGGCCATTCCCACCCACGGGTTATCTCCGCTATAAAAGATCAAGTAGAGCAGTTGGCGTTTGCCCATAGTGCATTCTTTACTTCCAGGCCGGCCGAAGCGCTGGCTGATTTTTTGGTTGAACGCGCGCCAGAGGGCATACAGCATGTCTATTTCTTGTCGGGAGGATCGGAGGCGGTCGAGTCGGCGTTAAAAATAGCGCGGCAGTATTTTATTGAGAAGGGTGAGCCACAACGACATAGGTTTATAGCCAGACGGCAGAGTTATCACGGTAATACCCTGGGAGCGCTCTCTGTTGGTGGCAATATGTGGCGACGCAAGCAGTTCGAACCACTACTAATAGACAGCCAGCACGTCAGCCCTTGCTATCCCTATCGCGACCAAAGGCCAGGAGAATCCTCAGAAGACTACGGGCTGCGAGTTGCGAATGAATTGGAATCACAAATTCAGGCCGAGGGCGCGGAAACCGTTATCGCATTCGTTGCCGAGACTATAGTGGGGGCATCATCCGGCGTGTTGCTGCCGGTACCCGGGTATTGGTCGCGCATTCGAGAAATATGTGACCAGTATGGAATTCTGCTAATTCTAGATGAAGTGATGTGCGGTATGGGTAGGACCGGCTCATTGTTCGCCTGTGATCAAGAGAATGTTCGTCCCGATATAGTGGCAGTAGCAAAAGGGCTTGCTGCTGGCTACCAACCCATAGGTGCTATGTTATGTTCGAATACAATCTACGAAGCAATAAAAAACGGATCTGGATTTTTCCAACACGGTCATACCTATATGGGACATTCAACCGCCTGCGCAGCTGCCTTGGCTGTGCAGACCGTAATAGAGGAAGACGATCTATTAGAAAATGTGAATGCTCGCGGCAGTGAATTGGCTTCTGCATTGCACAGACAGTTTGATGATCATTCCTTCATTGGGGATATTCGTGGACGTGGCTTGTTCTGGGGTATTGAATTGGTGGCGGACAAAGATTCCAAGGCTCCTCTGGATAGCGATTTAAAAATTCACGAGATCATCAAAAGCCAGGCCATGTCTGTTGGACTAATGTGCTATCCCGGTGGCGGTACTATCGACGGTATACGAGGCAATCATATTTTACTTGCCCCGCCATTTATTATTGGCAGCGAGCATATTGCTGAAATTGTTGACAAGCTTTCACTGGCAATCGACACAGCCCTGAAAATCGCAAAGCTACAATAGAGCCTGCGCTGTAGATGTAGATTTGGTGATTAAGCTGCCGGGGTCAGTTTTCAATTAACGCCCGATGCCGATGCACTGATAGATTCATGACTATTATCTTTAACTATTTGAATGGGAAACTATGTGCCGATTAGCCATGGCGTAAATAATTCGACAAAGATTAGTTTTTAAGAGGGTGCGATATGACAAACAAATTCAGTGCAAAAATGATTTTGCAATTTTTTCTGCTCTCAGCCATAGCTGTTCCTGGAACGTCCTTCACGCAGTCCGACAACGATCGCCCTAGAGCTCGCGATGCGGGGCTGATCGTCGGCATCTTCGATACCGGACCATTGAACGCGATAACAGACGTAGCGGGAGTAAGGGTTGGTCATGAAACTGTAATTCGAGGCGATGATATTCGTTCCGGAGTGACAGCAATCATTCCAGCGCCTGGCAATTTGTACACCCATCCGATTCCCGCATGGATACACGTCGGCAATGGTTATGGAAAAATGGTGGGTGAGACCCAAGTGCGTGAATTTGGCGAAATAGAAACTCCTATATTATTGACTTGCACGCTCTGCGTCTGGAGTGCGGCCAACGCATTAAAGGAATGGATGTATGAGCAGCCAGGCATGGGTGAGCACACGCTAAATCCAGTCGTCGGTGAGACCAATGACAGCCGAGTTAACAATATGTGGGCCGATCCAATTCAGCGTGAGGAGGTCTTCGCCGCACTCAACAACGCCAGCAGCGGGCCAGTGGCCGAGGGCAGTGTAGGTGCAGGCACCGGCACGCAGGCCTTCGGTTGGAAAGGGGGAATAGGCACCAGTTCCAGAGTGCTGCCAGCAGAGCTAGGTGGGTACAGCGTAGGGGTGTTGGTACAAACCAATTATGGTGGTGCGCTGAGTATTAATGGTGCCCCAGTCGGACGCGAGCTAGGAAATTATTCTTTTCGCAATTTCTTGCTGGAACCCGATACCGATAGCGATAAGGAAGACGGCTCTATCATGATGGTGGTGGCGACAGACGCCCCGTTAAATGCTCGTAGTCTTGATCGAATGGCAAAGAGAGCGATGCTAGGTCTGGGCAGAACCGGTTCATTCGCCAGCAATGGCTCCGGTGATTATGTGATCGCCTTCTCCACCAGCCCATCCGTGCGTAAACCACGGACCAGCGACGAGCCCGTCGCCATACAAGTGTTGGTGAATGAATCGATGTCTCCGCTGTTTGCGGCAACCGCAGAAGCAACGGAAGAAGCAATCTATAACGCCATATTCAAGGCGACGACGGTATCCAGTTCCAGGGGAGAACTTAGGGCAATTCCTATGGAAGACTTAATGCGCGTGTTAGAGAAGTACCAGGTCTTGAACTGGGATAGGGAAATTTCACGCTAAAAAATAACAATTGGTCGACCAGTAGCTGCTATGTGGCGAATATGGCTAATTCTGTCTGGGCGAGCGAAGTCAGTAGCTGCGCTTGGGGTTTGATTCTCATTGCCGTAAAAGTGCATGTCAATAATATTTGACACCGAGATAAACTGCCGCTAGGCTGTGTCTAATATTTTAGACACGATGAATTTCAAATAACTCTAGGTTATTTCCCGTAATTTCCTGCACCAATGGAGGTCCAAGATCATGAAAACATTACTTTCAAAGCTGCTTATTGCAACTGCGCTGTGTACCTGCAGCATGTTGGCAAGCGCCAATCCACAACACTCGGCGGCAACGAACGCGGCGCCGACTGCCGATGAAAACTCAAACACCGTTAGTATAAGGCAGAATGACTTCGCCCTGTGTGGCACTGCCTTCTACGACAATCTGTATGCGCTAACTGTCACCGTGTTCTCGATTGGCGCTGACAAGGTAATAGTTACCGATTATGAGCGGCAGGTATTTGGGTTGATTCGCTCCTCTGATGAATTTAAGGGCTTTGAGGAGGAGTTCGTAGAGCATGCCAAAGATATACCGCGTCAACTTGTAGAGATAATCAAAGAGGATTCTCATGTATTGGATAGTTGTAACAACTTCAGCGTTGCTCTGGTCGGCCCTCCTTAATAACGTAAAAAGAACTCACACAGTCCAAATTGAATTAGTTCTAGGAGTCAGAAATGTCGTTCCGTGAAAAGAAAGCCTGGGCCACTATTTTTGCACTGGTCATAGTGTTCTTCCCTTACTATCTCTTTATGGTGCGGGCCTATCATCAGCCTGACCCTCACTATCACTACTTGATCCACCTGGCTTTAATCGCTTTGTCCGTATTTATAGTTCTGGAAGTCATATTAGTGCTGGTGGCGCGCAAGCTTTCGCCGGAAGATGCTGGCATAGCAAAAGACGAACGCGATCAGCTATTTGCATTTCGAGCGGCGCGGGCGGCCTACGTCACATTAATAGCCCTGCTTATTTTGATTACCTTTCCCGTGATACATAGCAACGGCGGAAACTGGGGCTGGGGCATGTTGTATCTGGCGGCGATTATCTGCTCAGAAATTTTGCGAGCAGCTGTAGTGATTGTGCAATACCGCAGGGAATACTGATGTCGGAACTACCTATATCAAATTGCATTCGTGAACTACGCGCTGCACACAATGACATGACCCAGCTGGAGCTTGCCAGACAGATTAATGTAACAAGGCAAACCGTGAACGCGATTGAGCTGGGAAAATACTCTCCTTCACTGGAGGTGGCGTTTCGTATCGCCACTGTGTTTGGTCTCCCTTTAGAAGACGTTTTCCAATATCAGCGGGGCTAATGGAATCAAACAGGTCAAAGGAGCTTGAACCTGCTGTCATTACTGGTACAGCTGAAAGCTCTTTGCCCGTTTGAACTTACTATTTTCATTGTAGTCTGATACCGAACACTGACATAGTTGTTGAAACGCCGGTCCTGTTTGAATTACAGTCGTCGAGAAGCTGTGAGTTGGCATCAAAAAAATTACGTCTATATTAGATAGAACGTAGTTTGATGAAGGGGACGCATGGTATGAACAGAAACTGGACTGTCTTGGTTGTCTGCCTGATCGGTGCTTGCAAAATGGGTCCGGAGAATTTGCAAGGCAAGAGATTTGATGCCAATTCTGGGTATTGCCGACAGCTGTGGCGAGAGGCGACACTGGCATATCCGAGCGAACCCCTAACACCGCCGGCTAGAGCGATCAGCACCAATCCGCGACCCATCGAGCCTGCATTTGTGAATCAGGTACAGCGTGACAGCAATATGAGAGCTTATGCGATGGATTGTGAATCGCCGACGGCCTACAACCTGCGAGTGCAAGAGGAACAATGAAAAGTTGCGAGATATAGGATTCGGCGCAGCAACATAGAACTAATCTAAACTGGCAAGGGGCTAAGAGTCATTTGATGCTCTATTCACCATCCAGAAATCAAAGTTCTCTAACCTGTATTAGCTTATACCCAATCCGACAGTCTCAGTAGTGCCCAGACTGTGTGAAAACATGAAACATTGTGCATTTCTAAGTACATGCTGTATCCAGCTTGTACCACCGAACCCTGTGAGCCTTTTATTTAATTTACATATAGTCTGTCGGAGCTGGGTCGTTTTGTTCTTCATCTTC